>CAWJOW010000003.1:0-740043 GCA_963844595.1 uncultured Gammaproteobacteria bacterium
TACTTCATCCAGTCAGCAATATAGAGCAACGTGTCGAGTGGAGAAGAAGCGAGCAGGAGTTTCGTGCTGCTGGATATTGATGAGGTCTGCCTCGATGCGTTCTTGGAGCAATTGGTTTCGGCCAGGGGGCGCTTGGCGGTGCCGGTGCCGCTAGTGGCGACTGCGCAGAACCAATCATTTAGGGTTTAATTCCGGCGCATTGCGCGCCTGGCAGGGGGAAATACAATTTTGAGTTTGCCCTGCATCGCTTCGAGGGCGTAAGTATCGCGTGCGAGCTTTTTCGCCTTGTGGCAGGCCAACTATGAAGCACCAGAAACAATGGTTTGCGGCGACGGCGCATGATCTGCTGAGCATTGCGACAAAATGCGGGCTGATCGCGCCCTTGTAAGTCGCAAACCAGAAGGCGCCTTTGGCGTTGACAGCGGAGACGGCCGAGATCGACTGTCGCTTTTTACGGGCACCGCAACAATCGGCGTCTCACCCTTGACGCCCAGGTACGACCTGGACGGCATCGGCACGAAAGCCGGATTCATCCGAGAAATAAATCTCCACTCCCGGCGTTTGGCCCGTGCCCGCAATGCTCGGATAGGTGTTGCGCTTCCAGCATTGATCACTCCCCCGGTCGCGCTCATCAGCGCGCCGTTCAACAGTTTTGCGGCGTCAATCCCAATTCGGCGAGCAATTTGCCCACCAAGGCGAGGCTGAGCCCGACGCCAAACCTGTCAGCAACCAATTCGGCCACGATCTGACGCGTCCACAAACCAAAATGAAAGCATATTGACGCGGATCCTTCCGGTAACCGACAAAAGTTGCCGTTCTTGCGCCGCTGTCAGCTTCCGAGGACAGCCGCAGGTGCCTTTGCGCGAGCACAGAGCAGAAAGGCCGCGCCCTCGACCTTTCGTCGTGTTCAGCCATTTGTAAATCGTCGTGCGGCGAAAGCAGTAGCTGACAATGACCGCACTTGGCTTCTCGCCCTCACGTACCCGTTCGACGAGCGGTAGGGGTTAGCGAGCGTATGATCCAGCCATTGCCGTCCATCTCGATTCATCCCGCAGCATGCGACGATTTGCAGAAAAACTCAAGGCAATGATTATAAATAACTGACTGATGAGTAAAGGATTGATAAATCGGGGTGGCAGGAGTGGAGGGACTCGAACCCCCAACCCCCGGTTTTGGAGTGCGGGGAGCGTGGTCTCGTCTAGTTCTGCCCAATAATCCTCTGCCAGGATTTTCAGCCGTTCTTCGCCAGCACTACGCACTCATGACGACACATTATATCGGGTTGCCATTGGCGACTCGGGTCCAAAATTCGGTCCAGGGGCACCTTTATGCTCAGAGAAGTGTGATGCGATGGCGAGGCGGAACGACTTCGTCAATGTATTGCTTGGCAAACCACGCTTGGAAGTGGCAGCGTGGAGGAATACGTATTCTATTGAGCACGTATGAGGTAAGAGACGAGCCGGTCGCCCAACCCAAATGAATTCGGGGCCGGCTTTTTGATAAAGGCAACGTAGTTGGCCAGCGAAATCATATTGCCGCTGCGATTTTCCTCCGCGCGGAGTTCGAGTCCAACCTGGATCTAGGGGACAGACGGAGTGGAGCCACGAGTTTGCCGAGTTAGCGGAAGAGCAGATCATGGCAACTATGTGCGCGAGCACGAGGCCGGGGCGAAGACGGCCGAATTGCAGGGCGGCTCGGCTGGTCGGAAGCCACGCTATACAATTGGAAGGCGATCTATGGTCCACCCCGGTCGGCAAGCGTCTTCTGGCCTTTGGACCTCTTGGTCTGCATCAATCTATCCGGCCTGTTGTTGGAGCTTTGCGTGCTGCCTGGCCATGATGGGTTCCACGCATCCCGTCCAGTTCAGATACCCGGCCTACTCGGCCGCTCCTTCATAGGGTTGTACGGGTGACGCCGGTTGACCGTAGGTCCATCATCCTTCCATTATCATCTCGCAGACGTCGTCAGCCGGAAGCCGCGGTCAAGCCGTATCGCTTCTCTATCATGACCAAGCTAGTGCCCGTCTGCGCCGCCACGGTCAGCGGATCGACTCCGTGAATTTGCAGGAGCTCACTGATGCGCGCATGTCGGAAACTGTAGGCGCTCGCACTCGAAGGAATGCGACTCTTACCCCGGGCTTCCTTGTTGTGTGCGGCGATGGCGGCGCGGATCCTTCGAGACCAAATGTGACGCCGCCAGGTTTGTTCGCCATCCTCGGTAAAAAGAGGCGCGCCAGGAAGCTTGTCGGCAGCCTGACGACGAAAGAACTCGACGCCGTCCGAACTCAGCACGGCATAGCGAACCCGGAGCTTGGGAGGCTTGCCCTTGCGATGGGCGAGTCGCAGCGTCGAGCCCTCCAAATCGGCGACCGTCGCTGCGGCAAGCTCTCTGGGGCGCGCGCCGGTGAGTTCGAGACCGCGGAGAAATAGCGCCGTTTCGGGCGAGGCCGCGGCGATCAGCGCCTTGCGTTGCGCTTCATCCAGAAAGACCGCCGTCTCCCCGCTCTCCTCGACATCGTCCGACAGCGACCGCAGTTTCCAGGCGGCGGGATTGCCGACGTGGCCCAGCTCGATCGCACGATTGAGCGCCGCGGCCACGGCGCGCACGTTGCGGTTCACGGTCCGAGCTTGGCGTCCATCGATGAGACGGTCCCGCCACTCCAGGAAGTCGTCCCGGGTGACGGACTCGAGATCCAAGTCGGCAATGGGATCTTCGTCGATAACAGTCTGGAAGCGCCCCTCGGCCTCCTTCGCAGTTTCAGTCCGACCGTGGCGACGCAGGTCGGCGAGGTAGGCCTTCAGGGCAGCGCGCACCGTCGAACGCTTAACGCTTCGAACAGCGGAGCCGGCGAGCTGCGCGAGCCAAGTCTCCGCGCGACGCCTAGCCTCGTCGAACTCTAAAGCCTCGCCGAGAGACTTGTATTGCTGCTTCCCGTCTCGACCACGATAGCGTGCCACCCACGTATCCGGACCGCGACGGAACCCCAGGGCGGCCCCTTCGGAAAGGCGCTGCCAGTGTGGTTCACGCCGGGCTGGCAGCCGCTCGCGCTCGCGCTTGCGTGACAGCTCGGTCAAGGCTGTAATCTCCGTACGGAACGGTACGGAAATAATATCGCGGACAAGGGTGGACCACCATACAAAAAGGGCCTATAAGTGCAGTGTTTTCTAAGATGCCCCTGTACGGCCCTGGACGAAATCACGGTTCTCTCAAGGCTGTAACACCGGTTCGAATCCGGTAGGGAGCGCCATAAAATCAATAGCTTATGATTTTAGAAGCGCCTTCGTAGCGCGACGCTCGTCAGACCAAAGCGATAGTGCCCGGAGCCCGTATGGCCGACAAACAACTGAGCATCAGCGATTTCTTTAAGAACACGCTCGGTGCGCCTCTGAAGAATGCCCGCTGGTCCTGGGGTGCCATCAACCCGAGAACACAGCAGGTATTCCTACGAGTCTGGGACGACGAGCGCGAGACCGAGGATGGAATCGATCGTGTGCACATCCTGGGCCCTGGCTGGCGCCGTCACTCAGCCGGATTACCTGAACGCCAAAGGCACGTGGAGCTTCTCAAAGGTGGCGCAGAGGCCTTTGGCGTTCTCTGCGTCACCAGAACTCCTGGTGCCCGCGGGAGCAGAAGAATCAAACAATTCGACCATCAGAGCGTCCTCAGGTTCGGGCCGCTGATCGAGAATCGGGGCAACGTCTATGCGACGATCGCTGGTGTGGTTTCCGTCGAAGCAATCTCGCGGCCAGCTAATAAAGACGAAGCCACTCAAGGGCACGACGAAGAAAACGCAGTCGAGCAACAGATACGGCAACGAACCGACATTGGCCCCACCGAGAAACTCAACTTAATAAAGTCGAGGCGCGGCCAAGGCATTTTTCGGGAAAACCTGGAGAAAATCGAGAAGAGATGCCGCGTGACAGGAGTCTTGGATCGGCGGCATCTTCGGGCCAGTCATATCAAATCGTGGCGCGTCTGCGACGATCGGGAAAAGCTCGACGGATCCAATGGCCTGCTGCTGTCGCCACATCTGGATCATCTGTTCGAGCGGGGATACATCTCGTTCTCCGACAACGGCGAGCTCCTCGTCTCGAAGGACCTGAATCGCGCAGTCCTCGCGAGCTGGGGCATTACATTACCGCGGAACGTTGGAGCGTTCAGCCAAGAGCAGCGTCGCTACCTTGAATATCATCGAGCCCACGCCTTTGGGAAGTCGAGCAGTGGGCGGCGAGGATCATCTGCGGGAGCGGCAGGCGAAATCGAAGCGGCCGTGAGCAAAGAGCCAGTCGTCGTGGGCCCGGCATAGCTGCGAAAAAGCTTGGCCACCCCCTCCGTTCAAGCTGAAACTCTTGGCCTGTCCCTAAATTTACTGACACCTCGGTCAGGTAGGATGATGCAGCTGGAGATGTCTTATGGGGACGCGGGCCTTCAACCCGAAGTTCAAGCTTGAAGCATTCTGCTTTGGGTCGCGATCGCCCCAGCAGCGACACTAGCCACCGCGCGTTGAGTTTCGGCGCAGCCAGGTAGCGAGCGCCTTCTCCGTCCGCGAGCCGTCAGCGACGGCGACCATTGTAAGAACTTCATCCTCTTCATCTGGCTCAAACGCATAGCCGTTCAGAAAAAGGAAAGCTCGAGTCGTCAGTAGTGCAGTACGTTTGTTTCCATCGATGAAGGGATGATTCTTGGTCATCCCGAGACAGAGGGCGGCTGCCAACTCAAAGAGTGTGCTCCCCGGCTCGTAAGCGAGTCGATTGCGCGGACGATCAAGGGCACTCTCCAGGAGCCCACGATCTCGAACCCCGGCTAATCCGCCAAACTCATAGATTGCTTCGTCGTGAATCGCCGTGACGATCGCAGTCGTCAACCACTTCGGCGACTTCACCGCTTAGCTAGATCGCGCAACGCATTGCGATGACGGCGCATGTAGTCCCGGGTCGACTCTATGGCCTTGGCGAAGTCCGGGTCGTAGGGCGTGAGCTGAATCCCATCGGGTGTTCTGACCGCGAACAGTTCATCGCCTTCAGCCACGCCAAGCGACTCGACAACATCTTTGGTGAGAATCACGCCCAAAGAATTACCGACCTTACGAACTTTGACAGGTGTCGCCATATTCGTGTGTTATAACAAATGTTATATCGACAAACAAGCCCATATCGCGGGAAAGCCCTCTCAAGGCTGTAACCATCGGTTCGAATCCGATCGGGGTTCTTACCTTTCCCCGTCGGCTACGGCGCGGAGCATCATGTGATTCACGGAAAGTCCCTCTGGCTCGCAATCGCCATTTGCGCAGCCGGCACGGCGATCGGCGCACCTGCCGGTGCGCCGCCGGTGGAGATCCGAACTTCGGATGTCGATCTCTTCTACCGCGTGTACGACGCCGCCCGCGGGGCGCCGACGGCCGCGGCGTTGCAGGCCGGCTACCTCGATGCCGCCAGCGACGGCGTGCGGCAGTTCATTCCCGATCGCATCCGTTCGGCCGATGCGCTGGCGCAGACGATCGCGGCCCACCGCGAGGTGTACGAGAACGCCCGCACGTGCGTCGCGGCGCTCCCCGCGGTGCGCCCGCGCCTGGAGCAGATGTTCGCGAGGCTCGCGAAGATCGATCCTCAAGCCCGGTTTCCTCCGGTGATCGTGCTCATCGGGCGCAACAATTCCGGGGGCACCACCGGGCAATCGGGAGTACTGATCGGGCTCGAAGTTGCCTGTCGGGCGAACTGGCTGCAGCCGGACCCCGCCGACCGGCTGGTGCACCTGATCGCGCACGAGTACGGGCACGTACAGCAGTTCCCGCAGGGCGGCGAGGACCGCATCCACCGCTCCGTGCTCGTGCAATCTCTCGTCGAAGGGGAAGCCGAGCTGATCGCGGAGCTGACCTCCGGCGAGGCGAGCGAGTCCTACCTGCAACGCTGGACGCGCGGGCACGAGCGGGAGATCGGGAACGCCTTCCTCGCAGACCAGAACAGCATGGATCTGAAGCCCTGGCTCTACAACGGCGTCGGCACGCCGCAGAAACCCGGCGATCTCGGTTACTGGGTGGGTTACTGCATCAGCAAGGACTACTACCGCCACGCGCATGACAAGCGCGCAGCGATGAAAACGCTGCTCGAGCTGCGCGATCCGAAGCGGATATTGGCCGACAGCGGCTGGAAGCCGGGCGATCGGGATTGAGCGGGGCTCCAGCCCTCACGCTCGCCCAGGCGGCGATGACGGTTACCTGCGTCAATGCTCCCAATGGCACCAAGAATGGTGCGCGTTACGGCTCTTGATGCGGGTCAGCGGCGAAATGTAGCCTCCTTGGCCCGCGACGCATCGACATCATCGGGGTCGGCCTGGCGGGGGCTGTTTTGCTGCCTGGCGAGCGGAAAGCGAAAGCCCATGTACCCCGTCGCTTGAAGCGCGGAGTGGGTGGTCGAGCGTCGATCCCCCCGGATGACGGCTCGCGGCACTACGCGCAAGCCGGCAAGACAGCCCCCGCCAGGCGCTCTGCCAGCGATCGGATTAAGCGCGATCGTGTTTGTCGGGTTGTGAGCGGTTTCGTCAGGGCGATCGTGCGTCACCGAGGACTGGGCCCTGTAGTGCACGCGTGCCGACGGCGAGCCAGCGCCTGCCGCGGTAGGAGTCCGCCACCACCCACGCGGCGGCGGTCAGCGCCCACGAGACACCGAGCTCACTCCATCCGAAGGCGGTCATCTCGCCGGTCGCAGCCTTGGGTACCCAGACGAGCAGCGTGAACAGGCCCATCTGCAACGCCGAGAGCGCGGCCGCGAGCCGCGCATATACCCCGATGAGCACGGCCACGCCCGCCACGAGGTAGGCAGCACCGGTGAAATACGCCCAGGCCACGTGCCCCGGCAGCCAGCCCGGCACCAGCGGGGCAGTGAGATTGAGATACGCGAAATGGGACAGACCGAAGGCAATCAAGGCCAGCCCGTAGAGCACCGTAGCGATGCGCACGCCGCTCGTGCCGGTGGCGAAGCCGAGGTGCTTCCTGTCCCAGTCGGTGGCGAACCAGGCATAGAGCACCCAGGCGCCCGCGATCAGCACGACGTTCTCACCGCAGCTCTGATAGGCCCCTTCCACGGTAGGGTGAAGAATGATCAAGCGCGCTCTGAACAGCAGCGTCCATAGCAGGAGATAGGCGAGCAGCACGCGGGCAGCAGTGGCGGCCGCGCGCTTCGAGAAAAGCCCGAGGCCCGTCGCCAGAGAGACGACGGCACAGAGGTAAACGAGCAGCTCGCGCGCGGGCAGACCTTTGACCCCTGGCTCCCATATCCCGCCGAAGTTGCCCCTGCTGAGACCCACGATTCCAATGGCGACCAGGGTCGCCGCAAACACCGCATGACCCGCACTCGCGATGCGCATCGCTTTAGTTCTCCGGTGGTATTGTTCTTAGCCGGGTTGGAGAGGCCTGCCGAGCCGGCCTCGGCGAAGGTGACCTTACCTCCCCGCCCCCGGGCCCTCAAGAGCCAGGGAGCATGGGTTTCCTGGAGCCATTTCAACGGGTTATTGCATTGGAGCCGCAAAATATCGATCGACTGGCCCTTGATCGCAGGAGCCCCGATCCGTACGGTTTTCGCGTGACACAAAGCCGAATCCCGCTGTTTCTCCTGCTGGTGCTCGCCGCCGCCCCCCTCTTGGCTGCGGCTCCGACCACCCCACCCGAGTTCTCCCACTCGTCGCCGGACGACTGGATTAACTCCCCGCCGCTGAAGCTGAGTGAGCTCAAGGGCAAGGTGGTGATGATCGAATTCTGGGCGTTCGACTGCGTCAACTGTCTGCGCTCGCGGACGTGGGTGGAATCCCTCGAGCGCACCCTGGGTCCCCAGGGACTCCTGGTCGTGGCCGTGCACAGTTGGGAGCTGCCGGAAGAGAAATCCCCGGACGCCGTGCGCAAGGCGGTGCAGCGCCTCGGGATTCACGATCCGGTGATGATTGACGAGGACCACTCCTACTGGGACGCGCTGCACACCCAGTACTGGCCGACGTTCTGCCTCATCGGACGCGACGGACTGCTCTATGCCTGCGTGCCGGGAGAAATGCATTCCGGCGACAAGCGCGCCGACCAGGTCCAGCAAGCGATCGAGGCGCTGCTCAAGACCCCGGCGTAGCGGTCGAACCGGGCCATACCCGGCTGGTATCATCGAAACCAGGTTCATGGATGGTTTTTGGTACCAAGGTTGCTGCCCAAACACCTCGAGCTCGACGGGCAAGGCCCCCTCTACGAACAGCTCGCTCGCGCCCTGAAGCGCGCGATCCTCGAGGGTCATTTCATTGCGGGCAGGCGCTTGCCGGCGACGAGAACGCTGGCGACGACGCTGGGCCTGTCGCGCAACACGGTACTCGGCGCCTACGAGCTGCTGTGCGCCGAGGAGCTGGCAACAGCGCATGGGCGCTCGGGTACCTGCGTTGCGGTTGCGGCACGCACCCTCACTGCCGCGCGTCACGCGAGCAGCGTCGCGGCCCCGTCACGCTACGCAGGGCGCATTCGCAAACTCCCCGCCACAACGCTCGGGTCCAGGCAGCCCACGGCACGCTACGACCTGCACTACGGTGAGCCGTTGTCCGACGCCCGACTGTTTCATTCGTGGCGACGTAAGCTGGCTGCCGCCGCGCTGCAAGCCGGGCCGCGTTATCCGGAGCCCTCCGGATTCCGGCCACTGCGGCGGGCGATCTGCGAGCACGTTGCGCGCCGCCGCGGCATCATCTGCACGGAAGACGAGGTGCTGATTGTCGGCGGCACGCAGCAGGCCGTAACACTCGCGGCACGGGTCGTGCTCGACGAGGGCGATCCGGTCGCAATCGAAGATCCGTACTATCAGCACGTCGTGCAAACGCTCACGGCGCACGGGGCGCGAGTCGTATCCGTCGGCACGGACGAGAACGGTCTGCTCGTCTCGGAGCTCGCGAAGCAACCCGCGCGGCTGATCTGCGTGACTCCTTCGCATCAGTTCCCCTCCGGATCCGTGCTGTCACTCGATCGGCGCATGGAGCTGTTGCGCATCGCCTCGAGCCGGGACAGTTGGATTGTCGAGGACGATTACGACAGCGAGTTTCACTATCAAGGCCGGCCGCTGCCCGCGCTGCGCTCGCTCGACCTCGCGGACCGCGTCATCTACGTCGGCAGCTTTTCAAAGGCGCTGTTCCCCTCGCTGCGACTCGGCTACGTGGTATGTCCGGCGGGACTGCGGGCGGATCTGTGCGCGGCCAAGCGACTCGACGACCTTGGGAGCCCCGCAATCGAGCAGGCGGCACTGGCAGCCTTCATCCGCAGCGGCCAGTTCGCCAAGCATCTGCGCAAATCCGTCGCCGAACTGCATCAGCGCCGCGACGTGCTGCTCGAGGGCCTGCGCCGGCACGCGGGTGACCGGATCGAGGTCCACGGAGCGCAGGGCGGAGTGCACGTGGTCGTTTGGTTCCGCCGGATGACCTATCCGCAGCTGGATCGCCTGATCGAGATCGCGGCGGCGCACGAGCTCGGTCTCTACCCGATTCATCCCAACTACCGGACACGCCCTGCACGACCGGGTCTGCTGGTCGGCTACGCGGGCCTGACACCGACCGCGCTCAGGACCGCTACCGCATTGCTCGGGGAATGCCTCGAGATCCTCGATAAGGAGTCGGCAGTTACGCAGCCCGCGGCCATGCGACGGGCTTAGGGCGCGGCCGAATCGCTCCGCGCGAAGGCCGCGTCCTGGCCCTTGTTGAGGCAGCCGTGCCGCTCCAGGCGGCACGAGTAGCAACTAGATGGCTGATGCGGGCTGGGACCCGACACGTCGATACAGCCCGGCGACAATCACTCCCAATATCAGCATCAGGATGCCGTCGAAGACGATCTGCTTAATCACCAGATTCCACGGCATCGGTTGGATGACAAAGTAGATCAGATAGGTCGGCACGGTGGTCAACAGTGCTACCGCAAGTCCGAAACGCAGACCCTGTCCCACCCATGCCCTGGCCTCCACGCCACGGGCGTAGATCCAGACGAACGCGCCCGAGAGGCTCACGTGAGCCAGGAGCATCAGCGGGAAATATCGGTGTGCGTCGGTCTCAGAACGCATGAGTATGCTCAGCTGCGCATAGTCGGAATTCAACAGCACTCCGTGCACGACAAAACTCCCCAGGAACCATGCAACGAACACTACCACCCATGCGAGGATGAATCTGTTTTTCATGGCGTTCCTTTCGAACTGCGCGGCGGGGAGACCCGATCGCGCACCAAGAATACGCCGTGGTTGAGGATGCAGCTATGGTTGCGGCGCTGCGTCAGCGACCGCGCGCGTGCGGCGCCATCGACCTAGGGATTGTATGGCCCGATGGGCCGGGGCGGAGAGGCGCCCCGGGTTGCCCATGGACCGAAGGCGTGCCGCACATAGATTCCGATGGAGGTCGGATGGTAGTAATCGGTGCGATCGATATCGGCCATGAAGCCGACGACCAGGGTGCGGGTCAACTGCCGCTCGGCAGCAGCATACAACGAGAAGCCGAAGCCGCTGCTGTGGTAACCCGCGAAATAGGGCGCGCTGTAGCCGGAGGGCAGTGGCTCGCGCGCCGCCTGCGCCTCGAGAGCGGCGTCGTCCGGATAGAAGGCGACGCTGCTGACCTGGGAGATGGTGTACGAGACGGCCGCGCGCAGCTTGTAGGCCCAGCCGGCCTCATCGCCGGCCAGCTCGAGCGGTGTCGCCAGGCTGACGTAGGACTGCGGACTGTAGTAGCCGCCGCTGCCGAAGGTGTAGTTGGACAGGTTGCGCTGGTAGTTCCAGTAGTCGAGGGTGACGCCGGCATCCGCTCGCAGATCCTGGCTGGAGAAAAATTTCCAGCTGCTGCTCCAGCGCGCCGCGGCGAGCTGATTGTCGGGGACCCCGTGGCCGGTGACCTCTTCGAACCGCACGCTGCCGGAAACGTCGTAGCTCTCCCGGTAAATGCCGAAGCCCGCGTACGGCCCGGTCTGCACCACGGCTCCCCACGCCATCCCCGTCACCGGATCCCTGAGGCCCGCATAGGAGAGCTCGCTGCTGGTGACGGCGCGACGTGCCACTCCGAATGTCAGGTCCGCGGCGTGCCAGTTCGGAGTCCACTCGATGCCGCCGACCACGTTGGGCAGCAGGAACCCGAGCGGCGTCGCGCCGATGTCGGCGGCAAGGGAGGCGCCCTGAAACCCGAGTCCGGGACTCACACCCTCCTGGCGATCGCCCGTATAGCGCAGCGGCGCACCCGCGCCGGCGGCCTGGATGGTGCCGAGCAGCGGCAGGGACTGCGCACTCGAGTCCCAGCGGCCGGCATCGAGCAGCACGGCGTCCGCGTGCGCGATGAGTCGCGAGCCGTCATCCCGGGTGTAAATCCATGAGCTCGGGAGCGTCTCGGCATCGAGCTGTGACATGCCGGCTGAGCCCGGCTGATGCCAGACAAGGAGTCCGGCAGTCACGCTCGATTGCAGCCGGCTCTCCGCGTCGTCGCTCGCCTGACGCGCGGCGAGAGCATCGGGGCCGGTCGCGCTCCCGGCCGCCTGGTCGAAGTATTCGCGGGCCTGTGCCAGCTGTCTGAGCGCCAGCTCGGCGCGCCCGGCCAACATCAGCACATCCCTGCGCGGGTGCGGGGCGGCAAGCAGCGACCCGAGGGTCCGCAGCGCCTTGCCTGGAGCGTCGAGGGCGAGTTGCCGGCGGGCCAGACTGACCTCGAGCTCCTCGTCGCCGAGCGGGCCGTGTGCCTCGACCGCCTCGAGCTGTGCACGCGCCAGCGCGACATCCCCCGCCTCGGTGAGCGCGCGCACGTAGGACAGCCGCGCGTCCATGTCGTCGGGATCCTCGGCGGCGAGCGCGGCGAGCCGGTCACGCGCCGCGCGGGGCCGGCCGGCCATGAGATCCAGCTCGGCGCGCGCCACACGCAGTCGACGATCCTGCGGCTCGTCGGCGAGCAGCGCATCGAGGCGCCGGCCGGCCTCGGCGTAGCTCTTCTGCCGCTCGAGCGCGCGGATCTCGCGCAGCACGAGCGCGCGCTGCAGACGATCGAGGTCGGCGTGCTGCTCCGCGGGCAGCTGCGGCAGGGCGCGCAGCCGCGCGAGTGCAATGCGCAGCCGCGTATCGTCTTCCGCGCTGTTGAGTACGTGGGCCCAGCCGAGCAGCACGTGCGGGTCGCTCGCTCCCGCCCCCTCGAGGTAGGGCCGTACGAGGGCGACGCCGTGCTCACTCGCGCCGAGCTCGATCCAGGAGTAGGCGAGCTCGGCGGCGCGATCGAAACTGCGGGAAGCGGCGGGCTCGGCATCGAGCAACGCCGCGCGGGCGCCTTGCATGTCGCCCGCCTGCTGCAACTGCGTGGCGCGCGCGCGCGCCAGCACGACCTGCATGCGGTCGCGCAGCGCATTCATGCCATCCGTACGACGCGCCGCATCGACACTGTCGATCGCGGTGTAGGCGCCGGCGTAGTCCTCGAGGTGCTCGAGGTAGAGCCCCTGCGCGTAGCGCATGTCCGGCTCGTCGCGAGCGCCCTGAACGCCCTCGCTCATCAGGCGCCGGCCGCGCTCGCCGTCGCCTCTGCCGCGGTAGTACTCGGCCAATCGATAACGCAGCCAGGCATCACGGGGCGTCAGCGGGATTGCGGCTTCGAGATCGGTCATTGCCGCCTCGAGCCGCCCGGCGCTCGCTTCCGCCGTGGCGCGCTGCGCGAGCGCCTGGGCGAGCAGCTGGTCGCGGGATCCGGCGCCCCATTTGGGCGTCAGCGGACGGCTGCGAAGGAGCTCGATAGCCGTTTGATTGTCGCCGCTCCTGAGCAGCCCGCGCAGCCGTGTCTCGAACAGCCACGTCGAGCTCGGGTCCAGCCGGGCGGCATCCGCGAGCAGCTCGCCGGCCTCGCGGGTGAGTCCCTGAGACTCGAGATCGCGGGCGATGGCGATCTCAGCCTCGCCGTTGCCCCGCTCGAAAGCGAGCGCCGCCCTGAGCTCGACCGCGGCGCGCAGCTCTTCGCGGCCGATGAGCGAGCTACGACTGCGTTCGAGCCAGAGACGACTCTGTGCCCGACCCTGGGTGGGCGCGGAAGCCGCTGCCAGGTCCAGCGCCAGTCGCCGCTGCAACTGCGGCACCGCCCGCACCAGTGTCGCAGGGGAAAGCAACTCGCGCTCCTCGCTCAGGCGCTGCTGCTCACTGCGCAACGCCTCGATCTCCGCGTCCTCGGGATGCTGCCTGAGATAGCTGTCGATGGCCGACGGCGGTGCGTGTTCCGGCCCGAGCCGCAGGAGTCCTGAGGCCAGCAGCCGTTCGGCATCCTCGCGGCGCACGTCGTCACGCTGCGCGAGCTGCCCGAGCAGACTCACTCCCTCGAATGCCAGCTCACTCTGACGGACCAGCAAGCGCGCCAACGCCAACTGGTAGCGCGGATCATTGCCATGCACTCTTGCGAGACGCCGCATGCCCTCCGTTGCCGGCCCAAGTCCGTGCGGCGTCCTTGCGAGCAGGCCGTAGTAATCGATGCCGAGTGAGTCCCCGGGCGGACCGTCCGGGAACAGCGCCTCGAGCTGCACCCGCGCCTGCTGCGCGTGGCCAATCTCGATCAGCCGCTGGATGGAGACGAACTTGAGCCGATCGTGTGTGGCCACGCGCACCTCGGTGGCAAAATCCCTCGCCGCCGGCGAACCGGGGAACCGCCGGGCAAGCTCGGTCTCCACCTGGCTGGCCGCCGAAAACTCGTTGAGCCGCAGATCGAGCTCGCCGAGCTCGAGCAGCGCCTCCGGCGCATCGGGACGCGCCGCCACCAGCTTTTTCAGCGCAAGCTGCGCGAGATCGCCGCGATCGTGAGCCTCCCAGAAGCGGGCGTTGTGCAGAAGCTGCTGATCGGCGAGCGGCCACACGGGCACCGCCGCGGCGGCCACGGCGCATCCGCACAGGGTGAGCGCTGCAATCAGTCGGCGCGGCAAGCGCCGCTCCACCGGACGCGCAGGTCACCGTGCCGATCGAAGCGGAAACGGTCCTCGAGCCAACCGAGCCCGAACAGAGTCAGCGCGTCGCTGTAGTAGTGCTGATTGTCCTTGAGTGATCCGGCCTCGATGCGCTTGCGGTAGCTCTCGATCGCATCGGCGGACTTGGAATGCGCGAGCAGGGGCAGCAGTGCCGCCAGGAAGCCGACCGGAGCCTGGCCGTGGATCTCGAGGGTGTTGGTATCGATCGACTCGGGGAGTGCCTGCCGGGCGGCGGCCGCGGCCATCGGCTCGAGGAGCCGCGTCAGCTGCGCCGCCTCGGGATCGTCCTGCGCAAGCATCCCGGCCCAGAGGTAGACGCGGATCGCGTTGTAGCCACCGACACCATGAGTCTCCGGATCCGCTGCGAAGCCCTGCCCGACGCGATACACGATCCAGTCGGACACATAGCCACGCGGCGCGGATCCCACGATCACCCGGTAGGAGGAGTCGAGCACGCCGCTCCACAGCGACGCATCGCCGTAGCGCGCGAGCGACCGCAGCAGCTCCAGCGGCGAGTAGCTCGCGCTCAGGCGCCAGGTCTCCTGTGTCACGAACCCCCGCGGGCCCGGCAGCAGCGTCGCGCCGAGCCCCGGAACGAGCACCACCTCGTCCCGCAGGATGAGCTTCTGCATCGCCTGCGAAAGCGCGGCGTAGGCGGGGTCATGCCAGAGGCGGCCGGCCGCGGCGAGGGTATAAGTCATCCACAGATCCGCATCCGCGGCCGAATTGCGATCGAGCACGGCCCAGCTGCCGTCCTCGGCGCGCCCCCATTTCCACGCGGGTAGGGACCGTGCGAGATCGCCGGCGGCCAGATTCTCCCGCGTCCACCCGAGGAGGCTCGTGAACGCCGGCTGGTCGTCGGCGATGAGCGCGAAGGTCATGGCGTAGGACTGCCCCTCGGAGACCGTGAGAGCTTGCGGGGTACTGGCGTCGACCACCCGGCCGTCGCGGCTGACATAGAGCCGCTTGAACGCCTGCCAGTCAGGCCACGCGGCGCAGCTTCGGTCCTCGGCGTGCGCCGCAGCGGCCAGCAGCGCTGCGGCGACGAGCGCCCCGCTAAGTCGGCGCTTCGACATGCGTCACTTCCCTGCGCGATCCTGCAGGCGCCTCTCGACCAGGCGTTGCAACCCGCCATAAAGAAGCAGGGCCACGGCGATCGCGAGAACGAGCGCGATCAGTATCAGAGGCAGCGCGTGCCGCGAGAAATAGAACCAGAGCCATTGCCACAAGGAAAGCGAGCCGACGTAGTAGACGCGGTCGGCGGCGAAGCTCTGTACGGTGTCATTGCGGATCACGGCGAGCTTGCCGCGGATCTGCGCTACCTTGGCGCTGTCCTCGAGTACGCCGAGCATCATCCGGTCCGCCGCAGCATCCGTTCCGACCAGCGCGACGACGCTGCGGCCCGAAGTGAGCGGCGACTCGAAGCCGATGAGAGCCGCGAGCGAACCGTCGGCGCGGGCGCGCACGCGCGGCTGTGTAGCGCGGTCCGTGCCACCGCCGGGTGCGACGGCGGCTGGCGCGCGCGCCGCGGCATCGAGTTGCTGAAAGTCCCGGCCCTGGCTGCTGATTGCCAGCGGCAGCTTCGCATCCCATTGCTGCAGCAGCTCGTTCGCCGCGCCACCGCTCAGGACCAGCAGGTCGACATCGCGCGCGGTGAGTGCCTCGTGGGTGTCGAGCAGGCGGTAGGCGAGCGCCACGGCGCCGGTCTGCCTGCCCATACGCCCCAGAAGGAAGAACAGCTCCTCGATAGCGGCCGCATCGCGGGTGTCCGGCAGCACGATCGCGGTCTCAGCGAGATCGGCGTAGCGGCTGAAGGGAAACCCGGCGTTGGCAAACAGCGCCAGATCGGGCAGCGCCGCGTAGTGGGCGAAGCCGGAGATGTCGATGGTGGAATCCGGATCGATCGCCTCGCGAGTGTTGTCGATGAAGACCTCCTTGCACTCGGCCTCGCGATGAAAGTCCATCGAGAACTGAAACAGCAGCTGATTGTCGCTGGCGAGCTGGAACGCCGGTATGAGCAGCCGCCGGGTCTGACGTGAGCCGTCACTCTGGACGAGCGGCGCCAGCAGCTGAGCGTCGGTCGATTCGGGCGCCAGCCTGTAAGAGCGCAACAGCTGATTGTTCAACGACACCGTCAGCACCGAGTTGTCCCGCTCGGCTGGCGCGGTGTATCGATAGTGCAGATCGAGTGGCACGCCGGCCTTGTTCCAGGTGAAGAGGTCGGGCGGCAGGCGCAGATTGACCGTCACGGCCGGCGGCGTGATGCCCTGCCGTTGCAGTTGCCCGGCATCATCCACCAGCTCGCCGAGCTTCACCGGACGGTCGCCCGGCAGCCAACGCGGCGCGTCATACGCTGCACGGCGTTCGTAGCTGACGCGATCGACGGTCGCTGTGCTGCCGGTGAGGACCGCGTTGCCGAGCACCACTCCTTCGACCGCCTGGCGCAGCTGCGACTCGTCCCTGCCCTGGAATACCAGGAGCTTGACGCCCGGATCCGTCGGATTATCGACGATGCTGACTGTGGGAGCCTGCACGTCCGGCAGCGCGAGGCCCGCGGGGCGCGAGTCGTTGGTGGCGAACACCAGCGCGTGCCGGTCTGGAAGAGTATCGAAACTCACGGGAAAGCGCGCGCCGCGGTAGTCGGCCAGCATGCCGAACCAGGACGCGACGACACCGGCCGAGCGCACCAGGCCGCGCGAAGCGTTGCGGGGCAACACGATCGGCAGCACCACGCTATGGTTGTCGTGCGGATCGAAGAACGGCACCGGCAACAGCGCCAGATCGTCGCGCAGCTCGAGCGGGCGCACATTGAGATCGACCTCGCTGTCAGCGCCGATCTTCAGCCAGAGCGAGGAGTGCTGCGGATCCTCGCAGCCGGTCGTGTAATGGGCGATGAGATCGAGCTGCAGGTGGTTGTAGTCGCTCAGGTAACGCGGATCGAGCGAGATCGAGCGCTCGACGTCATGACCGGCATCGGCCTTGGTGAGCTCGAGCGCGCCGAGCGTCTGTCCGTTGAGGCTAACCCGCAGGTGTGACAGATCCTGGATCAAGGACGGCGAGTACGTCATGTGCAGGCGCAGCGCGCCGCCGGTGACCAGCTCGTCCTTGCGGACGCCGAAGTCGAGTCCCGCGGACGAGGCGACGCCCGCGAGTGACATCGAGCCGGCACCAAGGTCGGAAAATGTGAAATGCGTCTCGCGGACCGCGGCGGTGCCCTGAGTCGCCTGCGGTGCCGGCGGCGCGGCGGGCACTGGCCCTGAAACCAGGAGCGCGAGAGAAGCGAGAATGGCAAGGCTGCCGCCGGATGTCAGCGTGACTTGTCGCATGCGAGGGGCCGGGGTTCCTCCACTTATTCGCCGAGCGTTTTACACACCTCGCCGGCAGAGGACCGCAGATTTATTGTAAAAGTGCTACCCGCCGCACGTTTGAGCCCGGGCAGGCCGGTTACGAGCGCAGCACAATGCGCTCGCGATGCTCGATCCCAACGAGACAGTCCGCCTGCGGCGACCCCCGATGCTGACTCCGCCTGGCCGGCCGTTGCAAGTCGGGTGGGCGCAGGAGTTCGGGCGCTGGCTGTGGCACCTCATCGTGCTGCCGCCCGATTCGGCACGGCCCTGGCCGCGCTGGATGCGCCGCCTCTTCGAACCGCTGCTGCTGCGGGTCGCGGTACGGTTCGGCGTACCAAACCCCTGGAGTCTGCGCGCCTGGGCACTGCACCTGACGCTGGTAGACCCACCGCAGGGCTCCTGGTCGAGCCCCGAAAGACACGAGCATGCACGGCGGCGCCCGGTGGCGTCGTTGCGCGCCCTGCTGCACCATCCGATCGCGCCACGCATCGCACCGGTGCTTTACGGAATCGCAGCGCGCATCGAGAGCTACTCGACCGCCCTGACAGGTCTGTACGCGCAGACAGGCCGCGGCACGCGGCTGGCACTCGGTACGCTGGCGCTGGCGCTCTTCGCGCTGGTTGCCACGACACCGCTCTCCGGCAGCGCGCAACTCGTACTGCTCGTTTCTTTGTGGTTCCTCAGCCTGCTCGTCAGGCAACTGCCGGGTTACGGTCCGGGGCTCATCCTGATCGCGTTCTCGGTGATCGCCTCGTCGCGCTACATCTGGTGGCGCTGCACGCAGACTCTGGATCTGAGCTCGGGATTCGAGCAGTTCTTCGCCGCGGGGCTGCTGGCCGCCGAGTGCTATACCTGGCTGATCATGCTGCTCGGATACGCGCAGAACGCGCGGCCGTTGCGGCGCAGGCCGGTGCCGCTGCCTGAGGACCGCTCGCTCTGGCCGAGCATAGACATTCTCATACCTACCTATAACGAATCGCTCGAAGTGGTGCGCCCCACGGTGCTCGCAGCACTCAACCTCGACTGGCCGGCCGGGAAAGTCCGGGTTTGCATCCTCGATGACGGCCGGCGCGCGGAGTTCCGCGAGTTTGCGTCGCTCTGCGGCGCCGATTACCTGACCAGGACCAACAACGCCCACGCCAAGGCCGGCAACCTGAACCACGCCCTCAAGGTCACACACGGCGAGTTTGTTGCGATCTTCGATTGCGACCACATACCGGTGCGCACTTTTCTGACGATGACTGTAGGCTGGTTCTTCCGGGATCCCAAGTGCGCCATGCTGCAGACGCCGCACCATTTCTTCTCACCGGACCCCTTCGAGAGGAACCTCGGCACCTTCCGCCGCGTGCCCAACGAGGGCAACCTCTTCTACGGCCTGATCCAGGACGGCAACGACCTGTGGAACGCCGCCTTCTTCTGCGGCTCCTGTGCAGTGCTCAGGCGCGGGCCGCTCGAGGAGATCGGCGGCATTGCCGTCGAGACCGTGACGGAGGACGCCCATACGGCGCTGAAGTTGCACCGGCGCGGCTACACCACTGCCTACCTGCGACAGGTGCTCGCAGGGGGACTCGCTACCGAGAGCCTCTCCGGACACATCGGGCAGCGCATTCGCTGGGCCCGGGGCATGGCGCAGATATTCCGCCTCGACAATCCGCTCACCGGGCGGGGCCTGCGCCCGCTGCAGCGGCTCTGCTACAGCAACGCCATGCTGCACTTCTTCTCGGGCGTCCCGCGGCTGGTGTTCCTCACCGCACCGCTCGCTTATCTTTACTTCCAGTTCCACATCATCAGCGCGGCGGCGGCCTCGATTGCACTCTACGCGGTGCCGCACCTGGTGCAGTCGAGCCTCGCCAACTCTCACATTCAGGGCCGCTTTCGCCACTCGTTCTGGAACGAGGCCTACGAGGCGGTGCTCTCCTGGTACATCGCGCTGCCCACGACTGTGGCGCTCATCGCACCACACCTGGGCAAGTTCAACGTGACGGCGAAGGGAGGGCTGGTCGAGAAGGACTTCTTCGACTGGCGAATCTCGACGCCGTACCTCGTACTGGTGCTCCTCAACGTGGGCGGCGCACTGCTGGCGGTCCCGCGGCTCCTGTTCTGGAATTCCTACGAGGCCGACACCGTGGTGCTGAACCTCGTCTGGACGCTCTACAACCTGATCCTGCTCGGCGCCGTTCTGGGCGTCGCGGCTGAGACGCGTCAGATGCGCAAAGCTCCCCGCGTGCAGAAAAGCATGCCGGCGACGCTGCATCTGGCACACGGCGGCTGGGTTGCGTGTGAGACGACAGACTTCGCGATGGCCGGGCTGGGCCTTCGGACCCAGGTGCCCGTGGCCTCGATCGGCATCGGGGATCGCATACGGGTCACCCTCGAGGCCGAAGATGGCACCCATGACTTCCCGGTCGAGGTAGCGGGGCTGCACGACGATACTGTGGGCCTCCTGCTCGGTGAGCTCACGATGGCCGAGCAGCGCGCCTACGTACGCTGCACCTTCGGATCGCCGGACGCGTGGGCCGACTGGGACAAGGACATCGCCGAGGACAAGCCGCTCGCGAGCTTCGCGGAAGTCTTCTCCTTCGGTGCCACCGGTTATGTGCGGCTGATCCAGAGCGCCTATAAGAAGGTATGGTCCTGGATGCGCCAGGGCTCACGCCTGGCGACGGCGGGCTGAGGGGCGCGTACATGGGCCTCTGGAGCGCTTACTTCCTCGCCAAACTGTTGCTGTATGCGGCCGGCTACCTGGGCTTCAGCCCGTGGCTGAATCTCGGGCTCGCGGTGTTCACCGCGCTACCGCCCGCCAATGCCCACCAGCGGCTCGCCAAAAACCTGATTGCGGTGCCGCTCGGGATCCTGCTCCTCTACCATGATTCGCCGCTGCCGCCGCTCCCGCAGGCCCTCACGGACGCCGAAAACCTGAGTGCCTTCTCCGGGTCGTATCTCTGGGAGCTCGCCGGGCGCGTGATCAGCTGGCGGCCGCTCGTCGGAGCTGCAGTCATGCTGGCGCTCTACGGGCTGGCGCGCCGCAAGCTGCGCATGAGCACCTTCGTGTTCGTCGGCATTCTCGCGGTCATCGTCGTGCCGCCGGGGCGATTCCGGGCGATTGCGGCACCGCGCATGGCGACGGTCGCGGCGACCGACGCCACGAGCGAGGACGTCGATCTCGAGCCGGCGGCGCTCAACGCCCGCCTCAGCCATTTCTACGCGGAACAGAATACCCTGCGCGTCCACTTCGCCCATCCGGCGGCGAACGATCCGCCGTTCGACATCCTGATTCTGCATGTGTGCTCCTTGTCCTGGGACGATTTCAAGGCGCTCAAAGTCGCCCCGGACCAGTTATTCGGACACTTCGATCTGGTGCTGACCGACTTCAATTCCGGGGCAAGCTACAGCGGGCCGGCGGCGATCCGCCTGCTGCGCGGCAGCTGCGGTCAGACTCCGGAAGCCCGGCTCTACGATCCGGCTGCTGACGGCTGTCTGGTCATCGACGGGCTGCAGAACGCGGGCTTCGAGCCTCACTGGGCCATGAATCACGACGGGCACTTCGGCAATTTCTTCGGCGACGTGCGTGAGCGCGGCGGCGTCACGGCGCCCCTCGAGGACGCGAGCGGTGCCACCGCTGCGCAGGCCGCCTTCGACGGCACGCCGGTCTACGACGACTACTCGGTACTGTCGCGCTGGTGGACGAAGCGGCTGACGAACCGGGCACCGCGCGTCGTGCTCTACTACAACACCATCAGCCTGCATGACGGCAATCGGGTCGTGGGCAGCGGTCACCCCGACTCCTCCTACGGCGCGCGCCTCGCCACCTTCAGCGAGGACATCGGCCGGTTCCTCGATTTGCTGCGGGCCTCCGGGCGCCACGTCGTCGTGGTGCTCATCGCCGAGCATGGGGCCAATGTCGGCGGCGACCGCCGGCAGATCGCAGGCCTCAGAGAGATCCCGACTGCCGCGATCGCCCACGTGCCGGTCGCGATCGCGCTGATCAATGCCACGCGGGCGCAGCCGAGCGCGCCGTCCAGGATCGACGCACCGGCGAGCTACCCGGCGGTGAATGAGATGCTCTCGCGCTTCATCGCGGACGATCCCTTCGCGGGACCGGTCGCAAGCCTCGACCCATACGTGAGCGCCCTGCCCCGGGCTGACTTCGTGGCCGAGAACAACGGCACGACGGTGATCCAGGCCGGGGCGCACTACATGATGCGCTCACCGGACGGCGACTGGTCGAGCCTCGACGGGATAGAGACGCACTAGCCCTGAGAGGCGGCGCCGCTCCCGAGCCGCTCACATCGCCGCGAACCGATCCGTCGCCCGCACGAGCTCGCGAGCCGTGCCGGGCTCGAAGGCGGAGTGTCCGGCATTGCCGACGATGCGAAACTCGCCCCTGGGCCATGCCTTGTGCAGTTCCCAGGCGCTGCGCATCGGACACAGGATGTCGTAGCGCCCCTGAACAATGACGCCGGGGATGTTCCGCAGGCGCTTCGCCCGGTGCAGTAGCTCGCCGTCGCGGCGAAAAAACCCGCGGTTCACGAAGTAGTGGCATTCGATCCGCGCGATCGCATCGGCGCTGTGCGCATGCTTGAACGTCGCCACGTGACCGCGATTCTCCTTGAGGTAACTCGTCGCCGCTTCCCAGATCGCCCAGGCCCGCGCGGCGCGCGACCGGACTCGGGGGTCAGGGCTCGTGAGACGCTTGTAGTACGCGCGCACCATATCGCGCCGCTCCCGCCGCGGGATCAGCGACTCGTACTGCGCCCAGCGATCCGGATAGATGGCCGCGGTCCCCCACGGGTTCTGATAAAACCAGTCGATCTCGGCCTTGCGCGCCAGGAAAATGCCGCGGAGCACGAGCGCCGTGACCCGCTGCGGGTGGGTTTCGGCGTAGGCCAGCGCAAGCGTCGATCCCCACGAGCCGCCGAAGACCAGCCAGCGATCGATCGCCAGATGCTTTCGCAGGCGCTCAATGTCCGCCACCAGATCCCAGGTGGTATTGTCGACGAGACTCGCACGCGGGCGGCTCTTGCCGCTGCCGCGCTGATCGAACAGCACGACACGGTATTTCGCCGGGTCGAAGAACCGCCGCATCCTCGGCTGCGTGCCGCCACCCGGGCCGCCGTGCAGGAACACCGCAGGCCGGCCCCTGGGATTGCCGCTCTCCTCGAAGTACAGAGTGTGTTCGCCGCCCACCCTGAGATACCCACGGCGGTACGCCGGGAACGGCGGGTAGAGGACATCGGAGGCCTTGCGGGGTTGCGATGCCACGGCGTTTCTCTCTCGTCAGGTAGCGGGAGAGACGATCTTACGACGTTTGAATCCCGGCGCCACGCGCGACGGGCGCTCAAGCGGACGGCGCGACGGTGGGCGCGCGGATCTGATGGACAATCGGCCTCAGCCGGAGCTCACCTGCCGACCGGCAGTGGCGTGCAGCGTCACGTGGCGCGCGAGCCGCTCGGCGTGCACGCGCAGCTCCTGTACGGCGGTGACTTCCCAACAACTCGCGCGCAACATGGGTCCGATGTAGTGGATGTCGTCGGCGATGCGACCGCTCGCGTCAACGAGCGCGCCGAATCCATCAGTGAGGAGCCCGAGACCGAGCGGATCGGGAACGGCCATTGCCTGCGCGATGAGTGAGCGCAGCAGCCGCTCCTCGCCGCGGCGCGGGTCGTAGTCCGGTCCGGTGCAGTTGACGACGCGATCGACGAGGAGAGTCCTGTGGGCACTCTGCCCGCGCGCACGCCAGCTGACGCTTATCCTGCGCCCGGCAGGCGTGAGCCGCAGAAGACGGCCGGCGTGGACCTGCAGCGTGCCCTGCCTCCGAAGGGTATCGAGCGCCGAGGCGGTACGCTCGGGAAGCCGATGGCGATGCACCTCCCAATGACAGCGCACGTGACGTAGAAAGCGCTGTCTCTCGCGCGCCGACAAGCGCTGCCAGAGCGCCGGTGCCAGCGCTCGCACGGATGCGATCGCCTCGCGCCAATCGCCGCCCACGAGCTGGATGTCTGCCACCAGGGCACGCACGCCACGCACCAGGCGAGCGAGCGACACCGCCGCGGCGCGCAGCAGGACCCCATCGTGAAGTCCGTACTCCCGGCCATGATGCACACTCGTCTGCGAGGCAGGCGTCAGGCCGTGCCGTGAGATGGCGTGAATCATCGCGCCGCCCTTTGCTGCCTGGTTTCCCGCCAGGGCGACGTCGGCCATGGTGAGGCCGGTGCCCACGATCAGCACGGTCTCGCCGCGGCGAAAGGTTGGCGGCGTTCGCCATGGGTCGGCCACGTATCGCCTGCTGGCGCGCAATTCTTCTCCGCCCGGAAGGCGACCCGGTGGTGGATTGCCCAACGCCAGCACGACGCTATCGGCGACGATCGAGGCACCGCCCTCGAGGTGCACACGAACGCCGCGCGAGCGGCGGAGCCTCTCGATCGCGACCGCCTCGCCGTGCACGCGATCCAGGCGCACGTGCGGCGGTGACAGCAGCGCTGCGGCCATGAGAGTCGACTCGAGGTAGTCCCCGTAGAGCTTGCGGGGCAGGAAGTCCTCCGCCGTCGCTGCCGGCTGCACGCGTTGCGCAAACCTCAGAAACTCGAGCGGATCCGCCGAGCTTGCCGACATGCGTCCCGCCGGCACATTCAGCAGATGCGGGTTCCGGTCTCGCGCATAGGCGGCGCCGCGCATCATCCGTGCACGCGTACGCTCGAGCAGGACAATGCGCTGCTGCCGTGCCTGCGGCAGCCGCAGGAGGTTGAGTGCGACGGCCGTGCCGCTGAACCCCGCGCCCACGATGACGATCGTCCGCGGCTGCGCGGAGGGCTCCGCTTGCCCGATCTCACCGACGAATTGACGGGCGTCGGCCGCCCGCGACGCCGCTGGCGTATCCATGCGATTCATTCCCTGGTTGCGCGACTCGCCGATGCAGCAGCCTAGACAACCCCGAGTACCGCGTCAGTCGCCTTCCGGTATTAAAACGGTGACATCAGACACAGGACCTGGGCATCCTTACCCTATGCGCGAGGGTCCGGAAACCGCTCCATCACTGCACCGCGCCGCGCCAGGCCCCGGCGCCCCGCCGGCGGCGGTTCCGGCGCTCGTTCCGGTACCCGGCCCGATGATCGATCACCCGGCACGGCTCGCGGCAGCGGCGTCCTCGCGAACACGCATCGAGCTGACGGCCGCGTGGATCCTCGATGTGTTCGACCGCTTCTACGCCGAGTTCGTGCGACTCACCTGGGAAGCCAAGCGCGCATTCGAGACGCAGGATCACGCCGTGGCCGTCGCCAACGCAAGAACGCGCCTCGGGTCCTACAACGCCACGGTCTATGCGCTGGCGGATGAGCTGCGGATCGCGTACCCGGAGCTCAAGGACAACGACTCACTCTGGGCTGAGATCGACGCGGTGTATCGGGGGGCCATCCATGGCCGCTACGAGGCGGATCTGGCGCTCGCGTATCTGCACTCCGCACAGCGCGTCGTTCATCACGGCGAGTGGAAGCCCGTCGAATATGGCTTCGACGGTCCCCGCCCTGTGATTCCGTCGCAAAGCGAGGTCTATCAGCGCTTCGCCTGCGGCTGGCCCGTGGACCCCCTGATCATCCAGCGCGTGCTGCAGGTCGCCGACCTCGCCGTGCCATTCGCCGATCCCGCGGGGGATGCCGAGCGCATTGCCCGGCGGGTGAACGACGTGCTCGCCGGGCGCGCCGGCGCGGGCCTCAGGGCCATCGAGATGGTGCGCGCCGGCTTTTTCCGCAACCGCGGCGCCTATCTCTTCGGAAGGCTGCGGCTCAAGGGCACCGAGCTCAAGCCATTCGTGATCGCCCTGCTCAACGACGACGCCGGTGTGCATGCCGACGCGGTCGTGCATGCCGTGCCGCACGTCCACAATCTCTCGAGCTCCACCGAGGCGCCGTTCCAGGCGACGAACCTCCACTACCATGAGCTCGCTACCTTCCTCCACAGCATCATGCCGCGCCGGCCCTTAGGGCTGCACTACTCGAGCTTCGGCTTCTACCACTACAGCAAAGTGGCGGTGATGAACGAGGTGCGCCGTCGCCTGGTGCAGGACCGCCAGCGGCTCGGGGTGGCTCCCGGCAGCCCCGGTACCGTCACCATCGCCTTCACCTCGCCGCGGTCCGACTACGTATTGAAAGTGATCCGCGACCAGCCGACGAGCGACTACAAGTGGGACAGTTTCGAGGGAGTCGAGGCGGTGCTCGCCAAGTACCGGCGCGTGCACGAGATCAACCGCACCGGCAGCATGCTCGACAACATCCTCTACTACAATCTCAAGCTCGAGCACGCCTGGTTCGAGCCGGAAGTCGCGCGACAGCTGCTGCACTCGGCCAGCAATGCGGTGCAGCTCAAGGACGGGGCGCTGGTATTCAGGTATCTGATCGTGCAGCGCAAGCTGACACCGCTCAACGTGTTCCTGCAGAACGCGCCCGAGGACAAGGCGATCCGCGCGATCAAGAACCTCGGCTTCTGCATCCGCAACAACGCCGCTGCGGATGTCTTCAACAAGGACTTCGACGCCCGCAACTACGGCGTGAGCCGCTACCTGAAGATCTTCCTTTACGACTACGACGCCGTAGAAACGCTCACCGACATCAAGGTACGTACCAACCGCGACCGCTGTGACGGCGAAGAGGAAGTTCCCGGCTGGTTCTTCGAGCCGGGAGTGATCTTCCTCCCGGAGGAGATCGAGGCGGGACTCCGGGTCCGAAGCCGCACCCTGCGCCGCGCGTTCCGCGCCGCGCATGCGGATCTCATGACCGTCGAGTACTGGGAGGAGCTGCAGCGGGCGCTGCGCGCGGGCGAAGTGCCCGGCATCCGCACCTTTCCCGAGTCCTGCCACCTCCGGGATTTCGGCGCTGAGACCATCACCGAGTGAGGCCCGCTGCAGCGGGCAAGCGCGGGATGACCGGCTAAGGTCCCTGCTGCTCGGCGGTCCCCGGCAGCGATGCGGCGGGACCGCCGCTGCGCGCCGACCAGCGCAGGAGCCCCACACCGTAGGTCCAGTAGTAGCCCGCGAGCGTGCCGACGATGAGGAGCGTCAGCGGGGTCAGCGTACCCCCCGGCGGCGGCCCACCGGCCGCCGCACCGGGGAGGCCGTATACGGCAAAGCGGTAAGCGACCCGGGCGATGAGGAGCGTCGAGAGCGCGACGCCCAGGTGAGCGCTCGGGGTATAGAAGAGTCCCTCTCCCGTCATCTCGTACTTCGTCAGCCGCAAGCCGAGCACGCCGAGGGCGACGCCGATCGCGACCCCACACGCGAGATAGCCGAGCGCTTCCGGATGCATGCGAGCCGAGAACGCCAGCAGCGCGATCACGATGGGAAACAGCACGAGCCGGACCCATATGCGCTTGAGTGTCAGCCGCTGACGACCGATCACGCGGCGAATTCTCGCGTACATGCGCCAGGCGATGAGCGCCACGATCGCACCGGTGATGAGGAGCTGTTGAACGCTGGGGGGCTGGGGCATTTTGGTCAGGACTTGCGCACGGCAGATACCTCATTATGGAGACCGCGAACGTTCCCGGCAAAGCGACGGTCTCGGCAAAGCGACAAGGAGGTCCTTTGAGGCGCACTGACTCGCTCACGCTCACCGCCATGAGCCTCGGCTACGGGGTGGTGCAGCTCGATGTCACGATCGTCAACACGGCGCTGAATAGCATCGGCACGGCCCTCGGCGGGGGTATCTCCGGGCTGCAATGGATCGTCAGCACCTACACGATCGCATTCGCGGCCCTGATCCTCACGGCCGGCACACTCGGGGACCGCGTGGGCGCGAAAAAGGTGTTCAGCGCCGGCTTCGCCATCTTCACGGCGGCGTCCCTCGCCTGCGCGCTCGCTCCGAGCGTGCCGATCCTGATCGCGGCCCGCGCACTGCAGGGCGTGGGCGCAGCCGTGCTGGTGCCGAACTCGCTCGCACTCCTCAACCACGCCTACCCCGATGAGCGGCGCCGCGGCCGCGCGGTCGGCATTTGGGCCGCGGGCGCAAGTCTCGCGCTCACGGCCGGCCCGCTCGTCGGCGGTGTCCTGATCGCCCTAGTCGGCTGGCGCAGCATCTTCCTGGTGAACCTGCCGATCGGGCTCGCCGGACTGTGGCTCACCGCGCGCTACACCGAGGAGACCGCGAGGTCGGCGGCTCGCGCGCCCGATCTCGCAGGCCAGCTGCTCGCCATCGGCGCTCTCGCATCTCTCGCCGGCGCAATCATCGAAGGCGGGGTGCTCGGCTGGGGCAGTCCCTGGGTGCTCGGCGGGCTCGGGGCCGCAATCCTCCTCACCGCCCTCTTCCTCATCGTCGAGAGCCGCGTGCCTCAACCGATGCTGCCGCTGACCCTCTTCAGGCGCCGGAGCTTCTCGCTCATGTCGCTCGCCGGGCTCTCGGTCAACATAGCTTTCTACGGCCTGATCTTCGTGCTGAGCCTCTACTTCCAGCAGATCAACCACCTCTCACCCTTTGCGACGGGACTCGCCTTCGTGCCGATGATGGGCTCGGTCCTGCCGGTGAACCTCCTGGCGCCGCGCTTGAGCGAGAGAATCGGTGGCCCCGCCGTCATCGCGATCGGCGCATGCATCGCGGCGGCCGGCTGCGCGGGGCTGCTCTTCATCGCACCGGGAACGAGCTATGCGGCCATGTGCGCGCAGCTCCTTGCCATGGGCGCAGGCCTCGGCCTCCTGGTCCCGCCGCTCACCTCGACGCTGCTCGGCAGCGTCGAGAAGTCGCGCTCCGGGCTCGCCGCCGCGGTGCTCAACTCCGCCCGCCAGACCGGGAGCGTCCTCGGGGTCTCCCTCTTCGGCTCGCTCGCCGGCCACGCGCCTGGATGCGAGCCATAGCGACCCTTGCCGACACCGCTCTCGGCGAGCGCCAGCTCCGTCTTCGGGTCGAAGCGTCCGAGGTAGCCGCGCGCGTAGTCCGAATACCAGATCACCTCGTCCGCCGTGATGCCGACGCTTCGCGGTCGCGTGCCGCGCGAACGGTCACGCGTCAGGTACAGACGCGATCGCGAGCTTTGGGGGCGAGGAGTAGTCAGGTCGCGATGCGCGAAACCCGAAGGTCCTTGCGACGCCTTTCGGCGTGCCAAAGATCGTACTGCGTCTGCTGGTTCATCCAGCTCTCGGAGCTGGTGCCAAATGCCATCGACAGACGCACGGCCATCTCGGGACTAATCCCGGCACGACCATTCAACAGCGCGGACACAGTTTTGCGGCTCACCCCCAGAGCCCTCGCTGCCGCCGTCACCGACATACCCAGAGGGTCAAGGCAAAGCTGCCTAACGATCGTCCCCGGGTGCGGAGGGTTATGCATCCTCATGAGCCGCCTCAATGATAGTCCTCGTAGTCAACGTCAACCGCGTCCTTATCCCCGAACCGAAACGTGATGCGCCAATTCCCACTAACATTCACGGCCCAAGTCCCCGTGCGAGCCCCCTTCAGAGGATGCAGCCTCAGCCCCGGCAATCCCATGTCCCCGGGAGTCACAGCCGCGTTCAGCGCAGCTAGAATGAGCTGCAGGCGTTCAGCGTGCGCAGCCTGGATTCCCGCTCGAGAACCCGTCGCAAAAAAAGTGGCCAGCCCCTTGTGATGGAATGATTGAATCATCCGATTGTAACCTATAACGTTACGGGTTACAAACGTGCAAAGACACGCGCCCTAATCTCCGTTCGAGCCGAGCCCGGTGCTTATGGGGACTCTGCATCCGGGTCACGGCTCCCGCCTCACATCTCCGGCCGCCCAGTACACAACGCCCTCGCACGGAGCGATCAGCCGATCAAGACGCTCCAGATGCCCCATGGTCCTGAGCAGCGCGAATCCCCGGACCTCGGTGTGCGGCAGGATAGTTCGCAAGCGGGCGGCCGCCGCAAACAGAGTACGTCCCTTGGTAATAACGTCGTCGATCAGAATGACCTTCTCCGGGCGATCCGCTGATCCAGCGCTACCCACGAATGACCGGTAGTGCTCCTCCACGGTCGGCCGCATTCCGGCTGAAGCCTGCGACGACTTGCGGATAGCGAACTGGCGCCGCAGCGCAACCGACATGGCGCGTGCGAGACCGAACTCCTTGAGCGTTACAGCGAGATGCGCTGCCGGCCATGATCCGTTGCCCGAGCATCCGCTACCCGGAACCGGTACCAGGATGGGAGCACCAGCAAACACGCTGCGAAACCATCCGTGTCGATCGGCCAATTCGATCACGCAGCCCGCGTAACGCGGAAGCCATATGGGGTCGCTCTGCTTGATCCGTTCACAGACCAGTCGCGAGAGTTCCGAAATGAGGCCCGTGCCACGCGGTGAATAGATGTAGCAAGAGGCGAACTGGACGCTCGGTAGCAGCCCGTGTTTGGGAAATCGCGGCGCAACGTCGGGCAGTAACATCACAGGGCAAAGTCGTCCTCGGCATGTGCAGTGGGGTTCTCGCGTTCCTTGCCCTCGCGTATGGGGGTACTTTCAGACCGCATCCGCAGCCATGCGTCGCGCGCCTCGCCCCGCATCTCTTCGAGGCTTTTCGCCTGCCCTGCAGGACTGATCCGCGGCGACTGCGCGCGGCCGGTACCCTGCACCGGCGCCGCCGGCTCCGACAGCTGTTCAACGGGCTTTTCTGCCTGGCGCTCGAGGCGCCTCTGCGTGCGTGCCTGGTAAACTGCTCGCAACCGTTCAGCGACGAAGCTGCGCACACCGCGCCGCTCGATCTTCAGCGAAACCAGTGGAATGCTGAGTGGTTCCCGATCGATGCCCTGCGCCGCGAGACTCCTGTGGTCGATTCGCGCGTCGACGTGCGCCTCCTTTAACGCCTGATTGGTCAAAGTCGCCCAGCGTTCACGCAGAGTCACGAATTCCTGGCGAAGATCGGGCAGCTGACGCCTGCGGCGTGTGTCGCTATGCATGTCCAGACCGGTCTTTGCTCCGAACCCCGTCGGCGTCACCTCCCGTGTGGTGGTCAGCAGGTGCGCGTGGAAGTTGCGCGGATCTCCGCCAGCTCGGGGCTCGTGGACCGCTAAATCGACGGCCACCTTGTAGCGCTCGGCTAGTTCCCGGGAGAGTGCCCGTGCCAGCACAATGCGCTGCGTGGGTGACAGCTCTTCGGGCAGTGCGACCTGATACTCGCGCGCGACTCGAGAGTTGTGCCGCTTCTCGGCGTGCTCGGCCATGTTCCATAGCTTCTCGCGGTTGCCGGCCCAAGCCGCGGCCGCACTCTCAACATGTACGGGAAGCAGGATCTCGGTATGCAACACGTCGCGGCGCTGGGAATAGTTATAGAGCTTTCCGCTGCGTTCATCGCGCAAGCGTTCACCCGCACGGTACGCGGCAGCGGCAGTCGCGCGGCGGCCGGCGCCGCGTCCGACGGAGTTGATCTGCATACGAAATATGGCCACGACACCCTCTCAGGGACTGAAGCTCACCCGCAGCCAGGCTTTCGCGGACGCTGTCTTCAGGTATCCCGCGAGATCGGGCAGCTGCTCGAGCTCGGACGGCATCACGGCAAACTCCGTCACACGTTGCTCACTCACGCTGGTCGAGCGACGCAATCCACGAGCCGAAAACCACACATCGCGATCGCGACCGCGTGACCTCTGCCGGCGAATAACCTCCCGTTCGCCAATGAGGCGCGAGGCAAACTGCGACGTGCCACCGTGCTCGCTGCCCGCGCAGCGCAAAATCAACGTGTTGCCGCAGTTTTCCACAATCGTCTGCGCTTCGCCGGCGCCGTAGGTACTCGAAACCTGCGCAACCGATTGGAATCCGAGCACGCACCGGCCTCCGAATTTGCGTAAGCGCGCCAATGCATCTTTGAGCCCATCGATTGCGCCGAGCGAGTCGAGCTCATCAACGACGAACCAGAGCCTGTGGTCCACATCCGGCAGATGCATAGCTTCGAAGATAGCCAGGCGCATCCAGGCGGCCAGGACTGATCGGAGTGCCGCAATCTGCGAGGCTTTATACGGCATAAAGAGCACTCCCCTGCCGCCGACGATCCATTTGCGGACTGAAAAACCACGCCCGCGCTGCCTCTGGATGTGTTCAAGCGCGGCCATGGCCGAACCCGTCACGGAGCGTATTGAGCCAAACATGCGCGCGTTCTCGGGTTCCAGGAACGGTTGCGCCGGAGTTCCGGCGACGATAGGGCGTAGCTCGGCATACGTGGCGCAGGTCAGCAGTCGCCATAGCTCAGCAGTATCACGCTCTCCGCGTTCATGGCAGCGCCGGACAACCGCAGTGAGGAAGGTGCGAGCGTAGCCGCGCCACTCCCGACCAGAAGGATCCTCGGTAGCAGGAATCAATCCACTGGCCAGTTGCTCCACGTCCCAGGGAAGGTCGATTTCAGTGAACGGATCCCATTTCACCGAGTTCTTCTCAAACGGGTTGAGCACGGCATCGCCGCGCCGGGGATCGAAGAAACGTGCAAGATACCCGCCATCTGGATCAGCGATCACCGCCCGATCTCCGCGGCGTACGGCAGCGGCCAACAAACCTGCTATCGCGGTTGATTTGCCGGTGCCCGTCGTGCCGATCAGCTTGAAATGCTTTGTTTCATCGTGCGGTGAAATCTCCACTCCGGCTAACCGCAGCTGGCCGTGACCGTAGCGGCGGCAACGACGCCTCGCTCTGCGCTGCGCGCGTCGGCCGTCCAGTACGCGGGTCCCTCGCCTGTGAGTGTCACCCGGCAGGGGACGGAACAGGCAGCATGCAGCGATCATTACTGCTCCGAGAACTGCTGCCAGCAAATGGCCGCGCTGCGCCAACTGCACCCAATGCAACCCCGCGAAGGGACTCACCGCGTTCGCCTTCAGTAGCCTTTGACCACTAGGAAATCGCCCGCTTCGCCATAGGTGGGAGCGCTGCGGTCGACGCGCACGCACAGTCGTTGCGCGCTGCCGCAGTGGCGCAGCTCAATCTGACCGCCTTCCCGTGTAAGCCGCGTGACGCTCGCCGTGAGCTCATCGCGCCTGGTGCTCAACGCAGCCACCTCGTCGCGCGAAGGCAGGATCCAGTAGGCGACTGCCAGCGGCACTGCGCAGGACAGCGCGGCTATGCCGAGCGTCCATAGAGTGACGCGCAGATCGGCGACATGCCGCAGGTTGCGCAGTGTTTCCGCGGCCCGTCGTGCGTCCTCCCTGAGGGCATTCAGCTCATCCAGAAGCGTATGATGGATCTCGTCCCGCGCGATGCCCTCAAGCTCAGCAACATGAGCCTTGAGTCTCTCCAAAGCCGACTCCGCGAGTGTTTGATGCGCCTGAGCGCTCTCGAGCAGCAAACCAAGTTTCATCGTGCTGTCATCCACGACCGCTACTCGAGCCCGCAATCGTCCCGCCGCGCTGCAGCCTCGCGACTCGCGCCCGCGCGCGAATTGACCGCGTGATGCGAAGGGCGGCCTCGTGCTGACCGGTCTGGCTCGGACCAAGCAACAGCGCTGCGCTCGTGTCTTAGGGCTACCCGCATCCAATCCGGGATCGAGGCGAGGCGCAGATAGCCCGAGAGATCCGGAAGCCGCTCTATTTCCGACGCCATGACGGCTGGCTCGACGACGCGACTCTCGGATTGCGAGATCGTCGGCAGCCACCGCCCCGACTGCTGCGATCTGGAGACTGTCGTGCGCACCACCTCGCGCTGACCGATCAGTCGCGAAGCGAACTGTGAGGTGCCACCGTGTTCGCTACCAGCGCAGCGCAAAATCAGCGTGTTGCCGCAGTTCTCTACAATCGTCTGTGCGGCGCCACTGCCGTAGGTCGAGGACACCTGTGCTATCGACTGAAAGCCCAGTACGCAGCGGCCACCAAATTTCCGCAGCCGAGCCAAGGCGTCCTTCAGTCCGTCGATCTGTCCCAGTGCATCCAGTTCATCCACCACAAACCAGAGTCGCTGGTCTCCCTCGTGCCGAGTCATCGCTTCGAAGATCGCCAGGCGCATCCATGCCGAGATGGTCGAGCGAAGAGCCGCGATCTGCCCGGCCTGATAGGGAATGAACAATACGGATTGTGTGGCGGGTTCTTGGGAATTCTGAATCCAGCGTCGCACCGAGAAAGGCGGCGCCTGCTGATGCGCGATGTATTCCAGCGACGCGACGGCAGAGCTGGTTACCGAGCGGATTGAGTCGAACATGCGCCCGTTGTGCTCTTCGAGAAACGGCTGCGCCGGAGTCCCGGCAACCAGCGCCTTGAGTTCTCCGGTACCTGCGATCACCAGCAGACGGTAAAGCTCGGCGACATCATCGACTCCAGTGCCGCGTGCCTGCGCGGTCACTGCACTGAAGAAAGTGCGCGCGTACTCTCGCCAGCTGCGGTCCGGCCCTTCATGATCGGGAATCAGCGAACGGGCCAGCTGCTCGACGTCGTAGGCGTTGTTGAGCTCACCGAACAGATCCCATTTGACAGACGCAGGGTCGAACGGGTTGAGGATGACGTCCTTGCGACGTTCGGAGCGCAGACGTCTGAGGTAGCCACCATCCGGATCAGCGATGACAGCGCGATCGCCGCGCGCCAGAGCGGCGCTGAGCAACTCCAGGATAGCAGTGCTCTTTCCAGTGCCCGTGGTACCGATGAGCTTGAAGTGCTTGGTTTCGTCCTTCGCGGGCACGGGTACACCTGCGAGTGTAACGACCGCGCCGCGAACGCGGCTGCGGGGCTGTCCCACAGCTGGCAGGCTGCGTGAGGCTCCTGGCGGAACGACATTGGCGATGGTCGTGCCACGCACGTGCCTCGCGAGCGCGACTTTGCGCCGTGACATCCTGCGGCCGGCAACGTAGCCGAAGCCTACAGTTACGCCGACGCCGGCACACAACTGCAGGACGCTTCCGCTGGCTATGCCGATGGCGTGAATCAGCGGCTGCGCCGTCACCACTCCGATCGCCGACAACACCGTGAGCGGCGCGGCTACCAGCGGTGACACAAGCATCTTCGGTAGCCGTGCGTGCCCGTGCAACAATCCGCCCAGCACGGACATCTCCACTGTACCGTACGCCGTGGCCCACCCCGCCCAACCGTGGGTCAGCTCGTAGACCTGAGTATCGAGCGGGAACACTGCGATATTCCTCGTTCGGACCGCTGACTGCGGTATTTGTGTCGCGGCTGGTACCAGATTTCCCGGACGACACGCCGGTGTCGCTCGAGCCCGCATTGGATGACAACGTCAATCAGCAGGTACAGCAATCGCTTGATATCCCGGCGTGCGAGGCTCCGTCCACCGACACTCTGCTTCACAAGCAGCACCAGCTGTTCGAAAGCGAGTTCCGCGCTCGCTGCGTGCACGCTCGTGATTGAACCGGGATGACCGGAGTTGACGTTGCGCAAGTAGTCGAACGCCTCCTCAGCGCGCAGCTCCGCCAGCAGAATCCGGTCGGGTCGCATTCTCAGGCAGCAGTCCAGCAGCTGCTTGGGCGAAACCCGCGCGAGTCCCTGGTCGTCCTTGCTGTAGTACAGCCGCACATGATTGGGGTGGCGGTCGAGCACCAATTCACGAGCGTCCTCGATTGTGACCAGGCGCTCGGAGCACGGGATCTCCTGGATCAGCGCCTTGGTCCAGGTGGTCTTGCCGGACCCGGTAGGCCCGGACACTAGGATGTTGCGACGACTACGCACGGCCAGACGCATGAACGCCAGGTAGTCGCTCGCTGCATGCAGGCGCTGAAGTTCCGACTCGGTCTCGTCCTGTCCGACGCGGGCGTTGCGGGTAGCGGAAAGGGCTCCGTGTCCCATGAGGGTCTCGATCGACCAGACCTCGCTCGCAGGGCGACGCACGGTAATGGCCACACAGCCGAGCGTCGTGGCTGGGGGCAGAACGATCTGAACGCGCTCGCCAGACGGCAGGGACGCCGATAGCAGCGGCGCGGACTCATCGACCCGTTGGCGTGTGGCATTCGCCACGAGCTTCGCGAGGCGCAGACACCAGGAAAAATCAGCGAACGGCAGCGATTCGCGTCGCCAGCCCGCCCGCGTTTCGATGAATGCCTCCTGGGGGCGATTGATACACAGCTCGGTCACCTCCGGATCGGTGAGTAGTGGCCGCAGTGCAAGCAGCGTGAGGTCGAGCGATGAGGCGATGCCCGTCGGGCAGTTGCCAGCGCCCCGATACGGCTCAGGGACTAACGGCGCGACTGCGGAGCTCATAGACGGGCCTGAAGTCAAGATCGCGCGCTACCAGCACTTGAATGCGGTCCCCGTTGTGTTTGACGACGGTCGGCGGAATGCCGATGGTGCCCTTGAGAGCCTCGGTCAGGACGTCTTGAGATGCCGACGGGGCGTAGATGATGGTGCCGTTCGAGCGGGTCGAGGCCTGCACGCCGGCCTGCAGGACGCCGTCCAAAAGGGACACCAGCATTGCCGCACCGAAGCGTTGCCAGAAATGGCGCTGCACGTTGCCTGGCAACCCCGAGCGCCCAAGCTCGTCAGTACCTGGGGAATCCAGCGGCACTACGACACCAGCAGGTGTGCGCGCCTGTGTCCATAGGACGAACACTCTGGCCTGGCCCTGCTGTACCTCACCTCGGGTTTCACCGACGAGCTTCGTGCCCCGCTCGAGCAGCACGACCTTCCCGTCGGCGCCGAACGTGTCCGTGGCAGTAATGCAGGTGGTCATGCCGGGGAGCGTCGAGTCGATTGCAGTCTCCAGCGTACAGTCGATGAAACTCCCCTTGGGAAGTAGAAAGCGTTGCGTGGACAGCAATCGCGCCTGGACGGTGTCCGTGTCCGTCGGTTGCAGCAGCCCCGCTAGCGACGCATAACCGGCATCGTGCGCAACTGGTGCCGAGCCTGCCCGACTACTCAGACCTGCATCTGCAGGTACCTGAGTCGCGCCCTCAGGTACCACGGCACCGGCGGGCGGGCTATCGATGTCGTTCGAGCCCGACTGGTGCGCAAACACCACGCCTGACAGCCGCCGCTCCACGTCAAGCTGCTGCGGGGTCTTGGCCACAGGAGGGGATTGCACAGCGCCGACCGCGGTCGGCGGAGTCTCCGCAATCGGGAGATCGGTCGAGACGGTAGCCGGCGATACGATTGCAAGCTGAGCCTGCTGAACCGGTGCACGAGCAGCCGGCGGCTCGATCGCCCCAAGCGGCGGCAGCACCATCTCTCCCGCCCGGTTTGCCGTGCTCGTCTGCGCTATCTGCCGCAGGCGCGTCGAACGTCCAAGGGCGTGCGCGTAGTACCAGGTAAGCGCTGCCACGCCCAGCATAATCATGAGTCCCGCGGCCAGCAGGCTGCTTACTCGCGACTGGATACCTCGCACTGCATACACGAGCGCAGCTGCGCGCTCGCCACGTACGCTGCCGTCTTGCTCGCCTGCCGCATGCGCGGCGTCGCGGGCGGCACGAAGCTTCTGAACTCCGAAGAGGCTCATGGCACCGCGTTCCGCGTGATGCGCTCCACCGAGGGCGTCAGAGTGCCCGACGCCAGTCGGTCGCCACGCCCGGCGAATGCCTCGTTGACAATGCAACCTGTGAGGTTGCCGCGCCGGACGACGAATCGGCGGCCGACGCGATGCACGACCACGTCGGCCGCCTCGACCGTAAAGTTGACGAGCGACTCGCTGCCGTCGTCGTTGTTGACGAAGATCGCCGGAAGCTCCTCGCGCGGCGCGAACTGCAGGTGCGTCTGCACGCCGTCGTCCCAGGCACTGATCGGCTTGAGCGATGGGCTGCCACAGTATCCGTACTGGAAGTTGCGTGGTGCGAACGGCCGGCCGCTGGTGAGCTCTCGGTCGACCTCCTCGTTGGGGGAGCTGGGACTCACCGTCGGATAACTGAATCGCAGTGCATAGATGACGTCGGGGTCTCTGGGATCCGGTCGCTGCGTCGTGGCGCTGTAATCAAACTGATATACCCTGCGGTTTGTCAGCACGGTTATGTTGGTACTGGCTCCCGCCGCTGCGGGCTTCAGAAAAAGGTGATTCCCTTGGGCTGCGAACCTCAGGCCCTCGAGGTCGCCGGCGCCGAGCCCGAGGAAAGACTCCCCCGGCTCGAATTCCAGGTCGATCTGGTACCCGACATACCCGCGCAAGCGATAAACCATGTCGGGAAGGTAGGGTGTTGTGCGAATGCGCATGTCCGTCGCCTCGCCGGCCCCTGCGCGCCCCGCGAGTGCAAAACACAGCAGCGTGAGGAGCGCCGCTGCAAGAGACGGCCGTGGCCTGCACCAGGACACCCCGGTTCGTATGCTTGTCTGCATGTCGCTCAATTCTTCAGCCGCTGGTCTGCGCAGGCTGGGCCAGCACTTCCGGTTCTGCGGTGAGCTCGAGGATCCGGAACCCGAGAGGGTTCCAGCGCCGTATCTTCGGATCCTTCGAAGGCGCCGTATAGGCGTACTGTATGGTCGCGATCCAGTGCGTGAAGCGTTCCTGCGCTCCGTTTCCCGGGCTCTCGGCCTTGAGGAAGCGGACCTGGGCGAGGTCGGTCACGCCGCTCGAGCGCTTGAAGAAGCTCACCGACTCGACCTGTACTCTGACCGTGCTGCCGTCCTTGTGCAGATTGAGGGGTGATGCCGGGTTGCTGGGATTCCACAGCGCGTACCACGCCTGATTACGCTGCGCGCTGTGAAATGCACCGCATTCCTCGTAATCGCTTTCCGCGGTCGCAAAGTTGAAGCGCTGACAGATGGTGATGTAGTGCGTGAGAAAGTAGCGCGTGACCGCCTGCTCGACCCCAGCCTGACCCGTATACACCGGCACGACATCGACGATGCCGGTACTGGTGTCGACGCGGACCACGAACGGGTCGACCCGCTTGAGCGGCATCAGCAGCAGCAGTGCGACGCTGCTCGCCACCGCGCACGTCCACCCCGCCGCCGCCATCCGCCAGGCGCTGCGCGCGCCGCGCCTGGTTTGCGCGAGCCGGTCGGCATCCCACGATGCCGCTTCCCGGAAATACGCCTCGAGAGGCGCCGCGGTGCTCATCGCGGTAACTCGGCGGCAGGAAATGGACGGGGTGTTGCGTCGGCCGCCGACGGTGAATTGATCGGCTGGAGGCGACCATCGCAGCGAACGCGATGCTGAGCGCATGCGCTGGCCAGCGCCATGACACAGATGAGGCACAACGTCTTCATCGAACCCTCCAGTACTCTCCCCTCAGCTGGCCCGTGTTTCTCAGTCGACATCGACAGGCCGGGGCACGCGCATCGTCGGCTCGGGCATTTTGTCGGCGTCTCTGGCGTCGCCTGCCGAGATCCACCGGTCGATAGATTCCTTAGTCTTGCTCACGCCCGCTACACTCGAGCGCGTGCCCCAGGCGATGAACCGACTCACAAGCCCGAAGCTGCTGAGGCTCACACCGCCGGCCAACGACGCTGCAATTGGCATCACCTGACGCATTAGAAAAAGAACAACCACCGCGACAAGCATCATATTGAGCGAGTCGACTGTCTTGATCGTGCTGCCTAGCGCCGCGGTCTGTGTCGCATAGGACTGGACAATCTGAAGGAGCAGTGCGGCAACCAGCACTGTGAGAATCGTGATCAGCGCATAGTTGGCCAGCTGCGCTAGCCAGGCTTCGAAGAATCGCCGGGTTGCATCAAAAAGCAGCAGCGCAATGAACAACGGCCCGAGCGCCAGCAGCACAGCGAGCGCAATGCTCGAGAGAGCGATGAGAAACATGGTGTACACGCACAGCAGACCCATGAGCACCCAAACCACGGCGCCAGCGACGTAGAAGCCCAGGACGTTCAGGCCACTCCCGCTATTCCAGAGGAATCCGGCCACAGCCCCGCCCTGGTTCCATATGGCATCGATCGTGGCCACGGGATCCTCCGGTGCTCCGACGATCGCGGCGGCCAGCTGAGCGGGGGCGCGATAGAAGGTGTCGACGATCAGGGAGTCATACAGCCACAGACGCAGTGCGCAGCCCAGCAGCACCGCCAGCATGACGAGGCGTCTGACGCCTGTGACCAGCGGCTCCTCTATGCGACCCGTGAGCTGCAGGTAGCCCCATACTGCGACGTACACCGTGGCGAGCGTCACAATCGCAGGCTCGAGCGCCTCCGCCACGAGCGCGGTGTTAGTGCCGATGTAGTTGGAGAGCTGCCCCTGCAGCCAAGCCCAGAAAGTCTCAAAGAATCCCACGAGCTATCCTCGCGTTGCCGTCGGTCAGGGCTGCGGCTGAAAGCGACTGGCGAACTGACCCTGCCCGGCCACGCTGAGCTCGTGCACACGCTCCGTGTTGGCTAACTGGTCAGCCAGTGCTGCCTGGTAGAGATCCTGCAGCTTGTTATGCTCGTTCTGCAGCATGCCCTGCTCTGCACCGATGCGCGCCTGAAGCTCGAGGATCGCCTTCTGGTCGGATGCAGCGCCGATGGTGCTGACAAGCTGCTGCAGGGCCACAAAGCGCGAACTGCTGTTCGCCAGAGCCTCATGCGACAGCGCCTGCAGAAGGGCTGCGGATTGCCGCTCGGCCCGCACCGTTTGAGCGGCAGCAGGCGGCATTGCTGCGAGCTGCTGCCCCGAGAGAACCGCGAGAGCCGCGCTTGCACGCGTGACGTCGCCGGTCAGCGCCGGGAATGTGCCGAGCGCTCCCTGCGCCGCGCCCTGCACGGTGGCCCAGTTTTGGGGGAGATAGTTGCGGACCGTTCCGGCGAGAAGCAGTTGCATCCCCCGATTGCCGGTGATCGACTGATACTCGACCTGTGCCTGAGTCAGCTGGCTCCGCGCAGTTGCCACCTGTTGTTCAAGCGACTGCACCTCCGACAACAGTTGGGTCAGAGCCGCAACATCGATCACGGCAACCTGCGCGCGAGCTGTCGGCATCACAGCCGCCAGCGCGCCCAGCACCACCCAGGGATGGATCTTGTGCATGAACATAGGTCGTTCTCCCGATTGACCGTTGACGGTCAGTCCGTTTCCACTGCGCTCATGAAGGTCGGCAACCAACGCTCCGGCGCCTCCGAGCCCTGCGCCGTCATCAGGCGATGCATGCGTGCGACGTGACGCGCACGCCCGGATATCACCGCCAGCTCGGCGTTGAACCCCTGTAAATCGAGCCGGCAGACGATGCTGTGGTGTCCCTGCTTGACGAGGAAGCAGCGGGAGCCGGGTTCGAGCTGCTCCTTGATGAGCTTGAACTCACGTTCTGTGAGACCGAACCCGCCGGCGTATTCAGCGCTGCTGGCGTCGGGGTTCGGAAAAAAGATCTTGGTGGGTGTCTGCTCGATGATCGTGCGGCTGATCGGGCTGTCAAGCACGTCGCTGGCGCTTTGCGTCGCGAGACACATGACTCCATTGAGCTTGCGCCAGGTCTTCGGGCCCTCCCTCGCAAAACTCTCGAACGCCGGATCTGCGAGCAGCCGCCAGAACTCGTCCATCCAGCAGACCAGGCGCCGGCCGTCTAGCAGCTGACGCACGAGGTGGAACATGTAGAACGTTACGGGGGCTCGCGTCTGCTCGTGTTCGAGAAACTCTGTGGTGTCGAAGCCGACAACAGCACGTCCGGCAAGCCGGGGGACGATTGAATCCGCCGCATTATCGAATACCCAGGCGTATTCGCCCTGGCAGACTTCGCACCAGCGCGCCAGCCGTGCGTGCATTCCGTCGCTGTCAGTGGGGTCGAGGAATTCCAGGAGCCGTGACAGCCGACGAGACGACCGCTCCAGAGCCAGGGTACCGCGCAGCGCCTGCTCCAGATCCGCCTCCTCGCCTGCACGGAGTGGCCGCCCCCCTGGGGGGCGCACCAGCATGCGCAGCCAAGCCTTGAGGAACTCGATGTGCATCGGAGCGGCCGGAAGTTGCAACGGATTGAAGCCGGTGGCTGCTCCCTGACTGAGCGCCAGATACTCTCCGCCCAACGCCCGCACCAGGATCTCGAGCCCCCGATCCTTGTCGAAGATGATCTGCGTCGCGCCGTGCCGCTCGAGCATGGTCACTAGAAAGCCAATGAATACGGTCTTGCCCGAACCGGTAGGCCCACAGATGAACGTATGCCCCGTGTCCTTGCGGCTACCCCCGTCAGTGTCGGTTGGGTCAGTGGCATGCAGCGAGAAGTAGTAGGGGGAGCAGGCTCGCGTACAGAGCAGCGTCAGGGCGTCGCCCCAATGATTGCCAGTGGCACGGCCGAGAGGGTAGTTGTGAAACGGTGACATTGCCGCGAAGTTGCGCGACGTAACAGGCGCCTTACGCGGCCGCATGGCGAAGTTGCCCGGTAGCTGTGCCCAGAACGCCGGCTCGAGAGCCAGATCCTCCCGCGCAACCGTCATGCCAGTATCGGCAAGCAGACTGCGCGCCATTGCCACACGATCATTGAGGACCCGGAGTCGCACCGTGTCCGCATCGTCCGTATCGATGTCCGCAAGCACCTGCAGTGAAAAGTGATGATCGCCCATCACGAACTCGTTGCTGGTCAGCGCGTCGAGCGCAGTCTTAAGTTGCGCGGCCTGTGAGACTGCGAAGTCGCCGGCATTAGCCATGCGGTACAGCTGCCGTTGCAACAGTCCCTGCGCAGTGGTCTTGGTCAGGAACGTGAACGACTGAGTGAGCAGCAGCGGGAAAGGCGCCGACAGCAGGCGGTTGTACATCCCCGTGAAACTCGGAGTTGCGTACTCCTTTATCCCCAGCATGGCTCCGACGCGAGTAGTCGCAGGCAAGCGGTATTCGATCGCCTCGGTTCCGAACAGCAGACGCGTGGTCGCGAGCGCTTCGTTGAGAGGACCGCGGGGCAACGGCACGTGCCGCACTTCTCCGTTGATCAGGAGTGCCAAGTACTCGAGCAGAGTCGAGCACCACCGGCCGCTGCAGCAGTACGTGCCGAGCGGTTCCGGCTCGTAGCGCGCGAGGGAGGCGCGCACCGTCTGCGCGAACTTGGCGCAGTTGTCCAATGCCTCGGACACCTCGTGGCTATCGCCGCCGGGTCGGCGGCGACGCGCAAGCGTCCGCGAAATCACTCCCTGCACCAAGCCGACAGCCGGTCGATACAGAATCGCGAGATAGAGCTCGTTGACCATGAGCGTTTCGCCGGCCAACCGCTCGCCATAGCGCTTCGCCAGAGCGGCGGCGAAACCGGGCCGCTCAGGCGTAGGCACGGCGGCAATACATTCGCGCCGGCGAATCGCGTGCGTCCACAGCGCAACGCTGGGGCTGGCGAGGTTGCGCCACAGCACGTTCAAGCGTTCATGCCAGTTATTAAGCTGCTCGTCATCGGCGCTCTCGAAGCTCGCGCCGCCGAGGCGGAACACCTGCAGATAGTCGCCGAACACGGTCGTCACGACACTCGCGGCGATATGGGCCACGTAAGGAATGTGCTCGGCAGCGGCTCGCTCCCGGTACACCGCGGGTGCAGCAATCGCCCTCACCGTCTAGCCTCCCTGCTGCTCCGGCAATCAATGCGGATAGCTGTCACCTGACGACGCAGGCCGGAGCGCCGTGGCAGGTCCAGTGCAAGCGGGCTGTAGCTGCTCGCTTTCCAGTGCCACAGATTCGCCAGCGCTGCGGGCAATCGCGTCCGACCCCACAGTAAGAGCAGATCGAAGAACCGCGCATCGCGAGCACACAGCAAAGCACAGATCCCGTGAACCGGCACGCACACCATGAGCGCGAGCAGGTTTTTGGTGAGCAGGAACGCCTCCATACTGAAAACGAGATTGAAGAGCAACGCCGCGTAAGTGACACCCCAGCGCATCGGCGGTCTGGTCGCTCCAACGAACAGCGGCTCGGCGATCAACCCGGCGTTGCGCGTGCCCACCGACTCAGACTCCAAACAGCCCGCGGACCCACGATACAATTTGTGGCGCGCCGAAAGCGATTGCGATCCCAAGAATCGCAGCCAGACACCAGCCCCAAGACATTCGGTTTGCCATCGCCATGGCGCCGAGCACCATGATGAGAATGACTGCAATGGGTGTGAGCCACGCCAGGATGTTGGTCTGTAGAGCCGTCGCGCCGGTTAGGAACGGAGAGCTTTGCGCTTGCGCAAGCGTCGGAATGCATGCGGGAAGCAGGGCAATCAGCACTGACAGGAGCTCACGTGCAACGCTGCGGCGACGATTTTCCATATGCAACTCCGCGGTGGTTCGGCCGGAATATCAGCGCTCGTTGACGGCATGGACTTTCGATGTGCTCCGAATCGACTCCTCGCCCTTGCGGGCATCAAGCTCCTCGCGCTTCACTTTGCCGGGCGCTCCGAACTTGAATCCCTGAACGATGAAAGAGTGGTCGTACTGTTTCTCACCCTGCTCGTCCGTCCAGTTGCTCGCGCGCACTCGTGCTTCCACGATCAGCTGGTCACCTTTGCGCGAGTTGCGAGCGATCGCCTCTCCCATGGCACCGAACGCCACAAACCACAGGCTCGTGACTACTTCGCGCGCAACTCCCTCCTCGTCCTTGCCCGCGTAATCGTTGCCTACGAGACAGAAGCGCGCATAGCTCCGCTCAGCCTTGGAAACCAGCTCGGGGTTGCGCGCGAGATTCCCGACTGCGGTAAGAGTGAAGCTGTTCATCGCGTGTCCTCCTCGAATGACGTTGGAATGACAGTGGGGCACAGTCTATGAACCGCGGGATTCATTGGAACCGCGTTTGTGTACCTCTTTATGCAGAAAGACTCGGCGAGCATCCCGCAGCGCGTTTCGGGCAGCACATGACTCGTGTATGGTGCAGTCACCCGCCGTTCAACGGAGCGCTCCCATGTCGTTCGCCGACACAAACGCAGCTGATGGATCGGTGGAAGAGTGCCTCGATGAAATCAACGACTTCCTGGGCGGACTGCAGACTTATCCGCCGACTGTTCTCGCCGTCGCGCTTCGCGTGCATCTCGAAGCCCTTCTACAGGCCCTGCTGGAAGGCGATGTCTGCACCCGCGAGGAAGTGCGCGAGTTCTGCCGTGAGCTCGAGCGAGAGGCGTTGCAGTACAAGGCGGACTGAGCGCGCAACTGCTGTCAGTTCACGAGAAAGATCTGGGCGGCCTGCTCGTCAGGCGCGCTGATAGGGAGCACAGCCCCAGGCGCAACCTGGCGAACCCCGCGGTTGTCCAGAAGATTTCTGCGGTGCCAACACCGCCCACCCAGACGCCGAATCAGAAAAGGCCGAAGTTGCCCTGGCAGCAATTGGGCAGCGTTGAGTCGAGCGCGTCTGAGAACGCGTCAGCGAGCTCTCGGCGTGAGCGCGCAACCTGTCGTCGGGCCGCGCTCGCATGACGGCGCGCGAGGCCCGTAGATACTTAATCAGCCGCGCTCGTAGTAAAGCACGACGACACCGGTCTTGAAGACCCGGGTCCGCGTCAGCTTCATCTTGATGCGCTCGCTGATCGACTTGAAGAGCGGGTTTCCGCTGCCCAGCAGGACGGGCTGGAGGATGACGCGGTACTCGTCGACCAGGTTCGCCTGGAGGAGTGAGGACGCGAGACTCGCGCTGCCCAGGATCACGATGTCCTTGCCGCTCTCGCGCTTGAGCTTCGCGACTTCCCCGGCAGCATCGTCACGAACCAGGTGAGAATTGTTCCACTCGGCGCGCCCGAGCGTGCGCGAGAAGACCAGCTTCCTGAGGCTATTCATCTGGTCCGCGATCTCATCGCGCGGCGCGGCCGGCCAGTACGCGGCCATCATAAGATAGGTTCGTCGCCCGAAGAGGATGGTGTCGACGCCGCGCAGCATCTCGCGCGCATACTGGAAGAACTCCTCCTCGACGACGGGCCAGTCGAACTCCCCGTTCGATCCCTCGAAGAAGCCGTCCAGGGTCATCAGGTTGGACACGAAGAGGCGCCGCATCCGCAGAGCTTGCCTGACTTCGGACGTTGGCGGCTAGCGTGTCGTCCGCTCACGCGAGCGGTCCGCGTGCGGGGAGTCCTCGCGCGTCGAGTGCGAGGAGTCTTTCGCCCGGGTTTCAGTGCGCGCCGGCGCGCGATTCGTGTGGTTCGCCACGCGCTCCTCGGGCTCCGCCCGGGAGGCGGCAGTCGGCGCCGGGTACTCGGGACGGTAGATGGGCGTGGTGCGGGCGTGCGTCGGGTCGTCCGCGGCATACGAGCGCTGCGGCGTCGACGGCGGCCGCTCGCTGCGCACCTGCGAGACGTAGTCGGAAGGCGCCGACTCGGTGTAGATCGGATTGTACGTCGGGGCGCGCGCCGTCGAGGGCAGGCTCTGCGTCTCGAGCGCATGCTCGCGCTCGATGAGACTCGGGCCCCCGCCGTCTGCCGTGCCTGCCCCCGGCTGCATCGGGCGCGTCTTTGCCAACGCGGCGCCTGCTCGGCTGGCGGCGGGCGTGCCGTGGGCTGCGACCATGCGCACGGAGACGGCCGGCGTCGACTCGAGTTTTGCGAGCTGCGCGCGCGTCAGCGGTCGGTCGCCGTTGGCGTGGACGGCGGCGAGCTGCGCGCTGAGCGTCGCCGGTGCGCGCGGCGGGATCGTATGTGCCACGACCGGCCGGTTGAAGAGTCCTGCGGGCGGGCGCGACACGCGACCTGCCGCTGCTCCCAGAAAGCTCGGCCTGGCGGGCAGGATCGCGGGCGCCGTCGCGGCGACCGCGAGCGTCGCGACCTCTCCGGCAGTCGCGCGCAGGCTGTGGCCCGAGACGCGCTGTCCGGACGTGAAGACGCTCTGCGGAACCTGTGTCACGCCCGCGGTCGTGTGGTTCAAGTACCTCAGGTTCGTGACGCGGCTCTGCGCGGCGTAGGTAATGCCGGCGCTGTTGGCGATCGTCGTGTTGGTCGTGTTGACATTACGCAGGTAGGCATCGCTCACCGCATACGGCGGCATGTAGAGCTCGCGCGGCCCGAGCGGGAACCAGCCGACGTTCGCGCCTCCCGGCCGGCCGGTCCAGCCAACGAGCGCCGGCGAGTAGAGCGGCCGCGCGCCGCGGGGTCCCGGCACCCAGGACCACGCGCCGTTCAGGTACACCCAGCGCCCGTAATGAAACGGCGCATAGCCCCAGGGCGCCTGGTCCACCCAGGTCCAGCCCCACGGCGGCACAGAGATCCATTGCCCGAACCGGTAGGGCACCCAGCCGACCGGAATCACCACGGGCGTCCACACGTAGCCGTAGTCGGGCGTGTCCTGCCAGCGTCCGTTGTCGTCCAGGTCGGAAGTTCCCGGGACGTCGTCCGCGACATACTGGAGCGACGGCGATTCCTCGGTCTGCTGGTCGCGCGTCGCCGACCAGCTGTCGAGGTCATCGGGCGGCCCGAGTGCTCCGCCGCTCATGGCAAGCTGAGGATTCCCCGGCTGCGCGCTGAACACCATCATCTGCTGCGTCTGCACGGGGACCGCCTGCGCGCCGCTCATGGCGACCGCGAGCCCGTCGGTCACTTTCACGGCGGTCGTATCGCCGGTGTCGTTCGCCTCGACGCGATAGACGCCGGGCTGCCGCAGAGAGAGCGCCAGGTTCGGCGTGTCGACCTCGTAATTCTCCTGATCGCCCGTGTCGCGCACGTGCACGATGAGCGTGCCGGCGGTGAGCTGCATCTGCACCGTGTGATCGTCGAGGTTGATGAAGGAGAAGCCGGTCGTGCCGCCGAGACGAATGACGACTGCGCCCGCATCGAGCTCGGCCACCGCGCCCTCATCCGTCCAGAGCCGGTCTCCGGTCGTGAGCGGCCGGTTGAGCTCGGCCGCAGTCCACTCATCGACGCCCGCGGGCTCGAGGCCTACCGGACCTTCGAGATAGCTCAGACGCGCGGCGCGGCCCGGCGGATCGGCATCGTCCGCCGCCGCGGCTCCCGCAGCCCCGAGGCACAGCAGCACCGCGAGAGCGAGCGGCCCCGCTGCACCGATCCGTTTCTCCATGCGTGCCTGCTCCAGTCGCGCCCGCACGGCTTGGGCGGCCGTCGGGTGTCGAACTGTCGTTAGTCTACTGCCTTTGACTGAGCTGCTCGCGGATGGATCCCGAACCGACTTGGGTTATGTCTCTAGTAGACGAACACGAAGACCGGCTCCGAGGCGACGCCGTTCGCGACCACCTGCAGAAGGCTGGGGCCCTTTTCCTGAGCGGCGGACACCTCGAAATGCGTCGACACCACCTGCTCCGACGCCACCGCCATGCTGCTGTGGTCATGCGTGCGGCTGTAGAAGACATGAGAAGTCTTCAGATTGGTAATCCGCACCAGAGGGAAGTTCGTCGCCGCCTGCACGTCATCGCCGTAGAAAGCTCCCTGAGTGACGCCATTGAAACCGACTCCCCAGATTTCATAGGAGCCGTCTCGGGCGAGCGCCCGGGGCGTATTGAGGATCACCGGGGCGATCCGGCGCTGGAACTCCCGGTCCTCCCGGGTGATGGTCGGATTGTAGAGCTCGATGTCGCCTGAGAAATCCGTGAACAGGATCTGTCCGGTGGGCAGTACCAGCATGTTGCCGTAGTACGATCCATCGACCGGTGCGTTCGGAGGTCCCGGCACCTGGCTCAGATGCCTTCCGTCCCACTCGAAGAAAAATGAGGGCGGGTCGCCGTAGCTTGGGCTCGCCATCATCAGCACCTTGTCGTTGGGCTCCCACGAGGCCGGACCGTCCGCAATGTTGAGATCGCCCACGCCGTCAACTTCCGGAAACACGGGGCCCGGGCGCCACACATCGCTACGCACATCGTAGATCGCCGTGTTGCCCGACTCCGTCGGACAGGTATCTGAGCCCATGTAAAACACCGTGCCGTCGGCGCGCAGGACGCCGGGGCCGAGCTCGAAGGTCGGCGTCGGCGGGGCCGCGTTCAACTCACCGCACGTGAGACCCGAATCCCACAGCTGCGCGATCGTGCTCCCGGCGCTGTGCCACCTGCCGGTTCTCGGATCGTAAAGCTCGGAGTTGGTGCCGGCCGGAACATAGGGGAAGCCGTCTATCGGGACGTACGCGTCGACCGCGAGCACTTTTCCGCCGGGCAGCAGATTCCAGCCCTCCTCGTCGTTCGGGTCGTACTTGCCGGCTCCCGTCGGACGCCAGGTCAAAGTCTTCGGGTCGAGCAAAGCGGACTGAAAGGTGCAGCAATCCGCCTGCATGTAGGTCCCGTCGGCCAGTACGACGCTCTGAGCATCGCCGATCGTCTGCCCGTAGACAGGAGGCGGGCCGGCAAGGACCTCGATGACGCTGAAAAACGGCGGCGGCGCCACGGACTTCCACACGTTGGCCACGGGGTCGTAGATGGCCCCTTTGGCGGTCCAGATTGGGTTAAAGAGGTTGTATTCGCCGCCCATGACGATCACGCGCCCGTCGGGCAGAACCGCTGACGAATGGTAGAGCGGTGCGTAGCCCGACGGGAGCGAAGCGATCTGGGTCCACGTTCCGTTCGCGTAGCTGCCCGTATTGTCCGGAGTCAAACGCCACCAGTCCTGGCAGCCTGCGTCCTGCACGATGACCGTGCCGTCAGTCAGCAGCAGTGGGTTGGCGGCGCCCGGGAAGCCGCCGTTGCAGCTGTTGGAGGTGAAGGGAGGCTGGTGGTTGAGGGGTTGCCACGGCGAGGCAGTCGATGAGTGCGCTGCCGCGCTGGCAGCCGCGGCGGCGGCGATCCGTGGCCCACGCGGCGGCACAGGCGTGAGTCGGGGGAGAAACGTCTGTGCGTCTGCGAGTCCGGAGCAGACCAGCGCCGCGCACGAATAGATAATCTTCATCCACGTTGAAGATGTCATGGAGACTCCCTACTTCGTTGTTAGACGGGCGAGTGAGACCGGTCGAGGTGGGGATTTTATCTGACTGTCGGCGGCTTCGCGGGGTTCTCGCGCTGCGATGCCCCTCGCATTCACGGCTGCGTTCACGCTGCTGGCGCTTGCCTGTCGCGGCGAAGATCCAGCTACGCCTCGTGCACCGGGCTCACGGCGCGCCGGTCAGATCCGCACCCATCTCGCCGAGCGCGAGCGCACGACACTGTGCGGGCATGCGCTGCGCCAGGAAGTCGATCAGGGCGCGCACCGCGGGCAAGAGCCCCCGACGGCTCGGAAACACGATGTGCACGATGCCCTGCGGGGTGTTCCATTCGGGCAGCACGCGCTCGAGAGCGCCGCCCGCGAGATCGGCGCGCACCACCGCCTCTGGCAGCCGTGCGATGCCGAGCCCGGCGAGCGCCGCAACGCGCAGCACCACAAAGTCGGAGCACATCAGGCGCGGGGTGTGCTCGATGCGCTCGCTGCGACCGCCCGGACCCTGAAGCACCCAGAGCTGCCGCCCAAGCTCGTTCGCCTGGTCGAGCGTCTCGACCTTCGCGAGCTGTGCGGGGTCGGTGGGCCGCCCGGCGCGCGCGAGATACGCGCGGCTCGCCACCAGCAGCTCATCCGACTCGCCGAAGCTGCGCATCACGAGGCCGTCCTCGCCGCTCGGCTGCGAGCGCACCCGCATCGCCAGATCGAAGCCCTCGGCGAGCACGTCCACGCGCCGGTTGCTGACATGCAGCTGCAAGCGAACCCCGGGATACGTCGTGAGGAAGTCCGGCACCAGCGTCGCGAGTCCCCACTGCGCGAGCGCCACCGGGCAACTGACGCGCAGCGTACCCCGTGGCTCGGCGCGCGCGAATTCCACCGCCTCGAGCGCGGCGTCGGCCTCGGCGAGCATTGCGATCGCGTGGCGGTAGACCTCCTGCCCCACCTCGGTCACCGCGAAGCGCCGCGTCGAGCGGTTGACGAGACGCACGTTGAGCTTCGTTTCCAGCGCCGCCACGTGGCGCGAAAGGCGTGACTTCGGGATGTCGAGCGCCCGGGCCGCGCGGGCATAGCCGCCGTGCTCGACCACCTGGGTGAAGTAGTAAAGGCCCTCGAGTGGCTGCACGGCTAAATCCTATTAGATCCATTTATGGAACGATATGTTCTGATTTCAATGGATTTCAATAGATTGTTCCAAATAATAGTATCTGTCTCAGTCAAGGAGATCAACCGGAGCCAAAGCCATGAAGCTGCTGCACATCGACTCGAGCATCCTGGGAGACGGTTCGGCGAGCCGCGCGCTGACCCGCGAGATCGTCGCCCGGCACCAGGCGGCGCGCCCGGACACCAGGGTCACCTACCTCGATCTGGCCGCGCAGGAGCCGCCGCACTTTTCGCAGCGCTCACTCGCCAGGACGGACGAGCGTGACGTCGAGGCGCTCGAGCAGTTCCTCGCCGCGGACGTCGTGGTGATCGGTGCACCCATGTACAACTTCACCATCCCGTCCCAGCTCAAGGCCTGGGTCGACCGCATCGCGGTGGCGGGCAAGACGTTCCGCTACGGACCCAAGGGTCCGGAGGGACTCGCCGGGGGCAAGCAGGTAATCGTCGCCGTCGCACGCGGCGGCATCTACCCGGAGGATTCGCCGGCGGAGTTCGGCGAGTCGTATCTGAAGCACCTGTTCGGATTTCTCGGCGTACGCGACCTGACTTTCGTGCGCGCGCAAGGGCTGGCGATCTCGCCTGAGCACCGGGCGACGGGCCTGGAGGCCGCGCGAGCTGAAATCCCGGTGCCGGCTGCGCTCGCCGCCTGAGTGAACGGCTCGAGCGGGCGCTTGACTTTTGGTCCTCTGGGCCGCATGTCGACTCTTTCTGGAGGCGTTATGAATTCAACTCTCTCCGCTGCCAGTGCCGACCGCGCCGTGCAGCGTGTCGTGAAAGGCATGCCGACCTCCGACGGCGCGGGCGTGAAGCTGACGCGCGTCATCGGCCAGCCGCAGCTGCCGGACCTCGATCCCTTCCTGATGCTCGATGAGTTTGGTACCGACAAGGCCGAGGATTACATCGCCGGATTTCCGGACCATCCGCACCGCGGCTTCGAGACCGTCACCTACATGCTCGACGGACGCATGCGCCATCGCGACAACCACGGCAACGAGGGCGTACTGGTTCCCGGCAGCGTGCAGTGGATGACCGCGGGCCGCGGGCTCGTGCACTCGGAGATGCCCGAGCAGCAGGCAGGCCGCATGCGCGGCTTTCAGCTGTGGCTCAACCTGCCGGCGCGCGACAAGATGACGGCGCCGAAGTACCAGGAGTTTGGTCCGGAGCGTATCCCGACTGCAGCGCCGGCGGCGGGCGTCACGGTCAAGGTGATCGCCGGCCGCGTGGCGGACGTGTCAGGTCCGATTTCCCAGCCGGCCACGGACCCGACGTATCTCGATCTGTCGCTCGAGCCGGGGGCGACCTTGGTGCAGCCGATCGCGGCGGACTACGCCGCGTTCCTGTATGTCTTCGAAGGCGCCGTCCGGGTTGGATCCGAGGCTGCGGCGCGCACGATCGGCGCGCACGAGCTCGCGGTGCTCGGCGAGGGCGAGGAAATCCGTGTCTCGGGCGAACGCGCCGGGGCCGACGGCCGGTCGGCGCGCGCGATCCTGGTCGCGGGACGCCCGCTGAAGGAGCCGGTCGCCAAGTACGGCCCGTTCGTGATGAACACGAACGCGGAGCTCCACCAGGCGTTTCTCGACTACCAGACCGGGAAATTCTAGGGGAGCGGCTCGAAGCCGTAGCGCATGAAAATCTGCCGTGCGGCCGGCGACTCGAGGAATGTAGCGAACTGCACGGCAGCGGGCCCGGCCTCGGCGGTGACAGCGACCGGGTAGATGATCGGCGGATGACTGTCGGCCGGGAAGGTATCGACGATCCGGACGCGCTTGTCGGCGAGCGCATCGGTCCGGTACACGATGCCGAGCGGCGCCTCGCCGCGCGCCACATACTCGAGCGCTGCGCGCACGTTCTCGGCGCGCACCAGTCGCGTCGCAACCTGCTTCCATAGCCCGAGCTTCGTGAGCGCCGCGCGCGCGTAGCGTCCGGCGGGTACCGCGTCCGGATCGCCGCTCGCGAGCCGCCCGCCGGCTCCGAGAGCCGCGGCGAGCCGCGCGCCGGGGCGCAGCTGCAGTGCCACCGTGCTGTCCGCGGGCGCAATCAACACCAGTCGGTTTCCGAGCAGGTCGCGGCGCGAGCCGGGCTTGAGGAGCCCGCGCTGCGCGACGTAGTCCATCCATTCCGGATCCGCGCAGATAAACACCCCCGCGGGGGCGCCCGCCTCGATCTGCTTGGCGAGCACCGAGCTCGAGGCGAACGAGGTTTTGACGTCGATGCCGGTGCGCTCGCCGAAGACCCGCGCGGCATCGCCGAGTGCGTCGGTGAGCGAGGCCGCACCGTACACGAGGAGACTCGCGCCCGCCCGTGCCGGCTGGTCACCGGGCAGCGGGCCGGCGGCGGCAGCACCCATGGCGCCGCAAGCCGCGATCGCCGCCAACAACCAACTTGCCGCCCACCCGGCGAGCCGCGCGAGCCGGCGACGACTCACCTTGGCCTGGCTGGCGGGTCTCGATCCATCGGTCAGCATGAGCCCGGCACCCCTGTCAAGATCCCGCGTCGCAGTCCGTCATTCGGGGCTCCCGCGCATGCCTGTGAGCCATCGTAACGGCTGATCTGCTACCTGTCCTACCGTAAGGCCTCACGCGCCAGTGCACAATGCAGGCATGCAGTGGCGGCCGCCGTCTCAACGGTGCCCTGGATTTCGTGCCGCGCAGTGGGCAGCGTCCGGGCCGCTGCTCGTTCTGCTGCTGCTTCCCGCTCCGGCGCCTGCCGCGGAGGATCCGCCGCCCGCTGCGGCGACCGCAGGCGCGGCCACCGGCGCGGACCCGGACCCCGCCGCGGGGCCGCCCGCGGGTGAAGCGGGCGAATCCGGCCAGCTGCCCAAGGGCGTGCCGCCGCTGCAGACTCCGGGCGTACCCACCGACGCCGAGCTCGAAAAAGCGCATGCCGTGGTGGGCAAGATCTACATCGACAACCAGAACATCTTCGATCTGAGCGATCCCAAGGACAATCGGCCGATCTTTCGCCTCGCGGACCGCCTGCACGCGACGACCAAGCCGAACACGATCCGCGCGCAACTGCTGTTCAAGACCGGCGATCGCTACAACCGCCGTGTGCTCGACGAGACCGAGCGCATCCTGCGCAACGAGAACTATTTCTACGACGCCTGGATCCGTACCGTCGCCTATCACGACGGCAAGGTCGACATCCGCGTCACCACCAAGGACGTCTGGACGCTCAATCCCGGCTTCAACTACAGCCGCTCCGGCGGCACCAACACGACCGGCGAGCAGCTCGAAGAGCTCAACACCTTCGGCACCGGCACGGACCTGAAGCTGACGCACCAGTCCAACATCGACCGCAGCGAGACGGAGTTCTCGGTGGACAACAACCATACGCTCGGTACCTGGACGCAGGTCGGCCTGACCTACGGCGACCTGAGCGACGGGCACATGCACGACTATCTCGTCAACTACCCGTTCTATTCGCTCGACAGCCACTGGGCCGGCGGCAGCAACGGCAACGACGACCTTCAGACCAACTCGCTCTACGACCGCGGCAACATCATCGACCAGTTCAGCGACCAGCATGACTACGTGCAGGTTTACGGTGGCTGGTCGCCGGGGCTGCAGAGCGACTGGGTGCAGCGCTGGCAGACCGGGGTGACTTACATCGCGGACCGCTTCGCACCGGTGCCGACCTGGACGGGAATCACGACGCTGCCGGAGAACCGCGAGTTCGTCTATCCCTGGATCCAGTACACCCTGATCCAGGACGATTACCTGAGGCTCTACAACCACGATCAGATTCTGCGCACCGAGGATTTCTACCTCGGCACGACGGCGACGGTGCAGGTCGGCTATGCGCCGGAATCCTTCGGCTCGACGCGCGATGCGCTCATGTTCCAGAGTGCCTGGGGCAAAGGCTTTCGCAACGGCGACAGCACGCTGCTGCTCTCGGGGGATTTCTCCGGGCGCCTCGAGGGCACCCAGCTCGACAACGGGCTCGCCGACGTCTATGCGCGGTACTACGTCACACAGAGCAAGAACTGGCTTTTCTTCAGCACCCTCGTCGGCTCGAAGGCCTGGCGGCCCGACCTCGACAACCAGCTGCTGCTCGGGGGCGACAATGGCCTGCGGGGCTACCCGCTGCGCTTCCAGGACGGCACCGGACGGATGCTCCTGAGCGCCGAGCAGCGCTACTTCACCGACTGGTACCCGTTCCGGCTCTTTCGAGTGGGTGCTGCGGTCTTCGCCGATGTCGGACGCACCTGGGGTGAGCCCGAGCTGGCCAGTCCCTCGCTCGGGTTATTGAAGGATGTCGGCTTCGGTCTGCGCTTCGGCAACGCGCGCTCCGGGCTCGGCAACGTCATTCACGTCGACCTCGCCTTCCCGCTCAACGCCACCACGGGAATTCCCAAGGTGCAGTTCGTCGTGCAGACGGAGCAGAGCTTCTAGCGCTTCGGTCCGCCCGGAGGCGGCGGTGCTGTGGCGCCTGTGTTCGGCGGCGTACCGCCCGTGGGCCGGGGCGCCGGGCCCGCGGTCGCGGGCCTGGAGGGTGTCGACTGGGCGGGTTTGCCGGCGGTGTTCGCCGCAGTCTTCGGCGAGCCGTTCCCGACCGGTGCCTGGGGCGGCAATACCTCGACCGACAGCGAGAAGGTGCGCTTCTCAGTGCTCTGCAGCGCCCCGACGCTCACCACCTGGCGAGCCACTTCCTCGCCCCGGTCGTTGCGCACGGCAATGACCACGAAGTACTCCCACGGGTCCTCGAGGGGTGGATGCTGGATGACCCCGTCTACGCGCAGGGCGGAGGTGGCCGCCACCTGGCGCTTCGCGGCTTCCTGGTCGAAGCGCAGGTGGTGCAGGCAACCCGGACAGATGCTCAGGCTCTCGAGGATCGTCGCCTTGCAATGCGGACAGATGCGCGTCTTGCCCGTGGCGACCGGGCGAGAGGCAACGTTCATGCGTTGCCGAAGCCCTTGGTCTCGCCCTTGGCGCGGGCCTCGCCCTCGTAGCCGAACTCGACCTGACCCCGCATGCGCGAGCCGGCAGCAACCGTCAGCGATCCGGCCTTGACGTCGCCGTTGATGACGCCGGTCTCGAGCAGCTCGACACGCTTGGCGTTCTCGATGTTGCCGAGGAGCTCGCCGCCTACCCGTACGACCCCGGCCTTGACATGCCCCTCGAGGCGCGCGCCGGCCTCCAGAGTCACGTTGCCGTCGACCTGCACATCGCCTTTGAAGCGCCCGGCGATGCTCACATGGCCGGTGCCGGCGATCTTTCCCTCGATGGTGAGATCGGCGGAGATGTGCGATTCCCTGACTTCCGCGCGTTGCGGCGCGGGGCGCCGGCCGAGATCAGGGCTCAGCGGCGCCACATTGGTCTTCTCGGGCTCGCGCGGATGCGGCGGGCTGGCTGACCCCGGCGCATTCGCCGTCGGGGCAGTTCCGGTACTCGTCTCTTTCCAAAGCGCCATGAGTATTCCCTGTAGGTGACTGGATGATGGAAATTACCTGCCGGTCCGGCGCCCGACGACCACTGTCTCTCCGTGCAGACAGGGTGCGGTCAAGGTAGAGTTCACGCCCGTCGGACCCCCCACCCCTCAAGAGTACTCCCCCGGCCGTGTCGTGAATATGTCGAGGCTCTCACTTGCCTCGGGTCCACGCTAAGCTCCCGAGGAGGAGCCCGCTGCCGCATGAGCCCCAAGAACGTCCACCTGATCGCCGCCGCCCGCCCGAACTTCATGAAAGTGGCCCCGCTCTACCACGCGCTGGTGGGCGAGAGCTGGTGCCGGGCCGCCATCGTGCACACGGGGCAGCATTACGACGCGAACATGTCGGACGCTTTCTTTGCCGACCTGCGCCTGCCGGAGCCGGCCCATCACTTGGGCGTCGGCAGCGGCACGCACGCCGAGCAGACCGGCCGCACCATGATGGCCTACGAAGCGCTCTGCGGCCGCGAGCGCCCGGACGCCATCGTCGTGGTCGGCGATGTGAACGCCACGGCGGCCTGCGCCATGGTGGGCGCAAAGCTCGGCGTTCCGGTGGTGCATCTCGAGGCGGGCCTGCGCAGCCGCGACCGCCGCATGCCCGAGGAGATCAACCGCCTGGTGACGGATGCGATCGCCGACCTGCTCTGGACCCCCTCGACGGATGCGGATGCGAACCTGCTCGCCGAAGGGGTGCCGCGCGAGAAGATCGAGTGCATCGGTAACATCATGATCGACTCCTTCGAGATGCTGCGGGCGCGGATCGCGGCCGCGGACACGCGCGAGCGCCTCAAGCTGGCGCAGCGCCCGTACGCGGTAGTGACGCTGCACCGCCCGTCCAACGTCGATGCGCAGGACAAGCTCAGCGAGCTCGTCGCCTGCCTCGTTGCCGTGTCACGCGAGCTGACCGTAGTGTTCGCGGTTCATCCGCGCACGCGGCGGCGCCTCGAGGAGTTCGGGCTGCTCGAGAGCCTGAGCGCCGCTCCCGATATGCGCCTCACGGCGCCGCTCAGCTACGTCGAGTTCATGTCCCTCGTCACCGGCTGCCGCCTGGCGATCACCGACTCCGGCGGGGTGCAGGAGGAGACCACCTACCTCGGCATCCCCTGCGCAACTCTGCGCGAGAACACCGAGCGGCCGATCACGCTTACCGAGGGTACGAACCGTCTGATCGGGCCCGGGGGGCTGCTTGCGGCCGCGCGCGCCGCGCTCGCCGGTGAGTGGCCGAAGGGCCGTCGGCCTGCGCTCTGGGACGGGCAGACGGCACGGCGGGCGGTACGGAGCCTGCGGCAGAGACTGCTTGCCCCATCCGCAGGTCGCGCCTGAGGTCCCTCAGCCGTCGATCAGCCTGAGCACTTCGGCAGTCTTCTCGCGCATCAGCGGCTCGCTGCCGCGCGACTCGACGTTGAGCCGCACCAGCGGCTCGGTGTTCGAGCCGCGCAGGTTGAAACGCCACTGCGCGAACTCCATCGACAGGCCGTCGGTGAGATCGATCGCCTGTGCCTGCCGCTCGTAATGGCCCCGCACCCGCGCCAGGATCGCAGTGGCATCGGTGGCGAGCTGGCGGTTGATCTCCCCGCTCGCGGGAAAGAGCCGCATGCGCTCGGCCACCAGCGCCGAAAGCGGCTCGCCGCGTTCGCTCAGCACCGCGAGCACCACCAGCCAGGGGATCATGCCGCTGTCGCAGTAGGAGAAGCGCCGGAAGTAGTGATGCGCGCTCATCTCTCCGCCGTAGGCAGCATCGACCTCGCGCATTTTCTGCTTGATGAAGGCATGTCCCGACTTGCACAGCACCGGCTTGCCGCCGTAGCGGCGCACGATGTCGAGCGTATTCCACGTGAGGCGCGGGTCGTGCACGATGCGCGCCCCGGGCTCCGCCCTGAGAAACACCTCGGCCAGCAGCCCCACGAGGTAATAGCCTTCGATGAACCGCCCCGCCTCGTCGAAAAAGAAGCAGCGGTCGTAATCGCCGTCCCAGGCGAGCCCGACGTCGGCGCGCACACGGCGGACCACATCGGTGGTCGCGGCGCGGTTCTCCTCGAGCATCGGGTTCGGCACGCCGTTGGGGAAGCTGCCATCGGGGTTGGCATTCACTTTCACGAACTCGAACGGCAGGTGCGGCTCGAGCTGGTCGATGACGAGCCCGGCGCCACCGTTGCCGGGGTTGACGACCACCTTGAGGGGCTTGAGGCGCTCGCGGTTCACGTAGCCGAGCACGTGCTCGAGGTATCTCGCGCGGACGTCGAGCGTGCGCTCGACCCCGGCGCGCGCCGCACGCGGCGGCAGCCGGCCGCTCTCGATCTGCGCGCGCATCTCCTTCAGCCCCGTGTCGGCGCTGATCGGCCGGGCTTGCTCGCGCACCAGCTTCATGCCGTTGTAGTCGGGCGGATTGTGGCTGGCGGTGACCATGACGCCGCCGTCGAGCCGCTCGCCGAAGGTTGCGAAGTAGACGCCCTCAGTGCCCCACAGACCGATATCGAGCGCATCGACGCCCGAATCGGTGAGGCCGCGCTTGACCGCTGCGGCGAGCGTTGGGGATGAGAGCCGGATGTCGTGGCCCACGGCGACGCGCTGCGGCTGCACGAGCGCGGCGAACGCCCGGCCGACGTCGTAAGCGAGATCCTCGTTGATCTCGTCCGGAATCCTGCCGCGGATATCGTAAGCCTTGAATGAGTTGAGGTTGGTCATCGGCCTGGTCCCTCAGGTTGTCGTGCCCTTGCGCCCGTAGCTGTCCTCGAGGCGCACGATGTCATCCTCCCCGAGGTACGACCCGGTCTGCACCTCGATGATCTCCAAGGGAATCTTGCCGGGGTTCTCGATACGGTGCCGCACTCCCACCGGGATGTAGGTCGACTGATTCTCCTCGAGCAGCAGCACCTCCTCGCCCCGGGTGATGCGCGCGGTGCCGGCTACCACCACCCAGTGCTCGGCGCGGTGATGGTGCAGCTGCAGCGACAGCGTGCCGCCGGGCTTGATCTTCAGGCGCTTCACCTGGAAGCGCGCGCCCTTCTCGAGGCTGTCGTAGCTGCCCCAGGGACGGAACACCTCGCGGTGCAGCGAGTGCTCGTAGCGACCGCGCTCCTTCAGCTGCTGCACGAGCTTCTTCACGTCCTGCACGCGGCTGCGGGGCGCCACCAGCACCGCGTCCTTGGTCTCGACCACCACGTGGTCCCTGAGGCCGACCGCCGACACGAGGCGGCTTTCGGAGTACAGATAGCAGCCCTGCGCGTCCGTGGTCACGACATCGCCGCGCGTGACGTTGCCGTGCGCGTCCGCACCGCTGGCCGCGTGCAGCGCCGCCCACGAGCCGACGTCGCTCCAGCCGGCCTCGAGCGGCACCACCACTGCGTCCTGGGTCTTCTCCATCACTGCGTAGTCGATCGAGTCCGCCGGACAGGCCTCGAACGCCTTCGCCGCGATGCGCGTGAACTCGAGGTCGGAGGTCGCCTCCCGAAACGCAGTTTCGCAGACACGCGCCATTTCCGGCTGCAGCAGCGCGAGCTCCTTGAGATAGCGGCGCGCGCGGAACAGGAACATGCCGCTGTTCCAGTAATAGTTGCCGGAGTCCAGGTAGCTGCGCGCGGCCTGCGCGCTCGGTTTCTCGACGAAGCGTGCGATACGGAACACCGCGCCGCTCGCCGGCCCGCGCTCGATGTAGCCGTAGCCGATCTCGGCGGCCGTGGGCACGACCCCGAAAGTCACGAGCAGGCCGTGCTCGGCGGCGGCGAGTCCCGTGTGCACGGCCCGCTGGAACGCGGCGACGTCGCTGATCGCATGATCGGCCGGCAGCACGAGCAGCACCGGATCGACCGCGTTGGCATCCGCCCCCAGGCCGCGGAGCGAGGCGAGCGCCGCCAGCGCGATCGCCGGGGCGGTGTTGCGGCCGAAGGGCTCGAGCAGCAGCGCGCGCGCCTCGATCTTCAGCTGCCGCAGCTGCTCGGCGACCAGGAAGCGGTGCGCCTCGTTGCACACGATCACCGGCGGCGATGCCTCGAGCCCTTCCAGCCGCAGCAGCGTCTGCTGCAGTAGCGTGCGCGTGCCGATCAGCGGCAGCAGCTGCTTAGGGTAGAGCTCGCGCGACAGCGGCCAGAGCCGCGTACCGGCCCCGCCCGAGAGAATGACTGGTGTGAGCATCGCGCTTCAGTCGGCGGCGAGCGGTTTGCCGCGGCCGATCGCGTAGTAGGCGAGCCCGAAGCGGTTGACCGTCGCGGGATCGTACAGGTTGCGTCCGTCGAAGATCACGGCGCCCTTGAGGGTTTCCCTGAGGCGCTCGAAGTCGGGACTGCGGAACTCCTGCCATTCGGTGACGATCGCGAGCGCGTCGGCCCCCTCGGCCGCGTGGTAGGCGCTCTTGGCGAGCGCGAAGCCCGCCTTGCCGGCGTAGAGACGCTGTGCGGCGGCGGCCGCCACCGGATCGTAGGCACGCACGGCGGCGCCTGCCTGAAGCAGCAGGTCGATCAGCGTACGCGCCGGCGCGTCGCGCATGTCATCGGTGTTGGGTTTGAAGGCGAGCCCCCAGACCGCGATCGTGCGGCCTTTGAGCGCGCCGAAGTGCCGGGTCATCTTGCGAAACAACACCTGCTTCTGGCGGGCGTTGACCGACTCGACGGCGGCGAGGATCTCGGGCCGGTGTCCCGCCTCGCTCGAGGAGCGGATCAGTGCCCTGACGTCCTTGGGAAAGCACGAGCCGCCGTAACCGGTGCCCGGGTAGATGAAGCTGTAGCCGATGCGCGGGTCCGAGCCGATGCCGATGCGCACCTTCTCGATGTCCGCGCCGAGGCGCTCGGCGATGGCGGCGAGCTCGTTCATGAAGCTGATCTTGGTCGCGAGCATGGCGTTCGCAGCGTACTTGGTGAGCTCGGCCGAGCGCACGTCCATGACGATCAGTCGGTCGTGGTTGCGCGTGAACGGCTCGTAGAGCGCGCGCAGCAGCTCGGTGGTGCGCGGATTGTCGGTGCCGACGACCACGCGGTCGGGCTTCATGAAGTCGGCGATTGCCGCGCCCTCCTTGAGGAACTCCGGGTTCGACACCACGTCGTACTCGCACTTCGCGCCGCGCGCGGCGAGGGTGCTGTCGATCTCGGCGCGCACGCGGTCCGCGGTGCCGACCGGCACCGTCGACTTCGTGATGACGATCGAGTAGCGGCTCATGTGCGTGGCGATGGTGCGCGCCACGGCGAGCACGTGGCTCAAGTCGGCGGAGCCGTCCTCACCCGGCGGGGTGCCGACTGCGATCAGCTGAAAGAGCCCGTGGGCCGCCGCGTACGCCGCATCGGTGGTGAACTCGATGCGACCGGCTTCGGCATTGCGCTTGATGAGCCCATCGAGCCCGGGCTCGTGAATCGGCACTTCGCCGCGCTTCAGTCCCTCGATCTTGCCCGCGTCCACGTCCACGCACACGATGTGGTTGCCGGCATCGGCGAGGCAGGCTGCGGTGACGAGCCCCACGTAGCCGGAGCCGAAAATGGTGACCCGCATGTCAGTAGATCTGGGCTAGGTTATTGAGCACAAAGGCAGAAAGGTGCGAAGCGTAAAGCAAGGCCTCAGGCGCGCTCAAGCGCTCTGCCGACACGATACATGAGTTTGAGGCGGGTCCGCTCAGGGCGCGGACGGGGTGGCTTCAGGCGATCGGGCCCTGCCCCTGCGTGGGCTTGCTGGCCTCCGACAGGCGACGCTTGGCCGCGAAGTCCGCCACCTTCGCCCCCGGGGCATGCGGCAGCACCGCCTTGCGCGTCCACACGTAGTCGCGGATGTCCACCCCGGTTTGGTACTCCGCGACCGATTCCCCGAGCAGCGCCAGCGCACGGTGGCAATCGAAACTCGCGAGCGCGACAAGGAAGTCATTCAGATATTCCTGCATCCGCGGCCACGGCAGCCGGTGCTCCATGGCGCGCATGATCATCGGGTGATCGGTGCCGGTGACGTTCGAGCCGATCAGGAGCTCCTCGAAGAGCTTCTCGGCGGTCCGCAGTCCCGTGTACTCGATCTCGATGTCGCCGTCCGGATTGTTCGCGTCCCGCACCGTGAGTCCCATGAGGTTGACCAGACGTCGCGCCAGATCGTCGATACGCACCGGACGGCCCATGTCGAGCACGAACACGTCCCCGCCCTTGGCCATGGACCCTGCCTGCAGCACCAGCTGCGCCGCCTCGGGAATGGTCATGAAGTAGCGGATCACGTCCGGATGCGTCACCGTGACCGGACCGCCGCGGCGGATCTGCTCCTGGAAGAGCGGCACCACCGAGCCTGAGGAGGCGAGCACGTTACCGAAGCGCACCATGCAGAACCGCGTCTGCGTGGTGCGCTCGTGCAGCGCCTGAAGCACGAGCTCGGCGAGTCTCTTGGTGGCCCCCATGACGTTGGCGGGATTCACCGCCTTGTCGGTCGACACCAGCACGAAGGTCTCGACCCCGGTCTCGAGTGCGGCTTCGGCCGTATACCAGGTGCTGATCACATTGTTGTGAATACCCTCGACCACGTTGTGCTCGACGATCGGTACGTGCTTGTAGGCGGCGGCGTGGTAGACGGTCTGTACGCCGAAGGTCGCGAACACTTCGCGTACGCGATGACGGTGATGCGCATTACCGAGCAGCGGCACCATTTCCACTTCCAGCCGCTCGCGCGCAGCCACCTCCTCGAGCTCGCGCTGGATTGTGTACAGCCCGAGCTCCGACATCTCGAACAGCACCAGGCGGCTCGGGCTCAGACGGATGATCTGCCTGCACAGCTCCGAGCCGATCGAGCCGCCGGCGCCCGTGACGAGCACGCACTTGCCGCGGATGCAGGACCCGAAAAGCTTCGGCTTCGGTGGCACCGGGTCGCGCCCCAGCAGGTCGCTCACCTCTACGTCGCGCAGCTCGTTGATCTGCGCCTTGCCGGAGATCAGGTCCGAGAGATTCGGCAGCGACTGCACGTGCACCCCGAGGGGCTCCAGCTGGGTGAGAATCTCGCGGCGCCGCCGGCGCGAAGCCGATGGCATGGCGAGCAGAATCCGATCGATACGCTGCTGGCGCACCAGCTCCGGCAGCGACTCCGGGCTGTAGACCCGAATGCCGTTGATGTTGCTCCCCTGCAGCGATTTCTTGTCATCGATGAAGGCCACCGGCTGGAAGTCCGGACCGCCGCGCAAAACCGAGCAGACGCGCGCGCCGGCGTCGCCGGCCCCGTAAACGGCCACGCGCGCCGCGGACCTGCGCTTCACGCCCGTGGCACGCAGGAACAGGTAACGCGCGATGAAGCGGCTGCCGCCGACATACGGCAGCGCCAGCGCCCAATAGATCACAAACGCCGACAACGGGATCTGGTGGCTGGCGATGAGCCGGTCGAACAGCGCCAGCACGATCACCGAGAAGCTGACTCCCGCGATGACGGTGACCATCGCCTTCGGTCCCATGAAACGCAGCACCGCCCGGTAAAGACCGCACACGGCGAAGAAGAACAGCGCCGAGACGATCGCGACCAGGAAGTAGGCGAAGGTACGCTCGAGCGCCGGATCGAGGCGATCGAACTTCAGAGCCAGTGCGGCCCAGAGCGCGGTCGGAATCGCGACCGCATCCGCGGTCAGCATGATGACGCGTTTTGTGACGCGCGGGAGGGCAATTAATGCTCCGGCAGCCGCCGCCCCGACCCCCGGGTGCGCTCGAGCTGGCTGCCGTTCCGTCATGAAATCCCCCGGCACACGCGATCCTGTGTGTCCATCGCGATCCTTACCTTGGCTGCACCAATTTCAAATTGTAAGTCAATCACTCACTTGGCGAATCGGTAACCAGGGTCGTGCCGGAAGTCTAACAACTTCTGCTCCCGGCATAACGGGAAAGATGCACCCGGGTTGACGAACCGCGCGGTCCGGAGGTCTGGCGGGCCCACGGCGCGCGCCGGAACCCGGCGGCCGCGCTGCCGTACCGGGCGCGGATCAAACCCCTCGGGACTCCTCACGGCGGCCAGCTCCTGCGGCAATCACGGCCGCGGCGAGCGGCAGCAACGCGAGGAGCGTCATGACCCAGGCGTGCCCCGGAAAGTGTCGGGCGAGTATCGCCCATGGCACGAGCCACACGAGGTTCACGGCCAACACCAGCAGCGTCACATCGCGATGACCGCCCCAGCGTCGTGACAGCCACTGATAGGCGTGACTGCGGTGCGCCTGGTGCACGCGCTCGCCGCGCAGCGAGCGGCGTATGAGCGTAGCTGTGGCGTCCACGAAAAAGACGGCGCCGAGGATCAGCCAGACCCACAACGCCGCCGCATCCCCGTGCGTGGCCTGCAGCCCGAGCACTGCGATGACATAGCCAAGATAGCCGCTGCCGACGTCCCCCATGAAGATTCTGGCAGGCGGCCAGTTCCACAGCAGGAACCCCCCGCAGGTGCCGGCGAAAACCCAGGCGGCGGCGGACACGCCGCCCGGGCCCGAGCCGGCCGCGAGGAACGCACCGGCGCAGGCGACGAATATCGCCTCCGAGGCAGCAATCGCGTCGATGCCATCCATGAAGTTGAACAGATTGAGCGTCCAGACGATGGCGAGCACCGCGAGCACTCCGCCCGCCCAGCCGAGCTGTGCGACGTGCTCGCCGACGCGCACACCGCCCAGGCCGCCGAGACACCACACCGCCCAGGCCGCTGCCAACACGTGCACCGCCAGGCGCGGGCCGGCTGGCACGTTCAGGTGATCGTCCGCAAAACCAACAGCGGCGACCACGAGTCCGCCTCCGGCGAGCGCCAGGAACAGCGCGAGCGGCACGCTGCCGAGCGCCGCGAGGACTCCCAGGGCTGCGGTGGCGGTGGCGACGATCGCCAGTCCGCCGCCACGCGGAGTCGCCGTGCTGTGCGAGCTGCGGCTGTTGGGTACGTCGAGCACCCCGCGGGCGAGCGCGAACCTGCGCACCAGTGCGGTGAGGAGCGCGGCGGTCGCGAACGAGACAATGCTGAGAATGATCGTGACGCGCTGCATGTCAGTGACGCTGCGCGCGGTACCAGGCAGCGGTCCGCGCCAGTCCCGCATCGACCCCGAGCGGTGCCGACCACGAAAACGCAGCGCGCGTCGCCTCGGTGCTCACGGTGAGCGAGCCACACAGCCGTCGGAGCTCCGCGCCGCGCCCGGAGAGTGTGCCGCACGCCCGCAGGAGCGCCGCCGGTATCGGCAGCAGGTGCACGGGGCGCCCGAGGGCGTGCCCCAGGCGCCGGAGCAACTCCGCAGTGGCGAGGTCCTCGCCATCGGACACGAGCCACACCCCGCTCGCCGCGCGGTGGCTCACCAACAACGTCGCGATCAGGTCGCTCAGATTCCAGACACTCAAGAGGCTCCGTTGGTTGTGTATCGAGGCGAAGGGCAGCGGCCAGCGGCGATCCACCCAGCGCATCAGGCGCAGGAAGTTTGCGCGCACCCCGGTGCCGTATACCAGCGGCGGCCGCACGATGACGGCCTCCATTGTGCTGGCGGCCGCTGCCTGCCGCAGCAGCCGCTCACCCTCGAGCTTGGAGCGTGCGTAGGCATCGCGCGGGTCCGGCACGTCGTCGGCCCGGTACGCGCGTTGCGCGCTGTCTTCGCCGTTCACCTTGATGCTGCTCAGGTAAACGAAACGGCGCACCCCGGCCGCGACGGCCGCCTGGGCAAGCCGCTCGGTGCCGCGAGCGTTGGTCTCCATGTACAGGCCCTCGGCGGAGGCCTCCGGGCGCAGCACGTGCACCCGGGCGGCTGCGTGCACTACGAGATCGACTCCACGCAGCGCCGCACCCCAGTCGGTTGCGGCCCCGATGTCGCTGGTCACTACGGTCTCGGCGATGTACGGCGGCACCGGCCGCTCGGCGCGCACCGCGGCGCGCACCACGTGACCCGACTGCGCCAGGCGCTCGCACAGCGGCGTTCCGATGAAGCCGGTGGCGCCTGTCACCAGCACGCGGCTCACTCAGGTCACCACCGGCGGGTTGGCGAGCGCGAGCACATCGTCGGCCATGGCCCGCGCTATGCTCGCGCGTCCGTAGCGCGCGACGAACGCCGGACGTGCTCGGTCAGCGAGTGTGAGCGAGGCGAACGCGCGCACTGCCCCGGCCACATCGCAGGGCGCGAACACCGTGGCGTTGTCGATCTCCTCGTGTATGAAGCGGGCGGCATAACCACCGACGCCCGCGAGTATCGGCTTGCCGAGCGCCGCATACTCGAACAGCTTCGACGGCAGCACACGTTCGAAGGCCGCCTGCCTGCCGAGGTGCAGCAGCAGCACGTCGGCGGTACGGTACGCCTCGATCAGCTGCGGGCGCGACATCGGCGCGCGCAGCTCGACGTTGTCCACGCCGGCGAGAGTCAGTGCATGCTCGAGCGCCTGACGCCGGCCGCCATCGCCGATGACCACAAAGCGGGCCTGACCGCGCAGCGCGCGCGCCAGCGCCGGCAGTATTTCGTGGAGCCCCTGGCCGGCGCCGACGTTGCCCGCGTACAGCACGGTCGCGGGGGCGCTGCGCCTCTGCGGCGCAACCGCAGCGGCCGGCGCCGGGGGCGCCGCTGCCAGGAACTCCTCGTCGATGCCATTGGTGAACCAGGCGAACGAGTGCTCGCCATAGCGAGCGCGGTAGTAGTCCGCGAAGCCCGGCGACACGAGGTTCACCCGGTCGGCGCGCCGCAGTGTCCAGGACTCGAGCCGCGAGAGCAGCGGGCGGGCGAGCATCGCGGCCGGCGCCGGCATGAGTTCCGTGATCGCGTCGACGAAGATGTCGCGAAGGTCGAGATACAACCGCGCCCGGCCGCGACCCGCGATCCATGCGCCGAGCGCCGCGGTCATGAGGCGTGCGGAGGTCGCATAGACGACGTCGTACTCGCGGGCGGCAGCGTGCGCCCGCGCCGCGCGCGCGAAGTGCGCGAACGCGCGCGACTGCCCGAGGATGTCACTGCGATGCGCCGGCACGGCAATGCGGTGGATCTCGCATCCGGGACTCCTCTCGAGGCGCGCGGCGTCCCTCACGAAGCTGAGGTAGCGGTTTGGCAGCGTCGTGAGCACCTCGAGCTGCGTTCCCGGCGGGGCGCGCTCGCGCAGGGCCGCGACCAGCGCTGCCGCCCGAAAAGACCCGGCGCTCAGGTCGGGCGGGTAATAGAAGCTGAGGATCAGCAGCCTCACGCCGGCGCCGCCCAGGCGATGCGTGTGCTGAGGACGCCGCCGGCAAAGCGCGCCGTCACACACTGGTTTGCGACCTCGACCCCGAAGCGCGGATGCCAGGTCGCGGGAACCACCTGCAGCGCCCCGGCGTTGGCGGCGCTCAGCCGTGCGGTGCTGCCGTCGGCAAGCGCGAGCGCCACCTCGCGCTCGCCTGCGACACGGGCCGCGACGTCCGGGTGCAGATGGAAACGTGCCTCGGCGCGCTCCAACGCACCGTCCAGCCGATCCTCGATATGAAGCGACTGCGGCTCGAGCCGCCAGCGGCGGCGGTGCTCGCCGCCGCGTGGCAGGCGCCGGTAGCCGTCGTGGCTCGCGTCGATGAGCACACCGGGCGCCAACTCGTGCGCGCCGTGCAGGCGCGCACGCGCGCGGCGCGCAACCCGGAAGCCGGCCCAAACTTCGCTCGAGTCGCACTCGTCCGCGACCACGGTGTTGTGCGCCGCCGTCCCGCGCTGTCGCTGCCGCTCCGGACCGGTACCGTACAGTGAGGTCCCCGAGTTCACGAACAGCCGCCGACCGCACAGGCTCAGCTCGAAACTCAGCGTGTCCGCATGCGCATGAGCCGGCAGATGATCGGGTCCCACGGCGGCGCAATCGCAGATGAGGTATGCGCTGCCGGCGATCGCCCGCACGTAGCCGCTTGCCTCGAGAACGATCAGCGGCTCGGACGGATCTGCGACCGGAGCGAGTCCCAGCCGGCCGGCGAAGGCCTCGAGCTGCGCCGAGGTCGGCGCCTCCTCGAACGCGGCGTCGTTGAAAAAGGCCAGCTCGCCATCGGGGTGAGTCATCACCTTGAGCCAGCGTCGCATGGCGGCGATGGCGCCCAGCCAGGACACCGGCGGTGCGCACCCCTGCGAGCGCAGCAGGTTCATGAGATCGAGCAGGTCCTCGAGCGCCGCCGCGTGGTACATCGTGCTGCGCTCGAAATGACCGCCGTCAGCGAGCACTTGCTCGCGCAGCTCCCGCTCCAGGATGTCCATGCCACGGGAGAACCAGCGCTCGGCCTCCGGTCCATCGAAATGCAACCCGGCGTGCACCAGCGCCTTGGCGTTGGCCAGCAGATGGTTGCCGAGCAGGTGATATTCGAGCCGCTCCTCGAGCCAGCGGGTCTGCACGGCGAGGCTCGCCTGGCAGCGCGCAGGCAGCTCGTGGCCGCGTGCCGCCCATTTCACCCAGTTCGCGATCCGGCGCGACGTCGGGTACGGGTCCCAGGCTGCGCCCGCGCCGGGCGGATTCTCCGCGACCCAGCGCTCGAGCAGCTCGAGGTGCCACTCGAGGCGTGCGTTCGCATCGCGGGCATTCAAGTCGTCGAAGTAGTGCAGGTGGTAGACCCAGAGCTCCGCGGCCCCTGCCGGGCTCCAGTCGGCCGGGCTCGAGCAACGGCGCTCCTCGTTGTGGAACCGGAAAACCTGCGGCTGCAGGAGGCTCGGCGCCCTCTCAATCGGCGGCAGGTACGCCGAACCACGGAGCCGGGTCCCCGGAGCGGCGCGCGTGTCCGCCACGGGATGATGCCAGTGCAGCCGGAGGCGCCCTGCGACCTGAATCGGCCGCAAGTGACGCACGGTGTGGAAATAGCGTGCCAGGGTGCTCAGTGCGCCCCCCGCGCGGTACGAGTTGCCCCCGCGCATCAGTGAATTCCCAAGCGCAGCGCCAGCAGCCCCAGATACTCGTGCAGCGCGGTCTCGGTTTTGCGCAACGCGGTGCCGGATGGAGCAGGGATGCCCAAGCGTGTGGGCGAATCGGCGTCCGAGAGATTCCCGGTCGGTGCGGGCACGGCATGCAACCCCGCCAGGCCGGCATACGCCATGGCTCGCGGCATATGCGCGGCCGAGGTGACGAGCAGTACAGGCGCATCGCCAACACGAGCCCGGATCGCGTCGATCTCAGCAGCAGTATCCCGCGGGCTGTCGATGACGATGAAGGACTCGGGCGCTATCCCGAGTGCCACGGCTGCGCGTGCGTAGCCACGCGCCACCGGGGGATCGCCGCCGACAGGGCCGCCGGAAAGAACGAGACGAGCGCCCGGCAGCTGTCGCAGCAGCCGTATTCCCTCCGCCAGGCGCACCACGCCGCTCGCGTCCAGCGCCGCGGTAACCGGCAATACCTCACGCGGGCGGTAACCGCTGCCCAGCACTGCGACGTAAGCCGGCGGCGGCCTGAGCGTCGATGCGTCGAGGACCGCCCGATAGCGCGCCTCCAGGGGACGCAGTAGCGCATCCGCGATCGGGCCAGTGGCCGCCGCAAGCACGAGCACGCCGCCAACGACGATCAACCCGTTACCCCAGCGCCGACGCCCGCGCGCCTGCAGCAAGAGCCCGCAGCAGACGAGAATCAGACTGACGGGCAGTGGCATGAGCCATACGCCCAGCACCATTTTCAGGGTGAACATTCGCTGCGGCGTCCCGAGCGGGCGGCCTCCCCCAGAGCCACGGTAACGCGACTGACCTCGAGGAGCTCCTCGAACGGAATCGGCGCGGCGCAGCCGCTCCGGACGGCCTCGATGAACGCCGCGACACAGCCGGCCTGACCCTTATCCTGGCGCCACAAACGCAGCGATTTGAACCCGCTCCAGCCATAGGCGCGCAGCGTGCGAAAGTTGTCCAGCTGCAGCACCCTGCCCCCGCAGAATGCCTCGACGCGCTCCTTAGGAAATCCGGCGTACCCGTTGGCGAGGTAATGAAGAGTGCCGATCGAGCCGTCGACGAACCTGAGGGTGATGGTGGCGATGTCGTCATGCGCTACGCCGGTCGCGGCGCCCGCCGCGGCGAGTGTCCACCGCTCGATCGGGGCGCCGGCAAGGAAACGCAGCAGATCGATGAAATGACAACCCTCGCCAATGATGCGTCCGCCGCCGATCTCGGTCGCGTGGGCCCAGTGTCCCGCCGGAAGCGCACCGGCGTTCACCGTGACGACGAACGCCTTGGGGCCGGCCAGTGGCTGCAGGAGTGACTTCATGCGCAGCACATGCGGGGCAAAGCGCCGGTTGAAGCCGACCATGAGGAGCGGTCGGCGCTCGGCCGGCGCCTGCCGCCAGGCGGACTCGATCGCATCGATCTGCGCGGAGTCGATCGCCAGCGGCTTCTCCACCAGCACATGCTTGCCGGCCCTCAGCGCCTGCACCACGAACGACGCGTGGCTGTCGTGCCGCGTGGCGATCACGACGGCGTTGGAGCGCTCGTCGGCGATCAGCGCCGCGGCATCGGTGCTCACCTCCCCGAAGCCGTACTTGCGCCCGAGGCGCGCGGCCGTCACGCCACTGCGGCTCGCAATCCCGAGCAGCCGGGCCCCAGCGCGCGCGAGGTCGGGAACCAGGACCCGTGCCGCGTAGTTGCCGGCGCCGACGACGGACACGACCGCTTCACCCACCGCCGGGTGCGGCCGTGTCTCGGTCAGCCGGATGACGCTCGCCGCCTGCCGGCCGGGTTCGCGCCGCGGGTATTCGATCAGGATGCCGAGCTGCGGCTCGCCGCCGTCGGCCAGCAGGTCATAGGCGCGCGGCGCGTCTGCCAGAGGAAACCGGTGCGAGATCAGGGGCAGCACGTCGAGCGCCTCCGCGGCGAGCAGCTCCAGCACCGCCTCGAAATTGCGCTGGCCAGTCCAACGGACGAAGCCATACGGATAGTCGTGGCCGCCCTGTTCGTATTGCGGATCGTGGCGACCGGGACCATAGGAGCATGAGACCTGGAAGCTCAGCTCCTTCTCGTAGAACTCGGCGCGGTTGAGCCGCAGACCTGCGACTCCAACCAGCACGATGCGCCCGCGCTTGCGACACATGCGCGCCGCCTGCGAGACCGGCTCGTCACTGGTGGTCGCGGCACCGATCAACACCCCATCCATGCCGCGGCCGCGGCTGAACTCCTGCGCGGCGGCGCTCGCATCCACGCCGTCGCCGAGCTCGACGGTCTGCGCGCCGAAGCGGCGGGCCAACGCGGTGCGCGCCGGGTCGGGGTCGATCCCGAGCACCCTGCAGCCGTTGGCGCGCAGCAGCTGGACCGTCATCAACCCGATCAGCCCGAGGCCGGTGACGGCGAACGATTCTCCGAGTGTGGGCTGCGCCAGCCGCAATCCCTGCAGGGCGATTGCGCCCGGCACCGCGAACGCCGCGGCGTCATCCGTGACGCGCTCCGGAATCCGGGCGCAGAGGTTAACGGGTACGGCAACGACTTCCGCATGCGGCCCGTTGGAAACCACGCGCTCTCCGCGGGCGAAGCCGCTCGCCGGCAGCGCTGCTTCGATCTCGCCGACGTTGCAGTAGCCGAGTGGCAATGTCTCCTCGAGCTTGCTGCGCACCGCGTCGATGGTGGCCGCGACGCCGTCGGTGCGCGCCTTGCCGATGACCTGGCGCACCCGATCCGGCTGCTGCCGCGCGCGCTCGAGCCAGCCCGACCGGCCGAACTCCACGAGCATCCGTTCGGTGCCGGCGGAGATGAGCGAGCGGCGCGTCAGGATCCGCAGACTGCCCGGCGGCGCGGCGGGCTCCGGTACGTCCTCGAGCAACGTGCGGCCCGTGCCAAGCTCCTGCAAAACCTGTTTCATAAGCCCCTTGCGTCAGCGATCAACGAATCTGCGGCACCACAACTCGAAACACAGCAGCGCAAATATCGTATAGCTGCCGTCGACGGCGCCAGTCCGGTCGAGCTCGATCAGGCGCCGCACCGCCGCCGGCTCGAAGAAGCCGCGCCGCCGCAGACTACCGCTATCCAGCGTGTCATCCACGCTCGCGCGCAGCTCCTGGCGGAGCCAGCGCCGCAGGGGCGCGCCGAAGCCGGTCTTGGGCCGATAAATCACGTCCCGCGGCAGGAACGGCTCCATCGCCCGTTTGAACAGCGGCTTCCCCAGCCGGCCCCGTTGCTTCAGGCGGGATGGCACCCGCGTCGCGAATCGCACCAGGTCGAGGTCGAGCAGCGGGACACGAATCTCGACGCCCGCGGCCATGCCCGCCCGGTCCGTGTAGTTGAGGTTGTGGTCGGCCAGAAAATGACGCGCCTCCAGATACAGCATGCGCTGCAGCGGATCGGGCTCGGCGGGAATCGCCGCCAGGCTTTGCAACAGCGGTGCGGCAGTGTCGGCTGTCCGCACCCGCGCAGCAAACGCCGGTGAGTACAGCGCGCGCCGTACCTGCTCTGTGCTCCACCAGAAGTACGACACCAGGCGCCGGTCCGGGTCCTCTCCCGCGTAGGCGAGCATCTTGGCGGCACGCCGCAGGGTGGGGTTGGACTGACCGCGCGCGCGTCCGCTCGCCGCTGCCGCTGCCAGCGCCTGTACCCCGCGGCGCACTCCCACGGGCAGCCACGCCCAGCGGCGCTCGAAGGTCAGCGCCCAGTGCCGCCGGTAGCCGCCGAAAAGATCATCGCCTCCACCCCCCGAAAGCAGCACCGGAATGCCGCAGGCACGCGCCCGCTCGGCGATCATCCAGGCGTTGATCGGCGCCGGGTCGGCCTGCGGCTCATCGAGCAGCTCGATCATCTCCTCGAGCCTGCCGATGGCACCCGGCTCGATGATGACCTCCTCCAGATCGACACCCAGCTGTGCGGCCACCCGGCGGGCGTAGGGCAGGTCGGGTGCAGCACCATCGATCGCATCCCCGCTGAAGGCGACCGTGAAGCAGCGGATCGGCTGCTGCGGCAGCTCTCGGCGCATCATGGCGACGACGGCGCTCGAGTCGAGGCCGCCGGAGAGGAAAGCTCCGACCGGGACGTCGGCGACGAGCTGCCGGCGCACGGCGGTGCCGACCCGTTCCGCAAGCTCGGCGGCGAGCTGCGGCTCGGCGGCGCTGTCACGCGTGCCATTGTACGGAAGCGAATAGTAGGACCACTGCCGCTGCACCCTGCCGCCGTGCACCAGCAGTGCGCTCCCGGGCTCGAGCTTGCGTACCGCGGCCAGCATGGTGAGCGGTGCCGGGGTCCACAGATAAGCGAGCATGTAGTGCAGGGCGGTGGGATCGATCTCGCGCGACAGTCCGCCGTGACGGACCAGCGCCTTGATCTCCGACGCGAACAGCACTCCCTCGGGGAGCGAGGCGTAGTACAGAGGCTTCACCCCGAGCGGGTCGCGCGCCAGCAGCAGCGCGCCGCGCTCAACCCCCGGCGGGCGCCCCGCCGGCCGCGCGTCGTGAATTGCGAACGCGAAGATACCGTTGAGCCGCTCGAGCATGCCGGGCCCGTCGCGCTCGTACAGATGCAGCAGCACCTCGGAGTCGGTGGCGGAGCTGAAGCGGTGACCGGCCGCGAGCAGCTCCGCGCGCAGCTCCCGGTAGTTGTAGATCTCACCGTTGAAGGTGAGCGTCAGTCCCTGCTGCATGCCGCCGCCCGCATCCGCTGCCACCGTCATCGGCTGCAGGCCGGCGTCCGACAGATCGATGATCGCGAGGCGGCGGTGTCCGAGTCCCGTGGGCGGCTGTCCCGCGAGGCTGACGATCGTGGTTCCCGAGCCGTCGGGCCCGCGGTGCGCTACCGCCTCGGTCATGGAGCGCAGCAGTTCCGCGGAGAAATCACCCTGAAATCCGACGATGCCGCACATGCCGGGTCAGTGTGCCGGAACCGGATCGCCCGGGTGGCTAGCAGGTGTCGGCAGCCTCGCTCGCAGCACGATGCCGTGCGCCGTGTACTCAGCGGCCACCGCCTCGAGATTCGCGAGCATCGCCCAGCGCCTCACCGTGGCGATGCGCGCGGGACGATCGTAGCGGGGCGCCAGCATGTCGAAGGTGTCGAGGTACGACCATTCCTTCAGCATCTCCCCCTTGAGTCCGAGGAAGCTGTAGTCGGCGACCAGCAGCCGCCAGTTGATGGCGTACCCCCGCGGCAGCCGCCGGATGAGCGCAGCCACCGGCCACATGAAGTTTACCCAGGCGCGCACGCGGGCGTACAGCCGCTCGGGATCCATGCGCCGCGTGAACGGCCGCACGTAGTACTTCGTGTGCAGCGACGCGCGGATGAGCGTTGCCTTGTAGATGTCGACACACAGTGCGCCGCCCGGACGCAGTACCCGGGGCAGCGCAGCAAACGCCCTGTGCGGATCGGGCGTGTGCTGCAGCATGCCGAAGCAGAACACTCGGTCGAATACCCCGGTGCGAAACGGCATGGCGAAAACGTCGGCCTGCACGATGAGCACGTTGGATCGCGCGCCGTTGGAAGCATAGTTCGCCTCCACCGCGTAGCTGTAGTCGAGCGAAACCACCGTCGCACCGGTGTTGGCCGCCTGCTCGGTGAAGCGTCCCGAGCCGCTGCCGACCTCGAGGATGACCTCGCCCGTGAGATCGCGCGGCCAGCCCGTCTGCGCGAAGAACCTCTGCTCCGAGAGCCTGAGACCGCTGTGGCTGTCGTACTGCGTGCGCGCGTGCCGGGTCCACTCCAGGCCGAAGCCGGATGCGTAGTTCTCCCGCGGCACGAATCGCGGTATGCCGCCGATGACGGGGAACTCGTCTGCGCAGGCGGCACAGCCCAGCGCCCCCTCGAGCAGCACGCCGCCGGACGAGGTGCCGCGTACGCACTGCAGCGCACCGTGGCAGGCCGGACACGCCAGCAGGCGCAAGTGCTCGAGGATCATGCGCGCTCCGGACGCATCACTTGACCGCGCGGATCAGCATGAAGAGACCGTGCCCGCGCGCATACCGCCTGAAGAGACCCCGCGGCCAGACGGCGCGCGCCAGGCGCAGCATCGCCGAGCGGTGGCGCTGCCCGGCTTCGGACTCGAGCAGATCCGCATGCGTCAGGCAGATGCGGATCTCGACCGAGCTGAAGGCCGCGAACATGCGCCTCGCCTCGGCGACCGAGTACGCCTTGGTCCCGGGACTCTCGAGGTGGCGGGCGTACACCTGGCGCAGCGACAGCCAGGGATGCAGACGTAGCGGCCCGTAACGCATCCAGAGCATGTAACCGACCAGGCTCCATTTGTGATAGATCATGATTCTTGCAACGCCCCCGGGGCGCAGTACACGGTGCACCTCCGCGACGGCGCGCGCTGTGTCGGGGGAGTGATGCAGGACTCCCCACGAATAGACGCAATCGAACTCCTCCGTGGAGAACGCGAGCTGCTCTGCGTCCCCGGTCGAAAGCGCCGACTCGAGGCCGAACAGTCCCAGCCGCCGGCGGGTGTGCCCCACGGCGCGCTCGGTGAGGTCGATGCCGCTCAGGCGCGCTCCTGCCTGCGCGTAGCGCTGGTGGTCGGCGCCGAGTCCGACGCCGATCTCGAGCACCTTTTGCCCGGCGGCTGTCGCGAACTCGGCGAACTCCTCGATCACCGGCTCCAGCTCGTAGCGTCGCCGTGCCTGCTCGTTGTAGCCCTCGCGCTCCCGGTTGGCGAGATACAGCTCCTCCCCGCAGGCCGCCCGGTCCCAGAACTCCTGCACCGCTTTCTTGGCGGAATCCATCGCAGCGTGCCCCGCTACAGCGCGCGTCCGGTGAGCTGACGCCCGCGCCCCGCCCCCACCGCCGCGTTGATCAGCTCGACGACCCGCTCGACCGCGTGCTCCACCTCAAAATCGCGCGCCGCGATGCGATACCCTTCCGCGGCGATCTCGTGGCGCAGCTGCGGGTCGTCGATGACCGCCGCGAGCGCAGTGGCGAGCGCGGCGGAATCGCGGGGCTCGACGAGCATGCCGCTGCGCCGGTCGGTCACTACCTCGGGGATCGCGCCGACGCGGGTCACGACCACGGCGAGCCGGGCCGCCATGGCTTCCACCATCGCGTTCGGAAGACCCTCTGCCCAGGACGGCAGCACCAGCACGTCGGACTCACGCAAGGCGTTCTCCAGCTCGACATCGCCCAACCAACCGCGCAGCCGCACGATCTCAGCCAGCCCGTGGCGCACGATGGCAGCGCTCGCCTCTGCCGCGGCGCTGCCGTCGCCCGCAACGTCCAGCACGAACCGCCGTCCGCCGCGCATGAGCTGCCGCGCCGCCTCGAGCAGCTCGAAGATGCCCTTATCGCGCTCCAGCCAGCCGATGAACAGTAAGCGCACGGGATCGCGGCCTTCCACGACGCGGTCCGCGCCGAGAGCCAGTAGCGCGCGCGTGGCAGTCCAGTTACGCACGACCGCGACGTTGGTCGGGGCGAAGCCCAGCACCTCGATCGCGAAGCGCCGCCACGAATCGCTCTGGCAGACGATCTGGCGTGCGCCGCGGAACGCGAGCCTCACCCACACCCGCGTAAGGGCCGAGCCGCGGGCATCAGCCACGACCGATCCGCCGCGCGGAAACATCACTGCCGGCACGCCGCGGAGCCGCGCGTACCACGCCATCGCACCCTTTTCCACGATGCTCGCGCCAACCGCCACGAACAACAGTACGACATCCGGCCGGCGGCGCTCGAAGCGGGCGATGAAGCGCGCGCAGCGCCGCACCGCCAGCACCAGCCGCTGCGCAAGTCGGGGCGGCGGATTGCTGACCTGCGTGCTGTCGAGCAGGTCGAGATCCAGCCGCGCGGCGAAGCTCGACTGCAGCAACGCTGTGCACGAGGTGACCATGCCCCCGACGATCTTCGACCCGGGCGGCGGGAAGGCCCCGACGAACAATGCGCGTGGCCGGAACAGGGTCACGGCAGGTACTCTCGCGACCACAGCGCCAGCTGCAGCAGTTTCCACAACAGGAACCCGCGGTCGCGGCGCCGCGCGCGATGCTCGCCGAGCGCGGTCTCGAGGCGCGCGCGATCGAGGGCGAAACGCCCGATGAAATCGGGCGACAGGATCGCCGCGCGCGCAAAGGCGAACAACGAGGTACGCAGCCACTCCTCGTAGGGCACCCCGAAGCCGACCTTGGGGCCCGAGCGGATCGCCTCCGGCAATCGCTGTTCCATCGCCGCCCGCAGCACCAGCTTGCGGCGCGCACCCCGCACCTTGAGCGCCGCGGGCAGGCCGACGACGAGCTCACCGACCCGCTCGTCCAGAAGCGGTACTCGGGCTTCGATGCCGTGCGCCATGGTCGCGCGGTCAACCTTGGTCAGAAACTGGGAAGGAAGCTGCAGCGACAGATCGGTCAGCAGCATCTGCTGAACGGGATCGACGCTGCTGAAGCGGCTGGCGCAATGTCGGAAGGCCATGAAGGGGTCGCAGCCAAGTTGCAGGCGCTCGCGAGCCGCGGGCTCGAGCATCATCGTCGGCGGGTCGCGCAGCGTCTCCACCGTGAGCAGCAGCGCCATGCGCAGAGCCGGATCGGGGCAGCCCGCGGCCGCTCCCAGGCGCGCGAGCCGTGCTCCCAGCCGAAACGTGCCGAGTAACCGCTCCAGGCGGCGCGGCCACATGCGCCAGAAGCGCGCCGCGCTCAGAATGGAGTAGCGCCGGTAGCCGCCGAACATCTCATCGCCACCATCTCCCTGCAGGACCACCTTGATCCTGCCACGCAGCTCGGCCGCGAGCAGGTACAGCGGAATGTTGGCCGCGTCCGCAAACGGTTCATCGTGAGCCCGCACCAGGGCCGCGATCACTTCCTCCAAGGCGCCTCCGTGGATGCGCAATTCGTGGTGGTCGAGCCCGAACTTGTGCGCAACCGCCCGCGCCTTCGGCAGCTCGTTGACGCCCCGCTCGTAGTCGAAGCCGGCGGAGAAGCTGCTGAGGCGCTGTCCGCCGGCGACTGCAGCGGAAGCTGCAATGCTCGAAGAGTCCAGCCCGCCGCTCAGAAAGATTCCGACGGGCACATCGCTGACGAGCTGGCGAGTCACGGCCGCATCGATCGCCGCACGCACCTCAACCGCGGCCGCCTGCGGGGCGGTGTCCCGGGGCGCGTCCGCGAGCCAGCTCTCGATGCGCCACCAGGGCTCCAGGCGCGTCTGTCCGCCCTCTGCGATCAGGCGCCAGCCCGGCTCCAGCGCCCGCACCTCGCGATAGAGCGTGCGGTCTTCGAACGAGTTACCGTACCAGAGGTACTCGGTGAGCGCCTGCTGATCCAGGCTGCGACCGACGTCGATTCCGGCGAACACGCCCTTGATCTCCGATGCGAAGGCGAGGCGCGCACCGTGCCGGGCATAAAATAGCGGCTTCACCCCGAGCCGGTCCCGCATCAGCACCAGTCTGCTGCGCGCGGCGTCCCACAGCGCGAAAGCAAAGATTCCCTCGAGTCGTTCCAGGCCCCTCAGGCCCCAGGCCTGGTAAGCGTGCAACACAACCTCGGTATCGGAGTGGCCGCGGAACGCGTGCCCCAGAGTCTCGAGCTCCGCGCGCAGCTCCCGGAAGTTGTACGATTCGCCGTTGTAGACCACGGTGGCTGATGCGTGCGTCATCGGCTGTGCGGCGGCGCTCGACAGGTCGATGATGCTCAGGCGCCGGTGTCCGAGAACGACGCCCTCGCCCACGAACGTGCCGCTGCCATCCGGACCCCGGTGGCTGAGCGTCCCGGTCATGCGCACGCCGAGGCGCTCGAGGTCTCCGGCAGACCCGGAGGACCGGGGATCAAACAGCCCGCAGATACCGCACATTGCGACGGTTCACGGCCTGGCGCTCTGGGGCGCGAAGCACAGTGGGCGGGGAATTGAGGTGGCGACGCGTAAAATCATAAACTGCCGGGCGAATTGCATTCTACCGGTCCGATGAACTGGAAGGCACTCGATCCCATGAGAGTCAGCGCGATACCGAACAAGCTCCTGTCAGTCGTCGGCCTGAGGGTGATCCCGTTGAGCGTCGCTCAGAAGCGCCTGCCGGTCGAGATCGATGCCAGCGACCGGGAGGTATTCCAGTACGTGCGCGAGAAGCGGCTGTCGACCTCGACCGATGAGCGGCTGTTCGCCGCGATAATGGCGTGTCGACACGTCGTGGAGCGCGACGTGGCCGGCGACTTCGTCGAGTGCGGTGTATGGCGCGGGGGCAACTCGATCATTGCGGCGCACGTGTTCAGGAACCTCGGGTCCGCCAAGAACGTCTGGCTGTTCGACACGTTCGCCGGCATGACCGAGCCCACGGAAGTGGACATCAACTACCGCGGCGAGCGTGCGCGGGAGAAATTCCACAACACCCGCAAGGGCCTCGGCAGCGACTGGTGCTACGCGCCGCTCGAGGAAGTGCAGGCGAACTTCGACGGCCTGGGGTTGCTCGGCGCGCGGGTAAAGTTCGTCAAGGGGGACGTCGTGCAGACCCTCGCCCGGCCGGAGGAATTGCCGGGGTCCGTCGCGGTGCTGCGGCTCGATACCGACTGGTATGAATCGACGCGGGTGGAGCTCGAGACGCTCTACCCCAGGCTGACCCCTGGGGGTATTCTGATCATCGACGACTACGGTCACTGGGGAGGCGCGAGGAAGGCAGTGGACGAGTACTTTTCGCGGCACGAGCGCCCATTCCTTCAGTACATCGACCAAACCGCGCGTATCGGCATCAAACCCGTGCCGGCATCCCGATGACGCAGCGCCGGCCGCTTACGAAGGAAACCCCCGTGAAAGACACGCCCCCCCCGGGTCAGCGGTCCAACGTTCATCGGCGCAGGTTTCTGCACGACCTCGCAGCGCTCGCGGCCCTGCTGCTGCCTGCGCGGCGTGCACTGGCGGCGGCGGCCGAGGTGGTCGGAGCCGATTACCCGCCGAACGACGTGCGCCACTACGGCATAGTGCCTAACTCGCCCACCGCCGCATCGGCCAACACTGCCGCGCTGAAGTCGCTGGTCGACCCGGCGGGGCGCTTCAGCGGCGCCCTGTCCTTCCCCAACACCACCGGAGCCGACATCTATCATTTCAACGATCTGATCGCTTTTCACGATGGGATCCACCTCGATCTGATGGGCTCGACGCTGCACTTCGCCAAGACCGGCGTGGCACGCGACTCGGCGAGCGGATTCATCCACGCGATCCGCGACTTCGTCATCGAGAACGGCACCATCGTCAGCGAATACGTTTTCAAGGGCGGGTACGACGCCGGCAACGTGCTCGCCTTCGGCGGCCGCGGCCGTGACACCGCGCTGTTCCCGGACATCTACGACCGGCTGCTGTCAGCGCCGATGGGCAACATCGTGGTGCGCAATCTGCACATCCGTGGCGGAACCAGCGGCGGCAGTACCCGTGGGATCTTCATGCTCGGGGGCTTCGACGGCGTCGTCATCGACGGGGTGGTCATCGACGGGCAGGGGCAGCTGACCGAAGGGATCTACTACGAGTTCGGCTGGGCCACCAACGAGCCGCGCGAGCCGCAGCGTTACACCTCGCACGCCCGCAACGTTCGGATCAGCAATCTCACCGTCACGAACGTCGTGAACGAGGCCTTCGGTGCCATGGGCGCGTACGACATCGTGATCGACGGGCTGCGCGTCAGCAACTGCGGGCACGCGTGCCTCATCGGCACCGGCGAGTCACTCTACTACCGTCCGTGGGTTCCCTCCGGGGACCTGCGCAAGCGGCCGAGCTTCGTCGCGCGCAACGTCACCGGTGAAGCGATCACCAACATGGGCATCGGGGTCACCGGCGCGAGCAAGCTGTCCGGTTCGTACCTTTCCAATCCTCCGGCGCGCGACAATCCGCTGGGAATCACCGCGGATCAGCAGACCGATCTGATCGACTTCGTCCTCGATCGCTTTTCGCTGCGCGGCTCGTTCAAGAATTTTGGCGTGTGGACCTCGGCCCACAATGCACAGATCTCCAACGGCGAGCTGCACGGCTTCCAGCGCGGCATCGTCACGACGCAGGAATGCACCGAGTTCCTGATCGACAGAGTGAAGATCTGGGACAGCGGCAGCTTCGGCATCCAGATTGGTCAGGCCGTCACCATTCACGAGCCGCCGCGACTGTCGAACGGGGCGGTCCGCGACTGTGTCATCGCCGGCAGTGGAACGCAGGCGCCGTGCGCCGGGCTGTTCGTCAGCACGACCCGGAGCTGCGTGATCGAGGGCTGCCGCTTCGGCTACGACCGGGTCATGGACGGCAAGGTCGACGCCACACAGACGCAGGCGGTTTCCGTCAATGCCGATGCCTTCGGCGTCGTCTGTCGCAACAACAACGTATCGTCCACAGCCGGCGGCGCCGCGGCCTATCTGGTGGCCGGCCCTGCGGGACGCGGCTGCCGCATCGAGAGCGCCCGCGGCGTCGCGACCACAAGCGGAGTCTGGCGCTGAGTCCGACAGTGACGGCCGAGCCTTCCGCAGCGGCGCTGGACCGGTACATCGAGGCGGCAATACGACTGAAGCTCTACTCGAACCCGGGTAATCTTCGGCGCCACCTGCAATACCTGTTCGCCGGAGTGGATCTGCGCGACAAGGACGTCCTCGACGTCGGCGGCGGTGCGGGTCTCTTGACGCTGTACGCCGCAATGTCCGGCGCCCGCAGCGCGGTGTGTCTCGAGCCCGAGGGCGCGGGCGCATCCTCGGGTCTGCGCGAGCGCTTCGAGGGCTTCAGGAGCGCGCTCGATCCGCGGCTGCCCGTCGAGTTCGTGAGCGACACGATCCAGCGCTACCTGCAGGCCGCACACCGCTTCGATGTCATCGTGTGTGCCAACGCCCTCAATCATCTCGATGAGGAGGCCTGTATTCGCCTGCAGCTCGACCCAAGCGCCGCGGAGCGGTATCGGGCGCTCTTCGGCCTGCTCAACCAGGCAATCAACCCCTCGGGGTGGTTCGTGGCGACCGACTGCGGGCGCAGTAACTTTTTCGCAGCCCTGGGCATGAGGAGCCCCTTCATGCCCGACATCGAATGGCACAAGCATCAGGATCCGGATGTGTGGGCCGGGCTTCTGGGGCGCGCCGGGTTCTGCGCTACGACCATCCAGTGGTCGGCACCCAACACGCTCGGCCGGTGGGGCCGGGCTCTGCTCGGTAATCGAACGGTCGCCTACTTTCTACTCAGTCACTTTCGCTTGAGCGCCCGCAAACCCGGCAACCTATGAGCGGGCGCGGCGGCGGGGCTGACGCGCGGGCTCAGCTCCCGCCGTGCGCAGGCACCGGGCGAACGCTCTCATGCTGGTAGAGCGGATGCCTCTTCCACGTCAACGCCGGCTTCTCCACGAGCCGCCAGGACAGTGCGGCGCAGACGAGCGTCATGCACAGCGCGACCGGAAACCCCGTGGCACTGCCGGCCATGCCGAGTGCAATCAGCAGGTTCACGGCCGGCATGTGGTAGATATAGACGCCGTAAGAGATGTCGTTACGCCGCAGCAGACGGTCGCTCAACTGTGGCCGGGAAAAGGCCAGAGCGAAGGTGGCGACGGCCAGCAGCATGAACAGCGGCACGCTCAGCGTGTTGCCGACGTTCAGCTTCAGCAGTGAGCTGCCAAGCCCCGCCAGCGCACAGTACAGCAGCAGTGCCGGTACCCAGCGACCTGCCAACAAGACGAGCAGACGCTCACAGTTGCGCTGAAAGAAAACTCCCACCAGGAACATGTAGAACCATGGAATAAAGGACACGCCGAGCAGCTTGAACCATAGCGCGTTGGTGTAGCGGGCCGTGCCGGCGACGTAGAGCGCGTTACCGACCCAGAAGAGCACAGCCAGACCGCACAGCAGGTAATTAGCCCGGCGCGGCGTGGATGCGGCCGGCCGCAGCACGGCGTACAGGACCGGTATCAGCACGTAGAACTGCAGCTCGACCGCAACCGTCCACATGCTGCCATTGATGACGCCGACTCCGTAATGGCGCATGAACTCCGGGTTGTAGAACTGAATGAATGACAGCTGCGCCGCTGCCCAGAGCAGCAGCGACGAAAGCGCCGGGCGCGCGGTACTGAAGTACCCGGTGGCGGTGGCCGCCGCGACCGACAGTACGAAGCAGACGGTGAGTCCCGGATAGATGCGCAGGGCACGGTTCAGGGCGTACTCACGCGGATTCGAATTCTTCTCGAAGGACTTGCTGATCAGGAAGCCGCTGACGAAGAAGAACACCGGCACTCCCGGAAACAGCTCGATGAAGCGCACCACGTACCAGGAGCGGCTGGCCGGCACGAAATAGGGCAGCGCGTGCGTGCCCGCCACCTGCAGTGCCGCCGCCAGCCGGATGAGGTCGAAGTTATTCCTCGACATCCGCTCTCGTGCCCCCACGGTGAGCGGCGCGCAGCAATCCCTCGAACAGTGCCTGGTAGCGGTCGACCATCGTCTCCAGACCCAGGTGCGCCTCGGCATAGTCGCGGGCATTGCGCCCGAGCGCCCGGCGAGCGTCGTGATCGAGCAGCGCCATCCTGGCGATTGCGGCCCCGATGCTGTCGGGGCTGCGCGGATCGAACAGGAAGCCGCGACTGCCGTCGGCGACGAGCAGCGGATGGTCGCAGACCGCCGACGCTAGCACCGGTCGGCCGGCTGCCAGGGCTTCGCACACCGCGTTGGGCATACCCTCATAAAGCGAGGGGTGAACCAGGGCATCACAGCGCCGCAGCAACTCCGGTATGTCGCTTCGCAGACCGAGCCACTGCCAGTGGCGCTGCACCGCAGGCAGGCTCGCGAGCAGCCTGTCCAGCTCCCCGCAATAGCGTTGACCCGCGCGGCTCGGGTCGCGCTCGCCGGCCCATGAGACCCCGGGGACGTAACCGAATTTCCTCTCGAAACCCGCCAGCGCCAGGAACAGATTGTGCAGGTTCTTCTCCGGCCCGATGCGACCGACGCCGAGCAGCTGGAGGCTCTTGCCCGTCTGTCCCTGCAGCCGCGCTGCGGGCTCGGCAGGCCGGAATCTGTCCAGATCCACGCCGTTATAAATGCATGACACCCGGCCGCGCAGCCAGCGCCGGCTTTGCAGCCATTCAGTCTGCGTCTGGCTGTTGGCGACCACGCGATCCGCCAGCAGGTGCAGCAGCCTGCGCAGCAGGGCGCGCAGCGCGGAGCGGTCGTCATGAAAGCTACTGCGCTCGGAGACGATGAGCCGGATGCAGGGCGCCGCCAGCCGCGCGAGCTCCGCGTAAAGGTTGGCGGTGTTGAGGAACGATGCCGCAACATCGAAGCCCCCACGGCGCATGACCCGGGCGAGCCCGAGGACGACGCCCACCGAGCCGCGGGCGGCCTTGGGGCACTCGTGCACCGGAATCTGCTCGAGGTCGAGGCGGCCGCGAAAGAAGTCGTGGTCGGGGAAATAGACGAACATCTCCACTACATGGCCACGGCGCCTCAGGCCGCCGGCGAGCTCGACCATCTGGCGCTGCGCCCCGCCGGACCCGAAGTGGTCAATGACGAGCAGTACCCTCATCGGCAATCAGGGACGACGCTCACGCAGCCGACGCAACGCGTCTCCGCCGCCACCAGAACCAGGCGTGATAAAGGCGACCCACGCCCGTCTTGCCTCGCGCATGCAGCACCACGCCCCGCAGGCAGGTCACGCGGCCGCGGAATCTCGTGCGCAAGGCCTCATCCAACGCGGCAACTGCCGCCTCGCCCATCGTGTTCGGGTGCAGGCAGACCGTCCACAGGCCCGACGGGCGCGCTGCCAGCGTCCACAGCTGTTGCGGAATCCAGCTGAAGCCGTGCTCCTGCCAGGTGTCCCAGGCGACGCCGTCGCTGATCACGCGAATCGGGGTCTCGCGGCGCAAGGCCTGCAGAGTAGTCAGATCGAAGCTGTGCGCCGGCGCGACCCATACCTGCGGCTCGACCCCGTTCGCTATGAACAATTGCCAGCTGGCGCGGATCTTCGCCGCCTGCTCTTCCAGCGGCAGCTCGGCAAACTCGCTGCGCCGGTAGAACGGCAGCAGCGGCGGTTGCTGTGTCTCGTGCATGAGGTGTGTGTACCCGTGCATCCCCACCGTCCAGCCCTTGTGCACCCAGGACCGCACGCGCTCCCAGAATGCGGGGTCAGGGGAATCGAGGCTCAACTTTGGATCGCGGTTGTCCGGAATCACCGCGACGATCGGCTGCACGGAGTGCGCGTCGAGCACCCGCTCAACCATCGACCACCTGCGCGCGCTCATGGTATGGCAGGCGTCGTCGAGCCGGATCAGATACTGCGCGCTCATCTGCAGCCAGGCGAGCCCGCAGGCTCCCCATGCTCACCCGGCGGCAGCAGGCAGTCGCACCAGTCTGCCATGATCCGCTCCTGGCCGTATCGCTGCCGTACCTTGCGCGCCTCCCGTCCGAGCACCTCGCGTGAAGGGGAGCTGGCCATCAGCTCCGCCATGACGCGCGCCAGCGCCTCGACGTCATCGACCGGGACCAGCCGGCCGTTGATGCCGTCCGCGATGATCTCAGCCGGCCCGGCGCGGCAGTCGGTCGAGATGACGGCCAGACCCATGCCCATCGCCTCGAGCACCGCGTTGGGAAAGCCCTCGCGGCGCGAGGGGTGTACGAGCAGGCCGGCGCGGGCCAGCCAGCGATCCACCTCGCGCACTTCGCCGAGGAATTCGATGCGTTGCGTGAGATGCAGTTCCTCCCGCAGCCGCAGCAGTGCGTCCCGCTCGGTGCCCTGGCCGATGATCGAGACGCGCCACTCGGGAAACTGCCGCTCCAGCCGTGCGAACGCGCGCAACAGCAGATCGAACCCCTTCTCCGAGGTCAGCCGGCCCACGGCGATGATCCGTGGCTCACGCTGGCACTCGAGGCTGGGCAATTCGCGCAACGCATTCGGTATCACACGCACGCGGGCATGGCAGTTCTGCTCCAGCCACGTGGCGGCATCACGCGTCTGCGCAACGACGAGATCGGCATGCCGGTAGCACAGGCGCCGCAGCAGCCTCCACGACGTGCCCATGCTGCGCCGTAGAGCCGGATGTGTACGTTCCGCCACCACGACCCGGGCGCCGGTGCCGGCGGCGGCCAGGATGCAGCAGACGTTGGAGACGTCGATGAAGCTCAGCAGCACATCCGGTCGCGCGGTGCGGATCAGCCGGCGCAGGCGCACGATTCCGGACGCGATCCCGATCAGGCTGAGCAGCCTCGCGCGCGAGCCCGTCACCCCCAGATGCACCCGCTCGACGTCCGGATTCAGGGTGTAGAAATCCTCGATCTCCCGGCCCTGCCAGGTTGCCAGCGTCACCTGCGCGCCGCGCGCCGACCAGTAGTTGGCCATCTCCGACAGCTGGCGTTCGGCCCCACCCGCCTGCAGGCTCCCGATGATCAGCAGCAGCCGCGGCTGCGGGCTCTGGACAACAGCGTCACTCATGACGTCGGATGGGTCCCCGACGCAGCGTCTGCTCCCGGCCCCACCCGCACGATCCTGGCCGGTGCGCCGACGGCGGTCGCATGTGCCGGCAGGGAGCGATTAACGACGCTGTTCGCTCCGATGACGCAATGCCGTCCAATCGTGACTCCATCGAGTATCTTTGCGCCGGCTCCGATCCACACGTGATCCTCGATGCGGATTCCGCGGCGTGTCGTGCCGGACCTGTGCAGCGGCACGGCATCGGTACTCCGATTATGACTCTCTGGAATGATGACCACGTGCGCCGCGATTCGCACGCCGTTCCCGATCACGACACCTCCGCAGCCATAAACGATGGTGAAGGGATTGATGCTGCAATAGTCACCAATCTGGATTTCACCACCCTCCGTGGTGAGCATGGCGAACGGGTGAATCTCACAGTGGCGGCCAATCGTGATCGAACCGCCGCAGTTGACGCGCACAATGCTACGCCGCGCTACCCACGAAGTCCCGTGGACTCGAATCGGTCGGCCTGCGAAGCGCAGCTTTATCGCCGCCGCTCGCAGCAGTTGTAGCATCTGCCAGGCGTATGCAGATGTCTTCACTTCAACCGTAGTCGCTGCGCTCGAGTCGCACGAGCAAGGCCGAGGACATGGCTACGTAGATCGCGACGAATTGTTCATAGTAGATCAATCCCGACAGGGATATGAACGAGTAGGCGACGAGGCCGACGGCGATCCGCGCGCGCACGCTGCGGAACTGCGGGTTGCGCGCCCGCTGCAGCCGTAAGGCTAGCGAAGCGAACAACCCGTAGAACAACCCAAAGCCGATGAGTCCGTAGTTGTAGAGCAGGTCGATCGGCGTCGAATGGGAGGTGGTGCTGAAGTCGCTGCGAAACGCCTCCATGCCATTGCCGAAAATCGGATTCGCCGCCCAGCCTTTCAGACCTTCCTTCTCCCAGCCACGGCGGTTGCCGAGGCCCGTCCGTCCCGAGTCGCCTTCGCGGTTCGTGAGGACGTCAACCCCCAGCGACACTCGTTCGAAACCGTTCTGCACTTTTTCCTGGAGCGTCGGGTCCGAGCGCACCGCGTAGGCCACCCCGGCGGCCAGCACGGCCACAACCACCGCGCCTCTGAAGAGACTCCTGGCAGTCGGCTTGAAGTAGAGCAGCGTGGCCGCGCCGATCCCCAGTGCGACCCCGAGATTGGTCTTGATCGACGTCGTGGCCATTATCAGCAGCAGGAGCACTGGGCCCACAACCAGCACCAGCACCGGCCAGTGTCGGTACGCGCCCAGAAGCATGACGATGAACAGTCCGAACAGGTACATGCCGGCAATCGTGTTGTACGAGAAGTCGTCCGGATAGGAGAACGGGAATCCCGAGGTCAGGGTGTAGAAGATGGCGGCCGCCGCGAAGCCCGCGGCCATCCCCGCGAGCAGCGCGCCGAGGTCGTGGTAAGCGGTGAGGCAGCCGAACAGCAGCAGCACCAGAAGGCAGTTCGTCAGCGCAGGCAGCGTGGTCACCGCCACGTGCATGTTTTCCGTCCAGGCGATCGACAGCACGCTGTACGCGACCAGCCCGACGTAGAGCAGCGCCTCACGGCTGACCCAGAAGCGGAGGTAACGCACCATATGCAGGAGCAGGAGACACAGCAATTGGGCGGTGAGCAGCGTCGGGTGGCTCAGGTCGCCGAATTCGGTCACCGTGATCACGAGTGTGGCAACGCAGCCAAGCAGGAAGGTGACTGTCAGGCCGGTAAACTCACTGCTCTTCATCGTGTCGCGGGCCTCAAACGGCCCGCCTCGCGAGATGCGACAGCAGCAGGCGGAAGAACTGCACGTAGCCTTCGATCTCCGCATCCGTAGGGCGGATGTGCCAGTCATTGTGGGATGCCGGATAGAAGGGCGCGAGGTACCTGGCGAACGCTGCCACGATCGCGGCACGCTCCGGGCGTGGCTCGGCAAGCTTCATACGCACCAGCCCGGGAAGGTCGATCGTCCTGCCTAGCGTCGCTACGCCCGGAAAGCACTTGACTGGCGAATCACCGAACAGGATGACCGGCTTCCCGAGCAGCGCTGCCTCGAGCCCGATCGTGCCCTGGATCGCATATACGAGATCGGCCTTGCGGATGAAGGCGACCGAGTCGGCGTCCGGCGCCACCACCTGCACCCCGGGAAAACGCCGCAGCCGCGCAAGGTAGGCCGTCGAATAGTTGGGCGCGTCGCTCTTGTGCAGTTTCACCAGCAGGCTGTGCGTCGGGGGGAGCGAGCGGCTTATGACCTCGGCGACCCGCACCTGGTTGCTGAAGAAGTGCGCGAAGACGTCGATCGAGGATTCCGGCTGCATGTGCAGCCCGAAGAAGGCGAATGGCTCGTCCGGCGGCCGTTCGATGAGCCGCTCCCGGCGCAGTCGCCACAGATTGCGGCGCAGGCGCAAGGCCTCCCGGAACAGGCCCCCGACGCTATAGGAGTTGCGATAGTCGGTGTATCTGCGGTAGCGCGCGGAGCGGCGGCGCTTGACGACCTGCAGGATCGAGCGCAGCTGGCCCGGCAGATGCCCGAGCAGAACCGCCGGCTGGAGCAGCTTCGGCGGCAGGTACGCCGGCGCGCGGGTCCTGCCCCGCTCGAATTCATCGAGCAGCGCATCCGCCCGGTCGCGCAGCGTGTGCTCCCGCTGCGGCTCGAATACTACGGTGGACGCCGGCGAGAGATTGTCGCAGCAGGACACCTGCCCCGGGGGAATGGTGCTGAAGTTCAGGGCAAACCACGGCACGGCGACCTGGCGGGCGACGGCGAGCGCGAGGCTGCCATGCAGGCCGTCGAAGCCGCCGATGATTGCGGTGGGTCTTATCTCGGTGAACACCGAGCGAAAACGCCTCGTCAGCAGCGTTGCGTAGCCGAGCGCCTCCTCGTAGGTGAGCGCCGCGAGCACCCGGTCGCTCATGATCATGTTGTGGATGGTGGGCAGATCCTCGCGCTCGAGCGATTGGAGCAGGCGCCGGTCGGGAGCCGGCATGGGCTCGCGAAGATCCTCACGCACGAAGTACACGCGACTCGAGCTGGTGGCTGGATCCCAGGAGGCGCGGTCGTAAGTCGGGTGCACCAGATGCGAGATCTGCAGCTGTGCGCCGGCCGCCAGGCGATCCCACAGGTTACGAATCAGCCGCGCCGTGTGGCCGACCGTCAGGATGTGAGGCCCAGCGGCTCTCATGGCGTGGCTCGGTGTCGAACGCCGACAGGTGGGAAGTAGCGGCGCGCAGCCGCTACCGCCTTACGGGCCCGTAGGCAGAGGATCCTCCCCAGATATTGTCCTTGACCCACTCGCCTTGCTCGACGCGCCAGACGCGCTTGTCGCGAAACCTGTCTGCCGTCTTCCAGAACTCCTCCTCGTTTATCCCGACGTACTCGAGCCAATGGTAGAGATCCCTGGACACGACGTGGTCGTAGCGCCGGACCGCCTCGATACCCTGCTCCCGGGTCATGTAGCCGGTGCGGATGTCCTTACTCGCGTGATCCGATGCCCGGCCGTAGCCGAACTTGATGAACTTCAGCAGATCATGGGCGCCGTTCTCGTAGCGGTCGTCGAGGTTGGAAAAGCGGCGGTACGTCCGCTCGAACGGCTGTTGCGCGGGGCGCCAGCCGTAGCGTTCGACAACCATGGTGGAATGGAGGTTCGGATCCCACTTGAAGAAGTTTCCGATGTACAGCCCCCGGACACCGACCCTGATGATGTCCTCGTCGCTGGGGTACCTCGCCCAGGTGAGATCCTTCTCGGTGAGCGGGTCCTGCGGATCGCCCACCATGTCGTACCACTCGAAGCCGCGCAGATCGTGCTCGTGCCGCACCCGGGCGCTGAATTCGACGAAGTCATCGGGCGCGTACATGCCGGATATGTCCCAGTTAGTCTCGCCCCAGATGACCAGGGGGATCTGCATCCTGACCGCCATGATCACCGGGTAGGTCATGATCCCGCAGTGCGCGTGCCAGTTCATGTCGCCCATCTTGCGGAAACACAAGCGGTTCAGTTTCTTCAACACCTCGACGCTCGGGCCGAAGACCAGATGGTCGGCATCGAAGAGCTGACGCATGCGGTCACGGTTGTAGTCGCCTTCCGGCAGATAGTTGTTGCCGTTATAGGTCACCAGCAGCGGCTTGAGTCCGTACTCCGTGACGATCTGGTGAGTCTGGTAGTAGCTGTCCTTGCCGCCGCTGACCGGGATCAGGCAGTCATACTCGCCCTGGCGCCGGACGAGTATCTTGCCGATCGTTTCCTCGAACAGGCGTTTTCGCCGCACCCAGAAGTCTTCTTCCAGGCGCTCGAACTGCTCCGCAACGCGGCACGCGGAGCACACGCCCTCGGAGTCGACCTGCAGGTTAACGGCCAGCACGGGGTAGACACACTTCCTGCAGTAGTTCATTGCGCTCCTTGCCTGTGGGCTTGCGGCTCGATGAACATGACTCATACGGATATCAGCTGCGGCGGGCGCACGTCCTGTTGCGCCTCGACCAGGTGTTTCTTTGCGTAATAGACGCTCTGATCCGTATGTTGAAAAATGTTGGCTGCCGCCACCGCATCGACGGATGTGCGGCGCAGCGCTTCCTCCATATGCTCCCAACAGCCGACCCCTCCCTGAGCGATGACAGGAATCCTCACGCTCGCGCAGACCTCCGCTATGGTCGCAATGTCATAACCGCACTTCATGCCATCGCGATCGATCGAATTCAGGAGGATTTCGCCGGCACCGTGCGTCTCCACCAGGCGGGCCCAGGCCACCGGGTCAAGGCCGGTGTTGCGCCGGCCGCCCTGTACCATGACGCGCCTCTCGCCCTCGAGATCCTTGTAGTCGATGGAGACTACGATGCACTGCGACCCGAAGCGGGCGGCAGCGCGCTCGATGAAGGCAGGATCGTCGTACGCCATCGTATTGATGCAGATCTTGTCGGCGCCGAGCGTCAGCCTTCTCTGGATATCCTCGAGACTGCGGATCCTGCCACCCACAGTGACGGGCATGAAGGTCACCTTGGCGACATCCTCGATGATCTCCAGAAACGTACGCGGCTGCTGGTAGCCCAGATCCGCCCGGCCGGGGTCGTGATCGTCTTCGCTGCTGATGTCCAGATAGATCAGCTCGTCCGAGGCCCATTCGCTCAGCCGCTTCACGCTCCAGACGGGGTTGCCGAGATTGAGGTAGCTGGAAAATCGCACGCTCTGGACCAGCCAGCCGTTCTTCAGCAACACGACGGGAATTACGCGGCGCTTCTTCACAGGCGCAGGAAATTAGCGAGCAGCATCATGCCCGCCTTCTGGCTCTTCTCCGGATGGAACTGCACGCCGACGATGTTGTCGCGGCGGATGACGCTCGCGAAAGTCTCGCCGTAGGTCGTGGTCCCGACCACGTCGGCGTCGTCTTCCGCTTCGAACAGGTAGCTGTGCACAAAGTAGAAGTCCATCGTCCGAAATTCGGCGAGCAGCGCGCCGGCACCGGTGGCGCGCACCTCGTTCCACCCCACGTGCGGTACCGGCAAGCCGTGATCGTGGAATCTGCGTACCCGACCCGCTATCCAGCCCAACCCCCTGTGAGTGCCGAATTCCGCGCCGCTTTCCGCCAGCACCTGCATCCCCACGCAGATCCCGAGAAACGGCTTACGCTCGGCATGCACCGCGGCCTGTACCGCGGTCAGCGGAATGCGGCTGCGGATCAGATCCATCGCGGCTCCAAAGGCTCCCACACCGGGCAGCACCAGGTGGGTGGCGGCGCCGATTGCCGCCTCGCTGTTGGAAACCACGTGCTCGATCCGCAGATACTGCAGCAGGTTCGCCACGGATCGGACGTTGCCCGAGCCGTAATCGAGAACGCAGACGCGTGCCGTCGTATTCACAACAGGTCCCACGTCATGGGCGTGCCGCGCTTCACCGCACGGACGACGCGCTTGCCGAGCAGTTGATCGAGAAACTTGGGCGGCAGCCCGTGGCCTGGCCGTATGGCGCGCAGATTCTGCGGCGTCAGCCGGTCTCCCGGTGCGAGGTCCGCGCACACGTAGAGACTGCGCCTGAACACCAGCGAGCCGCGCTCGCTCTCGCCGGGACCGAGGCGCGCTTCACCGAGCGCCTGCCAGGCTGCGTGCGTCTCCCTGACCAGCTGCGCCAGCTCCGGCGGCTCGAGGGAGAATGCCGCATCGACGCCTCCTTCCGCGCGACTCAAGGTGACGTGCTTTTCGATCACCGTCGCGCCGAGCGCCACGGCGGCCACCGCTGCGCCGATCCCGAGGGTGTGATCCGACAGGCCGACCTCGCAGTCGAAGCTGCTGCGCAGCTGCGGGATCGCCGCCAGATTCGACGCGGTGGGACTCGCAGGGTAACTGCTCGTGCACTTCAACAGCACCAGGTCGCGAGCGCCGTGTGCGCGCGCGGTGCGCACCGCTTCATCGAGCTCCGCGAGGTTCGCCATGCCGGTGGAGATGATCAGCGGTTTGCCGGTTGCCGCGACCTTACGGATCAGCGGCAGGTCCGTGTTCTCGAACGAGGCTATCTTGTAAGCCGGCACGGCCAGCGATTCGAGGAAGTCGACGGCGGTGGCATCGAAAGGCGTGCTGAATGCCACCAGCCCCAGGCGCCTGGCGCGCTCGAATATCGGCGCGTGCCACTCCCACGGCGTGTGCGCCTGCTTGTAGAGCGCGTGCAGGCTCATGCCCTTCCAGGGGCTGCTCTGATCGTCGATGTAGAACTCCCGTTCCTCGAGATCGAGCGTCATGGTGTCCGCGGTGTAGGTCTGGAGCTTGAGCGCGTGCGCGCCGCTCTCCGCGACCGCCTCCACGATGGTGAGGGCGCGCTCCAGCGACTGGTTGTGATTACCGGACATCTCCGCGATGATGAACGGCGGCCCGGATCGGCCGATCGAATGCTGTGCTATCTCCATCGCTGACCTCGGCTCAAAGCGCTCGCCGATACTCCACCGCACCTGCTGCATCGCTCACGATCTGGAATCCAAGGCGCTTGAAAATCCGTCGTGACGGCTCATTCGTCGCCATGACCCGGGCGCACACAAAGGATGCTTCCGGATGCGCGCGTGCCAGCGCCGCCAGCGCTGATTCCAGCACCCGCGGACCCAACCCCCTCGCACGGTACGGAGCGGCGACCGAGTAGTTGACCCTCCAGCCCGCCTCGATCCGGTCGAAACGGGCGGTCGCAAGCGGCACGCCATCTTCGGATTCGACCAACAGCAGCAGGCAGTTCCGTCCGGCGCTTAGTCTATCCCGCAGCCATCGATGATGCTCGTCGGCGCCGATGAGCTGGCGATCGAAGGAATTCCTACGGGTAAGCGCATCGTTGGCCCACTCGAGCAGCAGATCCTCGTCGGCGGCGACCGCCGGGCGCACCGCGAGCGGCGTGCCCGCGTTGACGACCAGCGCCGCGCGCACCCGTCGCGCCCCGGCGCCATCCACCAGCGCGCGGCCGGCCCGCGAGCGCTGCGTATCGGCGCCGGCGGCGATGCGCCTCGCAAGCGCGTCCTGCAGCGCGGCAAGGCTCACCTCGTCGTAGTGCCCCACCCAGTCGATGAGGCCGCGGTTCGCCAGGGCCGCCGCCACCGGGCGCTGGTTGTCCGCCAGCGTGACGACCACGGACGGCACCCCGAGGCACAGGCGCTCCCAGCTGGTCGCACCGGCGGCGCCGACGGCAAGATCCGCGCGCGCCAGCAGGTGAGCCAGGGTCGGCAGCCGCTCGTGGAACCGCACGCCGGCGCGGCCCGCCGCATCGGCACGCATCGCATCGGCGTCGGCGGCCTTGCCGGCGAGCAGCACGTCAATCTCGAGGTTCTCGGTGTTCAGGTTGAGAAGCGCGCGCAGCGCCAGCCGCGTCACGCCATGGAGGTCCGCCGCTCCGAAGCAGATGCATACGCCACGCACCGCCCCGGTGCGGGGCGCGAGCTGTCGGTGCAGCTCGGCGTATTGCGGCTGCAGCAGGGCATAACGGGGTCCGAGCATCGCGGCGCAGTGCCCGGGTACTTTTTCTGCGTAGCGCGTCGCGATGCCTTCCACCAGGTTCTGGTCGAGCAGCAGGTCGCAGTCGTGGCGCCGGTCCGCGAGATCATCGATGGCGAAGATGCCCGCGATTTCCCCCCGCAGCTCCGCCTCCCAGCGCTCGTCGAGTCCATAGTGGTCCACCACCAGCCAATCGGGCCGGCCACCGAGCCTGCCGATCGCGGCACGAGTCTCGCGCGCGTCGTCGCGCCAGCCGCCGCCGACCCAGGCCGCGTGCGCCGGCTCGCTCGGCGACGGGCCGGATTTCGGCGCGCTGAGCTCGGCGACTTCGAACCCCCGGGCACGCACCAGATCGTTGAGATTGCCGACGTGCGGCCGTGCGATGAACGCTGCGACGGCGCCGCCCTCCCGCAGGGTCTCGGCCAGCGTGAGACAACGCATCACGTGGCCGTAGCCAATGACCCGGGAGGCGTCGGCGCGGAATACCACCTGCATGCGGCGCGTCCCGTCAGGCGAGGCGCCGAAAGCCGGCGTGGCAGACGGGGCCCTTGAGGAGCGAGCTCACGTCGCGGCCATCCTCGCATTCCCTGATCAGCGCGAACACGGGCTCGAGCGCCGCGAAGTAGTCGGACACGATCTGCGGCGAATGCTCGGTACAGACGTAGACTCCGGTGCCTGCCAGGTAACCCCTGCCGAGCATCTCCTGTGTAAGCAGTGTCTTGTAGGCGAGCGAGCGCGGACCGGCAAAGGAGAAAGTGCTGAGTGCCGGCAAACCGCCCACGCTGATCGAGAGGCCGTGGCGCGCCGCGAGTGCGAGCCAGCGCGCCGCGATGTCGCGGCCGGTGGCGGTGATGGTGTCCCACGAGCGCACTCTCTCCATGACCTCGAGGGTCTTGAGCGCGGCGGACGGCCCGATGCGCTCGGTCCAGAAGGTGCTGCTGATGAAGCTGCTCTGCGCGGACTCCATGACGGCGCGCCGGCCGATGACCGCGGTGATCGCGTAACCGTTGCCGAGGGTCTTGCCGAATATGGCGAGGTCCGGTTCCACGCCGTAAAGCCGGTGCAGACCGCCGAAGGACTCGCGGAACCCGGAGGTACACTCGTCGAAGATCAGTACGATGCCGCGGCGGCGCGTGAGCTCGCGCACTTTCTCGAGGAATCCGTCCGCCGGGCCCTGATTGCGCGCGACCTCCATGATAACCGCGGCGAGGTCGTGCGAGCCTGCCAGCGCCTCGAGCTCGTCGAATCGGTTGTAGTTGAAGGGCAGCACCGTGCCGCGCAGGCTGGCCGGCACGCCGTTCGGCTCCAGGCCGGGGAGCAGATGTCCGGCCAGGTTGGCACCGTCGCTCAGGTTGGCAGACAGATACCAGTCGTGCCAGCCGTGATAGCCGCAGATTGCGATCTTCTCCCTGCCGGTCGCCGCGCGGGCGATGCGCACCGCGATGGCGTCGGCTTCGCCGCCGGTGCGTGCGAGTCGTGCCATCTCCGCCCACGGATGCAGCTCGATGAGTCGCTCTGCCAGATAAACCTCCTCCGGGCAGTTCAGCGTCGACATGTTGCCCGCGTCGACAGCGGCGCGAACCGCGGAATCCACTTCAGGATGGCCGTAGCCGAGGGTGTTGGTACCGATGCCCATGAGCGACATGTCGATGTACTCGGTGCCATCCAGGTCCCAGACCCTGCAGCCGCGGGCGCGGCTGAAGTAGGCGGGCCATTGCTCGGGAAGAAACATCTCGGCGCGCTTCGACAGCAGCATGTTGCCGCCCGGAATCAGCCGTTTGGCACGGCGCCACAGTTTCTGTCCGCTCGACATCGATGCTCCCTCATTTCGGTTCAGATGCCGGTTGGCAGTGAACAGAGCCGGCTGACGCCGCAGCAGCTCCACCACCTCCAGCCAGCCGAAATCACGGCGAGGATTGAAATGCCCGAAGATGGCGCCGACCACCTCGAGGTCCGAAGGCTCATCGACCGTCCAGCGCTCGCGCGAGAGGTCCTCGTCGTTGCGCAGGCTCAGGACGCGGAACCTGCCGGGCTCGCGCATGTAGGGGGTCACGTGCTCGCGCTGCGCGGGCAGCCGCGCCTCGCTCCACGCGGCGTGCAGTGCCTGGAAGGTGAATACTTCGAGGTCCAACCCGTCCGGATAGGTGGGAGGATCGACGTTGGAGGCGTAGTCCACGCCGGCGCCCCTGCAGGCCGCCACGGCTGCGTCGACCAGCTCCGCATCGACCAGCGGGCAGTCACCGGTTACGCGCACGATCAGGTCGGCGTGCGCGAGACTCGCAGCGGCGTGATAGCGATCGAGGACATCGCGCTCGTCGCCGCGGAAGACCCGCACGCCCAGCCCGCGTACGTGCCTGACGAGGGGATCGTCGGCGGGCAGGTCGGAAGTCGCGAGCACCATCTCGGTGATCTCGCGAGCGCGGCCGAGTCGCTCGAGCACGAGCTCGATCATCGGAACGCCGAGTATCGGTCTGAGTACCTTGTCTGGAAGGCGCGTCGAGCCCATCCGCGCCTGCACGATCGCGACCGTCTTCACTGAAGCTCCCAGCGCCGCGGCTCGATGAGACCGGGATCCTCGCAGCACAGCTCTTGGGGGGGGGCCGGCGCAGCGCGCGCTGCCGCTGCGAGGAGCTCGCGAAGCTGCCCGACCGATTCCACGCCGACTACGACACGCTCCACGCCGGGCAGTCCGCAGCCGAAGGCCAGCGCCAGCTGCAGCGGCGACTCCCCCTGCGCCGCGCACCAGCCCAGCCAGTGGTCCAGCGTCGCCTGCCAGCGTCCGAAGAATGCCGGTCGGGCGTCGCACGGCATCAACAGCAGGCCCTGCAGAAATACCGAGCGCAAGTGGACGCGCACCCCCTGGCGCGCGAGCTTCGCAAGCCAGCCCGAGTGCACCAGCCTGCGATCGAGGACATTGCAGGGTGCCTGCACGATGTCGGGGTGCCACGAGGGCCAGAGCGCATCGAGCTCTTGCGGGTCGTAGATCGATATGCCCGCGGCCGCGATCAGCTCGCGCGACTTGAGTGACGCCAGTGCGCCAAGGAGCGTCGCAGCGTGCGGACCGCGCAGATCGCCGCTGTCGTGCAGCAGCAGGCCCTCGAGTCTGCCGAGCCCCAGTCGCTGCAACGAGTCCCGCACCTGCCTCTCGACCCACTCAGTCACGTTCGTAACGGCGCCGGGCAGCGGCGGGAGCTTGGTGATCACGCGCCACCGGGCTATCCCGACCTCTCCGAGACACGCCTCGCTCGCGCCGTAAGCCACGGCCGTGTCGAGCGTGTCCATTCCCTCCGCACCGGCCAGCTCGAGGATGGCGGCCGCGGTGTCGCGGGACACCTGCCCGGAGATGTTGGCAACACCGTATTGCTGGCCGAACTGCGCGGTCCCGAGCGCGAGTTTACTGCGCGCCGCAGTCACGTCAGCGCCGCGCGCACGGCCTCGCAGACCCGCAGCTGATCCGCCGCGCCCAGGGTGGGGAACATGGGCAACGAGAGGCAGTGCGCATAATAGGCCTCGGCCACGGGATACGAGCCCGCGCAAAACCCCAGCGCCTGGTAGTCCGGATGGGCATGCACGGGAATGTAGTGCACGTTGACGCCCACTCCCGCGGCGCGTAGCCGCTCGAACACGGTCCTGCGGCCCAAGGGGGTGCGCGCGGGATCGATCTGGACGACATAGAGGTGCAGAGCCGAACGCGATCCGCCCGGACGCGTCGGCAGGATGAGCGGCAGCGCGGCGAGTCGGGTGTCGTAGACGTCCGCAAGCTCGTGGCGCCGGGCAATCCATTCCTCCAGGCGCCGCAGTTGCGACAGGCCGAGCGCGGCCTGCACCTCGGTCATCCGGTAGTTGAAACCCAGACACTGCTGCTCGTAGTACCAGGCGCCTTCGTCCCGACGCTGCCACTCGGCAATCTCGCGCGTTACTCCGTGGCTGCGCCGCAGCTGCATGGCGCGCGCCAGCTCCGGGAGGCGGGTGGTGGCCATGCCGCCTTCGGCCGTGGTGATGATCTTGACCGGATGGAAGCTGAACACGGTGATGTCGCTGTAGCGACAGTCGCCCGTGATGCTGTCCTGGTAGCGGGCGCCGATGGCATGCGAGGCGTCCTCGACGACGCGAAAGCCATAGCGTTGCGCGAGAGCGCCGATCGACGCCATGTCGCATGGCAATCCGGCGAAATGCACCGGAATGACCACCTTCGGCAGCTCACCCTTCCTGGCCGCGGCCTCCAGCTTCGCCGCCAGGGCTCGGGCACACAGGTTGTAGGTCCGAGGATCGATATCGACGAAGTCGAGCGTCGCTCCGCAGTAGCGGGCGCAGTTGGCGCTCGCAACGAAGGTGTTGGGGCTGGTCCACACACGGTCACCCGGCCCCACGCCCAGGGCGAGGCACGCGACGTGCAAGGCGCTGGTGGCGCTGTTGACCGCGACCGCGAACGGTGCCCCACAATGATCCGCCACCGCGCGCTCGAAACGCGGCACCGCAGGGCCCTGTGTCAGGAAGTCGGAGCGCAGCACTTCGACGACGGCGTGAACATCCTCGTCGCTGATCGTCTGGCGGCCGTAGGGAATCATTCAGTCGTCCATGCTGCGGTTAAGCGCCACGATCTCCTCGGTCGTGAGGAAGCGCGGGTTGGTGCCAGACTGATACTCGAACCCCGGCCTGACCGCCCTGCCCTCCTCGCCCAGCCCGTTGACCGAAAAGTCGAAATTCCCGGCGAACTGGATCGCCGGCTTGATGACGTAATGGTCGGAGAACTCGAGCGTCAAATGCGAGTCATCCGCCGGGCACATGGTCTCGTGCAGCTTCTCCCCCGGCCGGATCCCGATGATGCGGTGTGGCAGCTGCGGCGCCATCGCCGTCGCGAGATCGACTACGCGCAGAGACGGGATCTTCGGCACGAAAATCTCGCCGCCCTGCATGCGGGCGAAGCTCGTGAGCACGAACTCCACCCCCTGGCGCAGGGTGATCCAGAAACGCGTCATGGACGCGTCGGTCACCGGCAGATGATCGCTCCCATTGGCGATGTGCCTGCGGAACAGCGGCACGACGGAGCCGCGCGACCCGACGACGTTGCCGTAGCGCACCACAGCAAAGCGTGTACGGTGGCCGCCGGCGACGTTGTTGCCCGCGACGAACAGCTTGTCGGATACCAGCTTGGTCGCGCCGTACAGGTTGATGGGACTGGCGGCCTTATCGGTCGACAGGGCGATGACCTTCTCGACCTCGTTCGCGAGCGCCGCCTGGATGACGTTCTGCGCCCCGTGGATGTTGGTCTTGACGCATTCCATCGGGTTGTACTCGGCAGCCGGCACCTGCTTGAGCGCCGCGGCGTGGATCACGTAGTCCACCCCGTTCATCGCCTGGATGAGCCGCTCGCCGTCGCGCACGTCGCCGAGGAAGAAGCGCATGCAGTCCTGGGTAAAGTCCTGCTGCATCTCGAACTGCTTGAGCTCGTCGCGTGAGTAGACGATGAGCCTCCTCGGCTGGTAGCGCTCGAGCATCGCCCGTACGCAGCGCCTGCCGAACGAGCCCGTGCCACCCGTGACGAGTATGGATTTTCCGTTGAACATGGTTAGAGAACGGCGCCCGGCTGATTAGCTCATCTCGGCGTGCTGCCGAAAGCCAGGGCTGCTGTCGAGAGCTCCGCATAAGCCCCCTGAGCCGCAACCCGGCCGTGATCGAGCTCGATGATGGTTTCGCAGTGGCTGAGGGTCGTCAGGCGGTGAGCGACGAGCAGGATGGTCTGTTCGCGCCCCAGGCCCTCGATGGCGCGAATCACCGCCTGCTCAGTGGCACCGTCCAGCGCGCTGGTGGCCTCGTCGAACACCAGAACACTGGCGTCCTTGTAGAGGGCGCGGGCAATGCCGATGCGCTGGCGCTGCCCCCCGGAAAGTCGCACGCCGCGCTCCCCACAGAGCGCCTCGTAGCCTTCCGGTCGGCTCTCGATGAAATCGGCGATCTGGGCGCTTTGCGCCGCAGCGCGCACCCGATGTAGATCGATCTCCCCCGGCACGATCCCGAAGGCGATGTTCTGCGCGATAGTCGTATCCGCAAGATAAATGCTCTGCGGAACATGCGCGATGATTCGCTGCCAGCCGCTGGCCCGCATCCCCGTCAGCGGCTGTCCGTCGACCAGTACCGCGCCCTCGGTCGGCTCGAGCAGGCCCATGAGCAGATCGAGCGTGGTGCTCTTGCCGCTGCCGGTCCGGCCCACCAGCCCGACGCGCGCGCCCCTGGGGATCGTGAAGCCGAGGCCGTCGAGCACCCAGGGTGCGTCACTCGAGTAGCGGAAGCGCACGTCGCGGAACTGAATCGCGCGCTCGAACTTGACGGGCGCGGCGCGCGGCTGCAGCAGCGCGGCCGGGAGCGGCTGTTCGATCAGCCCTATAGTGTCGGCCAGGTGTGCGTGGCAGCCTCCCATGGTAGCCCAGGCGGCGAACGCCTGTTGCAGTGCCGGCAGCAGGCGCTGTGCGCCGAGCGCCAGCGCGCCGAGAGCCGGCAGCGCGCCCATCGCGCTATGAGCCCGCTCACGCGTCAGGGCGTAGGCGAGAGCGGCGATCAGCACCATGCCGACGGCTTCCATCGCGAAGCGCGGGCTCTGCGCGATGAAGGCATTGTCTCCCTGTGCGCGCCGCAGCTGCTGGTCGGCCTTGCGGTAGATGTCGCAGAAGACCGGCTGGGCGCCGTCGAGGAGCACCTCGCGTATACCCCCCAGTCCCTCCTGCAGAGCTTTGAGGACCCGGGTTTCCTCGTCGGCGATCCGGCGACTGTTGCGATAGAGGCGACGGCGCGACAGCCAGCTGATGACGGCGTAACTTGCGCCGAAAGCCGCGCTGGCCGCGATTGCCACTGCCGGATCGATGAGCAGCAGCGCGAGCGGAATGGCCACCAGCAGCATTGCCGAACTGGTCAGCGTCATCAGCGGCAGCAGTATCCCCAGCACCGTGCCGCCCACCTTGCTGGTGATGCCGCTGATCACCTCGCTGCTGTTGCGCGCGATGTGCACGTGATAGGGCTGGTAGAGCGTACGGCGGTAGACCTCGATACTGAGGTCCGCGCCGGCGGCGAACGTAAAGCGGGTGCTCACCCAGAGCAGCAGCAGGCGTACCGCTCCGGCGAGCAGTGCCGCGACCGCGAAGGTCAGAGTGAGCGGCAACAGCAGCTGTTCGGGGCGATTGAGCCCCAGGGCACGAGCCGCTTCCGACACCAGATGATTCTTGAATACCCTGTCGGGCGAAGCGAGCACCGCAAGAAACGGCAGCACCGCGCCCAGACTCGCAACCTCCGCGAAGGCGCTCGCAACCATCAAGCCGAGGATCATGAGGAACTGGCGCCGGCGTCGCCGCGGCAAGCCGCGCCACAGGCGTACGAGCAGCCCGGCAAACGAGCCCGCTTTATCCGTGGTCGCCATCTACCTGCGGGTGCGCACCGCGCGACGCGCAAAGCGCACCCGGATCCAGGCGATGTAGCAGCCGAGAAGCATGCCCGCGACGAACCCCGACGCTACCAGCAGCGTGCGCCTTGGGCTGACGCGCACCTCGGGCTTCACGGCCGGATCGTCGACCGTGAAGGCGTAGTCCACGCGGCCCTTGGCCAGCATGAGTCTTTGCGTCTCCTGCTGGATCAGGTCGTACATGACCCTCTGGATGTCTATCGAGTGAGTGCGCTCGACCTGGTCCTCGAGATAGGCAACATTGCGACTGGCGTCCTCGGCCGCCTGGGTGCGCAGCAGCTGGTTGGCGAGCGCTACGAACTCGTTGGCCCAGCGCGCGGCCACCGCCGGGTCCACCCAATCAATCGTGATCGTGGTGGTGTCCTTGAGCTTGTCCTCCTCGATGTCCAGAACGCTCTTGCGGAAGCGCTCGGCGATGAGCCACACGCTTTGCCCCGGCTTGGCCTGCTTCACGAGCTGCGGCAGCACATCCGGTTTCGCGACGAACTGCTCGACCAGGTTGCGCGAGCGCAGTACCGCCTGGCGCTCGGGATGCTGGCCGCCCGCGCCGAGGGCCAGGCCGGCGAGGCTGGCCAGGCCCCCGAGCTGCCCGCCCATGCCGTTGTCCCCACCCAGGCCCGTGTCGGGAGTTTCCGTCACCACGACGCTTGCACGATAGATGGGCGTGGCCGTGAGCGCGATGAAAAGCGCCACCCCAACGCAGACCACGGTGGTCAGCGCCACCAGGATCTTGTGATCCCAGACAATCCACCACAATCCGACGACGTCGATTTCGTTCTCGCGGCTCGCCGGCACGGGTTGGCTCGTGTCGTTCACTGGGCACCCGGACACTTGGTCCATGTTGCAGGTGTGTTCATGCAGACCCCATCCGCTTCGCGCGCTACACGGGGTCGCGCTTGGTCTCGCGCCTCATCTGATCGATCTCCGCACGCAATCTCTCGTACTCGGACATCTTGAGGACCAGAAAGCGCATCGTCAGACGCGCCTTTGCTTCAAGGCCACGCGCCGTCAGCACATACATGTAGGCGGCCTTATTGCGGCTGTTCTTGAAATTCGCTGCCTTGACCCAGCCGCGTCGAATCAGCGCCTGCAGGCAGAAGTTGACCTTACCGAGACTGATCCCGAGCTCGCGCGCCACGTCGCGCTGACTCAGCGTCGGGTCGCTCTCGAGCAGCCGCATCACCCGGTAGCGTGTTTCCTCGGACATCGTCTGCAGCTCAGCGCGCGCCGCGGTAGCTGCCCCATGCGTTCAGCATATGAACGCAGCCAGTCTAGGTGCCGCCTCCGGCAGTGTCAACTCACAGTTCGCGCACGGCAAGCACGGCGATCGAAACGTTGTAGAGGATCTGCGATACGGCTTGCCAGAGCGGCAGCAGCGGCATGTGCTCGGCGTTCAGCGGCACCACGATGGTATCGCCGGGCTCGATACGCACGCCGCGGTAGCGGAACCAGCCGTCCTCGTGTGCCACTACACTGCCGTCGGCACGCACCACGTAGATGCGCCCCGAGTCGGCGCGCCGGGTCATTCCGCCACTCAGGGCGATGTAGTCGTCGCGCGCCAGGCCCGGCCGATAGAGGTGCGAGGTCGCCGTCTGCACCTCGCCGATCACGGTCACTTCCTGCTGGAACCTCGGCACCAGCAGCTCATCGGCGTCGCGCAGCACCACGTCGTACTGCGAGCCGACCGGCGACTGGAGCAAGCGCGGCAGATCGATGACCAGGCGCCCGACTGCCTTCGCCTGATTCAGCTGCTGGAGGAGAGACTGGCCGACGCTCAGCGCCCCAGCCGCTCCCGCCTGATTCGCCACCGAGCCCTGCAGCGCCACCATCGCGATGTCGTTCTGCATGCGCACGGCCAGCATGTCCAGCTCCTGCTGCTCGCGTTCGCGAAGGTCCTTGCGGATGAACACACTGCCCCGCGCAAAAGCGAAGTCAGTCAGGCCGCCGGCGCGCTGCAGCACCGAGCGGAGAGTCTCCCCCTGCCGGATCGTGTATGTGCCTGGAAAGCGCACCTGGCCGCGCAGCGTGACCAATCCCTGCGCCGTCCATGATTCGACCTGCTTGATGCTCAGACGGTCGAACGGCTGCAGCAGGAGGTTCCCGGAGGGGTCGCCGCGCAGCGCCGCGGCCAGGTCGATCTTGATGAGATCGATCCGGCGCTCCTCTCCGTTCACCACTTTGTAGCGCGTCAGCTCGGCGCTCCCGCCGTACGCCGAATCGCTCAACCCGCCACCGGCCCGGATGAGGTCCGTCACCGTCATGCCGGCCTGGAAAGGATACTCGCCGGGAACGTTGGTGCTGCCGTCGATCCGCACCACCTGCTCGGGCAAGCCAATGTTGGATTGCAGCTTCAGGTCCTCGAGCAGCGGCTGGATGACGCGGTCGCGGCTCGACTGCAGATCGAATACCGTAATGCGATCGCGCGGCATGAGCGGCAAGTCAGCCGCAGTGCCGGGATTCTGCAGCGCCTCCACCAGGTCGGCGGACAGTACCGTCACACGCCGGCCCGGCGGCAGCTCGCGACGGATCAGGATGTAGTGCAGGTCGGCGTCTGGCTTCAGATCGTCGACCGAGCGCAGCACGTCCGAGAGACGCATGCCGGGCTGATAGGCATAGGTGCCCGGCGTGTAGAGATAACCTTGCACAAGTACGGCGGCGTCGAGCGTCGGGCGCAGGCGCGGCACGTCGAGCACATCGCCGTTGCGCAGGGCCTCGGAGTGCCCCCGGTCCCTGCCCATGTCCACCTGCAGCACAACCCGATGCAGATCGGTGTCGATACGCGTGAGGGCCACCTTGGTCGTATCGGCCTCGGGCGTCAGTCCGCCGGCCAGCCGTACCACGTCGGCGACGGAGCTCTCGTTTCTTATCTCATAGATCGCCGGGCGGTGGACCTCTCCGTCGACGGTGACGGTGGGCCCGATGGGCGGAATGAAGACGACGTCGTCGGGCAACAGCCGGGCGTCGTCCGTCGTGTCGCCGCGGATGAGCATGTCGTACAGGTCGAGCGTTCGTACGATCTCACCATGTCGTTTGAGCTGGATGTTGCGCAGCGAGCCGATCTGCTGGACACCCCCGGCGGCAAACAGGGCCGAAGTGATCGTGCCGAGGCCACTGATGGTGTAGGAGCCGGGCCAGCGCGCGTTTCCAAGCACGAAAATCCGGATGGTGCGCGTCTCCGCCATCGACACGCTGGCACGTACGCCGATCATCTGTTTCTCGACGCGCGATTCGATCTGCTCCTTGGCGCTTGCGAAGGTCTCGCCGCCTACCGTGAGGGGTCCAAGCTCCGGAAAACTGACGCGGCCGTCGCGGCCGACTACCAGGCGGTAGAGTGCATTCTTGGAGCCATATAGCTGCAGATCGAGCTGATCGTCCGGGCCGAGGATGTACTGCGCCGGGACCGGCACGTTCATCGCCGGCGCAAATGTGTTGATCGGCTGATCGAAGAGGTCGTAGCCGAAGGGCTTGAGCGCGCTGTGGCCGTGGGCCACCAGAGGCAGCTTGGTTACCCTTATAAAGAGGTCGCGCAGCGCCGGCTCGACGCCCAGACGCAGCGTGGCGAGCTGGTCGGTCAGGCCGGCGAGGGGGATCGGCGCGAACCCGGGCAGCGTAAGAACGCCCTCGCGCGAGAGTTGGTACGGATTCTTGGAGCGAATCAGATCGATGAGGGCCTGCCGGCGTTGCTTCTCCTCGTCGGTCAACTCCGGCCGCGTCGGCAGCGATGTATCACAGTTGGGCTTGCCGGCGCAGCTCGGCGGCAGCTCCGCATAGCCGCCCGCGGTGACGTTCGGCGCCGGGTTTGGCGTCTGACCGAGCCCGGCGCCGGCGGCCCCCATGCCGGGGGTCGTCCCGCTCTGTGCCCCACGGTTGGCGGCCCCGGGCGCGGCGGTCGCGGCCGCGAGCTGAGACAGCGCGCCCTGCTGACCCTGCTGGCCCGAGAGGCTGGAGCCGAGATTCCCGAGCAGGGCCGACTGCAGAGGATTCGCGCCCCCTCTTGTCTGCTCCTCTGGCACCGCCGGAAGAGGATTGGAGTCGATGGTGATCACGATCCAATCGTCGCCCTCGAGATAGAGGCTCAGACGTCGATCTTCCTCCAGCAGTTTGCGCTCCTGCACCAGCTGGTCTCGCTGCGCCTGGAGCATGAGACTCTCCTGCGCCTCGGCCGTCGGCGACGGCTGCCCATTGAGCCCGCCCTGTGTATTGCCCCCGCCCAGGGCGCCTCCCACTTGCTGAGAAATGGACTGGCGCTGATCGGGTGAGAGGCCCTGCAGGATCTGCAGGCCGGTCTCCACAGCGGAACCGGCTTGCTGCCCGTCTACCGGATCGACACGAAACGCCAACATGACCGACAGGGCCAGCAGAGCCGCCCCGATGCCTCGAGCTAGTCGCATTGCAAACCTTTACAGCATGCCCCCGATTGCGCGTTCCGGGGCTTCAGCCCGGCGCGCGGAGCGTGATTGTACTGAAGCACGCGCATCCATGTAGCCGGATGCAGCAACTGCCGCACGCTCAGCCCCGCCACTGCGCCACGATCGCAAGCAGCTCGAGCACCGCGGCCGGTGCCGCATGGCCGCCGGCGGGATCCTCGACCGCCGGCGCCAGTTGCGCGGTGAGTTTCTTGCCGAGCTCGACGCCCCACTGGTCGAAGGCGTCGATCCCCCACACCACGCTCTGCGTGAAAACGCTGTGCTCGTAGAGGGCGATCAGCTTGCCGAGGGTCGCCGGGTCGAGCTGCCGGAACAGAACGATGCTGCTCGGGCGACTGCCGGGATCGACCTTGTGTGGCACGAGCGCCGCGATGCGCGCCGGCGGCAGCTGCTGCTGCTCGAGCTCCTCGCGCACCGCCTCGGCCGACTGGCCGGCCATGAGCGCCTCGGCCTGCGCGAGGCAGCTCGCGATGGCGAGATCCTGCTGCGGCTGGTTGCCGCAGGAGGAGCGCGCCGGCAGCAGGAAGTCGAGTGCGGCGCGCGGCGTACCCTGGTGCAGCAGCTGAAAGAAGGAGTGCTGCGCATTGTTGGCCGGCTCGCCCCAGACCACCGTGGCCGTCTGGCATTCCACCGGCCGGCCGTCGAGCAGCACGGACTTGCCGTTGCTCTCCATCGTGAGCTGCTGCAGGTACGCCGGGAAGCGCCGCAGCGAGTCGTCGTAGGGCAGCACCGCGAGTGTCGGCAGGCCGAGGAAGTTGTTGTTCCAGACCGCAACCAGCCCCATGAGCGCCGGCAGATTCTGCTCCCACGGCGCGCTGCGGAAATGCTCGTCGATGGCGTGTCCGCCGGCGAGGAGCTCGAGGAAGTTGGCACGCCCCACGGCGATCGCGAGCGTCACTCCGATCGAGGACCACACCGAGTAGCGCCCGCCGACCCAGTCCCACATCTGGAAGCGGTACTGCGGATGCACCCCGAACTCGTTCATGGCGTGGGTGTTGACCGACACGGCGGCGAAATGCGCCGGCACGGCCGCGGCGCCGAGCCGCGCACTGAGCCAGGCGCGCGCGCTGTGCGCATTGGTCTGCGTCTCGAGCGTCGTGAAGGTCTTGGATGAGACTATGAAGAGCGTGGCGCGTGGATCGGCGCCTTCCAGCACTTCCGCGAGGTGCACGCCGTCGATGTTGGATACGAACTCGCAGCGCGGCGCTCCCGCGGTAAAGGCGCGCAGCGCCTGCACTCCCATCGCCGGCCCGAGGTCGGAGCCGCCGATGCCGATGTTGACCACCAGCCGGAACGGCTCGCCGGCGCTGCCGCGGATCGTGCCGCTGCGCACGCCCTCGGCGAAGTCGAGCATGCGCGCGCGCTCGTCCATGACCAGTTTCTCGACCGCCGCGCCACCGATGGCCGCTCCCGGCGGCTGACGCAGCGCGACGTGCAGCACAGCGCGATCCTCGGTCGGATTGATGTGCTCGCCGCCCCACATGGCGTCGATGCGCGCGCGCAGTCCGACCGCCTCGGCGAGCTGCAGGAGCTTCGCCAGTGCGATCTCATCGAGGCGCTGGCGCGAGAAGTCCATGAGAAGCCCCGCCGCCGTGCGCGAGAAGCGCTCGAAGCGCCGCGGGTCGCGCTCGAACAGCTCGCGCACGGGAAGCGCCGCAAGCCGCGCGGCGTGTGTCTGCAGCTCGGCCCAGACGCCGGTGCGGGGCCCCGGGGATGTCGTGATGCTCATCGGCCTCTCCCTGTGCGAGCGGCGGCTGGGCGCGCGCGTCCGCGCGTGCTCAGCCGCGGTAATAAGCGCTGATGCTATCGACCACGCATTGTAGTTGCGGTTCCGTGAGCTCCGGGTAGATCGGCAGGGCGAGCGTCTCGGCCGCGGCGCGCTCGGACTCGGGAAACTCGCCCGCCCGGTGCCCGAGGTAGGCGAAGCACTGCTGCAGATGCAGCGGCACCGGGTAGTAGATCTCGGTGCCGATGCCGGCGGCTGCCAGGTGCGACCGCAGCGCATCGCGCCCGCGGCAGCGGATCACGTACTGATTGTAGATGTGGCGCGCGCCACGCGGCGCGGCCGGCGGCGGCCGCACCTCGTCCCCGAGCCGCGCGCGCGCGAAGGCCGCGTCGTAGAAGGCGGCGTTGCGCTGGCGCCCGGCAGTCCAGCCGTCGAGGTACCTGAGTTTGACATTGAGCACCACCGCCTGCAGCTCATCGAGGCGGAAGTTGCCGCCGATGAAGGCGTGGTAGTACTTCGGCTTGCCGCCGTGCACCCTGAGGACCTCGAGCCGCTCGGCAAGTGCCGCGTCGCCGGTGACGCACATACCGGCGTCACCAAAGGCACCGAGGTTCTTGGTCGGAAAGAATGACAGGCAGCCGACGTCGCCGAAACTGCCGGCGCGCCTGCCGGCGGGATCCGCCGCGCCGATCGCCTGGGCAGCATCCTCGATCACCTTCAGTCCTGCAGCCTGCGCGCTCGCCATGAGTGCCGTCATGCCGGCCACCTGACCGTAGAGGTGCACGGGCATGACGGCCTTGACGTGCGCGCCGCTGGCACGGTGCACGAGCGCGCCGTCGCGCCGCTCGCACTGCGCGGCGAGCGAGTCCGCCAGCGCGGCCGGCGAGAGGTTGAAGGTCGCCGGATCGATGTCGCAGAAGAGCGGCCGTGCCCCGGTGCGCGCAATCGTCCCGGCGGTCGCGAAGAACGTGAAGGGGCTGGTGATCACCGCATCGCCGGGACCGATGCCGAGGGCCATGAGGGCGAGCAGCAGCGCGTCGGTGCCGGAGGAGACACCGATCCCGAAGCGACACTGGCTGTAGGCGGCGACGCCCGCCTCGAGCTCTTTGACGGCGGGACCGAGGATGAAGGCCTGGCTCGCGCACACCCTGCCCATCGCCGCCTGGATCTCGGCGGCAAGTGGCTGGTATTGCAGCTTGAGATCCAGCAGCGGCACCTGCATGGCGGGGACGGGGGCAGCCTTGGTTTGCGCCATCGGGCCCTCAGCGCCGGTAGCCGTAGTACTCGCAGAACCAGTCGACGAACCTGCGCACCCCGACCTCGACCGGGGTCGACGGCCGGTAGCCGACGTCGGCGATGAGATCGCCGATATCCGCAGAGGTCTCGGGCACGTCCCCGGGCTGCAGCGGCAGGAAGTTCTTGAGCGCCTTGCGCCCGAGGCACTCCTCGATGAGCTCGATGTAGCGCATGAGCTGCACCGGCTGGTTGTTGCCGATGTTGTAGAGCCGCCAGGGGGCGGAGCTCGCGGCGGGATCGGGTGCGGCGCTGTTCCAACCGGGATCGGGCTGCGCGGGACGCTCGGCGACCCGCACCACCCCTTCGGCGATGTCATCCACGTAGGTGAAATCACGCTGGTGGCGCCCGTTGTTGAACACGTCGATCGGCTTGCCCTCGAGAATGTTGCGCGTGAACAGGAACAGCGCCATATCGGGACGCCCCCACGGCCCATACACCGTGAAGAAGCGCAGGCCCGTGGTCGGCAGGCCGAACAGCGCCGAGTAGCTGTGGGCCATGAGCTCGTTGGCGCGCTTGCTCGCGGCGTAAAGCGAGAGCGGATGATCCGCGCCGCGATGCACGGAGAACGGCATGTTGGTGTTGGCGCCGTACACCGAGCTGGTCGAGGCGTACACCAGATGTCCGACGCCGTGATGGCGGCAGCCTTCGAGCACGCTGAGCGTGCCGCTGACGTTGCTGCGCACGTACGCGCCGGGGTCCTTGAGCGAGTGGCGCACGCCGGCCTGGGCGGCGAGATGAATCACGCGGGCGAAACGCTCGCGCGCAAACAGCTCGAGCACCGCCTCCGCGTCCGCGAGATCGAGCTTGGCGAAGCGGAAGCTGCCGTGCCCGGTGAGCTGCGCGAGCCGCGCCTGCTTGAGGGTGACGTCGTAGTAATCGTTGAGGTTGTCGAGGCCGACGACCTCGTAGCCGCGCCCAAGCAGCCGCTGCGCAGTGTGAAAGCCGATGAAGCCGGCCGCGCCGGTGAGCAGGATTTTCACAGGCGCGCATCCACCGCGGCAGCCGGAAACACATGCTTGATGTCGTAGAGCACGTGACGCCGGCGGCCGAGCCGGCGCACACGCCGCGCACCGAGCTCGCGAAACTGCCGGTGCGCCACCGCCACGACCACCGCGTCGTAGCTCCCGGGCCTGACTGTCCGGGTGAGCTTCAGCCCGTACTCGTGGCGGCACTGCGCCGCATCCGCCCACGGATCGTGGATGTCGACCCGCGCGCCGTGCTTCTCGAGCTCGCGCACCACGTCGACCACCTTGGAGTTCCTGATGTCCGGGCAGTTCTCCTTGAACGTGATGCCGAGCATCAGCACGCGCGCACCCTTGACGTGAATGCGGCGCGCCGCCATGAGCTGCGCGATACGCGCTGCCACGTAGAGTGCCATGTTGTCGTTGAGGCGCCGCCCGGCGAGGATCATCTCCGGGTGGTAACCGATCTCCTGCGCCTTGTGAGTCAGATAGTACGGATCCACGCCGATGCAGTGACCGCCGACCAGCCCGGGCTTGAACGGCAGGAAGTTCCACTTGCTGGCCGCCGCCGCCAGTACCTCCTCGGTGTCGATCCCCAGGCGGTTGAAGATCAGCGCAAGCTCGTTGATGAGCGCGATGTTGACGTCACGCTGCGTGTTCTCGATCACCTTGGCGGCCTCCGCCACACGAATGCTCGAAGCCCGGTGAGTTCCCGCGGTGACGATCGAGCTGTACAGCCGATCGACGAAATCGGCGGCTTCCGGAGTCGAGCCCGAAGTCACCTTGCGGATCGTCGTGAGACGATGCTGCTTGTCGCCCGGGTTGATGCGCTCGGGACTGTAGCCGACGAAAAAGTCGCGGTTGAACCTGAGGCCCGATTCCCGCTCGAGGATCGGCACGCACACCTCTTCGGTGCAGCCGGGATAGACTGTGGACTCGTAGATCACCACGGCCCCTTTTGCAAGCACCCGGCCGACGCTGTCGGTGGCGCGCACCAGCGGGGTGAGATCCGGCCGCTTATAGGCATCGATCGGGGTCGGCACGGTGACGATGAACACCCCGCGACCCCTGAGGCGCTTCAACTCGGTCGTGAAGTCGAGGTGGCGCGCGGCCTTGAGCTCTGCGCGTGCGACCTCGAGCGTCGTGTCGCGCCCTGAACGCAGCTGCGCCACGCGCCTCGCATTCACGTCGAAGCCGAGCGTGTCGTAGAGCTTGCCGAACTCCGCAGCGAGCGGCAGCCCGACATAGCCCAGCCCGAGCACGCCGATCCGGCGGTTACGCAGACTCAGCATCCGCTCGCTTCCGCAGACCTTCAGGCGCTCGGCTGTGGCACTGCGGCGGCACGCGGCGATGCGAGCCTCGCGGCGGCCGGTACAGCCCCTTCAGGAGGGCGCATCGCCTCGCCCGCGGGCACCGCACAATCGAGCGCCCAGAGGCAGCGCCCGCCGCTGGCCGTCGCAATGACCGCCAGCAGCGCCGCGTGTGCCGTGAGCTCCGCCTCGCTCGCCACGAGCACCCGCAGCGGCAGCCCGGAACGGAGCGAGCCCGGCAACGGGGCGCTCTCGCCGGCCGGGCGCGGCAGCGCCTCGGCCTCGGCAAGCGCGAGCAGCCCCTGGCCGCCGCTCATCGCCAGATAGACGTCGGCGAGGATCCGCGCATCGAGCAGCGCGCCGTGCAGCTCGCGGTGCGAGTTGTCGATCTCGTAGCGTTTGCACAGCGCGTCCAGGCTGTTGCGTTGCCCCGGATGGAGCTCGCGCGCGAGCGCCAGCGTATCGAGCACCTGGCAGACGGATGCCACGCGGCGCGTTTCCCCCGGGATGCGCTCGAGCTCCGCGTCGAGGAACGCCACATCGAAGTCCGCGTTGTGCATCACCAGCTCGCAGCCTGCGAGGAACTCCAGGAGCTCCGCACTCACTTCCGCAAATCGCGGCTGGCCGTCGAGATCGGTGCGCGAGATGCCATGCACCGCGAGCGCGCTCTCGTCGACATCGCGCTCGGGATTGAGGTAGCGGTGGAAGCTGCGGCCCGTGGCACGGCGGTTGACAAGCTCTATGCAGCCGATCTCGATAACGCGGTGACCGAGCTCCGGCTCGAGTCCGGTCGTCTCCGTGTCGAGGACGATCTGGCGCATGGGGCGCGAGTCTACCGTAAGGCGCGCTGCAAGCGGTCGATCGCCTCGTTCGCCAGCCGGTCGACGCGCTCGTTGTCCGGTACACCGGCGTGCCCGGGCACCCAGTGCCACTCGAGGGCATGGGCAGCGGCCAGCTCGTCGAGCCGCTGCCACAGATCCTGATTTTTTACCGGTTTGCGATCGGCGGTACGCCAACCGCGCGCCTTCCAGCCGGAAAGCCACTCGGTGATGCCGCGGCGCACGTACTCCGAATCGGTGTAGACGCGCCCCTGCACGGGACGCCGCAGCGCTTCCAGCGCCCGGATGACGGCGGTGAGCTCCATGCGGTTGTTCGTCGTCAGGGGCTCGGCGCCTTGCAGCTCCCGGAAGTGCTCGCCGCGCTTCAGCAGCGCCGCCCAGCCGCCGGGCCCGGGATTGCCGCGACAGGCACCGTCGGTATAGATGTCCACGACGCGCGCCGCGGCGCCCGGCGGTGGTGCGTGGGACGCCGCCGTCACGCCCGCGAGCGGGTCGTGGGCTTCACGAGCCCGCCCAGCACCGGCCGCTCGAGGCGCCGCCCCCGCACCGGGACCGGAGTGAGCGTGTAAACGCGCTTGCGCGCCTTGAGGAGATAGGCGCCCCCGGGGAGCGGGGAAGTCAGCCCGCGACGCAGGATCCGCCGGCTCGCCTCGCCGCGCTCCGAGGCCCGGCTCCACGGCCCGGCGTAGAGATAGCGCCGTGCAGCCACGACTTCATAGCCGAGCAGCACCAGCCACTCGCGCACCAGCCGCTCCGACAGCACGCGGCGCAGGCCTGGCGGAAAGCCATCGCGGCTGGCGCGCGCCCGAATGCCCCACAGACTCCACGGCCGAAAGCTCAGCACTAGCAGCTGACCCTCGCCCACCAGCACTCGATCCACCTCGCGCAAAATCGCGTACGGGTCGGCCGCGAACTCGAGGGTGTGCGGCAGGAGCACGGCATCGATGCAGTCGCTCGTCACCGGCAGCTCCGAGGGACGCGCGATGATCTCGGCGGCGCCCGCAAGTCCCGGAGTCGCCACCAGCGTCTGGCGGCGCGTGCGCGCGTGCGCGAGCAGCTCGCGAGCGGCCCCCCAGGCGCCAACCTGCAGCAATTCCCAGCCGAAAACGTCCTCGAGCGCTTCGCCCAGCAGCTCAGCTTCGGCTGCGAGCAGCGCGCCACCGAGCGGGCCGGACCACCAGGCGCTGAGAGCCGCATCACGGTCCGTAATACGCGAACTGCGAACTGGCACCATCGAAAGGCTGGCAATAGGGTGAAGTTACCGGTTAAATTCTCAGCTCTGACCCAGTAGCGTCCTTGAAAGTGAAGGACCCACGCCCGGCACGGCAGGGACGTTAGCACGCCGGCAAGGGGTAGGGTACTCGAGCGATTGCAGTGATCAGATCCACCTCTCAGGCGCTCCTGGCTCTCACGCTTCTGGCACTCGCCGCTTGCGCGCACGCGCCCGCACGCCCGGACGACGCACCGTCCGAGCAGATTGTCAGCAGCGCAGAGCTGACGCCCGCGATGACCGCGCCCGGCGTCGCGACCGCGGTTCCAACAGCCGTCCCGGCCACCACCGAGCAGGCGCCCGTCAACGTCGCCGAAACGACGAGACCGGCGGACGCGGCGGTGGCCACGCAGCCCGAAGCCCCGGCGCCCGCCGCAGCAACCGCGCCCGCAGACAGCGGGAGCGCTGCAGGGGCGGCAGCGCCCGCGGCCCCCGCCTCCACGGGAGGGGTGGATACCGCTCAATACGCCGACCTGTTCGACCGCATGCGCGCGGGGTTCAGGCTCGGAGACGGGGACCATCCGGAGGTCGACCAGCAGCTGCGTTGGTACGCGGCCAACCCCGACTACCTGCAGCGCGCCTTCGGCCGCGCCGACCTCTACATGTACCAGATCGTCACGCAGCTCGAGGCGCGCCACATGCCCCTCGAGCTCGCCCTGCTGCCGGTCGTGGAGAGCGCCTTCGAGCCTTACGCTTACTCGCGTGCCAGCGCCTCGGGCCTCTGGCAGTTCATTTCCGACACGGGCTCGCGCTTCGGGCTCAAGCAGGACTGGTGGTACGACGGGCGTCGCGACATCGTCGAGTCGACTCGCGCCGCACTCGACTATCTGCAGTCCCTGCACGACGAATTCGGCGGCGACTGGCTGCTCGCCATCGCCGCCTACAACTGCGGCGAGAAACAGGTCGAGCGCTCGGTAGCCGCCAACCGCGCCGCCGGCCGGCCGATCGATTTCTGGAGCCTGTGGCTGCCGCGCGAGACCCGTGCGTACGTGCCGAAGCTGCTGGCGATGAAACGCCTGGTGCAGGATCCGCAGGCCTTCGGACTCGAGATCAGCCCGATTCCGAATCAACCTTACTTCACGCGCGTCCCGACCGAGGGGCAGATCAACCTGAAAGTCGCAGCGCAGATCGCCGGCATCAGTCCCGAAGAGGTGTACGAGCTCAACCCCGCCTTTCACCGCTGGGCGACCGACCCTGCAGGGCCCTATTTCCTGCTGCTGCCGGTCGATGCCGCCGAAACCTTCAGCACCAATCTGCCCCAGCTCACCCCCGACCAGCGCCTCGCGGTGGCGCACTACACCGTGCGGCACGGCGATTCGGTGGCCTCGGTCGCCCGGCACTTCGACACGACCCCGACTGTCATCCGCGAGCTCAATAACCTGCCCGCCGGACGCCTCACCGTCGGTGATGACCTGAGCGTACCGGGCACAGCTCTCGAGCTGCCGGCCAAGGTGATGCTCGCTGCCGCACGCGTCGACGGGCGCGGGCGCTGGGCGCGGCGGCCGCACGTGCAGGTCGTGCGCAGCGGCGACTCGCTCTGGGCGATCGCGCGCCGCCACGGCATGAATGTCAACACGCTGGCGCTTCTCAACGGCATGCACCCCGGAGATCCGCTGCGTGCGGGCCAGCGCATCCGCCTCGCCGGTGGCGGCGAATCGACACACACGACACACGCGCGTCGCGTGGTCTACACCGTGCGCAGCGGCGACACGGTGGCGCTGATTGCACAGCTGTTCCAGTGCAGCGTGCCGCAAATCCTCGCCTGGAACGGCCTCAGCTCGCATACGCACATCCACGCCGGTCAGAAGCTGCGCATCCACCTGGCCACCCGCCACAGTTGAAGCGCGCCCGCCGGGAGGGAGAGTCCATGGGGTTTCTTGCCGGCAAGCGCGCGCTGATCGTCGGCGTCGCGACTGATCGCTCGATCGCCTGGGGTATCGCACAGGCGATGCACCGCGAAGGGGCCGAGCTCGCCTTCACCTACGTCAACGACAAGATGAAGGAGCGCGTCGAGCCGCTGGCTCACTCGCTCGGCGCACGGCTGACGATGCCGCTCGACGTCACGGCGGATGTGCAGCTCGATGCGGCCTTCGCACTGCTCGGGCGTGAATGGGGCTCGCTCGACATCGTGGTGCACGCAGTGGCGTACGCGCCGCGCGAGGCCCTGACTGGCACGTTCCTCGAAGCGACGCAGCGCGAAGGCTTCCGCGTGGCCCACGACGTATCGAGCTACAGCCTGACCGCGCTCGCGCAGCGCGCCGCACCGCTCATGGCGGGACGGCACGGAGCGCTGCTGACGCTCACCTACCTGGGCGCCGTGCGTTCGATCCCCGGCTACAACGTCATGGGCCTCGCCAAGGCCAGCCTCGAGGCCAACGTGCGCTTCCTGGCCGCGGACCTGGGTCCCCGGGGCATCCGCATCAATGCTATCTCCGCCGGCCCGATCAAGACGCTGGCCGCGGCCGGCATTCCCGGGTTCCGCAAGATGCTGAGCCGCGTGGCCGAGGTCGCCCCGTTGCGGCGCAACGTGACTCTCGAGGACGTCGGCAACGCGGCCGCGTTCCTCTGCTCGGACCTCGCGGCCGGCATCACCGGCGATGTCCTCTACGTGGACAGCGGGTTCAGCACCGTCGGCATGAGCTTCCCGCTCGAGGCCGAGGGCTGAAGAGACCTTTAGCGCCGGCCGCTACTCGAACGCCTTGGGGTTCTTGCGCACGCTGGCGGTGCGCCGCAGCTCGGCCACGTAGTCGAGCGCCTCGGCGAGACCGGCACGCCCGGCCGCCTCCTGCATACGCTCGGCCTGCGCCTGGCCGTCCTGGCTCGCGGAGCCGGTGCGCACCTGCATGATGCCGGCCACCGCCGCACCGCCGGTGCTGAGCGGTAACGCGATGTAGACGGGTTTGCCGGCAGGCTTGGCAGCGGCGAACAGCGCGGTGCGAACCTCTACGGGAACCGACGGGTCGTTGCGTCCAACGAAGTGCGCCGGGTCGACTTTCAGGCCGAGCGCGGCCGCCGCCTCGTCGAACGAGCCGCCCGCCGCGAGTTTCGCGCGCATCGCCTGCGCCGCCTGCGTGGCAGCCGCGTTCTCGCGATCCCTGCTCATGGCGGCGACAATGCCCGCGCGCACCGACGCGAGCGGCTTCGGCGCGGGCTTGCGGTGCTCGAGCACCTTGACGATAACCAGCGCGTTGTCGCCGAGCAGCACCGGACCGCCCAGCTTACCGGGAGCGAGCGGCGGATCGCCGAACAGCAGATCCTGCAGTGCCGGCGCTGAGCCGAGCGGCGCGGCACCCTCGCCCCGCAGGTAGTCGCCAACGTCACCCTGCTGCAGATTGAATTCCCGGGCGAGCGCGCCGAGATCGGCGTTGGGGTCGGAGAGCTTCGACTGCAACTGCTCCTGGATGTCACCGAAGCGATCGGTGGCGCGATCGCGCCGGACGTCGGATTCGAGCTGCGCGCGCGCCTCCTCGAAGGTCTTGCCGGCGGCGGCCTGTATCGCCTCGAGACGAATGATGTGGTAGCCGAACTGCGACTTGACGGGTCCGCGGATCTCGCCGACCTTCATGCCGAAGAGCGCATCGGCGAACGGCCCGACGAAGGCGCTGCGATCGGCCCAGCCGAGATCGCCGCCGTTGCGCGCCGAGCCCGCGTCCTGCGAGTACTTGCGCGCCAGCTCCGAGAAGTCCTTGCCGGCCTGCGCCTGCGCGAGAACGTCCTGGGCCTCCTTGAGCGCCGCGGCATCGTTCGGACCGGTGATGAGAATGTGCCGCGCGCGGCGCCGCTCGGGCGTCATCAGGTGGCTCTTCTCCTTGTCGTATTGCGCATGCAGGTCGGCATCGGTCACGGTCTCCTGCGCTTCGAGCGCCGAGAGCTGCAGCTCGGCATATTGCAGGTGTACCGACTCGGTGGTCAGGTACTGCGCCTGGTGCGCCCGATAATAGGCCGCTACCGCCGCGTCATCGGGGGGCGCCGGTGTGAACTTGTCGTCGGGCAGAACGAGATAGCGAACCTCGCGCTCCTCATCCTCGAGCTCCTTCAGCCGCCCGAGCTCCGTCGGCGTAAGAAACTCGGTGGCGCGAATCCCGTTCTCCAGCTGCGAGCGGCGCAGGTCCCCGCGCAGCTCGGTCTGGAACTCATCGAGCGAGACGCCCGCCTGCGCGAGCGCCGCCCGGGCTGCGTCCGCCGAATACTGGCCGCCGACCTGGAAGGCGGGCTCGGAGTGGATCGCGTCAAGGATCTCCTCGTGACTCACTCGATAGCCGAGGTCCTGGGTGCGTTGCGCCAGCAACGCGCTGCGGATCAGGCCCTCGAGCACATCGTTCTGCAGCTGATCGCGCAGCGGCACCGGGATCTCCCCGCCGCCGAGACGCTGCTGCCATTGCGACTGCTCGCGCAGCCAGGCGTTGCGGGCGTCCTCCAGGGAGATCTTCGTGCCGTTTGCCTCGGCGGCGTAGCTACTCGCCCCGACACTGACGTTTACGATGCCGTACGCGCCCCAGGCGGCAAATATGACTGCCAACGGCCCGAGCAGCACGTAAGCGAGCCATTTGTGCGCCTTAAGGCGGTCTCCGATCCTCTGCAGCATGTGTGTGGCGGGATTTGCGCGCTCAGTTGGCGGAGCGGACGGGACTCGAACCCGCGACCCCCGGCGTGACAGGCCGGTATTCTAACCAGCTGAACTACCGCTCCGATTTTGGGGGGCGAATGCTAGCGGATTGCCGAATCGCGCCACAAGCGATTTCGCTGAACCCGGGCTGAATGCCCCGTCAACGGATCCGGTCCTTAAACGCTCTGCGCTCCGTGAAGGTGCGCTTTTTTAACTTACCTTGCGCCGTCGCCGGGGCACGACAGCCGTCCGCACGACCGCAGCGCGGTCCGGCGGCTCTTGAGGCACAATGCTCCGGCGGACCCTGGCCGCGTGCATGGAGAGGTGATATGCCCTTCCCCTGCCGTTCGTTGATCCGCTCGTCCCGGGCGTGGCTCGCGATGCTGGTGCTCACTCTCGCCGCTACCGCCCCGGCATTCGCCACTTTGGGCGGCGGCGTCGCCACCATCGAGGCGGACCGCGCGAAGCTCCAGGGGAAAGTCCAGGTCACCACGGTTGCGGGCGTGACGGTGCACGAGATCACCACCGCCGCGGGCACCCGGGTGCGCGAGTATCTGACCCCGGACGGCGCCGTGTTCGCCTTCACCTGGCGGGGCCCGTTCATCCCGGATATGCGCCAGCTCCTCGGTACTTATTACGGGCAGTACGCGCACGGCGTACAGGAGGCGCACCCGATGGGCAAGCGTCAGCTCTACGTGCAGCTGCCGGGCCTGATCGTACAGTCGAGCGGGCACATGCGCGCCTTTGCCGGCCGCGCGTGGGACCCGGCGCTGCTGCCGCAGAACTTCTCGCTGAGCAACCTCAACTGAACCGCCAACGAGGACGACCCGTGCGTAAAGTCGCAGCATCTGCCCTCATCCCGCTGTTCTTTCTCGTCGCCTGTGGCGGCGGAGGCGGCGGCCTCGGAACCACCACCACGACGTCCACAACCCAGACGATCGCCGGCCCTGGGCCGAACGTCGTGACCCTGGAAGTGGATGCCGGCCCCGCCGTCCTGCCGAGTCCTTCGATCAACACCGCGTTCGTGACCATCACGGTCTGCCAGCCGGGCAGCACGACCAACTGCGAGACCATCCCCGACATCGCGGTCGACACCGGCTCATTCGGGCTGCGCCTCGTTTACGGTGCGCTGTCGGCGAGCTTCGCGGCGACTCTCCCGCAGCAGATGGCCGGCACGCTCCCGGTCGCCGAGTGCGCCATCTTTGCCATCGGCTACAGCTGGGGCTCGGTGCGCAGTGCCGACGTCACGATCTCCTCGGAAACCGCCAGCGACATCCCGATCCAGCTGATCGGCGATCCGGCGTTCCCGAACATCCCGACCGACTGCTCGAGCAGTGTGCCTACCGAGGAGGACACGGTGGCGACTTTCGGCGCCAACGGCATCCTCGGCGTGGGTCCGTTCGTGCAGGACTGCGCCGAGTGTGCCTCGCAGGTCACGCCGGGTACCTACTACACCTGTGCCCCGAACGCCGTGAGCTGTACCGGCGTGATCGAGCCGGTCAACCTGCAGGTGGCGAATCCGGTTGCTTCGTTCCCAGCCGATAACAACGGCGTGATCGTCGAGCTGCCGCCGGTGGGCACCAGCGGCGCCGTGTCGGCAACCGGGGCGCTCGTGTTCGGCATAGGCACCGAGAGCAACAACGGCCTGAATGGCGCGACCGTGCTTACATCCGATCCTTCGAGCGGCTACATCAGCGTCAGCTTCAATGGCGGCACCTACCCCGAGAGCTTCATGGACACCGGCTCGAATGCCTTCTACTTCGTCGACAGCTCGATCATGACGTGCGGCCAGACGACGGTTGCGCCGGGGTTCTTCTGCCCGACAGCGACAGAGAGCCTGTCCGCGCAGCTGACGGGCACCAATGCCGCAACCGAGATGACCGGGTTCAACATCGGCAATGCCATAGAGCTCGCGACCGACAACCCGAGCGCCACCGCATTCCCCAATATCGGCGCCCCGAATTCGAACACGCAGTCCTTCGACCTTGGCATGCCGTTCTTCTACGGACATAACGTGTTCGTGGCCATCTCAGGCGCCAGCACCTCAGGCGGAACGGGCCCGTACTTCGCGTACTAGGCGCACTTTGCCGGGCGCAACCGGCCCCGGGGCTATCGAAGGGCGCTCGCGCTGCGGTGCAGCTGGACGCCCGCGACGCCAGGCATCCTTGGCTCCGTGGCATCATAACGGCCCCGTGTCCACGGCCACCGTGACTCACCGATGAGCCTGCTGCAAAAGATCGGCGCCGTGATCCTGCTGCTGCTGTCTGCCGTCACCGGCTACGGCCTGTGGCGTACCCGCCAGCCCGACCTGACCCCGGTGGCCGCGCTCGCCAGCACGCCGGCGACGCAGCCGGCCGCTGCCAGCGCGCTGCCGGTCATCGATCAGAAAACGCTGCTGGTGGCGCAGCGCCTCGCGACGCGCGCGACCACGCCTGAGGAAGTGCCGCTCGCGCAGGCCGCGGTGCAGATCGCCGATCACGAGCTCGACCTCGCATTCGCCGGCGCGCTGCGCCACCTGGAAGCGCATCCGCCCGTGTTGAGCCCGCAGGCCCAGCAGATCCAGGACCAGGTGAACGCCTCGCAGCGCAAGCTCGACAGCGACAGCGGGCGGGTCAAGGAGCTGACGGACGCACTCGCCAAGGCACCGAGCGCGCAGAAGGCTTCCATCCAGGATCAGCTCGATCTGGCGCAGGTGCAGCAGGAGCTCGATCAGGACCAGTTGACCGAGGCCAACAATGCGCTGCTTCAGGCCGGCGGCAACGTGCATCAGCGCATCCAGCTGATGCAACAGGAGCATGAGACCGCCGAGAAGAGCCGGCCGGCCGCCTCCCCGGTGAAGGAGGACCCGCTCGCCGGACTCAAGGGACTTGTCGGCAAGGTGCGCCAGTACCTCGCCCTCACGAAAAAGGAGCGCTGGCTCGGCAAGGCGCAGGCGAGCGCCGAGGCGAGTGCCGTGCAGCTTGCGAACGAGCGCGCGCAGATGGCCGCCTCGCTGGCGGCGAGCCGACAGGGCGAGGCTGCGGCGGCCGGGGTGCAGCCCGGCGCAGCGGCAGGCGCGCCGACGCTGGTGAGCGAGGCCCGCCGGGTTGCCGCCGAGCAGAGCCGCCTCACGATCCGCGACCAGCGCATCGACGCGCGGCGCAAGCTCGCCGACACCTATGGTGCCTGGGGCAGCGTCGTCGCCGGGCAGGCGGGCGCCATTCTGCACTCCTGCCTCATCGACGCCGCCATGGTGCTCGGCGCGCTGCTGCTGCTGCTGTTCATCGACACGTGGCTCGAGCATCTCCTCGGCCGCACACGTCTCGATCGCCGCCAGCTCGCCACGCTACGTAGCGTCATCGGGGTGTCGCTGCAGATCGCCGGCGTGGTGCTGATTCTCGTGGTGCTGATCGGCGTGCCCGGACAGCTCGGCACCATGCTCGGGCTCGCCGGCGCGGGGCTCACGGTGGCGCTCAAGGACTTCCTGGTGGCGTTCGTCGGCTGGTTTGTCCTCATGGGCAAGAACGGCATCCGCCTCGGCGACTGGGTCGAGATCAACGGCGTCAGCGGCGAGGTGATCGATCTCGGCATGTTCCACACGGTGCTGCTCGAGACCGGCAACTGGACCGACGCGGGCCACCCTACTGGCCGGCGCGTCACCTTCACAAACACCTTCGCGATCGAGGGCCACTACTTCAACTTCTCCACCTCGGGCCAGTGGCTCTGGGATGAGCTGACAGTGACCGTGCCCTTCGACCGTGACACGGGCAGGATCGCCCAGGCGATCGAGAAGGAAGTCGCCGAGGCGACCGCCGACAACGTCCGGCAGGCCGAGCAGGAATGGCGGCGCGCCGCGCGCACCCACCACGGCAGCGGCATATCGGCGCTGCCCGCGATTGCCATCCGGCCCGCCGCCGCGGGCGTCGTTGGGGTCGAGATCGCGGTGCGCTACGTGACGCGCGCGAGCGAGCGCTATGCGCTGCGCGCCCGGCTGTATCAGTCAGTCGTAGGGCTGCTCGCGCAGCATCCGGCCGCCGCCGCATGAGCACTCGGCTGCCGGCGCTGTTCCTCGGCCACGGCAACCCGATGAACGCCCTGCAGAGCAACACCTGGACCCGCGCCTGGGCGGCGCTCGGCACCTCGCTGCCGCGCCCGCGCGCGATCCTGTGCGTCTCGGCGCACTGGTACGTGCCCGCGACCGCAGTGACCGCGATGTCCGCGCCGCCCACCCTCCACGACTTCGGCGGTTTTCCACGCGAGTTGTTCGACATGCGCTATCCGGCCCCGGGCGATGCGGCACTCGCCGCGCGCGTGCGGCAGCTGCTGGCGCCGGTGCCGGTGGCGGCGGATCTCTCCTGGGGACTCGACCACGGCGCCTGGTCGGTGCTCTGCCACCTCTATCCGGGCGCGGACGTGCCGGTGGTGCAGCTCGCGATCGACGAGAGGCAGCCCGCGGCGTTTCACTACGAGCTCGGCGGTCGCCTCGCGCCGCTGCGCGATGCGGGCGTCCTGATACTCGGCAGCGGCGACGTCGTGCACAACCTGCATACCTATGCCTGGGGCCACCACGCGCACGCGCCGTACGACTGGGCGCTGCGCTTCGAGACTGCCGTGCGGGCACGGCTGGGCGCCGCAGATCACGCGGCGCTCATCGATTACGCCGCCCTCGGTGAGGACGCGCTGCTCGCGGTGCCCACGCCCGAGCACTACCTGCCACTGCTGTACGTCGCGGGCGCGAGCCGCGCGGGCGAGGCCGTGAGCTTCCCGGTGGAGGGAATGGACGGCGGCTCGGTGTCGATGCTCGCCGTGCGCTTTGGTTAACCCCTGCTGAACGGCCGTCGGCTCCCAGCGCGCTTCTGCTTTGGCGCGGCGGCCTGTTAGCATTACGGCAGTCCCACACTCAAGGAGTACGAACGTGGCGCTTGCATCCAAGATCAGCTTTGTCCTGGCGCTGGCCCTTGCCGCGGGGACGGTGGCATTCGCTCAGGAGCACGCGGAGGAGCACGGGCGGCCCGCCGCGCGCCCGGCGGCACATGGTGAGCCGCATGCCGGTCCGACGCACTACCAGCGCGTCACCGAGCCTGCCGGCTGGAACAACCGGCCGGCCGCGGTCGATAAGGGGCACTACAACCACAACTACCAGGCCGCGCGCAGCTTCAAAATCGGCGTTTACCGCCATCCCGCGGGCTGGGTGGCCCACCGCTGGGCGTACGGGCAGGTCCTGCCGCGTGCCTACTGGGCCGCACCCTATATCCTTGCCGACTACTGGCTGTTTGCTCTGGACGTGCCGCCGGTCGGCTACGAGTGGGTGCGCGATGACTCCGATGCCATCCTCGTGAATATCACTACCGGGGAGATCCTGCAGGTCGAGTACGGCGTCTTCTCCTAAGCGCCGGGTGAGAAGCGTGTGTGCCGGCGGCCGTGCGACCACACGGCCGCCGCCTCGAGGCGCTGATGAAGCTCAGGCCAGGTCTGGCAGCGGTTTTGCTATGCCTCGGCACGGCAATGCTGGCGGGCTGTGCGACGAGCCCGGCCAAGTCGCCCAAGTCCATCGTGCCGCACGTCTCGGGGTCTCTCCTCACCACGGCAGCGCGCCTCAAGAGCGGTAAGGCGGAGGCGGTGAGCGCCTTCACGCAGGAGGACGTCGTCGTCTTCCAGGTGGACCTTGACTGGCGGCCGGCCCACGAGAGCGGCGGCGTGCACACCGTTCAATGGCGCTGGTACCAGGGCGTGCGGCTGGTAGCGCTGTCGGAGAGGAAGGTCACATTCCCCCACTCGCCCTACACTCTCTCGGGCCAGCGGCCCGCAGCCATGCTCGGCAGCGGGCAGTTCGCGGTGGCTGTGCTGGTCGACGGCGCCCTCGCCGGCGCGAGTCCGTTCGAGGTCAAGCCGCAGTGATTGCGTCGCGGGGAGCGCAGCCCGTGTGGGGCTGCGCTCCACTCTCTCAGTAGCCGTCAGGGCCCAGATAATGCACTGAGCACGATGCCGGCGGGCCGCTCAGGCCTGGCGCAAGCAGCGGATCATTGACGATCAGGTTGAACGGGTCGCCAGTCGGGTCGATCGGATTGTTGTTCCCGTCCAGCCGCGTAAAGAGCGTAAAGAAAAGGTTCAGGATACGCGACCGTGTGCGACCGTAGGAATTCGGGTCGAGAGCGGGCGCGCCATGGAAATGACCCGCGTTGTTTATGACATAGCGGTCGGCTTCGTAGAGCGTGTCCTCGGCGCAACCGTGCTGCCCAGCCGCGAGGAATACGGCGCCCTGGGCGAGAATCTCCAGCAGCCTCACCTTGTTCGGAAGGTCGATCGGGTCCAGTGCCACCTCAGCGCCGAGGTTCACGTACTTGAATTCGGCGAAATTGACCAGGGTCTTCGGGAGATTCCCAAGCTCCTGGGTCGCATTCGGCAGGTTCAGCCCTACGCCAATGAGTGTTAGCGACATGCCGCCCGATGACTGTTTATTGCCGCCGCAACCATCCGTGAGCTCGATGATCCGATTGCCTTCGGGAATCCTGCCCTCGACGGGCGACAAGCTCCATGGGCCCCAGCCATCGCTGATGTTGTCGATGAACGCACCATCCGAAGAGCACTCGGAGGAGGTGTTCCCGCCGGGGGGGAAGAAAGCATCGGGGTTGGCGTCGTTGGCGATCAGAAGCCCCGGGATGCCATTCACCCCGTTGGCGATGCCCTGGATCACCGCGAAGCCGGTACCCGATCCCGCGCCGCTCGGTCCATAGGCGCCGCACAGGTAGTCCGGGAGCACCGACGTCCCGGCGCCCCCGGAAGGCAGATTCGGGCACATCGCCGCCAGGGGCAGCGTCCGGGAGTAGTAATACGGGCTCGATGGATTTCCAGGCGGACAGATCTGGCGCGGATCCATGGCGACCGTGCAGATGTTCTCGGTGATCACAGCGGCGGAGCCCGTCAGGGCGGCTAACGCTGCAGCCGCAGCCGGAGTCCCCGCCGCGACCGACTGGTTCTCACCGCCCGTGATGTTGCAGGTCATCGGGGCGGTGCAGGCGGCGGCGGTGCCGCTACCGTTTTGTACGGATGCAAACTGAAACGCACCGCTCGAGCAGTTCGCCGGACCCGCGGGGCGAGCTACTCCCCGCTGGTCGGTGGCGAGACAGGTGTTGCCAACGCCGCTGCTGATGGCCACGCTGCTGGGGAGCAGAGCAATCGTCTGCGTCGGGCCACCGTTATAGGCCAGCGGGCCGAGATTCAGGCCTCCCTGGCCAGTGTCCGGAGCGTTGTATTCGCTCGTCGCATTGGTGAGGTCGCAAGTGTTGTCGTCGCTCAGGTTGCCGCCGGAGTCGTAAAAGGTATCTCCTCCCAGCCCGCCAATGCCACAGTTCCCGTTGGCCCCCCCTCCCGCCAGAACACTGTCGGCGAGTATGACGATACCGCCGTCAGTAAGGTAGATGGCGCCGCCGGCGTAGACTGTTGGTATGCCCGCCCCGCTGACGGGGGCCGTTGCCGTTGTATTGTCCAGGAATGTACTGTTGGTGACGGTCATCGTGCAGCCATCGCAGTCGATCGCACCACCCCAGACGCCAACGGAATTTTGGTAGAACGTGCTGTTGGTGATCGTCAATGCGGCGTTCTGCATCAGAATCGCAGCCCCATCGCCGTTTGGAAAGGAGTTGTTCGCGAAGGTGCTGTTGCTGACGGTCAAAGGAGCGTAGTAGCCCCTGACGGCGCTGAAATTACATCCCTCGTCGTTGGAATTGCATGAGAAATTGGCGATGGTCACCGCGTTGAGCGTCAGCGGTCCATTGTTCTCGATCATTCCGGGTGCTGGGTTTGAGGCCGAACTCTGGCTGCTGCCGCTGATGACGATGCTCTGCGGCGAGGTCGAGGCATCGATGGTCAGCGTGAGGTCGGTGGAGGTAGCCGGCAACACGTACAGGAGCGAGAGGGTGCAAATGCCCCCTGAGCAACCATGATCGCTCGTCGGGATGTTGAAATTGATCGTGACGGTCGCGGTACCCGCAGCGGCGGTTACCGCGTTCGCCTCGGTGATGGCGTCGCGCAATGTCGCGCAAGTAATGGGGGTTGCGGACAGCGCACAGGAGGTAACGCTTGTCGGGTCGTCCGCCGAAGTCGTAACGACGTAAGTGCTACCTGCCGCCTGAGCGGCCTGACCAGCCCCGAGCCCGAGCAGCACGAGAGCGACGCCGCACAGTGCGAGCGGTGTGTTCTTATTCATCGGCGACTCCCCCTGAAGAGTGCAGATACGCCAGAACCGGCAGCTCGCCGCTGGCGTTGTGTGTGTTGGTTTGCGCTGACGCTACCCGACTATTTGTACCGGTGTCAAACGCACCAACGCTGACATCGAGGCAAACAGGGAGTCACGTTCGCGATTGTGTTGCCGAATCATGAACGCGCCGCGGAGCGTTATGTTCAGTTGGCCCGCTCGGCCGGATCGCGCACCGCAGCAACTGCCGGCATCCCGCTGGGAGACCGCCGGGTGTATCGCTGCCGCTCGCGCAACTGCGCGAGGTAGTGTTGCGCGAGGTCGCGGTAAGCGGGCGGTGCGTCGGGATCCTTGCTGAGAATGCCGGCGCCGTGCTGCAGGAGCGGCTCGGCTTCCGTATAGCGGTCGAGGCCGGTGAGCGCAGCCCCTTCGGCGCACTCGCCGACCGCGGTCTTCCAGTGCGTCGGCGACAGCGCGGCGGCGAGAATCTCGACCGCGCTGCGCGCGGCCACGAGAGCTTGCGCGTTCTGCCCGCGCGCCACCTGCAGTATCGCCAGGTGGTCGAGGCTGCCGCCGATATCGGGATGCTTGGGGTTCAGCAGTCGTCGACGCATCGCGAGTGCGTCCTCGAGGTCGTGCTCCGCCTCGGCGTACTGGCCCGCCTCCGTCAGCCAGAAGCCGATTCGATTCTCGAAGCGCGCGACCTCAGGGTGATCGCCGGGAAAGAGCTTTCGCAGGATGCCGAGCGCCTCGCGTTCGTCGGCGAGTGCGGCGGACTTGTCGCCACGGGCGTACTCGACGAAGGCAAGGTTGTTGAGCGTGGTGGCAACGTCTGGATGCACTTCGCCGAGTGTCTGCTGCTCGATAGCAAGCGCCTGACGGAACATTGCCTCGGCGCCGGTCAGGTCACCCTTGGTTTGCCGCACGCTGGCCAGGTTGCTGAGCGTCAACGCGATCAACGGATGTTTGTCGCCCAGCAGGCGACGTCTCATCGCCAGTGACTGGAGGTAGAGATTTTCTGCGGCATCGTAATCGCCGTCCTCGGCGAGGAGTGCCCCGAGGTTGTCGATCGCCAGCGCCAGCCCCGGATCCGGTTGCGAACCGTTGAGCCTGCGCTGCATCGCGAGCGCCTCGCGCATCACCGGGATGGCCTCCTTGAGATGGCCCCTGGCGTCCATCACCAGGGCAAGATCCTGCAGCGTTCGTGCGGTGTCCGCATGGACGGGCCCGAGCACCTGGCGCTGCATGACGAGCGCCTGGCGCAGGCTGTTCTCCGCCTCCGCGTAACGACCCTCGCCTTGCAGCACCTCTCCGAGGCCGTGCAGAGATTTCGCGAGCGCGGCGCGGTTCTGCGGCGTAGCCCGCTGTGCCGACTCATAGGCGATCGCCTCGCGGTAGCTCTTCTCGGCCACCGGCAGATCCGCCTGCCAGTACGCGAGCTCTCCCAGGTGGCTCAGCGAGTCGGAGAGCACCGCCGGGCTGATGTCGGGAAGATTGCGGCGCTCATCGACGGCCCGATCGAGCAGCGGTCGGGCCTCTTTGTAGAGGCCGAGGCCCATATAAACCGTGCCCACCGTGTCCATCAGCGTGGCCTGGATCGCGGGCTGGTTCGCAAGCTCCCGGTCGATCCGCGCGGCGCCCTTGTCGAGCATTTCCCGCGCCGTCACAGTGTTGCCGCGCGCCTCGCTCGGGTCCGAGATTTTGAACAGATCGACAAGGAACTTCGTCGTCTGTTTAGCGGTTTCCGCCTCGGCTTCCGCGCGCACCGTCTGTTTCCGCGCGACGCCGCGCTCGATGAGCGCATAGACGGCAAGTGCGCTGGTCAGCACCATGCCGGCAGTGGCGCTACCGGCGATGATGGCGAGCCGGCGGTTGCGCCGCTGCTGCTCCCGTCGGCGCAGTGCGTCGAATCCGACCCCGAGCACCCCGGCGATCAGCTTCAGTTTGGCTAGGAAACGCCCATCCTTGCCTGGGCGTGCGTCGGCGGCGATCGGCTCGGTGCGCGAGCTGCCGAGCGTGCCGTCGGCGGCGAGGTGGAATCTCAGCGCCGGCGGAAAGCACTCCTCCGCCGCGCGCCCGGGCATGTCCGTGGCGTTCGGCTCGCCCGCGACGATCAGACAGAAGATCCGGTCCTCGCGACCGAGGCGCTTGAACGCCAGGATCTCCTCGTTGACCCACTTCGAGCACGCGGCGCTCGGCGAACAGATGACGATCTGGCAGGCCGACTCGCGCAGCGCCGCGCTGATCACTTCGCCGAGATCCGTCGCCGAGGCGAGCTCCTCGCGGTCGCGGAACACCGGACTGAGGCGCCGGGGTACCGCGCCGCGGCTGGTCTGCGTACCGACGAGTTGTTTTGGCGGTCGATAGGATTCGAGCGCCTTGTGCAGCCACGTCGCCCAGAGCTCATCGCGATGGCTATAGCTGATGAACGCCTTGTAGCGCGGCTCGCTCAAAGACCTGCCCCCGCAGCGGCGACCCGACTACGTGTTTGTCTCGACCAGGGGAGTCGCCGCGTTCCAGTCCGGACTACCCTATCGGGTAGCAGGCGGCGGAGCCTCTGCCTGACATGACTGTTTGTCAAGCAAGCGCCCGGGCGGTGTCGGTGGGAGCGAGTCTCGGGCGCGATGCAGTCGCGCCGTACGCGTTGAGTGGTGGGTGCTGACGGGATCGAACCGCCGACATTCGCCTTGTAAGGGCGACGCTCTACCAGCTGAGCTAAGCACCCTCGTCTATTGGCCGAAATCGCCTGTGGCGAGTTCGGCGGACATCAGTGCGCAGACTTCAGTGCGCCGGCGGTACCACCGGCTTCACGCGCCGGCTGGCTCGCGCACGCTTGTCCTCACCTTCCGCCGCGGCCGCTGCGGCGGCGGCGGCCGGATCGGCCGGTGCGTCGGTGGGCTGCTGCTGCGGCAGGGGCTGGCGCGTGAGTGCAAGCGCGAGCACCTCGTCGATCCACTTCACCGCCTTGATCTGGAGATTCCCCTTGATGTTGTCGGGGATCTCGACCAGGTCTTTCTGGTTCTCTTCCGGGATCAGCACCGTCTTGATGCCGCCGCGATGTGCCGCGAGCAGCTTCTCCTTCAGGCCGCCGATCGGCAGCACTTCCCCGCGCAGCGTGATCTCTCCGGTCATCGCCACGTCCGAGCGCACCGGGATCTTGGTCAGTGCCGACACCAGCGCCGAGCACATGCCGATGCCCGCGCTCGGACCGTCCTTCGGCGTCGCACCCTCGGGGATATGCAGGTGCACGTCGTGCTTCTGGTAGAACTCGGGCTCGAGTCCGAGCACCTGCGCGCGGCTGCGCACCACGGTCATGGCGGCCTGGATTGACTCCTGCATCACCTCGCCGAGCTGCCCGGTATGCAGGAGCTTTCCCTTGCCGGGCACGACCGCGGCCTCGATCGTCAGCAGCTCGCCGCCGACTTCGGTCCAGGCGAGCCCGGTGACCTGGCCTACGCGGTCCAGGTCCTCGGCCTTGCCGTAGCGGAAGCGGCGCACGCCGAGGAACTTGTCGAGGTTGCGCGGCGTCACGGCGACCGAGCGGGTCTCCTTCTTGTGCAGCAGCATCTGCTTGACGGCCTTGCGGCCGATCTTGGCGATCTCGCGCTCGAGATTACGCACCCCGGCCTCACGCGTGTAGAAGCGCACGATGTCGAGCAGCGCGCCGTCCGACACTTTGAGCTCGTCGGACTTCAGGCCGTTGCCCTTCATCTGCTTCGGCACCAGGTAGCGCCGCGCAATGTTCATCTTCTCGTCTTCGGTGTAGCCCGGCAGACGGATCACTTCCATGCGATCGAGGAGCGGCGGCGGAATATTGAGGCTGTTCGCCGTGCACACGAACATCACCTCGGAGAGGTCCAGGTCGACCTCGAGGTAATGGTCGTTGAAGGTCGAGTTCTGCTCGGGATCGAGCACCTCGAGCAGCGCCGATGACGGGTCGCCGCGGAAATCCATGGACATCTTGTCCACTTCATCGAGCAGGAACAGCGGATTGTGCACGCCCGCCTTGGACATGTTCTGCACGATCTTGCCGGGCATCGAGCCGATGTAGGTGCGGCGATGACCGCGGATCTCCGCCTCATCGCGTACGCCGCCGAGCGACATGCGCACGAACTTGCGATTGGTGGAGCGCGCGATGCTCTGGCCGAGGGAGGTCTTGCCGACACCCGGCGGTCCCACCAGACACAGGATCGGGCCCTTGAGCTTCTCGACACGCTGCTGCACGGCGAGGTACTCGACGATGCGCTCTTTCACCTTCTCGAGCCCGTAGTGGTCCTCGTCGAGCACCTTCTGGGCGCGGGCGATGTCGCGAATCACCCGGGTGCGCCTCTTCCACGGCACCTTGAGCAGCCAGTCGATGTAGTTGCGCACCACCGTGGCCTCGGCGGACATCGGCGACATCATCTTCAGCTTGTTGAGCTCGCCCCCGGCCTTGTCGCGCGCCTCCTTGGGCATGCCGGCCTTGGCGATCTTCTGCTCGAGCTCATTGATCTCGTTGCCGCCCTCGTCCATCTCGCCGAGCTCTTTCTGGATCGCCTTCATCTGCTCGTTGAGGTAGTACTCGCGCTGGCTCTTCTCCATCTGCGCCTTGACGCGCCCGCGGATGCGCTTCTCGATCTGCAGCACGTCCATCTCGCTCTCGATGGCAACCAGGATGTGCTCGAGGCGCTTTCTGACGTCGAGGATCTCCAGCACCTTCTGCTTCTCGGCGAGCTTCAGCGACATGTGCGCCGCGACGGTGTCGGCGAGGCGCCCCGGCTGCTCGATGCCGGCAAGCGCGGTCAGCACCTCCGGCGGCACCTTCTTGTTGAGCTTGACGTACTGCTCGAATTGCGAGATGACCGAGCGCGCCAGCACGTCCATCTCTTTCTCGTCGTAGGTTTCCCCGTCCGGCAACAGGGTCGCGTCTGCGGAGTAGTACTCGCCGGCGTGCAGCTTCTCGATGCGCGCCCGGTCGACGCCCTCGACCAGGACTTTGACGGTGCCGTCGGGAAGCTTCAGCAGCTGCAGGATCGTCGCCACCGTCGAGATCCGGTACAGGTCGTCCGCCTTGGGGTCGTCGACGTCGGCCTGTTTCTGCGCCACCAGCATGATGCGCTTGTCGGTGCGCATGGCCACATCGAGCGCCTGGATGGACTTCTCGCGCCCGACGAACAGCGGGATCACCATGTGCGGGTAGACGACCACGTCGCGCAGCGGCAGTACCGGCACGTTGACGAGGCCGTCGGGAGTTGCAGTCGCAGGAGTGGTGGTCGTCGGTTCGGACACGCTCAAGCCCTCGGTAACGGATGGGGGCGGCTGGACGCGTCCCTGCCGCGGCCGCAAGCCCACTCAGCCCTAGTGTAGCGGGAAATGAGGCTGCTCCGGACCTGTTTCAAGACGGCGCGCGGAGCCGATTAGGGCGCAGCGCGGTGTCAAGCTGCCGTTCAGTGATGGTTCGAGCCCGAGGCGCGCCGCGGCTCGTCCACGCTCGCGAGCCCTCTCTCCTCGGAGCCATAGACGACGTACGGTTTGGTCTGCCCCTCAATCACGGCCTCGTCGATCACGATCCGCGAGACGTTGTGCATCGAGGGCAGCTCGTACATGGTGTCGAGCAGCACCGTTTCGAGGATGGTGCGCAGTCCCCGGGCCCCGGTCTTTCTGAGCATCGCGCGGTGCGCGACGGCACGCAGCGCCTCGTCGCGGAACTCGAGCTCCGCGCCCTCCATCTCGAAGAGCCGCCGATACTGCTTCGTCAGCGCGTTCTTCGGCTCCGTGAGGATCGAGATCAGCGCCCCTTCGTCGAGCTCGTCCAGCGTCGCCACCACCGGCAGGCGCCCGACGAACTCGGGGATCAGGCCGTACTTGATCAGGTCCTCGGGCTCGACGTCGTGGAACAGGTCGCTGCCGTGCGGACGCGTGTTGATGTCGCGCACCTCGGAGGTGAAGCCGATGCCGCTCTTCTGCGTGCGGTTCAGGATGATCTTCTCGAGTCCCGCGAACGCTCCCCCGCAGATGAACAGGATGTTGCCCGTGTCGACCTGCAGGAACTCCTGCTGCGGGTGCTTGCGCCCGCCCTGGGGCGGGACCGACGCGATCGTGCCTTCGATGAGTTTCAGCAGTGCCTGCTGCACGCCCTCGCCGGAGACGTCGCGGGTGATTGAGGGGTTATCGGACTTGCGCGAGATCTTGTCGATCTCGTCGATATAGACGATGCCGGTCTGTGCCTTTTCGACATCGTAGTCGCACTTCTGCAGCAGCTTCTGGATGATGTTCTCGACGTCCTCGCCGACGTAGCCGGCCTCCGTGAGGGTGGTCGCATCCGCGATCGTGAACGGCACGTTGAGCAGCCGTGCGAGAGTCTCGGCGAGCAGCGTCTTGCCGCAGCCGGTCGGCCCGATCAGCAGGATATTGCTCTTGGCGATCTCGACCTCTTCCCTGGAGCGTGAGCCGCCCGAGCGGGTCTGCAGGCGCTTGTAGTGGTTGTAGACGGCCACCGACAGCACCTTCTTGGCGCGCTCCTGGCCGATGACATACTCGTCGAGGACCTTCTTGATCTCATGCGGCTTCGGCAGCTTGTCGCGCGCGCGCTCGGCCCGGTCCTCGAGTTCTTCACGGATGATGTCGTTGCACAGCTCGACGCACTCGTCGCAGACGAATACCGAAGGGCCCGCGATCAGCTTACGAACCTCGTGCTGACTCTTCCCGCAGAACGAGCAGTAGAGCAGCTTCCCGTCGTCGTGACGGCTGCGGGAATCTTCACTCATCGCAGGTCCTCATAAACGCTCGCTGCGCGACGCCCGGAAAGCACACCGGCGCAGTTTTTCTTATAGCAGGTGCGGGCACTCGACGCAAAGCAGCCGCGCACGCCTAAGTCACTGTCCGACCGGGAAATGCATGACCGAGTTCACTGCTTCACAATGTCGCCGGCCGCCGGGGGCCGAGCCAGCGCTCAGGCGCCCTTTGCGGGGCCTGCCGCCTGCGCAGCGGCGAGCTCCCCGCGCTTCTCGAGCACCTGATCGATCAGCCCGTAGCGCACCGCCTCATTCCAGTCCATGAAGTGATCCCGGTCGGTGTCCTGCTTGATGCGCTCGACGCTCTGGCCGGTGTGCTTGGCGAGGATCTTGTTCAGTCGGTCGCGGGTCTCGAGTATCTCGCGGGCGTGGATCTCCGCGTCCGCCGCCTGCCCCTGAAAGCCCCCGAGCGGCTGGTGAATCATCACGCGGGCATGCGGCAGGCAGTAGCGCTTGCCGCGGGTGCCCGCGGCCAGCAACACCGCGCCCATGCTGGCCGCCTGGCCCAGGCAGATCGTGCTGATGTCCGGCTTGACGAACTGCATCGTGTCGTAGATCGCGAGCCCCGAGGTGACGATGCCACCGGGCGAGTTTATGTACAACGCGATGTCCTTCTCCGGGTTCTCGGATTCGAGGAACAGCATCTGCGCAACCACGATGTTCGCCATGTAGTCGTCGATCGCGCCGACGACGAACACCAGGCGCTCCTTCAGCAGGCGCGAGTAGATGTCGTAGGCGCGCTCACCTCGCGCGGTCTGCTCGACGACGATGGGTACCAGATTCAGGCCGCGTTCGTTCATGTGTCGCTCGCTTGGCTCTTCGGCTCGTGCCGGTGGTCGTGCTCGTGCGTGGTGTGATCGTGCCCGTGGGCTGCGTGATCGTGCGCCGTGTGATCGTGCCCGGGTAGTGCGTGGTCGTGGGCAGAATGGTCGTGCATCGCATGGTCGTGCTCATGCGCCGGGGCCGTCCGCCCGAACCCTGTCAGCTCGGCGAACGTCATCGGCCGCTCGGTGGTCCGCGCGTGCGCCAGGACCCACTCCACGACCTGATCCTCGAGCACGGCGGATTCGATCTGGCGCATGGCGTCGGCACTCTGCTGGTATGCGCGGCGCGCCTCGTCCGGATTCGGGTACTCGCCGATCAGCTGCTCGAGTCTGGCACGGACCCGCTCGCGGTCGACCTTCAGCCCCTGGGTCTGGACCACCTGCGACATCAGTAACCCGAGCGCCACGCGGCGTCGTCCCGGTTCCTCGAAGGGCTCGCGCGGCGGAATCTGACTCGCCTCGCGCACCCCCAGGCGGCGCGCAGCTTCGATCTGCAGCTGCTGTACCTGCTCGTCGACGAGCGTGCGCGGCAGATCGAGCGGGTTATCGCGATAGAGTGCGTCGAGCACCTGGCCGCGCATGCGGTCGCGAATCACACCGGCGAGTTCCTGTTCCATGCTGGCGCGCACCTCGGTGCGCATCTGCTCGAGGCCGCCCTGTTCGACACCATAGGTACGGAAGAATTCCTCGTCGACCGCCGGAAGAGACTGTTCCTCCACTCTCTTTATGGAGAGATGCAGCTCGGCGCTGCGCCCCGCGAGCAGCTTGTTCGGGTGACCGGCCGGGAATTGGGCCGTGACCGTGCGCTGCTCGCCGGCACGCGCCTCTTTGAGGCCCTCCTCCAGCTCCGGCATCGCCTGGCGCGTGCCGAGCACAATGCTGACGTCCTGTGCATCGCTCCCGTCGAAGGGCTTGCCCTCAAGGCGGGTCTGGTAGTCGATCAGCACGCGGTCTGAGTCGCGCGCGCTGCGGTCCACGGGCGTGAACACCGGACGCTGCGCGCGCATGTTCTCGATCATGGCGTCGACGTCGGCATCGGTCACCACCGCGCTCGGCCGCTCGACGCTGATGTTCTCGGCGGGCTTGATGCTGATCTCGGGCAGCACCTCGAAGTGCGCGGCATACTTCAGGTCCGTCTCCGGGCCCACCGCGATCGGCTCGATGCGCGGCCCCGCAGCCGGCCGCAACCGCCGCTCGCTCACGGCCTGCGCAAACGAGCTGCGCATCAGGTCGTTCACCACTTCGGCCCGCACTTGCTCGCCGAACTGCTTGGTGATGACCGCAAGCGGCGCTTTGCCGGGACGGAAGCCCTTGAGCCGCGCGGTGCGCGACAGACGCTTCAGGCGCTGCGCGATTTCCTTCGCCACCTCGGTCGCAGGCACTGCTACATCGAGGCGCCGCGTCAGGCCGCCGGTCTCGGAAAGGGATACGTCCATCATCTGTCCTTCAGGGTGCCACCTTCAGGGAGGAAACTGGTGCGAAAGGAGAGACTCGAACTCTCACGGGTTTCCCCACTGGATCCTAAATCCAGCGCGTCTGCCAGTTCCGCCACTTTCGCCTTGGGTTGCGCGCGCGCGTACCGGTCTGCGGATTATAGCCGACGGTTGGCGGCGGGCCCCGGCTCAGCCGGGGCTTGCAACGGAAGCTGGTGGGCCGTGTAGGGATCGAACCTACGACCAAGAGATTAAGAGTCTCCTGCTCTACCAGCTGAGCTAACGGCCCTCGTTCATTGGCCGAAATCGCCTGCGGCGAATTCGGCGGACATCGGCTTTTCCTTTCGCCGGCTGCGTTATGCCAATTGGGCGGCATGCCAAATTGGGGTGGACGATGGGACTCGAACCCACGACGGCCGGGATCACAACCCGGGGCTCTACCAACTGAGCTACGTCCACCGTCCGTCCCCTCAAACCGGCGGCTGGCGTGCCCGGCAGGACTTGAACCTGCGACCCTCGGCTTAGAAGGCCGATGCTCTATCCGCCTGAGCTACGGGCACGAGTCTCATGCGCCCTGACTGCCACCCGCCGCACGGGGCCGCGAATCATACGTAAGCGGCTTCGCGAGCGTCAATTTTAGCCCACAGCCGGCTTCCAAGCTTGTCCCCGGCCAGGCTGGCGCCGACGCCGCGCGGCACCTGCGCGTGGAACCGGGGAGGTCCGTGCGGCAGCCGCCTTTGTTATACACTGGCCTTACCGCGGTGAGGCCAGAGAAGCGCCCAGAAATTAAGGGTGCCGGCGAGTTCTTAATTGAGGTGGACGTGACTGACGAGAGGGGCACAACCGAGCTCATGTCCGATGCCGATGCGCCGGCGCAGCCCCCGTCCGGCGAGCCCACGGCCTTGAGCCCCACGCTGCTCGAGGATCTGCGCCGGCTGCTGGGCGCCTGGCTGGCGCACGAACCGGGCGCCCGCTCGGGCACGGACCCCGAGGAGCTGCATCAGCTGCGGGTGACCGCGCGACGCCTCGACGCGAGCCTGGGTCTTTTCAAGCAGCAGCTGCCGCCGCCGCTGTCGCGTGCGCGCCGGACCGCCAAGTCGATGCTGCGCGCTCTCGGCGCGACGCGCGATCTCGACGTGCAGATCGCCGGCCTTGCGGCCTGGTCGGCGAAGCTGTCGGACGAGGAGCGCGCGGCGCTGGCGCCGCTCCAGGCTCTGCTCGCGCAGCAGCGCAGCCGCGCGCAGGCCCGCATGGTGCGGGTGCTCGATTCAGCGCTCGCGCGGCGCTGGATTGAGACGCTCGTCGATGTGAGTACCCGCGGCACTGCACTCGGCAACGGCACGGCAGATGAGAGCGCCGCGCTCGTTTCGCAACGCATTCGCCGCCGCTTTCGCCGCCTGCGCAAGGCGGTAGGCCGCCTCGGCGCCCGCTCCTCGATGGACGACTATCACCGCGTGAGGCGCCGGGCGAAGCAGCTGCGCTACGCGCTCGAATGCGGCGCCGGCCTTTGCGGCGGAGCGGCGCAGGACACGCTGCGCGCCCTGCGGCGGATGCAGGACAGACTCGGCGTACAGCACGATGCGTTCGTGGCGAACGAGCGCCTGAACCTGCTCGCCGCAGACTCCTCGAGCGGGCTGCCGGCCGCCACGCTCTTCATCATGGGCCGCCTGGCCGAAAGTCACCAGCGCATCACCACGGCCGCGCGTCGCACGGTCACCAAGTCCTGGCGCCGCGTGCGCCGGCGCTGGAAGGTGCTGCGGCAACGGCTCGCCGAGCTGGCGTCCACTTCAGCTGCACCCGCCGGCGTGCTCGCCGCCATGCCGGCCGCAGCTTCAGGCGGCGCCAACGGCGCTGGTCCTCCTCGCGAAGGCCATTCTTTCGGTCATTGAGCTCTCGCGCGGGGCGGCGACATGCAGCTGCTGATCGTCCGCCACGCCATCGCCTTCGAGCGCAATGCGAAACGCTGGCCCGACGATGCCGATCGGCCACTGTCGCCGCGCGGCGTGGCGCGCGCCCGCAAGGCGGCCGCGGGGCTCAGGGTCATCGCCCCGCATCCGGCGCGCGTGCTGGCGAGCCCGTTGTGTCGCACCCTTGAAACTGCGGCGATCCTCGCTGAGCGGGCCGGGTGGCCGACGGCCATTGCGTGCCCGGAGCTCGTCCCGGGAGCGACGCCCGAGACGCTCCTGCAAGTGCTGCGGCGCACGCCGATCAAGTGCATCGCGCTCGTCGGTCACGAGCCTGGACTGGGTCGCCTGATCGCCGAGTGCCTGAGCGGCAGCGCGCACGGCCGCCCCTTCGAGCTGAGGAAGCTTGGGGCGGCGCTGCTACAGTTCCCGGGGCCGGTACGCGCCAGCGGCGCACAGCTCATCTGGCTGGCGCCCGCCAGGATGCTGCGCGCGCTCGCGGACTGAAGCCACAGCATTTCGGTCGCAAGCCGCGCCGAGGCGACCCGTCAATGGGCACCACTCGCCGCGGGGACTCCTCCCGCCGTCTCGTGTACCGGGCGCGCCAGCCACACGAGCCCGATCATGGCGATGAAGATCAGCCCCGAGACGTAGAAGATGTCGTTCGCCGACAGCATGTAGGCCTGCCCGTCCACCAGGCGGTTGAGCAGCCCGTAGCTCTGGTTCTGCGCCATGCCACCGGCGTGCAGACCGGCGAGAGCCTGTGCCGTGGCCGGATTGCCGGCCGTCAGCCGCTCGACCAGCTGCGCATGATGGAGCGTCGCGCGACGGTCCCAGAGTGTCGTCGTGATCGAGGTGCCGAAGGAGCCGGCGGTGATGCGGGCGAAGTTCGAGAGTCCCGAGGCGGCCGGGATGCGCTCCGGCGGCAGTCCCGAAAGCGTCAGCGTCAGGAGTGGGATGAAGAAGGTCGCGGCTCCCGCCCCCTGGATCAGGGTAGGGACCAGGAGCGTGCCGATGGTGGCGTTGGTGTTGAAGCCGGCGCGCATGAAGAAGACCAGCGCGAAGATCGCGAACGAAGCCGTCACGAGCAGGCGTGGATCGACCCTGTGTACGACGCGCCCGACGAACGGCGTCAACAGCAACGCGAGCAGTCCCACCGGCGCGAGCACCACCCCCGCGAGCGTCGCGGTGTAACCCATGTACTGCTGCAGCCACAGCGGCAGCAGTACGACGTTGCCGAAGTACAGGCCGTATCCGAACAGCAGCGCCACGGTGGCGACCGTGAAGTTGCGCCGGCCAAACAGCGACAGGTCGACGATCGGGTGCGCCTCCGTGAGCTCCCAGATCAGAAAGATGAGGAATGCGACCACCACCACGCAGGCGAGCGCGATGATGGCCCTGGAATTGAACCAGTCGAGATCCTTGCCCTTGTCGAGCATGACCTGCAGCGCACCCACCCAGAGCACCAGCAGGCCGAGCCCGACGGTATCGACCGGTACCTTTGCGGTCGGGGTCTCGCGCCGGTGATAGATCGCCCAAGTGGCCAGCGCCGCGACGATGCCCACCGGCACGTTGATGTAGAAGATCCACGGCCAGGAGATGTTGTCCGTGATCCAGCCGCCAAGCACCGGACCGACCACCGGCGCCACCAGCGTGGTCATGGCCCACATGGCGAGCGCCATGCCGGCGCGCTCTTTGGGATAGCTGGCGAGCAGCAGCGACTGCGACAGCGGGATCATAGGGCCCGCCACCGCCCCCTGCAGTACGCGGAAGAAGATCAGCGCCGGGAGGCTCGGCGCGAGGCCGCAGAGGAACGAGGCGATGACGAACAGTACGGTGGAGGCGATGAACAGCCTGACCTGGCCGAAGCGAGTCGTCAGCCAGCCCGTGAGCGGCAGCGAGATGGCGTTGGCGACGCCGAAGGAGGTGATCACCCAGGTTCCCTGGTCGGGAGAGACACCGAGGTCGCCGGCGATGGCCGGGATCGACACGTTCGCAATCGACGTGTCGAGCACGTTCATGAAGGTCGCGAGCGACAGGGCCAGCGTGCCGATCGCGAGCTGCGATCCGGAGAGCGGCGCCGGCTGTGCCGGCGCCCGCGCCGGGGCGCCGGCAGTTACCGGTCTGCCGGCAATGGCTGTCGCGGAATCGGGCATCAGCGTCCGCCGCCTGCGGCCGCGGCGCTGCCCGCGGCGACCAGCAGGCCGGCGCCGCTGCGGGCACGCGCGCCCGCCTGAGCCAGCGCCGGCTGGTTCGCGCTGATGATGGCGCGCACGCGCGCGTCCGCCAGCGCTCCGCTGGAATCGAACACATCGGTCGACCAACCGGACGAGGTGCTCGCCAGCCGCGGCAGGCGTGCGCCGGAGCGGTCATGCACGTCGACGTCGGCTTTCATCGACAGCCCGATCTGCAGCGGATGCGCGGACAGTTCGCGCGGATCGAGTGCGATACGCACCGGCACGCGCTGCACGATCTTGATCCAGTTGCCGGTGGCGTTCTGCGCGGGTAGCAGCGCGAATGCCGAGCCGGTGCCCGCGCCGAAGCCGGCGACCCTGCCGTGATAGACGACCCGGCCGCCGTAAAGGTCGGCCGTGAGGCGCACCGGCTGTCCGACCCGCATGGCGGCGAGCTGCGGCTCTTTGAAGTTCGCGTCGACCCAAACCTGATCGAGGGGCACCACGGCCATGAGCGCCGTGCCCGGGCTCACCCGCTCGCCGAGCTGCACGTCGCGGCGCGCGACGAATCCGGAAACCGGCGCCGGCAGCTCGGTGCGCGCGTATGTCAGGTAGGCGTTGCGTACCGCGGCGGCGGCGGCGCGCACCTGCGGATGGTCGGCAAGCGTGGTGTTGTCGACACGCGCGCGGTTGGCGGCGAGCTGCTGCTGCGCGGCGAGGAGTGCCGCCTGCGCCGTCTGGACCCGGTCACGGGCGTGCTGCAGCTCCTCGCCGGAGACTGCGCCGGAGACGCCGAGCCGCGCGCGCCGCGCGAGATCGGCCCGCGCCGCGCCCAGATCGGTCTGCTGCCCACGCACATCGGCCGCGAGCTGCGCGCTGGTGGCGAACAGGTTGCGCACGTCGCGCACCGTGCGCGCGAGCTGCGCCTCGCTCTCATCGAGCGCCACCCTGGCATCGGCCTGATCGAGCCGCACCAGCGTCTGGCCGGCCTTCACGAACTGCGTGTCATCGGCGCCGATCGCCACGACGGTGCCGTAGATCTGCGGCGTGATCTGCACGACGTTGCCGTTGACGTAGGCGTCGTCGGTGCTCTGCTCGTAACGCAGCACTCGCGCCCAGTAGAAGCCGAAGGCGAGGCTCACGACGAGCAGGCCGCCTGATACCAGCGCCAGCCAGCGCCAGCGGGTGGTGAGAGTAAATCGGCCGTTACGGATACTCATGTTAGTCCTTGTCGTTCAGACGCCCGGGCGCGCCTCGTGACCGGTAGCGTTTTCGAGCATGCGCATCAGCAGGGTCTCGAGCTGGCGCGCCTCGGCGCGGCTGAAGCCGCGCAGAAACCGGTTCGCGACCGTCAGCGACAGCTCGCGCATGCGCGGATACGCCGCCCTGCCCTGGTCGGTGAGCTCCAGATGCACCAGCCGGCGGTCGTCGGCGCTGCGCCGGCGGCGCAGCAGGCCCTTGCTCTCGAGTCGATCGAGCATCCGCGTCATCGCGCCCGCGTCGTAGGAGATGCCCTTACACAGGTCCGCGGCCGACTTCGGCTCGCCGCCGCCGGCGAGCGAGGCGATCACGGCGAACTGCGCCGCGCTCAGCTCGAGCGGCGCCAGACGCTTGTCCGCGGCCAGCTCAGCATCGACCGCGGCGAGCATCGCGACCTTGACGCGACCGAGTAATGCGCCGATGGCCTTGCGCGGCTGGTAGCTCGCGCTGTCGTAAATGTCGCCCATGGTTGCCTCCGTGGAAATCTCCCCGACGGGGGATTTAGCCTCCCCCACCGGGTGTACGCGCGCATGCTAGTTGCCTAGGCTGTGATTGTCAATACTGTGACTGTTTAAGCTTTAACTGTCTGGGCTTTCGTTGCCTGGGCATGGCCGTGCCGCCGCATGCGGACCGCCGCGCCTCCCCTGTCCGCGGGCTGTCACAGAGCACGCGCAAAATGCCGCCGGCAAGCTCAGGCCCTCACGGATGCAAACCATGTCCCAGGCACTCACCGTGCACCGCTGGCGGGCCGCGCTCAGCCAGGCGGCCCGCCGCATGCTGCTCGCCCGCTGGCGCAGCACCGCACGGTGGCTGCTCATGCTGCTGCTCGTGGCGGCCGCTCACACGGCGCGCGCCGGGAACTTGAGCGCCGATCCCTGGCGCCTGGGTCAACGAGGCTCGGGAGATCCCGTGGGCCGTCATCAAGGCACTGAAGGGTCGTGTGGATCGCTATCCGCCGCGCAATGAGGGTGGCTGTGTCGATCCGGGCATTATCATGGACACGAACCCGCCGGAGGATGACTCCTGGTGGTATCGGCTATTCGAGGAACACCGCGCGGACGGTGACGCCGACAACCGCAGCATCGAGATCTTCAAGCAACCGAGCGGGCGATCCGTCGAGGCGGAGAACCTGCCGAATCTGTCGGCGAACTACTACGCCAACCTTGCGTCCGGCGCCGATCCGGACTTCATCCGCGTCTATGTCGACGGGCTCTATGGCTACGTGAAGGACGGTAAGCCCGTCTATCCTGAGTACAACGACGCCATGCATTGCTCGGAGGTCGAGCCTATCAAGGGCGCGGCCATCGCTCGTGGCTGGGACTTCGGGCTTACTCCTGCGTGCGTGTTTACCCAGATCTTGCCGGATGGGCGCTGGATCATCTTCGAGGAGCTATGCGGGGAGGACACCGGCATACACCGATTCTCCGACGGCGTGCTCGAGCTGTGCTCACGGCGCTGGCCTGGCTACACCTTCGAGGACTACGGCGACCCGGCGGGCGAGCAGCGCTCTGCGATGACCGCCGACCGTGACGAAAAGACGTGTTTTGACATCCTGAACGGCAAGGGCATCCGGATTCGCGGAGGCGAGCAGAACATCACGGCGCGGCTCGAGTCGGTCCGCAAGCCGCTCAACACGCTGCGCAACGGCAAGCCGCAGCTCCAACTGCATCCGCGCTGCGAGATGCTGCGTAAGGGCTTCCGGGGACGCTACCAGTTCAAGCGCGTGAAGATTACTGGCGCTGGCGAGCGCAGGGGTGGCTCCGCTTGTTAGGACAGATTTCTCGTCAGGATAAGTGGATCTGCCTGGGCGGTTGATGATGATCGTCTCTTCCTCTTCGCTCTTCGTCAATGGTCTTCGCGCCGCGCAGTCTGACGCCGAAGGCGTCAGAAGCTCCGGGTTTTGAAGCGTGGTGGGAAAAAGTGAACGCATAGGAAGCCGCGGGAGCCGAGATCTCAAGGCACCCGCTACCTCGCTATCCCCCGAAATCGAGCTCCCGAGGCGTTGTGCGTTCACGAGCGTCCTTCAGGCGGCCACCGGCATCGAGCCGGCGAGCGCGCCGAAGTACACCTCATCGGGCGTGCGGTACTCGAGGCACTGGTGAAGGCGAACCGTGTTGTAAGAGCTGAAGTACCGGGTCAAGGATGTCCGCGCCTCGGTCCCGTTGGCGTAAGCATGCAGATAGACCTCCTCGTACTTCACGCTCCTCCACAGCCGCTCGATGAACACGTTATCGATCCAGCGACCCTTGCCGTCCATGCTGATGGCGACGCCAGCCGCTTTCAGACGCTCGGTCCACTCCTCGCACGTAAACTGCGAGCCCTGGTCGGTGTTGAAAATCTCGGGAACCCCGAACTTCGACATCGCCTCCTCCAGCGCCTCGACGCAGAAGTCCGCGGTGAGGGTGTTCGAGAGCCGAAAGCTCAGCACCTTGCGGCTCGCGACATCCAGGATCGCCACCAAGTACATGAAGCCGTGGGCCATCGGCAGGTACGTTATATCGCTCGCCCACACCTGATTCGGCCGCTCGATCGCAAGACCCGACAGCAGATAGGGATAGATCGAGGCACCGCGTGCCGGGATGCTGGTGCGCGGCCGGCGGTACAGCGCTTCGATGCCCATCCGGCGCATCAATGTCGCCACGTGCCGGCGGCCAACCTGGTGGCCTTCCCGCCGCAACGCCGCGGCGAGCTTGCGCGAGCCGTAGTACGGCAGCTGCAGGTGCAGCTCGTCGATCCGCCGCATCAATCGCAAGTCCCGCTCCGACAGCGGCCGCGGCTGGTAGTACACGCTCGAGCGGCTGAGCTCCAAAAGCTCCGCCTGGCGCTTCACCGTCACCTGCGCGCCCCGATCGATCATCGCTTGCCGCTCAGGCCGGGGAACTTCCCGAGCGCGCCTTCTAAAAAATCTCGCTCCACGGTCAGCTCGCCGATCTTCGCGTGCAGCTCCCGGATCCGCTCCTTGCCGTCGGCGGCGATCGCTTCACCGCCGAAGACCGCCGCCGCGTGCTCCAGCAGCTGCGCCTTCCACGCCGTGACCTGGTTCGGATGCACCTCGTGGTGTGCGGCGATCTCCGCCACCGTCTTCTCGCCACGAATCGCTTCCAGGGCCACTTGCGCCTTGAACTTCGCGGAATGGTTACGCCTCGGTCTTCTCATGGACTCCCCTCCGGTCATGCCCGGACAGAAATCCACTTATACCCGTGTCCGAAAAAGTGAGGCCACCTCTCGCTATCACGACGTCCCCGACAAGAACGAGTACTCACACCCGCACGACGCGCTGCAATACGTCGCCACGCAGGTGTTCGGCGGCGTGGTGCGCGGCCGCGAGGAAGGGCAACAAGGGCTCAAGCTCCCGCCACTTAAGTATCAGTGGGAGCGCACAAGTCGGTTCGCGTATGAAGCTCAGTGACCTCACTGGCACAAGCGCACCGAGCGAGAGTGCGGAGGAGTCTCTATCGTACCCCTGCAGCGCGCTTGCAGATCCGCCCATCACGATTGCCGAGGCTCGAGCGGTTGACCTGAGCCGCGATACCACAGTCTGTCGCTGGCATAAGGGCGAGTTCACGCACCTGTGTGTTCCAGGGAAGGTCTACTTTTGTTCGCCGGGTGGCATGTATTGGCGCTACGACAAACAGCCGAGCGGCTTTCTCAGGCCGCTGGCGTACAAGTAGAGCGGCAGTCTGTAGCGGTGCGTGAGCCTACTTACGCAGTGGCGCTGGGGGCAAATCGCGCGTTCGCTCCAAAGCCTCGGCGCGTGCATCCCTTTCGGCCTCCTTTTTCGCCTGCTTTCCAGCCTCCTCCGGGGCAACTCCTGTTCCGAGCAGCGCCTTGAAGTGCTGCGGAAACAGGCGGTCGTAGACCTCGTCATAAACGGTCTGGTATGGCGTCGTGTCCACGGGCGCAATCACGATCCGGCCTCCGCTTTCTATTCGCGCTGAAGCTGCCCGACCTTCTGCCATTGCGGCTGAGGCTTCAGGACTACCATTACGTACAGTCCATCGCGCGTTGGCACGATGTCGGCCGAGTTCGTGAGCATCGTCCCCGATACCTGCTCGGGAGTCAGGTTATACAAGCCGCCGCTGATTGCATCCACGGCCAACCCGATCAGGCCGCCGAACACGAGATTGCCCCACACCCATCCGCTGACCTTCCGCGTCAGTGTCGTTTCGTACGGCTTGTATCCGGCCAACTCGATGCGAACGAAGTGGTTATCCTTGCGGGTAAGGTGCGCAATTACTGGCGTCGTCCCGGTCTGAATTCCGTCTACGCTTACCCGAGCTGCTGATGGGTTGCTCGATATGCCCACGTCTTGGCGTGTGCCGTGAATGATGCTGCAGCAGGCTGCCACAGAGAGCGATGCAATAGCCGCCACGGCGTAATGAGGTGATACGCGGTACATGAGACCCCCTTTTTGTATTGTCTGAAGGTTACTGTCGCCGAACGCCGATTAATCTCAGGCGGCGTGATTGACTCGTTCTCGTGAGAGTCAGCGCGCACTCACTGGTAGCCGTCCGCGTGGGCTTTGGCGATGCAGTTTCCGCGAGGGCCTGAAGCTGCCGCCGCACTGTCGCGACTGCCAACGTCGCCCCACTCCTACCGCATTTTCACGACCTTAAAGCGACTACTCAAGGCTCCAGGCGATACACGCGGAGGGCGTAAACTTGCCGGCAGTGCGCCTGGGATTCTCGGCCACGTCGCGACAGTAATCCTGCAGGGAGAAGGCTGACAGAGGGGGTGCAATGCCTAGATGGCCAGCCCGAATCGTCGTGGTCTGTCTCTGCGTGCTGTACGTCAGCTGCGCGACCCCATATCAGGGGAAGGGGTTCCGGGGCGGCTTCTCAGAAACGCAGCTCTCTGAGAATGTCTTCCGAGTGTATTTCCGCGGTAACGGATTTACGCCTCAGGAGCGCGCAGAGGATTTCACGCTGCTCAGAAGCGCGGAGGTCGCAATGGAGCACGGATATCCGTACTTCATCATCGTCGATGAAAACTCTACGGTAGCAACGACAGGTGCGATCACCACGCCTACACAGTCATACACAACCGCAACGGCCACCGGAGTCGGCAGCACAGCCTATGGGACTGCACAGACAAGCACCGTCGGCGGACACACGTTCTTTGTGCGCAAGCCCTCCACCCGAAACACCATTGCGTGCTTCAAGGAAAAACCTCCCGAAGGTTTGTGTATGAGGCAGCTTTCATAGCGCAATCAATCAAAGCCAAATACAGACTCGGGCACTGATTCACTTCGCGGCCCTCCGCAGCATGGCTGCGTACTTCTTCAGGAGATCGTCCAGCGCCTCGCGCAGGTATACCGCTTGGATCACCCGCGTTGCGCCGCAAGTTGACACCTCGAAACCCCCCGCAAGGAATGTTTGCGGCGACAAGCAGATTTTATTTGCTTATCCTCTGCGGGTGACAGAGAGCGGCGCCAGGAGCTGCGTCAACAGCTCGAGGCGCCTGACCACAACTGAACTCAGGAGGTTCAATCATGGCTACGAAGAAAGTAGCACGGAGTTCGGTCACAAGCCGACCTTCCCCATTTCTAGATTCGCACACCGAAGCTAGCGAGCTTGCTGAGCGCGTCTGCTGCATCATGGGAAATATCCCGGCCGACAACCTCGAGGAGGGATACCGGCTGACGCCTGAAACCAGGTGCGACCTGTTTCGCGCGGATCCGTCTACTGAGGGATGCGTATCACGTTCTGCGACGGGCACAGGAGCGCGAGGATCCGATTTACAGCGCCTACTACGATCTTCGTCATCCAGAAGAAGCCCTGTGAATCGCCAGGCGCAGGAATGGGTAGACCGCCACCACCGATACCTGACGACTGAGCGTCGAGTTTCCCCCCATAGGGTGTCGGGCCATCGCCGTGAGATTGCAGCGCTCGCGACCTTCTGCGATCGGGCGGGAATCGAAAGCTGGCAGCGCGTCACGATCAGCGACGTTCGCTCGTTCGCAGCGCGGTCGCACGCCCGGGGGCTCTCGGCGAGCAGCGCGCAGCGGCGCATCTCTGCCGTTCGGAGCTTCCTGAACTTCTTGGTTCGGGGAGGGCGCGCTGCCAGCGAATCCGGCTCTACTGATCGAAGCGCCCAGGTGGCACCGCCCGCTGCCAAAGGTTCTCGATGTCGACGAGATGGCGCGGCTCCTCGAGATCCCCGGCACCGATCCCGGCGCGGTGCGCGATCGCGCCATCATGGAGCTGCTGTACTCGTCGGGACTGCGTCTCGCCGAGCTCATCGGGCTCGACGTGCCCGACTTGGATATGCGAGATCACACGGTGCGAGCTCTCGCAAGGGCAATGTGGCGCGAGTCCTGCCGGTGGGCTCGTACGCGGTGAGAGCACTCCGCGCCTGGTTCTTGATGCGCTCGGACGTAGCAGACCGCACAGAAGTCGCGGTATTCGTGGGCCGCAACGGTCATCGCCTCGGCGGACGGGCCGTGCAGCAACGCGTCGCGATGTGGGCCCGCAAGCAGGGCATCACGGTGCACGTGCATCCGCACATGTTCCGGCACAGCTTTGCGACGCACCTGCTGGAATCGAGCGGCGCCATTCGCGAGGTGCAGGCTGCCGGGAACGCGAGCATCAGCACCACGCAGATTTATAGCACTGGACTTCTCCCACGTCGCCCAGGTCTACGACGCCGCGCATCCGCGCGCGCACCGAAAGGACAATGCAGTCGGACCCAAACCCCCTCTACGGAATCTCTCCCGAGGAGGTCGCCCGGAGCTGCGGAGTCGACATAGCGACCGCTCGACGCTGGAAGCGCGGAGCCACACGGCCCCCGCGGACCTCGCTCATGATCTTGAGTGAGGATCTTGGCTGCTTCGATCCATCCTGGCGCGGGTGGATACTCCGGGCCGGCAAGCTGATCTCGCCGGAAGGCTGGGAGGTCACGACGGGGGATGTGATGTCGCTGCCGCTCCTTCGCGCACAGATCGCGGGATACCAGGCCAAGGAGCGCCAAGCGCAGACGATGGACGAACAGCCTCAGCCGGTGAGCTGCCGGCGATCCGGGCCTAGCGGATGATCCGCTCACGTATAGCGGCGTTTCTTGTCGCGTGCTCGCGCAGCCGCAGCCTCCAATGCCGGCCTGAGAGCAAGGATATCCTTGCTGCCCTCTAGTTCTCGGGCGATGACTACCAACGGCCGATCAGGACGCAAGATCAATTCAGGAAACGGCTCGGGATACGGCCGCTGATCAACCTTCACGTGCATCACCGCTCCGGCCAAGAACAACTTGACCTCGTTGACACCTTCCAGCTTTGCCCGGTATGGACTCATCTGTGTCTGAGCCAGTTGTTCGTGTGGAGGCCGGGCAATCCAACGCACGATCATCGTAGCGAACTCGTCAGCCGTGCCAGGAGCTTGATTCAGGATCAACTGCCGAGCCGCCTCCTCGTATGGCCCAAGTTGCACTCGCCTAAAAAACTCGTTCGAGCTGGCCGACGCACGCCACAGCAACGAGATCGCGAATAGCTTCAGCTGCGTGTAATCGACGTTTTCAAACTGATGGGCCACGGCTTCCCCGTTTGGTGCGGTCAACGGTTGGCCTTCCGTGGGCAAGCGATTCAGGAAGAAATCAGCGCCGCACGTGTCCCAAGGCAAGAAACGACGTTCACATGGATCGCAAACCAGATCCTCGTCATAGTGGCCGCCCGGTCGGCGTTTGGGGTGTTGCCTAGGATTATTCGAGAGCATGACTGGAGGGGCATCCATGCCGCCCTTCAGAGCCCGATTGAACGCGTCCGGGATAATGTGCGACCGGACGAGTACGCGATCCTCATGGCAACTTGCAGATTGGCATTCAATGCTTTCGGCTGCGGGTATCACGTTTAAGCCTAGAGAGCCCACGATGGCAAACGAAGTAGTAAGTCGCTCACCCCACTCCGAAAGGTTCTGAAAGGCTATCGCACGTCCGGGAAGGCGCTGTACGAATCCTGCGGCGGTGAGCTATTCCCCTGCGACGGGCTGGCGATGGCCGTCCTGGACCGCTCGTTGAACATTGCCGAGGGCTTCCTACTGCTGATGCCGAAGCACGGCTACATCTGCGCCGCAGCGCTGTTGCGGATGCAGCTCGACAACATTCTGCGCTTCCATGGGGTACTCAGCACCGCCGATCCGCATGGCACCGCAGATAGCTTGATCAACGGTACGTCGCTACGGATGTTGAAGGACAAGACGGGCGCCAAGATGACAGACGCCAGATTGCTCAAACTGCTTGAACCACAGAACACATGGGTTAGGTCGATCTACGAGCAGGCGTCGGACTATGTGCACCTCTCAAGCGCTCATGTGCGTCACTTTCTTTCGCGCTCCTCCCAGGGAAAGGACGGCCGGCGCATTTTCAGGATCGGCAATAATGACGACCATCTAACCATGGAGGACCGGCGCGCCCTGATTGTCTCGTTCACGACCGTGACGCGGGGAGTCCTGAGCCTCATAGACTCCTGGAACGCGCACCGAATGAACGGCCGGTCGCTTCAGGAGCTGCGGCAGCGATTCTCACGTCCGGTGTGAACGACGCCTGCTCGCCGGGCGCCTCTCGCTGCCGCCCGAAGGGCCGCGCTAACCGGGACGCGCCACGTATGGAAAGTTTGATGCAATGCGCTGAGCCGCGTGCATCCAATAGTGCTTGAGATCCTTCTCGTCTCGCCCGGGCTCGTCGCGCCAACCAAGAATGTTGGCATGGTAGGGATGAGGGTTCCCGTCCCCGTGCATATAGAGACCGTGTTCCTGCACGATGCAGCTCGCGGGTACAATTCCCCGGCCAATGGCTGGTTTCGACAAGGAAGGGTCAAAGTGCTTTGTGCATAGCTCCCACACCTGCTGCGCGGTGAGAGTTGTTGAACGGCAGACGGATGTTTCCCACTGCCCTGTGGGGCCGCGGCGCGGATAGAAGCGTTCAGGCCGGATACGCCAAGTCTGTTGATTTACGTCTCGCCTAAGCGACCTGGCGAACGACGTGATCTCTTCTTCCCTACACACCCGCTCCGGAAGCTTGCTACTTAAAGAGTGTTGAAATGTGAGCAGCCATTTGCTGAATTGCCGATGGATCTTGCGCGTCAAAGACCACCACGTCATGAGGCTCGTCCCCTCCGCCTAGCCGGCCCGCGTAGTTGAGCTTGTTGTGATTGCCGATGCTGACCGCAAACATGCGGTTTCGGTCGCGCGTCCAACTCATGGACACCTCACCGTCTGCTTCCGGAATCAGATCCGGTGCCGGAATCTGCCGTGGCACGTAGCAGTAAAACAGTCTTGCCAACCGTTGGGCCAAAGCGATTGCTTCTGGTGTCACCGGCGCAGCTTGGTCACCGTCCCAATTAGGCACGGAACACTCTGCCCGGATGGCTTCCGCAGCAGCAGCAAGCTGATCCTCCCAATTCTGCGCAACGCCGCCAAGGCGAAAGTCGGCTATCCGTAGTTCAACCGCGAGCTTCTTGCTGTCGTCACCGGCAGCAGCGGTGTCGCTTTGGAAATCCCTGGGGCGAGCGCATACGGCTGCAACTGTCATTCGTATTCCTTGACTGCTCGTTCGGTGAGCAGGCCGAAAAAACATCGGTTCTTGAGTTTTCGGAGGGTTCGCAAGATTGTCCAAATTGAGGCATCAGTAGGCGCTAGTGATTGACTGCCTCGGTACGCGTCAATGTCCAAGATCAGTGGGCAACGACCGCCTTCCGCTGCTCCGTTCCAAGCAAGGCTCAAGCGCGCGCGGTTGTCGGTTGGAGCGCCCGTGTCACCACAATCGAATGTCTGCAAGAACGCGTTCACCGTCTGCGGCAAGTCGGTTGGCAACTCCGTCAGTGTGACTATGAAATCACTGAAACTCTGTCCCAAGCCAATCGGAAGTCTCAGGTTGTTAATGTAGCGAGCAGCCAACCGAGTCACCTTTCTCGGGAGCCCATCGTTTCACATAAATGTCCCAAAGCCTGTGGGCTTCCGCCTCGAGCTTGTTCCAGTCCTCATATGGGGCCTGTCGGCTGACCGTTAAACCATGCGTCCGGACCAACGCGACATACTTCTCATCGGCCGAGTGCAACCTAACGCCAATCTTCTGTGCCGAGCCGGACTTCTGAACCTCGGCGTCCTGCTGCACAAGGAACCCCACCGTGCTGGAGATCACAAACGATTGCTGGTGATATCCAAAGTCCAGCGCTTCATAAGCCTTCTGAAGCTCGGGGAAAGTAGTACCAGGGCGCGGCGCGACTTGGATGTCGAGCACAGCTTCAATGATCGGCGCGCGGGCTAGGTGGCGGGCAACGGCCATTCGGGACCGTATCCTAGCCGATGCCGGGGGCGCCCAGGGGGCGCCTGGAGCTCTGGCGCCCCCTTCGGGGACCGCAGGCCCAAAAATAAGAGGGCGTCGGGACCGAATGTGTACCCTTAGGTGTACCCCAATTTGTACATGGGTCAATGTCCTAAGCGTAAGCTATTGTTTTACATGGTCGGGGCAGAGGGATTCGAACCCCCGACCCTCTGCTCCCAAAGCAGATGCGCTACCAGACTGCGCCATGCCCCGAAACGTCAGGCCGAAAAATCATACGGAAGCGGCCGCGACAGCGTCAAACCGGCGTCGCATCGGCTAAGCCGCTGGCCCCTACGCACGGCGCCAGCTGGTCTTCCCGCCGGGCTTGTCCTCGAGGATAACGCCCTGCGCGGCGAGCTCGGCGCGGATGCGGTCCGACTCGGCCCAGTCACGTTGCTGGCGGGCCGCCCCGCGCCGCGCGATCAGCGCCTCGATCTCGGCGTCGGTGAGCGGTGCAGGCGCGCTGCCCACAATCACCGGCGCTGTGCCTGCAGTGGGCGCACCGCCGGTGACCTGCAACTCCACGCGCGGTTTCCCGCGCCTGAACCACTCCTCGGGCGCTACGCCGAGCAGCCCCAGCACCGCGCCGAGCGAGGCGAGCTCCGCGGCGAGTTGCGCCGCGCGCCCGGGCTGGCCCGCATCGCGGGCCGAATTCGCCTCACCGGCGAGGGCCTGCAGCACGGCGAGCGCCTCGGGGGTATTGAAATCGTCGTCCATGACGGCGAGGAAGCGCCGCGTATGAGCGCCGGGGGCGGCCGGCACCGATGGCAGGTCGCGCAGCGCCGTGTACAGCCGCCCGAGCGCCGCGTCCGCCTGCTCGAGCTGTGCGGGGGCGTAGTTGATCGGCCCGCGGTAGTGGCTCGAGAGGAAGAAGTAGCGCAGTACCTCCGGGTGCCTGAGCGACTTCAGCACCTCGCGCAGGGTGAAGAAGTTGCCGAGCGACTTGGACATCTTCTCTTCGTCGACGTTGACGAAGCCGTTGTGCATCCACAGGTTCACGAAGGCGTCGCCGCTCGCCGCGCATGACTGCGCGATCTCGTTCTCGTGATGCGGGAACTTCAGATCGAGTCCCCCGCCGTGCAGGTCGAAGTGCGTGCCGAGCAGCGTCGTAGACATCGCCGAGCACTCGATGTGCCACCCCGGACGGCCCGGGCCCCAGGGCGAGTCCCAGGCCGGCTCCCCCGGCTTGGCGTGCTTCCAGAGCACAAAGTCGAGCGGATCGCGCTTGGCCTCGTCGATCTCGACGCGCGCGCCGGCGCGCAGCTCCTTGATGCGCTTGCCGGACAGCTTGCCGTAGCCGGGGAAGCGCGCCACCGCGTACAGCACGTCGCCGTCGGCGGCGACGTAGGCGTAGTCGCGCGCGAGCAGCTGCTCCACCATGGCGATGATCTGCGGAACGTACTGCGTGGCACGCGGCTCGGCATCCGGCGGCAGGATGCCGAGCGTGGCGCAGTCGGCATGCATCGCCTCGATGAAGCGCGCGGTGAGCTTAGCCGTAGTCTCGCCGTTCTCGGCGGCGCGCCGGATGATCTTGTCGTCGATGTCGGTGATGTTGCGCACGTACCTGAGGCGCAGGCCGCGGTGGCGCAGGTAGCGGCTGACGACGTCGAAGACCGTCAGCATGCGCGCGTGGCCGATATGCACGTAGTCGTAGACGGTGAGCCCGCAGACGTACATCGACAGTTCGCCGGGCGTGATGGCGGTGAGCTCCTGTTTCTCGCCACCCAGGGAGTTGTGGATGCGGATCATGCGAAGCGCGCCAGCCGCTCATGCGCCTTGCCGGGCGGCATCGCCTTCAGGAGCGGCGCGAGCTCCGGCCCGTGGTCGCAGCCGGTGAGCGCCGCGCGCAGCGGCATGTAGAGCTCGGCGCCGCGCCGGCCGGTCGCCGCCCGCACCGCGCCGGCGATTCCCGCGAGGTCGTTGCCGTTCGCCGCCGCCGCGGCGGCCGCGGCAGCGAAGTACGCCGTCCCCGCACCGCGCACCAGCGCCGCGGCGGAAGCCGTCAGGGCCGGCGGTCCGCCGAAGACGACCTCGACCCACGGGCGTGCGTCCGCGGGCAGGGTCAGATTGGGCACGAGCGCCGCGGCGAGCGCCTCCGCCGCCGCCGCCGGCAGCCCGGACGGCAGCATCGGCGCGAGCCAGCTGCGTGCGGCCGACGGCGACAGCGCGCGTACCGCCTCGCGCTGCCACACCGCGAGCTGCTGCTCGTCGAAGCGCGCCGGCGCGCGCCCGAGATGCGCCGCGTCGAAGGCGGCGGTCATCTCGGTCGGTGTCGCGAGGCCCTGCAGCGCTGACGAGTGCCCGAGGCGGAACAGATGATTGAGGAGCGCCTGCGGTAGATAGCCGCGCTCGCGATACTCGCGCACGCTCACCGCGCCGTGACGCTTGGAGAGCGGCGTGCCGTCGGCGGCCACGATCAGCGCCACGTGCCCATAGGCAGGCGCGGCAAGCTTGAGGCTCCCCAGGATCAGCAGCTGCCGCGGCGTGTTCGTCAGGTGATCCTCGCCACGCAGCACGTGGCTAACGCCCATACGCGCGTCGTCGACGGCGTTAGCGAACAGGAATGCCGCCGAGCCGTCGGCACGGCGCACGATGAAATCGCCGATGTCGTCGGAGAGAAAGCTCTGCGGCCCGTGCACGAAGTCCGTGAACTCGAGGCGCACACCCTGCGGCACGCGGAAGCGCAGGCTGGCGGCGCCGCCGCCCGAGGCGCGGCGCGCACGCTCGGCGGCGCTCAGCTTCCGGCAGGTGCCCGCGTAGCGCGGCGGCCGGCCGGCGGCAAGCTGCGCGCGTCGCGACAGCTCCAGCTCCCCGGGCGTGCAGAAGCACGGGTACACCGCGTCCTGCCGCTCGAGCTCGGCGAGACAGCGCGCATAGAGAGCGCCGCGCTGCGACTGGCGGTAGGGACCGCGTTCGTCCTCGCGATCGGGGCCGGCGTCCCAGTCGATGCCGAGCCAGCGCAGATCGACGAGCAGCCCCTGCACGTGCGTCCCGAGGCTGCGCTGCGCGTCGGTGTCCTCGACGCGCAACAGGAACCGGCCGCCGGCGTGCCGCGCCAGCAGCAGGTTGAACAGCGCCGTGCGCGCGTTCCCGAGGTGCAGCTCACCGGTAGGGCTGGGCGCAAAGCGGGTGACCGGCGGCGCGGCGGCAATCGCGGCTGCACTCATTGAGGCCATGTTACGGGAAACTCACGAAACTCAACAAAGGCCGCGGCGCCGCAGTCGCCCAATTGCGCGCCGGGGCTTAGAATCCGCCGCGCCCTGCGCACAACCGCCGGAGGATCGATGCACCTGCCGTCCCGAACGCTGCTGCTCACCGCCGCCGTCCTCATGCTCGGCGTGCTGCCCGCCCGGCACGCGGCGCGCGCGGACGACGCCAACCCCAACCCCCAGGTGCGCGTCACCACCAATATGGGTGACTTCGTCATCGAGGTATTTGCCGACCGGGCGCCGCTCACGGCGGCAAACTTCCTGCGCTACGTGCGCGAGGGCTTCTACAGCAATGTGCTGCTCCACCGCGTGGTGCCGAATTTCGTCATTCAGGGCGGCGGCTACGACGCCACCACCCAGAAGCTCAAACCGGTGCACGAGAGCGTCTTCAACGAGGCGGGCAACGGCCTGCAGAACAAGCGCGGCACCGTGGGACTCGCGCGCAGCGTGCAGCCGCACTCGGGCAACTCGCAGTTTTACGTGAACCTGGCCGACAACCCGGATCTCGACCCGGTGCCGAACCGCTGGGGCTACGCCGTGTTCGGTCGCGTCGTCGAGGGTATGGATGTGATCGATCACATCGCCGAGACCGCCACCGGCAGCGTGGGCCCATTCAAACAGGATGCGCCGCTCAAGCCGGTGATCATCGAGAGCATGACCATCGTGCCGGCGTCCGCGACGCCCGCGCCGGCGCCGGTCGAGCCGAAGGCGGCGCCGGCCGCCGCCGACAAAGCGCAGTCGCCGAAGTAGCAGCGCGCTGCGATCGGCGATGGCGCGCCTGTTCGTCTCGGACGTGCACCTGAGCGAGGCGGCGCCCGCGGCCGTCGATCAGTTCCTCGAGTTCCTCGCCGCGCAGGCCGCCGGCGCGGCGGCGCTCTACATTCTCGGCGATCTGTTCGAGAGCTGGGTGGGGGACGATGAGCGCGGCCCCGCGGCACAGCGGGTCTGCGCCGGCCTGCGCGCGCTCACCGCCGGCGGCGTGCCGTGTTTCGTCATGCACGGCAACCGCGACTTCCTGCTCGGCGCGGGGTTCTGCGCGCGCACCGGCTGCCGGCTGCTCGGCGATCCGGTGGTGGCGGAGCTCGACGGCGAGCGCGTGCTGCTGACGCACGGCGACGCGCTGTGCACCGACGATCAGTCCTACCAGGAGCTGCGCAGCGTGGTGCGCGACCCCGGGTGGCAGCGGCGCTTTCTCGCCCTGCCGCTCAGCAGCCGCGAGCTGCTCGCGGACGAGGTGCGCGCCGGCAGCCGCCGGCATATCGCGCGCACCGTGCCCGACATCATGGATGTGAATGCCGCGGCCGTGGCGACCGCGTTCCGCACCACAGGGGTGCGGCGCATGATCCACGGCCACACGCACCGCGAGGCGGTTCATGACCTGCGGCTCGACGGCGCACCGGTGCAGCGCATCGTGCTCGGCGCGTGGTACGAGCAGGGCAGCTACCTGAGCTGCGAGGGCGGGAGATACGAGTTGCGCGGGCTGCCGCGCTGAGGATCAGCGGGCAGCCCGCGCACTCACGACTGTCGCAATCAGCTCCCGGAGGAGCTCGCGGTGGCGCCGCCGCCGGAGCCGCCGTGCCCCCATCCGTGGTGGTGGCGCGTCATCGACTCGAGTGTCTTGAACTTCGTCACCTGGGTCGCCGACAACACCGCGGACAGCTTGGTCAGCGTCTCCTGGTGCAGCTGCTGGACGGCGCTGCGCATCTGGGCGAAGTCAGGCTTGGTGCCTGCGGCCTTCGCCGCCTGCCACTGCGCCTTCATCTGCGAGCGCAGCTGCTGCATCTGCGTGCGCTGCCCCTCCAGGATGGTCTGCACCTGGGGCTTCTGGCTGTCGGTGAGGTCGAGAAGCGTCGCCAGCTTGTCCATGCGGCTGGTCGGGCCGGTGGTGCTCGCCGCCGGGGTCTGCGCGAGCGCGACGCCCGCCGCCAGCGCCAGCAGTGCGACGCCAAGGGCCTTGGTCAACGATTTCATGAGTCGTCTCCTTGCAGGTTGTGCTTCTCTGGCAACGCCAAACTAGCGGGCCCGATGACCCCCCGGCCGTGAGCAATCGTGAGCGACTGTCAAGTGGGCGCCGGGCAGCGCCTGGCGGCCCCGTTAGCGCCGCCGCGGCAGGCTGAGGGTCGCCTCCAGGCCCCCCTGCGGCAGGTTGGCGAGTGTCAGCGAGCCGCCGTGCGCCTCGGCGATATCGCGGGCAATGGACAACCCGAGGCCGGTGCCCCCGCTGTCACGATTGCGCGAGGATTCCAGCCGATAGAAGGGCTCGAACACGCGCTCGAGCTCGTCCGCGGGGATGCCCGGCCCGGCGTCCTGCACCCGCAGGGTGAGCGCCGTGCCGTCCTCGACCAGGATCCGGGCGCGCGTGCCGAAGTTGACCGCGTTGGCGATCAGGTTGGTCAGGCAGCGCCTGAGCGCTTGGGCTTTGCCGACTAGGGGCTGCAGCGCGCGGCCGGCCACCGTGACGTCCGCGCCCATCTCGGTGAACTGCTCGCGCAGCCGGTCGAGCAGCGCGTTGACGTCGAGCGGTGCAGCCGGCTCGCCGTCGTCCAGGCCGCGGAACAGCGCCAGCGCCTGGTGCACCATGCTCTCCATCTCGTCGAGCTCCTTGCCGATGCGCGCCTGCATCGACGGGTTCTCCAGCGTCTCGACCTGCAGCCGTAGCCGGGTAAGCGGCGTCTTCAGATCGTGCGACATGGCCGCCAGCACCCGGCTGCGGCTGTCGAGGTAGCGGCGCAGGCGATCCTGCATGGTGTTGAACGCATGCGCGGCATCGCGCAGCTCGCGGGCGCCGCGTTCCGGGAGTGGCGCCGGGCGCTCGTCGCGGCCGATGCTGTCCGCAGCGCGTGCCAGCGCCGACAGCGGCCGGGTGATGTTGCGCGCCGTGACGTAGAGCGCGACCACCAGGATCAGTACCAGCAGGACCAGGTTGGCCACCAGACTGCGCGGCAGCAGCGAGCCGCGCGGCAGCCGGGTAATACGGTAGACGATCGTGTCCCCGTCCGGAAAGCGCACGCTCACGTCGTAGCGCTGCGCACTGCTCTGGTGAGCCGCCAGCTCGCGCGCCTCGTAGAACGGCACCGGCACCGGGATCGCGGGGCGCGCCACATCGGCGGTGCGCGCCACGTCGATCTCGAAGGCGGGACCGAGCGCGGCGCGCAGCTGGGCCGCGAGGGTCTGCTCGAAGTCCGAGAGCAGCGGCATGAAGCCGCGCAGCGGTGCGCGCCCGACGCGCAGGCCCCCCGGGCCGGCGTGGCGCAGCGGCGCGCCGTTGGGCGCCGACAGACGGCTCACCGCGGCAGCACGCTCGGCGGCGTCCATCGGCTGCAGCATGAGAGTCGTTTCGGCGATGCGCCGTACCCATTCGCGCACGCTGTTCTGGCGCACGAAGCCTTCGCGCTCCTGCGCGATCAGCACCAGTCCCGCGGCCTGCGCCAGCAGCACCGCCGCAACCGAGGCCGCGATCAGCCGTCCGAACAGCGTGCGCGGCCACAGCGCCGGCAGCCGCGGCCGCTTCTTCGGCTCACTCGCTGGTGACGCTGACGCCGATGACATAGCCCTCGCCGTAGACCGTCTTGATGATCTGCGGCGCGCGCGCATCGTCGCCGAGGATCTGGCGCAGGCGGCTGATGCGCACGTCGATACTGCGATCGAAGGGGTCGGCGTCGCGGCCGCGCAGCAGCTCGGTGAGCTGCGCGCGCGTCAGCACGCGGTTGCCGGCCGCGAGCAGCACCGCGAGCAGACGGTATTCGGCGCCGGACAGAGCCACCTGCCGGGCGGCGCTGTCGGTGAGGGTGCGCGTGATGGTATCCAGGCGCCAGCCGCCGAAGGTAAAGGTGCGCACGGTCTCGGGGCTGGGATCGCGCGGCGCGTGCGCCGAGCGGCGCAGGATCGCCTTGATCCGCCCGAGGAGCTCCCGCGGGTTGAAGGGCTTGGCGACGTAATCGTCGGCCCCGAGCTCGAGCCCCACGATCCGGTCGACGTCCTCGCCGCGCGCCGTGAGCATGATGATCGGTACCTGCGAGCGGCTGCGCAGCTCGCGGCAGAGCGACAGGCCATCTTCGCCGGGCAGCATCAGGTCGAGCACCAGCAGATCGACGTGCGAGCGCTCCATGACACGCCGCATTTCCTTGCCGTCGGGCACCGCGGTCGTGCGGAAGTCGTGCTTCTCCAGATACTGGGCAAGCAGGCCGCGGATCTCGCGGTCGTCATCGACGATCAGCAGGTGGGGACGGTCGTTCATGGCGCAGCCTTACCTGGGCGAAGGATACCGGGCCGTCAGACTGTCGCCATGGGATTTCGTGCCGGCGCCAGTCTGAGGATCACTGGAGCTGGCGCGCGCGGTTGTAAGCAACTGTGTGTCAGCCGGGCGCGAGCCACCGCTCGAGTGTCCGCGCCAGGGCGGCGGCTGCCTCGCGTGCGCTGCCGAAGCGCGCATCGGGGCGCTTGGCCATCAGCCGCTCGAGCACCGGCTGCACCGCTGCAAACCGCTCCGGCAGCCGCGGCACGGGTTCCTTGCGGTGCATGTAGACGATCGCCATGGGATTGTCGGCCCGGTAGGGCTTCTCGCCCGCAAGCATCTCGTAGAGCATCACGCCAAGACTGTAGAGGTCGCTCCTCGCGTCGATGGTTTCCGCGTGACCCTGCTCCGGACTCATGTAGTGCGGGGTGCCGAAGATCGCACCGGTGTCGGTCAGGTCGAGAGCGAGCGCTGCGTCCTTCGACAGCCCGAAGTCGATCAGGCCGATGCTGGCGTCCTCGCGCAGCATCACGTTGCCGGGTTTCAGATCCCGGTGCAGCACGCCGGCCGCGTGAATGGTGGCGAGTGCGAGCGCGATCAGCGCCGCGATCCGCAGCGCCTCGCGCGGCGCGATCCCGGCGCGCATGCGGTGGCGCAGATCGCCGAGCGGGAAGTACTCCATCACGAGCCAGGCGTGCTCGTCGCTCACGCCCAGGTCTTGGATACGCACCACATCGGGGTTGTCGATGCGCTGTGCGATCTCGTACTCCTGGAGGAAGCGCCGGAACACATCGATCGGCTCATCCTCCTCGTGGCGGTCGCGCGCCACCTTGATGGCCACCAGCGTACCGGCGCGCTCGCTCTCGGCAACATACAGGTCGGTGAGCCTGCCGGTAGCGAGCCGGCGGATGCGACGGTAGTCGCGGATGAAGGCGTCGCCGAAGCGCTGCGCATCGCGCCCGGCGCTGCTCGCGCGCCAGACGGCGCGTGCGTACGACTGGCGCTGCTCGGCGGCATCCAGCACGCGCGTGAAGCTCTCGCCATCGAGGTCCTCGCACACGGTATAGGCGCCGAGCGCGGCGGCATCGCTCTCCGCAGAGCCGTCACCGCCGCGGCGCAGCAGCACGAGCGGTGCGAACCCCGCGCGGCCGGCGAGCTCGCGCGCCCAGGCGAGCCCGCGGCCGCCGGGCCATTCAGGGGCGAGGAGTACGGCATCGAATCCCTGGGCGAGGAACTCCGGCGCCAGGGCCCCCTGCTGCACGGGACGGTGCACCGTCAGCTCCGCGAGCGGCCGGCAGGCGGCGAGCCGCTCGCGGACGCGCGCGCAGCGGCCGGCATCCTCTTCGATCAGTAGCAGCCGCATCGGCACGCGATTACAGCACGCGCGAGTGCGCGCCGCCACGCACCGCCTCGAGCTCGCAGGCGCGCTCGGCCGAGAGCTTCAGGCCGATCACTATGTCGCCGACGTTGGTGCCAGTAGGTCCCGTATGTACCAGGTCGCCGCTGGCGGAGAGCGCGCCGCCGGAGTCGGCCTGTGCCAGACACTCATCGACGTCGAGGCCGGCGAGCGCGACGCGCGCACAGCTGTCGGCATCCACCAGCGCGCCGGCGTCCTCGGTCACACCGTCCGTGCCGTCGGTGCCCGCCGCGAGCAGCATGAGCTCGGGGTGTCCGGCGATCAGCTTGGCGGCGCTGAGGGCCAGGTGCTGATTGCGCCCGCCACGCCCCGGGTGTGGCGGCAGCTGCACGGTCGACTCCCCGCCCCACGCGCAGACCTCGGCCGCCGACAGCAGCAGCTCGTGTGCACAGCGCGCCGCGACCCGCGCGGCGCTCGCGTCGAAGCGTGCCGTGGGAGCATGCGCGGCGAGTCCGCGGGCCGCGGCTGCCGTGCGCACCGCCTCGACCGCCTGGCCGATGGATGCCACGATGGTGCGCCGCACCCGGTCGGGCCCGGTGCTCGCGTAGCCCAGCAGTCCCGAGCCGATCACGCCGGGATCGTCGCCGGGCACGTCCGATACGAACAGCGCCTGCGCCGGCCGGCCGCGCAGCCGGGCGGTGAGCTTGCCGCCCTTGATGGCCGAGCGCGCGATGCGCTGCGCGTTGAGCTCGCCGATGGCGATGCCGGAAGCCAGTGCCCCGCTGGTGAAGCTCTCGAGATCCTCGAGCGTCATGCCCGGCAAGGGTACTTCCGTCAGGCTGGAGGCGCCGCCCGAGATGAGGAACAGCGGCTCCGCCGCATCCGGCAGTCCCTCCACCCATTCGAGCAGGCGCTGTCCCGCGGCGAGCGAGCGTGCGTCGGGGACCGGGTGGGCGCCGGTGACGATCTCGATGGCGGTGAGGGCCTCGAGGTCCGGCGCAACATGTCCGGAGCGGGTGATGACGAGCGTGCGCTCGATGCGCGCCCCGAGGGCGTCATGCGCTCCGAGAGCCATCGCGGCCGCGGCCTTGCCGACCGCGGCGAGCCACACCGGGCCGGGCGCCAGCTCGCTGTCCGACTCCGCCGCGGCGGCGCGCAGCGCATCGCGCACGCAGCGCCGCCCGTCCACGGCGGACAGGGCCGCGCGGAGCAGGCCGAGCACCAGGTCGCGCCGCGGATCTGAGAAGTTCGGCAAACGCGCTTTCCCGGGGGCTCTTCAGCTCCCGTGGACCAGCTTGAGCGTGCCGCGCCGCGCGTCGCGCGCGTTCTTCGCCTCGTCGGAGCGCTCCAGCTGCAGCCGCTCCAGGTACTCGGGCGTGACGTCGCCGGTGACGTACTCGCCGGAGAAGCAGGACGTGTCGAACTCCTCGATGCGGGCGTCCTCGTGCTTGCAGGCGGCGATCAGGTCCTCGAGATCCTGGTAGACGAGCCAGTCGGCGCCGATCAGGCGCGCGACCTCGTCCACCGTGCGCCCGCTGGCGACCAGCTCGTGCGCCGCCGGCATGTCGATGCCGTAGACGTTCGGAAAGCGCACCGGCGGGGCGGCGGAGGCGAAGTACACCTTGACGGCGCCGGCCTCGCGCGCCAGCTCGATGATCTGCGCGGAGGTCGTGCCGCGCACGATCGAGTCATCGACCAGCAGCACGGTCTTGCCGCGGAACTCGAGGTCGATGGCGTTGAGCTTGCGCCGCACGGACTTCTCGCGCTCGTCCTGTCCCGGCATGATGAAGGTGCGGCCGATGTACCGGTTCTTGATGAAGCCCTCGCGATACTTCAGCCCGAGCCGTTGCGCGAGCTGCAGCGCGCTGGTGCGGCTGGTGTCGGGGATCGGGATGACTACGTCGATGTCGTGATCCGGGCGCTCGCGCAGGATCTTGTCCGCGAGCCGGTCGCCCATGCGCATGCGGGCGCGGTACACGGAGATGTTGTCGATCTTCGAGTCGGGGCGCGCGAAGTATACGTACTCGAATATGCAGGGCGTATGGCGCGGCATCGCGACGCACTGCTGCGCGTGGAGCCGGCCCTGCTGGTCGATGAATACGACTTCCCCCGGGGCCACGTCGCGCACGAAACGGAACGACAGGGAATCGAGCGCGACACTCTCGGACGCCAGCATCCATTCGGTGCCGCGCGGCGTACGGCGCTCGCCGAGCACCAGCGGGCGGATGCCGTTGGGGTCGCGAAAGCCGAGGATGCCGTGGCCGATGATCATCGCCACGACCGCGTAGCCGCCGCGGCAGCGCCGGTAGACGGCGTTGAGCGCCGCGAACACGTCCGCCGGCGTGATGCGCACCGTGCCGACACGCTGCAGCTCGGAAGCGAAGACGTTGAGCAGCACCTCGGAATCGGAGCTGGTGTTCAGGTGGCGGCGGTCCTCGCGGATCAGGATCTCGGCGAGCTCCGCCGCATTGGTGAGGTTGCCGTTGTGGCCGAGGCAAATACCGTAGGGTGCGTTGACATAGAACGGCTGCGCCTCAGAGGCGCTGTCACAGCCGGCGGTCGGGTAGCGCACATGGCCGATGCCCATGTTGCCCTTGAGCTCGAGCATGTGATGCTGCTGGAACACATCGCGCACCAGGCCGCTGCCCTTGCGCACGTACAGCGCGCCCTCGCCCGAGGTGGCGATGCCGGCGGCGTCCTGGCCGCGGTGCTGCAGCACCGTGAGCGCGTCGTAGAGACGCTGGTTGACAGGACCTGTGCCGACGATGCCGACTATGCCGCACATGCGCGCTGCTCAGCTCCTCAGACCTGTACGTCCCGGTGCGACTCGCGCTCTCCCCCCACGATGATCCGCAGGCCGTTCGCGACCGACTCGGCGTAGGGCATGAGATGCGAATAGCGCCACCAGCTCTCCCCGTCGAGGCGCAGCAGCTGGCCGAGGATCACGAACACCCCCACCAGCACCAGCCCGCGCAGCACCCCGAGAGCGAAGCCCAGCAGCCGGTCCATGCCGCTGAAGATCGACAGCCGCACGAAGTGGCCGAGGATCCCGCCGAGCAGGGTCCCGGCGAGCAGGATCAGCGCCACGATGATGACCCGCGCGGCCCACGGCCGTACCGTGCCACTCGCCAGCAGGCCGCCGAGATGCGGCTCGATGAGATCGGAGAAATGCCAGGCGACGATGAGCGCGATGATCCAGGCTGCCAACGCGATCGCCTCGCGCAGCAGGCCACGGGCCGCGCCCGTCAGAGCGGAAATGAGGACCGCGGCAATGATCAGGTAGTCGGTCGCGTTCATCGCGCCTGGCTGCGTGCACGGTCGACCCGCGCGGCGCGGATTGTACAAGAGCGGCGCAGCCGGCGCCCGCGTTACACCCGCTCCCGTGACGGGTTACCTCGGGACGATCGCGCCGTTGTGACCTGCCGCACGCAATCGCGCCGCCAGCTTGAGCGCACCGGCACGATCGTGTGTCGGCCCGACCAGCACCCGATAGAGCCGGCGGCCGCTCGTGCGGCGGACGATGCTCACCTGAAAGCCGCGGCCTGAGAGCTGCTGCGCGAGGCGCGCGGCGTTGGCGTGGTTCGCGAAGGTGCCGAGCTGCACCATCCAGCCCTTGTCCGCGCTGTTGGTCACGGTCACCGGCGTTGCCTGTGGCGCCGCCGGGACGGAAGATGGCGGCACCGGGGTGGCTCGCGACGCCGTGGCCGCGGCCGGCGCGCCGGCTGGCGGTCCCGTCTGCGCCTGGGCGACCCCCACCCGCGGCGCGGTCGGCTCGGCCGCCGGTGCCGGCGGGGCGGATGGCGCGGGCGAATCCGCGGGCGCGGCTTGCATCGCGCGCGCTTCCTCGTCGAGCTTGATGGTATAGGAGCGTAACGGCGACCCTTCAGCCGGCTGCGCGACGCCGGACATCCTCGCGCTGGGTCGGACCGGGCCCGTTAGAAGCTCCGGCACCAACAGCACGATGAGGGCCACGAGGATGATTGCGCCCGTCAGCCGTTCTTTCACCAGTTCATCCACAGTGGGGGCAAATGCGCGTTAAGCAATGGCCGCGACTCGTCGGCATCACGACCGGTAAGCCGCCGAGCCGCCGCGTGAGCGCTTTTAGTATATCCGAAGCCACTTGAGCGCCGGCCCGACGGTGTAGACCGAGCCGAACACGACCACCCGATCGCCGGCCCTGGCGCGCTCGGCTGCGATCGCGCAGCCGCTCTCCACCGAGGTTGCCAGAGTGCGATCGGCACCCGCGACCCCGAGGCGGAGCGCCAGCTCCGCAGCGCCGCGGCCACGCGCCCCCGGCAACGTACACACGATCCACGCGTCGACGAGGCCCGCCAACGCGCGGCCAATGGCGGCGGCGTCCTTGTCCGCGAGCACGCCCACCACGGCGAAGGTGCGACCGCCCGGTGCCGGCAACCGTCGCTCGCGCAGATGCGCGGCGAGCACCCGGGCGGCCGGCTCGTTGTGCGCGATGTCGAGAATCCATTCGACCGGCCCTGTGACGATCTGCATTCGGCCCGCGAGCCGCACGTCGCCGAGCGCCGCGCTCACGCGGCTCGCGGTGAGCGCGGCGGGGAGCCCCAGCGCCTCGACCGCCGCGAGCGCCGTGGCGGCGTTGCGGTACTGAATCGAGCCCGCCAGGCGCGGGGCCGGCAGCTCCTCGAGCGTCACGCCGAGCCCTCGATAGCTCCAGCCGTCCGCGTGCATCTGCCAGCTGAAGTCGCGGCCCGCGATCAGCGCGCGCGCCGGAAGCGCCGCGATGCGCGCGTAGACGCTCGGCGGCATGTCGGGCGTGCCCAGCACCGCCGGACGCTGCGCGCGGAAGATGCCGGCCTTCTCCGCGCCGATGAGCTCCAGCGTGTCGCCGAGATAGTCGCGGTGATCGAAGCCGACGGAGGTGAGCACGGCGACGTCGGCGGCAAGCAGGTTGGTGGCATCCAGCCGGCCGCCGAGCCCGACCTCGAGCACCCCCACGTCCACTTTCCGCGCAGTGAAGATGCACAGTGCCGCCAGCGTGTTGAATTCGAAGAACGTCAGCGTGGTCGCTCCGCGCGCCGCCTCGATGCGCTCGAACGCGGCGATCAGCTCGGCGTCGCCGACTTCGGCGCCGCCGACGCGGATGCGCTCGTTGTAGCGCAGGAAGTGCGGCGAGATGAACATGCCGGTGGCTGCTCCCAGCGCCCGCAGCAGCGCATCCGCGTGCGCCACCGTCGAGCCCTTGCCGTTGGTGCCGGCGACGGTCATGACCCGGAAGGCGGGCGTCGTGAGCCCGAGCGCCTGCGCCACCGCCGTGACGCGCGTCAGGTCCATGTCGATCGTCTTGGGGTGCACCGACTCGTGCAGAGCCAGCCACTCGGCGAGGGTGCGCATCGGTGCGGTCGGCCGGTGCGGGCCCTCGGGTCAGGCTGCGGCCGGCAGCTTCAGCAGCAGTCGCACGGCAGCCGCGATGCGGTCACGCATCTCGCGGCGGTCGACGATCATGTCGATGGCGCCGTGCTCGAGGAGGAACTCGCTGCGCTGGAAGCCCTCGGGGAGCGTCTCGCGCACCGTCTGCTGGATGACGCGCGGGCCGGCAAAGCCGATGAGAGCGCGCGGCTCGGCGAGATTGAGGTCCCCGAGCAGCGCGAGGCTCGCCGATACCCCGCCGGTGGTCGGATCGGTCAGCACCGAGATGAACGGCAGGTGCGCCTGCGCCAGGCGCGAAAGCGCCGCGGCGGTCTTCGCCATCTGCAGCAGCGAGTAGAGCGCCTCCTGCATGCGCGCGCCGCCGCTCGCGGTAAAGCAGACGAACGGGCGGCGCTCCTGGATGCAGTAGTCGACCCCGCGCTTGAAGCGCTCGCCGACGACCGAGCCCATCGAGCCGCCGAGAAACTGGAATTCGAAAGCACAGGCGACGATCGGCAGCGCGTGCAGCGTGCCCTCGAGCACGATCAGCGCGTCGCTCTCACCGGTCGCCTTCTGCGCCTGGGTAAGGCGGTCGCGGTAGCGCTTGCTGTCGCGGAACTTGAGCGGGTCCTCGGGTGTGATCGCAGCGCCGATCTCGCCGATGCCGTCCGGGTCGAGAAAGCGCTCGAGCCGCTCGCGCGCCCGGATGCGCATGTGGTGGCTGCACTTGGGGCACACGTAGAGGTTGCGCTCGAGCTCGGCCCGGTACAGCACCGCGTCGCAGGCCGGACACTTGATCCACAGGCCCTCGGGGACCGAGCGCGTGCGGCGCTCGGTCTTGATGCGCGAGGGCATGATCTTGTCGAACCAGGTCATCGCCAGGTGATCTCGCCGGGTTAGCAACGCCCGAGAACCGTCCGGCGGCCGATCATAGCCGATCGGCGGGAAACAGCCGGGGCAGGGACGGCGCGGGCAGGGCGAACGCCGCCGGATAACGCACCTCCCACAAGTAGAGCCCCGCGGGTGGGGCCGTGGCGGCGCTGCGGGCCCGATCGCGCCCTTCTAGCACCTCGCGCGCCCATGCGGGAGGGGCTTCCCCCTTGCCGACGGCGATCAGGAGGCCCGCGATGTTGCGCATCATGTGGTGCAGGAAGGCATTCGCGGTCGCCTCGATGACCACCCAGTCGCCGTGGCGCACAACCTCGAGGCGCTGCAGGCGCCGGACCGGCGACTTCGCCTGACAGTCCGCGGAACGGAACGCACTGAAGTCGTGCTCGCCGGTGAGGAACCCGGCGGCCTCGGCCATGCATGCTGCATCGAGTGCCCGCCAGACCCACGCGGCGCGGCGCGCGCTCAAGGCCGGCCGCGCCATGCGGTTGGCGATCAAGTAGCGGTAGGTGCGCGCCTCGGCGCAGTAGCGCGCGTGAAAGTGGGCCGGCACGGGTACCGCCCAGGCGATCGCGACGTCCTGCGGCAGCTCACTGTTGGCCCCGAGCACCCAGGCGCGCATCGTGCGCCGCGCCCTAGTGTCGAAGTGTGCCACCTGGCCGGCGGCGTGAACCCCCGCATCGGTTCGGCCGGCACCGACCACGCTGATGGGCTCGGCGGCGACGCCGCCCAGTGCGCGCTCGGCCACCTGCTGTATGGTCCGCAGCCCGCGTTGCGTCTGCCAGCCGGAGTAGGCCGCACCGTCGTACTCGAGCCCGACGGCAATTCTTGTTGATTGGCCGAAACGGCCTGCGGCCGTTTCGGCAGGCCAGTCTCGCGGTGGACTCGGGCCCGCGGCCAAAAGGTGCGACTTTGGGCCGCTACGTGACGGGCCGGTCAGGGCAAGCCGAGCGCATCACCCCGGCAAGGACTCCATCAGCCGTTGCGCTTCCTGCTTCTGCGCGGCCGAGCCCTCGCTGAGCACTTCCTCGAGGATATTGCGCGCCCCCTCGGGGTCACCCATGTCCATGTAGGCGCGTGCAAGGTCGAGCTTGGTGCCGACTTCGCTCATGGTGACGGGCTCGAGATCCGGCAGCGCCAGGTCTTCCGAGGCCAGACGCTGCGTGGCGGCGAATGCCGTGTCGGGCACGGTCGCCGTGCCGACATCGAGATCGAGGCTGCCGTCGCCATTGGCCGCCGCCGGGTGGGTCCCAGTGGCTGCGCCGCTCAGATCGACGTCGAGGTCGCCGCCGTTGACGGCGTGCGTACCGGTGGCCTCGCCGCTCAGATCGACGTCGACCTGACCCTCGCGCAGCGCGCGCAGCCGCGAGGTCTGCGCGGCGTCCCCGCCGCCGATCGGCCCGGCCTGCGTCACCGCAGATTCGAGCTCCGCGGGGTCGAAAGACCACTGACCGGTGGTCGCGGTCTTCGCGTGCGTCCCGGTGTGCGCAGCCTCGAGGTCCTTGCGCGTGTCGTCATCAAGATTGGCGACCAGCGTCGGTCCGTCGGCGCCCGTGGCGAGTGCCGGCTGGTCCACCGTATCGGCGTTCCCGAGATCGAGCCCCAGATCATCGAGGGCGAGCTCCTGGGTCTCCCCTGCTCCGCTCTGCTTGAGCGCGGTCTCGACCTTCTTGCGGATAGTCGGGTTGTCGGGCCTCGCCAGCGCGGGCTGCTCGACGGTGGGTCCCTCAGCCTCCGCGCCCGGCTGGCGCAGATTGGCGGTCATCTGCCGCGTGTTCCCGGTCCTGATCGCAGAACCTTCGAGCGCCAGGTTGCGGTCGGTCACGTTGGTGGTCGATTCGGTCGCGCCCCCGCCGTGCTCGCCCACGGCCGCGCCGATGTCGAGATCGACGCCCTGCGGCGCATCGGCAGGCGCCGGTTCGCCGAGCAGGTCGAAATCGACGCGGCTCTGTCCGCCTTCCAGATTCAGGTCGACACCACCTGCGGCAGCTCCGGTCACCGCTGCGCCGCTCGAGAACAGCTCGTCCTCGGGCGCGAGCTGCTTGCCCATGATGAGGATCTTTTCCCATTCCCCGGGGGCTGCCTCCACACGCGTCGCGGCGAGCTCGTGCGCGGTCTGCAGGAATTGCTCCTTGTTGCCCCATACGAAGAATACTTCGAGGAGCTTGAGCTTCAGATCGCGTCGCGCCGGCTCGCGGCTGATGGCGATGCGGATGAGATCGGCGGCCTGATCGTACAGGCCGTAGGCCATGTGGAAGTCGGCCTCGGCGAGCGGATCGCCCTGGTCGAGGTTGATCGCCGTCTCGCTGCTGATGGTGTCATCCGCAGTGACATGCTTCGGCTGCGCGGCAGCTGCCGCCGCGGCGCTCGGCGCGAAGCGCGGCCGCTCGTGCGAGCCGGTCTCTTCGACCGTCACCTCCGGCTCGGGATGGGGAGCCGCGGCACGCATGGGCGGCACGTCCAGCTCCTGGACCTCCCCTGAATCGAAATGCTCGACGGGCGCGGCCAGGCCACGACCCGCATCGGCGGCGGCCGCACCGGCTACCGCCAGTCGGCCGAGCGAGCTGTCGAATTCGGAGGCACGCCGCGAGCGCAGAAAGCGCAGCACCACGACCGCGATCAGCACCAGCGCGGCGAGCACGAGCAGCCACCAGAAGCTCATCAGTCTATCGAGGATCGAGCCGCCGCCGGCGGCAGGCGCAGGCGTGGGCTTCCTGTGCGCCAAGGGCCTGGTGACCGGTGTCGGGGGCGAGGTCGCGGGCGCGGCGGCGGTGGGCGGCGCCATGGCAGGTGCCGGCGTAGTCGCTGCGGGCGGCGGTGCCTGCGCAGTCGCTGCAGGCGTGGGCGCCGACTGCGGCGCGGCGGGCTGCTGTTCCGGCGCGGGCTGGGCTGCCGCGGGCGGTGACGCTGCAGCGGGCTGGCTACCCTGCTTCTGGGCGAGCTCCGCCTGCATGCGAGCAAGCTCGGCGTTCTTCAGGTCGAGCAGGCGCTTGGATTCGGTGAGCTGGCCTTCGAGGTCGTGCACGCGCCCCTGAAGCTGCGCGACCTCGCCGCTCGCGGCGCCCGCCGTGCTGCCGACGGACGCGGACTGTGCGGGCGTTACCAGATGCAGGTGCCCGGGCTGCTCCGGCGCCGGCGCGGGAGCCGCTGCCTCGCCGGCGGCGCCCGCGGCGCCGCCGCGCCACGCGGCGTACTGGCGGTGAATCTCGGCGGCCGCGGTCGAGGGCGATATCCCGGCCACCTGCTGCGCGTCCGGAATCCGCAGCACGGCGCCGGCGCGCATCACATTCATGTTCTGATCGAAGGCACGCGGGTTGGACTGGTAGATGGCGAGCATCCACTCCCGCGTATGCGCAGTCCTCACCTTCTCATCGGCCAAGCCGCTGGCAATTCCGGAGAGCGTCTCGCCACGCTGCACGACGTGAGTACCGCCGCCGCTTGCTTCGGCGGCCGGTGCGGCACTCGCGGGAGCCGGGCTCGGCCCCGGAGCCTCGGGCGGCGCGGCAGCAGCCGCAGTCTCGGCCGGGGCCGGCGTTGCGGCAGCGGGTGCCGGCGCCGCGGGAGCCGGCGCTTCGCTGCTGCGGCTGATCTCGCCCTCGCGCGTGCTCGTGCCGGTGCTCGGTGTCGCGACCGCAGCGCTTGCCGCAGCCGACTGACCCGGTGTGTACACCGGCGGATCGAGCAGCATCGTGTATTCACGCACCAGCTGGCCGTGCGACCAGTTGACCTGGATCAGCAGCGTGACGAAGGGCTCCGAGATCGGGTCGGTGGACTTGAGCTTGATGACCTCGCGGCCATCCGGCGTACGAACCGTCTTGATCTGGACGCTGGTGAGGAAAGTCGGGTAGTCGAGTCCCTGGGCGGCGAACGTCTCGCGCGGCGCGAGCGACGCCTGCAGCGTGTTGACCTCCTCAGGGGCAACGTCGGTGATCTCGATTTCCGCATCGAGCGGGGCGTTGAGCGGGGAAAGCAGATGAATGTCCCCGAGGCCGAGGGCAAACGCCGCTGACGGCAGGGCCAGCAGCAGCGCCAGCGCGCGGCTAGAACGTTTGGCGACCATTTAAGACACCCCGGCAGGCATCGGTGGGTGAAATTCCTTGTGAAAACAATAGGATGGATCGTGCGCTGCGACTCCACCACAGATCGGGCGGCAATATAACTTAAATAGGTCGCCGGACCAACGCCCCGGACGACCCAAGCGCTGATCCCGGCAGCCTTTTCGGGCACATCGCAGCCCACCATCCATAACTTAAGTCCCCTCGGTCAGAACGCAGATCTTTACGGATTCTCCGGACATAAACTGTGTCGCGGTTCGCTGCCTAGCCGCGGCCGGGGGTACGGCGCGCGCGCACGAGTGCGATCTGTTTCACACCTGCCGGGGAGGTGGCGGCGTCGCGGGGATCACCGGAGTGGCGGATCTCACGTCCGCGTTCTGCGCGCGGTGACGCAGGTAGTGATCCATGAGCACGATCGCGAGCATCGCCTCCGCGATCGGCACCGCGCGCAGCCCGACGCACGGGTCATGCCGGCCTGTGGTCACCACTTCGACGGGATTGCCTGCAATGTCGATCGTGGCCCCGGGCAGCTGGATGCTCGAGGTGGGCTTGAGCGTCAGATGAGCGACGATGTCCTGACCCGAAGAGATGCCGCCGAGAATTCCGCCCGCGTTGTTGCTGCGAAATCCACCGGGAGTCAGCTCGTCGCGATGCTCACTGCCACGCTGACGCGCGGCGCGCACGCCGGCGCCGATCTCGACCGCCTTCACGGCGTTGATGCTCATGAGTGCGTGGGCGATGTCCGCATCCAGGCGATCGAACACCGGCTCACCGAGCCCGGGCGGCACGCCGCTCGCGACCACTGTGACGCGTGCGCCGATCGAGTCGCCGGCACCGCGGATCTTCCAGATGAGCTCCTCGAGCTCGGCGACGCGCGCGGGGTCAGGACAGAAGAACGGGTTGTGATACGCGGCGGCCGGATCGACCGCCTCGATCTCGAGGTCGCCGACCTGGCTCAGGTAGCCGTAGATGCGCACCTTGAGGCGCTCGGCGAGGTAGCACCGCGCGATCGCGCCGGCCGCGGTGCGCATGACCGTCTCACGCGCGCTGGCGCGGCCGCCGCCGCGATGATCGCGCAGACCGTATTTCTGCTGGTAGGTGTAGTCGGCGTGCCCGGGGCGAAAGCGATCGCGCAGCGGGTCGTAGTCGCGTGAGCGGGCGTCGGTGTTCTCGATGAGGAGCCCGATCGGCGTGCCGGTGGTACGCCCCTCGAACACGCCCGAGAGAATCCGTACCTGGTCGGCCTCGCGCCGCTGACTGACGAAGTGCGAGGTGCCGGTGCGGCGGCGATCGACGTCCGCCTGCAGGTGTGCTTCGGTGAGGGGGAGCCCCGGCGGACAACCGTCGACGATGCAGCCCATCGCCGGCCCGTGGCTCTCGCCGAAGGTGGTGACGCTGAACAGTCGTCCGATGGTGTTGCCTGACATGCCGTCAGCCCCGCAGTTGCTCGCGGGTCAGCAGGAACACCCCACCGCCGCCGCGTTCGAACTCAAGCCACACGAACGGCAACCGGCGGTACGCCCGCCGCACCGCGACCTCGGTATTTCCCACTTCGACGATCAGCACTCCCCCGGGCTGCAGGTGCCGATGCGCCTCGCGCAGAATCACCCGCACCGAATCGAGCCCCGTGCGGCCGGCAGCGAGCGCCACGCGCGGCTCGTGCCGGTACTCCGGCGGCAGCGTTCTCAACTCGCGCGCCCCGACATAGGGCGGATTGGCGACGATGATATCGTAGCGCCTGCCGCCGAGCGCACCGAAGTGATCGGACTCGAGCAAGCGCACGCGCCGCGCCAGGCGGTGCCGGCGCACGTTGGCACGCGCCACCTCGAGCGCATCCGGTGAGATATCCACCGCGTCGACCCGCGCCCGGGGCAGAGCGTGCGCCGCCGCAATGGCGATACAGCCCGAACCGGTGCCGAGATCGAGCAGGCGGCGCAGGCGGCGCGGATCCGCCCAGGGAACGAAGCGCCGCTCGATGAGCTCGGCGAGCGGCGAGCGCGGCACCAGTACCCGCGGGTCGACCTGAAACGGCAGCCCCGCGAACCAGGCCGTCCCGGTCAGGTACGCCGCCGGCATGCGCTCGGCGATACGCCGCGCAATCAGGTGGGACACGCGCCGCTGTCCCTCGGGCCCGACGTGCCGTCGGTATAGCGCGGCGCCGCCGGCATCCTTAAGTCCGAGCGCGTGCAGCACCAGTGCCGCCGCCTCGTCGCGCGCGTTGTCGGTGCCGTGGCCGAAAATCACGCGCGACCGCGCCAGCCGGCGTGCAGCGCGCTCGATGAGGGTCGAGATCGAGGTGTGGAATAATTCGCTCATGACGACTGCACGTCTGCGCTGGCTCCTGGTGGCCGCGGCCGCCTGCGCGGCGCTCGCCGGCTTCTGGCTGGCGCAGCAACTTGACAGGCAGGCGCCTCGGCTGGCAAGCGGCACCTGGCTGCCACAGCCGAAGCAGCTCGAGAGCTTCCGCCTGACCGATCTCAGCGGCGCGCCGTTCACGCTCGCCAACCTCGCCGGCAGACCGTCGCTGGTCTATTTCGGCTTCACGCGCTGCCCGGACGTCTGCCCGGCGACGCTGCTCAAGCTCGCGCAGGTCGTGCGGGTCGCGCACATCAAGGGGCTGCGGGTCGTATTCATCAGCGTCGACCCGCAGCGCGACACCCCCCCGGTCCTCGCGCTCTACGTGCACGCCTTCGATCCTTCCTTCGAAGGGCTCACGGGCGATCCTCAGGAGATCGCGCGCGTCGCCGCCGGGTTCGCCGTGGCCGTGAGCCGTGTCGATCTGCCCGGCGGCGACTACACCATGGATCACACCGCGGCGGTGTTCCTGCTCGATGCCCGCGCGCACGAAGTCGCCATCTTCACGCCGCCATTCGACGTCGCGGCGTTCGCCGCGGACCTGAAGCGCGCCGGCCCGTACCTCGGCGGCGGGCGGGGCGGCTGAGATGGCCGGGGGCGAGCCGCTGGGGGTGAGCGCGCGCGCGTTCGTGGCGATGCAGTACCTGCTGCCGCAGCACTGGCTGTCGGACATCGCGCGCCGCGTCACGCGCGTGCGGACGCCGTGGGTGAAGAACGTCCTCATCAGGAGCTTCGTCGGGCGTTTCCACCCCGACATGAGCGAGGCGGCACAGCCCGACCCGTGCGCATTCCCGACGTTCAACGAGTTCTTCACGCGCGCGCTGCGGGCGGGGGTGCGGGTCTCCGATCCAGATCCGCGCGCGGTGCTGTCGCCGGTCGACGGCACCGTGAGCCAGCTCGGACCGCTCGATGGCTCGTGGCTGGTGCAGGCCAAGGGTCTCGCCTACTCGCTCGAGTCGCTGCTCGAGGGCGCTGACGGGTGGACGGCGCGGTTCCGCGGCGGGTCCTTCGCGACGCTCTATCTGGCGCCGAAGAACTACCACCGCGTCCACATGCCGCTGCCGGGGGAGCTGCGCGCCGCGTGGTACGTGCCGGGGCAGCTGTTCAGCGTGAACGCCGCCAGCACCGCGCTGGTGCCGGGGCTGTTCGCGCGCAACGAGCGCGTCGTGTACGTGTTCGAGGATCAGGGACTCGAGTTTGCGCTGGTGCTGGTCGGCGCGCTGTTCGTTGGCAGCATGACGACGGCATGGCACGGCGAGGTGACGCCGCAGGCCGCGAGCGGCCGGCTCGAGCTGCCGCTCAGCGGTTGCGCCGCGCCGCTCGGGATCGACAGGGGCGCCGAGATGGGACGCTTCAACATGGGCTCGACCGTCATCCTGCTGCTGCCGCCCGGGCGCACGAACTGGATCGCGGGACTCGGACCCGGCAGCACCGTGCGGGTCGGCCAGGCGCTGGCGCACCTCGCATGAGCTCCGCGGGCGGCGACTGGCGGCCGGGCGCCTCGCGGGCCATGCTGCGACAGCGCGCGGGGCTGCTGGCGCGGGTGCGCGAATTCTTCGCCGCCCGCGGTGTGCTCGAGGTCGACACGCCGCTCATCGTCAACGCGCCGGTGAGCGATGTGCATATTCACTCGGCGATGGTGCAGCTCACGCCGGCGGCCGGGGCGGCCGCGCCACGGCTGTTCCTGCACACCTCGCCCGAGTACGCCATGAAACGGCTGCTCGCCGCCGGCAGCGGCGACATCTACCAGGTGTGTCACGTGGCGCGCGGGCTCGAGCAGGGTCGGCTGCACAATCCCGAGTTCACGCTGATCGAGTGGTACCGGATCGGCTTGCCGCTGCCGGAACTGATGAGCGAGGTCGAGGCGCTGCTGCGCTCGCTGCTCGCGGAGCGCGCGGCCCGGCTCCGCAGCGAGCGCCTCAGCTACGGCGAGGCCTTCCGGCGCGAGCTCGGCCTCGATCCCTTTGCGGCCTCCCGCGCGCGGTTGCTCGCCGCCGCGCAGCGCGCCGGTTATCACGCACCCGCTCGCGCCCCCGGCGGACCCGATGCCGCCGCCGACGACGGCCAGGACGAGCGCGACGAGCTGCTCCAGCTTCTCATGGCAGCCCGCGTCGGCCCGCGGCTCGGGCGCGACGCGCTGACCTTCGTGCATGGCTACCCCGCGAGCCAGGCGGCGCTCGCGCGCCTCGATCCTGCCGACCCGCGCACCGCGCAGCGCTTCGAGCTGTACGTCGACGGCATCGAGCTCGCCAACGGCTTCCACGAGCTCGCGAGCAGCGCCGAGCAGCGCGCGCGCTTCCAGCGCGACAACGACGCCCGCCGCCGCCGCGGGCTGGCGCTCGCGCCGCCCGACGAGCGGCTGCTCGCGGCGCTCGCGGCCGGGCTGCCCGACTGTGCCGGAGTGGCGCTCGGCTTCGACCGCGTGCTGATGCTGGCGACAGGCGCCGGGCACATCGACGAGGTGTTGCCGTTCCCGACGGCGCGGGCCTGAGGACTGCGCCCGCCGCCGCAGATAGAATGGCCGCCGGTCTCCGGGCAGGTGCGCAGGTCATCGATGCATTCAACGGTCCGCTCCGGCCGCGGGCTCGCGGCGGCGGCGACGGCGTTCACCATCTGGGGTCTGTTCCCGGTCTACCTGCATCCGCTGCGCGAGGTCGCCGCGACCCAGGTGATCGCGCATCGCGTGACCTGGTCGTGCCTGTTCATCTTCGCGTGGCTGGCGCTGCGCGGCGAGCTCGGGCGCGTGTCCGCAACGCTCGCCAGGCCCGCGCTGCTGGCGCCGCTGGCGCTCACGGCGCTGCTCATCAGCTGCAACTGGCTGGTGTATGTCTGGAGCGTGACGCACGGTCACATCGTCGAATCGAGCCTCGGCTACTACATCAACCCGCTGGTGAACGTGCTGCTCGGGATCCTCGTGCTGCGCGAGCGGCTCAGCCCGCTGCAGTGGCTGGCGGTGTTGCTCGCGGGCCTCGCGGTCGCGTACCTGACGGTGCTCGCGGGCCGGCCGCCGTGGATCGCGTTCGCGCTGGCGCTGACTTTCTCGCTCTACGGGCTGGTGCGCAAGGTCATCAGCGTCGACGCCCTGCCGGGACTCGCCACCGAGACGCTGATCCTGCTGCCGCTCGCGGCGGCGTATCTCGCGTGGTGCCAGGCGGATGGCTCGGGGGCACTGACCGGACACGGCGGGTGGATGACGGCGCTGCTCGTCGGCAGCGGACTCGTCACGGCGGTGCCGCTGTTTCTGTTCGCCTACGGTGCGCGGGCGCTGCCCTACTCCACCGTCGGCATCCTGCAGTACATCGGACCGAGCCTGCAGCTCGTGTGCGGTGTGCTGTTTTTCCACGAGAGCTTCGGTGCGGCGGTCGCCGCCGGCTTCGCACTGCTGTGGCTGGGACTGCTGATCTACGCCGCGGACGGCGTGTGGCGTGCGCGTGCCTCCGCCCGGCGTTTGGCGCGCGCCTGAGGACGGCTACTGCTTGCCGCGCGAGATGTACTCGCCCGTGCGAGTGTCGATGCGGAGGATCTCGCCCTCGTTGATGAACAGCGGCACCCGCACCACCGCACCGGTCTCGAGCTTGGCGGGCTTCTGGCCGCCGGTCGCGGTGTCACCGCGAAGTCCCGGGTCGGTTTCGACCACCTTCAGCTCAATGTGCGCCGGCGGCGTCACCACGAGTGGCACGTTGTTCCACAGCGTCACGATGCACACGATGCCGTCCTTGAGCCACTGCGCGTTGTCGCCCAACGCGGCCTTGCCGGCCGTGTACTGCTCGAAGTTCTCCGGCACCATGAAATGCCAGAAGTCGCCGTCCTGGTACAGGTACTGCATCTCCATGTCGACGACGTCGGCGGCCTCGAGCGATTCGCCCGACTTGAAGGTACGCTCGATCGTGCGGCCGGTCTTCAGGTTGCGTACCTTGATGCGGTTGAAGGCCTGACCCTTGCCGGGCTTGACGAACTCGTTCTCGATCACGGCGTAAGGATCGCCGTCAAGCAGGACTTTCAGACCCCCGCGAATCTCGCTGGTGGTGTAGCTGGCCATTACCTTCTCGCGGCTCGGGCGGGCAGAATGCGCAGCCCTGCAAAAGGGCCGCGTATGATAACGGCATCCCTCCACCCCCGCCAGCGCGTCCAGGCCGCGCGTGGCCGGGCTAGCTCGTGCCGCGCCTGGTGCGCGAGCTCGCGGTTGCGCCCGCCAAGCTGGCCCTGACGCCGCGGTCTTTTTCGCGAGGCCGTTCACGCGGGGCCGCCGGGCGCGGGTGCTAGAATCCGACGCTCGGGCGCACCGTGGAGGATGCGCTCGATGGAGGATGATTTGAGCGAGCAGAACGCCGTCCCGCTCATCGTGCTGGGCTCGGCGCGCGATCCGGTCGAAGCGATCAACGGCATGCTGCGCCGTGCCGGCCAGCCTGCGCACTGCACCTGGATTCCGGCGCTGCGCGATCTCGCCGACGCTCTGACACAGCTCAACCCGCAGCTGCTGGTGCACGTCGCCGGCGGCGACGCCGACCTCGCAGCCACCGTGCGGGTGCGCGACCAGGTGGCGGCCACGGTGCCGATACTGGTGCTGGCCCCGAGCGCGGATGAGGGGCAGATCGCTGCGGCCATGGCGCAGGGCGCACGCGACCTGGTGACGCTCGAGCATCCGGCGCGGTTGCAGGCGGTGATGCTGCGCGAGCTGGAGGCCTGCCGCTCGCAGCGCACGCTCGCCGCGGCGTTGAAAACCGCCGCCGACGCGCGCGGCCAGCTCGACACGGTACTGCAGCGTTCCAACGACGCCATCGTCCAGGTGCAGGAGGGCATCGTCATCGAAGCCAATCCCGCCTGGCTCGAGCTCTACGGCGTCGAGGAAGGGATTGCCGGGCAGCCGGTCATGGATCTGTTCGAGGACTCCTCGCACGCGGCGCTGCGCGGTGCGCTGGCCGCCTGCCTGCAGGGACGCTGGACCGATCACACGCTGCGGGCCAACACGCTGCCGGCCGACGGCAGCGTGCTGCCGGTGGACATCGCGCTGGCGCTCGGCGAGCACGAAGGTGAGGCGTGCGTGCGCCTGATCGTGCCGGCGCGCTCGCGCACCGAAGCGCGCGCGGTGGACAGCCCGGCGGCGGACGGCCAGGGGCCGCTATCGCGGCGCGAGCTGCTGGAAGCGCTGGCACGACGCCTCGCGACCCGGCCGAGCGGCGGGATGCGCTGCGTCGCGATCCTGCGCATCGATAAATTCGCAGCCCTCGAGCGCGTCGTCGGCGTCACCGCCAGCGAGCAGATCGTGGCGGAATTTGCCCGCCTCCTGGCCGAGAGCCTGCACCCGAAGGAGCTGTTCGGGCGGTTCGGGGGCCTGAGATTCCTGGTGCTGCTCGAGCGCGGCAATGACAACGACCTCGAAGCCTGGAGCGAGCAGCTGCTCGCGCGCGTGGCCAAACACATCATGCGCATCCGCGACAAGGCGGTCTCGGTCACCTGCACCGTGGGACTGTCGGTGGTGTCGCCCGGGCCGGCGGCTATCGATGCGGTGATCGCCGACGCCCTCGAGTGCTGCCGCCGCGGCACACAGCGCGGTGGCAACCAGAGCATCACCTCGGATCACGCCGACACCGAGAGCCGCGTGATGTCCTACGACAAGGTGTGGGTCAAGCACATCAAGGCCGCGCTCATGGAGAACCGCTTCCGGCTGGTACAGCAGCCGATCGCGAGCCTGCAGGGGGCGGACCCCGGCATGTACGACGTGCTGGTGCGCATGATCGACCACCAGGGCAAGGAGGTGCTGCCGTCGGAGTTCATGGCGGCGGCCGCACGCAACGATCTGATGAAGAACATCGATCGCTGGGTGGTGGGCGCGTCGCTGTCGTTCGCGGCGCAGAAGAAACCCGAGTGTCTGTTCGTGCGGTTGTCGCGCGAGACCGCCCGCGATCCGACGTTCCTCGAATGGCTCGACAACCACCTGCGCACGAGCCGCGCCGACGCGCGGCGGCTGTGCTTCCAGATCACCGAGGAGACCGCGGCCGCCTACCGCACGCAGGTGCAGGCGCTCGCGGCGGCGCTGCGCGAGCGGCGCTTCCGCTTCGCGCTCGAGGGCTTCGGCGGCGGCCACGGGAGCGTCGGCATGTTCGACACGGTGCAGATGGACTTCGTCAAGATCGACGGCGCGCTGATCCAGGGTCTCGCGGGCGATGAGCAGCTGCAGCAGCGCGTGCGCGCGCTGGTCGAGGCGGCCACCAAGCGTTTGGTGCAGACCATCGCCGAGCGCGTCGAGGACGCCAACACCATGGCGGTGCTCTGGCAGATCGGCGTGCAGTACATCCAGGGCTACTTCGTCAACCAGCCCGAGGAAGTGGTGCTCGGCGTCGGCCGCTGAGGTTAGTGGTGGTAGCCGCGAGTCGGGTTCTCCGGCGCGGCAGAAATAAACGCCGGGCCGGCGGCGGCGACACTTCTGCAGTCCGCACACGGCTCTGACGGCAGCTTGTCCGCACAAGCGCGCCGCGATACGCCGCGTCTCTCTTGCAATGGCACACGCGCGCGCGCATCGTTGCCGCGCTGTCAGACCCCTACAAACAAGTGGCAGCCACTACCAGGGGACAGTTCATTCGGCGGCTCTGATTAAGTCAAATTCAGTCGCCAGAATTAAGTCTAATTCCTCACTCAAATAGGGAGATCGGATCGTGACATCAAACACTGTTGTCGCTGCGCGCCCCCGTCGGACGGTCGGCGCATGGGCGGTCCTCGGTGCGGTGACCTCGCTCGCTCTGGCGAGCACTTCCTTCGCGGTCGAGAAGGCCGTGGTGGATGGGCCCGCCGCCGCCGAGCAGACCGTGGAGTTCAACGTTTACCTGCCGCTGCGCGATCGGGCAGCGACCGAGGCATTCCTGACGGAGTTGCAAACGCCGGGCTCTGCTTCGTATCACCGCTGGCTCACGCCCGCACAATTCAACGAGCGCTTCGGCCCGCAGGCGAGCACGGTGAACGCGATCACGCGTGAGCTGGCAGCGTATGGCCTGCAGGTGACTGATGTGAAAACACACAGCCTGCATGTATCGGGCACTGCGGCAGCCGTTGAAGCGGCTTTCGGTGCGCGACTCTCGATGGGCCACTTCTCCTCCGGGAGACAGGTGCTGATCGCGGCAACGGCGCCGCGGCTGACGCCGAATCTGCAGACGGCCGGCGCAATGATTCCGGGGTTCTCCGGAACGATCCGCATGCATAAGCCAAACGCGAAGATCAGTCCGGCGAATCGCGAATCACCCGTCGGTGGCTACTGGTTCGACGATCTGAAGCAGGCCTATTCCTATCCGAGCTACCAGAAACTGACGGGCAAGGGCGTCACCATCGGCATCCTGATGACCCCCGGCTACAACCTGCCGGACATCACCAATTATTTCAAGCATGAGAAGATCCCCGCGCCGCATATCACGACCTTCAACGTCGAAGGGGGAGCTCCGTACGACCCGACCAACCCCTTTAACTCAGCCGAAACTTTCCTGGACATCGAGCAGTCCGGCGGGATGGCGCCCCAGGCCAACATCATTCTCTACAACCTGCCGGATCTGGCTGACGATTCGATCTTTGCCGGACTCACGGACATCATCGAGAACAACAACGTCGACGTGGTCAACATGTCGTTTGGCGAATTCGAAGCCGCTTACTCAGCCGCCTATCCCTTTAACGACGGCGTGAACTTCATGGGGATACTGGGTCTCTACGATGACTTCTTCATGGAAGGCAATGCGCTGGGAATCACCTGGGTAGCCGCCTCCGGCGATCTGGGGGCGTTACAGGCCCCGCCTCCCGCGTGCTTCGAGACCCCGCCGCCCGTTCCCTGCGGTGCGATGCAACTTGCCGTATCGACTCCTGCATCGAGCCCGCATGTGACGGCCGTGGGGGGCACCAATCTCGTCACGACCTTCAATGCCAAGAATCCGGACGATCTGAACTCCGCCTACGTCAGCGAGAATGCCGACCATGACCCTCTGGTCGGCGATATTTTCTACGGCACGGGAGCTAGCGGTGCAGTCTGGGGTTCCGGCGGCGGCATCAGCATTTACTACCCGAAGCCCGCCTACCAGGAGCTGGTTTCCCAGAAATTCCTACCGAAGTCGGCTAAGAAATGGCGGACCAACCCGGACGTCGCGTTGCACATGGGCGGGTGCCCCAACGGGACGGTCCTGATCAATGGCGCTTGTCCGCCCGACCGCAGCTTTGACTGGGTGGGGATCGACGGAGGCTTCTTCGGGTTCGTCGGTACCAGCGCTTCGTCGCCCGACTTTGTCGGACTGCTGGCGCTCAAGATCGAATCCGAAGGCAGCCGCCTCGGGAACGAGAATTTCGACATCTATTCCCTGGCGGCAGCTCAGGCGGCCGGCTCGGGGAACAAGGTGTATCGTCAGAACATTCCCGGTAATAACGGCTTTTACAACACCGCACCGGGCTACAACCTCGTGCTCGGCAACGGCACAATAATCGGCAGAGATTTCGTGCGCGGGCCGGCGCTGCCGGCAGCCGGTGTGCCACAGACGCCAAGCAATCCGTAGCGTCGGTTGTGTAGACGGCGGGGCGGTGCGCCGGTACGGCGCACCGCCCCGCTCTTTCCCCCGCCTCCTAAGCGGAAGGCGCCGCCGGCAGCGCTTCCATGCGGTCGATGCGGCGCGGCCAGCCGCGCCTGAGCACCGTGCCGCGCTGTGCGCGCTCGCCGCGGTAGTCCCGCAGATCGCCCCACTCGAGGGTCTTGCGCGTTTCGCCCGACCAGAGCACAAGGCTCGCCTTCGGCGGCACGACCGCGACCGCGGTCATGAGCTCGGTTCGCGCACGCGCCTTTTTGCCGGGGACGTCGTAGAGCTTGTTGCCCTTGCCGCGCGGCATCTCCGGCACCTCGCTCACGGGGAAAGCGAGCAGCTTGCCCTCGCTGCTCACCACCGCCAGGAGTGAATCCGCCGAAGCTACCGGGGCCGGCGCCAGTACCTGGGCGTTCTCCGGTACGTTGAGCACGGTCTTACCCGCGCGGCGGTCGCTGATCAGATCCTTGAGGCGCGCGGTGAACCCGTAGCCGGCATCCGACGCCAGCAGCCACAGGTCCTCGGGCTCGCCGATCATCACGCCGGCGAACTTCGCGCCGTCGGGGGGGTCGAGGCGCCCCGAGAGCGGCTCGCCATAACCGCGCGCGCCGGGCAGGGAGTGAGCCGGCAGCGTGTAGGTGCGCCCGGTGCTGTCGATGAACACGGCGGCCTGGAGGCTGCGCCCGCGCGCCAGCGCCTGGAACGCGTCGCCGCTCTTGTAGGAGAGCGCGCTGACGTCGACGTCGTGACCCTTCGCCGCGCGCACCCAGCCGCCGGTCGACAGCACCACCGTGACCGGCTCGTTGGGGATGAGGCTGGTCGCATCGATCGCCTGCGCCGCCTCGCGCTCGACGATGCGCGTGCGCCGCTCGTCGCCGTACTTGTCGGCGTCGGCGCGGATCTCGGCGGCAATGAGCTTCTTCAGCTTCGCCTTGCTCCTGAGCAGTGCCTCGATCGCCTCGCGCTCTGCGCCGAGCGCCTTCTGCTCGTCGCGGATTTTCATCTCCTCGAGCTTCGCCAGGTGACGCAGGCGCGTATTGAGGATCTCTTCGGTCTGCTCGTCGCTGAGCTTGAAGCGCTTCATCAGCACCGGCTTCGGCTCCTCCTCCCTGCGGATGATGCGGATCACCTCGTCGAGGTTGAGGAAGGCGATCATCAGCCCATCGAGGACGTGCAGCCGCCGGCCGACCTTCTCCAGGCGGTGCTGCAGCCGGCGCGTGACGGTTGCGGTGCGGAACTCGAGCCAGTCGGTGAGCACCTCCTTCAGGCTCATCACCCGCGGCCGGCCCTCGAGCCCGATGATGTTGAGATTGACCCGGTAGTTGCGCTCGAGGTCGGTGGTCGCGAACAGGTGATTCATGACCTCGACGAGGTCCACGCGGTTGGAGCGCGGCACGACGACGAGCCGGGTCGGGTTCTCGTGATCCGACTCGTCGCGCAGGTCGTCCACCATCGGCAGCTTCCTGGCGCGCATCTGCTCGGCAATCTGTTCCTGCACGCGCGTCGGCGATACCTGATAGGGAAACCCGGTAATGATCGCGTTGCCGTCCTCGATCTCCCAGGTGGCCCGCGCCTTGAAGGTGCCGACTCCCTTTTCGTAGAACTCCTTGAGCTCGGCGCGCGGGGAGACGATCTCCGCCCCCGTGGGCAGGTCCGGGCCCTTGATGTGCTTCATGAGCGCAGCCAGCGTTGCCTCCGGCTCCTCGAGCAGCGCAATGGCGGCTGCGGCCACCTCGCGCAGGTTGTGCGGCGGGATGTCGGTCGCCATGCCGACCGCGATCCCGGTGGTGCCGTTCAGCAGCAGGTTGGGCAGGCGCGCCGGCAGTATCACCGGCTCCATGCGCGAGCCGTCGTAGTTCGGCGTCCAGTCGACCGTGCCGTCGGAGAGCTCCGCGAGCAGCACTTCGGCATATTTCGTGAGCTTCGCCTCGGTGTAGCGCATGGCGGCGAAGGACTTCGGGTCGTCCTGCGAGCCCCAGTTACCCTGCCCGTCGATGAGGGGATAACGGTAGGCGAACGGCTGCGCCATCAGCACCATCGCTTCGTAACAGGCGGTATCGCCGTGCGGGTGGAACTTGCCGAGCACGTCGCCGACGGTGAGCGCGGCCTTCTTGTGCTTGGCGACCGCCGACAGCCCGAGCTCGCTCATAGAGTAGAGGATGCGCCGCTGCACCGGCTTCAGTCCGTCGCCGAGCGCCGGCAACGCGCGGTCGAGGATCACGTACATCGAGTAGTCGAGGTAGGCCTTCTCGGTGAAGGTCGACAGCGGCCGCCGCTCGATGCCCTCGAAGTTCAGTTCCTGGTTCTCCGGCGCCATGGCTAAACCTGCACCTCCGCGAGATTGCCCTTCTCTTCGAGCCACTCACGCCGGTCGGCGGCGCGCTTCTTGGCGAGCAGCATGTCCAGCAGCTGATCGACCTTGTCCCTGGCATCGATCGTGAGCTGTATCAGGCGGCGGGTGCGCGGGTCGATCGTGGTCTCGCGCAGCTGCCCGGGGTTCATCTCCCCCAGCCCCTTGAAGCGCGTCACCGCAGGCCGCGTGCGCGGGCTCTCCTTCTCTATCTTCTTGAGCAGCCGGTCGCGCTCGTCGTCATCGAGCGCGTAGTGGACCTGCCGGCCGGCATCGATGCGGTACAAGGGCGGCATGGCGACGTACACGTAACCCTGCGCGACCAGCGGCCGAAAATGTCGCAGGAACAGCGCGCACAGGAGCGTGGCGATGTGCTGCCCGTCGGAGTCGGCGTCCGCGAGGATGCACACCTTGTGATAGCGCAGCTGCGAGAGATCGGTCGAGCCCGGATCGATGCCGAGCGCGACCGAGATGTTGTGCACTTCCTCGCTGCCCGCGAGCTGTCCGTGATCGAGCTCCCAGGTGTTCAGGATCTTGCCGCGCAGCGGCATGATCGCCTGGAAGTCCTTGTCGCGCGCCTGCTTGGCCGAGCCGCCGGCCGAGTCGCCCTCGACCAGGAACAGCTCCGAGCGCTTCGGGTCCTGGCTGACGCAGTCGGCGAGCTTGCCGGGCAGCGCCGGGCCGCCGGCGACGCGCTTGCGGACCACGCGTTGCGCGGCCTTGGCGCGCTCCTGGGCATTCGCGATCGCAAACTGCGCGATGCGCTCGCCGGCGTCCGGATGGCCGTTGAGCCACAGCGCCATGGAATCGCGCACGAAGCCTTCGACCAGCGCGGCGGCGTCGCGCGAGCCTAAGCGCTCCTTCATCTGGCCGGCGAACTGCGGCTCGCGGATCTTCACCGACAGCACGTAGCTCGCCTTGTCCCACACGTCCTCGGGCGTGAGCTTGATGCCGCGCGGCACCAGGTTACGGAACTCGCAGAACTCGCGCACCGCCTGGGCGACGCCGGCACGCAGGCCGTTGACGTGCGTACCGCCCTCGGGCGTCGGGATGAGATTCACGTAGCTCTCGCCGATGGCGACCTCCGCATCGGGAGCCCAGCAGAGCGCGTAGTCGACCGCATCGTCGTCACCGCTGCGGGTGGCGGTGATCGGCTCGGCGGGAATGCGCTCGTGCTTCTCCAGCTCCTCGACCAGATAGGCGCCGAGGTCGCCGGTGTAGAACCACTCGTCCTTCTCGCCGCTCGCCGCGTTCCTGAAGGTGACCCTGAGCCCCGGACACAGCACCGCCTTCGCCTTGAGCATGTGCTTGAGCTGCGGGACCGAGAACTTCTCGGAGTCGAAGAACTTCGGGTCGGGCCAGAACTGGATGCGCGTACCGGTATTGCGCTGGCCGACGCTGTCGATCTCCTCGAGCTTCGAGCTCACCTTGCCGTCCTTGAAACCGATGTTGTATTCCTTGCCGCCGCGCTTGATCCAGCACTCCAGGTGCCGCGACAAGGCGTTCACCACCGACACGCCGACGCCGTGCAGCCCGCCGGAGAACTTGTAGTTCTTGTCGGAGAATTTGCCGCCGGCGTGCAGGCGCGTGAGGATCAGCTCCGCGCCGCTCACCTTCTCCTTCGGGTGGATGTCGACCGGCATGCCGCGGCCGTCGTCCTCGACCTCGAGCGAGCCGTCCTTGTGCAGCGTGACGTCGATCTGCTTGCAGTAGCCGGCGATCGCCTCGTCGACGCTGTTGTCGACGACCTCGTGGGCGAGGTGGTTGGGGCGCTGGGTGTGTGTGTACATGCCCGGCCGTCGCCGGACGGGCTCGAGGCCTGTGAGGACCTCGATGTCGGAAGCGGTGTACGACTGGCTCATCCGGTTGCGTGCATCGTCCGTTGCGAGCGCCGTGCGGGCGGGTGCCGCGCCGGAGGCACCCCGGCGCGCCGCGATCTTAGCAGTTCAGGCCGGATCCGCGAGTGCGCACCGTCAGGCGAGATCCGCGAGTAACGCGCGGCGCTGCACGGGCGGCAGCGGCTCGACGGCGTGACGGTAGTGCTCGTGATCGATGCCGGCGGCGAGCGGCGCGCCGCCCTTGAGGCCGGCGATCATCGCGGCGTCCAGCTCGAAGCGCAGGAAGTGCACCGCGGAGGTCTTCTCGGCGTTCTCGCGCTCCAGGTCCTCGTCGGCGATGGCGTACACGCGATCATGACCCGCCACCCGCACCCAGCAGCGGTCCTCGATGCCCCTCAGCCGCGCGAGCGCTGCGGGCCGCTCGGGGGGGTCGTACTCGATGAGCAGCGTCACCTTCCAGTTGTGCCCGTCGGGGATCAGCGGGTTGTAGACGGCGAGCTCGTCTGCTATCCCGTCGGGCTCGAAGATGCGCTCCACGCGCAGCATTTCCTGCACCTGGTACTGCACCGTGATGCGGTCCTCGAAGCACCAGGTGGCGTGCGGTCCGACGGCGAGCTGTCGCTCGCTCTTGTGCCTTAGCACCCGCGCGCGGAATGCGGGCCGCTCGCGCGCGTACTGCTCGAGCGACATCAGATCCGCGCTTGCCAGCTTGTCCATCGCGGTCGCTCCGGCGGCCTACAGGCCGTAGGCCAGGCGCAGCAGCCGCAGCGGATGCTCGGGCGCACGCCCGCCGGCAAGGCCGCTTTCGATCTGGTGACCGGCCATCGGGCAGTCGCTCGCGTAGTGATCGGCCGCCGCGCTCTCGACGCGCTCCATCACCGGACGCCCGATACGCACCGAGGCGGCGCGGAAGCGCCGCTTCACGCCGTAAGTGCCGTCGTGGCCCGAGCAGCGCTCGATCGGCTGTACCGTGGTGCCGGGAATGAGCTGGAGGGTGTCGCGAGTCTTGAGCCCGAGGTTCTGCACCCGCAGGTGGCAGGGCACGTGGTAGCTGACCTGACCCAGGGATACCTTGAAATCGGTGCGCAGCAGTCCCGCCGCGTGGCGCAGCATGAGGTACTCGAAAGGATCGTAGGTCCGCGCAGCCACGCGCCTCACGTCCTCATCTTCCGGAAACATGAGCGGCAACTCCTGCTTGAACATCAGCACGCAGGATGGGATCGGCGCCACGACGTCGTAACCGGCCGCCAGCGCGCGTGCCAGCTGTGGAATGTTATGTTCCTTGAGGCGCGCCACTGCCTCCAGGTCGCCGAGCTCGAGCCGCGGCATGCCGCAGCAGCGCTCGCTCGGCAGCAGCGTCACGATGATGCCGTTGTGGCCGAACACCTCGACCAGGTCCTCATCGAGCTGCGGCTCGTTGCGGTTGCCGTAACAAGTCGTGAACAACGCCACCCGGCCGGTGGTGTCGGCGGTGGCCTGCGGCTCGTGGCCCGCGGCGGAGATCTCCGGGCGATCGATGGTGCCGAGGCGCGCGAGGCGCCTGCGGGCGCTGCGCGCGTGATATTTCGGGATCGGCGCCGTACGGTCGACGCCGAGGGTCTTCTCCAGCAGCACGCGGCCGGCGCGGGTGGCATTGACGGCATTCACCACCTCCGCGACCACCGGGATCCCGGCGAGCGCCCCGACCCGGTCAGTGGCCGCCAGCGCCCGCTCGCGCAGGCCGAGGCCCCCGCGACGGGCGCGCACCGCCTTGGCGCGCAGCATCAGGTGCGGGAAGTCGACGTTCCAGGGATGCGGCGGCACGTACGGACACTTCGTCATGAAGCACATGTCGCAGAGATAACAGTGATCGACCACCTGCCAGTACACCGGCTTCGGCACGCCCGCGACCTCGCCGGCCGCGGTGGCATCGACCGCGTCGAACAGCGTTGGAAACGCGTTGCACAGACTGAAGCACCGGCGACAGCCGTGGCAGATGTCGAACACGCGCTCGAGTTCCTTCTCGAGCGCGCTGCCGTCGTAGAACGCAGGGTCGCGCCAGTCGAGCGGGTGCCGTGTGGGAGCCTCCAGGCTCCCCTCGCGCCCTGGGTGGGCGGACTTCAGATACCGTCCAGCGCCTTCTGGAAGCGATTGGCGTGGGAGCGCTCGGCCTTGGCCAGCGTCTCGAACCAGTCGGCAATCTCGGCGAAACCTTCCTGGCGCGCCGCCTTCGCCATGCCGGGGTACATGTCGGTGTACTCGTGAGTCTCTCCGGCAATTGCAGCCTTCAGGTTCAGCCGCGTCTCCCCGATAGGCAGCCCGGTCGCCGGGTCGCCGACCGCCTCGAGGTACTCCAGATGCCCGTGCGCATGTCCGGTCTCGCCCTCGGCGGTCGAGCGGAACACGGCGGACACGTCGTTGAAGCCCTCGACGTCCGCCTTCTGCGCGAAGTACAGGTAGCGGCGATTGGCCTGCGACTCGCCCGCGAACGCATCCTTGAGATTCTTTTCCGTCTTCGTGCCTTTGAGATTCATGGCTCTCCTCACTGTCCTGGCTTAGACTCGGTCTAATGCAGGCCGGTGACTCTATCGCCGCGGCGTCCGGGGCGTCAACCCTCGCGTTGACGGCGGCGCGCCGCTGTGTAACGTTCCGCGCCCTCACGCAGCGCGGCTCTTCCTGAAAGTGAGGCGCATTTGGCCCGCAACAGCAAACCCGCGGACTTCGAGCAGGCCCTGGCCGAGCTCGAGAGCCTGGTCGAGCGCCTCGAGAAAGGCGACCTGCCGCTGGAGGAAGCGCTGCGCACCTTCGAGCGCGGCGTCGTGCTGACGCGCCACTGCCAGGCCGCGCTCACGGCCGCACAGCAGAAAGTGGAAATTCTCCTCAAACGCAGCGGTCAGAGCGATGTGAGCCCCTTCGAAGAAGAATCCGCCGACGACACCCTGACCGAGCCGCCGGCCGAGGCGTGATGATGGAGCGACAGGTGGGGGGTGGCGGCGCGAACTTTGCGGTGCAAATCGCCGCCTGCAAGGCGCGCATCGAGAGCGTCCTGGATGCGGTGCTCGCCCTGCCCGGTCCCGGCACCGAGCGGCTGCGCGAAGCGATGCGTTACAGCGTGCTCGGCGGGGGCAAGCGGCTGCGGCCGACGCTCGTCTATCTCACCGGTCAAGCGCTCGGCGCGCCGCCTGAGCGGCTCGATGCCCCGGCGGCCAGCGTCGAGCTGATCCATGTCTACAGCCTGGTGCACGACGATCTGCCGGCGATGGACGACGACGACCTGCGCCGCGGCCGCCCGACCTGCCACCGCGCGTTCGATGAGGGCACCGCGGTGCTGGCGGGCGATGCGCTGCAGGCGCTCGGGTTTGCGGTGCTCGCCGGCGCGTCCATCGACGGCATCCCCGCGGAGACGCGCCTCGAGATGATCCGGCTCCTCGCCCGCGCCACCGGCACCGCCGGCATGGCAGGCGGCCAGGCGATAGACCTGGCCGCCGTCGGCCATACGCTCACCGTGGCCGAGATCGAGAACATGCACCGGCGCAAGACCGGCGCACTGATCGAGTGCAGCGTGCTCCTCGGAGCACTCGCTGCCGGGGTAACGCGCGGCCGCGAGCTCGCGGCACTGCGCTGCTTCGGCGCCGAGATCGGGCTCGCCTTCCAGATCCAGGACGACATTCTCGACGTGGCGGGCGACCCGGCGCTGCTCGGCAAGTCCACCGGTGCGGATGGGGCGCATCTGAAGCCCACCTACCCGAGCGCTGCGGGCCTGCCGGCGGCGCGCGCACGCGCCCGCGAGCTGCGCGACACTGCGATCGCGGCCCTCGAGCCGCTCGGCGGGCGCGCCACCCCGCTCGCCGAGCTCGCCGATTTCGTCATCAGTCGCGCCAGCTGAGCCGCGCCTGTGGAGCTTCGGCGCGCGCGGCGGCCCCGTGTACACTGCCTAGCCTGATGGGCCTGCCCTCCGACACCTATCCCCTGCTGCGGGCGATCGACAGCCCGGCGGATCTGCGCCGCCTGCCCGCAGGCAAGCTCCCGGCGCTGGCACGCGAGCTGCGCGAGTTCCTGATCCACAGCGTCAGCACGCGCGGCGGCCATTTCGCCGCGGGCCTCGGCACGGTCGAGCTGACGATCGCTCTGCACTACGTGTTCGACACCCCGCGCGACCGGCTGGTCTGGGACGTCGGTCACCAGGCCTACCCGCACAAAGTGCTCACCGGGCGCCGCGACCGGCTGCACACCATCAAGCAGGACGGCGGACTTGCGCCGTTCCCCTCCCGTGCGGAGAGCGAGTACGACACGTTCGGCGTAGGACATTCGAGCACCTCGATCTCCGCAGCGCTCGGCATGGCGGTGGCGGCGGCGCACGCCGGCGACGACCGCCGCGTCGTGGCGGTGATCGGCGACGGCGCAATGACCGCCGGCATCGCCTTCGAGGCGCTCAACCATGCGGGATCGCTGCCGGCGAATCTGCTCGTGATCCTCAATGACAACGACATGTCGATTTCCGAGAACGTCGGGGCGCTGTCGAACCATTTCGCGCGGGCGCTCTCCGGGCGCGTGTACGCGCACCTGCGCGAAGGCGGCAAGAAGGTGCTGCGGCAGATGCCGACGGTGTGGGAGCTCGCGCGCCGATCGGAGGAGCACCTCAAGGGCATGGTGCTGCCCGGGAACGCTGTTCGAGGAGATGGGCTTCAACTATATCGGGCCGATGGACGGCCACGACGTCAAGGCGCTGGTGCGCACGCTGCGCAACCTGCGCAAGCTCCACGGCCCGCAGTTCCTGCACGTCGTGACGCGCAAGGGCAAGGGCTATGCGCCCGCCGAGGCCGACCCCATCACGTGGCATGGTCCGGGTCCCTTCGATCCCGCGAGCGGCACCATCTTCAAGGAAAAGGCGAGCGGCCCGACCTACTCGCAGATCTTCGGCGACTGGCTGTGCGACATGGCGGCCGCCGACCCGCGCATCGTCGGCATCACTCCGGCGATGCGCGAGGGCTCGGGACTGGTGGAGTTCTCGCGGCGCTTTCCGGACCGCTACTTCGACGTCGCCATCGCCGAGCAGCACGCGGTCACCTTCGCCGCAGGACTCGCCGCCGAGGGCCTGAAGCCCGTGGTGGCCATCTACTCCACCTTCCTGCAGCGCGCCTACGACCAGTTGATCCACGACGTCGCGCTGCAGAACCTGCCGGTGGTGTTCGCGCTCGACCGCGCCGGCCTCGTCGGCAGCGACGGCGCTACCCACCAGGGCAGCTACGACCTGTCGTTCCTGCGCTGCATTCCCAACACCGTGATCATGGCGCCGGCCGACGAGAACGAGTGCCGCCAGATGCTGTACACCGCCAGCACCCTCGACGGTCCGGCGATCGTGCGCTATCCGCGCGGCACCGGTCCGGGAGTACCGCTGGCGGCCGAGATGAGCGCGCTGCCGGTCGGCAAGGCGCAGTTGCGGCGCGAGGGCAAGAGCGGGCTGGCGCTGTTCGCGTTCGGCGCGCTGGTAGCGCCGGCGCAGAAGATTGCCGAAGCGCTCGATGCCACGCTCGTCAACATGCGCTTCGTCAAGCCCCTGGATGAGACGCTGCTGCTGGCGCTCGCCCGGCGGCACCGCGCCGTGGTGACCATCGAGGAAAACGCCGTCGCGGGCGGTGCCGGCTCGGCGGTGATCGAGCTGCTCGCGACCGAAGGACTGCAGCTGCCGCTGCTGCAGCTCGGCATTCCAGACCGCTTCATCGAGCACGGCTCGCGCGGCAGCTGCCTCGCCGCCGCGGGGCTGGATGCGGCAGGACTCGCCGGCAGCATCGAGCGCTGGTGGAGCCTGCGCCCGGCAGAGCGTATCCGCTCGGCCGGCGGCGGCTGACCAACTCCGCCCCGCCGCAGGCGTGGCGCGCCAATCTAACAAGGCAGTTCCACCACCACCCTCAAACCGGGCTCGTTGCTTTCGAGCTGCAGCCGGCCGCGGTGCAGCCGGGCGATCGCGGCGACCAGGCTGAGGCCGAGCCCGCTGCCCTCCTGCTTGCCGTGCCCGATCCGCACGAACGGCTGCACGGCGCGGGCGCGGTCCTCGGCGTCGATGCCGGGCCCGTTGTCGCTCACCGTGAGGCGCACGCAATCGGCGAAGCGCTGTACCGCGACCTCGATGGCGCCGCCGCGCGGCACGTACTTCAGACTGTTCTCGAGCAGGTTGGTGAGCAGCTGCGCGAGCAACTGCCGGTTGCCCTGCACCAGCGCCTCGGGCTCGTGCCGGCAGGCGAGCGTGACTCCCTGCGAGCCGGCTACCGGCTCGAACAGCTCGACCAGCTCCGCGGCGAGGCCACCGACGTCGACGGCGGCGGGCGCAGCGAGCGGCGTGCCGGATTCGGCCAGGGCGATCTGCAGCAGCGTGCCGAGCGTGCGCTGCAGGTGATCCATCTCGTGGAGTGCCGACTCGACCGATTCGTACACCGCCGGGTCGAGCGGCGGGGTGCGCAGCAGCAGCGCGTCCATGCGAGTGCGCAGGCGGTGCAGTGGCGCGCGCAGGTCGTGGGCGGCGCTGTCGAAGGTCGCGCGCAGCGTGCCGGCCTGGTCCTCGAGGCGGTCGAGCACGCGGTTGACCGACTGGGCAAGCGAATCGAACTCGTCTTTGGCACCGGCCACCGGCAGGCGCGAGCCGAGGTCACCGGCCATGATGCGCTGGCAGGTTCGCGTGACCTCGTCGACGCGGCGCGCCAGGCGGTAGCTGAACCAGAAGCCGGCAAGCGCCGCCGCCAGCGTCGACAGCCCGATGCCCCACAGGGTTGCGACGCGGAACTTCTCGGCGAAGCGCCGCCCTTGGGAGATGTCGGTGCCGACCAGCAGCAGGTCGCCGCCCGGAAGGGTGCGCACGGCAGCGCGCACCGGGTGCACGGCGCGGCGGCCGGGCTCGATCGTGGCGATCTCGAACTCCGGGCGCGCTTCGGTCGGCATGCCGTCGAACGGCCAGTTGGTGACGTTGCCGGCAATGCGCTCGAAGTTTGAGTCGGCGACCATGTAGACGGCGCCAATGCGGCCCCAACTGTCGATGCGCAGATTGATCTCGTCGGTGACGCCCGGCAGGCCGCTGCGCGCGTACTTCTCCTCGAGGCTCTTGAGCTCCGAGTCGATGATCAGGTCGACCTCGTCGGTGATCAGGCTCTCGGTGAGCAGATAGGCGCTGCCGAGAGTCACGCCCACGGCGAGCGTCACCAGCAGCGTATAGCCGACCGACAGTCGGAAGGCCGTCGTGTTGATCAGGCCGAGCCGCACGGCCCGTCAGGCTTCGCGGCGCAGCACGTAGCCGGAGCCGCGCACAGTGTGAATCAGCGGGTGGTCGGTGCCGCGGTCGATAGCCTGGCGCAGGCGGCTGATGTGCACGTCGATGAGATTGCTCTGCGGATCGAAATGCAGATCCCAGACGCCTTCCAGCAGCATGGTGCGCGTGACCACCTGCCCGGCACGCCGCATGAGGAATTCCAGCAGCTTCAGCTCGCGCGCGGTCAGCTCGACCTCGTGGCCCGCGCGCGTCACGCGCCGGGCCAGCAGGTCGAACTCCAGGTCCTCGACCCTGAGGCGTGTGGTCTGCGGCGAGCTGCTGCGCCTGCGCAGCAGCGCCTCGATGCGCGCCAGCAGCTCCGCGAAGGCGAACGGCTTGGTGAGATAGTCATCGCCGCCCGCCTTGAGTCCGCGGATGCGGTCGTCGACGCTGCCGAGCGCCGACAGCACCAGCACCGGGGTGGCGATGCCCTTGCGGCGCATCAGCTCGATGATCGCGAGCCCGTCGATGTGCGGCAGCATGCGGTCGGTCACCACCAGGTCGAACTGTCCCTCGGTGGCGCGGAACAGGCCCTCGCGGCCGTCGGCCGCGTGATCGACGCTGTAGCCGCTCTCGCGCAGCCCCTTGACGAGAAAGCGCGCCGCTTCGGTGTCGTCTTCTATCAGCAGCACGTGCACGGTGCGAGAGAGTAGGAGCCCGCGGCGGCACAGCGCAAGAGCGACCCTGGCTTGCCGTGCGAGGGGCGCGGCAGGATGCCCGATCTCGAGCGTTATTCTAGGCCGCGCCGGCGGCGGCCTTGGTCGGCACGCGCTCGGCGCTCTGCAGGCGCGCGATGAGCGAGCGCAGGAACACCCGGTTGAAGCGCAGCTGACAGGAGGCCGATACCTGCTCGAGCAGCGTCGAGCTCACCTTGAGCACGGTGACCGCGCCGGTGGCGCGGATCGTGGCGGTGCGCTTGGCGCCGGGCACGTAGCTCGCCTCGCCGAAGCAGTCGCCGGTTTCCAGGCCGCCGACGCGCTGGCCGTGGCGCTCGACCGCGCAGCTGCCGGTGACCAGGATGTAGAAACGGTCGTCCATCTCGCCTTCCTTGACGATCTCTTCCCCGGCCGCATAGTCCTGCCAGCTGCTGGCGCGCAGCACTTCCCAGATCTCGGCATGCGAGAACTCGTGGAAGAACTTCAGCCGCCGCAGCACGCCGAACTGCTCCTGCCGGTCGATGCGGGCGTTGGCCTCGCGCAGCCGCTGGTGCACCCGGGTGAGCTCGGCGGCGAAGTCGAGCCCGCTCTTGTAGCGCTTGGTGGGATCCTTCTGCAGCGCGGTCGCAGTCACCACCTCGAGCTCCTCGGGCACTTCCTTGCGCAAGGTGTGGATCGGCGGCGGCGTCGCATACACGATCTGGTGCAGGAGCTTCTGCAGGTTGCCGGCGCGGAACGGCCGCGAGCCGGTCAGCAGCTCGTACATCACCGCGCCGAGCGAGTACAGGTCGGAGGCGTTGGTGAGATCGAGGCTCTGCACCTGCTCGGGCGACATGTAGGAGGGGCTGCCGGCGATCCCCTCGATGCGCGAGATGTCCGAGTCCGAAACCAGCGCGATGCCGAAGTCGATGATGCGCACGTCGCTGTCCTGCGTGAGCATGATGTTCGAGGGCTTGATGTCGCGGTGAATGACGCCGCGCGAGTGGGCATAGTGCAGCGCCTTGGCGCACTTGAACACAATCTCGACGGTGTCGTCGGTGCGCAGCAGGTTGTCCGGACGGCAGTAGGCGGCAAGCGTGCGCGCGCCGTGCACGTGCTCGGTCACGATGTAGCAGTGACCGCCCTCTTCGCCGGCATCGTAGATCGGCAGGATGTGCGGGTGCTGCAGCATGCCCACCAGGTGCGCTTCCGAGAGGAACATCTTGCGCGCGATGCGCGCGCGCTCCTCGTCGCCGCCGGCGTCCATGTTGTACACCTTGATGGCGACGTCGCGGCCGTAGTACGCGTCATGCGACAGGTAGACGACGCCGGTACTGCCGCGGCCGACCTCCTTGATCACCGCGTACTTGCCGATCTTTTCGGGAATGCGAACGCCGGGCTTCGCAGGCGGCACGGATTTTGAGAGCGGTATTGACATCGGACGCGAGCTGCGGCGCAGAGCGAGGCGTCAGGATAAGGGCTCGCTCCGCGGCGCGATGTGATGCAAGCCTCACGCTCCCGGCAGCCGCTGCGCAGTGCGCGCGATGCGTCTCAGCCGAAGTGCTGATAGCCGGAATGCGAGAACTCCATCACAGTACCGCCGCGCGTCACGGCGACGCCCGCGCCCGCGTGCAGCGCGCCGATGCGGCGATAGTTCCAATGCTGCGGCGGCAGCTCGCGCATCAGCCGCGCACTCTCGTGCGCGGGCACGCTGAAGCACAGCTCGTAGTCGTCGCCGGCGGTGAGCGCGAGCTCGCGTGCCGCGTCGGCTCCGAGCGTGTCCTCGAGCGGCTCGGAGACCGGCAGCGACTCGAATTCGAGCGTCAGTGCCGTGCCGCTTGCCTGCGCGAGCTTGCCGGCATCGCCGAGCAGGCCGTCGGACACATCGATGCAGGCGCTGGCATAGCCGCGCAGCCGCTCGCCGAGCGCCACGCGCGGCGACGGCGCGAGAAAGCGCTCGCGCAGGTAGGCAGCCGCCGCAGCCGGCGCCGTCAGGCGGCCCTCGAGCAGCGCGAGTCCCGCGCCGGCGTCCCCCGGCGTGCCGGACACGAACAGCTCGTCGCCGGCGCGGCCGCCGGCGCGTGTCAGCGCCGCGCCGTGCGGCACGCAGCCGAGCAGCTGCAACGTCACGCACAGCGGCCCGCGCGTGGTATCGCCGCCGACCAGCGCCACGTTGTGCGCGCGTGCCAGGCGCGCGAGTCCTGCGGCGAATTCCGCCAGCCAGCCGTCATCTGCCTCCGGGAGCGTCAGCGCGAGCAGCGCCCAGGCCGGCCGCGCGCCCATGGCCGCCAGGTCGCTCAGGTTCACCGCGAGTGCGCGGTGGCCGATCGAGCGCAGGCGGCGAGGCGGGCGGGAAATGCACGCCGGCCACCAGCGTGTCGGTGGTCGCCACGAGCTGCGCGTCGGCGCGGCACTCGAGCAGCGCGGCGTCGTCGCCGATGCCGAGCGCGCACGTCGCTGCGCTGCGCGCCGCAGGCTGCGGAAGTAGCGCTCGATGAGTGCGGATTCCGACAGCGGCATGGCCGCGCCGTCCTCTCAGTGCTCGTCCGGCCGCAGCTACGCGCGCGGCGCGATCCAGTACCGCGTTGACGAACTTGTGACCCTCGGTCGCGCCGAAGCGCTTCGCGATGCTCACCGCCTCGTTGATCGCCACGCGGTACGGGACCTCGGGCCGATGGCCGAGCTCGTACAGGCCGATGAGCAGCACCGCGTGCTCGATCGGGTCGAGCCGGCCGGGCTCGCGGTCGCTGAAGGTCGCAAGCTGCGAGTCGAGCTCGCTGCGCGCCCGCCATACCCCCTCGATGAGCGTGCGGAAGTAAGCGGCGTCGGCGCGCGCCATGTCGTCGGCGTCGCCGAACTCCTCCACCAGGTCCTGCCAGGGGCACTCGTTAAGCTGCCAGCGGTACAGCGCCTGCAGCGCAAGCCGGCGCGCCACGCTGCGCGCGCCGCTGTATTGCCGCGCGCCGGCCGCACCGCCCGGCGCCTTCACAGGCGCGCCAGCACGCCGGCCATCTCCAGTGCGCTCTCCATCGCTTCGCCGCCCTTGTTGCCGGCATCGGTCGCCGCGCGCTCGAGCGCCTGCTCGAGCGTCTCGACCGTGAGCACGCCGAAGGCGACCGGCACGCCGGTCTCGAGGCTCGCCAGCTGCAGGCCCCGCGCGCACTCGCCGGCCACGTACTCGAAGTGCGGTGTATCGCCGCGAATGACGCAACCGAGCGCCACGACCGCATCGAAGCGGCCGCTGCCCGCGAGCTTGCGCGCCGTCACCGGCAGCTCGAAGGCGCCGGGAACACGCACGATCGACAGATCCGCCGGCGCACCGCCGCGCTCGGACCAGGCGCGGGTTGCGCCCTTCAGCAGGCTCGAGACGATCAGGTCGTTGAAGCGCGCCGCGACGATGGCGATCCGGCGACCGCGCGCGCTCGGCTCGGCCTCGATCACCGTCGGCCCGGTCACCCCTCTTCCCCGACGTATCCCTCGATCTCGAGCTCGAACGCCGAGATGCCGTGCATCTGCTTCGGCGCCGACAGCACCCGCATGCGCCGGACGCCCAGGTCCTTGAGAATCTGGGCGCCCACGCCGAAGGTGCGCAGCACCGAGCCGCCGGTGCGCGCCGCCGCTGGAGCAGCGCTCGCGCCCGGCGCCGCGGGGGACGCCAGCCCGCGCAGCGCCTCGGTCAGCTCGCCCGCGGACTCCGCCTGGCGCAGCACCACGATCACGCCGTTACCGGCCTCGGCAATGCGCCGCATCGCCGCGCGCAGCGTCCAGGTGCGCGTCGCAGCGCGCAAGCCGAACAGGTCGCTGAGCGTGTCGGCGACGTGCACGCGCACCAGCGGACTCTCCGCGCCGTCCAGCCGGCCGCGCGCCAGTGCCAAGTGCACTTCGAGCGTGACCAGGTCCTGGTAGGCATACAGACGGAAGTCGCCGAGATCCGTCTGCACGGTCTGCTCGGACAGGCGCTCGATCGAGCGCTCGGTGCCCAGGCGATGCCGGATGAGATCGGCGATCGTGCCGAGCCTGAGCGAGTGGCGCCGCGCGAACTCCTGCAGGTGCGGCCGGCGTGCCATGGTGCCGTCGTCGTTCATGATCTCGCACAGCACGCCGACTGGCGCGAGCCCGGCGAGCCGGCACAGGTCGACCGCCGCCTCGGTGTGTCCGGCGCGCACCAGCACGCCGCCGCCGCGCGCGCGCAGCGGAAAGATGTGCCCGGGACGGGCGAAGTCCGCCGGGGCGGCATCGGCACCCGTCAGCGCACGGATGGTCGCGGCGCGGTCCGCCGAGGACACACCGGTCGTGGTGCCGCGGACCAGGTCGACGGACACGGCAAACGCCGTGCGCTGCGATTCGCTGTTGAGCGGCACCATCTGCGGCAGCTCGAGTCGCGCGAGCCGCTGCTCCTCCATCGGCACGCAGATGATGCCGCTGGTGTAACGGATCATGAACGCGACCGCCTCGGGCGTGGCGTGCTCGGCCGCCATGATGAGATCGCCTTCGTTTTCCCGCTCCTCGTCGTCCATGACGACGACCATGCGTCCGGCGCGCAGCTCGGCGAGCAGCTCGTCGATGGAGCTGAGCGGCAGGTCGGGCGGGGCGGCCTTGCCGGGCAGGGTCAGGACTTTGGACATAGGGCGCGCGCCAGGTTAATGCGGCCTGTCATTATACCCGAGCCCCGGGGCGCCACCCTGCACGGGTCGCGGCGGCGCAAGATCGCCGCGCCATTCAGTAGCCGAACTTGTAATGCAGCTCGGCGTAGATCTCCCGTGGATCGTCGTAGTGAAAGCCGTCGAAGGTGAGGCTGTTGTCGACCAGCAGGTGGCGGTCGGTCGCGTTGAGGATCGTCAGTGCGGCGCTCAGCCGGCGGGTGAACTCCTTGCCGAGAGTCAGGTCGAGGCTCGCGTGGCTCGGCAGATGGCTCGGCGGCGGGTTGCCGTTGGAGAAACCCGACCCGTAGTAGAGGTTCGCCGCGACGAACAGCCCGCGCGGTAACTTGAGGTCGCCGCCCGCGTTAACGGTATTGCGCTGGTCGTGGTCGAGCGCGTAGTAGCCGGTGGGCGCGGCAAAGTTGGTCAAGCCGCCGGTGATGGCGCCGAAGCCGTCCGCAGTCTGGTTGGACCAGGCAAGGTGCAGCTGCGCCGTGTTCCAGAAGCGCGGCGAGCGCACCATGAGCTCGGTGGCCTCGATCACGGCGCCCGAGATCGTGATCGGCAGGAACACATCCGAGTTGCCGATCGGATTGTGATCGAAGAAGTTGCGCGCCTCGGTGCGGAAGTGATCCACGTCGACGCTCCAGCCGCGCAGCGGCACGGTGATGCCGAACTGCGCCTCGGTGTCGCGCTCGCCGTGCAGCGGCAGGAAAGCGAGCTGATTGCCCTGCGCAAACTGGAGCAGGGGACCTGCGATCGTCTCGAGCGGCGGCGGCTGGTAGTACTTGCCGTAGAAACCGCGCAGCACCCAGTTGAGGCCGGGCAGCGTCACGGTCGCCCCGAGCCGCGGGTCGGTGGCATCCTCGGACACCAGACCCGCGAAGCGCGTCTGGCGCAGCCCCGCCGACAGCATCAGCCACTGTGCCAGGTGGTAGCTGTCCTGGAAGTAGGCTGCCTCGAGGTTGCCCGAGGGTCGCACCGACTCGAGCACGGGCGCGCCGCTGCCGTCGTTGAAGAGCACGTGGAAGAACTGATCGTCGGATTGGGAGAAGCCATAGAGCCCCGCCGTCAGATCGTTGCGCCCGGTGAGCAGGCGCAGGCTTTGCTCGCCGCCGAGGTAGCTCGAGGCGTGCTGGTAGGTGGCGCTGATCGGAAAGTCGGTGGGGCCGCCGTCGAAGTCGGCGCGGTTATAGTGATAGAAGAGCGAGCTGGTGAGTGTCAGCTCGCTGCTGAAAGTGCGCGCCCAGGAGAAAATCGCAAACGAGTCCGCTTCGCGCTCCACGTCGTCGGCCGGCTGCCCAGGCGTGTTGGGGATCTGGTAGTTGTCGGCGCGCGCCGCGCCGACGAACCGCAGCTGATCGTCGGCGGTGGCGTTGTAGACCAGCGTGGTGAAGGCGCCGTAGCCATCCTCGCCATCGTGAATGATCTGCGCCACCGGCGTCATGAGCCCGAGTCCGCTGCGATTGCCCGCGACGCTGGCGTAGTAGGCGAAGTTGTCGGTGTGGCTGGCCACACTCAGCGCGTCGTTGGTCTGCCCGAAGCTGCCGCCGCTCAGGGTGAGCTCGCCCTGGTCGGTGCCGGCAAAGCCGGTGCGCGGCACGACATTGAACACGCCGTAAGTACGGTCGCCCTCGTCGGCGGTGTAGCCGCCGCGCTCGATCTCGAGGTAATCGATGTCCTTGGGATCGATTTGCGGCCCGAGGTTGCTGGCGATGTTGGTGTTGGGAATCTCGACTCCGTCGATCTCCCAGGTCACCTGGTGACCGCCGCGCACGTGCAACTGGTCGTGGACGAAATACGCCCCGGGAACGAAGTCGGTGATCATCGCCAGGCTGTTGGTGCGGGCGGCGCCCGGAGTGAGATCGATGTCATGGGCGCTCACGAGCGTCGTAGGCGTGAAACTGCCGGCGTTGGCCGGTGCCGCGGCGTTCACGGTGACGGTCTCGAGTCCCGGGCCGCTCGCGAGCTGCACGTGGGTCGAGGGCGCAGCGCCCGACTCCACCGTGAGTGCGACGGTCGCGCTCGCGTAGCCGCTCTGGCTCACCTCGAGCAGGTAGTCCCCCACCGGCACCGTCGGAAAAGCAAACTGCCCCGCACCGTTGCTGCGCGTCGACTCGGACCAGTCCGAGTGCACCGCTCTGAGCTCCACTTCGGCCGCGGGCACGGGCCGGTGCTCCGCGTCGTGCACGACGCCGTGCACCGCGCCGACGTCGCTCGCCCAGCCGACGGCCGGCCCCAGCGAGAGCAGGGCTGACGCCCACCAGCGTGATCTCATCATTTGCCATCCCCTGTCGGTCCCGGGGCCGCATCCGTGCGCCAACAGGCGCGCGGCCCGCGGAGCCTCGAGGTCCGCGCACCACGCGCGATCGCTTCTCTTGAAGGCCTATGCGGCGGGGAGTGGCGGGCCGCGCGGCGACTGCACGCGCAGGATGGTCGGAGAGAAGACTGCGCCGCGGCGCAGGCTGCCATACGGCAGGGTCGCGACCGCCGGCGGCACCAGCACAAGAACCGCCGGCGTGCCGGCACAGACCGCGCCGGCGGCAAACAGACACGGCGCGGAATGCTCGGTCGTGCCCGCGCCGTTCTTTCCGGGGAGGGACTGCCCCGGCATGTGATGGTGGGCGTGAGCGGGGCTCGCCGCGAGTCCCGGCGGCAGCGGCGCCGCGCCCGGGCAGAAGCCGATCCAGCCGTCGGCAGCGGCGATGGGCATAAAGCCCGGGGGCAGGAACGCACGCAGCAGCAGCACGGGAACCGCGAGCAGCGCCAGACGCGCCCGGCGGCGGCGCAGTGCGGGGAGTACACGATTCAGGGGTGTGAGACCCGCGCTCAAGCGTTGACCTTCCCTTCGGGAGCCGGGCCCCCGCGGAGGAGGATTATGCGGGCGTCAGCCTACAGAGAATAGTGCACGACCATGCGCACTACGCGCGGCTGCTCTGCGGACCAGTGTGTGAACGCCTGGCAGACCTGGCGGGTGCCACCCTCGGGTGTGCTCTCCGAGTACCTGTCCGCAAAGCGCGCCTCACCGGCTGCCTGCCCCGGCAGAAAACGGCTCGCGCTCCAGGGCGTATCCGCGCCGGCCGGATGGCTGAAGAGCGCAACGTCGGTGACGGTCGCGTTGGCCGGGATCGCTGCGCAGAGCGTCACCGGAACGCCGTCGGCTTCGCTGCATGCGGGCGCGGCGGCCCTGCCGGAGTCGGCCGCGGTCACCGGCGCGAGGCCGGCCGGCGGAGCCGCTGCAGTCGCGGGACCGGCGGCTCCGGTTGAAGCGGTCGCGGCCGGCGGATGGCATGCGGCCACCGTCGCCGTCACAGCAACACCGTCGGCACCGATGCGGCGCAGCACGCCAGTCTCGATCTCGGCACGCGCCGCCTGCTGCGTCGCCTCGAGCTCGCCGGCCGCCCGGCCGAGCTCGGCCACCCGCGCCTGCAGCTCGTGCTGCATCACCGCCTGCGCGGCCCGCTCACCGTCGGTGAGCCACTGCGAGAGCGCGAAGCCGGATACGGCCGCCGCACCGATGATCACCAGCAGTACGATACGTTGCAGCCGGTTCTTGCGGCGCGCCGCCGCGCCGGACTGGCCGCGTGCCGCGTCGCGGAGCGACGCAGTCCGCAGCTGCAGGAACGACGCGGACAGCGTCGCGGTGCCCGCGATGATGGCGGCCAGGACTGAATCGGACATCGGGTTGTGCAAGCGCCGGATACCCCGGTGCCACGCTAGCACGCTGCCCGGCCTCGGGCGGTGCGCTGCGGCGGGGGAAGCGGAAAAACGCGACCCCGGTCACAGCGCTGTCGGCGCGCCGCGACGCGCCGTGGCCTGTCAGCGCCCGGCGGATCCGCCGGCCGACAGCATCAGCCGCTCGAGATAGCGGGCGATCTGGTCGACCTCGAGGTTGACGGCGCCGCCGACGCTCAATGCTCCGAGCGTCGTGACCGACTGCGTATGCGGAATGATGTTGACGCCGAAAGTGGTGTCCCCGACTTCGTTCACGGTCAGACTGACTCCGTCGACCGCGATCGACCCCTTGGATGCGATGTAGCGCATGAGCGGCAAGGGCGCCGCAAACGTGAGGCGTTGCGAGCGCGCGTCGGCGTGGCTGGCGGCGAGATACCCGACCGCGTCCACGTGGCCCGACATGAGATGACCGCCGAGCGGCTCGCCGACGCGCAGCGCCGGCTCGAGATTGACGCGCGCGCCGACTGCGAGCCCACCGAGCGTGGTCACCGCGAGCGTCTCGCGCGAAACGTCGGCGCTGAAGCTGCGTCCCTCGAGGGCGGTGACCGTGAGGCAGCAGCCCTGCACGCAGACGCTGTCGCCGACGCCGAGCCCGGCGGAGGTCAGCCGCGCGCTGCCGATCACCAGCCGCACATCGCCGTCGCGCGCCTCGCACCGCTCGACCGCACCCAGGTCCTGGACGATTCCCGTGAACAAGCTCGGCTCCAGCGTGGCGGAGTAAGGGTTGGGTTTCAGGGCGCCTGCTCGGCGCCTGCGGCCGGTGCGGTGGGCCGCAGCCGCAGCCGCACGTCGGCACCGACCTGCTGCGTCTCGATGAGCGCAAACTCCGGAGCCTCTTCGAGTGTCTGCAGCCGCGGCAGGTTGACGAGCGGCCGGCCGTGCGGACCGAGCAGCTTCGGTGCGACGTAGAGCAGCAGCTCGTCCGCGAGTCGCTGCCGCAGCAGCTCGCCGGCGAGCGTCGCCCCCGCCTCGACCTGCAGCTCGTTGACCTCCAGCTCGGCGAGCCGCTCGAGCACTCCGGGCAGCGCCAGTCCGTCGGCCGCCGCCGGCAGCGTCTCGATGCGGGCACCCTGCGCCGCGAGCGCCGAGCAGCGCGGCTCCCAGCGCGGATCGGTGGCCGGCACGGCCGTCAGGATCAGCACCTCCCCCACCGTGGTGAACAGCCGCGCTTCGGGCGGGGTGCGCAGCGCCCCGTCGAGCACTACGCGCAACGGCTGGCGCGGCTCGCTCGCGCCCTCCTCGGGCGGCAGGCGCACGTTGAGGCGCGGGTCGTCGGCCAGCACCGTGCTCACTCCGGTCATGACGGCGGAGCTGCGCGCGCGCCAGCGATGCACGTCCTCGCGTGCCGCGGTGCCCGTAATCCACTGGCTCAGCCCGCTCTCGAGCGCGGTGCGACCGTCCAGACTCATGGCGAGCTTGATGCGCACCCAGGGCCGCCCGGTACGCATGCGCTGTATGAAACCCACGTTGAGATCGGCGGCTTCCTGCTCCATCAGGCCCGCGTCGACCGTGATGCCCGCCGCACGTAGTGCGGCGTCCCCCTGCCCGTTGACGAGCGGGTTGGGATCGGCGACCGCGTACACGACGCGCGCCACGCGCGCGTGGATCAGGGCATCGACGCACGGCGGCGTGCGCCCCTGGTGACTGCAGGGCTCGAGCGTCACGTAAGCGGTGGCGCCCGCGGCCTGTGCGCCGGCGGCGCGCAGCGCGCGCACCTCCGCATGCGCCTCGCCCGCATGCTCGTGCCAGCCCTCCCCGACGATGCGGCCGCGCTGGGCGATCACGCAGCCGACGCGCGGGTTGGGCTGCGTGGTGGTCAGGCCGCGCGCCGCAAGTGCCAGCGCCCGCTGCATCGCGAAACGATCGAAGTCGTAGAACATTACTTCTCGTGCGCCGGCTTGGCAGGCGCGGCGCTCTGCGCCTCATCGGCCGGCAACAGCGGCAACTGGTCGCGGTTCGCCTCCGGCCCGGTACGGCGCCGCGGCGCCGCGCGCTGCGCAGCGGCGGGCGGCCGTGCCGTGCGCGCGCTGCGCAGCCGCTCGATCTCGTGGTGAAACGCTTCGACATCCTCGAACTGGCGGTACACGGAGGCGAAGCGCACATAGGCCACTTCGTCGAGCTGGCGCAGCTCCTCCATGACCAGCTCGCCGATGGTGCGCGCCGGTACTTCGCGGTCGCCGAGGCTGCGCACCTTGTGCACGATGCGGCTCACCGCCTCATCCAGCTGCGCCCGCGGCACCGGCCGCTTCTCCAGCGCCTTCTCCATACCGGCGCGCAGCTTGTGCTCCTCGAAAGCCTCGCGCGCGCGGTCGCCCTTGACGATCATCGGCATGAGGAGCTCCGCGCTCTCGAACGTCGTGAAGCGCTCGCCGCATTTCAGGCATTCGCGTCGCCGGCGAATCTGGCGTCCTTCGCCCGCAAGCCGCGAATCGGTCACCTTGGTCTCGATGTGGCCGCAGAAGGGACAGTACATGCGGCGCCCTGCCCGCTAGCGGCTCACGTACCGTAGACGGGAAAGCGCCGGCAGAGCTCCAGAACCCTGCCGCGCACCCGTTCGATCACCGGCGCGGCGCCCTCGGCATCGAGCACCTCGGCGATGAAGTCCGCGACCTGCTCCACCTCGGCCTGCCCGAAGCCGCGCGTGGTCGCGGCCGGCGTCCCGATCCGCAGCCCGCTGGTCACCATCGGTGGCCGCGGATCGTTCGGCACGGCGTTCTTGTTGACCGTGATGTTGGCGCGTCCGAGGGCCGCGTCGGCATCCTTGCCGGTGATGTTGCGGTCGACGAGACTCATGAGGAACAGGTGGTTGTCGGTGCCCCCCGAGACGATCTGGAAGCCGCGCCCGGCAAGCCGCGCCGCCATGGCGCGCGCGTTCTGCTGCACCTGACGCTGGTAATCACGGAATTCGGGCTGCAGCGCCTCGGCAAGCGCCACCGCCTTGGCGGCGATCACGTGCATCAACGGTCCGCCCTGGGTACCGGGGAACACCATGGAGTTGAGCTTCTTGGCGATCTCCGCGTTGGCGCGCGCGAGGATCAGGCCGCCGCGCGGACCGCGCAGCGTCTTGTGCGTGGTCGTGGTCACGATGTCGGCATGCGGCACCGGGTTCGGATAGAGATCGGCCGCCACCAGCCCGGCGACGTGCGCCATGTCCACCACGAACCAGGCGCCGACCTCGCGGGCGATGCGCGCAAAGCGTCCCCAGTCGACGACGCGCGAGTACGCGGAGAAGCCGGCGATGATGATCTTCGGTCGATGCTCCTCGGCGAGCCTCTGTACCTCGCCGTAATCGATCTCACCGCTGTCGGGGCGGATGCCGTACTGCACGGCGCGGAAGAATTTCCCCGAGAAGTTGACCTTGGCACCGTGCGTGAGGTGCCCGCCGTGGTCGAGGCTCATGCCGAGAATCGTGTCACCGGGCTGCGCCAGCGCGAAGTACGCGGCGGCGTTGGCCTGCGAGCCGGAGTGCGGCTGGACGTTGGCATAGTCCGCGCCGAACAGGCGCTTGGCCCGCTCGATGGCGAGCGACTCGACCACGTCGACGAACTCGCAGCCGCCGTAGTAACGCTTGCCGGGATAGCCTTCGGCGTACTTGTTGGTGAGGACCGAGCCCTGCGCGGCGAGCACGCGCGGACTCGCGTAGTTCTCCGAGGCGATGAGCTCGATGTGCTCCTCCTGGCGGCGGCGCTCGCCGGCGAGCGCCGCCGCGAGCTCGGGATCGAAGCCTTCGATGGTCTGGGTCGTGCGGAACATGCGCGCCTCGCGCCTCGCAGATGAAGCGAACACCAAGGGGGACAACTTGATTGTACCGGAAGGGGCCTGCCCCTGCCGCAGCGCGGCGCGGCGCGGCTTACCAGGGCGGCCCGCGTGGGCTGCCGCTGACCGGCCCTAAGCGGCCGCGGCGGCCTTACCGGCGCCTACATCAGGTTCTCGACCACCGTGCTCCAGGCCTGCGCGAGGTTGGTGCGGTTGTAGCCTCCGCCCCCCATGGCGAGGACGCGCCCGTGCCCGAGGCGATCGGTGAGCTCGCCGAGCTCGCGGGCAGCACGGCCGTGCACCGCTGGCGTGAAGCGCAGATGCGTGATGGGGTCGCCCGCGATGCTGTCGGCTCCGCACTGCAGAAGCACGAACTCGGGCGCGAACTTCTCGAGGTGCGCAAGCACGGTGGGCCAGCAATGCGCGAACACTGCATCGTCCGCCCCCGGCGGCAGCGGCACATTGAGCTTGGTGCCGGCGGCGGCCCCGCGGCCGGTCTCGCCGGCAAAGCCGGTGCCCGGGTACAGGTAGCGACCGTCTTCGTGGAGGTCGGCGAAGATCACCGACGCATCCTCCTCGAAGCCGTAGAACACACCGTCGCCGTGATGCGCATCGATGTCGACGTAGGCGACACGCTTCAGGCCGGCGCGCTTCAGCTGCTCGATCGCGACCCCGCAGTCGTTGAACACACAGAAGCCCGCGGCGCGATCGCGCGCGGCATGATGGAGCCCTGCGATCGGCACGAAGGCACGCCGGCATTCACCGCGCATGATCGCTTCCATCGCGCTCAAGGTGGCGCCGACCACTCCGGCGGCCGCCTCGTATACGCCGCGGAAGGCCGGCGTGTCGCCGGCGTCGAGCAGACCCGCGCCGCTCGCCGATGCGGTCCGCACGAACTCGACATAGCGCGCGGTGTGGAATGCCCGCAGCTCATCCTCGGAGGCGTCGCGCGGCTCGAGCAGCTGCACGCGCTTCTCGAGGCCTCGCGCCTCGAACTCGCGTATGAACGCACTCAGCCGATCCGGACCGAACGGGTGGCCGTCGCCGAATCCGTAGCGCGCCAGTCGCTCGCTCACGACCACTCCAACGCCAGCACTCATGTCGGTCGGATCTCCCTCGGGCACCGAAGATGTCCCGCTGCCCAGAGCCTAACACACGCACGCGCGCCGGCAGGTGAGCGCACTTGCCCCAGCGGACCGCAGCGCCCATCGCCAAGGCCGCCGGCCTCGCCCATAATCTGAAATTGCATTTATTACAAGCCGTGAGCGTCCATGGCCCAGTACATCTTTACGATGAACCGCGTCTCGAAGGTCGTGCCGCCGAAGCGCGTCATCCTGCGCGACATCAGCCTGTCGTTCTTTCCGGGCGCCAAAATCGGCGTGCTCGGCCTCAATGGTGCCGGCAAGTCGACATTGCTCAGGATCATGGCCGGAGTCGACTCGGGCTTCGACGGCGAGGCACGGCCGCAGAGTGGCATCCGTATCGGGTTCCTGCCCCAGGAACCGCAGCTGGATCCGGCCAGGAGCGTGCGCACCACCGTGATCGAGGCCCTGAGCGAGACGTTTGCCCAGCTCGAGGAGTTCAACCGCGTCAGCGAGCGCTTCGCAGAGCCGGTCACGGATGAGGAGATGAACGCGCTGCTCGCGCGGCAGGCGCAGCTGCAGGACGCCATCGACGCCGCCGGCGGCTGGGAACTCGAGCGCAAGCTCGAGATCGCCGCCGACGCGCTGCGGCTGCCGCCGTGGGAGGCGAGCATCGGCACGCTCTCGGGCGGGGAGAAGCGCCGGGTGGCGCTGTGCCGGCTGCTGCTGGCGGCGCCCGACATGCTGCTGCTCGATGAGCCGACCAACCACCTGGACGCCGAATCGGTCGGCTGGCTCGAGCGCTACCTGGAGGAGTACCCGAGCACGGTGATCGCGGTCACCCACGACCGCTACTTCCTCGACAATGTCGCCGAGTGGATCCTCGAGCTCGACCGCGGCCACGGGATCCCCTGGCACGGCAACTACTCCTCGTGGCTCGAGCAGAAGGAGCAGCGGCTCGCGCTCGAGGAGCGCGGCGAGGAGGCGCTGCGCAAGGCACTCGCGCAGGAGCTCGAGTGGGTGCGCCAGAACCCCAAGGCACGTCAGGCGAAGAGCAAGGCCCGCCTGCAGCGCTACGAAGAGCTTGCCGCGCGCGAGTTCCAGCAGCGCAACGAGACCAACGAGATCTACATTCCGCCGGGGGAACGTCTCGGCGACCTGGTGATCGAGGTCAGGGGGCTCACCAAGGGCTACGGCGAACGGCTGCTGATCGACAGATTGTCATTCAGCCTGCCGCGCGGCGGCATCGTCGGCATCATCGGTCCGAACGGTGCCGGCAAGACGACCCTGTTCCGCATGCTGACCGGCGCGGAGGCGCCGGATGCCGGCGAGATCCGTTTGGGCCCCAGCGTGCGCCTTGCCTACGTCGATCAGTCGCGCGAGACGCTCGATGACACCAGGAGCGTCTGGCAGGAGATCTCCGGCGGACTCGACCTGATCAAGGTGGGCGCGTATGAGACGCCGTCGCGCAGCTACGTCGGGCGCTTCAACTTCAAGGGTGCGCAACAGCAGCAGCTGATCGGCGAGCTGTCCGGCGGCGAGCGCAACCGCGTGCATCTGGCCAAAGTGCTGGGCGCCGGCGGCAACGTGCTGCTGCTCGATGAGCCGACCAACGACCTCGACGTCGAGACGTTGCGCGCGCTCGAGCAGGCGCTGCTCGCATTCCCGGGCTGCGCAGTCGTGATCTCGCACGACCGCTGGTTCCTCGACCGCACTGCCACCCACATGCTCGCCTTCGAGGGCGAGTCCCAGGTGGTGTGGTTCGAGGGCAACTACCAGGAATACGTCGCCGACCTCAGGCGCCGCAAGGGCGACGCCGCCGCGCAGCCGCACCGCATCAGGTACAAGCCGCTGATGCGCTGACCGCCGCCAACGCCCTTGTCCCGCCAGAGCGACACCGTCGACGCGCCTGCCGCCGAGCGCAGCCTGCTGCGCTGGCTCGGACCGATCGCAGTGCTGCTGGTGTTCACCGGCGTGGTGCTCATCCTGCACCACCAGCTGGCGCGGCTGCACGTCCGCAGCGTGTTCGAGCACCTGCACGCGATTCCGCGCCGCCAGGTGTTCGCCGCGCTCGCCTTCACCGCCGCAAGCTACTGGCTGCTGTCGACCTACGAGGTGCTGGCGTTCGCGTACCTGCAGCGCGGCATTTCCTACGGCCGGATCGTGTTCAGCTCGTTCATCGCCTACTCCTTCGGCCACACGCTCGGTTTCGCGGCGTTCACGGGAGCTGCGATCCGCTTCCGCCTGTATTCCACCGCCGGTGTCAGCGCCATCGACGTGGCGACCGTATCGGCCTTCTGCAGCCTTTCGCTCGGCATCGGGCTGGCGGCCGTTTCCGGGGGCTCGCTGCTGCTCTCGCCGACGCACGCCGCCAGCGTGCTGCGCCTGCATCACAGCTGGTCGCTGCTGGTCGGCGCGCTGCTGCTCGCGGCGGTGGCCGCGTACGCCGCCTGGGCCTGTACGGCGCGCCGTGCGCTGGAGGTTCGCGGCTGGGCGCTGCGCGCCCCGGGAGCGGCGCTCGGGCTCACGCAGATCGTGCTCGGCATTCTCGACGTGACGCTGTCTTCGGCGGTGCTGTGGTCGCTGCTGCCGCGCGAGGCGGACATCGGCTTCATACCCTTCCTCGGCGTGTACGCCGCCGCGGTGATCGCCGGCATCATCAGTCACGTGCCGGGCGGCGTCGGGGTGTTCGAGGCGGTAATCCTCCTGACGCTGCCGGGCGTACCCGCCGATGCGCTGCTCGGCTCGCTGCTCGCCTACCGCGCCGTTTACTACTTCGTGCCGCTGCTGTTCGGCACGCTGCTGTTCGGCTCGAAGGAAGTCTCGGAGCAGCGCTCGCGGCTCGCCTGGGCGCAGCAGCTGGCGAGCATCTATATCGCCCCGGTCGTGCCGCAGGTCGCCGGTGCATTGACGTTTCTCGCCGGCGCGCTGCTGCTGTTCTCCGGCGCCACCCCTGCGGTGGACGAGCGGCTGGCCTTTCTCGACCAGTTCCTGCCGCTCGCGGTGCTCGAGGTGTCGCACCTCGTCGGCAGCCTCGTGGGCCTGGGACTCCTGGTGCTGGCGCGTGCCCTGTTCCGCCGCGTGCAGGCCGCGTATCACATCTGCGTGTGGCTGCTGGTGGCCGGCGTGTTCGCCTCGCTCCTCAAGGGGCTGGATTTCGAGGAGGCGATCCTGCTGATGGTCGTGCTCGGCGTGCTGATGCTCGGGCGGCGCGCCTTCTACCGCCCCACGGCGATTCTCTCGGAGCGCTTCACGCCGGTGTGGGTGGTCAGCATTGCCGGCGTGGTCCTCATGGCGGTGTGGATCGCGATCGTCTCGCACCGGCACATCCCCTACTCCAACCAGTTGTGGTGGACCTTCGCGCTGCACGGCAACGCGCCGCGCGCGCTGCGCGCCTCGCTCGCGGTCATCGTGCTCGGCACGGCCTACGTGCTGCTCAACATGCTGCGGCCGGCGCGCCCGCAGCCCGCGGTTGCGGGACCCGGGGATCTCGAGCGGGCGCGCGTGCTGATCGCGGCCTCGGACCTCACGGTGGCGAACGCAGCGCTCACCGGCGACAAGCGCCTGCTTTTCAGCGAGGCGGGTGACGCCTTCCTCATGTACCAGGTCGCCGGCCGCAGCTGGATCGCGCTCGGGGATCCGATAGGATCGCAGGCTGGCGCCGAAGAGCTGGTGTGGCGGCTGCGCGAGATCTCCGACACTCACGGCGGCCAGACGGTGTTCTACCAGGTATGCGCCGAGCACCTGTCGCTGTATGTCGACCTCGGGCTCGCCGCGCTCAAGATCGGCGAGGAGGCGCGCGTGCCGCTGCCGCAGTTCTCGCTCGAGGGGCCGGCACACGCCGAGCTGCGGCAGTCGCACCGCCGCGCGCAGCGCGACGGCGCCAGCTTCGAGGTGGTGCCGCCCGAGCGCGTCGAGGCCCTGCTGCCCATCCTCGAGCGCATCTCCGACAGCTGGCTCGCCGCCAAGTCGACCGGCGAGAAGCGCTTCTCTGTCGGGGCGTTCTCACCTGAGTACCTGCGGCAGTTCCCGGTGGCGGTCGTACGCGCCGACGGCGCACCTGCGGCGTTTGCGAATCTGTGGACGACGGCTACCCGCGCGGAGCTCTCGGTCGACCTGATGCGCTTCCACCCGGACGCGCCGCGCAGCGCGATGGACTACCTGTTCGTCGAGCTGATGCTGTGGGGACACGCGGCCGGATTCCGCTGGTTCAACCTCGGCATGGCACCGCTCTCGGGCCTGGAAGCCCATCCGCTCGCACCGGCCTGGCATCGTGTCGGCAACTTCATCTTCCGCCACGGCGAGCACTTCTATAATTTCGAGGGACTGCGCCGCTACAAGGCCAAGTTCGATCCCGTCTGGGAGCCGCGCTACCTGGCGGCGCGCGGCGGCATCGCGCTGCCGCGCGTACTGGTCGACGTCTCGGTGCTGATCGCCGGAGGCATGAAGGAGTTGTTCGCGAGATGACCATCGGACGGTTGCGCCCGCGGCTGGGCGCGGCGCTCGCCGCGGCGCTGCTGCTCGGAGTGCAGCAGTCCGCGTGCGCGACCGGGACGGGCCCGGACGCCGGCAGCGCGCATGCCGCCGCCGCCTCGCGCGCGGACACGAGCTACGACGCGCGGCTGCCCGCGGGCCGCTTCGGTACGGTGTCGGTGTACATGCCCGAGGGCCAGCCTCGGAGCGTCGCCATCTTCCTCTCGGGCGACGGCGGCTGGGAGCTGGGCGTCCTCAACATGGCGCACGCGCTGCGTGACATGGGCGCGGTGGTGATCGGCATCGACGTGCGGCGCTACCTCGCGAGCCTCGGCAAGGCGGCGCGGCGTCCCGGCGCACCCTGTGAGGATGTCGCTGCGGACCTGGAGGCCCTGAGCCACCGCGTGCAAAAAGAAATCGGCGTGCACGAGTACCACGTGCCGGTGCTGGTCGGCTACTCCTCCGGCGCGACGGTCGTATACGCCGCGCTGGTGCAGTCTCCTCCCGGAACGTTCGCCGGGGCGCTCAGCCTCGGCTTCTGCCCGGACCAGGACTTCGCGGGTGCGGCGCTGTGTCCGGGCTCGGGACTGCACTACTCCGCGAATCGCCGCCGCGAGCTGGTGCTCGAGCCCGACTCGCGCCTCGAGCAACCCTGGATCGCGTTTCAGGGCGCGCAGGACCGGGTCTGCAGCGCGCACACGACCGAAGTCTTCGCCGCCCGGGTCGCGCACGGCGAGTTCGTGCAGCTGCCGCTCGTCGGCCATGGCTTCTCGGTGCCACGCAACTGGCTGCCGCAGTTCCGCGACGCCTATGCCCGGCTCAGTGCACCGCTCGCGGGCGCGCCGGCACGGGCGCCGGAGATCAGCGACCTGCCCGTCAATGAAGTACACGCGCCCGGCTCTTCCGACGAGTTCGTGCTGCTCCTCACCGGGGACGGCGGCTGGGCAGGGCTCGACCGGGAGCTTGCCGCGCGCCTCGCCGCGAGCGGCCTGCCGACCGTGGCGCTCAACTCGCTCAAGTACTTCTGGACCGAGCGCACCCCGGAGGCGACCACGCGCGACGTGGTGCGGTTGCTGCGCCACTACCTCACCGCATGGAACAAGCAACGGGTGTTGCTGGTCGGATACTCATTCGGCGCGGACGTGCTGCCATTCGTGGTCAACCGCCTGCCGCCCGATCTGCACGCGCGCGTGGCGAGCGTGAGTGTGCTCGGCATCGACGCGAATGCTTCGTTCGGGGTGCACGTGTCCGAGTGGGTCGGGTCGGATGCAGGCGGTGCGCCGACGCGGCCCGAGGTCGCCGCCATGCGGCACGTGCCGGTGCTGTGCATCTACGGGGCGGGCGAGTCGGACTCGATCTGCCCGGGGCTGCGCCTTGCAGATGTCACCCGCGAGGAGATCGGCAGGGGTCATCATTTCAGCGGCGAGTACGCGCAGCTCGCGGAGCGGATCCTGGCGTTCGCACGCACCGCCCACCCTGTTACATAACGCGGCACCGCCTGCGCGCCACGGCGCGCACCGCGGCGGCGCGAAAGCGGGTGGCGCTGCGCGCGATCGGTTAACATCAGCGGTGGCGCGGCCAATACTGCCAACAAACGGACCGCGGACCGCACATGTCGGTGTACGTCGATTCAGCGAGCCGCCTGCACCACGACCAGGACCGCAATCTGGTAGTGACCTGCCCGCATTGTCTGGCGGTTGCACACATCACCCCGAGCGCGGTGCCGCGCTTTGAGGAGCTGCAGCTCTACCGGCCGGCTCAGGTCGGCGTCGTCTACCTGTGCGATGCTTGCCACCTGCCGATCTTCCTGCGCTTTGCGGTACGCCTCTACGGTGCGACGCGCATCGAGCTGTCGCCGCAGTTCTCCGAGGTGGAGCGCGCGCGCGAGAAGTTCAGCTTCGCCTACATCCCCGAGGAGGTCGAGCTGCTGTTCCGCGAGACTCTCACCTGCTTCTCGCACGGCGCCTTCAACGCGTTCGCCTCGATGTGCCGGCGCACCGCGCAGGCGATGTTCGCGGACCTCGGCGAGGCCGGCAAGCTGCGCCTGTTCGACGAGCTCAACGGGCTGCGCGATCTGGCGGACATCCAGCCCGAGATCTTCACGCGCATCCGCACGGTGCTGTTCGGCGCCGAGCTCGATGCGCGCTCGGGGCTGCCGCTGCTCGACGGCTATCAGGCCGGCATCCTGCTGGAGGTGGCCAAGGACCTGCTGTACGAGGCCTACGTGCGGCGCGGCAGGCTGCAGCAGGCAATCATGGTGCGGCGCTTCTTCCTCGATGAGACCGGCACGCACGTCGCGCCACTGGTCTCGGCGAACCAGGCTTAGATTCAGTCGACGAAGCGCCGCGCGTTGCGGAACAGCCGCATCCAGCCGCTGTACTCCCCCGCGCCGCGCGGCCGCCACGAGTTCTGCAGGTAGCGGAACGAGCGCTCCGGATGCGGCATGGTGACGGTCACCCGCCCATCGCTGTTGCAGAGCGCCGCGATGCCGTGCGCGGTGCCGCTGGGATTGGCGGGGTAGCTCGTGGCGGGACTGCCGTCGTGGTTCGCGTAGCGGAGCCCGACGAGTCCGCTCGCGGCACAGGCGGCCGCCGCGGCCGGCGAGGCGAACTCTGCCCGCCCCTCGCCGTGCGCCACCGCAATCGGCAGCCGTGACCCGGCCATGCCGGCGAGCAGCACCGAAGGCGAAGTCAGCACCTCGACCAGCGTGAAGCGTCCTTCGTACTGCTCGCTCCGGTTCCTGACGAAGCGCGGCCAGTGCCCGGTCCCCGGAATGAGCTCCTTGAGCGCCGCGAACATCTGACAGCCGTTGCAGATGCCGAAGGAGAACGTGTCGGGCCGCGCGAAGAACTCCTGGAACTGCTCGCGCACCGCGGCGTGGAACAGGATCGACTTGGCCCAGCCCTCGCCCGCTCCGAGCACGTCGCCGTAGGAGAAGCCGCCGCACGCCACCAGCCCACGGAACTCGCGCAGCTCCCGCCGGCCGGTGAGCAGGTCCGTCATGTGCACGTCGTGCGGCTCGAAGCCCGCGAGCTCGAACACCGCCGCGGTCTCGACCTGACTGTTGACACCCTGCTCGCGCAGCACGGCGAGTGCGGGGCGCGCACCCCGCTTGAGGTAGGGCGCGGCGATGTCCGCCTCGGGATCGAAGCTCAACGCAACCGACAGCCCGGGATCGGCGGCGTCGGTCTGCGCCGCATACTCCTCGTCGGCGCACGCCGGCTCGTCGCGCAGGCGGCGCATGCGCCACGAGACTTCCGACCAGGCGCGCTTCAGATCCAGCCACGACTCATCGAGCTCCGCGCTGCCGACCCGAATCTGCACCCGCAGATCGCTCGACGGCGCGCCGAGGTAGAGCGCCGCGCCCTCCAGGCCGTGCCGCGCGAGGGTCTCGAGGAAGCGCGGCTCATCGCCCGCCATGAGCTGCACGACGACGCCCGGCTCCTCGGCAAACAGCTGCGCGAGCGCCACACCGCGCGCCGCCGGCAGTGCGATGTCGAGGCCGCAGTGCCCGGCGAACGCCATCTCGAGCAGCGTCACTATCAGGCCACCGTCGGAGCGGTCGTGGTAAGCGCGCAGCAGCCCCGCGGCGCGCAGCTCCGTGAGCGCCGCGGCGAGTGCCACCAGCGACTGCGGGTCGTCGAGGTCCGCCGGCTCCGTACCGAGCTCGCCGTACACCTGCGCGAGCGCCGAGGCGCCCAGACGGTTGCGTCCCGAGGACAGGTCGATCAGCCACAGCGAGGTCGGCCGCTCAGCGAGCTGCAGCACCGGGGTGAGCGTGCGGCGCGCATCGGCGACCGGCGCGAAGGCCGAGACGATCAGCGATACCGGCGCCACCACGCGCTGCTCGGCGAGCCCCTCGGTCCACGTGGTCTTCATCGACAGCGAGTCCTTGCCGACCGGGATGGCGATGCCGAGCGCCGGGCAAAGCTCCATGGCGACCGCACGCACCGTCGCGTAGAGCGCGGCGTCCTCGCCCGGCTCGCCGCTTGCGGCCATCCAGTTCGCCGATAGTCGAATGTCGCGCAGCGAGCCGACGTCCGCAGCCAGGATGTTGGTAATCGCTTCGGCGACAGCCAGCCGTCCCGACGCCGGCGCATCCAGCACCGCGACCGGAGTGCGCTCGCCTACGGCGAGCGCCTCGCCCGCGGCGCCGTAGTAGTCGGCGAGCGTTACGGCGACGTCGCTGACCGGCACCTGCCAGGGACCGACGAGCTGATCGCGGCTGACGAGGCCGCCGACGTTACGATCGCCGATGGTGATAAGGAAGGTCTTGTCGGCCACCGCCGGCAGCTGCAGCACCCGATAGAGAGCCTCGCGCAGCTCGAGACCGGTGGTGTCGAAGCGCCGTGACGGCGGCGGCGCGGCGCGCACCTCGAGCGTCAGGCGCGGCGGTCTGCCGAGCACCAGCTCGACCGGCACGTTCACGGGATCGTCGTTGAAGAGCGGATCGTGGACCTCGAGCTGACCGCTGGCGTCGATCTCGCCGAGGACGGCGAACGGACAGCGCTCGCGCCCGGCAATGGCGGCAAACGCGGCGAGCGCCTCGGGCTCGATCACCAGCACGTAGCGCTCCTGCGCCTCGTTGCACCACAACTCGAGCGGCGACAGTCCGCTCTCGGCGCTCGGAATGCTGCGCAGGTCGAGCCGTGCGCCGCGCCGGCTGTGCGCCACCGCCTCGGGCACGGCATTCGACAGTCCGCCGGCACCGACGTCGTGAATCAACACGATCGGGTTGCGCTCCCCGAGCGCGCAACAGCGATCGATGACCTCCTGGGCGCGACGCTGGATCTCGGCGTTGCCGCGCTGCACGGAGGCGAAGTCGAGCTCGGCGCTCGAGCTGCCCCCGCCGAGCGAGGATGCAGCGCCGCCGCCCAGCCCGATGAGCATCGCCGGGCCGCCGAGCACCACCAGCTGCGCGCCGGGCGGCACCGCGGGTTTCTCGACGTGCATGCGGCGGACGCTGCCGAGTCCCCCCGCGAGCATGATCGGCTTGTGGTAGCCGCGGACGCGCCCGGACGGATCGCCGCCGACCCGCTGCTCGAAAGTGCGGAAGTAGCCGCATACCGCCGGCCGCCCGAATTCATTGTTGAAGGAAGCAGCGCCGATCGGTCCCTCGAGCATGATGTCGAGCGCGCTGGCGATGCGTGCGGGCGTGCTGCCGGGATGCTCCCATGGCTGCTCGTAACCGGGTATGCGCAGGTTCGACACCGAGAAGCCGGTGAGTCCCGCCTTGGGTCGCGCGCCGCGCCCGGTGGCGCCCTCGTCGCGGATCTCCCCGCCGGAGCCGGTCGCCGCGCCAGGAAAAGGCGAGATCGCCGTCGGATGGTTGTGTGTCTCGACCTTGATGAGGATATCGAGCGGCTCGCGGCGCGCGCGGTAGACGCCGGAGTGCGGATCGGGCTCGAAGCGCACCGCGACGTGCCCGGCGAACACCGCGGCGTTGTCGCGATAGGCCGAGAGCAGTCCCGCGGGGCTGACCGCGGACGTGTGGCGGATCATCGCGAACAGCGACTGCTCGCGCGCCTCACCGTCGATGGTCCAGCCGGCGTTGAAAATCTTGTGCCGGCAGTGCTCGGAATTCGCCTGCGCGAACATCATGAGCTCGACATCGGTCGGATCGCGACCCAGGGCGGCGAAGGCGGCGAGCAGGTAGTCGATCTCGTCCGTCGAGAGCGCGAGACCGAGCGTGCGGTTGGCCGCCTCGAGCGCTGCACGCCCGCCGGCGAGCGCCACGCGCGCGAGCGGCCGCGGCGGCGCATGCTCGAAGAGCCGCGCAACCTCGGCCGGGTCCGCCAGCGCCGCTTCCGTCATGCGATCGCACAGCACCGCGGCGAGACCGTTGAGCGAGCGCCGCCCGAGCGGCCGCGCTGCCTCGAGCCGGTATTCGATGCCGCGCTCGATGCGCCGCAGGCTCTCGAGGCCGCAGACATGCGCAATGTCGGTCGCCTTGCTCGACCAGGGCGAGATCGTGCCGGCGCGCGGTGCCACCAGCAGGCACTCGCCGGCGTGCATTGCGGCAGGCTGCGGCAGCCGCGGCCCGTAGTCGAGCAGCCGCGCGAGCACCGCGCGCTCGGGCTCCGCCAGCGGTGCGGCGAGCTCGACGAAGTGCACGAAGCGCGCCGCGAGCGAGCGCACGGCCGGCTCGAGCACCGCGATTCGCTCGAGGAGCTTCGCCAGGCGGAATGCGGACAGCGCCGGCGGCCCGGGCAGCTGGAGGATGCGGGCCGCCTGACTCACTTCTTCTCGGCGGGCGGCGCGGAGTACAACGGCACCGGGAACTGCGCGATGTTGGCGCCGGTCTCGAGAGCGGTGATCTTGCTGACGCCGTGCTTCTTCACCTCGTCGATGCGCAGGATCGAGTGCATCGGCAGGAAGGTGCGTTTGACGCCCGAAAACTCACCCTTGATGCGCTCCTCGGACGGGTCGAGCACCACCGAGGAACGCTCGCCGAACAGCAGCTCCTCGACCTCGATGAAACCAAACAGCTCCCCATGGCTCACGCGCCGGGCGTAGACCTCGTAAACCTTGCCTTGATTCACGAACATAATGCGGAAAATGTGACTGACTGCCATGGCCTCGGTTTCCCGGTCGCGGTAGTTTTGGGGGCGACATTATATGTCCGGCTGTGCCGGGGACGCTGCCGCGGGCGCTTTCCGGACGGGTGGGCTTTTGGCTTACGGACGGACCTTCTCTTGACCCGGGGAACCATGACGCTTCGTTTGCGTGTCGTCAGTGATCAGCGGCGCTCGCTTGCTGAACGCAGCAGCGCCGTCTTCTCGGTCGAGGGCGGCACCATCGGCCGCTCCGCCGACAATGACTGGGTGCTGCCGGATCCGCTGCGCTATGTCTCGGCGCATCACGCCCGGGTGCAGTTTCGCGACGGACACTTCTACCTGCAGGACGTCAGCACCAACGGCGTGTTCGTCAACGACGACATGGAGCCGGTCGCCAAGCGCGGCTCGAACGGCTATCGCCTCGCCAACGGCGACGTGATCCGCATCGGCGAGTACCATATCGTCGCCGCCCTCGAAGCGCGCCGCGCCCAGGAGCGTGGCGAGGTCGAGGACGCCGCTGCCGTGCCGACCAGCATCCACGTACTGCGCTCGCTCGATGCCCCGGAGCGCGACATCGGCGCCTCCCTCAACGTTGACGAGCTGCTGCTGCCCGATGCGCTGCCCGCACAGGTGCTGCCGGTGAACGCGTACGGGCAGGCGGTCGATTCCGGCAAGGTACGCGCGCTGGCCGAGAGCATGCAGGCCGAGGCGCCCTCCTCCGGCCCGGAACCGGGCGCGGAAGCGACGCCGCTCGCCGAGCGCATGGCGCGGCTCGCCGAAGCGGTGCGCGAGCCGCGCAACGCGGCCCCGGGCGCCGCAGCGATCGCCCTCGGTGACGTGCATACCGGCCTCGAGGCCTTCTGCCGCGGCGCGGGCATCGACAGCGAGCAGCTGCCGCCTGAAGCGCAGGGCCGGCTGCTGCACCTCGCCGGACGGCTGTTCCGCGAAGCGCTGGTCGGGTTCAAGGACCTGGAGCGCACGCGCAGCAACACCCGCAACCGCTACCGCATCGAGCTGCCGGCGCCCGAGAGCGATGACCCGCGCCCGTCGCTGGCCGACTCGGTGGTCGAGGAGCTGCTGGTGGGCCTGCTGGTGCAGCACGAGGGGCGGCAGCTCGACTCGGTGTCGTGGCTGCGCGATGCGATCGAGGCGGCCAAGCTGCACGAGAACGCCACGGCGCAAGCGACCCGCGCCGCGTTCGTCGAGTTTCTCGATCGCCTGGATCCCGCGGAGCTCGAAGCGCGCTTCGAGCGCGCCGCGCGCCGCGGCAAGGCGCGCTCGGCCGACAAGGCGCAGTACTGGGAGCTGTTCATCACGTTCTATCGCAACCTGATCGAGATGCCCGCCGATCACCTGCCGCCGACCTTCGTCGAGGCATTCGGCCTGGCCTACCGCGAGGCGTTGAAGAAAAGCGCGGCGTGAGCGCGCCGCGCGCGTGAAGTCATGGCGGAGAGGGTGGGATTCGAACCCACGTGCCGGTTTTACCCGACCATCCGATTTCGAGTCGGCGCCGTTATGACCGCTTCGGTACCTCTCCGGCCTGCCCCGGCATTCCGGGGGCAGGTATTTTAGGGGCTGGTATTCTAGCGGCAAGCACCCGGAGCCGAGGGGGGTTCGTGCGGGCATTGACACTCGCGGCGGCCGCCATCAGCGCGCTGGCTCTCGCAGGCTGCGGCAAGCTCCCGCAACCGGTCGTGACGCAGGTGCGCGCCCGGGGCGAGCTGCGTGTCGTGACGCTGAATCTGCCCACCTGCTACTACCTCGGCGCGCAGGGCACCGAGGGCCTGGAGTTCGCGCTGGCGCAGCGCTTCGCGCAGCAGCTCGGCGTGCGCCTCGTCATGTACCCGGTCGCCAACGAACGCGCCATGCAGGCCGAGCTTGCCGCCGGACGTGCGGATATCGCCGCTGCCTCGCTCAGCGATTCGCCCGAATGGCAACGCGTCGGTGTGGCGGCGGGCCCCTACGCCAACATTCCGCAGCTGGTCGTCTACCGGCGCAGCGGCACCCGGCCGCGCGAGACGCTGCAGCTGGAGTCGGCGCGGCTCGCGGTGCGCGCCGGAAGCCCGCAGGAGCGCATCCTCGAGAAGCTCAAGAGCACGGTCGCGCCCACCCTGAAATGGACCGAGACCGCGCCGAGCTCGGCCGACCCGATCGAGGATGTCGACTCGGGCGGTGCCGACTACGCGATCACCGATGCGCGGGACTTCTCCTTCGCCCACCACCTGTACCCCAACGTACTGGTGGGCTTCGAGCTGCCGGAGGAGCGGCCGGTCAGCTGGATCGTGCAGCGCGACGCGCCGCAGCTGCTTGCACAGGTGAACGCGTTTTTCCGTGCCCTGCAGTCCTCGGGCGAGCTGGCGCAGCTGGTGGTGGATTCCTCCGGCGACAACCGCCGCTTCGAATACGAGGAATCGCGCGAGTTCCAGGGCCACGTAGCCGACCGCCTGCCGCCGTACCGCGCCTGGTTCGAGCAGGCCGCGGCGCGCACCGGTATCGACTGGCGGCTGCTCGCCGCGATCGGCTACCAGGAATCCAAATGGGACCCGCGCGCGGTCTCGGGTGAGGGCGCCGCCGGCGTCATGATGCTGACCGCCGACACGGCCGGGGCGCTCGGCATCAAGGACCGCCGCGATCCCGAGCAGAGTATCTTCGCCGGTGCGCGCTACCTCGCCCAGGTGCGCGCCATGATCCCGCCGCGCATCCCCGAGCCGGACCGCACCTGGCTCACCATCGCCGCCTACAACGTCGGCTTCGGCCATCTCGAGGATGCGCGCATCCTCACCCAGGCCGACCATCAGGACCCCGACTCCTGGAGCGCGGTGCGCGCGCACCTGCCGCTGCTCGCGCAGGAGCGCTGGTACACACGCGTCAAGCGCGGCTATGCGCGCGGCTGGGAGCCGGTGCAGTTCGTCGACCGCATCCAGCGGTTTCTCACGCTTCTCGAGTGGCAGCCGGGCGAGCCCGCGACTGCCCCGCGTGTCATCGTGCAGCACGCGGCACCGCCGGGCGTGGCGCCGGAGCATCTCAGCGTCGGCGCGCGGCCCGGCAGCTGACGCCGGTCTCAGGCGCGGCGCTGCGCGAAAAACTCCTGCAGCAGCCGGCCGCACTCCTCCATCAGCACTCCGCCGAACACGTCGACGCGGTGGTTGAGTCCGGCGAGCGCGAACACATCGAGCGTGCTGCCGGCGGCCCCAAGGCGCGGGTCCCAGGCGCCGAACACCAGCCGGCGCACACGCGCATGCACGATCGCGGCGGCGCACATGACACAGGGCTCGAGCGTCACGTACAAGGTCGTGTCGGTGAGGCGGTAGCTGCCGAGCACGGCACCGCCGGCGCGCAGCGCCTGGACCTCGGCGTGTGCAGTCGCGTCGTGGAGCGCGATCGGCGCGTTGCTGCCGGTGGCGATGATCTCGGCGCCGCGCGTCAGCACGGCGCCCACCGGCACCTCGCCCGCCGCCCGGGCGCGCTCCGCCTGCTCGAGCGCCGCGCGCATGAAGGCGACGTCGCGGCCGGCGTCAGCGGCCGCCATCGGGCCCGCCTGGGGCGGCGGCCGGCAGCGGCGCGAGGAACAGCGCCGGATCGACGTACACCGCATTCAGCGCCACGGCGAAGTGCAGGTGCGGCCCCGTGGCGCGTCCCGTGGCGCCCACCCTGCCGATGATGTGGCCGGCAGCCACGCGCTCGCCCGCCCGTACGCCGATCGCGCTCAGGTGGCAGTACATGGTGACCAGCCCCGCGCCGTGATCGATGAACACGGTGTTGCCGGTGAAAAAGAAGTTGCCGGTATCGAGCACCCGCCCATCGGCCGCCGCCACAACCGGCGTGCCGCTGGCGGCCGCGATGTCCATGCCGGAATGCGGGCTGCGCGGCTCGTTGTTGAACACACGGCGCGATCCGTAGGAGCTCGAGCGGATCCCGGGGACGGGCTGCAGCAGCCGCAGGCTCGCCGGCGGCGTCGGCGAGTACGCGGCCTGGTCCCGCTGCATCCGCGGCCGCTCGCGCTCGTAGCGCGCCAGGTCATGCGGCGACAGGTCCACCTGCCGCGGCGCGACCGTCAGACGCTGTACCGTGTACTGCTTGTCGGTGACCTCGAAAGCCAGCGTGGTGCCGGCCTGCGGGCCGCTCTCGATCCGCGCCGCCGCGGGCCCCGGCAGCTGCGACAGCGGAATGCCGACCACGGCCAGCCAGCGGTCCGCGGTGCGCAGCACCAGCGCGCGGCGACCGTCGAAGGTAATCAGCGGTGCGTGCGCCGCGTCTCCCTCGAGCGGCAGGATGGCGACCCCGCCGGGAACCCGCTCCTCCTGCGGCAGAACCGGTGCGGCCGGCGCTGTCGTGCCTGCAGCGAGGGTGGCGGCCGCGAGCGCGGCGGCGACAAGCAGCCCCGATGAGCCGGCGCGCGAGCTCTGCAGACCGATAGTCATAACCTCAGCGCCCGGACGTGTGCCCGGTGACGCGCGCGCTCAAAGTGCCGTGAGCGAGCCGCGCTTCGATCTCGTCGCCGACGCGCACCGCCGCGGCGTCCGTGAGCAGCCCGCCAGCGGCACCGGTCACTATGGCGAAACCGCGACTCAATGTCGCCAGCGGACCGACGGCGCCGAGCGTGCGGGCGGCGAGATCCAGGCGATGCCGCGCGCCGGCCAGGTGCTCGCCGAGGGCGCGCTCGAGGCGGCTGCGCAGCAACTGGTGACGCTCGCACTGCGCCTGCAGCAGCTTGAGCGGCGAGCCGTGCGCGAGGCGCGCACCGGCCTCGCTGAGGCGGCTGCGCGCATGGTGCACGCTGCCGCGCATCGCCCCGGCGAGGCGCTGCGACAGATCGTCGAGGCGCTGCATCTGCTGCTGCAGCCGCGTGCCCGGATGCGCCAGACTCAAGCGCCGCTCGGTGCCCGCGAGGCGCGCGCCGAGCGCCTGGAGCTCGCGGCGCAGGCAGAGCGCCAGCCGCTGATGAGTGCGCTCCAGCGCCGCGAGCAGCGCAGCGCGATCCGGGACTACGAGCTCGGCGGCGGCCGACGGCGTCGAGGCACGCGCATCGGCGACGAAATCCGCGATGGTGAAGTCGATCTCGTGTCCCACGCCCGACACGACCGGCAAAGCGGCGGCGTGGATGGCGCGCGCCAGCCGCTCGTCGTTGAACGCCCACAGGTCCTCGAGCGAACCGCCGCCGCGCGCCAGGATCAGCACGTCGCACTCCGCGCGGCGCGAAGCGTGCTCGAGCGCGGCCACCAGCGCGGGAGCCGCGGCCGGCCCCTGCACCGGCGCCGGGTAGATGAGTACCGCCGCGGGCGGGTAACGCCGGGCGAGGATCTGGAGAATGTCGCGCAGCGCCGCACCCGACGGCGAGGTGATCACGCCGACACGCCGCGGGAAGCGCGGCAGGCTGCGCTTGCGCTCGAGCGCGAACAGGCCCTCGGCCGCCAGCCGGCTCTTGAGGCGCTCGAATTCGCGCTGCAGCACGCCGGCCCCCGCCTCCTCCAGGTGCTCGACGATCAGCTGATACTCACCGCGCGCCTCGTAGACGCTGATGCGGCCCCGCACCAGCAGCTGACTGCCGCTGCGCGGCGTGAAGCCGACCAGCGAGTTCTTCATGCGGAACATGGCGCAGCGCAGCTGCGCGTCGCGGTCCTTCAGCGAGAAGTACCAGTGGCCCGAGGCCGGCTGGGAGAAGTTCGAGAGCTCGCCCGCCACCCACACGACACCCAGTCCGCGCTCGAGCAGCGCGCGCACTTCGCGGTTCAGGCGCGTTACGCTGTAGACGTCCCGAGCGGGAATGCCGGCGGCGTGATCCTGCGGGCGGGCGGGCATAAGTCACCTTAGCATGCAGTGGGCGGCGCGGCTCGCCGCTGCGGTTTACCGCCGCAGGCCCGGCGCCTATAATTACGCATGCGCATCCTCGAAGAAGCTCTCACCTTCGACGACGTCCTGCTGGTTCCGGCCTACTCGGAAATTCTGCCACGCGAGGTCGACCTTTCCACCCGCGTGACCCGCCGCATCCGCCTCAACGTGCCGCTGCTGTCGGCGGCCATGGACACCGTCACCGAGGCGCGACTGGCGATCACCATCGCTCAGGAAGGCGGCGTCGGCATCATTCACAAGAGCATGAGCATCGAGGCTCAGGCGCGCGAGGTCGCGCGGGTGAAGAAGTTCGAGAGCGGCGTCATCAAGGACCCGATCACCGTCTCCCCCAACATGTCGATCCGCGAGGTACTGGATCTGACACGTTCGCGCGGCATCTCCGGCGTGCCTGTCGTGGTGGGGCGCAAGGCGGTCGGCATCGTGACGCATCGCGACCTGCGCTTCGAGCTGAAGCTCGACGCGCCGGTATCGCAGGTCATGACGCCGCAGGAGCGCCTGGTCACGGTGCGCGAGGATGCCTCGAAGGAGGAGGTGCTGAAGCTCCTGCACAGGCACCGCATCGAAAAGCTGCTGGTGGTGAACGCCGACCACGACCTGGTCGGTATGATCACGGTCAAGGATTTCCAGAAGGCGACCGAGTTCCCGCGCGCCTGCAAAGACGAAGGCGGCCGGCTGCGCGTCGGTGCCGCGGTCGGCACCACTCCCGACACGCTCGACCGGGTGGCGGCGCTGCGTGAGGCAGGTGTCGATCTGGTGGTGGTCGATACCGCCCACGGCCATTCGCGCGGCGTGCTCGACACCGTCAAGCGCATCAAGGCACGCTGGGCCGACACCCAGGTGGTCGCGGGCAACGTCGCGACGACCGACGGGGCGCGCGCGCTGGTCGATGCGGGCGCGGATGCGGTCAAGGTCGGCATCGGCCCGGGCTCGATCTGCACGACGCGGATCGTGGCGGGCGTCGGCGTGCCGCAGATCTCGGCCGTCGCCAACGTTGCGGCGGCGCTGCGCGAGGCGGATGTGCCGGTGATCTCGGATGGGGGCATCCGCTTCTCGGGCGATATCGCCAAGGCGATCGCCGCCGGAGCGGACGCGGTCATGATCGGCGGCCTGTTCGCCGGGACCGAGGAATCCCCGGGAGAGGTAGAGCTCTACCAGGGCGCCTCCTACAAGTCCTACCGCGGCATGGGCTCGCTCGGCGCCATGGGCGAGCGCCACGGGTCGGCCGACCGGTACTTCCAGGACGCCGCCACCGAGCTCGAGAAGCTCGTGCCCGAAGGCGTCGAGGGCCGGGTGCCGTACAAGGGCAGCGTGGTCGCCATCCTGCAGCAGCTGTCGGGCGGCCTGCGCGCCGCGATGGGTTATACCGGCAGCCGCAACATCACCGACATGCGCACGCGCCCGGTATTCGTGCGCATCACCAACGCCGGCATACGCGAGAGTCACGTGCACGACGTCAGCATCACCAAGGAGGCACCCAACTACCGGGTGTCCTGACGCGCACGGCATGGCGAGTGTTTCCCGATCGCGCGATGCCCGCGCCGCTTCCGCCGATACCGCCCTCGGAGCGGCCGCGGCGCGCGGCGCGGCGCACCCCGACATTCACGCGCAGCGTATCCTGATCCTCGACTTCGGTGCGCAGTACACGCAGCTCATCGCGCGCCGCGTGCGCGAGCTCGGCGTGTACTGCGAGATCCACCCGTGGGACGTGAGCGATGCCTGGGTGCGCGGCTTCGCGCCGCGTGGCGTGATTCTGTCCGGCGGTCCCGAATCGGTGACCGAGTCGGCCCCGCCGCGGGCACCAGGCGCGGTGTTCGAGCTCGGCGTGCCGGTGCTCGGCATCTGCTACGGCATGCAGACCATGGCGCAGCAGCTCGGCGGGCGCGTTGCGCCGTCCAGCGAGCGGGAGTTCGGCTATGCCGAGGTGAAGGTGACCGGAGCCTCGCGCCTGCTCGATGACATCGAGGACCGGCGCGCGCCTGACGGTCGCGCGCTGCTCGATGTCTGGATGAGTCACGGCGATCGGGTCGATGCTCTCCCTGAAGGCTTCGGGGTCACGGCGGCCACCGCAGCGATTGCGTTCGCCGCCATGAGCGACGAGCGGCGGCGCTTCTATGGCGTGCAGTTCCACCCGGAGGTCACGCACACGACGCAGGGGGCGCGACTCCTCGAGCGCTTCGTGCGCGAGATCTGCGCAACGGACGCGCTGTGGAGCGCGGGCAACATCATCGAGGACGCGAGCGCGCGGGTGCGCGAGCAGGTCGGCGAGGCCAACGTACTGCTCGGGCTTTCCGGCGGCGTCGACTCCTCGGTGGTCGCAGCCCTCCTGCACCGCGCGATCGGCGCTCAGCTGGTATGCGTGTTCGTAGACCACGGATTGCTGCGCCTCAACGAGGCCGAGCAGGTGATGAGCACCTTCGCGCGCCACCTCGGCGTGCGGGTAATCCGCGTCGACGCCGGGGAGCGCTTTCTCGCCGCGCTCGCCGGCGTCACCGACCCCGAAGCCAAGCGGCGCGTCATCGGTCGCATCTTTGTGGAGGTCTTCGAGGAGGAAGCGCGCAAGCTCCCCGGGGTGCGCTTCCTGGCGCAGGGGACCATCTACCCGGATGTAATCGAGTCGGCCGGCGCACGCACCGGCAAGGCGCACGTCATAAAGTCCCACCACAACGTCGGCGGCCTGCCCGAGCGCATGCACCTCAAGCTCATCGAGCCGCTACGCGAGCTCTTCAAGGACGAGGTGCGGCGTCTCGGCATCGAGCTCGGTCTGCCGCGCGAGCTCGTCTATCGCCACCCGTTCCCGGGACCGGGGCTCGGGGTGCGGATTCTCGGCGAGGTGCGCCGGGAGTATGCCGAGCTGCTGCGGCGCGCCGACGCCATCTACATCGAGGAGCTGCGCCGGCACGAGCTCTACGACCGGGTGAGTCAGGCGTTCGCCGTGTTTCTGCCGGTGCGCTCGGTCGGTGTAATGGGCGACGGCCGTCGCTACGACTACGTGGTCGCACTGCGCGCTGTGGAGACGGTGGACTTCATGACGGCGCACTGGGCGCGGCTGCCGTACGAGTTTCTCGACCACGTGTCGCGGCGCATCGTCAACGAGGTCGCCGGGATCTCGCGCGTCGTCTACGACATCTCGGGCAAGCCGCCGGCGACGATCGAGTGGGAATGACTCGATCCACCGAACCTACCGAGACTCCGTAGCACTCGCATCGATCGCTATTTATTCCCCAGAGGGTCTGCCGCGTACGGTCGCGTAGACCCCATCGAGGATCATCAGGCTGCCGAGGTTCGCAACCCCGGCCACGCTCACGGGGTCGCCCAGATACAAGACCCTGGCGGAAGCGTGCGTAAACGCGGGCCAGGCGGGCAAGCCCCGGCTGTTCGGGTCGCCCGACCGCGCAAAATTGCTCCAGTACGCGGACATGTCCCGCGCGAGTGCTCGATCCCCCGGACTCCAGTGCCACGGGGCTTGGTCCAGATGGTCGAACACGTACCAGAGCTCGGCGAAGTGGCTGGCTCCCCATCCCGCGTACACGGAGCCGAGCGGGAACGGCGGCCGCTGGCGAAACGAGTAGTAGTAGACCGGGTTGCGTCCGGTGGCGGCTTGCAACCTGGCCCACGCCCACATGTCCCAGCCAAAACGAAGATCACGCTCGAGGTCCAGCCGCGCTTTTCGTGCCGCTGCGTCGGTTGCATGGGGGTACGCTGCGATGATCGCTGGAGGCAGCCGGCCGAAGGAGCGCTCGATGTCCGCAGCGAAAGTCGCGGCGGTCGTGTGGCTCACATCCGTCAGCGAGCGCGCCTCCTCGGCGTTAGATCCGATGAGCAGCGGAACGTCGTTCTGACGCCCCGCCGCGAAGGCTTCATAGGGCGCAACCGGAAGCAGATAGGGTTCGATCACCGGATGGGTGACGCCGCCGGCGTTACCGCCGCCCGTGAGACGGGCGGCAGGCAGCCGACGGAGTTCCTCGAGCGAGGCGACACCGAGTGAGGCGACATATTTTTCGCCGTCCTGTTCAGCATTGCCGAGCAAATAGCTGGGCGCAAGTTGCAGCGGCTCAAACAGACCACCGCTCTCGCCGATGGCACGCTGAAACAATCCCTTCGCGCGCGGCGACGCCAGCAGCACGCTAACCGATATGGAGCCGGAGGACTGGCCGGCAATCGTCACGCATCGTGGATCGCCCCCGAAGCCGGCAATGTTGCGCTGAACCCATTCAAGGGCAGCGATCTGGTCCATGAGGCCGTAGTTCCCGGACGAGCGGTGCGGGGACTCGCGCGTCAGCTCCGGAAGCGCAAGAAAGCCGAGCGGGCCCAAACGATAGGCAATGGTGACCACGATCACGCCCTTGCGCGCGAGCCGGTCGCCCCAGTACAGCGGCATAGCAGCGTACCCGTTCCGGTAGCCACCGCCGTGGATCCAGACGATCACCGGCAGGTGCTCCGCGGCGCTCTTTGCCGGCGTCCAGATATTGAGGTAGAGACAATCTTCACTCACGGTTGGCGGCGTTTCTCCCGGCATGGACACGCCTTCCTGCATGCACGCCGCGGCAAACGCGTCCGCTTCGCGAATGCCGGTCCAGGGTGCGACAGCTGCCGGGGCTCGCCAGCGCAAATCGCCGACCGGCGCGGCTGCGAACGGGACGCCCTTATAAACGCTCAAGCCGCGTTCGGATATTCCGGATATCGCTCCGGACTCTGTCAGGACTTGCGGGACGGGCGCAGCATTGACAGCCTGTGCGGCCGCCATTACCGCCGCGACGAACAGCCAGTGTTTGCCCACTCGATCCCTGGATCGCCCACTTGACCGCGGGTTCACAACGGCCTACTCGTGCGCGGACGGGCCAAGACGACCTTGAATCTGCCCGGCTGCAGCGTCGTGACGTCTGGTGCTTCGGCGTACTCGGTCACGCGACTTGCCTGGCCGCGCGTCGGGCCGACCAGAAAGGCTGGAAGACGTTGCCTTTCCGCTTAGCTGCAATCAACAGCAGCAAGGCCATGGAAGCGCAGACCACCAACGCAACGGCAGATCCTTCCACCCCGAACGCCCCGCCCGTCAGCCACTCGGCACCGACCAATTTCGCCTGCAGCAGACCCTTCGTCGCGCCTCCGGAAACTGCGGCGGAGAAGATTCCTCCTTGCGTAAAATTCCAGGCGAAATGGATGCCAATGCAGAACCAGAGGCGTCGGGTGAGCATGTAAGCTGCCGCCAGCAATAGCCCCGCCTCAAGCATGATGGCGCCTGCGTTGAGCAGCGTCGCCCCGGGATTGAGCAGGTGGAGTGCGCCGAAAATAACCGCCGACAGCGCAAGGGCGAGCCAGCTCCCCAGCGATTGCTCCAGCAGCCGGAAGACAACCCCACGCATGACCACTTCCTCCAGAACCGCAGCCAGAACGAATCCCGGCACGATTGCGATCATGTCCAGCCATCCGTTGTTCCCGGTCACCTGGTAGACGCCCAGTGCCGTGAGTACTCCAATCGTCAGCGACAGGAGCAGCGCTCCGAGGAACATGCCCGCGGCGAGCTCGCGCGGTGCATGTGGTCCCGACAACTCCGATACGGATCGCTTCTCGACCAGTCGTACGTATCCACTGTAGGCAGTCACGACAACTGCTGTGAGCAGCAGCGCTCCGGCCTTCTTCAGGGACTTGTCCGATACGTACAGATTGAAGGGAATCGCAACGGCCGCAAATGGAATGGCGATTGCAAGAAGAGCTACGAAGATTCTGCTTACGGAAGACCGCAACAGCCGTTCGCGCCACGGCGTCGCCGAGGGTGGTTTGCCTAACACGCGGTTCATCGCCCTTCCTCTTAAGCAGAGACGCAGTGGAATGAGCGTGGAGGAGGACTGAGCCGGCTTGCCCGTGTGGGAGTGAGCCCTTTCCGGGCGGGGCTCGCGTTGCCGCGCGCCCGGCTAGCGCCCAGCGGGCCGATCCGAGCTCCAGCCGTCGATCGCCACGCGCCACCGAGCGTCAACGCCACGGCGGAAGATGATGATGCCCTTGCCCGTCTCGGTGGTAACCGCACCCGTCTTCTTGTCCGTGTCGGTTGACTTGTACGTGTAGCGTTCGAACGCCCAGTCGCCGTTGACGACGCAGCCGATCGACGTTTTCTCCAGGTGTGCGCGGGTCGCGCCGAAATACTCAGCCAGCCACGTGCGCACCGCCGCCCTGCCGACGAGCTCCGGCTCGCCGGGGGACTGATAGACGATGTCATCAGTCAGGTCCGCGAGCAGGGTATCCACGTCGTTACTGTTGATGGCGGCGACATAGGCGTCATGTGCCACCTTCTCGATCGATTTGTTGTCCGCGGCCACGGTCGAGGCCGTGCACAGCATCATCGTCGCAACGAAACAGACCATACGATACGGTGTTGCACATCTGAGCATGGGAACCCCGTGGTTAGTCAGGTCTTATCGGCCGGCCGAGTGAGTCCGCCGCGTGCCGCGGTTCACCCACCAGCGCTTCCCACCACGTACTTGTGTTCACCCCGGGCGCTCCAGCGGTACAGATCTTCGTCCCCGCAATGCGGACACTTGATCGCAGCCAGTCGGTCGTCGGATTCAGACAACGCCGGCTTGCTGCCTGCCGGTGCTGGCGCAATGGCAATGACAAGTCCGCACGGCTTGTTCTTGCACAGCCAGCCCAGATAGAGGTCCCCCGGGACCATCTGATGCCGCACCCTGACGTCGACGTGGCGCAAGCCCGGTGAAGTCACTGGTTTGCGTACCGGGGTTCCCAGACTCTTGGATGGACGTTTGATTGCCATTGGTGCTTCTCCTGCCCGCCCGGCTGCCGAACGGTTACCTGCTCCCCGCATTAGCTGCCGAATCCAGCCGCGGGCGCCATTGCGGCAGCCCCGCGCGCCAGAACACAAAGGCAATGATGTCGGCGTTGAGCTCATCGGTCTGAGTCCTGGTCGAGCCGATGCCGTGACCGGCCTGCGCGTCTATACGCAGCAGCACTGGACGCGCCGTGCCCGAGGCCGCAATTGCCGCGGCCACCTTGGCGGGCACCCACGAGACGACGCGCGGATCGTTGAGTCCGGTGGTCACCATCACCGCTGGATACTGCACGCCCTTCCTGACGTGGGCGATCGTGTCCATCTCATACAGGTTGGTGAATCCCGCCCGGTCCTTGGTCGTGCCGAACTCCGGAATGTTGGGCGGGCCGTTGGGCGAGAACTCCATGCGCAAGGTATTACCGGCCGGTACGAGGTCGAGAACGCCCGCGAACAGATCCGGGCGCTCGGTCATCGCGCGCCCCATGGTGATGCCACCGGCCGAACCGCCGATGATGAACAGCTTGTCCTTAGTAGTCGTGCCGCGCGCGATCAGCGACTCCGCGCAGGCGATCAGGTCCTCCCAGGTGTTGTGCTTGTTGGCATCCTTGCCCCCGAGTCGCCAGGCCTCACCCAGCTCGCCGCCACCGCGCACGTGACACACGCCGTAGGTGATGCCCTGGCTCATGGCCATCGCGCGTCGCACGCTGAAGTCCGCGAGATTCGAGATCCCGTAGGAGCCGTAGGCTTCGATCAGTGAAATCTGCGGTCCCTTGACGTCCTTCGGCTGCACCAGCGACAACGGCACCATCGTGCCGTCGTGCGCCCTGGCCGTGAGGTCGCTGACGACGAAAGCGGCAGGATCGATGTCGCCGCGCGTGCCGATCCTGAGATCCCGGAAGCTCCTGCTGTGCGGGTCGTAGGCATTGAGGGTCGGCGGCACCACCCAGCTGGACATGAGGATCGTGACGCCCGGCTGGCGCGGATCGCTGAAGGCCTCGGTCGCGTGACCGGCGAACGGCAGCGCGACCTCCTCGACCCGAGCGCTGCCCGCCGGGATGCGCAGCAGCTGTGAATAGGCGCCGCGGTTGGCGAGCACATAGAGGGCGTCCGAGGCCGCGTGAATCGCCTCGATCACGCGGTCCGGGCTCGCCGGCACCAGGGTCCTGGCCGTGGAGAGCGGCTGGCCCGCGCGCACCGCGAGGACTTTGAACGTGGGCGCGTCCTTGTGCGACAGGAGAAAGATCTCATCGCCGCGCATGTCCATGCCCGTGACGTCATCATCGCGCGTCACGAACTTCATCCAGTCGGCCTTGGGATCGGCGACCCTCGCGACCGGCGTCAGCCAGATCGCCAGCTCGTTCTGCACGCCGTTGATCGAGAACGCGGCCGCCATGGGCGAGCCGACGCCGATCACGACCGCTGGAAACTCCTCGTGCGTGAAGGCCGGTCCGTGCCCGAGGCCGGCGCCGAGGACGGGGACCGGCTCGGACCTGAGGTTCCAGGCATCGGCGGTCGCATCCTTGTATTTCTCCGTCGGCGGATCGTTCGGTGCGAGCTTCTTGAGACGCACGAAGTAGAGCGTCGTGCCGTCGTCGCTCCAGGCGGTGGCGCCAAACTGTGCACGATCGATCGGCCCCGCGATCTTCTGCCCGGTGCCCGCGTCATACACCGTAACGGCGGCGTCCTCGGAGCCGCCGGCGGAGACGCCGACCGCCACCTTGGCGCCATCCGGCGAGGCGAGGAAGTAGTTGATCGCGTACGGCTCCGCGCCGTGCGCGGCGCGCAGCGCCGCGACATCGATGAGCTTGCGCGTCCCGGCGCCGTCTCTGACCATGAGATCGAAGTTGTCGGATCCCGGGGCTCGCTCCTCGTAGAAGGCCCGGCCGCCGTAGACCGTGTAACCCTTTATCAGGCCAAAGCTCGAGGAGAAGCGGGTCAGCTCGGCGCGCAGCCTGGCGAGCGGGCGGATGGCGTCGAGCACCGAACGGGTGTAGGCACCCTCGGCCTTCATCCACGCCACGGTGTCGGGCTTCTGTTGCTCCATGTAGCGGTAGTCGTCGGTAACCTTGCGCCCCCAGAGCGTCTCTGTCACCGGCTTCACCGGTGCATCCGCAGGCTTCGCGAACGCGCCGACCGGCGCAAGCGGATCGCCGGACACCGTCGCGGCGAGCGCGCAGCCGAGTGCCAGCACACCCGTCGAGATCCCCAGGGCGACACGCATAGCAGGGTTCCTTCTTATGGCCGGCACGTCAGGTGGCTATTCTAAAGCGGCGTGACGAATATCGACACAATGCACCAGCTGGATCAGTGAGCGGCTTGCTCAAAGATCCATTGATGAAACGCGGCGATCTTCGGCTCCGTGACCCGATCACGGCGGCACAGCCCCGACTGCACACTACCCATGCGGGCCGCGGCGCTGCGGCTCGCCCGGCTCAGCGCGTATCCGATACCCGGCCCGCGCTCGAGTCACGCGCGCACTTCACCCGCGAGGGGGGCTATTCTTGCAAAGGAGGCCTGGCGTGGGAGACGAGCACATGACTTCGAGGCGCGCGTTCCTGAAGGCTGGCGCACTGGCTACCGGAGCTGCCGGTGCATTGGCGGCTCCGGCGGCAGAGGACAAGCGCGGCACAGCGCGCGCCTATCACGGCCCTCACGAAATGCCGCGCGACGTCACGCTGCTTGCGATGCGCAATGGCGACGGCACGGAGACACTCGGCGCCAAGCTCGATGAGGATTCGGTCCTCGACGTGCGCACCGCGTCGCGGCTGCTCGGCATTGCGGCTCCCCTGACGCTCGGGGAGTTGCTCACGGAGGGCAACGCCCGCGGCCTCAGCGAGCTCATCGCCGCAGCGTCGACCTCCCGCAGAGCGCAACCGGCGATGCTCAAGGAGTCCGCCATAACCTTCGGGAGGCTGTTCACGCATCCGGGCAAGATCGTTTGCATCGGGCTCAATTATCGGGCGCACGTTGCGGAGACCAGCCTGAAGCTCCCGAGCGTTCCGGTCCTCTTCAACAAGTACGACAACGCGCTCGCAGCGCACAACTGCACCATCACTCTCCCGCCCCGCGATGTGGCGTACAAGTTCGACTACGAGACGGAGCTGCTCATCGTCATGGGCAAGCCGGCGCGCAACGTGTCGGAAGCCGACGCGCTCGGGCATGTGGCGGGCTACTGCACGGCGCACGACTTCTCCGCGCGCGACCTGCAGCTCGAAACCCCGAGCACGCAGTGGATGATCGGCAAGACGCTCGATGGCTTCGGCCCGATCGGGCCCTACTTCGTCTCCGCGGATCGGGTCGGCGACCCCGACAACCTGAAGATCGAAACGCACGTCAACGGCGAGCAGCGCCAGTCGTCCAATACCCGCAACATGATCTTCAATCCGCAGAAGCTGATCGCCTACATCTCGCGCATGTGGACGCTCGAGCCGGGCGACATTATCTGGTCCGGGACACCCGAGGGCGTCATCCTCGGCTATCCCCGGGACAAGCAGGTGTGGCTCAAGGCCGGCGACGAGATCGTGAGTACGATCGAGAAGCTGGGATCGCTCAGGTTCAGGCTGGCGTAGCGGCGCCAGCGCCGTCAGCCGCCGCCGTTTTCCGCGCGCGGCGTTGAGCGGCGTGTCATTGCGACGCACGCGAGGCCGCGAGCGGCGTGACGAATATCGAGGCGATGCGCCAGCCGGATGGCGTCTGGACGAACACCCCGCTCCACCTGAGGCGGTGCGCGGGCGGATCCTGCCGCGCCGCTCCCGAGGTCACGAGCAGTGGCGTGACCAGCACGCGGACACCCGGGGACAGGTCGGCAACGCGCGAGCCTTGTGTCTGCGGATCGAGTCTCCAGACCCCTTTCCATGCCTGCTCGAAGGCCGCAAGCGCGGCCTGATATCCCCAGATCGGGCCGCCGCCTTCCGGCACCCACAGGAAGTCCTTCGAATCGAGCAGCAGCTCGGAGAGGGCGGCAGAGTCGCGTGCGTTCTGCGCCAGGATGAAGCGCGCGAAGACACCCATGACTTCACGGCGCTGGGGATCATCCGGCGGCTCGCCGGATGCGAAAGCTGCTGCGGGAGCGGCGGCAGCCGCAGTTGCGGCAGGCGCTACCGCCGCGGGCGCGACGGTCGCAGCGACCGGCGCCGGTGCGGGGGCCGGCGGAGTCGGCGCACGCGCCGCCGCGGCTGGACTCGCCGCAGTCGCCGCCTTCCCGATCAACTTGTAATCCGCCGTGACCAACATGCCCTTCTGCTCCGCATCCGCGCAGCTCAGCGGACTCACGACGGCAGACTTGACGCCGGTCATGCCGTCGCGCCGTTGCACGGTCTCGCCCGATACGCCGTTGGCCTCGCGCTTGCCGGTCTTCGGATCGACGAGGCAGTAGTACCGTCGCGCGTTCGGCGGCGAACCGACCTCGAAATGACCCCGCACCACTTCGCGGTCCAGATTCTCGCCGAACGCCTGCTTCAGGCTGGAAAAAAAGCCGCCCGTACTCTCGGCCGGTTGTGCGCCGCCCTGGCCGCCCTCCGCGGACTGCCCGGCGTCAGCCGCGCCCGCGGGCGGATCGGCCCGGCTCACTTGCGTCAAGGGGAGCACGAGCAAGGCAGCCACGAGTGTTGTTGTCTTTGCAGAGCTCTTCATGACATCTCCACCGCCTGCGCCCGCGCCGCCCTAGCGGATACCCACCTGTCCGCGCACGGCCGCGATCAGGCGCTCGGGGTCGTAGCCGAGGCCGTCCTTGAAGACGACTTCGACGTTCTCGATGTCGTCGATGTGCGCGGCGGGATCGCCGTGCACGAGAATGAGATCGGCGCGCTTGCCTGTGGCTATGCTGCCGATGTCGCGCCCGCGGCCCATGAAGCGCGCCCCGTTCAGAGTGCCGATCTGGATGGCCTCAAGCGGGCTGAAGCCCGCTTCCACCAGCAGCTCGATCTCGCGCTGGTCGCCGAAACCCGGCAGCACACCTCCCGCGCCCGTCGGGTCCGGGCCGGCCAGCAGTAGCCCGCCGGCCGCCGCAAAGGCATGCTCGAAATCCATCTCGGTGCGAAACAGCTGCGCGGGCGTGGGGTTGGCGGGGTCGAGCTGCGCCCTGAAGACAAGATAGCTGTCGCGAGCGGCAGCCGACATGGCATCGAGCGAGCGGCGTTGCGCCGGCGCACGCCCGGGCACGCCGAGCTCGAACACCGGCAACGTCGAGGTCACCGCAACGTGGTGTGCGATCAGCGAGTGAATCAGCGCGACGACCTCGGGATCGCCGGCGTGCTTGCCGAGCCAGGACGCCTGCATGGCCTTGCCGTCGGGGCATTTGTCCGGCTGCCGGCCGGCAACGAATTCACTGTCGGTGTAGACCGGGCCGTGCTCGAGGTCGTCGATGCCAGTGGCGATCGCTTCGGGCCAGCTGACCGAGCAAAGGTGCCCGGTGATGCGCAGGCCGTGCCGGTGGGCGGCCGCGACCGCGGCGGCGAGCTCCGCGCGCGTGATGTTCATATAGGCCTTGAACGAGGTGATGCCGGCCCCGGCCCAGTAGTCGACGAGCTGCCGCGCCTCCTCCGGTCCGGCGAGCTCGTGCATCTGCGCGAAGTAGGTGCCGCGCCCTTCGAGGTACGGCCCCGTCAGGTCCAGGTGCGGCCCCGGCATCGCCCCCGCCTCGATGCGCGAGCGCACCTTCAGGTCGGTGTAGGGCTCGATGCTCCCCGTGGTCCGCAGCGTCGTCACGCCGGCGGCCAGATAAAGCCGCGGCGCGGAGTACGGGATTTCGTTGACGACGAAGCCCGGCTCGATCCCTCCGGCCGAGTTGCGCTGCGTGTCGCGCGAGGCGGTGTAGAACAGATGGTCGTGCATGCCGACCCACCCGGGCAGCACCGCGTAGCCGGGATAATCGCGCACCAGCGCGCCGCTCGGGATCGCCGTCGTCCCGGCGGGGCCGACGGCTGCGACCCTGCCGTCGCTGATGACGAGCGTCTGATCGGTGCGCGGCGCCGCGCCCGTGCCGTCGATGATCTCGACGTGACGCAGTGCCACGGAGGTCGCATGGATTGACAGGTATGCGGCGCTGTCGGGCGGCTCTGCGCCCGAAGCCGGCGCCAAGAACCCGAGTCCGGGCGCCATCAGCCAGACAAGCTTCCTCAGCACGAGATCCGCCCCCCCGCTACCGGCGCAGGGGCCGAATCGCACCACATCGTGCGCAAGCGCGCAACGCCCGGGCGCGGCGCCGGTGCGCCGGCTTGCCGCTCAGGTATGCCCGCGCCGTGCCCTGGCGAGATAGCGCATCGCGACAATCGCCGCGCCAAGACCGGAAGCGGCGGCGAGGGCAAGTGCCCAGCGCGGGCCGAACGTATCGGCCACCCAGCCGGCGATCGGCGCCCCGATGGGTGTGCCGCCGAGCGCGATGGCCAGCAGGATCGCCATCACGCGCCCGCGCATCGCAGGCTCGGTCGACAGCTGCACCAGGCTGTTGGTCGAGGTGCTGAACACCTGGGCCGCAAGGCCGACGACGAACAGCGCGCAGCCGAACAGGCGGTAGTCGGGCATGACCGCCGCCACCGCCAGGGCGAACCCGAAGACCGCAGCCCCGGCCAGCAGCCGCGGGATTTCGGGTCTGCCGCGCATCGCCGCCACCAGCGCACCCGCGACTGATCCAAGGGCCATCACGGACGTGAGCAAGCCGTACTGGCTCGCGCCCGCATGGAACACGCTCACCGACATGGTGGCAATGTAGATCGCGAAGTTGAATCCGAACGTGCCGATCAGGAACAACATCAGGAGCACGGCGCACAGGTCCGCACGCTGACGCACGTAGTTGAGCCCAGCCGCGAGATTCCCGGGTGTACGCAGCGCCCGGTCGCTGTGATGCAGCTCGCCGAGGCGCAGCGTCCCGAGAGAGGCCAGCACCGCGCCGAACGAGGCGGCGTTGATGAGGAACACCCAGCCGAAGCCCACCACGCCGACCAGAAGCCCCGCGACCGCCGGACCGAGCAGACGACCGGCGTTGAACGACATGGAGTTCAGCGCCACCGCATTGGGCAGGTCGTCATCGCCGACGAGGTCCGACACGAAGGTCTGGCGCGCCGGCGCATCGAACGCGGCGACGCAGCCGAGGAGCAGCGCCAGCAGATAGACCTGCCAGAGCCGCACCAGTCCGGTGAGAGTCAGTACGCCCAGTGCAAGCGCCAGCGTCCCCATCGCGGCCTGGGTCGCGACCAGCAGCCGGCGCCGGTCGAGACGATCGGCCGCGAACCCGGTGAGCGGCAGCAGCAGCGCCTGCGGCCCGAACTGCAGCGCCATCACCACGCCGACCGCGGTCGCGTTGTTATGAGTCAGCCCGGTCAGGACCAGCCAGTCCTGCGCCGTGCGCTGCATCCACGTGCCGACATTAGAGACCAGCGCGCCGGCCGACCAGACGCGAAAGTTGAAGCCGCGCAGCGAACGGAAGGTGCCTCTCACGGCGCGCGCGGACCGGCCGGCCGGATCAACCGGTTTTCAACGACAGGTGCCCCGCTCGGTATGCGCCCGGCTCGCCAGGCGTCACAGCCTTGCCCTGATGTCGGTGAGCATCGTCTGCTCGAGCACGCCGCGCGACGTACAGATCAGCGGCGTCTTCTCGTCGATGGGATTGCGCCGATCCTCGACCAGGGCGCGCACCACGACGTAGTCATCGCCGGCGAGCACCGTGAACGCCACGTAGGTATCCGGCTCGCTGACGCCGAGAGGATCGGCGCTGCGCGAGTGGGATTTCTGCTCCTTGCCGCAGTCCGCCTGCAGCGACGTCACGACGATGGGCCGCGGCGCGGTCGTGACGACCCCCTTATCGTTGTCGACGCCCGCGATCGGGTAACCGTCGGCGGCGAGCGCCACCACCGCGGCGCCGAGAATGTTCGCCCTGCTGCTCTGCACCTGAGCGCTGGCGTCGTGCGGGGTGAGATCCGGGCGCACGTAGACCGGCGGCGGGGCGCAGGCGCAGATGAGTACTGTCGAGGCAGCCAGCAGTGTCGCGGCGGCGAGAAGCGGCAGTGATCGCATTCGGCGGACTCCCGTAGATCGCCCGACAGGGCGATCCGCCAGTCAGATTCTACCGTGCCCGGCGGCTTCGGCCGCCGCGATCGGATTTACCCTTACTGCGCGGCTCGCGCCGGAATGGATTCGGGTCAGTGCGGTACTCGACGACCACCGGGGTCGCGAACAGCTGGTAGGTCTTGCGGAACACGTTCGCGAGGTAGCGTGTGTAGGCATCCGGGACCGAGGCGGTCTGGTTGCCATGGACGATGATGCGCGGCGGGTTGCGGCCGCCCTGGTGGGCATAGCGCAGCTTGATCCGCCGGCCGCGTACCAGCGGCGGTTGATGCGCGGCCAGGGCTTTCTCCAGGGTGCGGGTAAGGTCTCGGGTCGGGAGGCTCCGCATCGCCGAATCATAGGCGCGCACGGTCGAGTCCATCAGCTCGCCGACGCCGGTGCCGTGGCGTGCCGAGATCAAGTGCAGCGGCGCGAACGGCACGAAGTCGAGCCGCAGCGCGAGCTGGCGGCGAATCTCCGCGCGCTGCTCCTCGGGAATGCCGTCCCACTTGTTGACGGCGATGATGAGCGCGCGACCGCGCTCGAGCGCGATCCCCAGCACGCTCGCGTCCTGCTCTGCGACCGTGTCGTGCGCATCCAGCACCAGGATGACGACCTGCGCCGCGTCGATCGCCTGCAGGGTGCGCGCGACGCTCGCGCGCTCGACCACGTCCGCCTCCGCCACCCTGGCGCGGCGGCGCACGCCGGCGGTGTCGATCAGCAGGAAGCTGCGTCCGTCGCGCTCGAAGGGCACGAAGATGCTGTCGCGGGTCGTGCCGGGATCGGGGCTGGTGATCACCCGCTCCTCGCCCAGCAGTCGATTCACCAGCGTCGACTTGCCGACATTCGGCCGGCCGATGATCGCAATGCGGATCGCCCCGAGGTCGGATTCGGCAGCGGTGCTCGGCGGTAAGCCCGCGAGCACCTGCTCCATCAGCGCCTCGCACCCCTGCGCGTGACTCGCCGAAATCGGCAGCGGCGCTGCGAATCCGAGCGCATGGAAATCCGCAGCCGCGATGTCGGGATCCAGCCCCTCGGCCTTGTTGAGCGCCAGCGTGACGGGCTTGCCCGAGCGGCGCAGCTCGCGGGCGACGAACTGGTCCTCCGGCGAGAGCCCGGCGCGCGCATCCGCGAGGAACACCAGGCGATCGGCCTCGGCGACCGCGCGCTCGGTCTGCGCGCGCATCTGCGCCTCGATGCCGACCGGGTTCTCGACCAGGCCGCCGGTATCAACCACCACGCAGGGGACGGGCCCTAAGCGCCCGAAGCCGTACTGGCGGTCACGCGTGAGCCCCGGCACGTCCGCGACGATGGCGGCGCGCGTGCCGGTGAGGACATTGAACAGCGTTGACTTGCCGACGTTCGGCCGGCCGACGATCGCTACGACGGGCAGCATGGCGGCGAGCCGGCGCGCCTCGAGGTCGTGCCGCTACTTGCTCTGCTGCGGTGGCTGCGCCGGCGCCGGGGCAGCGGCGGCATCCGGCGGCGCGGGTGCCGTGGTCACCTTGTACGGCGCTGCCGGGCGCTTGGCGCCCGGGATCGGCCTGACTCGAAACGCCGTGATCTGACCGCGATCGTTGATCACCAGCGCCATGTCACCCTCGACAATCGGCGTCGCGCTGACGCGCACCTTGCCGGAGGAGGCACGCGCCGCAAGCGCGCCCGTGGACTTGTCGAGCCAGTGCACGTAACCCTGGAAATCCGCGACCACGATCGCATTCAGGTCGTCCATGGTCGCCGGCGCCGACAGCCCGCGGTTCAGCAGCACCTTCTGACGCCACAGCTCCGCGCCGGTCTTGGCGCGCATGGCGGCCACCTCGCCGTCTGCGGCGACCATGTAAAGCGTATCGTCGTCGAGCGTCAGCGAGCGGTAGCTGGACGCCTCGTGCGCCCACCAGACCTGGCCGGTATCGAGCGCCAGCATCGCGACCTTACCCTGGAAACCGGCGGTGTAGACGTCGGCGCCCGCAACCCTCACGGTCGTGTCGATGTCGTCGAGACGCTCGAGCTCGGTGCGTCCGTGAGGCGGGGTGATATTGGCTTCCCACTGTACCGCGCCGTCGTTGACATTGAACGACAACACCTTGCCGTTATCGAAGCCGCTCAGCACCTGGTCGCCGGCGATCACCGGGCGCGCCGTGCCGCGCAGCGACAGCCGCGGCACCTGCTGCTGCTGCGCCCACAGCTCGTGACCGTCGGCGGGACTCAGGCCGTGCAGCTTGCCATCAACCGTGCGCAGCGCGATCAGATGCTCGGAAATCGCCGCCGGCGCGAGCACCTCACCGTTGACACGCACCGACCAGCGGGTCTTGCCGGTGGACTCATCGAGAGCAAACAGCCGCCCGTCGCTGGTGCCGATCAGCACCAGGCCGTCGCCGACGGCGGTGCCGCCCGACAGCGGCGCCTTCTTGATCCACACCCGCCAGATGACCTTGCCGCGGGCGAGATCGAGGGCGACCACGTCGCCGCGGTGCCCGGCGGCGAAGACCCGTCCGTCCGCGACGCTCATGCCGAGCGACAGGCGCAGCGCCGCGTCCTTCTTTTTGCCGACGTTCTCCGTCCAGACCTTGCTGACGCGCAGCGTGGCGCTCAGCGGTGTGAGCTTGGCGGGCTCATCCACCGACTTGTCCTTGGAGCAGGCGGCAAGCAGCAGCGCCGCAACGCACATCGAGACTTGCAGGTATCGCATGGTCATTTCGCCGGTGCGATCCGCGGGGCGCTGGCGGACGGTCCGTTGGAAGCCAGGTCGGCGATTTTCAGATCGAGGAGCGGGTCGCCGCCGGCCGCGTGGCTGATGCCGGCGGCGGCATCCCGATACTCGCCGAGCGCCGCGGCCTTGTCGCCCTTTGCATAATAGGCGTCGCCGCGCGCCTCGTGGTAGCTCGCGGCGAACGTGCCGGGATCCACGGCGTTCAGCGTCGCGAGCGCGACATCGGGCTTGCCCTGCGCGATCTGCACGCGCGCGAGGCGCAGCCGCGCCACGAGCGCGAGCTCATGATCTTTGGAGTGACCGCTCACGGTCTCGAGCTCGCCGGCGGCCTGCGCGAGCTCGCCGGAGTCGACGTAGACGCGCGCGCCGAGGAGCCTGGCCTGATCGGCGTACGCCGAGGACGGGTAAGTGCGCTCGAGCTCGCCCAGGTGCACCAGAGCCTCGGTGCGATCGCCCTTCTGCAGAGCCTGGACGATCTGCGTGTACTTCTCGCCCGCCTGCAGCGCCTGCGTGTCACGGTACGCCTGCCACCAGCGCCAGCCCAGGAGGACTGCCGCCCCGACTGCCACGCCGGCCACGATCCAAACGCCGTTGACGCGCGCCCATTCGCGGATCAGCTCCCATTGTTCTTTTTCGGACAGATAATCGCTCACTCGGTCACTCCTTGCGGAACACGCCCAGCGTTCAGCGGCAGCCGTTCTCGAGAGCGGCCAGCGCCGCATCCACGCCCGCCGCCAGGGAGTCGATCGGGCACTCGCTCTGACCCGATTCCTCCCGTAAAGGTTTCATGGCCAGCACTCCCCGGCCGAGCTCGTCGTCGCCGACGATCAGCGCCAGCCTGGCCCCGCTCCGGTCGGCGCGCCGAAATTGTGCCTTGAAGTTGCCGCCACCCAGATTCAGCTCGAAACGCAGTTGCGGCCGCTCGCCGCGCAGCCGCTCGACGATCGGCAGTGCGGCCGCCGCAGCGCGCGTGCCGCTCACCACCACGAAGACATCCGGATGAGCGGCTGGCGGGCTGCGCCCGGCAGCAACCACGAGCGCAACCAGCCGCTCGACCCCCATGGCAAAGCCGACCGCCGGCGTAGGCTCGCCGCCGAGCTGGGCGATCAGCCCGTCATAACGGCCGCCGGAGCATACGGCATTCTGCGCGCCGGTAGCTCCCGTGATCCATTCGAACACCGTCCGGGTGTAGTAGTCGAGCCCGCGCACCAGGCGCGGATTGATCTGGTAGGCGACGCCCAGGTCATTCAGGGCGCGGCAGAGCTCCTCGAAGTGTGTGCGCGATTCGGCATCGAGGTGGTCGGTCAGCCGCGGCGCGCTGTGAATCAGCTCCTGCATGTCGGGGTGCTTGCTGTCCAGGATCCGCAGCGGATTGCCCTCGAGGCGCCGCCGGCTGTCGGCATCGAGCCGTGACTCGTGGACGGCGAAGTGCTCGACCAGTTTCGCGCGGTAAGCGCGGCGACTCTCGGGCGTGCCGAGCGAGTTGATTTCCAGGCTCACGGCTGCCGCTATCCCCAAGCGCTGCCACAGCCGCGCGCTCATGGCGATGAGCTCGGCGTCGGCGTCGGGACCCGCGAAACCGACCGCCTCGACATCCACCTGCCAGAACTGCCGGTAGCGGCCCGCCTGGGGCGCCTCGTGCCTGAACATCGGCCCGAGGCACCAGAGCTTGTGCCGCTGCCCGCGCAGCATGCCGTTTGAGATCAGCGCGCGCACCACGCCCGCGGTCGCCTCCGGCCGCAGCGTCAGGCTGTCGCCGCCGCGGTCGGTGAAGGTATACATCTCCTTGCCCACCACGTCGGTGTGCTCGCCGATCGCGCGCTTGAAAAGCTGCGTGTGCTCGAGCAGCGGCACACGGATCTCCTCGTACCCGTAGGCGCCGAGCAGCTCGCGCGTCACGGTCTCGAAGTACTGCCAGGCGGGTGTCTCGCCGGGCAGCACGTCGTTCATGCCGCGCACCGGCTGGATCTCGGCGGGCACCTCAGCCTCCGGGGCCGGGTATGGCCGGGGCCGGGGCAACGTGGCCGGCGCCGTCGAGCACGAAGCGCGCGCTGTGATCGCGGTGCACCAGTCCGTCGAGCGTCACCGGGCGGCCGTTGAGCTGCATGACGACCGCCGGCGCATTGCCGAGCACGATCCGCAGCGGCGGTGCGCCGCTCAAGGTGCGCGCGCTGTCGGCGGAGCCCAGGCCCGCGAGCAGGCGGCGCCCGCCGGCGTCGTAAATCTCGACCCAGCTGGCGTCGGAGAACCTGAGGGCGAGCCGCGCCTCGCCCGGTGCAGCGGCGCCATTGGCCGCTGCCAGGTGCGCGCCGGCCGCCGCGGCGGCGACGGCGGCTGCCTGCGGACCGGGAACGACGGCCGGTTGCGCCGGCGCCGGCTGCGGCGTCTGCGCTGCAGCCGCGCGCGGCTGCGTCACCGACTGCGGCTTCGCGCCGGGCAGCGCCATCACCCACCAGAGGACTCCGACCGCCGCAAACGCCGCGAGCACGATGACTGCCGGCAACACCAGCGAGGAATCACGGTCGGGCTCGCGGTGCGGGATGCGCGTCAGGTCGGGGCCCGGAGCAGCGAAATTGATCTCCCCGGGCTGCGGCGGCGGCTCGCCCACGAGCTCGGCGTAGTGGCGCAGGTGGCCGCGCACGTACACCGGAGCTCCGAGCGCTGCGAAGTCGCCCGTCTCGAGCGCCTCGAGCACACGCGCGTCGACATGCAGCTTCTCCGCCGCCTGCAGCACGGTCAGTCCGCGCTTCTCGCGCGCCGCGCGCAGCCGCGCGCCGATGCCGCGGGCGTCGCCGTCAGCTTCGCTCGCCATCGTGCCTCAGCCGGGGTTGTTGAGCGACGCGAGGGCGCGTGCCTGCTGTGACCCGGGGAAATCGAGCTGCAGGCGCCGCGCGTAGCGCTGCGCCGCGATCGGGTCGTGCTGCGCGCGCGTGACGCGCACCCCGAGGAGCAAGAGGTCCGGCGTCGCGTCGTAGGTGCCCACGAAGGTGTCGATGCCCGAGCGCGCTGCGGCCAGGTCACCGCGCTCGAACTGCAGAGTCGCGAGCTGAAACACCGCTTCCGCGTAGTTCGGCACCAGCGAGAGCGCCTGCTTGAAGTTGGCGGTCGCCTCGTCATAGCGCTTGGCGGTACGCAGGCACACACCCGCGTTTACGTAGGCGGCCTGTGGCGTGCGATACAGGGGGTTGTGCGCCGCCTCGAGGAAGCGCTTGACCCCCTCGTCGGTATGGCCGTTCTCGCAGAGGTAAGCACCGTAATTGTTCTGCACATCGGGATCGTGCGGCGCCTCGCGCAGCGCGGTGCGGAACTCGGCGTCGGCCTTGGCGGGATCGGCGAGACGCGCGAACAGCGTGCCGCGCGCGCTGTGTACGTCTGCGCTGCCCGGGTCCTGCTTGAGCGCCAGGTCGAGCTTGATCTTCGCCAGCTGCAGGTCGCCCTGTTCCATGTAGCGCAGGCCGAGCTGGACGTTGTCCGCGGCAGCGTCGTGATCGCGGTGGGTCTTCTGTGTCGCGGCCGCGCAGGCGCTGAGCGCGAGGAGCGCAAGCACGCCCGGGGCAAGCAGCCGCCGCGGCACGGGAAACAGGCTGATGTTCACTTGTCTGCTCATGGTTGGATCGCCACCCCAATAACCTTGCTGCCGAGTCGCACCGTGGTGCGGTCGATCACGCGACCGGCGAGCTGACCGCAGGCGGCGTCGATATCCTCGCCACGCGTGCGCCGCACGGTCGCGAGCACGCCCCTCTGGATCAGCTCGTCGCGGAAATGCTGGATGACCGGGGCGGGCGAGCGCCGGTAGTGCGTGCCCGGAAAGGGGTTGAACGGAATCAGATTCACCTTTGCCGGGCGACCCTTGAGCAGCCGTGCGAGCGCGCGCGCCTGCACCGGCGAGTCGTTGACGCCGTCCAGCATCACGTACTCGAAGGTCACGCTGCGGCCGTTCTGCTCGTCGAGATAGTGCCAGCAGGCCTCGAGGAGCTCGGCGATCGGGTGTTTGCGGTTGATCGGCACCAGCTCGTTGCGCAGCGCATCGGTGGGCGCGTGCAGCGACACGGCCAGCGCCACGTTGCTCACCTCCGCCAGCCGGTAGATCTGCGGCACCAGTCCCGAGGTCGAGAGCGTCACGCGCCGGCGCGAGAGGTCGAAGCCAAAATCATCGAGCAGTATGTCGAGCGCCGGGACGACGTTGCGGAAATTGGCCAGCGGCTCGCCCATGCCCATCAGCACCACGTTGGTGATGCGGCGCTCCGCAGGCGCTGTCTCCGCGTCACGCGCTGCCGGCGGGTCGCCGCCCGCCGCTTCGCGGGCCAGCTCGCGCGCCGCCAGCCACACCTGGCCGACGATCTCGGCGGTCGTGAGGTTGCGGTTGAAGCCCTGCTGCGCCGTCGCGCAGAACGAGCAGTCGAGAGCGCAGCCCACCTGCGAGGAGATGCACAAGGTGCCGCGGTCCGCTTCCGGGATGAACACCATCTCGAAGGCCTGGGCGGCATCCGCCTTCAGCAGCCACTTGGAGGTGCCGTCGGCCGAGCGCTGCACGGCGACGATCTCCGGCGCGCGCACCTCGGCTGCGAGCGTGAGGCGCGCGCGGAACTCGCGCGACAGATCGGTCATGTCCGCGAACGAGCCGACGCCGCGCTTGTAGATCCAGTTCATGAGCTGGCGGGCGCGAAACGGCCGCGCGCCGAGCGGCGCAAGCGCGGCCTCGAGCGCCGGTCGCGGCAGCCCCAGCAGGTTGGCGCGTGCTTGCTGCGGGGCGGATGGGGTGACGGACGCGGTCATACGGGGCGCAGGCGGCACGTCAGCCGCGCGGATGCAACTCCGTGGTGCTGAAGAAGTAGGCGATCTCACGCGCCGCGGTCTGCGCAGAATCCGAGCCGTGCACGACGTTCTGCTCGATGCTGGCGGCGAGGTCCGCGCGAATGGTCCCGGGCGCGGCCTGCCTGGGATCGGTCGCGCCCATGAGGTCGCGGTGCCGTGCGATCGCACTCTCGCCTTCGAGCACCTGCACGATCACCGGGCCGGAGGTCATGTAGCGCACCAGGTCCTTGAAGAACGGCCGCTCGCGGTGCACGGCGTAGAAACCCTCCGCCTCGCGCTGCGACAGCCGCAGCATGCGCGCGGCGACTATCGACAGGCCCGCCTTCTCGAAGCGGCGATAAACCTCACCGATGAGATTGCCGCTCACGCCGTCGGGCTTGACGATGGACAGAGTGCGCTCGAGCGCCATTCGTGATGACCTTTCAGAGGCCGGGTAAGGAGCTGGAAAGCGTAAGGCGGCCCCACGGGCCAGAATCCCCCAAAAGCGAGCGGCGAAGTGTACCTTGAGCGGGCCAGCACCGCCAATGCGGCGGCCGACGGAAGTATCGGTTTGTTAAGGCTTTTTGCGAGAGATCCACGCGCCGCGGCCGCCGCGCGGCGCAGCCGCCGTGCTCAGACCGAGAAGCTCTCGCCGCAGCCGCATTCGCCCTTGACGTTAGGGTTCCTGAACCGAAACGCCTCGTTCAGGCCCTGCTTCACGAAATCGACCACCGTGCCGTCGATGAGCCCAAGGCTCCCGGCATCGACGAACACCCGCACGCCGCGGTCCTCGAAGACCGCGTCCCCGGGTTGGGGAGCTTCCGCGTAGTTGATCACGTAAGCGAACCCGGAACAGCCGGTCTTGCGGACACCGAGGCGCAGCCCGATGCCGCTGCCGCGCGCGGCGAGACAGCTCTTCACGCGGTTGGCGGCGGATTCAGTCAGTGAAATCGCCATCTGCCCTCGTATTCTAGCGCTTCGTCGTCTGCCGTGCGTCCGGATCCCAGAGCCCCTGAGCGGCACGCAGCGCGTCTTCGACCACCAGTAAACGGCCCAGCTTCTCCACCGGCACGGCCCGCGCTTGCGCCCACTCCGCCGGCGTACCGGGCAGCAGGGCCGTCCGCCGCCGGCCGCGCAGCTCACCGCACAGCCAGCCGGCCACATCCACAGTATGGGGGCACCCAAGCGCCTGAAAACGTGCGTCCTTCACAGTGTCGCCGGCGACAAGCAGATGAAAGCGCACCCAGGTCTCTTCCTGCGGCCCACCCGCCTCGCCGCTCACGATGCTCTCGCCCGCCGCGACGCCGTCCGCCCACACCGAATGCGCCGCTGCGCTCCCGGCCGCCGGCGAAAGCGCCCGCAGCCGCTCGACCTCGCGACGCACGGCGCTGGCTGCCAGGTCGACGTCCGCTTCGCTCGCGTAGCGCCCGAGGCTGAAGCGCAGCGAGCTCGCCGCAAGGCGCGTATCGCGACCGAGCGCCCGCAGCACGTAGGAGGCCTCCGCGGAGGCTGAGTTGCACGCTGCTCCGGTGGAAACTGCGAGCTCCGCGAGCCCGGTCACCAGGCTCTCGCCCTCGACCCCGTCGAAGGACACGTTGAGGATGCCGGGAACGCGCGGCGCCGCGGCACCGTTCAGGTACGTGCCGGGGAGCTCGGCGAGCGCGCGCCACAGCCGCTCGCGCAGCGCCGTGAGCCGCGCCGCTTCGGGCGCCAGCTCCTGCGCGGCGAGCTCGCACGCTGTGCCGAAACCCACGATCTGGTGGGTGGCGAGAGTCCCGGGCCTGAGGTTCGCCTCCTGGCCGCCGCCGAACATGAGCGGCTGCAGCAGGTGCTGCGCCGCGCGCCTCACGTAGAGTGCGCCGATGCCCTTCGGCCCGTAGAGCTTGTGGGCGGTGAACGAGGCGACATCGAGCGGCAGATCGGCCACGTCCAGCGCCACCTTGCCGGCAGCCTGGGCCAGGTCGCTGTGGAAGGCGACGCCGCGTGCACGGCACACCGCGCCGATCGCAGCCAGATCCTGCAGCACTCCGGTCTCGTTGTTGACACCCATGATCGAGACCAGCTGCGTGTCGGGGCGCAGTGCCGCCGCCACCGCCGCTGCCGGGATCACTCCTGAGCGTTCCGGCGTGAGATAGGTGACGCTGAAGCCCTCCTTCTCGAGTCGCTTGTGCGGGTCGAGCACGGCCTTGTGCTCGGTGCGCGAGGTCAGCAGGTGACGGCCGCGGTCGGCGTTGGCGCGCGCGATACCGAGAATCGCCAGGTTGTCCGACTCGGTGGCGCCGGAGGTGAACACGATCTCGTCGGCCGCCGCGCCGATCAGACCCGCGACCCTGTCACGCGCCCGCGCAATGCGCGCAGCCGCCGCGCGGCCGAATGCGTGGCTCGAAGAGGCATTGCCGAAGTCGCCGTCGGCACCGAGACAGGCGCTCATCGCCGTGGCCACCCGCGGGTCGACCGGCGTCGTCGCCGCGTAGTCGAGATAGATCCGGCGCACCGTGCTCACCGGGGCCCCGCGCCGGCGCGCCGGCGCCGGTTCTGCACGGCGGTGAGGATGCCGCGCAGGATGTTGACTTCGTTCCGATCGAGCTCGGCGCGCTGCAGCAGGCGGCGGATGCGCGCCATGAGGTGCGTGCCGCTTTCGGTGCGGTCGTGAAACTCGATCTCCTGCAGCACTTCGGCGAAGTGCGCGTACAGGCGCTGCATCTCCCCGGCGGCCGCCAGCGGCGCGGCGTCCGTGGCGGGGAGCGCGGCGCCCGGCAGGCGCACGCGAAACAGCTCGTAGGCCACCAGCTGCACCGCCATGGCGAGATTCAGCGACGGGTACGCCGCGCTCGCGGGGATGCGCAGCAGCGCGTGCGCGGCTTCGAGCTCCTCATTCGTGAGGCCGGTGCGCTCGGCCCCGAAGACTACCGCGGCCGGCGCGCGCTGCGCCTCGGCCACGATGCGCGCGGCCGCCTCGCGCACGTCCAAGACACGGAAATGCTGCTCGCGCTCACGCGCAGTGGTCGCGGCGATGAAACCGCAGCCGCCGAGCGCCTCAGCGAGGGAGGCGACGACGCGTGCACGCCCGAGAACGTCGCCGGCGCCCGCAGCGCGCGCCGTGGCCCGCGGGTGCGGAAACTGCCGCGGCTTCACCAGCAGCAGCTCGCCCAGGCCCATGTTCTTCATGGCGCGCGCCACCGCGCCGATGTTGCCGGGATGCGAGGGCGCGACCAGCACAATGCGAATGTCGGCGAAGTCCATCTGCTACGCTAGTGTAATTGGGCAAAATCGCCTGCGGCGATTTTGCCGGACATCAGCTGCGTTTACGCCGGCGAAGGGCGCGGCCTTCGCCGGCTACGCTGTGCCAAGAACGCCTAGCGACTGCAAACCACCCCCTCATGCGAGCTTAAGCACCGTGCAGCCCCTTCTCAACATCGCCGTGCGCGCTGCGCGCCGCGCGGGCGAGATCATCATCCGCAACCTGAATCGGCTCGAGTCCCTCACCGTGTCCTCCAAGGGACGCAACGATTTCGTCACTGAGGTCGACCGCGCCGCCGAACAGGAGATCATCGGCAGCATCCGCCGGCATTACCCGCAGCACGCGTTTCTCGCCGAGGAGAGCGGCCGCAGCGGCACGCACGATACGCTCTGGATCATCGACCCGCTGGACGGCACGACCAACTTCCTGCATGGGTTTCCGGTTTTTGCCGTGTCGGTCGCCTGCGAGATCCGCGGCCGGCTCGAGCACGCGGTGGTGTACGACCCGATGCGCGGCGAGCTGTTCACCGCCAGCCGCGGCGCCGGTGCGCATCTCGACAACCACCGCATGCGTGTCAGCAAGGCGCGTGCGCTCGAGGGCGCGCTGATCGCGACCGGCTTCCCGTACCGGGCCAACCTGCGCTATCTCGAGCCCTACCTGGCGATGTTCCGGGCGGTGAGCGAGCGCGTTGCGGGCGTGCGCCGCCCGGGGGCGGCCTCGCTCGATCTGGCCTACGTCGCGGCCGGGCGCGTCGATGCCTTCTGGGAGATCGGACTGTCCCCATGGGACACGGCCGCAGGCACGCTCCTCATCCAGGAGGCGGGCGGACGCATCGGCACGCTGAGCGGCGGCGAATACCGGCAGGCGGGGCACATCCTCGCCGGCACACCCAAGGTGTACGCAGCGCTCCTCGAGGTGCTCTCGCCGCATCTGCCCGCGGAGCTGCGCGAAGGCTGACAAGCCGCGCGCGCCGCTCGCTTTCCGCGGATCGCTTGTTGTAGAGTCGCCCGCGCGACACCGGGGGTCTCACGATGCGACAGCTGTTCGCAACCAAGTCGATCGCAGTCCTGCACGAGCAGGAATCCTCCGGTAATCAGCTGCGGCGGGCACTCGGTCCGCTGCAGCTCACGCTGCTCGGCATCGGCGGCATCATCGGCACCGGCATTTTCGTGCTCACCGGCACCGCCGCCGCCGAGCACGCCGGCCCCGCGCTGCCGCTCTCGTTCATCGTCGCGGGCCTCGGCTGCACGCTGGCGGGGCTGTGCTATGCGGAGTTCGCCGCGATGATCCCCGTGTCCGGCAGCGCCTATTCCTACTCGTACGCGACCCTCGGCGAAGGCATCGCCTGGTTCATCGGCTGGAACCTGATCCTCGAATACCTGTTCGCGGTCGCGACCGTGTCGGTCGGGTGGTCGGGCTACGCGGTGAGCCTGCTCGACCAGCTGCACCTGCACATACCCGCGGCGCTGACCAGCGCGCCGCTCGATCAGCCGATGGGCGGCGGCGGACTCGACATCGTGCACACCGGGGCCATCATCAACCTGCCGGCCATCGTCATCGTGGCGGTAATCGGCATTATCTGCTACATCGGCATCAAGCAGTCCGCCACATTCAACGCGGTGATCGTCGCGATCAAGGTCACCGTAATCGTGCTGTTCATCCTGTTCGGCGTGAGTTACATCAATCCCGCCAACTGGCATCCGTTCATCCCGCCCAACACCGCACACGGAGTGTTCGGCTGGAGCGGCATCATGGGCGCCGCCGGGGTGATCTTCTTCGCCTACATCGGCTTCGACGCGATCTCGACCGCCGCGCAGGAGACCAGGAACCCGCAGCGTGACATGCCGATCGGCATCCTCGCGAGCCTTGTGATCTGCACCGTGCTCTACGTGATCGTGTCGGCGATTCTCACCGGCATGGTGAGCTACAAGGAGCTCGACGTCGCCGCGCCGGTCGCGCTGGCGCTCGACAAGTACCAGCCGCTGCACTGGCTCGGAATCCCAGTGAAGCTCGGCGCCGTCTGCGGCATGACCTCGGTGATGCTGGTGATGACCATCGCCCAGGCGCGCATCTTTTTCGCCATGGCGCGCGACGGCCTGCTGCCGCCTTTCTTCGGCCGCATCCACCCGCGCTTCCGCACGCCTTCGGTCGGCACCGCCATCACCGTCATCGCGGCCGCGATCATCGGCGGACTGTTCCCGGTGAAGATCCTCGGGGAGATGGTGGCGATCGGCACGCTGGCGGCGTTCGTGACGGTGTGCATCGGCATCCTGGTCCTGCGCCGGACGCGTCCCGACCTGCCGCGCCCGTTCCGCGCCCCGTGGCCGTGGGTTACCTGCATTGGCGGCGCCCTGGTGTGCGGCTACATGATGGTTTCGCTGGGAGCGGCGACCTGGTGGCGGCTGGTGATATGGACGGCGATCGGGGTCGTGGTCTACGCGCTCTACGGCTACAGCCACAGCAAGGTGCGGGCCGAGAACGGCGCGCCGGGCGCCGCCGACGCCGCCCGCAGTCGCTGACGGCAAGCCGCGGCTTAAGGCTGGTCGAACGCGGTCTTGCGCACCGTCGGAAAGATGTGCTCGGCGGTCAGGCCGCAGTCGAGCGCAAAGGCGCTGGAGATGTAGATCGACGAATAGGTGCCGGCGATGATGCCGATCAGCAGCGCTGCCGAGAAACCCTTGAGCACCGGGCCGCCGAGAAACAGCAGCGCCACCACCACGATCGAGGTCACCACCTTGGTCATGATGGTGCGCGACAGCGTCTGGTTGATCGACTGATCGAGCACCACGTCGGGGGCGGCGCGGCGGTTGGTCTCGAAACGCTCGCGGATGCGATCGAATACCACCACGGTGTCGTTCAACGAGTAGCCGATTACCGCGAGAATCGCCGCCACTACTGCCAGGTCGAACGAGGTCTGTGTGAGCGAGAAGAAGCCGATCACCAGGATCGGATCGTGCAGCACCGCGAAAATGGCGCCGAGCGACAGCCGCCAGGTGTGGAAGCGGACGAAGAGATAGAAGAAGATCCCCATCAGCGTGAAGAACAGCGCCTCGATCGCGCTCCACCTCAGCTCGTTGCCGACTTGTGGTCCGAGCACATCGAGCTGCACCACCTGGGCGCCGGGGTCGACCGCCCGCAGCGCCCCCTCCAGCTGCGTGCGCACCTGCGCGGCCGTCTGCTTCGGATCCGGCGGCAGGCGGATGGCGATGTCGCGCGAGGAGCCGAAGGCTTCGACCTGCGGATCGCGGAAGCCCGCGGTCGCGAGCCGGCTGCGCACCGCATCGACGTTGGCGGCGCCGGGAAAACTGGCCTCGGCGCTCACGCCGCCGGTGAAGTCGATGGCGAGATTCAGCCCGCGGGTGAAGAACGAGACCAGCGACACGATCAGCAGCAGCGCCGACAGCCCGTACCACACCTTGCGGGTGGCCATGAACGGATAACTGGTCTGGTGGCTGAAGAATTCCACTTGAGCTCCCCGCAATAAGGCGCGCGCGGCTAGCCGATCGAGAGCCGTGCGAGCTTGCGCCGGCCGCCGTACATGAGGGTGAGGAGCGCACGGCTGCCCATCAGAGCCGTGAACATCGAGGTGGCGATCCCGAGCGTCAGCACCACGGCGAAGCCGCGGATCGGGCCCGTGCCCAGCACCCACAGCACGACGCCGGCGATGAGCGCCGTGATGTTGGAGTCCGCGATCGCCGAGAACGCTTTCTCGAAGCCGGAGCGGATCGCGGCCTGCGGCGAGACGCCCTTGCGCAGCTCCTCGCGGATGCGCTCGTAGATCAGCACGTTGGCGTCGACCGCGATGCCGACGGTGAGGATGATGCCGGCGATGCCGGGCAGCGACAGCGAAGCGCGCATCATCGACAGCAGCGCCGTCAGCAGCACCACGTTCGCGAGCAGCACCAGATCGGCCACCAGTCCGAAGGCGTGGTAGTAGATCGCCATGAAGACGAACACCGCACCCATGCCGACCAGCAGCGCCGTGACACCCTTGTCGATGTTGTCGCGGCCGAGGCTCGGGCCCACGGCGCGCTCCTCGATCGGGAACACCGGGGCCGCCAGCGAACCGGAGCGCAGCAGCAGCGCCAGCTCGCGCGCCTCGCCGGCCTGCAGCCCGGTGATCTGGAAGCTGTTGCTGAACACGCCGCGGATGGTGGCGTCGTTGATGACGTCCTCGTCGGTCACTTCGCGCGACACCTTCTTGCCATTGACCTCGCTGGTCTCCTGATGCTTGTCGATCAGCACCACCGCCATGCGCTTGTTGAGATTGGCGCGCGTGGTTCGGAGCATGGCCTCGCCGGCGCGGGCGTCGAGCTTGATGTTGACGGCCGGGCCTTCCTGCGACTGTCCGCTGGTGGCATTGGTGAGCTCGTCGCCGGTAGCGATGACCTCGCGCTTCAGCAGGATCGGGCGGCCGAGGCGTGTGTGCGTGTAGAGCTTGGTGCCGAGCGGCGCGCGTCCGAGCTGCACGGCCTCGTAGGGGCTGTCCTGCATGTCCTCGAGCCGGAACTCGAGCGTCGCGACGCGACCGAGAATGTCCTTGACCTCGGCGGAGTTCTGCACGCCCGGCAGCTGCACGTTGATGCGGTCGAGTCCCTGCCGCTGCACGATCGGCTCGGACACGCCGAGCTCGTTGACGCGGTTGCGGAGCGTGGTGATGTTCTGCTCGATGGCGTAATCCTCGCGCTCGCGGATCTGCGCGGTGGTCATCACCGCCTGAATGACCGGCACACCGCCCGAAGTGTCGGTGCTGACCGTCAGGCCCTGCAGCGGGGTGGTGAGCGCGCTGCGCGCGGCATCGACATTGGCGCCGGGCCCCAGCAGCACCCGCAGCGCGTTCGGCTTGTCGGAGCTCACCGCGAAAGTCGTGACGTCCTTGAACGGAATGTTGGCGCCGGCGAGCGCCTTGCGCGCGTCCTGCACGTAGCCGTCGAGCGCCTGGGCGACCGCGGCGTTCACGTCCACCTGGTAGAGCAGGTAGAGGCCGCCGCGCAGATCGAGGCCGAGCGGCATGGGGCGCAGCCCGAGCAGACGCAGAAACTCCGGCGTGCGCGGCGCAAACGACAGCGCCGTGATGTAGCTAGCGGCAAAGTGATCGTTGACGGCGTCGCGCGCCGCCAGCTGGTCCGGCACGTCGGCAAACCGCAGCATCAGCCGGCCGTTATCGATGTAGCCCCTCTCGAAGCGCACGCCGCGCGAGCTGAGGTAGCCTTGCACCTCCTGCGGAGCGTCGGCGGTGACCGGATTGTGGTCCTTGCGCGCCACCTGCAGCGCCGGGTCCTCGCCGAAAACGTTCGGCAGCGCGAACAGCACCGCGAGCAGCAGTACCAGCGCGATCAGCGCGTATTTCCAGCGCGGGTATTCCAGCATGTCAGGCGCTTCGCAGCGTACCCTTCGGCATCAACTGCGCGATCTGGAAGCGCTGCACCTTGACGCGCACACCTTCGGAGACCTCGAGCGTGATGAAAGTCTCGCCGACGTCGGTGACCTTGCCGAGGAGCCCGCCGGTGGTCACCACCTCATCGCCGGCCGCGAGCTTCGCCACCAGCGCCTGGTGCTCTTTGGCCTTTTTCTGCTGCGGCCGGATCAGCAGCAGATAGAACACGCCGACGAACAGCACCATCATCAGCAGCGGCGCAAGTTGGCTCGAAGAGCCCGCCGAGGACTGCGCCCAGGCGTCGGGAATCAGGGCATTCATGGCTTAGGTCCGGGAGGCGAAAGGGCGGCATTATGCCACAGCGTCGGCCGCGGTCGGCCGCGCCGTCAGGAACCCCCTCGCCCAGGATTCGAGCGTGCCGGAGGCCAGTGCCGCGCGCACCGCGCGCAGCAGCCCGATGTAGAAGTGCAGGTTGTGAATGGTGTTGAGACGCGAGCCGAGGATCTCGTGGCAGCGGTCGAGGTGGCGCAGGTAGGAGCGCGTGTAGTTGCGGCAGGTATAGCACTGGCAGCCCGGATCGACCGGCGCGAGATCGTCGTGATAGAGGCGGTTGCGGATGTTGATGACCCCAAGGGCCGTGAACAGATGACCGTTGCGAGCGTGACGGGTTGGCATGACGCAGTCGAACAGGTCGATGCCGCGCAGCACTGCCGCGACGATATCCTCCGGGCGGCCCACCCCCATCAGATAGCGCGGCCGGTCCGGCGGCATGTGCGGCACGAGACTCTCCAGAATACGCAGCCGCTCCTCCTCGGGCTCGCCGACCGCGAGCCCGCCGACCGCGAGCCCGGGCCAGTCGAAGCGCAGCAGGCCCTCGAGGGAAGCGCGACGCAGGCTCGCGTGCATGCCCCCCTGCACGATGCCGAACAGCCCACCCGGCGGCTCGCCCTTGCTGTGGTAGTGCGCGTGACTGCGCTCGGCCCAGCGCAGCGATCGCTCCATGGAGGCGCGCGCCTCGCTCTCACCGGCGGGATAGACCGTGCAGTCATCGAGCGCCATCGCAATATCGGAACCGAGCGCAAGCTGCATGTCCATCGAGTCCTCAGGCGTCAGGCGGACCTCGGCGCCGTCGATGGGCGAACGAAAGCGCACGCCCTCCTCGCTGATGCGGCGCAGGTTTTTGAGGCTATACACCTGGAAGCCGCCGGAATCGGTGAGAATCGGGCGCCGCCAGTGCATGAAGCGATGCAGGCCGCCGTGGGCCGCGATCACCTCCGCACCGGGCCGCAGCATCAGGTGAAAGGTGTTGCTGAGAATGATCTCGGCGCCCAGCTCCTCGAGCTCCTCGGGCGTCATCGCCTTGACGGTGCCGTAGGTGCCGACCGGCATGAATGCCGGTGTTTCTATGACCCCATGAGCCGTGGTCAGCCGTCCGCGCCGCGCCGCGCCCGCGGTCGCGAGCACGCTGAACTGCGGCCTCACGGCCGGGTCGCGGTGATGAGCATGGCGTCACCGTAGCTGAAGAAGCGGTAGCGCGCAGCGATCGCGTGCGTGTAGGCCGCACGCACCGCCTCGAGACCGGCAAAGGCGCACACCAGCATCAGCAGCGTCGACTCGGGGAGATGGAAGTTGGTCAGCAGCACATCGCTCACCTGGAAACGAAACCCGGGCGTGATGAACAGCCGCGTCTCCCCCGACCAGGGAGCGAGCGCCGGCGCGGCGGCGTTCGCGTCTCCCGCCGCCAGCGCCGCCGACTCGAGCGCCCGGACCACGGTGGTGCCAACCGCAACCACGCGGCCGCCGGCGCATCGTGTGCGCGCGATCGCCGCGCAGGCGGTAGCCCCTACCTCGACCCGTTCGGTATGCATGGTATGCGTCGCGGGGTCGTCGGCGCGCAGCGGCTGGAAAGTGCCGGCCCCGACGTGCAGCGTGACGAACGCGCGCCCGATGCCGCGCGCCCCGAGCGCCGCGGTGAGCTCCGCATCGAAATGCAGGCTCGCGGTCGGGGCGGCAACCGCACCCGGGGCCCTCGCAAAGATGCTCTGGTAGCGCTCGCGATCGATCGGCCCGGCGGCGCGGCGAATGTACGGCGGTAATGGCACCTCGCCAAAGCGCTCGAAGAACTCGAGCGCGGGTTGCGGCAGCAGCAGGCGCCACAGATCGCCGTCGCGGTCGAGCACCTGCACCGTACCGCCCGCGGTCGTCACTTCCAGGCCGGGGCGAATCGGCTTGCTCGCCGAGAGCTGCGCCAGCGCCTCGTGTCCGGCCAGGGCGCGTTCCAGCAGGATCTCCACCCGGCCTCCGGACGGCTTGGTGCCCGCGAGCCGCGCGGCGATCACTCGGGTGTCATTGAGCACCAGCAGGTCCCCGGGACGCAGACACTGCGGCAGATCGCGGATGCTCCGGTCCGCGAGCGCGCCGCTGGCGCCGTCGAGCACCAGCATGCGGCTCGCGGAGCGTTGTGCCAGAGGCGCCTGGGCGATCAGCTCCGCGGGCAGGTGGTAGGAGAAGTCCTCGCGACGCACTCCGGCATGTTACACGCCGCTATTGCCGGGCCCGGAGACCTGCCCGTCCGGAGGCGGTGGCAGCGGTGGTAGCGTCGGCAGCTGCAGCGAACCTGGGCCGTCGGGCATCTGCGGCGCACCACCGGCCCGCTCGGGCACCGCGCTCTCCACCGAGAGGGCCTTACGCATGCGGATGACGCGCATGGTGAGCTTCTCGCCCGGCTGGTAGGAGCCAAGAATGCGCGTCGCGTGCGATCCCGAGAGCGGCTGCCGGCCGTCGATCGAGAGAATGACGTCGCCGTCCTCGAGCTTCAGTCCCGGCGGCGCCCGCACCACCAGTACGCCCTTGTCGCTGCCGAAATAGCGCCCGAGCTGCGGCGTCAGGGTCACGAGCTCCATGTCGCCGAGCGGACCGTGGATCAGCACCGCGGGCGGCAGCCGCGCCAGGCCCTCAAGCTGCGGTCCGCCAAGGCCGCGGGCCACAAAATACATCGGTCCGGGACGCGGCACGACGGTCAAGTCGCGCGTTGCGCCGCCGCGCAGTACCCGCAGCGTGACTTTGCTGTCGGGCTTGACGCCGCGCATGACCGCGATGACCTGACCGGCCGCATCCGCGCCCGTGATCTGCGTGCCGTTGATGGCGGTGATCAGATCGCCGGCGCGAACGCCGGCTTCGGCGGCCGGTCCGCCCGGACTCACCTCGCGCACCAGCGCGCCGCGTCCGGCTGCGCCATCGTCCAGCTGAACCCCGATGATTGCGCGGTCGGGGCCGCCGCCCGCGAGCGTCATGAACCGCTCGATCAGCGGCCGCCCGAGCTGCGCGGACAGCTCGGCAACCTGCTTTGCTGCGTCCTCGAGCTGCTTGCGGGCCGCTGCGAGCTGCTCCTCAAGGTCCGCCTGGCTGCGGGCCTGGTCGGACCGCTGCTCGGTCCTTGAGGCCGCTTGCCCGGCCGTCGACGCCGACGCGGGCGGATCCGCTGCGGCGGCGGCCGGCGCGCATTGAGTGACTCCGCCGGCGCACACGAGCGCTGCGAGCGAGGTCAGCGTCAGGGAATATCTCTTCATGGGTGGGCTCCTGAGGTCGAATGTCGGTGCGGCGCGTGCGCGTGGCTCAGCGTGACTCGTCAGCCAGCGTCTCGGCGTAGCGCACCTGCGCGAGCGAGTTGACGAGCAGCAGGCGCTGCTCCTGCAGGGCGAGCAGGTGCGCAGGCGGCGCGCGGTCGGCGCGCTCGGCGCTCAGCAGGTCGTCGACCTGCGCAATCCGGTCCTCGAGCGTGGTCACGGCAGCGCGCGTTCCGACCGTGACGACCGCGGGCTCGGCCGGCAGATTCGCGAGCCAGCGGGCGGCGCCCGCCTCGGCCGCACGCACCTGCGGCAGCTCGGCTGGGGCGATGCCCCCGGCTGCGAATGGCCCGGTCGGCGTCTCCCGCGCGCCTCGCGCACCCGGTCCGGCGACGCGGATCAGCACCGCGGCCGATGCAACCAGCACGACCACCGCCGCGGCCAGCGCCCCGCCACTCACGAGGCGTCGTGCAGTGGGACGCGCGGGATGAGCGCGGCGCTGAAACTCCTCCCAGGAGTAGGGCAGTGCCGCCGCATCGGGCAGGTTGCGCAGCGGGCCGGCTACGCTGCACCGTGACTCTAGATGGGTGTGCATGGCTGGCGGGCCTCCTCGGGCTCGTACCAGGCGCGCAGCCGCGCGTGCGCCCGCGCCAGCTGCGATTTCGAAAAGCTGAGCGAGCGACCGAACTCGTGCGCGATCTCGGCGTGCGAATAGCCCTCGATTTCGTACATCCAGACAACCGCGCGCGCGGTCGGCGTGAGTATCGCGAGCGCGCGCTCCAGGTCGAGCGCTTCGGGAGCGATCGCCGCCGTCACCAACGCAGGGCCGCCGGGCGCTGCCGCGTCGGCGGCGCCTTCGAGGCACAGCCGCACGCGCCGCCACGGCGAGCGCAGGTACATGAAGCAGCGCGACAGGGCGATCTGCCGCAGCCAGGCGCCAAGCGGCGCTTCGCCGCGAAACTCGGTGAGCCGCTCGAAGAAAATCATCATGGTGTCCTGAAACACGTCCTCCGAAGCGCCGCGCTGGCCGATGAGTCGCCGGATCAGGCCGAAGGTCGCCGGGGCGAGCGCGGCGTAGATCGCCTCCCGCGCCGCTTCCTCCCCGGCACAGGCCCTCGCCCGCAGCTCCGCGGCCACGGTGATTTCGCAGAGTCTCGTCATCACGGCCTGCTTAGATGCGCCAGGCGGGCAAAAGGTCGCGAGCCTCCCTATACTTCTGCACCGCCGCCCGGATGGCGGAACTGGTAGACGCGCCGGACTCAAAATCCGGTTCTGGCAACAGAGTGTGGGTTCGATTCCCTCTCCGGGCACCAGCTGACTTGAGCTAATGAACTTCTGCAACAAATGCGGCGCACGCGTCTTGCTGCGCACCCCCGAGGGCGATCACCTGCCGCGCTACGTCTGCGAGGCGTGCGGCACGATCCACTATGAGAACCCGCGTCTGGTGGTCGGCTGCGTGCCCGAGCATGCCGGGCGGATCCTGCTGTGCCGCCGCGCCATCGAGCCGCGGCGCGGTTACTGGACGATCCCCGCGGGCTTCATGGAGAACAACGAGACACTGCAGCAGGCCGCGGCGCGTGAGTCGCGCGAGGAGGCCCTCGCGGAAGTCGAGATCGGCTCGCTGCTCGCGATTGTGCACGTGCTGCACGCCCGGCAGGTCCACGTGTTCTTTCGCGCCGTGCTGCCGGAGGCAAGCTACGGCGTGGGCCACGAAAGCCTTGAGGTCGAGCTGTTCGACCTCGCCGCCATCCCGTGGCGGGATCTTGCCTTCCCGAGCACCGAGTTCGCCCTGCGCCACTACCTCGACGACCGGCAGAGCGGCCGGGACACCCTCCACTTCAGGAGCATCGATCGGCGACTGCCGGGCGTGGCACAATCTCAAGTGTCGCAGGCACCGCCGGCCGGGAAGCTTTGAATGACCTTCGTCGTTACCGAAAACTGCATCAAATGCAAGTACATGGACTGCGTGGAAGTCTGCCCCGTGGACTGCTTCCACGAGGGGCCGAACTTCCTCGCCATCGATCCGGATGAGTGTATCGACTGCACGCTGTGCGAGCCGGAGTGCCCGGTGGAGGCGATCTTCTCCGAGGAGGAGCTGCCCAAGGGGCAGGAGCAATTCAAGGCGCTGAACGCGGAGCTCGCCAAGCAATGGCCGGTGATCACCGAAAAGAAGGAAGCGCCCGCCGACGCCAAGGAATGGGAAGGCAAGCCCGAGAAGCTGAAACTGCTGGAACGATGACCGCGGCGGCCGGTGGGCCGCCAAGGCAACCTCAGGGCTTCAATTCCTTGAGGTGCTTGACCAGGGCATCCGGCGGCATGTAGCCCGGCAGCATCTCGCCATTCGCCATGACGATCGCCGGGGTGCCCTCGATGTTGAACTCCTGGCCCAGCTGCCAGGAGCGCGCCACGGCGTTGTTGGCGCAGACCTTGTTCGTGAGCTCCTCGCCGAGCTTGGCGCGGGTCAGCGCCGCATTACGGTCGACCGAGCACCACACCTGCTCCGCCTTGGTCCACGAAGGTGTATTCGGGCCGGTGCGCGGATAGGGCAGGTAGCGCACGCTCACGCCGAGCGCGTTGTACTCGCCGATCTCGCTGTGGAGCTTGCGGCAGTACGGGCAATCCACGTCCGTGAACACCGTGACGGTGTACTTCGGGTCGCGGGGCCCGAATATCACCATGTCGCTCTCGGGAATCGCCGCGAGCATCCGTACGCGCAGCTCGCGCCGGTGCGCCTCGGTGATATTGATGTTGGTACTGAGCTCGACCAGGTCGCCGCTGATGGCGTACTTGCCGTCTGCGCTGACATAGGCGATCTCGCCGCCGCGCGTCAGCTCCCAGATGCCGGGGATGGGCGTAGCGCGCAGCTCGTCGGCGCGCGCGCCGCCGGGGATACGGCTCGCGATCTCAATCCGCGGATCCGCTCCGGACGCGGGCTGCGCCGCGGCGGGCGCGGCCGGCTGCTGTGCCGTCGCGACATTCAACGCCGCAGCGCCGAGGAGCGCGAGCAGCAGTGGCTTACCGTAGAGCATTGCGAACGTCACTCGCTAAAACCGCGGCTGTTGGACCGGCCCGGCCGGCAAAGGTTCGACGGTCGGGACCCAGGGATCGGAGAACCGGCAGTCTAGCAGACTGCGGCGGCGGTGGCGGGGCCGCGTCAGCCCCGCGGGTGGTGCGCGGAGTGCAATTCCTTCATGCGCTCGCGCGCCACGTGGGTATAGATCTGGGTGGTCGACAGGTCGCTGTGTCCGAGCAGCAGCTGCACGACGCGCAGATCCGCTCCATGGTTGAGCAGGTGAGTCGCAAACGCATGGCGCAGCGTGTGCGGCGAGAGGTCCTTGGCGATGCCGGCCTTGCGCGCATAGCGTTTGATGATGTGCCAGAAGGCCTGACGCGTCATGCGGTCGCCGCGCCGGGTGGGAAACAGGTAGTCGGTCTGGCGCTCGAGCAGGATCTCCGCGCGCGGAGCGCGGGTGAATTCCTTGAGCGCGCGCATCGCTTCCTCGCCGAGCGGAATCAGCCGCTCGCGGTCGCCTTTACCGACGATGCGGATGACGCCCTGGTTGATGTTGATCTGCGACTGCCGCAGATTCACCAGCTCCGAGACGCGCAGTCCGGTCGCATACAGCACCTCGAGCATGGTGCGATCGCGGTTACCGAGCGGATCGCTGATCAGCGGCGCGCCGAGCAGCGACTCGACCTCCTCCTCGGTGAGCGAGCGGGGCAGCGAGCGCCCGATCTTCGGCATGGCGATCTGCGCCGTCGGGTCCTCGCGGATCACGCCCTCGCGCAGGAAGAAGCGGAAAAAGCGCCGGAAACTCGACAGCTGCCGCGCAGTCGAGCGCGGCCGCGAGCCGCCGCGCACCCGCGAGGCGATAAACTCCTGCAGGTCGGCGCGCGAAGTGCGCATGATGGGGACGTTACGCCCGGCGAGCCAGCGCCCCAGCGCCGTGAGGTCGGCGCGGTAGGCCGCGAGCGTGTTCGGAGACAGACCGCGCTCCATCCATACCGCGTCCAGAAAGCGGGACACCGCCGGATCGGCGGAGTCGGCGTTGGGGGTCGCGGGGATTGCAGCTGCCTGATTTGCCAAGTGATGTCTCGCCGGTTCCCGGCAGCGTCACCCGGTGCACGCGCCCCGTGTCAGGGCTCGGACTTCCGGGTAATGTGGTGAGCCCAGTATGGTGAGCGCGGCAGATCCACCGACGTGATGATCATCACATCTGCAACCCGGCATTAACATAAAGAGAACCAGTTCACACCAGCGCTTGCGAACCCCCTCACAGTCGTCCTTCAAACAGTTGCCGCGCTCGCAGCTGACGCTACGGGCGCTGCTGCTCGCGCCGCTGCGCCTCGCCTACGCGCTGTGGGCTGCGCTCGCCTTCCTGGCGGTGGGCGTGGCGGCGCTCGCCCTGCTGGCGCTGCTGCCGGGAGTGCGGCGGCGGCGTGCAGCGGCACGCACCTGTGCACGCAGCTTCCTGTGGCTCGCCGGCATGCCGCTCACCGTCAGTTTCCCCGAGCGTATTCCGGGCGGCCAGTGCGTGGTGGTCTCCAACCACGCCAGCTATCTCGACGGCGTGGTGTTCACCGCCGCGCTGCCGCCACGCTTCGCCTTCGTCATCAAGCGCGAGATGTCGGCGGTACCGCTCGCCGGTGCGCTGCTGCGCCGCCTCGGCTCGGAATTCGTCGAGCGCGCCGACCGCAACCGCAGCGCCGCGGACGCGCGGCGGCTGCTGCGCATCGCCGCTTCGGGCAATTCGCTGGTGTTTTTCCCCGAGGGCACGTTCACGCCCGCCCCGGGGTTGCTGAAATTTCATACCGGGGCGTTCGCGAGCGCCGCGCGCGCCGCCTGCCCGGTGGTGCCGGCCGTAGTGCGCGGTACGCGGCGCGCACTGCCGCCGAGCGGCGCGCTGCCGAGCCCGGGGCGCATCACCGTCGAGATCCTGGCGAGCCTGCCGGCGCAGACGGGCGAGAGTGAGGCGGCGGTAACCGAGCTGCGCGATCGCGCACGCGCGGCGATCCTCGGCGCTCTCGGCGAGCCCGACCTCACATGTTGCGACGATACTGCCCGCCCACCTGATACAGCGCCCGCGTGATCTGCCCGAGTGAGCAGAACTTGACGGTCTCCATGAGCTCGGCAAACACGTTGCCGCCGCTCGCGGCAGCGCGCTGCAGCGCGCCGAGCGCCGCCGGCTCCCGCGGCGCATTGCGCGCCTGAAAGGCACGCACGGCAGCGACCTGATCCTGTTTCTCCTCCTCGGTCGAGCGGATCAGCGCCGCGCCCTTGAGCTCGCTCGCGTTGTCGGCGCCCGAAAGGAACGTATTGACCCCGACGATCGGCAGCGAGCCGTCGTGCTTGCGCGTCTCGTAGTAGAGCGATTCCTCCTGGATCTTGCCGCGCTGGTACATGGTCTCCATGGCCCCGAGCACCCCGCCGCGCTCGGAGAGCGCCTCGAACTCCTTGTAGACCGCCTCCTCCACCAGGTCGGTGAGGTAGTCGATCGCGAACGACCCCTGCCATGGGTTCTGAATCCTGTTGAGCCCGAGCTCGCGATTGATCACCAGCTGGATCGCCACGGCGCGCCGCACGCTCTCCTCGGTGGGCGTGGTGAGCGCCTCGTCGTAGGCGTTGGTGTGCAGGCTGTTGCAGTTATCGAACAGCGCGTAGAGCGCCTGCAGCGTGGTGCGGATGTCGTTGAAGGAGATCTCGCGGGCATGCAGGCTCCGTCCCGAGGTCTGCACGTGGTACTTGAGCATCTGGCTGCGCGCGCCGGCGTTGTAGCGCTCGCGCATGGCGCGTGCCCAGATGCGGCGCGCCACGCGCCCGATGACTGCGTACTCCGGGTCCATGCCGTTGGAGAAAAAGAACGACAGGTTGGGCGCGAACTCGTCGACGTGCATGCCGCGGGCGAGGTAGTACTCGGCGATGGTGAAGCCGTTCGCGAGCGTGAAAGCGAGCTGGCTGATGGGATTCGCGCCGGCCTCGGCTATGTGGTAGCCGGAGATCGACACCGAGTAGAAGTTGCGCACCCGCTGATCGATGAAATACTGCTGCACGTCGCCCATCATGCGCAGCGCGAACTCGGTCGAGAAGATACAGGTGTTCTGCGCCTGGTCTTCCTTGAGGATGTCCGCCTGCACCGTGCCCCGCACCGCCTGCAGCGCCTGCTGCCGGATGCGCTCGTAGACCTCGCGCTCGAGCAGTTCATCGCCGCTCACCCCGAGAAGCGCGAGGCCGGAGCCGTCGTGACCCGCAGGTAACGCTCCCTTGTAGGCGGGCGGCGCCAGGCCGCGCGCGAGCGCTTCGGCGTGCAGCGCCGCGATGCGCCCCTCGGCCCCGGCCCATCGCCCCTCGGATCTCAGGTGGCGCTCGACCTGCTGGTCGATCGCAGTGTTCATGAACATGGCGAGCAGCATCGGCGCCGGACCGTTGATCGTCATGGAAACCGAGGTCGAGGGCGCGCACAGGTCGAAGCCCGAATAGAGCTTCTTCATGTCGTCGAGCGTCGCGATCGAGACGCCGGAGTTGCCGGTGCGACCGTAGACGTCCGGGCGGGTGTCGGGGTCCTCGCCGTAGAGCGTGGTGGAATCGAAGGCGGTCGAAAGCCGCGGACCGTGACCGTGCGCGAGGTACTGGAAACGGCGGTTGGTGCGCTCGGGGCCGCCTTCGCCGGCAAACATGCGCGTCGGGTCCTCCTCCTCGCGGCGGTAGGGGTAGACGCCGCCCGTGTAGGGGTAGGAGCCCGGCAGGTTCTCCGTCAGGATGAAATGCAGCAACTCGCCCCAATCGCGAAACTTCGGTACCGCCAGCTTCGGCACCGCCGAGTGCGCCAGGCTCTCCGTATAGTTCTCGCCTTTCACGAGCCGGTCGCGCACCTTGTACGAATAGGTCGCAGCCGTCGCGGCGCGCGCCCGCTCGGGCCAGGCCTTGAGCTCCGCGACCGCCTGCGCGCCGATCTCATCCAGCGCGTGCGTGTAGGCGGCGCGCAGCTCGCGGCGCGTGGCATCCGCCGACTTCTCGGTGAGCGCCTCGGACGCGTAGCGCTCGAGCGGCGCCGGGAGCGGCGCATCCCTGAGCGCTTTGAGCGACTCGTACAACCCGAACGCGCGCCGCGCCGCATCCGACTGCGCCTCGAGGCGCGCGCGGGCGGCACGGCCGGAGTGTGCGATCTCCGCCAGATAGCGCGTGCGCGCGCCGGGGATCAGCGGCGCGCGCGTGCTGAGCCCGGTAGGCCCGGGGTCGGCGACCTGCCAGTGTCGCGTGCCGATGTGCGCGGCATCGAGGGCGGCGGCCAGCGCTGCGAACAGGCGGTTCACGCCCGGATCGTTGAAGCGGCTGGCAATGGTCGGGAACACCGGCAGCGCGGCGTCGGCGAGCTGGGCGCGGTCCGGGTGGTTGCGGCGCCACTGCTTGCGGACGTCACGCAGGCTGTCCTCGGCGCCGCGCTTCTCGGCCTTGTTGAGCACGATGAAGTCGGCGTAGTCGAGCATGTCGATCTTCTCGAGCTGGCTGGCAGCGCCATACTCGCTGGTCATGACGTACAGCGACAGGTCCGTAAGGTCGACGATCTCGCTGTCGGACTGACCGATGCCGGCGGTCTCGACGATCACCAGGTCGAAGCCGCAGGCCTTGTAGAGTGCGATGACGTCCTTGAGCACCGCCGCGGTGGCGAGATGCGCGCGACGCGTCGCGAGCGAGCGCATGAAGATATTGTCCGAGGACAGACTGTTCATGCGGATGCGGTCGCCGAGCAGCGCCCCGCCGCTTCTGCGGCGTGTCGGGTCCATCGCCACCACCGCGAGCTGCGCCTCGGGGAACTGGCGCACGAGCCGCGCCAGCAGCTCGTCCGTGAGGCTCGACTTGCCCGCGCCGCCGGTGCCCGTGATGCCGATGCACCGGCACCCGGTGCCGCGAGCGCGAGAGCGCGCGGTGCAGCTGCTCGGCTTCGGGCTCATCGCCCGCACCCTCGAGCACCGAGATCGAGCGCGCCACCAGCCCGTGGTCGCGCGCATTGAACGGCCGCAGCTCGTAAGGCGGCTTAGCCGCGCCCGCGACGCGCGCAAATACGTCGTCCATCATGCCGGCGAGCCCGAGCCGCCGGCCGTCCTCGGGGGTATAGATCTTCTCGACGCCGTACCGCTCGAGCGCCTCGATCTCGTCCGGGGCGATCGTCCCGCCGCCGCCGACGATCACGCGAATGTGCTCGTAGCCACGCTCGCGCAGCATGTCCACCATGTAGGCGAAGTACTCGTTGTGGCCGCCCTGGTAGGAGCTCACCGCGATCGCGTCGGCGTCCTCCTGGATCGCGGCGCGCACGATGTCGGCGACGCTGCGGTTGTGGCCGAGATGCACCACCTCGGCGCCGCGCGCCTGCAGCAGGCGCCGGATCATGTTGATGGCGGCGTCGTGGCCGTCGAACAGCGAGGCGGCCGAGACGAAGCGCAGCGGCGCGCGCGCCGCGACCGGCGCCGCCGCCAGACCCTGCAGGGGAGCGTTCACGTGATGCGCCTCGCTGGCACTGCCTTACTCCCGCATGCGGCGCCGCGGCCGCGGTATTCTACCGGCGGGTAGGATTTACTACTCGCGAGTATGATAGAGCCCTCGCGGCACGGTCAACGCGACCCGCGTCACGTCCGCCGCGCCGCGCCGCTATAATACTCCGCAAACCCATGAACAGCCGCCGCACCGGCCCGCCTCGGGCGGGCAAACACCCGAGTGCCGCCGCCTCGCCGTGGCGGGCGAGCCGCGAACGCCGCCACGACCACGCGGTCAAGCGCGAGGCCGTGATCCGCGCCGCCGCGCAGGCCTTCAACCGCAAGGGCTACCACAACACCTCGCTCGATGACATCGCCGCGCGGCTCGAGGTCACGAAGCCGACGGTCTACTACTACGTCTCCAACAAGGAGCAGCTGCTGTTCCAGTGCTTCGTCGCCGGGGTCGAGCAGATCCGCGCGGCGTTTCGCGAGGTCCGCGAGCTGCGCGCGCCGGCGCGGGCGCGGCTGACGGCTGTGCTGCGCCACTACGGCGAGGCAATGGCGTCCGAGTTCGGCTGGTGCATGACGCGCGCCGAGGACCAGGATCTCTCGCCGGCGATGAGCCGGCATATCAAGGCGCTCAAGTCCGAGATCGACCAGGGCATCCGGCGGCTGATCCGCGAAGGCGTCCAGGACGGCTCGATCGCGCCCTGCGACCCGAAAATGACGGCGTTTGCGCTCGCCGGCGCCCTCAACTGGATCGCACACTGGTATCGTGACAACCAGTCCATGACGGGCGCGGCGATCGCCGCGGCGTTCGTCGCCATATTCGAGGGCGGCCTGCGGCCGCGCAGCGGCGCCCTCAAGGTCGCCGCCCGGGTGCGGGCGCGGCGACGGGTGCGGGCCTGAGCGGTCCGCTCGAGCAGGTCGACAGCTAAGCGAGGCTCCCCATGTCCACCCCAGACGTAGTCATCGTCTCAGCCAAGCGCACCCCGATCGGTGCGTTCCTCGGCGCCCTGACGCCGCTCACCGCGGTGCAGCTCGGCAGCGCCGCGATCAAGGCGGCGGTCGAGGCCGCCGGCATCGGCGCGGGCGATGTCCAGGAGGTCATCATGGGGTGCGTGCTGCCCGCGGGCCTCGGGCAGGCGCCGGCGCGCCAGGCGGCGCTGGCGGCCGGGATCCCGCTCAGCGTGCCCGCAACCACCGTCAACAAGATGTGCGGCTCGGGACTGAAGGCCGTGATGCTGGCCGCAGACCAGATCCGCTCGGCAAGCGCCGGCGTCGTGATCGCCGGCGGACTCGAGTCGATGAGCAACGCGCCCTACCTCCTGCCCAAGGCGCGCAGCGGCTACCGCATGGGTCACGGTGAAGTGATCGATCACATGCTGCGCGACGGCCTGCAGAGCCCGTTCGACGGCAAGTCGATGGGCTGCTTCGCCGACTCGACCGCGGAGCGCAAATACCACTTCACCCGTGCGGAGCAGGACGCCTTCGCCCTCGAGTCGGTGCGCCGCGCCACGCAGGCGCTGCAGGCGGGCGAGTTCGACGTCGAGGTCACCCCGCTCACGCGTCAAGAGCCGCAAGGGCGAGACCGTCGTGGCGCGCGACGAGACCCCCGGGACCTGCGACATCAGCAAGATTCCGAGCATGAAACCCGCATTCAGCAAGGACGGCACGGTGACGGCCGCCAGCTCCTCCTCGATCTCCGATGGCGCGGCGGCGCTGGTCGTGATGAGCGCCGAGGAAGCGGCCGGCGCGCGGCCTCAAGCCGCTGGCGCGCATCCTCGCCTACGCCAGCCATGCGCAGGAGCCGGAATGGTTCACTACCGCGCCGGTCGGCGCGATCCGCAAGGTGCTGGGTGCGCTCGGCTGGAAGCCGCACGACGCCGATCTCTACGAGATCAACGAGGCATTCGCGGTAGTCACGATGGCCGCGATGCGCGACATCGACATCGATCATGCGCGCGTCAACGTCAACGGCGGCGCCTGCGCCCTGGGTCATCCGATCGGCGCGACCGGTGCGCGCATCCTGACGACGCTGCTGCACGCACTCAAACGCCGCGGCCGCAAGCGCGGCATCGCCTCGCTGTGCATCGGCGGCGGCGAGGCGGTGGCGCTCGCGGTCGAAATGATCGGCTGAGCGGGCGGCGGCGCACTCGCCGAAGGGGAGAAGCCATGAAGATTCAGGACGCCCGCGCCGTCGTCACCGGCGGCGCCTCCGGGCTGGGCCACGCGGTTGCCCGCCATGTCACCGCCAGCGGCGGCCAGGCAGTCCTGCTCGACGTGCAGGAAGGGCCGGGCCGCACGGCGGCCGCGGCACTCGGTGCGGGCGCGAGCTTCATGCGCTGCGACGTGACCGCGGAGGCGGAAGTGAACGCGGCGATGGAAAGCGCGCACGCGCGCATCGGCGGCATGAATCTGCTCGTGAACTGCGCGGGTGTCATCGGCGCCGGGCGCGTGCTCGGCAAGAACGGCCCGATGGCGGGCGAATTCTTCGCCAAGGTGATTCACATCAACCTGATCGGCACCTTCCTCTGCGACAAGGCCGCCGCCGCGCTCATGCAGCACAACCCGCCGGGCCCGGACGGCGAGCGCGGCCTGCTGATCCACACCTCCTCGGTCGCCGCCATCGAAGGACAGATCGGTCAGGCCGCCTACTCGGCCACCAAGGCTGCGGTGGCCGGCATGACGCTGCCGATCGCGCGCGAGCTGGCGCGCTTCGGCATCCGCTGCGTGGCGATCGCGCCGGGCATCTTTCACACCCCGATGATGGACGGGATGCCGAAGGATGTGCAGGACTCGCTCGCCGCTCAGGTGCCTTTCCCGTCGCGCCTCGGCCGGCCCGAGGAATTTGCGCAGCTGGTCGCGAGCGTATTCGAGATCCCGATGCTCAACGGCACGACCATCCGCCTCGATGGCGCGATCCGCATGCAGCCCAAATAATGACGAGCGCGACCGACGCGAACGCCACCGCAGGCGCGATCCAGCGGGACGTCATGCAGTACGACGTCGTGATCGTGGGCGCAGGGCCCGCGGGACTCGCCTGTGCCATCCGCCTGAAGCAGCTCAAGCCCGCCTTGAGCGTCTGCGTGCTGGAGAAGGCCGCCGCCGTCGGCGCGCACTCGCTCTCGGGGGCGGTGCTCGAGCCGGGGCCGCTCGAGCAGCTGCTGCCCGAGTGGAGTCGCGAGTATCCCGGCATGAAGGTGCCGGCGACCGAGGACGATTTCCGTATCCTGACCCACGACGGCTCCTGGAAGCCGGTGCCGGACTTCGCGGTGAAGCTCCTGCCGCGCGCGCTCACCTACTCCACGCCCTTCAACAACCACGGCAACTTCATCGTCTCGCTCGGACAGCTGACGCCGTGGCTGGCCGGCAAGGCCGAGAGCCTCGGCGTGGAGGTCTTTCCGGGATTCGCCGCGGCCGCGCCGCTCTACGATGCGGCCGGCGGCGTCAAGGGCGTACAGATCGGCGACATGGGGCTCGACAGGAGTGGCAACCCCGGACCCAACTTCGCCGCCGGCGTCGAGATCCACGCCCCGGTCAGCGTGCTTGCCGAAGGCTGCCGCGGCTCGATCTCCAAGCAGCTGATCGCCAGGTTCGATCTGGCGCGCGGCCACTGCCCGCAAACCTTCGCCCTCGGCTTCAAGGAGCTGTGGCAACTGCCCGCAGGACGCGTGCGCCCGGGGCGCATCGAGCACGGCCTCGGCTGGCCGGCCGACCCACACACCTACGCCGGCAGTTTCCTCTATCACCTCGACAACGACCGCGTATACGTCGGCTACATCGTCGGGCTCGACTACCGCGATCCGCGCCTGCAGCCGTTCGAAGCCTTCCAGCAGTACAAGAACCATCCGAGCGTCAAAGCGCTGCTCGAGGGCGGCGAGATCCTCTCTGCCGGCGCCCGCACCATCGCCGCCGGCGGCTGGCAGTCAACCCCGACGCTCGAGATGCCGGGGGCGCTGCTCGTCGGGGATGCGGGCGGGACGCTCAACTTCGCCAAGATCAAGGGCGTGCATCAGGCGATCCGTTCCGGCGTGCTCGCCGCCGAGCACATCGCGGAAACCGGCTCCGCGGCGGGCTTCGATGCGCGCTGGCGTGCCTCGGTGGGCGGACGCGAGCTCAGGCGGTGCGCAACTTCAAACCGGCATTCAAGCGCGGCCTGTGGCCGGGGCTGATCAACGCCGCCTGGGAGACGCTCACGTGCGGTGTTTCCCCGTGGACGCTCAGGAACACCGCCGACTGGTCGCGCCTCGAGAAGCTCGCTGAGTTCACCTCGCCCGACCGGCACTGGGGGGAGCGTACCCTGCCGCCGCGCGACCGCGTGTCGTTCGTGTTCTTCGCCGGCAATGCGCACGAGGAGAGCCAGCCGGTGCATCTCAAGGTCGCCGACACCGGCATCTGCGCCGACCGCTGCGCGCGCGAGTACGGCAATCCCTGCGAGCGGTTCTGCCCGGCGAACGTCTACGAGATGGTCGACGACGGCCACGGCGGGCGGCGCCTGCAGATCAACGCGGCCAACTGCGTGCACTGCAAGGCCTGCGACATCAAGGACCCCTACCGGATCATCACCTGGACGACACCCGAAGGCGGCTCGGGCCCGAACTATCAGTCGTTGTAGGATTGCGCACCTAACCTCAGCGTCTGCGCCCATGTCCGAAATCTGGCGGCCCTCACCGGCACGCGTTGCCAACAGCAACCTGACACGCTTCATGCGCTGCGTGAACGCCCGCCGCGAGCTGCAGCTGCGCGACTATGCCGGGCTCTACGCCTGGTCGATCGAGCGGCCCGCGGACTTCTGGACCGAGCTGGCGCGCTTTGCAGACGTGCGCGCCGACTGGGGCTCGGGACCTGCGCTCGAGCATCCAGAGCGCATGCCGGGCGCGCGCTTCTTTCCGCAGGCGCGCCTGAACTTCGCCGCCAATCTGCTCAAGTTCGGCGACGAGCGCCCGGCGCTCGTGTTCCGCAACGAGCGCGGCGCGCGCCGCACGCTCTCCTACCGCGAGCTGCGCGCGGAAGTCGCGCGCATCGCCGACGGCCTGCGCGGCGCCGGCGTCGGTCCCGGCGACCGCGTCGCCGGTTTCCTGCCGAACCTGCCGGAGACGGCGATCGCCATGCTCGCGACCGCCAGCCTCGGCGCCACCTGGTCGTCCTGCTCACCGGACTTCGGCGTGCATGGCGTCCTCGACCGCTTCGGCCAGATCGAGCCCAAGGTGCTGTTCACCGCCGACGGCTACTTCTATGCCGGTAAGAAGCTCGATTCGCTCGAGCCGATGGCGGAGGTGCTGCAGCAGCTCGCCGGCATCGAGCGGGTGGTGGTGGTCGCGTACGTCGATGAGCGCCCGCAGCTCGCACGACTTGGGTCCGCCGCAGCGCGGGCCAGCGGCTGGGAGCACTTCGGCGCACGCGGCCGGGCGCTCGAGTTCGTGACCGTGCCCTTCAACCACCCGCTCTACATCCTTTATTCCTCGGGCACCACCGGTGTGCCGAAGTGCATCGTGCACGGCGCGGGCGGCACGCTGCTGCAGCATCAGAAAGAGCACGTGCTGCACACCGACCTGACGCGCGACGACCGGCTGTTCTACTTCACCACCTGCGGCTGGATGATGTGGAACTGGCTGATGAGCGGACTTGCCACGGGTGCCACGCTGGTGCTGTACGACGGCAGCCCGTTCTACCCGCACCCGGGCACGCTCTGGGAGATGGCGCAGGAGGAGCGTCTCACGATCTTCGGTACCAGCGCCAAGTACCTCGGCTCGCTGGAAAAGAGCTCGTTCGTGCCCATGAAGTCGGTCGATCTCGCCAGCCTGCGCACGGTGCTCTCCACCGGCTCGCCGCTCCTGCCCGACGGCTTCGATTACGTGTACCGCGAGGTCAAGTCCGACGTGCAGCTGGCGTCGATCTCCGGCGGCACCGACATCGTCTCGTGCTTCGCGCTCGGCTGCCCGACGCTGCCGGTACATCGCGGCGAGATTCAGTGTCGCGCACTCGGTCTGCGCGTCGAGATCTTCGACGATGCCGGCAGATCGCTGCGCGGCGAGCGCGGTGAGCTGGTATGCACGGCGCCGTTCCCGTCGATGCCGCTCGGCTTCTGGAACGACCCGGACGGCAGCCGCTACCGCGGCGCCTACTTCGAGCGGTTCCCCGGCGTCTGGCACCACGGCGACTACGCGGCTCTCACCGCCGACGACGGCATCGTCATCTACGGTCGCTCGGATGCGGTGCTCAACCCCGGCGGCGTACGCATCGGCACCGCGGAGATCTACGCGGCGGTGGAGGGGCTGCCGCAGATCGCCGAGTCGCTGGCGATCGGGCAGGAGTGGCATGGCGACGTGCGCGTCGTGCTGTTCGTGCGGCTGCAACCCGGCGTTGCGCTCGACGAGGCGCTGATCAAACAGATTCGCACCAGCGTCCGCACCCACACCACGGCGCGCCACGTACCCGCCAAGATCATCGCGGTGCCGGACATCCCGCGCACCTTGTCCGGCAAGGCCACCGAGCTCGCGGTACGCAACGTCATCCATGGGCTGCCGGTGAAGAACACCGATGCGCTCGCCAACCCGCAGGCGCTCGAGTACTTCCGCGATCTGCCCGAGCTGCGCACCTGAGCCACCGCTTGGGCGACGCCGCAGACCTGCGCCAGCGCTACAGCCGCGAGCTCACCGAGCGCGGCTTCAATGCCGACCCTGCGCAGCTCGCCGCCGTCGACCGACTCGAAAGCCTGCGCCGCAGGCTCGAGGTGGCCTACGGCGCATCCGGCAAGCCGCCGCGGCGCTGGCTCGCGGCGTTCACGCGCCGCGCACCCGTCAGAGGCCTGTACCTCTGGGGCGCGGTCGGGCGCGGCAAGACCTGGCTGATGGACCTGTTCTTCGCGAGCCTGCCGTTTGCGCAGGCACGGCGCCTGCACTTCCACCGCTTCATGCACGAAGTGAACGCACAGCTGGCGCAGCTCAAGGATCAACCCGACCCGCTGGCGCAGGTCGCCGCCCGCATCGCGCGTGACACTCGCGTGCTGTGCTTCGACGAGCTGTACGTGACGGACATCGCCGACGCGATGATTCTCGGCGGGCTGTTCAGCGGGCTGCTCCGGCAGGCGGTGACGCTGGTGGTGACCGCGAACGTGCCGCCGCGGCTGCTGTACCGCGACGGGCTGCAGCGCGCACGCTTCATGCCGGCTATCCGGCTGCTCGAGCGCCAGCTCGAGGTCTTCAGGCTCGAGGGCACGACCGATTACCGCCTGCGCCGACTGACCCAGGCCGGGACCTACCTGAACGCGCTCGCTCCCGACACGCCGGCGCGCCTCGCCGCGCTGTTCGACTCACTCGCCGACGGCGGCGGCCGCGACGGGGGCTCCATCGTGGTCGAGGGGCGTCCGATACCCGTGGTCCGCGCCAGTCATGGCGCCGCGTGGTTCGAGTTCACGGCACTGTGCGCCGGCCCGCGCAGCCCGGACGACTACATCGAGATCGCGCGCGCCTACCACTCGGTCATCGTGTCCGGGGTGCCGGTGTTCGGCCCCACAACCGAGAACGAAGCGCGGCGTTTCGCCGCCCTGGTGGACGAGTTCTATGACCGCAACGTGAACCTGGTGCTGTCGGCGGCGGCGGCGCCCGCGGATCTCTATCGGGGCGAGCAGCTCGGCCCGATATTCGAGCGCACGGTCAGCCGGTTGATCGAGATGCAGAGCACGGAGTACCTGGCTCGAGAGCACCGACCTTAGATCAGGTCGCCCCCCAGACCGGCACGTCGCCAAGCGGGTGAAAGTCACATTTTTCGCCAATAGACTAGATCACCCCGCGCCGGATCTGATCCTGCTCGATCGACTCGAACAGCGCGCGGAAGTTGCCCTCGCCGAAGCCCTCGTTGCCCTTGCGCTGGATGATCTCGAAGAAGATCGGGCCGATGACGTTGCGCGTGAAAATCTGCAGCAGCACGCCCTCGCCCTTCTGCGGGTTGCCGTCGATCAGGATGCGGCGCGTGCGCAGCTCGGCGAGCGGTTCGCGGTGCCCGGGAACTCGCGCGTCCACCGCCTCGTAGTAACTGTCGGGCGTGTCCTGGAAGGCAACTTCCTGGCGGCGCAGCACGTCGACCGTGCGATAGATATCGGGCGTGGCGAGCGCGATGTGCTGGATGCCCTCACCGTGATACTCGCGCAGATACTCCTCGATCTGGCTCTTGTCGTCCTGCGATTCGTTGATCGGTATGCGGATCTTGCCGCACGGGCTCGTCATGGCGCGCGACAGCAGACCCGTCAGCTTGCCTTCGATGTCGAAGTAGCGGATCTCGCGGAAGTTGAACAGCTTCTCGTAGAACCCGGCCCACACGTCCATACGCCCGCGGCCGACGTTGTGGGTGAGGTGGTCGATCGCGACGAGGCCCGGGCCGTCGGCGGCCGGCGCGGCCCGCACCGGGCGAAAATCCACATCGTAGATGGAGCGCTCGCCGTAGAGATCGACAAGGTAGATGAGCGAGCCGCCGATGCCCTCGATGCACGGAATGTTGAGCTCCATCGGCCCCGCGCTCTGCGGGCCGGGCTTGGCCCCGAGGTCGAGCGCCCGCCGATAGGCTGCGGCGGCGTCGCGCACGCGAAACGCCATGGCACACGCCGACGGTCCGTGCACGCGCGCAAACGACTGCGCGAACGACTGCGGTTCCGCGTTGATGATGAAGTTGATATCGCCCTGGGCGTGCAGGGTCACGTTCTTGGAACGGTGACGCGCCACTACCGGGAAGCCGAGCCGCTCGAACAGCAGGCGCAGCAACTGCGGATCGGGCGCGGTGTACTCGACGAACTCGAAGCCGTCCGTGCCCATGGGGTTGTCATATCGCTGGTTCATCACGGCATTATAAGCGTCGCACCCGGCATGTATAATCGCGCGCCTCCATGCACGCGCACGTTGCTCCGGACGACGTTCAGCTGCTGCGCAGCATCCCCGCCGCGCGGCTCACGCTGATCGAGCGTATTGCCCGCGCCGCCGGCACGGGCGGCGGCCGCCGCGAGCTGGCACGGCGCTTCCTGCACAGCTACTTCCTCGGCGTGGCCGAGGAGGATCTGGCCGCGCATGCCCCCGGGCATCTGGCCCACGCCGCGCTCGCGCACCTGGCCTTCGGCACGCGCCGTGTGCCGGGCAGCTCGCTGGCGCGCGTATTCAATCCCGAAACCGCGCGCGACGGCTTCACCTCGCCACACACGCTCGTGCTCACGGTCACGGACGACATGCCGTTCCTGGTCGATTCGCTCGGCATGGCCTTCAGCCGGGCGCAGCTCGCCGTGCACCTGATCGTGCACCCGGTGCTGGCGGTGCGGCGCGATGCGCGCGGCCGGCTGCTCGCGATCGGCGCCAACGGTGCCGAGGCCACGCGCGCCGAATCGTGGCAGCTCTACGAGATCGACCGTGTGACCGATCCGCGGCAGATCGCGCAACTGCAGCGCGATCTCGAATCGACGCTGGCCGACGTGCGCAGCGCGGTGACGGACTGGACGCCGATGCGCGAGCGGATGCGCGAGATCATCGCCAGTCTCGAGAGTGACCCGCCGCCGTTGCCCGCGGCCGAGGTGAGCGAGACGCGCCACCTGCTCGAGTGGATGGAGGCCCGGCATTTCGTGTTCCTCGGCTACCGCCACTACCGCCTCGAGCGCGGCAGAGCCGAGGACCGCCTGGTGCCGGACGTTCGCTCGGGCCTGGGCGTGCTCGGCGCGGCCCGCCGCGAGCGCGCGCACGCTGCCGCCGCCGTGCTGCGCGGCGAGGTGCGCACCCGGGCGCGCGCCCCGGAGCTGCTGATCGTCACCAAGGCGAATTCGACTGCGACCGTGCATCGCGGCGAGCACCTCGATTACGTCGGCATCAAGACCTTCGACGCGCACGGCCGGGTCGACGGCGAGCACCGCTTTCTCGGGCTGTGGACCTCGACCGCCTATTTCGGCAGTCCGCGCGAGATCCCGGTCCTGCGCCGCAAGGTCGAGGCGGTCATAGAGCATTTCGGGCTCGACCCGTCCAGCCACGACGGCAAGGCGGTGCTCAACGTGCTCGAGACCTATCCGCGCGACGAGCTGTTCCAGGCCGGCGTCAGGGATCTGATCCCCATCGTGCGCGGCGTGGTCAACCTGTACGAGCGGCGCACGGTACGCCTGCTGGTGCGGCGCGACCCCTATCATCGCTTCTACTCCTGTCTGGTGTATGTGCCGCGCGACCGCTACAACACCGAGGTTCGCCAGCGCATCGAGCAGATCGCGCTCGCCGGCTTCGCCGGCACGGGCGTGGAGAGCCAGGCACAGATTTCCGGCGCGAGCCATGCGCGCGTGCATGTCGTGGTGCAGACCGACCCCGGCAGACAGCACAAGGCCGACCTGCACGGCATCGAACGACGGATCGGCCAGGCGGCGCTGACCTGGAACGACCGGCTGCGCGAGGTGCTCGTCGCGCGCCGCGGCGAGGCCGCAGGACTCGCGCTCGCCGGCCGCTACCAGCGAGCGCTGCCGCTCGCGTATCAGGACGACGTCCCGCCGGGGGACGCGCTCGGGGATCTGGCCGAGCTGGAAGCGCTGCGCGAGCAGCCGCAGGCGCTGCGGCTGTGTCTGCACCGGCCGGCGGGGCAGAAACGCGAGCGCGTGCACCTGAAGATCGTCAAGCTCGGCGATCCCGTGCCGATCTCCGACATCCTGCCGATGCTGGAGAACTTCGGGCTGCGGGTGATCTCCGAGCGGCCGTACGAGCTCACCTGGCCGGACGGCGGCGCCGCCTGGATCCAGGACTTCGAGCTCGAGCATCGCGAGCACCTCGACATCGACATTGCGCAGATCGATGCGAACTTCCGCGAAGCCTTCGCGGCGGCCTGGAGCGGCCGCGTGGAGAACGACGGCTTCAACCGGCTGCTGCTCGGCGCCGGCCTCGGCGCGCGCCAGATCGTGGTGCTGCGGGCGTACTGCCGCTACCTGCTACAGACCGGCGTGCCGTTCAGCCAGGCGTATATGGAGCGCACGCTCGCCGCCAATCCAGGCATTGCCAGGAACCTGGCGCGGCTGTTCGAGACGCGCTTCGACCCGGCGGCGGCCCGCCGGGACGGCAGCGAGCGTCATGCCGACAAGCTGGTCCAGGAGATCCGCACTGCACTCGACGGGGTCGCGAGCCTCGACGATGACCGCATCCTGCGCGCCTACATGCATCTGGTGCGCGCCACGGTGCGCACCAACTTCTATCAGCGTGCCGCCGACGGCGAGCCGAAGAACTACCTGTCATTCAAGTTCGACCCATCGATGGTGCCGGACCTGCCGCTGCCGCGGCCGAAGTTCGAGATCTTCGTCTACAGCCCGCGCGTCGAGGGCGTGCACCTGCGCATGGGCTACGTCGCACGCGGCGGCATCCGCTGGTCGGACCGGCGCGAGGACTTCCGCACCGAGGTGCTGGGCCTGATGAAGGCCCAGAACGTCAAGAACACCGTCATCATCCCGGTCGGCGCCAAGGGCGGCTTCGTGCCGCGGCGCCTCCCCGCGGGTAGCCGCGAGGAGGTACAGGCCGAGGTGGTGGCCTGCTACCAGACCTTCATCCGCGGACTCCTCGATCTCACCGACAACATCGTCGGCGGACGCATCGCACCGCCGCCGCAGGTGGTGCGGCGCGACGGCGACGATACCTACCTGGTGGTCGCCGCCGACAAAGGCACCGCGACCTTCTCGGACATCGCCAACGCGCTGTCCGCCGATTACGGCTACTGGCTCGGGGATGCCTTCGCCTCCGGCGGCTCCGCCGGCTACGACCATAAGAAGATGGGCATCACGGCGCGCGGCGGCTGGGAGTGCGTCAAGCGGCACTTCCGCGAGCTGGGCATCGATACACAGAAGACCGATTTCACGGTCTGCGGCGTCGGCGACATGTCCGGGGATGTGTTCGGCAACGGCATGCTGTTGTCGCGGCACATCCGGCTGCAGGCCGCCTTCGACCACCGCCATATCTTTCTCGATCCGGCGCCGGACACCGCGGTGAGCTTCGCCGAGCGCGCGCGGCTGTTCGCGCTGCCGCGCTCGAGCTGGGACGATTACGATCGCCGCAGGATCTCGCGCGGCGGCGGCGTGTTCGCGCGCAGCGCCAAGTCGATCGCGCTGTCGGCGGAGGTACGCGCCATGCTCGGCCTCGACGGCGCCGCGGCCGCACCCAACGAGATCATCCGCGCGATCCTGCGCATGCCGGTCGACCTCCTGTGGAACGGTGGCATCGGCACGTACGTCAAAGCCAGCGACGAGACCCAGGCGGAGGCACGCGACCGCACCAACGATGCGGTGCGCATCAACGGCCGCGAGCTGCGGGCCAAGGTGATCGGCGAAGGCGGCAATCTCGGCCTGACACAGCGCGGCCGCGTCGAGTACGCGCTGGTGCGCGCGGGGCGCCTCAACACCGACTTCATCGACAACTCCGCCGGCGTCAACACCTCGGACCTGGAAGTCAATATCAAGATCCTGCTCAACCCGCTGGTCGCCGAGGGCCGGCTGACCCGCGGCGAGCGCAACCGGCTGCTCACAAGCATGCGACGCGCGGTCGCGGACCTGGTGCTGCGTAACAACTACCTGCAGGGCCAGGCGATCAGCACGCTCGAGATCCAGTCGGCCGCACGGCTGCCGGAATTCCAGCACCTGATCCGCACGCTCGAGCGCTCCGGCGACCTGAACCGCGCGCTCGAATTCCTGCCGACCGATGACGAGCTGGCGGATCGGCGCAAGAGCCGCATCGGCCTGACACGGCCGGAGCTGGCGGTCCTGCTGGCCTACAGCAAGATCTGGCTCAACAACCACCTGCTGGCCTCCAACGTGCCGGAGGACCCGTACATGTCCGCCGAGCTCGAGCGCTATTTCCCCGCGCCCATCCAGGTGCGCTTCCCGCGCGCCATCGCGCGGCACCGCCTGCGCCGCGAGATCATCGCCACCGCCACCACCAACAGCCTGGTGAACCGCATGGGGCCGACGTTCGTGCCGCGGGCCCAGGAGGACACCGGCGCCGAGCCGGCACAGATCGCGCGCGCCTACTCGGCCGCACGCGAAATATTCACGATGCGCGCGGTCTGGGAGCAGATCGAGGCGCTCGACAACCGCGTACCCGCGAAGCTGCAGTACGAGGCTGCCTTCCAGACCGGGCGCCTGCTGCGGCACGCGACCTACTGGCTGCTCGGCGCCCGCCGCCGCGCCCTGCAGGTGGACGCGGCGGTGGCCGAATTCCGCGCCGGCGTGCAGCAGCTCGAGGCTGTCAGCGCACAGGTGCTCGCGGGCGCGGAGCTCGAGCGCTTCGAGGAAACCCGCCGGCATTTTGCCGACGGCGGCCTGCCGGCGCATCTGGCGACGCGCCTCGCGAGTCTCGAGGCGCTCAACGCCGCGCTCGACATCGTGGAGATATCAGCCGCGCACCGCGTCAGCGTAGCGGAGACCGCACGCGTCTACTACGAGGTGGGCATGCGGCTCGGCGTCGACTGGCTGCGGACGCGTATCGAGAAGCTCGCGGTCGACGGCCCGTGGCAGGCGATCGCCCGCACCGGGCTGCGCGATGCGGCGCTGCGCGTGCACCGCCGTCTTGCCGAGAAAGTGCTCTCGCGCAAAGTACGCGGCGCCGCCCAGGCGCGCGTCAATGCCTGGCTGGACAGCGGCGGCAAGGAGCTCGCGCACTGGCAGCGCACGCTCACCGATATGCGTGCCGCCGGCGCCGCCGACTTCGCCACGCTCACCGTAGGCGTGGAATCGGTGCGCAAGCTGGCGAACTGAGACGGCCGCCGGGAGCTGTGCCGTGTCGGACCCCGCGAAGACCCCCGGCAGACTGATCCTGGTCCGCCACGGCCAGAGCACCTGGAACGTGGAGAATCTCTTCACCGGCTGGACCGACGTCGATCTGTCACCCCAGGGGCGCACGGAGGCGGCGCAGGCCGGGCGTGAATTGCTCAACGAGCGGCTCGAGGTGCACATGGCGTTCACCTCGGTGCTGAAGCGCGCCGTGCGCACGCTGTGGATCATGCTCGACGAGATGGACCGGATGTGGCTGCCGGTGGAGCGCAACTGGCGGCTCAACGAGCGCCACTATGGCGCGCTGCAGGGGCTCAACAAGGCGCAGACCGTGGCGCAGCACGGCGAGGGCCAGGTAAAGATCTGGCGCCGCAGCTACGACGTCCCGCCGCCGCCGCTCGATGCCGGGGATCGGCGTCATCCGCGGCACGATCCGCGCTACGCAGACGTCGATCCGCAGATCCTGCCCGCTACCGAATCGCTCAAAGACACTCTCGCGCGCGTGCTGCCCTTCTGGCACGCACGCATTGCTCCGGAGCTGCGCTCGGGACGCAACGTGCTGGTGGTGGCGCACGGCAACAGCCTGCGCGCCATGGTGAAGATGCTCGACGAGGTCGGCGAAGCGCAGATCGTCGAGCTCAACATTCCCACCGGCGTGCCGCTGCTCTACGAGCTCGACGCCGCGCTCAAGCCCCGCGCCAGCCGTTATCTCGGCGACCCGGCCGCGATCGCCGCCGCCGCCGAGGCCGTCAAGCGTCAGACTGAGCGGCGCTGACGCGGGACGCCCCCGAAAATCCCTTTCTTCGCTCGCGTCCGCCTGTCACGCCGCCCAGCCGTCGTAGCGCCCATGGTGTTCAGTGGCAAGCGCCGTCATGCGGCGGCTGAGGGCCTGCATTTCCGGGAGGATGAGCCGCATGGTCTTGGTCGCGTGCAGGCTGAAGGGCAGGTGCGAGTCGCCTTCCATATCCTTGACGTCGACCCGGAACTCCGGCTCGAGCTGCTCGCGCACCGCCTGACATGCCGGCTCGTCCGGCAGCGCGAAAAAGAAATCCACCGCGTAGTCCGTGAACGGCGCATAACCGCGACGCCGCAGCCGCTCGATGATCTGCTCGTCCCAGCCGGCGACACGCAGCCGCTGCACCGCGCGCCACTTGAAATAGATGCGCGCGGCGATGACGCCGAGCATCAGCACCAGTATCGCATTGACCAGCATGGCGCTCGATCCGCGCTCAGTCCCGACGCGGACGTTTGCCGGTGAACTGCGGCGGCCGCTTGCCGAGAAACGCCGCGATACCCTCGCTCCCGTCGGGGCTGGCCGCCTGAGCGGCGATGCTCTCGCTCTCGATGACCATCTGCGATTCGAGCGCGCCGAGCGAGTGCGCCACCAGGCGCTTGGTCGCGCCGAACGCGCCCGACGGACCGTGCGCCAGCTGCGCGGCGACTTCGAGGGCACGCGACAGCAGCTGCTCATCGGCGACCACTTCGTTCACCAGCCCCCAGGCGAGCGCCTCCGCGGCCGGCAGCGTGCGATTCAGCAGCAGCAGCTCCATGGCGCGCTTCGCGCCGACGATCCGCGGCAGCAGATAGGAAGTGCCCCCGTCGGGGGTCAACCCGACGCTGGTGTATGCGAGGTTGAACCTGGAAGTGCGGCCGCAGAGCGCGAGATCCGCCATCGCGACCAGCCCCACGCCCGCGCCCGCCGCCGTGCCGTTGACCGCGGCGATCACCGGCGCATCCATGCGTGTGAAGTGCGAGATGGCCGCATGCAGGTAGGTGGTGAGCTCGCGGACGTAGCCGTCGAGGCTGTCGTGCGCGCTGATCGCGCGCAGGTCGCCGCCGAAGCAGAAGTTGCGTCCGGCGCCGGTCAGCACCACGGCGCGCACCGCGGCGTTGCGCGCGCAGGCCATCGCCGCCGCCAGCAGGTCCATCGCCATCGGGATATTGATGGTGTTGGTTTCCGGCCGGTGCAGCGTGATCAGCGCCACGGCGCCGCGGGTCTCGACCTGGACAGTGGGCGCGGACATGAGCGGTCTACTCGTCCGGCGCGATGCTGACGCGCAGTCCGGCGAGCGCCTCGGTGAACTCGAGCTGGCACGACAGGCGCGAGTCCTCGCGGTAGTGCGTCAGCTCCGAGAGCAGCTCGCGCTCATCGGACATCATGGCGGGCAGTCGCGGCAGCCAGTCGGCGTCAACATACACATGGCACGTCGCGCAGGAGCACATGCCGCCGCAGATCGCCGCCACGCCGTAATCGAGCTCGCGCAGGTTCTCCATCACCTTCATCCCCGCCCGGCCGTCGACCTCATGTTCGACTCCATCGCGATCCACGACACGCAAGAGCGCCATGCGGTACCTCGGAAGTCCCCAAAAGTGTGCCCGCCGGAGGCCGTGTCCGGGGCGCGGCTAGTTTGCCGGTTCGCAACTGCCCCCGCCAGCCGGGGGTCGGGCGTGTCAGGCCGCGGGCAGCGGCCCGAACACCTTGATGACGAACACCGCCCGCTCCGGGCCGGCGCCCATCGGTTCGAGGGTCGCATGCAGCGCCCGCCGCAACGTGTCCATGACCGGCTCGAAGCCGCCGAACACCTGGGTGCTCATGCTGTTCGTCACCACCCGCAGCTGCCGGTCGGCGCTGACCTGCTCGAGAAAGCGGTGAATCTCCGGCACGTACTGCGCCTTGAGAGGATAGAGACTGATCTCGACGCCGATGTCCATTGTCAAACGCCCCCGCAGCCCGCCACGCCCGCCAGTATTGCACGGGCCGCGGGCGCAGGCCGCGACCTAAGGGACGCCCGATAGGGCTAGAATCGTCGCGTCAGGCGCGGGAGGGCGGTCGGCCGAAGATGTCGCGAAAGATCCACGTCCACCAGGTCGATGCGTTCACGCGCGAGCCCTTCACCGGCAATCCGACCGGCGTGGTGCTGAACGCCGACGCGCTCAGCGACGCACAGATGCTGGCGGTGGCGCGCGAGCTGAACAACGCCGAGACCGCGTTCATGCTGGCGCCAGACGCCACCGACCATACCGTGCGCGCGCGCTTCTTCACTCCGCGCAGCGAGATCGGCTTCGTCGGGCACGCAACCGTCGCGGCGCAATACGTATTGTCGCGCCGGCACGATGCGCCGCGGCGTCAACGCCAGAAGTCCAAGGCGGGGATCGTCGACGTGCTGGTGCAGGGGACGGACGAGGATCGCAGCGTCGCCATCCGCCGCAGTGCGCCGCCGCTCGGGCGCGAGCTCAACGATCGCGAGCGCCTCGCGGTGCTCGATGCGCTGGCGCTCGCCTCCGAGAGTCTCGATGCGCGCGTGCCGCCGCGCATCGCCGGCGCGAGCAGCGCGCGCCTGCTGATCGGGGTGCGCACCGCGGAGCCGCTCAAGCACCTCAAGCCCGACTTCGGCCGCCTGACTACGCTGTCGGCGCAGCTCGGAGCCGCCGGCTATTTCGTGTTCGCGCTCGGCTCCCGCTCCGACGATCACCTGGTCGAATCGCGCATGTTCTGCCCGGCGCTCGGCATTCCCGAGGACCCGGTGAGCGGCAACGCCCACGGGCTGCTCGGCGCCTACCTCGCGCACCAGGGACTGCTGGCACCGCACGAGGAGCGGGTGCGCTTCTCCGGCGTCCAGGGCCAGCATCTGCACCGGCCGGGACGGGTCGAGGTCGAGCTCGAATTCGCGGACGGACGGCTGGAGGCGGTCTGGATCCGCGGCCAGGCGGTCTCGATCTTCGAGACCGAGCTCAAGATCTAGGAGCCCGATGCCACAGTTCGAAGCGGTGATGAAGCTCGCCGAGCTGCCGCCCGGCGGCATGCGGGCGGTGACTTTGGGCGGACGTGAGCTCGTCATCTGCCATACGCGCGAGGGCGTGTTCGCCCTCGACAATATCTGTACGCACGCGCACGCGCGGCTGTGCGAGGGGCGGCTGCGCGCCACGCGCCTGGTCTGTCCGCTGCACGGCGCATCATTCGACATCCGCGACGGCCGCGTGCTGGGGCCTCCGGCCGAAGTGCCGTTGCCGACACACGCGGTGCGCATCGTCGGCGGCACGATCGAGGTCGCGCTGCCCGCAGCCGCTGCGGCCGTGAGCGGTTCCGCCACTCCCGCCTGAAGGCCTGCGCATCCCGGGGCGCGAGCGCCCGAACCCGTTAGCCGTGCGTGCGCCGCAACCGGCTCACGAGCCACGCGGCAGGCAGCGTGACACAGGCGCCGATGAGAAACGGCGCCGACGGCCCGAGCATCGCGTAGAGGGGACCGGAAGTGAACGGGCCGATGATGCGCGCGAGACTCGCACTCGCCACGTACGTGCCCATCACTGCCCCGCGGTCGTGCCCCTGCGACTGCTTGGAGGCGAGCGCAAACGCGCTCGGGGTGTAGGCGCCGAGCCCGAGGCCGCATAGCACCAACCCGAGGACGGTCGGCACGATGCCGCCCGCTGAGCCGAGCGTGACGAGCCCCGCGACGTAGAGCAGCACTCCGCAGCTCGCGAGGCGCGGCTCCCCGAGCCGCGGCGCCAGCACCCGTACCGCGCCCCCCTGCATGAGCAGCGCGGGCAGCGCCACTCCCAACAGCAGCAATCCGACGGTGCGCGGGCCGAACCCGTATTTGTGCAGCGCCCAGATGGCGAAAATCGATTCGAGGATCGACCGCGAGTAGGTCACGACCAGCGTCGCGGCCGAGAGCAGCGCCAGCGCCGGGCGCGCGCGCAGCAGCTGCCACGAGCCGCGCCGGGGCTCGTCCGGATGCTCGCGCCGGTGCCCTTCCCCGTGACTTTCGGGGAGCACGAACCTGACCACGAGAATGGCCAGCACGCTGAGGCAGGCCGACACCAGCGCCGGGCGCATGAAGTCGGCGGTCCGCGGATCGGCACCCGCGAGCAGGCCGCCGAGCGGTGGCCCCAGCGCGAAGCCGACACCGATCGCCGCGCCGATGAGACCGAGCGCCGCCGTGCGCTGCTGCGGCGCCGACACGTCGGATGCATAGGCGAACGCGGCGGCGATGTTGCCCGCCATGCAGCCGGCGAGCATGCGCGAGCCGAGCAGCCACCAGAGATTGTGCGCGCCGGCGAGAATCAGGTACGAGAGGCAGGCGCCGGCCAGGCTGCTGGTGAGAATCGGGCGACGCCCATGGGCGTCGCTCAGGCGGCCCCAGAGGGGCGCTGCGATGAACTGGCACAGCGAATAGCTGCCGAGGATCGCCGTGATGAGGGCCGGGGCCGCGCCGAAGCGGTCGGCCATGTACGGCACGAGCGGAATCATGATGCCGAAGCCCAGCGTGTCGATCACGCTGAAGAGAAACAGCGCCCCGAGCTGCCTGTTCAATTCCGGCCTTGCCGCGCTAGTGCCCGGACACGATTGCCGAGATGTCCGCGCCCGGATGGGCCGCGCGCGGCACGAAGTCGCGTGCCGCGGTGACGATCAGGTTGGGAAGGCGCGCCTCGTCCGGGGCGTGTGCGCCGTCGGGTCTGCCGCCCATGCGCAGCACCGCGATCTGCATCGACGGCACCAGCCACAGGCGGTTGCCGCCGCCGCCGTCGATGAGGTAGGTGTCGGCGGCGGCGTACGGCTCGCTGCCCGGCGGCATGTGTGCGCCGAGCCGCACGTACATACCGTAGTCGGGGTTGCTGCGCGCCGGCGTGCGCATCAGCTGCACCCAGCCCGGGTGAATGACTTCGGCGCCGCGGTAGTTGCCATCGTGCAGCATCAGCTCGGCGACGCGTATCCAGTCGCCCTGGCGCGCCAGCATGCAGCAGTCGGCGTGCGCCATGCCGCCCGAATGGTCGAGCCACAGCCAGGCGTCCGCAGCCCCGATCCGGCGCCATACCGCCTGCGAGAGATAGCTCGCGTAGCGCTCGCCGGTAGCCTGCTCGAGCACCAGTGCGAGCAGCTGCGGGTCCGCACTCTGCGCCGCCCAGGTCTTGCCCGGCTGCCCGAGCAACCCTTCGGCGAGCGTGGCCTGCGCCACATCGGTGCCGAAGCGCGCGCGCATCGCCACGCTCCACGGGCTGCGCGACTGCGCCGGCGCCGCAAGCCCCGAGGACATCTGCAGGAGATCGCGCACGGTGATGCCGCCGCGCGGGTCACTGCGCCACTTGCCGATGAAATAGCCGATCGGCTCATCGGGCCAGCCGACCCTGCGGTGCGAGAGCGCTGCGCCCACCGCGAGCGCGGCGAGCACGCGGGTGAAGCCCTGCGCGTCCGCGAGTGTGTCGAAGCTCGTGCCGTGCCAGTAGCGCTCGAACACCACGTAGCCGTGTCGCGCGACGATGAGCGCGCGCGCGTCGTGGCTCGCCGCATACGCGGCGGCCGCCTCGAGCAAACGCGGGTCGAGCGATTCGGACTCGGGCGAGACACGTGGCGCGAGCGGCTGGTTGCCGCCCACGACCCGCTCGCGCGGCTCGTACCAGGCGGGTGCGAGCGCGCCCGGCCGTACGAGCGAGCCGAGATAGCGCCCCCAGAAAAGCGGCGCCCGCGCGATCAGCACGAGCACGGCGGCAAGCAGCACTCCGAGCCCGACGAAGCCGAGGCGGTGCGCGCGGCTCATCGCGCCGCCTCGCGCAGGCGCGCTCCGCCGCCGCCTGCCGCCTGCCGCGCGGATCGGCGGCGCAGCGGGCCGCAGTAGAGCGCGCGGCCACGCGACAGCTCGAGCTCGTGGGTGGCGCATGCCGGCCAGTCGCCCGGCTTCTGCACCGCGACCATCACCGCCGCGCCGCGCGCGGCGAGCGTCTCCACGCGCCGCATCAGGCGCCGCCGCGTCGGCGCGTCGATTCCCGCAAACGGCTCGTCGAGAAGCAGCAGGCGCGGCTTGCGCACCCAGGCGCGTGCGAACAGCGCCCGCCGTACCTGTCCGTAGGACAGCTCGCGCAACGGCCGCGCCGCGTGACGCGTCAGGCCGAAAGAACCGAGCGCACGGCGTGCCGCGTCGCGGTCTGCCGCGCTCGGCGCATCGTTCAGCCCGATGCTGGCGTGCCGGCCTGACTGCACGACCTCCGCCACGGTGGACTCGCGCGGGTACTCGGCCTGCAGGTGCGGCGCTACCAGTCCGACGCGCCTCTTGAAGGCCTCGAGCGGCACGCCGGGCGTCACGCCGGCGCGTGCGATCGTTCCTCCGAGCGCGACGCCGTGATCGCCGTAGAGCGTGCGCAGCAGCGTGGTCTTGCCCGAGCCGTTGCGGCCGTGCACGACCCAGCACTCCCCGCTCCGGACCGCAAGGCTCACGCCCTCGAGCGCACGGCTCTGATCGAGGTAGACACGCCCGCGCGTGAGGCGCAGCAGCGCGCGTCCCGCGCGGCCGCGTCGCCGGAGCGCTCGGCTTGTGAGACGCACCGGTGCCCCGAGCCATTTGGCGAGCGGCGCCCCGGTCCGCGGGCCGCGGTAGACGATGCGACCGCCGCTCAGAATGAGCGCGTGGGTGACCGCGGCCGGCACATCCTCGATCCGGTGCGTGGCGAACACCCACGGCAGGCGGCGTGTCTGCCGGGCGAGCCAGGCGAGGATGCGCCCGCGGTTCGAGGCGTCGAGGCCGTTCAGGATCTCATCGAGCAGCAGCAGCTGCGGGCGCGACACCAGGGCCCGCGCCAGCAGAATCACGCGGCGCTCGCCATAGGAAAGAGACAGAAACGGGCGTGCCGCCAGGTGCGCGGCGCCGAGCGCGCCGAGCGCGCGCTGCACCCGGCGGCGGTCGGCGGCGGTGAGGACGTCGAGCGGAATGTCGGTGCGGTAGATGCCCGTGCCGACGATACGCGCGGCCGGCAGATCCCAGCCGTAGCGCTGGTACTGGTCCTGCCGCTCGGCGCCGAGATAGGCGATCCGCTCCATGAACCCGGCAGGGACGATCGCGGACTCGCCGCCCGAGAGGTAACGCCGCGCAGGCCTTGCCGCGGGCTCGGGCCAGACGCTGCCGGCGAGGATCTTCAGCAGCTGGGTCTTGCCGGCACCGTTGGCGCCGGCGAGTAACCAGTGCTCCCCCGGCCGGATCCTCCAGGTGATGTCGCGCAGCACCCGGCGTCCGGCGCGCCGCACCTGCAGGTGCTCGAGGCGGATCTCCAGAAAGCGGGCGGAACGGCTCATCCGGCTCAATTGGAGCACAGTTCGTGCGCGGGAATAGGGTAATCTCGGCGGTTGCGCGAAGCGCAGATCCTTTATTTTAGGGGACTTTAATGCGATTGCGGCTCCTGGCGCCGCGTTACTGGCTCACCTGGGCCGGACTCGGGCTGCTGCGTCTGCTCGCGCTGCTGCCCTACGCGACGCTGCTCGCGCTCGGACGGCTGCTCGGCGCGGTGCTGCGACGCCTGCCGACCCGCTTCGCAGAGACCGCACGTCGCAACATCGAGCTGTGCCTGCCGGAGCTGTCGCCCAAAGAGCGTGCGCGGCTGCTCGATGCACACTTCGCGAGTCTCGGCATTGCGCTCATGGAGATTCCGCTCGCCTGGTGGAGCTCGCCACGGCGCCTCGCGCGACTGGTGCGCGTCGAGGGGCGCGAGCATCTCGAGGCGGCGCGCGCCCGCGGGCGCGGCGTGATCCTTCTGACCGCGCACTTCACACCCATGGAGTTGGCCGGACGGGTGCTGGCTTCCGTGACGCCGGTGAGCTTTCTGTACCGCGCGACCCGCAATGAGGTCCTCGCGTACGCCCTCGACCGCTTCCGCTGCGGCATGGGCAGCCGCGGCATCCTGAAGGACGACATCCGTGCCTTCATCACAGCGCTGAAGAAGAACGAGTGCGTCTGGTACGCACCCGACCAGAGCTACCGCAGGAAAGGCGCGGAAATGGTGCCGATGTTCGGCATTCCGGCCGCAACCAACACGCTGACTTCGCGCCTGGCGGGCGTGACCGGCGCGCCGGTGTTACCCTATTTTCTCCAGCGCCTGCCGGGGACCCAGGGTTATCGTGCGACCATCCATCCCGCGCTCGAGAACTTCCCGGGCGAGAGTGCCGCGGCCGACACGCTGCGCTTCAACCACCTGATCGAAGCGCAGGTACGAATCGCTCCCGAGCAATATCTGTGGATTCACCGCCGCTTCAAGGGACTCAGCGAGGACTATCCGGACTACTACGGTCGGCAGGTGCCGCGCCGGGCGTGAGTGCGGCGCAGACGCTCCACTGCGACCTGCTGGTCGTCGGCGGCGGAATCAACGGCACCGGCATCGCCCGCGACGCCGCCGGCCGCGACCTCAAGGTCGTGCTGTGCGAGCAGGACGATCTCGCCGCGCACACCTCCTCGGCGAGCACCAAGCTGATCCACGGCGGGCTGCGCTACCTCGAGGAGTATCACTTCGCCCTGGTACGCAAAGCGCTCATCGAGCGCGAGATCCTGCTCGCCGCCGCGCCGCACATCATGCGGCCGCTGCATTTCGTCATGCCGCACGCCGCGCACCTGCGGCCGGCGTGGCTGATCCGCGCGGGACTCCTCCTCTACGACCATCTCGCCGCGCGCGCCCACCTGGCCGCGTCGGCCGCGATCGATCTGCGCCGCCACATCGCGGGTGCGGCGCTGCAGAGCGGTTATAAACGCGCCTTCGTATACTCGGACGGCCAGACCGACGATGCCCGGCTCGTGGTCCTCAACGCGCTCGACGCCCGTGAGCGCGGCGCCGTCATTCTCACCCGCGCACGCTGTGAGCGCCTCACGCCGGCCGGCGGCGGCTGGAGCGCGAGCCTCGTGGCCGGCGCGGGTGCGCGCTGCGCCGTTCAGGCGCGCGCGGCCGTCAACGCCACCGGTCCCTGGGTGGAGCACTTCGTCCGCGGCGCGACCCCGGTGCACACCGCGCGCCACGTACGTCTGGTGAAGGGCAGCCACGTGGTCGTACCGCGGCTGTTCGAGCATCGCTTCGCCTACATCTTCCAGAACGAGGACCGGCGCATCGTGTTTGCGATCCCGTACGAGCATGACTTCACGCTCCTCGGCACGACCGACGTCGATTACCGCGGCGACCCGGCCGCGGTGCACATCGACGCGGACGAGACCGGTTACCTGTGCGCGGCGGCCAACCGGTACTTCAAGCGTCAGATCACCCCGGGGGATGTACGCTGGAGCTACGCCGGTGTGCGGCCGCTGCTCGCGGACCATTCGAGCGATCCGATGAGCGTGACACGCGATTACGCGCTCGAGCTCGAGCGGCAGCCGGCACCGCTCCTCTCGGTGTTCGGCGGCAAGATCACCACCTATCGCAGGCTGGCCGAAAGCGCGGTGAACATGCTCGCCCCGCTCCTGGGCGTGCACGCCCGACCCTGGACCGCGAGCGCGAAGCTCCCCGGCGGCGATCTGCCGCAAGGCAGCTTCGCTGTATTCCTGCGCACGGTCGGGCGGCGCTACCCGTGGCTGCCGCCGCGGCTGCATCTGCGCTATGCGCATGCCTACGGCACGCGCATCGAGCGGATGCTTGGCGATGCGGTCTCGCTCGCCGACCTGGGCCTTGAGATCCTCCCGGACCTTTACGAGCGCGAGGTCAGCTACCTGTGCCGCGAGGAGTTCGCGCAGACCGCGGAAGACATTCTCTGGCGGCGCACCAAGCTCGGCCTGCACCTCCTCGGGCAGGACTTGAGACCGCTGGTCGCGTGGCTGGCGGCGCAGCCGGCCGCGGCGCTCGCCGGGGCGGCCGCAGGCTGAGATGTCGCCGCGCATGCCGTCGGGCCTTCGCTCTCTGAGTCTTGCGATCCTGGCGGCGCTCGCCCCGCTGTGGCTGGTCGGCATCTTCGACCGCGCGCTGTGGACACCGGACGAGCCACGCGAGGCCGATATCGCCTGGCGCATGAGCGCACAGGCCGACCGTACGCTGCCGGAGCTCGCGGGCACACCGTTCCTGGAAAAGCCCCCGCTCTCGTACTGGGCCGCAGGCGGGAGCATCGCGCTCGGGGGCGACTCGGCGGCGGCGGCGCGCGCCCCGAACCTCCTGTACGCGGCGGTTGCGGCGCTGGCGCTCGGCGCACTCGCGCTCGCCATGACCGGCGACGGCGCGGCGGCGTTCATCGCCGCGGTCGTCGGAGCGAGCGCGTTGACCGCGTACCGCGTGAGCGTCTGGCTCGCCCCGGACGCCGCGCTGCTGGCAGGCTGCGCGGTTGCGCTCCTTGGAGCCTGGCTCGGCTACCGTGCACTGCCGGGGCGCGCCAAGGCGCTCGGTTACGGGCTCATGCATCTCGGAGCCGCCGCCGCCTTCATGGCCAAGAGTGCCCCCGGGTGGCTCGTACCCGGGCTGGCGCTGTTGACGCTCATCGCGACGGAGCGCCGCTGGCGCGAGCTGCGGCGCTGGGAGCTGTATGCCGGGCTCATTATCCAGGTCCTCGTCATCGGCCCGTGGGTTGTGGCCGTGGCGCGCAGCGCGCACGGTGCGGACGCGCTGCGCGTCATGTTCTGGAACAACCTTTTCGGGCGCTTCACGCACGTCTCGGCTCCCGCAGCGCTCGACTACACGAGCGGACATCACAACTCCCCGGGCAAGTACCTCCTCGAGCTGCCTCTGTACCTGCTGCCCTGGACGCTGCTCGTCGTCGCGGCGCTGCGGCGCGCCTGGAGCCAGCTGCAGCTGCCGGGTCCCGCGGGCACGCCCTGGCGCTTCGCGCTCTCGGCCAGCCTGCCGTTCCTCGTGCTGCTGTCGTTCGCGCAGACCGCGCGCGACGTGTACGCGGCTCCCGCGCTTCTCGGGTTCGCGCTGCTCGTGGGCCTGTGGGCGCACGAGGCGGCGAGCGCCTCCACACGGCTCGACCGGCTCGCGCTGGCGTCGACGCGCGGCCTCATCGCGGTGATGGCCGCCGCAATGATCGGGTTGCTCGTGGTCCTCGCGGCCGCCCGTGCCGCAGCGCCGGGCGCGTGCCTGACCGGAGCCTGTGCCGCGGGCATTGCCACCGCTTTCGCGCTGCTGCGCGCGGCCAGGATCGAGCGCCGCGGCGGCCTGTCACGCTCTATCGCGTGGAGCTACGGCGCCTACGCCGCCGCGGTATGTCTGACCGCCCTCGCGGCATTCCCCGCGATCGACCGCTGGCAGGATCTGCCACAGCTTGCGCGCCGCATCCACGCCGATACGCAGACCGGCGCACTGGCACTGCTCGATCCCGACGAGACCACGATCGCCATGCTCGATCACGGCCTTGAGACTCCGCTTGCGATCCTGACAACCGGCGGGCATGCGACTCAGGGCGCGGTCGACGGCTGGCTCGCGAGCCACGGGACACGGGCACGCGTGCTGGTGCTGTTGCCGGGGCATGCGCCCGGCCGCGTGACGCAGCTGCTCGCTCACATTCATCCGCTCGCCGCACCGGGTGATGGCGTCGCCGGCAACCTCGTCGCCGCAGGCGCGGCCAGCATCGTGCAGCGCTATGAGTTACCGCAGGGCCGCCGGTACGCGCTGCTCGGCCCTGTTTCTCCGACACACCACTGACGCGGTCCTTAAGGGAGCCTCCATGTCACAACCCGGCACCGATCTCGCGCGCAAGCTCCAGAACCGGCACATCCAGTTGATCGCTCTCGGGGGCACGATCGGCGTCGGGCTGTTTCTGGGCTCGGCCAAGGCGATCCACAGCGCGGGCCCGGGACTGCTGCTCGCGTATGCGGTGGGCGGGGTCGCCATCTTCTTCATCATGCGGGCGCTCGGGGAGCTCCTCACTTACCGCCCGGTGGCCGGCTCGTTCGCCACCTACGCGGACGAATTTTGCGGACCCTTTCCGGGCTTCGTGACGGGGTGGTCCTACTGGTTTGCCTGGGTCGCGACCGTCATGGCGGAGATCACCGCCATCGGCATCTACGTACGCTTCTGGCTCCCCGGGGTACCGCAGTGGCTACCCCCGCTCGTGGCCCTTGCCGTGCTCTATGGAGCGAATCTGCTCGCGGTGCGGGTGTTCGGCGAGCTCGAGTTCTGGTTCGCGCTCATCAAGGTCGTGACCATCGTGGCGCTGATCATCGCCGGGCTAGCGGTGATCATTTTTCACGCGGGTGCGCTCGGCGCCACCGCGAGCTTCTCCAACCTGTGGTCGCACGGCGGCTTCCTCCCGGGAGGCGTGCTCGCGGTGCTGCTCGCGCTGCAGATCGTGATGTTCGCTTACGAAGGGGTCGAGCTCATCGGGGTCACCGCCGGCGAGTCGCAGAATCCCGCGGTCGTGCTGCCGCGTGCCACCAACGGCATCATCGCCCGGATACTCATTTTCTATCTGGGCGCGCTCCTCATCATCATGTCGCTCGTGCCCTGGACGGAGCTCGACCCGAAGATGAGCCCGTTCGTGTTCGTCTTCGGCAGGCTGGGGCTCCCGGGAGCAGCCACTATCATCAATCTGGTGGTCATCACGGCGGCCGCCTCGTCATGCAACAGCGGACTGTTCAGCACCGGCCGCATGCTCTGGACGCTCGGCCAGCGCGGCCAGGCGCCGCGTGCCTTCGCGGTGCTCAACCGTGAGCACGTGCCGGCCGCCGGCATCCATGCTTCGGCGGCGGTGATGCTGCTCGGCGTGGTACTCAACTACCTGGTGCCCGAGCGGGTGTTCACGATGGTGACCAGCATCGCGCTCATCGGCACGCTCTGGACCTGGGGGATCATCCTGGTGGCGCACGCCAACTACCGGCGTGCGGTGGTTGCGGGCCGCGCGGCGGCCGCACCGTTCCGTATGCCGGGGGCGCCGGTCGCGAACTGGCTGGTGCTCGCTTTTCTGGTGCTGGTGACGGTGATGCTGGTGCGCGATCCGGACACCCGAGTGGCGCTCTACGTGGCGCCGTTCTGGTTCGGGTTGCTCGCGCTCGGTTACTGGCGCATCGCGGCGCGCGGCCGCGCCGCCGCGAGAGTCTAGTGCCTCAGGTGCAGCGTCGGCAGCAGCAGGTGCGCGAGGTAATCGGTACCGACCACCCAGGTGAGCAGCGCATCGCCCACCACCAGCACCACCGCGACTCGGAACGCGCAGATCCACACCGGTATGTTGCCGAATTGCCAGATCGCGTACGTCAGGTAGGTCACTTCGATGGCAAACGTCACCAGCAGCACGGTCACGGGGTCGGCGCCAAGCTGGTACGGCAGCAGCAGATCAACGAGCGGCGGCACGGTCCATAGGAGTCCCAGCGTGCCGAACGCGTACATCGCGAACACGTAGATCTCCGCGAGGTTGTAGCGCGTCGAGCGGAACATGAGCCGCCAGAGAGTCGCCATCCAGAAGATCATCAGCACTTTGATGACGAGCACGCCGCTCAGGCGGCCGAGCCAGCCGTACGCGGAGATACGTCCCACGGCCGGCGCCAGCCGCTCGGTGAGAGTCGCGACTACGAACTGCACGAACACGCTGCTGATCAGGTACTGGATCGGCTCGAGATAGCCGGCGCGCCGGCCGGCCAGATAGTCGGGCACCAGCCGCCCCGGCTCGCGCAGCATTCTGAAGACCGTCACCGCGAAGGCGCGATCGAAGCGGAACACGCGCTGCGCCACATCCGCTGCCAGGCGGCCGAAAGTGAGCCGTCCGGCGAGCCGCCGCTGCCCGCAGGCCACGCAGTATTGGCCCGTCAGCGGCGCGCCGCAGTTGGTGCAGTGTGGAACTCCCGCCAGTGCCGCCTCACTCATCGCAATCGTGAATTTGCGCGCCCGGACGGATTCGAACCGCCGACCCTCAGGTTCGAAGCCTGATGCTCTATCCAACTGAGCTACGGGCGCAGCGTCGGGGATTCTACTTCGGCCGGCCGGGGTAGGTGGTTTCGCCCAGCTGGAACTGTCCGCCGTAGTACAGCCGCCCCTGCGGGGTGTCGCAGCCGAAATCCAGCGTTGTCACCGTGTGGGCAGCCGCATCGAACTTCGCGCCCGCGGCGTCGGTGAAATCGCCGACCCGAAGCTGCGCCGCCTCGGTGAGACCGGGCTTCAGGCTCGCGACCTTCTGTGTGAAGCCGGGATCGGTGCCCTTTGCATTGAGATTGAACTGGCAGTCGCTCCAGTCAAACGTGTCGCGATTCTCGACCCGGAACAGGAGCAGTGTGCCGTTGTAGCCGATCTCGGCGCTCAACCCGCGGTCGGCTCGCTGCGCCGGCTGGGCGGCGGCCACAGGCGCCGGCGCGGCGCCATGCTGACCGGAGCACCCCAGCAGCAGAGCGAGCACGGCCGGGAGAAACGCACGGCCGGCGATGGGATTTCCGTCTGCTGCAGCTGATGGGAACGTCATAGGTCTGCCCTGCCGGTAAGACGCCTGGGACTGCGATTGTACGTGGGCCGCTGAATCACGGCTCAGTCGTCAGCGTGCGCCCGTAATTGCTCAGCAGGACCTGGATGCCCAGGTAAGCCATGAAGTCGATCCGGGTTGCGGCAGGCCCGGCGATGCTGCGGCCGGCCATGAACAGCAGAATGAACCCGCGATGGAGCCTGTAGCGCCCGCCGAGATCGAGACTGGTGAAGTCCGGCGGCTTGCCGCCCATGCCGTGATCGTTGTAGAGCTCGGCGTCGAGCTCGAGGCGCGGGCTGAAGGTATGGCCTGCGACAAAGCCGACGACCCGCTCTTCGTTGCCGTTGCCGTGCCACGGAAAGTAGTAGCCGGCCTCGAAGTCGAGATCCAGCGGCCCGACGGGGTGGGCAAACTCCACCGGCAGGAGCAGCCGCGGGCCGTCCCCGGCGATCCCGGCGCGCTGCGCGTACGCCGAGGCGCGCATCTCGAGCTGCGGAAAGGTGGAGATCTGCCAACCGTCCTCGCCCTGATCGACGAAGCGCCATTTGACGCCCGGCAACGCGTTTCCCCAGGCGCTGGCGCCCGGCTGACCGTCGGCGGTCTGTGCCACGTACGGGACCTCGAAGGTCAGCTGGATACGATCTCCCAGCCCGAAGTTCAAATCGATCTGCGGCACCTGGTACGAGTCGACACCGCGCTGCACGGTGGTCATCTCGGCGATATTGATCTCCCAGTTGGCGTTGCCAGGCGTACCGGGGTCATTGGTGATGTAGGGCGGCCCCGCCTGCGCGAGCGCGGGGCGCGGTGCCAGCAGGGCCAGCGCGCACAGACAGATAAAGAGTATGAGCAGCCGGCGGGGCATCGGGAGTGTGCGTATAGTTTACCCCGCAAAGTCTCACGGGCCGAAAGAAAAAGTCCTGCGGGCCGATAAGGTGGCGATCACATGAGCAGACACTCGGGCGCGCCTGCGCCGCGTGCCGGGAGGACCAGGCGGCGCTGCCGCTGGGCGGGAACGACCGACGGTGCGTACGTTCGCTACCACGACGAGGAATGGGGCCGACCGGTGCACGAGGACCGGCGGCTGTTCGAGATGCTGACACTGGAAGGCGCGCAGGCGGGACTTTCGTGGGCCACCATACTTCACAAGCGCGCCGGCTACCGCCGCGCCTTCGCGCGCTTCGATCCGCGCAAGGTGGCGCGCTTCGACGCGCGGCGCCGGGCCGCGCTGCGGCGCGATCCTGGCATCGTGCGCAACCGGCTGAAGATCGAGTCCACTGTGAGCAACGCCCGGGCGTTCATCGCCGTGCAGCGCGAGTTCGGCTCGTTCGCGCGCTACCTCTGGGCCTTCGTCGGCGGCCGGCCGGTCGTCAACCAGCGCCGCGCCCGGCCGCCGGACCGCACGACGCTCAGCGACAGGATCTCGGCAGACCTCGTGCGCCGCGGCTTCAGATTCGTCGGCAGCACCATCGTCTACGCTTTCCTGCAGGCGGTCGGCGTGGTGAACGACCACGCGCCGCAGTGCTTTCTCGGCAGGCCGCGCCGGGCCAGCGTGCGCCCCGGGAAGCCGCGACGTCGGGCGCCAGTAGCGCTTAAGCGCGCGCGCCTCTTAAGATAATCATCCCCTCTACCGGCTCAGGATCCATCCAAAATGAAAATGCTTCACGCGACCGCGGCCGTGGCCTTGCTCGCGGCAGGGACCGCCTATGCCGACTGTCCCTACCCGTCCACGCCCGACAAGATCCCCGACGGCGCGACCGCCACGCTCGACGAGATGCTCGCCGGTCAGAAGGCCATCAACACTTACAACAAGGCCGTGAACGACTACGTAGCCTGCATCGACAAGCAGCTGGATGACGACATCGCGAAGCAGGGCGACAAGCTCAAGCCGCAGCAGAAGAGCGAGATGCAGCGCGTCGAAGCGCAGAAGCACAACGCCGCCATCGATCAGCTGCAGAGCATCGCCGACCGCTTCAACGAGCAGGTCAAGGCCTTCAAAGCCAGAACCGGCAAGAAGAGCTGAGTGCTCACGCCGGCCGAGGCCGATCTGCTGATCGGCAAGCGCCTGCGGTGCCAGCCGATCGAGTCCCTGCCGCTCGCCCAGTGTGCGGGCAGCGTGCTGCGCGAGAACATCTACGCCGAGCGCGATCAGCCGCCGTTCGACCGCGTGGCGATGGACGGTATTGCGCTCGACAGTCGCGCCGTCGCGGGAGGCCTGCGGAGCCTGCATCTGCAGGGCACGCAGCCCGCGGGCGATCCACCGCTGACACTCGGCTCGCCGACGGCGTGCATCGAGGTGATGACCGGCGCGGTGTTGCCGGCGGGTTGCGACTGCGTAGTGCCGGTCGAGGATCTCGAGGCCGGCCGTGCGGATGAGCGGGCGCTGGCAAGCAGTGCGCGCGTGGCCCCCTGGCTCAACGTCCACCGGCGGGGGACCGATACCCGCCAGGGCGCGCTGCTGATCGCCGCCGGCGCACGGCTGCACCCGCCGGAGATCGCGATCGCCGCCTCCGCCGGCATGGCGCGCGTGCGCGTCAGCAGCCAACCCATGCTGGCCGTCATCTCCACGGGCAACGAGCTGGTCGAGCCCGGCGAGCCGGTGCTCGACCATCAGGTGCGCCGCTCCAACGCCTACGCCATCGTGAGCGCATTGCGCGAGCACGGCTTTCAGCGCGTCGCCGACGATCACATTCAGGACGATGCCGGCATGCTGCGCGAGCGACTGCGCTTTCACCTCGAGACGCACGACGTGCTGGTGCTCTCGGGCGGGGTGTCCACGGGCCGGTTCGACCTGGTGCCGAGCGTGCTCGAGGAGCTGGGCGTACACGCGATCTTCCATAGAGTCGCGCAGCGCCCGGGCAAGCCGCTGTGGTTCGGGGTCGCACCGTCGGGCGCCGCGGTGTTCGGATTGCCCGGCCGGCCGGTTTCCGCCCTCGTGTGCCTCGGCCGCTACGTGCTGCCGGCGCTCTTCACCAGCCTCGGACATAACCCGCCGCCGGCGGAGCGTATCGCGCTCGGTGCGCCGGTGAGCATCGACGCGCCGCTCACGCATTTTCTGCCGGTGCGCATCGAGCAGGACGACTGGGGTCGGCCCTGGGCAGTACCGGTCGCCACCAACAGCTCGGAGGATTTCACCGCGCTCGCGGGCACCGACGGCTTCGTGGAACTTCCGCCGGGCCCGAATGCCTACAAGAAAGGGTTCGTTACGCGGCTCTACCGCTGGTCCTGAGCCCGTGAGGCCCGGCCGCGGCGCCCGGCTTTTTCCCGCCCCAGCCTCCCCCCTTTCGGCCGATAGCCAGCACCCCGGCGGGTGCGCATACTTGGAACCCCCATGCCCACACGTGAAGTTGTCGTACCCTTAAGCGCACATCCCATGCCGCGCGACACGCTTGCGCGCCCGCTGCGCGACCTGCGCATCTCGGTGATGGACCGCTGCAACTTCCGTTGCCCGTACTGCATGCCGCGCGAGACCTTCCACGACAAATATCGCTTCCTCGGCTCGCAGGAGCGGCTGTCGTTCGATGAGATCGTGCGCCTGGCGCGGCTGTTCGTGCGGCTCGGCGTGCGCAAGCTCCGCCTGACCGGCGGTGAGCCGCTGCTGCGCGCCAACCTCGCGGATCTGATCGGCGATCTGACCGCCATCCCGGGTGTCGACGACGTGGCGCTCACCACCAACGGCGTGCTGCTCGCCAAGTATGCGAGCGAGCTCAAGGCGGCGGGCCTCAAGCGCATCACGGTAAGCCTCGACAGCCTCGACCCGCAGGTGTTTGCGCGCATGAGCGGCGGCTTCGGCGGCGTCGACGAGGTGCTTACCGGGATCGAGCATGCGCGCCGGGCGGGACTGGCGCCGGTCAAGATCAACGCCGTGGTGCAGCGCGGAGTGAACGATCACACCGTGCTCGACCTGGTCGAGCACTTCCGCGGCAGCGGAGTCATCGTGCGCTTCATCGAGTACATGGATGTCGGCAACCGCAACCACTGGACCCCGGAGACGGTGGTGCCGTCTAAAGAGCTGGCGGCACACATCGGCGCACGCTGGCCGCTGACCTCGCTCGAGCCCGGCTATCGCGGCGAGGTCGCCGACCGCTATGCGTTCACCGACGGCCAGGGCGAGATCGGCTTCATCTCCTCGGTGTCGCAGCCATTCTGCGGCGATTGCTCGCGCGTGCGGCTGTCGTCCGACGGCGTGGTCTACACCTGCCTGTTCGCCACCCATGGCACGAGCCTCCGGGACGCGCTGCGCGGCGGCGCGAGCGATGAGCAGCTGCTCGAGATGATCGCGGCGCTCTGGCACAAGCGCACCGACCGCTACAGCGAGCTGCGCGCGAGCCGGCGGCAGGCGCAGCGCGAGGAGCGCAAGGTCGAGATGTTCTACATCGGTGGCTGATGGCCCGCGCCCGCTCCCAACACGCCAGCCGCGCGGACTCGCGCCGGGAGGCGCCACGCCTCTCGCACCTCGACGCGCGCGGGCGCCCGGCCATGGTGGATGTGGGCGCGAAGCCGGTGACGCACCGGGTGGCAGTGGCCGAGGCGCGCGTGCGGCTGCCCGGGGAGGTGGCGCGCATGCTGCGGGCCAGCGGCCACCGCACGGCCAAGGGCCCGGTGTTCGACACCGCGATCCTCGCGGGCGTCATGGCGGCCAAGCGCACGCACGAGCTGATTCCGTTCTGCCATCCGCTCGGGGTCGAGAACTGTCAGATCACCATCACTCACCGGCGCCCGAGCATCATCGTGGTGCGCGCGGAGGTTTCGGTGCACCAGCGCACCGGCGTCGAGATGGAGGCGCTGACCGCAGCCTGCGTCGCGGCGCTCACGATCTACGACATGTGCAAGGCGCTGTCGCACGACATCGAGATCACGGGCGTGAGACTCCTGGCCAAGTCCGGCGGCCGCCGCACCTTCACACGCGCAGCGCGGAGCGGGCGATGAGTGCGCCGCTCTACGGCCTGCTGCTCGCCGGCGGCCGCAGCAGCCGCATGGGCCGCGACAAAGCGGCGCTCACCGCCGCGGGCCGCAGCCAGCTCGAGCGCGCCGTGGCGCTGCTCGTCCCGCACGTCGAGCGTACCTTCGTATCGGTGCGCGCCGATCAGCGCTCCGACCCGCTGCGCGCAGGCTTCCCGCAAATCGTCGACCGGCACGAGAACCTGGGTCCGATCGCCGGGATCCTGGCCGCGCAGGCGCAGTACCCCGAGCACGCCTGGCTGGTGCTGGCGTGCGACCTGCCGCTGCTGGATGCGGCGACGCTCGCGCACCTGCTGCGCCACCGCGCCGCCTCGCGCGAAGCCAGCGCCTACCGCTCGAGCCGCGACGGTCTGCCGGAGCCGCTGTGCGCGATCTACGAACCCTCGAGTCAGCCGCGGCTTGCCGCTTATGTCGCAGGCGGGCGCGACTGCCCGCGCAAGTTCCTGATGCAGGCCGACGTCGAGCTCCTCGATGAGCCCAATCCACGCGCCCTCGACAATGCCAACACGCCCGAGGAGTATGCTGCCGCCATGGCCGCTCTCGACCCCGCCGCCCGCTCCGCAAGCCCGAGCCGCAAGCTCAACGTGCAGTATTACGCGCTGCTGCGCGAACAGGCCGGCCGGCGCGAGGAGGCGCTGGTGAGCGACGCGCCCACGGCCGCGGAGCTCTATGCGGAGCTCGCGCGGCGCTACCGCTTCTCGCTCGCGCCCGCTGCGCTGCGCGTCGCCATCAACGGCGAGTTCGCCGACTGGTCGACGCCGCTCGCCGACGGCGACGCGCTGGTATTCATTCCGCCCGTGGCGGGCGGTTGAGCTTCGGCGGGGCGTCCGTGGCGTTCCGTTTCAGCCGCACTCCGCTCGAGCCTGCCGCGCTGCGCGTCGAGCTCGCCGATCCCGCATGCGGCGGCTACGCGGCCTTCGAAGGCTGGGTGCGCGACCACAACGAGGGCGCGCCGGTGCGGCGCCTGGAGTACGAGGCGTTCGAGAGTCTGGCGGTGCGCGAAGGCGAGCGCATCCTCGCCGAGGCCGTCGCGGGCTTCGGCGTGGCGCACGCCGCGTGCGCGCACCGCGTCGGCGAGCTCGCCGTGGGCGAGCTCGCCGTGTGGGTCGGGGTAAGCGCGCAGCACCGCGACGAGGCGTTCCGTGCCTGCCGCTACATCATCGATGAGGTCAAGCACCGCCTGCCGATCTGGAAGAAGGAGCACTACGCCGACGGGAACTCCGGCTGGGTGAATTGCGAGCGCTGCGCGGCCGCGCCGCATGTGCACGGCGAGCCGCGCGAGGCGCAAACGGCACAGCGTTAGACGCGCTACTCCCGGACCTGGCCGGCGCCGCGCACCACGTACTTGTAGGTCGTCAGCTGCTGCACGCCGACCGGCCCGCGCGCGTGCAGACGGTCGGTCGAGATGCCGATCTCCGCTCCCATGCCGAACTCGCCGCCGTCCGCAAACTGCGTCGAGGCGTTGTGCAGCACGATGGCGCTGTCGACCCGCTGCAGGAAACGCTCGGCGGTCGCCGGGTTGTCGGTGACGATCGACTCGGTGTGCGCCGAGCCGTAACGCGCGATGTGGGCGATCGCCTCGTCGACATCCGCGACCACACGCGCCGCGATGATCGCGTCCAGGTACTCGGTGTACCAGTCCTGCTCGCTCGCCGCACGCACGCGCGCGTCGACCTGCTGCACCTCCGGGTCGCCGCGCACCTCGCAACCGGCATCGAGCAGGTCGCGCACGATCGGACCGAGGTGCGTCATGACACAGGCACGGTCGACGAGCAGCGTCTCGGCGGCGCCGCAGATGCCGGTGCGCCGCATCTTGGCGTTGAGCGCGATGGCGCGTGACATGCGCACATCTGCATCGCGATCGATGTACACGTGGCAGTTGCCCTCCAGATGGCCGATCACCGGCACGCGCGCCTCCTGCTGCACGCGTGCCACCAGCGTCCTGCCGCCGCGCGGCACGATGACGTCCAGGTACTCGGTCATGGCGGCGAGCATGTAGCCCACGGCCGCGCGGGCGGTGGTCGGGACGAGCTGGATGCACGCCGGCGGCAGCCTCGCCGCCGTCAGTCCCGCTTCGAGACACGCATGCAATGCGGCGTTCGAATGCCGGCTGTCGGAGCCGCCGCGCAGGATCGCCGCGTTGCCCGACTTCAGGCAAAGCGCGCCCGCATCCACCGTCACGTTGGGGCGGCTCTCGTAGATCACGCCGATGACGCCGAGCGGTACCGCCACGCGCTGGATCCTCAGGCCGTTCGGCCGCTGCCACTCGGCGACCACGCGGCCGACGGGGTCCTCGAGGGCCATGACCGACGCGACGCTCGCCGCGATCGAATCGAGGCGCCGCTCATCGAGCCGCAGCCGGTCGAGCCTCGGTGCGCTCGCGCCTGCGGCCTGCGCGGTCGCCACATCCCGCGCATTGGCGGCGAGTATCTCGTGGCGGCGCGCGCGAATCGCGGCAGCGGTCGCCTCGAGCGCCGCGTCCTTCTGTGCGCTGGCCGCGTACGCCAGCGCCCGGGCGGCGTCGACGGCCGCCTTGCCGAGCCCTTGCATGAGGGCGCCGAGCTGCTCGTGCTCCATCGGGCGCCGCCCCTAACCCGCCGCACGCCCGCGGCCGGCCGGCGCGAGCAGTACCAGGTCGTCGCGATGAATCATCTCGTCGCGCCCGCGAAAGCCGAGCAGCGTCTCGATCTCCGAGGAGCGACGCCCCAGGATGCGTGCCGCATCCGCGTCCGAGTAGGCGACGATGCCGCGCGCGACCTCCGTGCCGTCGCCGCTAAGGACGCTCACGGTGTCGCCGCGCTCGAAGCGGCCGCGCGTGGCGGTCACGCCGGCCGGCAGGAGGCTGCGCCCCTCGTGCAGCGCCTGCAGCGCTCCGGCATCGATGCTGAGGACGCCCGCCGGCTGCAGCGTGCCGGCGATCCACTGCTTGCGCGCCGCCGCCGGCGTTGCACTCGGCACGAACCAGGTGCAGGGGGCGCCCTCCTCTATGCGCCTGAGCGGATGGGGGTGCCCGCCCGCAGCGATGCACAGGTGGCAGCCGGCCGCGACCGCGATCTTCGCGGCGAGGATCTTGGTAGCCATGCCGCCGGAGCCCACGGCTGAAGTCGGGCGGCCCGCCATAGCCTCGATCTCCGGGCCGATGTGGCGCACCTGCGGCACGATCTGCGCGCGCGGATCGCGGTTGGGGTCGGCGCTGAACAGGCCCTCCACGTCCGAGAGCAGTACCAGACAATCGGCGCTCGCCATCTGCGCGACGCGCGCGGCGAGGCGATCGTTGTCGCCGTAGCGGATCTCCGCGGTCGCCACCGTGTCGTTCTCGTTGACGACCGGCAGCGCCCCCTGCGCGAGCAGTGCTTCGAGTGTGGCACGCGCATTGAGGTACCGGCGCCGCCGCTCGCTGTCCTCCAGCGTCAGCAGCACCTGCGCCACCGTTACCCCCTGGGCCTCGAGCAGCTCCTTGTACGCGTGCGCCAGTCGGATCTGTCCGACGGCTGCCGCGGCCTGGCTCTCCTCGAGCCGCAGTGTCCCGGGCGGCAGACCGAGCCGCCGTCGCCCGAGCGCGATGGCGCCCGAGGAAACCAGGATCACGGGCTGGCCGCGCTGGCGCAGGCGCAGCAGATCCTCGATCAGGGTCTCGAGCCAGGCGCGGTTGATGCGGCCGCTCGCCGGATCGACCAGCAGCGCGGAGCCCACCTTGACCACGACGCGTCGCGCGCGCGTCAGGGGTGCGGTGCTGTGCGCGGACTGGTCCATGGCGGCAAAACTATACGCAAACCACGTGCGTTGCCCAACCGCAGCGCACCCCCTACACTGTCCGCGCGCAGGAGCTGACACAGGGTGGCGCGGTGAGCAGAGATTACGAGCCGGTTCGCGGACAGTGGTACGAGAACCTGGAGGAAGAAGAACAGTTCCGCGTCCTGTCCATCGATGAGGACTCGGAGCTCATCGAAATCGAGTATCTCGACGGCGACATCGAAGAGCTCGACCTCGAGGCGTGGCACGAGATGGATCTCGAGCGTATCAATGTGCCCGAGGGGTGGTCGGACGATGACGACGACTCGGACGAGGACGAAGAAGAATCGGACGAAGACGAAGACGATGACGATGACGATGACGATTGGGACGAGGATGAGGACGACGCTGACGAGGACCAGGACCAATATTGACCGCCTCCGGCGTCGATAGCTGGTATCACGAAAAAGAGTCGGCCTGGCTGTACCGCCGGGTCGCAGCCGCCGAACCCGACCCGCACAAACGCCGCCTGTTCGAGCAGCTCGCCGCGGCCGCCGAGGAGCAGGCGCGCCGCTGGGAGCAGGTCGCTGCCCGCGGCAGCGCCGCGCCGGGCGGCGAGCCAGCGCGGGCGTTCACGCCCTCGCTCCGGGCGCGCATCGTGGCACGGCTGCTGCACCACTTCGGGCCGCGGTCCATGCGGGCGGTGCTGGCGGCGATGAAGCTACGCGGCCTGTCGGTCTACAGCGCGGCCTCCGGGGTTCTCGCCGGTCACGCCATGCCCACCTCGCTCGCCGAGGTCGGCGCGCGTCATCGCAGCAGCCTCGGCGGCGCGCTGCGCGCCTCGGTGTTCGGCGTCAATGACGGTTTGGTTTCAAATATGAGTCTGGTGCTCGGGGTGGCCGGGGCCGGGGCCGGCAGCGGCTACGTGCTGACCACCGGCGCTGCGGGACTGCTGGCCGGAGCGCTGTCGATGGCCGCCGGCGAATACGTCTCGGTGCGCTCGCAGCGCGAGATGTACGAATACCAGATGGCGCTCGAGCGCGAGGAGCTCGCCGAATATCCGGAGGAGGAAGCCGAGGAGCTGGCGCTCATCTACCAGGCGCGCGGCGTCGATCTCGCGCAGGCACGCGAGGTCAGCCGTGCGCTGCTCGCGCACCCCACGCAGGCGCTCGACGTGCTGGCGCGCGAAGAGCTCGGCCTGAATCCCGACGATCTCGGCTCGCCGTGGCGGGCCGCGCTCGCCTCATTCGTCACCTTCGCGGCCGGCGCGGCGGTGCCGCTCGTCCCGTTCCTGCTGCATCAGCCGGCCGCCCGCGCGATCGTGGCAGCGGTGCTGCTGACGGCCGCGGCCCTGTTTACGGTCGGCCTCGGGCTGTCGCTGTTCACCGGTCGGCAGGCGCTGCGCAGCGCGCTGCGCATGCTGCTGATCGGCGGTGCCGCGGGGCTGGTCAGCTTCCTCGTCGGACACGCGCTCGGCGTCGTCATCGGCTAGCGGCGCTCTTGAAATTTCGCCGGCCGGCCCTACGCTGGCGACGCAGCCGCGGTAACGGTAGAGTGCTGTCATGAAACGCATCGTGTTGTTCCTGGCGACCAACCTTGCCGTCGTCCTGGTGCTGACGGTGGTCGCGCATCTGCTCGGCCTGGATACCTGGCTCACCGTGCACGGCAGCAGCCTGGGCGGGCTGGTGGTGTTTGCGCTGTTCTGGGGCTTCGGCGGCTCGTTCATCTCGCTGGCCGTGTCGAAGTGGATGGCCAAGCGCAGCATGGGAGTGCGCGTCATCGGCGAGTCTTCCGCTGATCCCACGGAGCAGTGGCTGCTCGCGGTCGTGCAGCGCCATGCACAGGCCGCGGGCGTCGGCATGCCGGAAGTCGGCATCTTCAATTCGCCGGAGCCGAATGCATTCGCTACCGGCGCCAACCGCAATGCCGCGCTGGTCGCGGTCAGCAGCGGGCTCCTGCAGCGCATGAACCGCGAGGAGATCACCGCGGTGCTGGGGCACGAGATGACCCATGTGGCCAACGGCGACATGGTGACGCTCGCCCTGATCCAGGGCGTCGTGAACGCCTTCGTGATATTCCTGTCGCGCATCATCGGCAACATCGTCGATCGCGCCCTGTTCCGTTCGGACGACGGCCGCGGCATCGCCTACTTCCTCAGCGTGATCGTGAGCCAGATACTGCTCGGTATCCTCGCCAACATCATCGTGCTGTGGTTCTCGCGCTGGCGCGAGTTCCGAGCCGATCGCGGCGGCGCCAAGCTCGCCGGCCGCGACAACATGATCGAAGCGCTGGAGGAGCTCAAGCGCGTACACGAGCCGCTGCCCACGCAGCAGCTGGCTGCCTTCGGCATCGCCGGCGGCGATGCGGGCGGAGGCCTCCGGCGGCTCTTCATGAGCCACCCGCCGCTCGATGAGCGCATCGCGGCGCTGCGGGCGCTGTCGATCCCCTGACGGAGACGCGAGCGATTGCCCGCCGCCGGGCCGGATGACCCTGGAAGTCCCGCGGCTGCTGCCCGCAACGGCCGGCCGGGCACTGCGGCTCTCGACGCGTTGCGTGAGGTCCTCGGCGCGGATGGACTGCTCACCGGCGCCGCCTGCGAGCCGTACCTCCTCGACCACCGCCGGCTCTACCGCGGCCGCGCGCTCGCGGTCGCGCTGCCGCGCAGCGTCACTCAGGTGTCACAGCTCCTCGCGTCGTGCGAAGCGCAGCGCATCGGCGTGGTGCCGCACGGGGGCAACACCGGCTACTGCGGCGGCGCAACCCCGGACGAGTCGGGGCGGCAGCTGGTACTGTCGCTCGCGCGGCTCAACCGTATCCGCAGCGTGGATCCGTCCAATTACTCCCTGATCGCCGAAGCCGGCTGCATCCTCGCGCAGGTGCAGCAGGCGGCGGCCGCGGCGCAGCGTTTCTTTCCGCTCAGCCTCGGCTCCGAGGGCAGCTGTCAGATCGGCGGCAATCTCTCCACCAACGCCGGCGGCACCAGCGTGCTGCGCTACGGCATGACGCGCGACCTGGTGCTGGGACTCGAGGTGGTGCTGGCCGATGGGCGCGTGCTCGCGTGCCTCTCGGGGCTGCGCAAAGATAACACCGGTTACGACATTCGGGGTCTCTTCCTGGGGGCTGAAGGCACGCTCGGGGTCATCACCGCGGCAAGCCTCAAGCTGTTCCCGCAGATCGCGAGCGTCGCCACTGCCTTCGCGGCAGTCGCCGATGTGAGTGCGGCAGTGGCGCTGCTCACGCGGCTGCGTGAGGCGAGCGGCGATCGGGTGAGCTCCTTCGAGCTCGTGCCGCGCATTGCGGTCGAGCTCACCACGCGACACATCCCGGGTGTCAGCGACCCGCTCGGCGCGCCGCACGCCTGGTATGTGCTGTGCGAGTTGAGCTCCGCGCGCAGCGGCGAGCCGCTCGATGCGGTTCTCACCGAAACGCTCGGCGCGGCGCTCAACGACGGCCTGGTGCTGGATGCCGCGCTGGCGAGCAGCGAGCGCGAGCGTGCCGCGCTCTGGAAGCTGCGCGAGACCATCCCCGAGGCGCAGCGCCGGGAGGGCGCGGGACTCAAGCACGACATCTCGGTGCCGGTGAGCGCACTTCCCGAGTTCGTGGCGCGCGGCGCGGCGTGGGTCGGCGCCCACGTATCCGGCGCGCGCCTCGTTGCCTATGGGCACGTCGGCGACGGCAACCTGCATTTCAACCTGACCGAAGCCCCGGGCGCCACGCCTGGCGCACTCGCCGGCCGCGCCGCGGAGGTGCAACGCGTGCTGCACGACCTGGCGGTCTCCCTCGGCGGCAGCTTCAGCGCCGAGCACGGTATCGGCCGGCTCAAGGTTGCCGAGCTCGAACGCTATGCTCCCGCCACCGAGCTCGAGCTGATGCACGCGGTGAAACGTGCGTTCGATCCGCACGGCATCATGAATCCCGGCAAGGTGCTGCGCACGGAAACTCCCACAGCGGAGTGAAGGGTAAACGATGTCTCAGGCTCGTCTGATCGCCGGACTCCTCGCGCTGCTTGCGGCGCTCAGCGGCTGCAGCCGCGGCAGCACGCCGGCGCCCGCCGCCAGCGGCGCGGCCCCGGCGCCCGCCGTACAGCCCGCGACGCCCGTGGCGAACGAAGGTCCGCGCATCGTCATGTCGGACGACAACGTGCACCTGGAATATCACGTGCTCGGACACGGCGATCCGGCGGTGGTGCTGATTCACGGCTGGGCCGGGAACGAGAACTACTGGCACGAGCAGTTCGGCGTCCTCGAGGCGCGCTACACGGTGGTCGCCGTCAATCTCGCCGGTCACGGCGCCTCCGGTCGCAACCGCACTGACTGGTCGATCGACAACTACGCGCGCGACGTCGCGACGATCGTACGGCAGGTGCCGAACAGGCAGCTGGTGCTGGTCGGGCATTCGATGGGCGCGACCGTGGCGCTGGCGGCGGCGCCGAAGATCGGCGTACGCGTGATCGGCATCATCGCGGTCGATGCGCTGCGCTCGGTCGGCCTGCCGCCGCTCAGCCCGCCCGAGACCGAGGCGCGCGTGGCGCCGTTCCGCGCCGACTTCATCGGCGAGACCCGCAAGCTGGTCAGCGACTCGCTCTTCGAGAAGGGCGCCGACCCGATCCTGGTGCAGAAGCTGGCCTACGACATGTCGCTCAGCCCCCCGGATATCGCGGTCGCGAGCCTCAAGGGGCTGCTCGCCGTCGACTTCGCGACTCTTCTGCCGCAGGTGCACGTGCCGGTGTACGCCATCAACTCGGACCTGATGCCGACGGATGTGACGCGGATCCGCAGGACACTGCCCGACTTCACGCTCGATGTGTTGCCGCATACGGGGCATTTCCCGATGCTCGAGGCGCCGGCGCGCTTCAATCCGCTGCTGCTGAAGGACATCGAGGCGCTGCGGCTGCGCGCGGCGCGGCCCGCGCACTCGGGCGGGACCTAGGACTCCTTCTTCAGACGCACCAGCCCCTCCTGGGCGGCGCTCGCCACCAGCCGGCCGTCGCGCGCGAACACGCTGGCACGCGAGAAGCCGCGCGCGCCCGACGCGCTCGGGCTCTCCATGGCGTACAGCAGCCAGTCGTCGACACGCAGCTCGCGGTGAAACCACAGGGCGTGATCGATGCTCGCCATCACCACGCTCGGGGCCAGGAGCGAGGTGCCGTGCGGCAGCGTCGCCGTATCGAGCAGAAAGAAGTCCGACACGTAGGCGAGCAGCCGCCGGTGCAGCATCTCGTCGTCGGGGAGGGCCGCCACGGCGCGGAACCACAGCTGCCGCACCGGCGCCTCGCGCCGCGGCCGCAGGTAGTCGATCGGCTGCACGGTGCGGAATTCGAACGGCCGCGGCTGCTCGAAGAAGCGGCGCACGCGCTCGGACAGCCGCCCGAGCAGCTGCGGCGGCGGACCGCCCGTCTCCGGCAGTGCCTCCGGCATCGGCACCTGCGGCATCGGGATCTGGTGGTCGAAGCCGCTCTCGGCCAGCTGGAACGAGGCGGTCATGTTGAAGATCTGCTGGCCGTGCTGGATCGCCACGACGCGGCGGTTTGAGAAGCTGTGGCCGTCGAGGCTGCGGTCGACCTCGTAGACGATCGGTGCGTTGCAGTCGCCGCGCCGCAGAAAATAGGCATGCAGCGAGTGCACGACGCGACCGACGACGGTCGACGCCGCGGCCGACAGCGCCTGGCCGAGCACCTGGCCGCCGAAAACCTGCGGCGCGCCGATGTCGCGGCTCTCGCCGCGGAAGAGGTTCACCTCCAGCTGCTCGAGCTCGAGCAGCTGGAGGAGATCGGCGAGACGCTGGTCCATGCCCCTTGCAGCGCGGGGTCAGCCGAAGATGAACTTGCCGTGCATCAAGACGCTATGGCCGGGGAAGGTGCATACGTAGGTATAGTCCCCGCCCTTCTTGAGGAGCGAGGCCGGGAAGGTAACGCTGGCGCTCTCGCCGCCGCCGACCACTTTAGTATGCGCGAGCACGCGCTTGTCGCCCGGCTGGACGTAGTCGTTGGCCAGTCCGGCCTGCAGGCCCGCCTGAACCACCGCCTGCATGTCCGGGGTGTGCACCAGCACCCAGTCGTGGCCCATCACCTCGCGCTGCTGCTTGCCGGCATGATGCAGCGTCACGGTGATCTCCTTGCAGGTGGCAGGCACCGACAGCTGCTGCTTATCGTACTGCATCATGTCGTTGCCGCTGATCTCGACCTTGCAGGGGTCCGCCTGAGCGAGCACCGGGAGTGCGAGTGCTCCGAGCAGTACGCTTGCGGCGAGTGTGGTGCGCATGAGCTTCATGGTGATTTTCCTCCATCGTAAAATGATCAGTCCGGCACTCCCAGACGCTGGTGCATAACCGGACTGGTGGTCGTGTATTGCAGGAATTGCTTCTTCTGCGGATAGAGGTGGTGCTGGATCGCGAAGGCCGCCAGCGCCGCCTCGTGGAAACCCGACAGGATCAGCTTCTTCTTGCCGGGATAGGTGTTGATGTCGCCGACGGCGAACACGCCGGGCAGACTCGTCTGGAATTTCTCGGTGTCCACCCTCAGGGCCTTTTTCTCCAGCTCCAGGCCCCACTCGGCGATCGGTCCTAGCTTGGGGTGCAGGCCGAAGAACACCAGCAACTGATCGGTGGGAAGCTCCTGCACGCCCCCGTCGGGGCTGCGGATGCTGACCCCGCGCAGCACGCCGTCACTGTGGTGGAGGGCGTGCGGCAGCGCCTCGAAGCAGCGCATCCGTCCGGCCGCGACATGCTCGCGCATCCGGGCGACGGATGCGGGCGCGGCGCGGAACTCGCGCCGGCGGTGTACCAGCGTCAGGCTCTGTGCCCGTGGCAGGAGCTCGAGCGTCCAGTCGAGCGCCGAATCGCCGCCGCCAAAGACCACCAGGCGCTTGCCGGCGAGCAGCGCGGCATTCTTCACCCGGTACTGGATGGCGCCGCCCTCGAAAGCCTCCGCGCCGTCGACGCCGAGCCGGCGCGGCTGGAACGAACCGACGCCGGCGGCGATCACCACGGCTCCGGCGTCGAAGCGGGTGCCGGCCGCGGTGCGCACGTGAAAGCGCCCATCCTCGCGGCGCGCGAACTCGAGCACTTCCTGACCGAGATGCAGCTGCGGCTTGAAGGGCTTGATCTGCTGCAGCAGCCGGTCGACGAGCTCCTGCGCGCCGCACACCGGCAACGCCGGAATGTCGTAGATCGGCTTGTCGGGATAGAGCTCGGCGCACTGGCCGCCCGGGTGCGCGAGTGAGTCCACGATGTGCGCGCCGATGCCGAGCAGCCCGAGCTCAAATACCTGGAACAGCCCGCATGGGCCCGCACCAATGACCAAAACCTCGGTGCTGATTGCCTCCCCGGTGGCGGCGCTGGCTGGAGTCTCGCTCAAGATGCCCTGGCTTTCGACACGCTGTCTTAATCACATTGTAGAGGGTCCGGCAGCGCATCGCATACGCCACCGCCTTAGGTCGCGCCCTTTGAGGTGCGCGCGGCTTGCCGGCGGCCGTATAGTACGCAGCAGCGCGCCCGCAAAGCCCACGCACACGCGGGACCGCGCCCACTCAACCTCACCGCACCAGCTCAGGAGCCGCCTTGACATCCAACGCCGAACTGCACGCCCGCCGCCAACAGGCCGTCCCGCGCGGCGTCACTAACTCGCTCGCCGTCTATGCCGGGCGGGCATCGAATGCCGAGATCTGGGACGTCGAGGGCCGGCGCTATATCGATTTCGCGAGCGGCATCTCGGTGCTCAACACCGGGCACGTGCATCCGCGGGTGAGAGAGGCCATTCAGCGGCAACTGGAGCTGTTCACGCACACCTGCTTTCAGGTCACGCCTTACGAGAGCTACATCGCGCTCGCGGAGGCGCTCAACGCGCTGGCGCCGGGTCCGGGTCCGAAGAAGACCATCTTTCTCACCACCGGCGCCGAGGCGATCGAGAACGCGATCAAGATCGCGCGCTTCCACACGCGCCGCTCTGCCGTGATTGCCTTCGCCGGCGGCTTCCACGGCCGCACCCTCGCGTGCATCAGCCTCACCGGCAAGGTGCAACCCTACAAGGCGGGCTTCGGGCCGATGCTGCCGGAGGTGCACCACGTACCCTTCCCGATGGCCTATCACGGAGTCTCGGTCGAGGATTCACTGCACGCGCTCGAGCAGCTGTTCAAGGCCGACGTCGACCCGGCACGGGTCGCGGCAATCATCATCGAGCCGGTGCTGGGCGAAGGCGGCTTCTATGCCGCGCCGCCGGAGCTGCTCAAGCGCCTGCGCGCGCTCTGCGACGCGCACGGTATCGTGCTGATCGCCGACGAGATCCAGTCGGGCTTCGGGCGCACCGGTCGGATGTTCGCGATCGAGCATTCGGGCGTAGCGCCGGATCTCATCACCATCGCCAAGAGCCTCGCCGGCGGCGTGCCGCTGTCGGCGGTCACCGGCAAGGCCGAGATCATGGACGCGCCGGGCCCGGGCGGACTCGGCGGAACCTTCGCGGGCTCGCCGCTCGCCTGCGCGGCGGGACTCGCGGTGCTCGAGGTGATGCGCGAGGAGAAGCTGTTGTCACGCGCGCAGGAGATCGGACGTTTCATGAGCTCGCGCCTCAAGGGCCTGCAGGTGCGCTTTCCCTGCATCGGCGAGATACGCGCGCTCGGCGCGATGGTTGCGGTCGAGCTGGTGAAGAACTCGCGTGCCGATGCGCCGGACGCGGAGCTCACCAAAGCGCTGGTTCAGGCCGCCGGCAGACTCGGCCTGGTGGTGCTGTCCTGCGGGGTGTATTCCAACGTGATCCGGTTCCTCGCACCGCTGACGATCCCGGACGCGCTGTTGAAAGAGGGCTACCACCTGTTCGAGCTGGCGCTCGAGGAAGTAGCGGGGACGCAGCTTCGGGCCAAAGCAGCGGGCTGAGGCCCTCAGGCACGCCCGGCGTTGGCGTCGGTCGGAGTGTGGAAGTACTCGCTCTCGGAGGCGAGCTGCTCGATGAGGCGGTTGAGCTCGGCCATGCGGCCCTGAGCCGTGCTGATCGGCATGCAGTCCTGACAGCGCGGATCGCCGCACGGCTGGCGCGAGTACAACCAGTACTGGAGAGCCCCCGCGAGCAGGCCGTCGGCAATGTCCCAGAGGTCGGCGTCCTTGTCCTTGTCGGCGATCTTGTTGCCCAGGTCGACGGCCTTGGAGAAGGCCGAATCAAACGTATCGGCTAGCTCGCTCATGTCTGCCCGGGCCCCTTCATCCCGGGCACTAGTATAGCAACAGCGCCGGCATCGGCCTGAACGCCCCGCCGCCGCGCTGCCCTGCCACCGGCGCTGGCCGCCGGGCGGCCAACGTGCTCCCAGTCACGTCCGCGTATGCGCTTAGTGCGATGCCCGCCACGGCAGGCCTACGACTGCCGCGGGCATGATGTGCGCCGAGTCACGAAAAATCGCGCAGGCCCCGTCACCAGCCGATCAACGGCTTATGTCGCATGCTGCAACCGAGCACTGAAGCCGCCGCCGCGCCGCCGGCGCCGCCCGCCCTCGAGCGCCCCCGCCGCCCGTGGCGGCCGCGCATGCCGCGCATCGGGATCGGCTGGCGCCTGGGTCTCGGACTCGCTGCGGTGGCGCTGGTGCTCACCCTGGGCGAGACGCTGGCCACGCGCACCGCGCGCCAGGCGGTGAATGCCGTGCGCAGCATGCAGAGCGAGCACGAGCCGCTCGCCGACCGCGCCGGCGCGGTGCTCGAGAAGCTCGTCGATTACGACCGTGCGGTCAGCGAGCGCGTACAGTCCGGCGAGCCGGCCGGCGCGGACGACCTCGCCGCCGCCGGCGACGAGCTGCGGTCTGCCATCGCCGCTTACTACGACGATCGGCCCGCGCCCCAGCTCAACGATGCGGGACGCGGGCTGCGCCCGCAGCTGCTCGCCCATATCGCGAATGGTCGCGCGCTCGCGGAGCGGACCGCGCAGCGCGAGCAATGGGTCGAGGAGCGTCACGTCGCCCTCGAGAATATCTACGAGCGCATCGTCACCGCCGGCGGCTCGGGACTGGCGATCAACGGCACCCAGGTGCTGGCGCGCCGCTCGCTCGCCGAGCTGCAAGCAGCGATCGACGCCATTCGCGGCAACCTCGGGTTCGCGCCCGACATCGCCCGGCGCGAACAGACCTTCCTGCGGGTACTGAACGCCGAAGCGCCGGAGCTCGCGAGCTCCCCGGGTGAAGCGTGGCTCGCGGTGGTGCGCCAGGACTTTGCGCACGCCACGCGCCTGCGTGGGTCGATCATGCACTACGACGAAAGCAGTGCCGCCCAGTGGCACGGCTTTCTGCAGGAGAGCGCCGGCCTCACCGCCGGCGTGCAGGAGCTGCTGCAGAAGCCGGCACGCAGCGGGCTGCTGGAGGCGTCCGCGCATGCCGCGCGCGCCGCCGAGATCGCCGAGCACACACTCACCGACACCGGTGCCGAGGTGCTGGGACTCCTGCTGCTCGTGTCGGTGCTGCTGCTCACGAGCATCAGCGTGCCGGTACGGCGCCTGACGGCCGCCACGCGGCGGCTGGCGGCCGGCGACCGCAGCGCACGCGCCCCGCGCGGCGGCTCAGCCGAGATCGACGAGCTCGCCGAGTCCTTCAATACGATGGCCGTGGCGCTCGCGCACGCGGAGGCGGAGCTGCGCGCCCACCAGGCCGAGCTCGAGGAGCGCGTCACCGAGCGCACGCGCCAGCTGCACCACCTGGCGCATCACGATCCGCTCACGCTGCTGCCGAACCGACGGCAGATGTCCGCGCGGCTGACGGCCGCGCTGGCGGGCAGCGGCGCCGCGCAGCAGCTCGCGTTGCTGTTCGTCGATGTCGACAACTTCAAATCGATCAACGATACGCTGGGCCACAGCTTCGGTGACCGGGTTCTGCAGCACGTCGCCCGGCGGCTGCACACCGCCACCGGCGGCCGCGGCTTCCTGGCGCGGCTCGGCGGCGACGAATTCACGGTGCTGCTCGAGGGCGTGCAGTCCTTCAAGGAGGTGGCGCGCTGCGCCGCACGCATCGTCACGACGCTGCAGCAGCCGCTCACCGTCGACGGGCGCCTCCTCACCACCAGCGCGAGCGTCGGCGCGAGCCTCTATCCGGCGCATGCCGCCGACGCCGAGGGACTGCTGCGCGCCGCCGATGTTGCGCTGTTCCGCGCCAAGGAGCTCGGCCGCAACCGCTTCGCGTTTTACAGCCCGGCGCTCTACGATGCCGCCGCGCAGCGCTTCCGCCTCGAGCAGTCGCTGCGGCGCGCGGTCGAGAGCGGCGAGCTGCTGCTCATGTTCCAGCCGCAGGTCGCGCTGCACACCTTCGAGACGCTGGCACTCGAGGCGCTGCTGCGCTGGCGCAAGCCCGACGGGCGGATCGCGGCGGCCGCGGAGTTCATCCAGGTCGCCGAGAAGTCCGGCCTGATCCACGATCTCACCGGCTGGGTATTGCGTTCGGCCGCCTCCACCGCGGTGGAGTGGCGCAAGCAGGGTTGGCAGCGAGCCTGCATCGGCGTCAACGTCTCACCCTCGCAGTTCCTGGAGAGCGACTTCGTCGAGCAGGTCGCCCGTACACTCGAGGCCACGGGGCTCCCGCCGAGCGCGCTCGAGCTCGAGATCACCGAGACCGTGCTGCAGACCGGTAGCGCGACGATCGACTCGCTGCGCCGGCTGCGCACTCTCGGCGTGGCGATCGCGCTCGATGACTTCGGCATCGGCTACTCGTCGCTGACCTCGCTCGAGCAGCTGCCGATCACGCGCGTCAAGCTCGATCGCATGCTGATCGCCGGTGTCGACAGCAATCCGCGCTCCGCCGCGATCGTGCGCTCGGTCGTGGCACTGTGCTACGGCCTCGGGCTGCAGGTCACGGCAGAGGGTGTCGAGCGCACCGCGCAGCTCGAGTTCCTGTCGCACTGCGGGCCGATCGGCGTGCAGGGTTATCTGCTCGCCCATCCGGCGGAGGCGCACGTCGCGCGCGCGGTCGCCGAGGCCGCGGGCCAGCGTGCGCGCCGCACGCTCGAGGCCGCAGGTGCCGGTCCGCCGCTCGAGGAAGAGTCGCTGGTGTTTGCAGCGAGCACCGGGCGCCGCCGCGCCACCTGACGCGCCCTCTGGCGCACCATGCAGGCAGGGCGCGCCAGCACGCCCGTAACCGACTTGCTAGACTTCGTACGTGCTGCTGACGGAAAAGGATATCTACCACTTCCGCGAAGGCACGTACTTCAGGGCCTACGAGCAGCTCGGCGCTCATCCGGACCCTGCCGGCGGCGCAACACGCTTTGCGGTCTGGGCGCCGAATGCCGACGCCGTCTCGGTGCTCGGCGATTTCAACGGCTGGAGCCGCGGCGCTCATCCCCTCGAGGCGCGCTGGGACTCCTCCGGCATCTGGGAGGGCCGCGTTCCGGCGGCCGGTCGCGGTGCGCTGTACAAGTACGCGATCACCGCGCGGCACACCGGGGAAACGCTCGAGAAGTCCGATCCGTATGCCTTGCGCACCGAGGTGCCGCCGCGCACGGCCTCGGTGGTCTGGGATCTCGCCTACCAGTGGAACGACGCAGCCTGGATGGGCCGGCGCGCGCAGGCGAATGCGCTCGCGGCCCCATGGTCGATCTACGAGGTGCACCCGGGCTCCTGGCGGCGGGTCCCCGAGGAGCACGGCCACTGGCTCGGCTACCGCGAGCTCGCGCATGCGCTCGCCGACTACGTGACCGAGCTCGGCTTCACGCACGTCGAGCTCATGCCGGTGATGGAGCACCCCTTCTACGGCTCCTGGGGTTACCAGGTGACCGGATTCTTCGCGCCGAGCGCCCGTTACGGCACCCCGCAGGACTTCATGTACCTCGTCGATCACCTGCACCAGCGCGGCATCGGCGTGATCCTCGACTGGGTACCGTCGCATTTTCCGACCGACGCGCACGGCCTGGCGCGCTTCGACGGCACGCACCTCTACGAGCATGCCGATCCGCGCCAGGGCTTTCACCCCGAGTGGAACAGCTCGATCTTCAATTACGGGCGCCCCGAGGTGCGCAACTTCCTCGCCAGCAGCGCGCTGTTCTGGCTCGAGCAGTATCACGCCGATGCGCTGCGGGTGGATGCCGTGGCCTCGATGCTCTATCTCGACTACGCGCGGCGCGGCGGCGAGTGGATCCCCAACCGCTTCGGCGGCCACGAGAATCTCGATGCGGTGGAGTTCCTGAAGCAGCTGAATCTCGCGGTCTACCGCGATCATCCTGACACCCAGACCATGGCCGAGGAATCGACCGCGTGGCCGATGGTCTCGCGTCCCACCTACCTCGGAGGACTCGGGTTCGGCCTGAAGTGGAACATGGGCTGGATGCACGACACGCTCAAGTACTTTCAGCTGGACCCGGTGCATCGCAGGTTCCACCACAGCCGCCTCACCTTCAGCATCTGGTACGCCTTCAGTGAGAACTTCGTCCTGCCGCTCTCGCACGACGAGGTGGTGCACGGCAAGGGGGCGCTGCTCGGCAAGATGCCGGGGGACGAGTGGCAGCAGTTTGCGGGCCTGCGGCTGTTGTTCGGCTACATGTGGACGCACCCGGGCAAGAAGCTGCTGTTCATGGGCGGAGAATTCGCCCAGCGTCGCGAGTGGCAGCACGACGAGAGCCTCGAGTGGCACGTGCTCCAGTACCCGCTGCACGCCGGCGTGCAGCGCTGGGTGCGCGATCTCAACCGCCTGTACCGCGCGAGCGCCGCGCTCTACGAGCTCGACTTCACGGACGCCGGTTTCCAGTGGATCGACTGCGACGACGCCGACATGAGCGTGATCGCCTTCCTGCGCAAGGACGGTGCCGGGACGCCGCTGCTGGTGGCCTGCAACTTCACCCCGGTGCCGCGCGATGCCTACCGGCTGGGCGTGCCACGCGGTGGCCGCTGGCACGAGCGCCTGAACAGTGACGCCCGGGAGTACGGCGGCAGCGGGCGCGGCAACCTGGGAGCGATCGAAGCGACCGGAACCTCAGCGCACGGCCAGTCGCATTCGCTGCTCCTGCACCTGCCGCCGCTGGCGGTGGTGGTGCTGACACCGCAGGAGTGAGCCGCAACCCCGGGTCAACGCAGCCGCGAACCGGGCGTTGACCAACATAAGGCAACGCGAGTCGCGCGTCCGCGAAGCGGTCGTAACGGCCCGCGCGCGGCGCTAACATTGCCTGCAAGGAGACCCCGATGACAACGCCGAACCTGACAAAGCTCCCTGCGACATTGCCGCGGGCGCTGACCGCCCTCGCGCTGCCCGCCGCCGTAGCCCTGCTCGCGGCCTGCGCGGCCAACACTCCGCAGCAGCAGCGCCCGATGGGCGTTCTTCCAGCGCGCGCCAGCTACCTCGCCTACGCGGGGCCCCCGGTGGACCACTTCACCTGGCTCAACCGCTATATGGGCTGGGAAGCCCTCAGCGACAACGAGCTCGTGCTGTTCCTGAGTCCCACCAAGGCCTACTACCTCAAGGTGTGGTCGCCATGCGGTGACCGCGGCGGCCTGCGCTGGGTTTTCAACGTCAGCGTCCCGAAAACCGGCGGCGCCGTCTACGCGCGCTTCGACTCGGTGCTGGCGGACCACTGGCGCTGTCCGATTTCAGAGATCCGCCCGATCGACTGGGGCCGCATGAAGGCGGACGCGCGGGCGGCGCACAAGGCGCTGGCCGCGGCTGCGCCGCCTCCGGCGACGAGCCCTCCGCCGCCGAGCGGGGCCCGGGGACCGGCGATGAGCGCGCCGCCGCCGGGCGAGCAGCCGGGTGGCGGTCCGCCGCCCGATACGACGCCGCCTGACCCGCAGTAGCCGCGCCGCGCGCTTGACCGGAGCCACGAAGTCAGCGGTAGCCGCGCGCCTGTAGCGCGAAGAGGTGTGCGTAGCGGCCGTCGAGGCGCATCAGCTCCTCGTGGCTGCCGCGCTCGACGATATGCCCGTCGTTCAGGACCGCGATCTGGTCTGCCATGCGCACCGTGGAGAAGCGGTGTGAGATCAGGATGGTGATGCGGTCATGCGCCAGCTGGCGGAAGTGCTCGAACACCTCGGACTCGGCCTGTGCGTCCATCGCCGCAGTCGGCTCGTCCAGTACCAGGATATCGGCGCCGGTGCGCATGAAGGCGCGCGACAGGGCGATCTTCTGCCATTGGCCGCCGGACAGCTCGCGGCCGTCGCGGAACCACTTGCCGAGCTGGGTGTGGTAGCCGGCGGGCAGCGTCTCGATGAACTCGCTCGCGCGGCCCTTGTACGCCGCCGTGCGCCAGCGGTCCTCATCCTCGAAAAAGCGCTCATCGCCTGCGCCGACGTTCTCGCCCACGCTCATCTGGTAGCGGGCAAAGTCCTGGAAGATGACTCCGATGCGCGCGCGTAGCGCTGCCTGATCCCACTGGGCCAGATCCTTGCCGTCGAGCAGGATCCGCCCGCTGGTCGGCGCATACAGTCGCGTCAGAAGCTTGATGAGGGTGGTTTTGCCCGAGCCGTTCTCGCCGACGAGCGCGAGGCTCGCGCCCGGCTTCAGATGCAGCGTCACGTGCGCGAGCGCGGGCTTTTCGGCCTCGGGGTAGGTGAAGCTCACGTCCTCGAAGCGTACCCCGTCCGCAGTGTCGGGCCCGCGCACAGCATCACCCGGCGGGGCCGGCACCACGGTCTCGAGGTACTCGTAGAGCGTCGAGAGGTACAGGTTGTCCTCGTACATGCCGCCGACCGCCGCGAGCATCGCGGACACGGCCGACTGCCCCTGCCGAAAGAGTGCCAGGTACATGGTCATCTGGCCGAGAGTGATCAGATGCCGCACGGTGCTGATCGCGGTCCAGGCGTAGGCGCCGTAGAGCGCGGTCGTCGCGATCAGCCCGAGCACGAGACCCCAGGCGTCGCGGCGCACGGTCAGCGCGCGATCCTCCCCGTACAGTCGTTGGAAGATGTCGCGGTAGCGTTCGAGCAGACGAGGACCCAAGCCATAGAGCTTGACCTCCTTGGCGTGATCCTCGCGCGCAAGCACCGTCTCGAGATACAGCTGCATGCGCGTCTCCGGCGACCGCCAGCGGAACAGCCGGAACGCCGCGCCGGAGAACCTCGCCTCGGCGATGAAGGCCGGCAACCCCGCGAGGAACAGCACCGCGACCGCCCACGGCGAGAAATGTACGAGCAGCACGCCGTAGCTCGCGAGCGAGATGGCGTTCTGCACCAGGCCGAAGGTGCGCGTCACGAGACTCAGCGGCCGGGTGGAGGCCTCGCGGCGCGCGCGGGTCAGCTTGTCGTAGAACTCAGAGTCCTCGAAGTGCGCGAGCTCGAGCGTCAGCGCCTTCTCGAGGATCATGACGTTGACGCGCTGTCCGAGCTGCGCGCGCAGCAGCGACTGGCACAGCGAGAGCCCGCGCTGCGCGGCGGCGATCAAGGCGACCAGCAGGCCCTCGAGGGCCACCAGCTCGACGACGCGCCTGGCATCGCCGCCCGAGCGCATCGCTGCCACCACGGCATCCACGATCAGCGAGCCGACGTAGGCGACGGATGCCGGCAGCACGCCCGCGACTGCGGTAAAGAGACCGAGCGCCACGGTGAGGGTGCGGCCCGTGCTCCACACGAGCTCGAGCGCCCGGCGGCTGTAGCGAAACACACCGAAGAATCCCCCGAGGCTCAGCGGCTCGGGAGAGCCGGCAGTCGGACCGGCGGAGCGACGCGGGTGGGTCGCGGTGGCCATCAGCCGCTCGGCCCCGGCGGCAGCGTCACCCGGGTGATGAGCCGCGAGCCGCGCCGGAAGAACACGTAGCTGTAGATCCACGAGATCAGCACGACGATGCGGTTGCGGAAGCCGATGAGCACCACTAGGTGCAGCGCCATCCAGGCGAACCAGGCGAGCAGGCCCCCGAAACGCAACCGGCCGAGCTCCACCACCGCGCGTGACTTGCCGACGGTCGCGGCGGAGCCCTTGTCGCGATACTGGAACCCCGCGCGCCGAGCCGAGGGCGCGCCGCGCACTTCGGCGTCGATCAGCCGCGCGACATAGCGGCCCATCTGCAGCGCACCCTGCGAGACACCGGGCACGGCCTGGCCGCTGGTCGCATCGAGGAGCCAGGCGGCATCGCCGATCACGAAAGCTTCCGGGTATCCGGGCACGGAGCAATCCGGGGCCACTGCCACGCGGCCGCCGGGACCCAGGGGCACGCGCAGGGCGGCGGTCACCGGCGCGGCGCGCACACCGGCCGCCCAAATGACGTTGTAACTGCGCAGCTGCTCGCCGTTCAGTTCCACGCCGTCTGCCAACACCCGTGTGACGCGCTCATTGAGCCGCACCTCGACGCCGAGGCTGCGCAGCTGCGCGAGGGCGCGCGAGGAGGAGTCGGCATGCAGCGCCGGCAGAAGCCGCGGGCCGGCCTCGATGAGCACCACCCGCGCGTGCCGCGTGTCCGCGACCCGGTAGTCGCGCGGGATCACGTCGACCGCCAGCTCCTTGATGGCGCCGGCCAGCTCGACGCCGGTGGGCCCCGCGCCGACGATGATGAAGGTCAGGTGGGCAGCGCGCGCGCCCGGCTCGGACTCGATCTCCGCGATCTCGAACGAGCGCAGCAGGCGCGAGCGGATGAAAGTCGCCTCCTCGATCTCCTTCATGCCCGGGGCGTACTGCCGCCACTCGTCGTGGCCGAAGTAGTTGTCGATGGCGCCGGGGGCGAGGATCAGGTAGTCGTAAGCGATGCGCTCCGCGCCGGCGTACACACAGCGCGCCGCGAGCTCGATGCGATGCACCTCGGCCAGCATGACGCGGGCGTTGCGCTGGTGACGCAGCACGGTGCGGATCGGCTGGGCGATGTCGGCAGGCCCAAGCGCGGCCGAGGCCACCTGATAGAGCAGCGGCTGAAAGAGGTGATAGTTGTTGCGGTCGATCACCAGCACCTCGACCGGTGAGCGTGCCAGCGCACGCACGGCGAACAGCCCGCCGAAACCGCAGCCGACGATCACGACTCGCTTAGGCAGCGCCGGCATGCGCCCTCCTCCGATCTGCACGGGTCACCCGTTCCCGATCTGGGGGCGATTATCGGCCGATACAACCGCCGGGGGACTGCGAGCGCTTCAGGGGTGATCGTGCGCCTCGCCGCCGAGGCGCTCGCAGAGGCTCCCGATCCACGCCTCGCACATGCGCACCGCCTCATCGGGGCGAAAAGCGCTCGGCTGCAGGCACCACTGCAGCCACAGGCCGTCAAGAAGCGCCGTCAGCCCGATAGCCGCACGACGCAGCTCGCTCGCGGTGGCCGGCGCGTTGCCGCGGGCGCGGCGCCGCTTGCCGGCGCCGGCCTCCTCGAGCAGCTCCGCCAGCAGAGCCCGCACCAGGCCCACATAGTCGTGGTAGGTCTCGCGCTGCACCCGCTGGATCGGGCGCGAGTGGCGATACATGCCCCAGAACACCACCCACACCGCGAGCGTGTCGGCATCGAGGTTCGGCGCCGAGAAGGATGCCTCGAGAAAGGCGCGCATGCGCCCGCGGGGCGAATCCGCCGCCCGGTCGACGGCCGCCTGCATGCCGCCCACGAGCTGCGCATTGAAGTGCCGGTAGGCGGCCGCGACCAGCTCGCTCTTGTTGGGAAAGTGGTGGTTGATGAGTCCGACGGAGACCCCCGCCTGGGCGCTGATCGTGCGGATCGAGAGGCCGTCGTGGCCGAAGCGCTTGAGGCACTGGATGGTGGCTTCGATGAGCGCCAGGCGGCGTTCGGCGGGCAGCTGCCGCTCAAACCGCGGCGCGCGGCGCGCCGTGCTCACGCTGCGGTCCTGCGCAGCCGCCCGTGGCGGAAGTCGGCGAGCACCTCGCGGGCCGCGTTGTGGCCCGGCGCCCCGGTCACCCCGCCTCCGGGGTGCGTGCCCGCGCCGCACATGTAGAGTCCCGCGAGCGGCCCGCGATAGTTGCCGTAGCCGAGCATCGGGCGGGCGGAAAACAGCTGATCGAGCGTGAGCGCGCCGTGGAAGATATCCCCGCCGATGAGCCCGAACGTCCGCTCGAGATCGAGCGGGCTCATGATCTGGCGGCCGAGGACCGCCGCCTTGAAGTTCGGCGCGTAGCGGGTGACGGTGTCGATCATGAGATCGGCAACCGTCTCGCGGTGCGTATCCCAGGACTCCCCGTTCGGCAGCTGCGGGGCCACGTGCTGGCAGAACAGGCTCGCGACGTGTCGTCCAGGCGGAGCCAGCGAGTCGTCGAGTGTCGACGGGATCACCATCTCGACGATGGGAGAGCGCGACCAGCCGTAGGAGCGTGCGTCGAAGTAGGCCCGCTCCATGTAGCCGAGCGTCGGCGCGATGATGATCCCGGCGGTGTGGTGATCGGCGGCCTGCCGGCCGGGCAGGCAGGTGAAATCCGGCAGCTCGCTCAAAGCCACGTTCATGCGAAACGTGCCCGAGCCGCAGCGCCAGTGACTCATGTGCTCGCGGAATTCCGGCGGCAAGGTCGCGGGAGCCAGCAGCTTGAGGTAGAGGAGTCTCGGGTTCAGGTTCGAGATCACGGCCGTGGCGCGCAGCGTCTCGCCGGACTCGGTGACGACGCCGACCGCGCGCCCGCTCTCGACCAGCACCTCGCGCACCGGCGTGCCGACGCGGATGACGGCGCCGCGCGCCGCCGCAACCCTCGCCATCGCCTGGGTGATGGCGCCCATGCCACCGATGGCGTGGCCCCAGACGCCGCGCTTGCCGTTGACCTCGCCGAACACGTGGTGCAACAGCACGTAAGCCGAGCCCGGGGTGTAGGGGCTCGCGTAGTTGCCGACCACACCGTCGAAGCCGTACACGGCCTTGATCGGGTCGCTCTCGAACCAGTTGTCGAGATAGTCGCCGGCGGACATGGCGAAGAGGGACAGCAGCGCGCGCCGCAACGACATGTCGAGTCGCCGCAGGCGGCCGCCGACCCGCGCGGCGCGCACCAGCTCGGGCAGCGCGCTGCGCCAGCTGCCGGCCACCGCGTTCGGCGGGGTCGTCAGCACCAGGTCGCGCAGCACGTCTGCGATGGCATCGAGCCGCTCGCCGTAGTCTGCGAGCCGGGCGGCATCGCGCGCCGAGAAGCGCGCGACCTCGCTGTGCGTGCGCCCGGGACCGGTGAGGAGATAACGGCCGTCCTCCGTCGGCAGAAAATTGGCGCAGCGCCGCTCGACCACCCGCAATCCGTGGGCGGCGAGGTCGAGATCGGAGATCACCTTGGGATTGAGGAGCGAGACCGTGTAGGAGGCGACCGAGTTGCGGAATCCGGGGTGGAACTCTTCGGTGACCGCGGCCCCGCCGACGACCTCGCGGCGCTCGAGCACGGTGACCGAGAGGCCGGCGCCGGCGAGATAGGCGGCGCACACGAGGCCGTTGTGGCCGCCGCCGATGATCAGCGCATCGCAGCGTGCGTCCGCGGCGCGCTCAGGCACGGGTCCAGCCCCGCGGCGGCGGGTGCGCCAGGGCGCTCTCGGGAATCAGGCCGCGCATGCGCCGCGCGAAGCTGCGCAGGCACACCTCGCCGTGGCTCAAGGGGCCCATGGTGTAGCTGCTCGAGGCCATGCCCGCCTGCACCCGCTCGATCAGCGCCTTGTCCTCGAGGCTGACACGGCGGTTGATGCGCCAGTTGAGATAGCGCGCGGCGCGCATCTCGCGCCGCTCGTCCGGGTGCACGTAGGCGATCTCGCGGATCAGCGTCTCGGTGGGCGAGACCGGCAGGAACTGCATGAAATCGACCTGGTCGGGGTAGATATCGAAGGCGAGATTCGGCCAGAGCTTGAAGTAGATCCACAGCCGCTGCCGCTCCGGCGGCAGGCCCGGCACCTGCGGCAGCAGGCGCTGGTAGAGGCGTTCCGACCAGTTACGCGAGGGCACCTCGCGCAGCTGCCCCCACATCTTGTCGATCCACGGCTGCGCCTCGATACCGTAGCCCTGGCCGAAGAGGCGGGTGAGCCCGGGGTGCGCCACGTTGATGTGCAGGCCGTCGGAGTAGTTGTCGGCGACGTTCTTCCAGTTGACGGCCCGCGGCCGCAGCGTCACGCGCCCCTGCGGCACCAGTTCCTCGAAGCGATACGCGGCGAGCTCAGCAAGGTAGGGTGCGGCCATTTCGCGCACGCTCGGCAGTCCCGGTGCGAAGCGCACGAAGATGAATCCCAGGAACACCTCGTGCTCGAGCGACACGAGGCCGTGGCGCGCAGTGTCGAGTCCGGCGAAGGCCTCGCGGCCGGGCACGCCCACGAGGCGGCCGTCGAGCGCGTAGGTCCAGGCGTGGTAGGGGCAGGTGATGCGCCGCCCGCAGTGCCCGCGCGGCCCGTCGAGCAGCCGCGCCGCGCGATGCCGGCAGACGTTGTGAAAGGCGCGCAGTGCGCCGGCCTCATCGCGCAGCACCAGCACCGATTCGCCGAAAAATTCGAAGGTATGGAAGTCCCCGGGACGCGGCACGTCGCTCACGTGGCACACGAGCTGCCAGCTGTTGCGGAACACCGCCTGGCGCTCGCGCTCGAAAAATTCCGCGTCGCGGTAGATCCAGGCAGGTAAGCTCAGGTTATCCGCATCGGCGGGAGGTAAGGGGCTTACTCGTTGCAGTGGCGTAGGCTTCATGGGAGTTGAGCCTGTGTTGGGAGCGGCGCGCCGTGGCGCGCACCGGACGCTATTGAACGATCGTACAACAACATGAGCGGTGGCCGCAAGATCGGCCCGGTGCTGGCTACCATCCTGGTCGCGGGCAACATGATCGGCTCGGGTATCCGTTTGTGATAAAACAGACGCAGCGCCAGCGCGCCTGAACTGCGCCGCGCAGCGCTCTCGCGAAGGCCTTCGGAATGGATATCGCGCATCTGGTCCAGTCGTCGGTCGCGCCGGTGTTCCTGCTGTCGGGAATCGCCGCCACGCTCGGGGTGCTCACGGGGCGCCTCGCGCGGGCGGTGGATCGGGCGCGCAAGCTCGAGGAGCTGCTCGCCGAGCACCCGGGCAGGGAGCGGGCGCTGCGGGCGGATCTTGCGGTACTCGCGCGCCGCGCCGGCTACATCAACACGGCGATCTCGCTGTGCGCCATCGCGGCGCTGCTGGTGGCACTGGTGGTGGTCGGGCTCTTTGCCAATGCGTTCACCGGCATCGGGCTCGAGAGCACCATCGCGCTGCTGTTCGTCGGTGCGATGGTGTGCCTCTCCGCGGCCTTCATCGCGTTCTTCATCGAGGTGCGGGTCGCGATCGGCGCACTGCGCATCGGACACCATGCCCCGAGAGGCACTTCGACTTCGAAATCAGACCGTTAGCAACGATTTCGACGCCTGTTCGAGCGTTCTGCTACCCTGCGCACCCTTTTTCGGAGGCCTCTTCGGCCGCTGCCTGGGCTTCGGGGCACTCGCGCCCCGAATCGCATCGCCATGAACCGCCCGATCCGCAACATCGCCATCATCGCGCACGTCGACCACGGCAAGACCACGCTGGTCGACTGCCTGCTGAAGCAATCCGGCACCTTCGCCGCCCACGAGCGCCCGGGCGAGCGCATCATGGATTCGAACGATATCGAGCGCGAGCGCGGCATCACCATCCTCGCCAAGAACTGCGCCATCGAGTACGGCGGCACGCGCATCAACATCGTCGACACGCCCGGGCACGCCGACTTCGGCGGCGAGGTCGAGCGCGTTCTCTCCATGGTCGACGGGGTGCTGCTGCTGGTGGACGCGGTCGAGGGCCCGATGCCGCAGACGCGTTTCGTGACGCGCAAGGCACTCGCTCAGGGCCTCAAAGCCATCGTGGTGGTCAACAAGATCGACCGGCCCGGGAGCCGGCCGGCCTGGGTCACGGACCGGACCTTCGACCTGTTCGACCGGCTCGGCGCGAGTGATGCGCAGCTCGACTTCCCGGTCATCTATGCCTCCGCGCTCCAGGGCTGGGCCAGCACCGACTACACCGAGCGCCGCCCTGACATGACCGCGCTGTTCGAGGCGATCCTCGCCCACGTGCCGCCGCCGCCGGCCGAGGCCGATCAGCCGCTGCAGCTGCAGATCTCGACGCTCGACTACAACTCCTACCTCGGTCGCATCGGCATCGGGCGCATCCGCCGGGGGAGTGTGCATCCGGGCGAGAGCGTGGCGCTGCGCTACGGCAACGAGGAGCGCGGGCTCGCGAAGATCGGCCAGGTACTCGCCTTCTCCGGTCTCGAGCGCCGGCCGGTCGAGGAAGCGAGCGCCGGCGACATCGTGGCCGTGACCGGCATCGACGCCATCAACATCGGCCTCACCGTCTGCGACGCCGAGCACCCGCTGGGGCTGCCGCCGATTGCCGTCGACGAGCCGACGCTCGCCATGAACTTCCAGGTCAACACCTCGCCGCTGGCGGGCCGCGAAGGCAAATTCGTCACCAGCCGGCAGCTGCGCGAGCGGCTGTACCGCGAGCTGCAGAGCAACGTGGCGCTGCGCGTCGAGGACACCGGGGAGGCGGACGTGCTGCGGGTCGCGGGGCGCGGCGAACTGCATCTCACGATCCTCATCGAGAACATGCGCCGCGAGGGCTACGAGCTCGCGGTCTCCCGCCCGCAGGTGCTGACCCGGGTCGTGGACGGTGAGGTGCACGAGCCCTACGAGGCTCTCACGGTCGACGTCGAGGCCGCGCACCAGGGCGCCGTGATGGAGGCGCTCGGTGCGCGCCGCGCCGACCTCGGCGACATGAGCGTGGACGGCAACGGTCGCGTGCGGCTCGATTACCGCGTGCCGGCGCGCGGCCTGATCGGCTTCCAGGGCGAGTTCCTGACACTGACGCGCGGCACCGGCCTGATGAGCCACATCTTCGACGGCTTCGCGCCGTTCAAGGGCGCGATCGCCGAGCGCCGCAACGGCGTGCTGGTGAGCAATGAGCAGGGCGAGGCGGTCGCCTATGCGCTCTTCAACCTGCAGGAGCGCGGCCGGATGTTCGTGAGCCCCGGCGAGAAGCTCTACGAGGGCATGATCATCGGCATCCACAGCCGCGACAACGACCTGGTGGTGAACCCGATCCGCACCAAGAAGCTCACCAACATCCGCGCCGCCGGCAAGGACGACGCCATCCTGCTCGACGCCGCCGATTCCGCTCACGCTCGAGTACGCGGTGGAGTTCATTGCCGACGACGAGCTGGTCGAGGTCACGCCCATATCGATCCGCATCCGCAAGCGCTACCTGAAGGAACAGGAGCGCAAGCGCGCCGCGCGCGCGGATGCGGCCGCGTCCGCAACTGCCTCAGGTTAGCCGCGACGCTTTACGAGCCCCCGTCCGGGTCGGGCATGCCGATGAAGCGCAGGAACTCCGCGCGCGTGCGCGCGTCGCTCCTGAAGGTGCCGGTCATGCGGCTGGTGATCATCGAGACGCCGCGCTTGTGCACGCCGCGGGTGGTCATGCACTCGTGCGCGGCATCGACCACCACTCCGACGCCGCGCGGCTTCAGCACCTCGGTGATGCAGTCGGCAATCTGCGCGGTGAGCTTTTCCTGAACCTGGAAGCGCCGCGCGTAACCGTCGACCACGCGCGCGAGCTTGCTGATGCCAACCACCTTGTGGGCCGGCAGGTAGCCGATGTGCACCCGCCCGATGATGGGCGCCATGTGATGCTCGCAGTGCGACTCGAAAGAGATGTCGCGCAGCACGATCATCTCGTCGTAGCCGCCGACTTCCTCGAAGGTGCGTCGCAGGTAGGCGGCCGGATCGATCTGGTAGCCTGAGTACCAGTCGCGATAGGCATCCAGCACGCGCTGCGGCGTGTCGCGCAGTCCCTCCCGGCGCGGGTCCTCGCCCGCCCAGCTCAGCAACGTGCGCACCGCCGCTTCCGCGGCGCGGCGTGAGACCTTGGATCGCGCTCCGGCCATGCTTATCCCCTCTGTCAGGACGTCCGGCAGGCCGTCCGCTGCAGCGCAGTGTAGCGTGTTGGGCGCAGCCCGCGCGCGGTCCCGAGGCGTGCGGCTCAGTGAGCGAAGTGCAGCAGGCTGAGAGTCAGGAGCAGGCTGCAGCCGCCGACCAGCGTCGCTACCGCGAAGCCCGCGGCGAGCGGCCGCCAGCCGATGCGCCACATGTCGGTGAAGGCCACCGACAGTCCGACCGCGGTCATGCCGCACGTGAGAAACAGATCGGAGGCGCTGTAACCCGTGTTGACCACAGCCTGCCACAGCGGGCTCGAGTGCCACAGGGCATCGCCCGCGGTACGCGCGATGATGCAGCCGACGAAGCCCAGCACGAACAGCGGCACCAGCCGCGCGTGCGGCGCCAACCCGTGGCCGTGTTCGCCGTCTTCGGCGGGCTCGTGCGCCGGCTCGGCGGCGGCGCGGCGGCGCGCGTGCCAGGCCGCCGCCGGAATCAGCACCGCGATCGACAGGTTGCGCAGCAGCTTCGCAACACTCGCCGCCGCGAGTGCCGCCGGAGCCTGCGCCTGCTGCGAGTACATGAGCGCGGCGCCGATCACCTGCGAGGTATCGTGGATGGCGGTGCCGAGAAAGATGCCGGCGTGCACCGGCGAGGCCGCGAAGAAATGTCCGGCCACCCACGGGTAGCACAGCATCGCCGCACAGCCGAACAGCACAACGCAGGTCACGGCAAAGGCGGTCTCGGCATGACGTGCGCGGATGACCGGCGACATGGCGACGACCGCCGTGCAGCCGCAGACTGCCGTGCCGATCGCGAGCAGCGCGCCGAGCCGCCGTGGTACGCCGAGTAAACGCGCGATGCCGAGCCCGGCCAACAGTGCGACGGTCAGGCAGGTGAGTGCCACCGGCAGCGCCGTCACGGCGATCGAGGTCGCCCCGGCAAGCGTCAGACGCAGGCCCACGAGCGCAATGCCGGTGCGCAGCAGCTGGTGCATCGCCCAACGCAGGCCGCTCACTGCCCACGCCGGTACACCGAGCGTGTTGCGCCAGAGCATGCCGAGGACCACGGCGCACATGACCGGGCTCAGTGGGAATGCGGGCAGTCCCGCGGCTCCGTGCGACAGCGCCGCGGCGACGCCGCGGGCGGCAAGGGCCAGCGCGATGGCGACGGCGACACCGGGCGCGGCCTGCCGCAGCGGGCCCCAGAGGGGAAGCAAGGCCCGCGGCGTGTCCGGCACGGCTCAGGAGATCAGGCGCTGTTTGCCCGCGATCGGCTCAGGCTGCGCGCGGCGGCCGGCGATCATGCGCTCGTTGAGCTCGCCGATGGCACGGCTGCCGGTGTGCACGAAAAGGAAAGGCAGTAGCGCATGCACCAGGCAGGCGACACCCGCTGCGATCATCCGACCGCCGAAGCAGGCGGCGCGCCCCATGTGCTCGGAGTAGGTCTCCCCCACCGAGGCGGGGTGCTCGCTGAAAGCACGCATCAGGTCCACGCTCCCATCCTAGCCGGTAGCCCCGGCTACGCGGTTGCGAAGCGGTGGCAGATCAGGCCCAGTTGAGCAACAATGTTGCGCATAATAAGTGCCCATTGAACTTATATTTCTCAGATCAGGAGCAGGGGGCATAGGTAATGGACAAGCTCGACGCGAGGATCCTCGAGCTGCTGCAGGCCAACGGCGAGTTGGCCGTAGCCGAAGTCGCCGACCGGGTGGGACTCTCCAAGGCGCCCTGCTGGCGGCGGATTCAGAAGCTGCAGAAGGAAGGGGTGATTCGCTGCACGGTGGCGCTGCTCGATGCGCACGCGCTGAATGTCGGTACGACCGTGTTCGTGACGATCAAGACCGCGAACCACAGCGAGGCGTGGTTCGCCAGGTTCGTGCGCGCAGTGCACGACATTCCCGAGGTGACCGAGATTCACCGCATGAGCGGCGACGTCGATTACCTGATCCGGATCGTCGTTCCCGATATCGACGCGTACGACACCGTCTACAAGCGCCTGATCGGAGCGGTGGACTTCCTCGACGTGAGTGCGAGCTTCGCGCTCGAGACCATCAAGTCGACCACCGCGCTGCCGCTGTGCTACCTGAAGCTCGAGTAGGCTTGGGTGCGCGAGAGAATCGCGCGCCGCGTCAGTCGCCGTTTCGGCCGCGCGTCGCCGCAACAGGCGGTGCGACCCGCGCGACCGGGGCCACACTGTTGTCGCGGATGATCTCGTCGATGCGCGCGCGAATGCCGGCGAGGTCGGTGTCGTAGGCGCTGGTGGCGAGCAGCGGCTCTCGGCGCGGCACGGGCGCCAGCTGACTGCCGGAAGTATCCTGCACGTCCACGCTGACGTGCATCGACAGCCCGATGCGCAGCGGATGCTCGGCGAGCTCCCTGGGGTCCATCGCGATGCGCACCGCAAGGCGCTGCACGACTTTGATCCAGTTGCCGGTGGCATTCTGCGCCGGCAGCAATGCGAACGCCGCGCCGGTCCCCATACCGAGCCCCTCGACGCGGCCGTGGTACTTGACGTGGCCGCCATACAGGTCGGCGGTGACCTCGGCGGCCTGGCCGATGCGCATGTTGCGCAGCTGCACTTCCTTGAAGTTGGCGTCGATCCACACGTACTCGAGCGGCACGATCGACAGAAGCGGGTTGCCGGGGGAGACGCGCTCGCCGAGCTCGACCCCGCGACGGGCGACGTAGCCGGTCACGGGTGCGCGCACCTCGGTACGCTGCAGGTTGAGCCAGGCGCGCTCCACCTGCGTGGCGGCTGCCTGCACGTCGGGGTTGTCGGCCACCCCGGTGCGCCCGACCAGCGCGACGCTCGCGGCCAGGTTCTTCTGCGCTGCCGCGAGCGCATCGCGCGCGGCGTTGACCGCATCGCGGGCGTGCCCAAGCTCCTCGCCGGAGACGGCGCCGCTCGCGGCGAGGTTCCTGCGGCGGCTGAAATCGGCGAGCGTGCGGTCGAGCTCCGAACGCCGTTCCATGACGACGGCGCGCAGCTGATCGCGGTTGGCAAACACCGTATGCACCTGGCGCACGGTGCGCGCCAGCTGCTGCTCGGTATCCTGGAGCGCAATGCGCATATCGGTCGGATCGAGCCTGACCAGCTCCTGTCCGGCAAGCACGCGGTCGTTCTCGTCCGCGTCGATGCGAACCACCGTGCCGCTCACCTGCGTCATGACGTTGGCGAGGTTGCCGGCGACGTACGCATCGTCGGTGCTCTCGTAGTGGCTCGCATACAGCCACCACCACGCCGTCACCAGCAGCGCCACGACGATGACGCCCACGGTGAGGCCCACGAGCCACGTGCGCCGGCGCTGCCGCAGCTGTGTGGCGGGACTGGTCTCGGGGCTTGCCGGAGCGTCCATGGGACTGTGCCCGCTGTCCGGCTCAGCTGCGCGGCGCGAGTGACGGGTAGCCGCCGCCGAGCGCGCGCACCAGGTCGACACTGTAGGTGAGGCGGCGGGCCTCGAGCTCGGCGCGCAATCCCTGCGCGACCAGCACCTCGTTTTCGCTGGAGAGCACGCTCAGGTAATTGTCCAGACCGGCGCGATAGCGGTCGGTCGTCAGGTCGTAGGAGCGCTGCGCGTCCTCGAGCGCCGTCTGCTGCTCGCTGGTCTCGCGCTCGAGCGCCTGCCAGTTCGTCACCAGGTCGGCCACCTCGCGCACGGCGTCGAGAAGGGTCTGGTTGTACTGCCCGACCGACTGATCGAGCTGCGCCTGCTGCACATAGAGCGCGCCCTTGATCGCCTCGCGGTTGAACACCGGCAGCGACAGCGCCGGGCCGCCGCCGAGTACGCGGGACGGCGAGTCAAAGAGCTGTGACAGGTAGACGTTCTGGAAGCCGGCGAATGCCGTCAGGTTGACGTTGGGGTAGAACTCCGCCTCCGCCGCCTTGACGCCGTGCCGCGCGGCCTCGACTTCGGCGCGCGCTGCTGCGACATCGGGACGCCGCCCGAGGAGCTCCGCGGGCAGCACCGAAGGCAGAGCGATGCTGGAGGGCGCGACCAGCTTCGGGCGTGTAACGGTCAGTCCCCGGTCCGGTCCCGCGCCGACGAGATCGGCGAGCTGATGGCGCGCGAGATCGATGTTCGCCTGCACGTAAGCGACGCCGGCGCGGATCAGGGCCAGCTGCCCCTCCGACTGCTTGACGCGCGCCGTGTTCTCGAGACCGGCGCTGACCCGCTGCTGTGTCAGATCGAGGATCGTCTGCTGCTGCCTGAGGTTCTCGTTGGTGACGTCGAGCAGCGCGTACTGCAGGTCGAGCTGGATATAGGCCTCGACCACCGCCACGGACAGCGCGAGCTGCGCGGCCGCGCGGTTGGCATCCGCGGCCGCGACGCCCGCGCGCGCCGCCTCCGCGAGCGCGCGATTGTGGCCCCAGAAGTCGAGGTCGTAGCTGAAGTCGAGCTGCGCCTGCCCCTGGTTCCAGTAGCGGCCGCCGAGCGGCGCCGGATACAGGGCGTCCTCGGGGTAGCGTTGCCGGATGAAGCTCGCATCTGCGGAGACGGCCGGCACCAGCGCGGCGTGCGCCGCGAGCGCCTGGCCCTGGGCGGCGCGCAGCCGCGCCTCGGCGATCTCGAGCGAGGGGCTCCCGGCGAGCGCCTGGGCGACCAGCGCGTCGAGCTGCGAATCGCCGTAGCTATGCCACCAGCCATCCTGCGGCCAGGCGCCCGAGTCGACGGGTGTGCCGGCGAGCGCGCGGTCGGCGGTAAGCGCCTGCGGCGCGAGTTTCGGGGCGGGCTTCCAGCCGCCGCTGTCGACGCAGCCGGCAGGGAGTATCGCCAGCGCGGTCAGGCCGAGCAGTGTGAGCTTCGCAAAGGGGGACCTGTGAGTATTCATGGCTTGCGCCCGTGTTGTGAGTCCCCCTGGGGCATTCTGCTGTTCTTGAGCTCGCCGTTGTCGATCATCCGCCCGAGGTAGCGCTTGAGCGTCTCGATCTCGGCCGTGTTGAATCCCGCGAGGTGCGCCTCGAGCACGCGTGTGCCGATCGCGCGCAGCCGCGGCAATTGCGTCCGCCCCGCGGGTGAGACGCGCAGGAACACCACGCGACGGTCTTCCCGGCAGCGCTCGCGACGTAGCAGGCCCTTCTCCTCGAGGTGATCGACGATGCGCGTCATCGAGCCGGTGTCGTAGTACATGAAGCGGCACAGGTCGGCCGCAGTCTCGGCCGCCCCCTCCGCAAGGTGCTTGAGCACCGCGTACTGCATGGCATTGAGGCCGAAGGGCGCGAGCTCCGTGTCGAGGCCCGAGAGGAGCGAGGCGCGGGCGCGCCCCAACAGATGGCCGACGCTCAGTCCCCCTTCCGGGAGATGCGCTGCGGCAGGCGGCTCGGGTTTGATGGCGTTGCGGCGGACGACGGACATGGCTCGCTCTCGGTGCAGCGGGTTTGCGTGCAATTACTGCCTGTAAGACTACTGCCTCGGCAGTAATTTGTCCAGAAAAATCCCCCTCGGACACTCCGCCTCAGCGTGGCCGGGGCGTCGCAGCGTTGAATATGTCGGGGCCGAAGACCCGAAGCCCAGGCTCCGCCGCATAACCGAGCGGCGGGAGGCCGAAGATCGCCTCGACGGTCTTCAGCAGCGAGTAATGGTTATAGGACAGCGTCGAGACACTCCCCGGCCTCACGAAGGGCGACAGCACCACCGCCCCGATCCGCCCGCCCCCGGGCCCGCTGATGCCGGGCGCGTAGCGCGCGCCGCGGAGCCCCTGCTCGCCGCAGCAGGCGCTCGAGCCGTCATGGCCGCCGCCTGCCGCCTCGTCGAAGGTGATGATCAGCAGCCCATCGGCGCGAAACGCCGGCGAATGCACGATGCGCGGTACCCACTCGGTCAGAAAGGCGTTGATCGCCACGAGTCCGCTCGGCCGGCCGTCGACGCACGGCGTGTCATGACCGTCGTTGCAGAGGTTGGGCGCGATGAAGCCGTAGTTCGGCGTGGTCGCGACACTGCGCAGATCGTCCTTGAGGCGCGCCAGGCTCACCACATGGGCCGAGCAGCGCGCGGCATCGTCGATGATGGAGTGAAAATAGATGAACGGATTGTGCTTGGCGGCGTATTCATCGCCGACCTCAGCGCCGCTGGTGATTTCGGTGGCGCCCACCGGCACGTGCGCACAGCTGCTTGCCTCGCGCCGCGGATCGTTGCCCATATCCTCCATGTAGCCCTTCCAGGTGAGACCCGCCGCCTGCAGCTGATCGGCGAGGGTCCTGACGATCCCCGGGTAGACACAGCCTGAGCCGAGCGCCTGCCCGGCCGGGTCGAGCCCCGGCGCGCTCTGCCTGAACTCGCTGAACACCGGGCAGTCGAGCTGTGTCGCTTCGTTCGGCGCCTGACCGCTGATCAGCGCCAGGTAGTTCGGCAGGCTCGAGTGACCGATGGCGTAGTAATTCGGCAGCAACAGCCCCTGCCGCGGCAGCACGCGCGCAAGGTACGGCGCCTGCGAGCGCGCGCCGAAGCTCGCCTCGTAGGGCTCGTTCTCGAGCACGATGAGCAGGACGTGTCGGATCGGCGGCAGCACCTCGGCGGGTGCCGCCGACTGCGCGGCGAGGCCGCAGCCCAGGTGGGCCAGTGCCAGCGCCGCAAGCGCGGCCGTCGGTCGTCGGTTCATCAGCCCTCTGGGGTGCTGCTCGAGAGGTGTGGGCGCTCCACGCGAGGCGCGAGCCGCACCGCATGCAGAAACAGCGCCCCGCAGCCGATAGTGAGAAGTGCAGCCGTGAGGAACGCCGCGCCGGGGAAATATAGCGGCGAGCCGCTGCGCGAGAATGCGCCGAAGATCTGTGTCATGAGCGGTGGTCCGATGATTGCGCTCAAACTGTAGAGACTCGCAACCGCCCCCTGCAGCTCGCCCTGCGCGTCGGCGGGGATCTGCTGCGAGGCGATTGCATTCATCGACGGGTAGGCGAGCGCGAACAGGAGCGTGCTCAGCGACGCCATGTACATCTCCCAGCCGCTGCCGGCGAACGCATATCCGCTGAAAGCGATCAGCCCGCCCGCAATACCGACGGCCGCCGCGCGGCGCTCGCCGCCGAGCCACGGGATGAGCACCCGCGTCAGCAACCCCTGCGCGACCGCCATCAGGGCCCCGACGAAGGCGAGAGAGTAGCCCACCTGGGCGCTGGTCCAGTGGAACTTGAAGATGGTGTAGAAGGCCCACGTGCTCGGCAGCACCTGGTGCGCCACCTGCCAGAGAAACAGTGCCCCGAGGAGCCAGGTGACAGACGGGTACCTGAGGATCTGCAGCAGCGTGCCGAGCGTGTTGGCGCGCGCCCAGCGGAACGGCCGGCGTAATTCACGCGGCAGCGACTCCGGCAGCGCGATGAAGCCGAACGCCGTGTTGGCAAGCGCGATCGCGCCGGCGGTGAAGAACGGCGCCCGCGGACCGAAGGACCCGAGGAGTCCGCCGATCGCCGGCCCCAATATGAAGCCGAGTCCGAACGCCGCTCCCATCAGACCGAACTGCTGGGCACGTTTCGCCGGCTCGCTGATGTCGGCGACGTAGGCGTACGCGGGCGTGAAGGAGGCTCCCGCGACGCCGGCGATCATGCGCCCGACGAACAGCCACCCGATGACTGGCGCCGAGCCCATGATCAGGTAGTCGCAGCCGAGCGCGCCCAGCGCAAACAGCAGCACCGGGCGGCGCCCGAAGTGGTCGCTCAGGTTGCCGAGCACCGGTGCGCAGAAGAACTGCATCACGGCATACACGAACGCCAGCCAGCCGCCGTAGACCGCCGCGCGGTCGACCGTCACGCCGGTCAGCTGCATGATCAGGCGCGGCAGCACCGGCAGAATGATGCCGAAGCCGATCGAGTCGATCAGCACCGTGATGAAGATGAATACGAACGCGGCTCTGCCGCTTCTGGCGGAAGTCACGGCCTCGGGCTCATACGAACGATACCCCGGTGCGCAGCAGCCGTGCGCGCAGCCAGTACGCCGGCAGGCCGACGCAGATGATCGCGAACGTGACGCCGGTGTTCACCGGGTCGGTGAGCAGCGCATTGACGACCATGCCGACGGAGGCGAGGAGAAACACCGCCGGCACGAGCGGATAGCCCCACACCCGGTAGGGCCGCGGCAGCTCGGGCCGCCGGCGCCGCAACACGAACACCGCCGCCACGGTGAGCGCGTAGAACGGCCAGATGCCTAAGATGAATTTCGCCGCGAGCTGCGCAAAGTCGTTCGCGAGCACGTAAACCACCCCGAGCGCCGTGCACAACCCGATCGCGGTCGAGGGAGTCTTGAAGCGCGGCGAGATGCGCGCCAGGGCGTTGAGCAGCACACCGCGGTCGCCCATGGCGAAGAAGATGCGCGCGCCGATCATCAGCGAGGCGTTCAGGCCGCTGAATGTCGAGACCAGCACGAGGCTCGTGATGAGCCCGGCGCCGAAGCCGGCGAGCAGCGGAATGTGCGCGGCGACGGTCGCCGCGATGAGCTTCGAGCCGGAGAGCTCCGGCAGCGATAGCGCATACATGAACCCGAGGTTGAGCACCAGATACACCGCAGTGACGCAGGCGCACCCCAGAATGAGCGCGAGCGGCAGAGTGCGCTGCGGGTCCCCTACCTCCCCGCCGATGGCCGCCAGATCCGCCCAGCCATCGTAAGTCCACATGACCGGTATCAGCGCCGTCGCCAGCAGCGACGCCGAGACGGGCGCGCTCCAGGCGGGCAGGAAGTGCCCGACCGTGCCGCCGGTGGCGCTGTAGGCGAGCAGCGCGAGTGCCGTCACCGCCACATACTTGGCGTAGGTCGTGACGCTCAGCACCGCGGCCGCACGCCGCACGCCGACATAGTTCATGACACCGACGATCACGATGAGAGCGGCGGCGACCAGCCGCACCTCGCGCGCGGACAGCGGCACGAAGTGTCCCATGTACTCCGCGAATATGGTCGCGATGGCGCCGAGCGCCGCGGCGCGCACCACCACCAGCTCCGCCCAGCCGAAAAGGAACGCGGGCAGCGGGCCGAAGGCCTCGAGAAGGTAGGCGAACATACCGCCGGATCGGGGCAGCGCGGCAGCGAGCTCCGCCACGGTGAGCGCGCCGCAGAGCGCAATCACTCCGCCCAACACCCAACAGAGCACGATCGGGCCGGGGCCGTGCAGCAGGCCCGCGACCGTCGCCGGCACGCGGAAGATGCCGCTGCCGATCGTGATACCGATCGACACCGCGACGGCGGGCACGAGCCCCAGCGAGCGCGGCATGCGCTCGCCCCATGCGTCGGCCATCAGCGGCTGCCTTTGTGCATGCGCCCACGTTTACCATGGGGCACCATGCAACGTCGACCGTGGCTCGCCCGAAGCGGCGTGGGTCGACGCCATCCGTGGCGCTCGGGCTGCACACCGCCGCGGGCAGGTCGAGGTGCTCGCGAGCCCGCTGCGGGCGGCGCTCAGCCGATGAGCGCCCTCAGACGCTGGGTGCGGGAGGCATCGCCGATCTCGTTCACGCGCCGCAGCAGCTCGTGCGCGGCATCCGCCTGCAGCGGCCGGCTGAGGAGAAACCCCTGCGCGTCCTGGCACTGCTGCTCCTGCAGGAAGGCGAGCTGCGGGAAGTTCTCGACGCCCTCGGCAGTCACGCTGATGCGCATCGAGCGCGACATGGCGATGATCGCCGCGGCGATGGCGCGATCGTCGCTCCCCTCGCTGATGCTGGTGACGAAGGACCGGTCGATCTTCAGCCGGTCGACCGCGAAGTTGCGCAGCCGCCCGAAGCTCGAGTAGCCGGTGCCGAAGTCATCGATGGCGAGCGAGATGCCGAGGTGCTTGAGCTCGTTGATGGCCTTCTCCGCCCAGACTTCGTCGGCCATGACTACCGACTCGGTGATCTCGAGCTCGAGCATCGCCGGGCTGAGGCCGGTCTCCTTGAGAATCGCGGCCACCTCGCGCGGGAACTCGGCGCGGGAGAACTGTCGCCCCGAAACGTTGACCGCGATCCGGCCCACCGGCAGCCCTTCTGTCTGCCACGCCTGGGCCTGCCGGCAGGCATTGCGCAGCGCCCAGGTCCCGATCGGGAGGATCAGGCCGGTTTCCTCAGCAACCGGAATGAACTCGGCGGGACTCACCGCGCCGAGGTCCGCGTTCGTCCAGCGCAGCAGCGCCTCCATGCCTGAAATGGAGCCGGTGCGCACGTCGAACTGCGGCTGGTACTGGAGGTAGAACTCATTGCGCTCGAGCGCGCCGCGCAGCCGGTCCTCGATGGTGAAGCGCTGCAGCGCGCGCGCGTTCATCGACACGTCGAAGAACGCGCAGGTACCGGGACTCTTGCGCTTGGCAAAGTACATGGCGAGGTCGGCATTGCGCAGCAGCGTCTCGGCATCGGCGCCGTCCTGGGGATAGACCGCAATGCCGACGCTCGGGGTGATGACGAGGGTGTTCTGGGCGAGCTGCACCGGCTCACGCAGTGCATCGATCAGTCGTCCGGCCACGACGCCCGCATCCGCGGAGCCGCGCAGGTTCGGCAGCAGCACCATGAACTCATCGCCCCCCAGGCGCGCGATGTCGCCGGGACGCGCATTGGGGCTGGAATCGCGGTTGCCGAAGTCGCTGTAGCGCAGCGATCCGCGCAGCCGGTTGGCCACGACGCATAAGAGCTCATCGCCCGCCGCATGACCCAGGGTGTCGTTCACCCGCTTGAAGTTGTCGAGATCAAGGTACAGCACGGCGAGTGTGCGCTCGTGCTCGCGCGCGGACTGCAGCGCGCCCTTGAGACGGGTCTGCGAATGCTCGCGATTGGGGAGCCCCGTGAGCGTATCGAAGTAGGCGAGCCGGACGATACGTCGCTCGGCGCGCCACTTGCTCGCGAGCGCGATCGTCATCTGCCGCACCTCGTGCGGATGAAACGGCTTCTGCAGATACGAGAGCTTGTCCTCGGGCGGCACGATCCCGCCCATCTCGCAGGGATCGGTGTCCGAATACGCCGTGCAGATCACGATCTCGACCGCCGGATCGAGCTCGCGGATGCGGGTCGCCGCCCAGACGCCGTCCGCCCCGGGCGGCATGCGCATGTCGAGGAATACCACCGCGAACGGCCGCTCCTGCGCCAGCGCCTCCCTGACGGCCGCCACGGCCGCATCGGCCTGATCGCAGAACACCGGCTCGAAGCCGGCGCTCTGCGTGCGCGGCCGGGACGTCGTCCCGCCCTGCTTGTTGAACAGCCGGCTGCGCAGTGCGTGGAATCCGGCCATCTCGCGGCTGACCTCGCTCTCGAGCAGGATCTGCCGGTAGGCATCGCGCACCTCGGCCTCATCGTCGACCACCAGCACGCGAATCGCTGATTGATTCAGTTCACTCATGGGAGCCTCACTCACGCAGGTCCGGGCAGCGGCGCGGCATCCGGCGCCGCCAGCGGCACCAGCAGGTGCATCGACGCGCCGCGTCCGGGTCCGTCGCTCGCGGCCCAGATGCGGCCGCCGAGCGCGTTGATGGCATTGGCGCACCAGTGCAGTCCAATGCCCTGATTGGTCTCGCGGGATTTGGTCGAGAATCCCTTCTCGAACACCCGCTCGAGATGGTCGGCGGGAATGCCGACGCCGTCGTCGTCGCAGCGCAGGTGCAGTTGCGCACCGTGTGCCTCGCGCACGATCTCGGCGCCGAGTCGCAGCGTGCCCTTGTCCTTGCCGGCATCGCGTATCGCATCGGCGGCATTGATGATCAGGTTCTGCAGGATGAGCCGCAGCACCGTGCGGGCCACGCGCACGGCGCCGAGCGCGCGCAGGCTGTCGTCGGCGGAGATGACCAGGCGCCGCCGGCAGGCATCGGGGACGATCTCGAGCGTCTGTGCGACCAGCTCGTTGAGGCGCACCGGCTCGACCACCGGATCGTTGCGCGTCGCGCGCATCTGCTCGGCGAGCGTCCCCTGGATGAGGCTCGTCTGGCGGCTGATGAGCGCGACGTCCGCGCGCGCGGCCTTGACCGTGTGCGCCAGCTCCTCGCAGCCGAGTCGTGCGAATTCCTCGAGGTCGGCGCGCCGCTGCGCGTCCGCGGTACCCTGCCGGAGCTCCGCAAGAGCCTGCGCCGCATCGTCTGCCGGCGCCTGCCGGAGCCGCTCGCCGAGGTTCGCGAGCCGCACGCCGACCGGCGTCAGTGCGTTGCCGAGGTTGTGCAGCACGCCCTTGGCGAGCTCGGCAAAGCCCGCCTGGAACGACTGGTCGACGAGCCGGGTGCGCGACTCGGCAACGCGTTGCACCATGCGGTCGAACTCGCGCGCCAGCACACCGATCTCATCTGAGCCCGGGAGGTCGAGCCGCGTGGTGAGGTCCTTGTCCTCCCCGACTGTCACCGCGTGGCGCGTGACCGTGGCGAGCGGCTTCAGGATCAGCCGGTTGAGCACCACCATCACGAGCAGCAGCACGACCACCGCCGCCAGCACCAGGTAAGCCGAGGCGTAGAGCACCGCCGTCCGTCCGCGCGCGGTGATGTCCCGCGGGATGTCGACCCGCAGCGTCATGACGGGGCGGCCGTAAACGTCGGTGAAGGTGCGGTAGACGCGCGTAACGGTGGCGCTCTCGAGGATCGTCTCGGGCGCGACGTCCGCCGCTGGCGGCAGCATCACGAGCGCCGACTGCGCCTGGGCCCCCAGGCTCTCGACCTGCGCGGATGACAGCAGCCGCCCGAGGATCACCATGCCGCGCGCCGGGCCGTGACCGGTGCCATCGAGCACGGGCGCGGCGGCGAGCATCAGCGTGCCGCGGCTGGTGCGCAGCAGCCCGTATGCGCCTCGGGTGCTGTGCAGATTTGCGCGCCAGGGAAAATTCGCAGGCAGGGCCCTGACGGCCACGAGATCGAGTCCGAGCGGGGTGTCGCTGTCCGGATCCAGCTCGCTCGAGGCCACCACCCCGCCGTCCGCATCGACGATCAGCATGGCGTTGACGTTGAGCTGCCGCAGGCCCACGGGGGTGATGTTCGCTTTGATGTACGCGGGGTTGTGGTCGGCGACAAACTGGTAGGTGTCGGCCCAGTTGCCCCAGTCGGTGGCCGAGACCTGCAGCCGCTGCAGCGTCATGTCGAGCGCATAGCTGACGCGCCGCATCGCCGTATCGGCGTCGGTATGCTCGAGCGCGGCAAAGCTCGGCATGACGACCAGCTTGCCGACGAGCACCGCCGCCAGACCCAGGATCAGGAACAGGCCCGCGATCAGCGCAATGACTTTGGACCGGATGCTCACGGAGCACAGTAAAGTCGAAACTCCTTTCCTCTTTGTGTCCTGGCATCTCAAATCCGCCCGCGGCGTGGGGCGGGCGCCCTGCCGGCAGTGACGGACATCACAGAAAGGATGGTGCCGGACTATGATGGCGCCTCCCCAAAGCGGGGGTTTCGCGGGATGCAGGATCGAACGATGCCCGGTCAGGGGCGCGCCGTTTCCGCTGCGCGCTACGACGGCGGCGCGATGACACTCCATTGGGTGATGGTGGTGCTGGTCGTCGTCGTGGGCGTGCTCGGACTGCTGCACGACTCCTGGCCGAGGGCCACCCAGGCCTTCTGGATCAACGTGCATGCGCTCGTCGGGCTCGCGGTCTGGGCGCTCGTCATGGTGCGTCTCGGCTGGCGCCGCGTGCACCCGCCGCCGGCGCTGCCCCTGGAGGTCGGTGAATTCTCACGCCGCTGGTCCTACCCGGTGCACGTGCTGCTTTACGCGCTGATGCTCGTCATCCCGATTCTCGGCATCGTGACCTTCCTCTGGCACGGCCGGGTGTTCGACCTCGGGCTCTTCAGGGTGGACTTCGGCGTGCACAAGAACCGCGCCATCTTTCATCCGACCGAAGAGGTTCACGGCTATCTCGCGTACGCGCTCTTCACCCTGATCGGTCTGCACACACTCGCCGCTCTCTGGCACCACTTCGTGCGCCGGGACGGGGTGCTGCAGAGAATGTGGCCGGCGCGCCGAGGCAGTGCCTGAAGCGGACGCGCCAGCGACTCTTAGGGGTGATGCCCTTGCGCGACGGTCGACCGCAGGTCGAGCCCGGGAGGCGCGACGACGATCGTGATTTCCTGGCACGCCGGAAGAGTCGCGCCCTTGTAGTTGGCTTCCGGGAAGTACTTCTCCTGCCAAGCCGCGAAACCCCAGACGTCGAGTCCGGCCTTGAGGTACTTGCCGGCGCGCTCGGCCGCTTCGCAGTCGTACTGCGAGCGTTTCGCGTGCTGCTGGATCTCGGCCAGCAGCTCGCTACGCGCCCGCGCTTCGGAGCGACGCAAGAGCTTCTCGGTCAGGCTCGGAGCGACACCGGCGTGATGCGCGGGATGCTCGACCTTGAAGGCGGCGTCCGCGTATGGGTCGACGGCCCCGGCAGACGTAGCGACCGCCTGGCGTGGCGGAGGTTGAGCCGCAACCTCCTCGACCGCCTTCGGGAGGCTCGAGGATGGTGCCGGCGTCGGCGAATCGGCGACGCTCGCTGCCACGGCGCTGCTGGCCGACCTAGCCGCGTAATAGTCCCCGACCGCCCAGGCGCCGAGGGCGATCAGCGCAGCGCTCGCCCCGATCACCGCACCGTACTTGACCAGGCCGGCGGCAACCGTATGACCCGACATGGACGAAAGGGCGCGCAGGCGCATCTGCACCGCGTCGCGCCGCAGCCAGGCCATCGAATGCCTCGTGCCGAAAAGTACGGCGTGAGCCATGATGTAGCCAAGAGCGGCGCCAAGAACGATTTGAGTCATGCTCATGACTGATACCGTGTCGCGCATATCCCCCGCTGAGGGAGCATTGTCCGGATCGGTTGAGGCGCTAACCGTGAGCGGCTTCACGCCGCCCGCGCAGCCGGCGTGCATAGCGCACGCAATCCGGGGGCGCGGTTCACATTATTTGCTTGGGTTCCGCGGACTGTGAGCGCGGTCGCTCATTCGGCCAAGGGTGCGCGAAGGCTCCCTGCGGCACCTCGTCGTCACATTTCGTCGGCAACCGGCTGATTTCAATCCGATGCTTGACGGGTTCGTGGGCGAGCAGCGTTTCCGCCAGGCATACTTAATCGACAGTGGTTGGTTTGCCGGTAGCCGTGTTTCAGAAGCCGAAATATTGGTGGGTGAACCATAAGCAGGCGCACCGCCAGGAGCTGGAGGGCGAATACTTATGGTCGCCGAAAGCGAATAAGAACGGCGCTAAGTAATGTGTCGTACGACAATATGATCCATGTGATGCCCGAGGACGTGGTCTTCTCGTTCGCGCGACGGGGCCATCCGCGCGATCGGCGTCTCACTCGGGCGGGCGCGGGAGGCACCGAAGCCGCCGGAATTTGGTTCGGCGGGCGATCAGTTGGGGCATTGCAATGCCGCCGAACTTCGGGCCGTTTAGTGAGGAGCAGTGTCGCTAACTCGAGTATCACCGAAGCCACATCTTCGGGAAGTCGAATGGTGGCCGGCGAGAGCCGTCGACGGAAGCGTCCCAAGAACCCAAGGCGGCCGCGAATTTGGCCCCCGTTGTAGTGCGCGCGAAGTAGCGGGCAACCAGAGCAACGGCGACGAACCCAGCACGGCACAAATTGGTCACAGGAACCACGCTAGTGACTGTCTCCCCGAAGCGCTCCCTGGGTTCGTAGGCGAGCACAAAAAAAGCATTAGGGAATCAATCCCCTTGCAGTGCTTGCCGACGTCGATTCCAATGTGTCCATGTCACAGTCGAGAAACTCCGCAGTCGCACTGATCGATGAAGGCAATGCTCTGGAGGAACAGGGACGGACCGCTGAAGCAATGGCGCGTTACGATGCTGCCGTCCAGGCGGACCCGCGATGCGCCAGAGCCCACCTGAACCGGGGCAACGTCCTGCTTGCGGGCGGCCAGATCGATGAGGCCCACAGCGCGTACCAGCTCGCCCTAGCCTGCGACCCGCGCTATGCGGCAGCCCACTTCAATCTGGGAAACCTCCACAGTCGCGCCGGCGAATACGAGCAGGCCTTGCACAACTACCAGGTTGCGATCGGCATCACGCCCGAGTTTGCGGACGCTTTCGTGGCGATGGGAAATGCCCTCGACAAGTTGGGACGCACGTCCGAAGCGAAACAGAGCTATGAGCGCGCGCTGGCCATCAATCCCGGGTACGCCGAGGTCCATTTAAATCTGGGGCTACTTGCGCTGACCGAGGGACAGCGTGAACAGGCCGTCGAGAGCCTGCTTAGGGCAATCGAAATGCGGCCTGACTATGCCGCGGCGCATTACACCTTGGGCACGCTGTTAACCGGCCTCACGAACCTCGATGCGGTGGAAGCAAGCCTTCGCCGGGCATTCTCCATCGCGCCCGAATCCGAGGCTACTCTCTACAAGTTGGCGATAGTTCTTCTGCTACGCCGCAAGGCGCCAGAGGCATTGCAACTGATAACACGCAACCTCGAGCGGATTCCGACGTGGTGGATCAAAAGAGCCTTTGCCAGTTGCATCGCGCACATAGAATCCTTTGCCGCCACCGACGCAACCACTCGCGCAGCACTGACAGTCGCCATCACCGAAGCATGGTTAAATCCGTATCAGCTCTGCCGACCCGCGCTCAGCCTGATCATGCTGGACCCGGGGATTGCCAGTTGCGTCCGCCTCGTCAACCAACGATGGCCCGCACGCGTGCCGAAGGCGGCGCTACTCGGTGGAGAGGTCCTCACCAGGCTTTCAGCCGACTCCTTGCTGCATGCCTTGCTGGAAACAATGCCCGTGGGCGGCAGCATTGAATTTGAGCGTTTCCTGACTGCCGCACGCCGCGCTCTGCTCGAAACCGCAATGAGCGAGCCGCCACCGAGCCCTTCGGACATCGCGGCGCTGCAGTTCTATGCCGCACTCACCCGGCAATGCTTCATCAACGAGTACGTCTTTGACTGTGATGACGGCGAACGGGCCGCAGCAGCCGCTTGCCGCACGAGGTTACTCGCGCTGCTGGACATCAATGCAGCGGTACCGCCACTACTCTTGCTCGCCGTGGGTGCGTATTTCCCGCTGTACGCCCTGCCCGAACCAGGTCGGCTTCTAGCTACGAACCAGCCGGGCGCCGTCGACGCCGTGCTGCGCCAACAGGTTCGCGAACCGCTCGAAGAACAGGCGCTGCGCGCTGGCGTCGCCTGCCTCACCCCCATCACCCACGGTGTCTCAGAAAAAGTGCGCGACCAGTATGAACAGAATCCTTACCCGCGCTGGGTGAAACTGCCGATACACGACCGGACACTGCACTTCAATGACGAGCTGCGGCAAGTGTTACCGCTTGCGCGGTTTACCCCACTGCGTGATGTCGGTCAGCCGGAGCTGCTTATCGCCGGGTGTGGCACCGGAAGTCATTCGATTACTACTGCCCAGAGGTTCCGCGGTGTTCGTGTACTCGCGATAGACCTTAGCTTGAGCAGCATCTGCTATGCCTTACGAAAGACGCGGGAGTTGGGCATCACGAACATTGAGTATGCACACGCCGACATCATGCAGCTCGGCGGTATCACGCGTACGTTCGACATCATCGAAGCCGGCGGAGTTCTGCACCATCTGGCTGATCCCTTCCTGGGATGGCGAACCTTGCTTGCTAGATTGCGGCCCGGGGGCTTTATGCGTGTGGGCTTTTACAGCCAGGTTGCCCGCCGGCATGTGGTCAAAGCGCGTGAATTCATTGCGGCTCGCGGTTATGCGAGCACAGCCGATGGCATCCGTCGCTTCCGCCAAGATCTGGCTCGAGGGGAAGCAGGCGTTGAGCTGCAATCGCTGACCAAGGTTCCCGACTTCTATTCGACCAGTGAATGTCGCGACCTGCTCTTCCACGTACAAGAGCATCGCCTGACACTGGAACAGATCGAGTCGTTTCTTGCCGAATGCGGGCTCCAGTTCCTCGGCTTCGAGCTGGAACTCACTGTGCTGCATCAGTACCACGCGCGCTTTACCGGCGACCCGGCCGCGACCAATCTGCGCAACTGGGCGCGCTTCGAGGCCGACAATCCCGACACGTTTGCGGGCATGTACCAATTCTGGATTCAAAGACCGCTCAATCACTGAAAACCGAGTGGCCGGCCGGCGCCCGCGAGGAAACGTCTGATGAATTGTCCGCGCCAGAGACGATGAATCGGGGCGATTGCACCTGCGCCGTATATCTGCGATTGCAGCGATGTGACCGGAAAGGACAATGTTGTAATTGGCGCGCCCGGAGAGATTCGAACTCCCGACCCCCTGGTTCGTAGCCAGGTACTCTATCCAACTGAGCTACGGGCGCGCCGTCTCGGCCCGCTGCCGCGGGGCGCGCATCCTACCACAGCGGGATTCCTCTGCATGCCGGCCGGGGCCGGCACCAGCCAGGGACATCAGAGCTGTACGCAGCGGCCGCGGCGCCGCACAGGCAGTGACGTCGTCAGCCTACGACCTTCTGCCAGACAAAGAGCACGACCAGGGCGCCAATGATTGAGAGGACAATCCCGGCCGGGTGGATCGGTGAGCCTTCGGGGGGTTTGCTGAACAGGCGGGCGATGAATCCACCCACGAACGAGCCGACGATGCCGAGTACGCCTGTCATGATCAAGCCCATGTGCTCGGCACCCGGCATGATGAAGCGCGCGATGGCGCCAACGATGATGCCGACGATGAACATCCACAGGTAGTGCAGCAAGGTCTTCTCCTCGATGGGGGATCCTGTCGCCCGAACCCCGGTTGTTGTTTGGAGAGCTGGACGTCCCTTCGCGCGCCGATTCTAACGCCTTGTCTGCCGGGCGGCCGGCTGCGCCATACACGAGCGGTAACAGATGGGCAATCACCGTTATAAGCTATTGAATTAGTGCCACTTTATTGATCTATGACGCAGTCGTGCGCTTGGAGCGGCGCGAGATTTTGCGTGCGTGTGGGAGCCTCAATGAAGTGCCGAGCGGGTCACGTCCACCCCGCAGCCCGCACTGACATAATCCGGTCCCCACTTGATGCCGCCGACGCATGTCGACCATGGACCCAGGGTTCCGCGCTCGCGTGTCAGAGTCCGGCGCACTCCGCCGGATGAGTGACGCTCAGGCGCACGAAACGCACGCGCTCGAACTCACGATTCTCATGCCGTGCCTGAACGAGGCTGAGACCGTGGCGACCTGCGTGAGCAAGGCGCGGGATTTCCTCGAGCGCACGCGCATCGCCGGCGAGGTGCTGGTCGCCGACAACGGCTCTTCCGACGGATCAATCGAGCTCGCGCGCAACGCCGGCGCGCGCGTCGTGCTGGTCTCGCAGAGGGGTTACGGGAGTGCGTTGCTCAGCGGCGTCGAATCGGCGCGCGGGCGATTCGTGATCGTGGGCGACGCAGACGACAGCTATGATTTTTCGAACCTGGATGCGTTCGTCGAGTGTCTGCGCGAGGGCAACACAATGGTCATTGGTCATCGGTTCCGGGGCGGAATCCGCCCCGGCGCCATGCCGCCGCTGCACCGCTATCTCGGCAATCCGGTCCTCAGTTTTGTCGGGCGCCTGTTCTTCAGCGCTCGCATCGGGGACTTCCATTGCGGACTTCGAGGCGTCGACCGCGCGGCGGTGCTCAAGCTGGGTCTCCATTCCCCGGGGATGGAGTTCGCGAGCGAGATGATCGTCAAAGCGACTCTGGCCGGCTGGCGCATCGCTGAGGTACCAACTGTACTTTCACCTGCGGGACGTTCGCGTGCCCCACACCTGCGCAGCTGGCGCGACGGCTGGCGGCACCTGCGCTTTCTGCTGATGATGAGCCCGCGCTGGCTGATGCTTTATCCCGGCATGTGCCTGATCGCGACCGGTGCCGCGGCCGAGCTCCTCATCCTGCGGGGCCCTGTAGTTATCGATGGTGTGGGATTCGACATCCATACCATGCTGTATGCGGCGGGCGCGACCGTGCTGGGAGTGCAGCTGGTGCTGTTCTCGCTGGTCGCGCGCACCGTCGGCGTCCTGAAGAACCTCCTGCCGATGACGACCCGGCTCGCGCGCTTCCTGCGTGTCTTCACCGTTGAACGAGGCATTCTGCTGGGTATGTCCCTCGGACTCGTCGGCTTCGCGCTCGCTATCCAGTCGGTAGCGGACTGGGCTCACGCCCGTCTCGGCGCGCTCGATCCCGTGGCTATGATGCGCGTCGCCATCCCCTCGGTTACTTTGATGCTGGCGGGCACCGAGATCGTCTTCGCTTCGTTTCTGCTCGGTTTCATCGACTTGCGAGCCCGCGGCTCAGACAACCCATGAGCGTTGGCGAGGATGTGGTGCCGCCGCCGTTGCAGCGAGCCGCGGCTCCGTCCACTGCAGTCCACAGGGCGCAGGTGGCACATCGCCTTGCCGTTTATGCCGCGTGTACTGTGCTGGCGCTCGCCTGCAGCTACCTGCTCGGCGTGGACGTCGAATGGGACACCCTCGACTACCATCTCTACGCGGGCCTGAGTGCCCTTCACGATCGTTCCGCCCAGGATTATTTCGGTGCGGGGCCTCCGGCGTATTTCAATCCGTACGCCTACGTCCCGTTCTACCTCTTGGTGAGCAGCGGGCTCCCGGCGCTCGTCGCCAGCTCGGTTCTGGCGGTCTTGCAGAGCGCGATCCTGTGGTTCACCTTCGAGCTGGCACTATGTGTCTGCCCGTCCGACGACCGCCACGTGCGACTGGCATGTGGCATTTGCGCCGTCGTCCTCGCGTTTCTCAACCCGATTCTGATCCAGCAGTTCGGCTCGAGCTTTGCCGACGTCACCACCGCTACGCTGGTGCTATCTGGGTGGCTGTTGCTGGCGCGGTGCGTGGCTGCGCCCGCAGCTGCGCTGGTGGCCTGGGGTGGGCTGCTGCTCGGCGCCGCCGCCGCGTTCAAGCTCACAAACGCCGTGCACACAGTGGCCGCCGTGGCGCTGTTGCTTGTGCTGCCGCGGTCGCTCAGCGGCCGCGCGCGCTATGCCCTGGGTTACCTGGGGGCGGCCGCACTCGGCTTTACGATCGTCTCGGCACCCTGGGCCTATCGGCTCGCACGCCAATTCGGCAATCCCTTCTTTCCGCTGCTGAACAACGTGTTCCGTTCGCCGGAATTCACGACCCAGCCGCTGCGTCTCTTCCGCTTCATTCCCGAGAGCTTCGCGGACGCGCTCTGGCGCCCGTTCGCGATCGCAAACCCCGCGCCCACCGTCCAGGTAGAACCGCTCGCGGCGGACATCCGCTATGCGGTGCTCACGCTACTGCTCCTCGCCGTCGGCGCAGGCTGGCTGTGGCGACGGCTGCGGCGGCAGTCGGGGCAAACAGCCTCGGCAGGATCGGCAACGAATCGCCGCGTGATGCTGGCGCTTGGATGCGGGCTGCTGGTCGACTGGATCCTATGGCTGCGCGTCTCCGGCAATGGCCGCTACTTTTTGCCTATGGCATGCGTCACGGCAGTGCTGATCGTTGCGCTGCTGTTTCGTGAATTGGCAGAGCGACCCAAGGTCCGTACCTACGTCCTTGCCGCCATTCTTGGGGTCCAATCGCTGCAGCTCTGGATGGGCACCGAGTACCGCTGGGCGCCGCTGCCGTGGGGCGGGCCCTGGTTCCAGGTTTCGATGCCGCAAAGACTCGCGACCGAGCCCAACCTCTATCTCACCATGGGCATACAGTCCAACGCCTTCATTGCGCCGTATCTGGCTCCGGACTCGGGCCTCGTCAATTTTGCCGGCGGCTACCCGCTGGCCTCGCAGGGAGCCGGCGGCGCACGCGTCGAGGCGCTGATCCGACGCTACACGCCGCATGTGCGGATGTTGATTACCGGCAAGCAGCTGTATACCGCTGCGGAAGAGCGGGGGCCGCGGCGTTCGGACGTCGATGATGCCCTCGAGCGGTTCAGTTTGCGCGTCGATCCAGCCGATTGCCTGACCATCTCGGTGCGCGGGGTCCCCCCACCGATCGAAATCCAGATCGGTAATGCGCTGTCACTGGATCCGCCGTCGCGTGATACAACGCACCTGGTCACCTGCCGGGTCGTCCCGGCCGATCCCGCAGACATCGCGGCGCGCCGGGCAAGTCAGCGCGCGGCCGATATCGAGCTCGATCGCCTCGAGGACAGCTGTCCGACCCTGTTTCAGCCGCGCCGGCCACAGACCGAGCATGTCGGGAACCGGTGGCAACGGGAGTACATCAACACCGATCTGACGGCATGGGTCAGTCATGGGGAACTCAAGTTCCGCGAACTGGTGTCCGCCGATGACCTGACCCGGGTGGGGTTCGCCAGCGACTGGGCGCGCGGGCCTCTGCGGCTGGCCTGCGGCCGTCGACATGGGCACTATTTCGCGAAGGTGGTCGACTCCAGGTCGGGACCGTAGGCCCATGCTCGTGCGCGCACCACATCCTCGCATCTCGCCGCTCAAGTACACGCCGCTCGAGCGGGTCACGGTACCGCGCCCGGTCGACCGAATCGGTTTCATCGCGGGACTCTGCACGGGTCGCCGTGTACTCGACCTGGGGGCGATGGATGAAACCGCCTGGCAGGCGAAGCGCGGACGTGGCACCTGGCTGCACGAGGAGATCAGTCGCGACGCGCTCTGGGTTGAGGGCGTCGACAGCGCCGATCTGATTCCTCCCGAGGGGTTGCGCACCGGTCCTAACTCAATCATCCGGCGCGGCGATATCAGCGACCTGGGGCAGGTCGTGGCGGCGCTGCCCGAGCCGCCCGACGTGGTGGTTGCCGGCGAGCTGATTGAGCACCTCGACAGTCCACTGCAGTTTCTCCAGCGCGTTGCCGCCGTCGAGCGCCTCAGGGGACGGACGTTGATCCTGTCCACCCCGAATGCCACGGCGCTGCACAACGTGCTGATCGGACTCGCGAGCCGCGAGTCGACGCATCACGAGCACCTGTGCATCCTGTCGTACAAAACGCTCGCAACCTTGTGCGCACGCGTGGGATTCCGCGAGTGGCGGGTCATCCCCTATTTCGCCCGCTTCACCGAGATGCAAGCGCGCCACGCGGGGCTCGCGCGGCTCGCGGTGCGTGCCACGGAGCGTGCCGTGAATGCGCTCGAGTGGCTGTTCCCGCTGCTGAGCTTCGGCTACATCGTGCAGATCGAGCTGTGACCCAGGCAAGCTGCACACCGGCAGACGGCCCGTGCCGCTAGGGCCCGCGATCCGCCGCATCCTTGGCCCGCGACGCGCGCGCCGTCTGGGCCGCTGGCATCGGGCTATCTTCGCCGATCTCGCCAAGGAGGCTGCCGCGCTCGCCGCGGTCATACCGCACGGCGCGCATCTGCTCGATATCGGGGGCGGCGCCGGCGAGCCGCTCAACCACCTGCTCGCGCTGCGTCCGGATCTGCACGTGACCACCCTCGATCCGGCGCCGAACGTCGGTCAGTGGATAGACGCGCGCTTCGCGAGTCGCGTGGCCCGCCTGCCGGGCACGGGTCTGGCAGACTACCTCGTGCAAACTCGCGATATACCCGACGCGCTCCTCATGGCGGACGTCATGCATCATATTCCCGAGGATGCGCGCCCCGCGTTTCTCGCGTCGATTCGCAAGCTGCTCGATCGTGCACCGCGCCTGCGAATCATCGTAAAGGACGTCGAGCCCGGCCACTGGCGGGCGCTCCTCGGCTACTGGTCAGATCGCTACATCACGGGTGACCGGCAGGTAAGTCCGATCTCCCGCGAGCGGCTGGCGCGGCTGTTCGCAGCGGAGATCGGCCCACTGCACCGCGAGGACACCGCACTTTTCGAGGTTGATCGGCCGAATTACGCTCTGGTGTTCTTCCGGTAAAAACGATGCCGATCAGACTGCTGTTTGCTGTTTTCACCATCAACGCGGTCGTGAGCCAGCTCCTGCTGCGGCGCGCGACCAACGAGCTCGGACCCGCGCCCGCCGGGCTCACGGCGCTGCCGCGATTCATCGCGCAGGCGGCGCTGTCGCCGTGGATCTACGCGTCGGTCACGCTGCAGATCGTGAGCTACGTTCTCTGGCTCCTGATCGTCTCCCGGGAAAAGCTCGGAGTCGCCACCGCCACCATCGGCGCCGGCTTCTATGGGCTGATGGCGCTGTCGGCTTGGCTCGTCTACGGCGAAGCACTCTCGTGGGTGCAGTGGAGCGGAATCGCTCTGGTCACCCTCGGCGTCGTGTGTATCAGCCAGGGCGTGAAATCGTGACGCGGTTGCCCAGGTAGCCGAGCTTGTAGAGCGCGGCGAGCACCGCGGCCACCGGCCGCGGCCAGAACGCCTGGAACATCTCCCTGTCCTCGCGCTCACGTGCACGATTGGCGATCGTTGCACTCGTCTCACTCGCCGGGTGCAAACCCTTGGAGACCAGTGCGTCGCGCACGTAGACGAAGCCCCCGGGGTGGCGTGCCAACTCGAGCCAGGCCATCCAGTCGAGGTTGGTCTGGAAACCATCCGGAAACCGAAACTCCGGCAGCGCGCGGCGATTGAGCATGACGCTCGGACAGCAGATGGGGTTGCCGAGCGACAGCAGGCGAAGCTTGTCGCGCGGCTCGTTCAGGCACTCGCGCGCGCCGAAGGCGCGGCGGCAGAGCGCGCGCTTGATGCGCAGGTTGATGTTCGTACTGCGCGCACCAAAGGGCGTGTGCTCGGAATAGTCGCAGAATGCGAACAGCGCGTCCGGGTAGCGCGCCAGCGCCGCAGCAAGCCGGGCCACGTAAGCGGGTGTGAACAGGTCGTCCTGGTGGGCCAGAGTCACGCGCGCCGTTCGCGCGAGCCCCAGCGCAAAATTCCAGTCAGTTGCGATATCCACCCGCCGTGGGTTGATGTGCAGCGGCACGCCTGCGCGGTGCGCGAGCTCCTCGAGCTGCGCGGAAGGAGTCGAGCTCGCGAGCAGAATCTCGCTGCCGCCGCCCATCTGCCCACGCAGCGACTCGATCAGTGCGCCCAGATTCGGAGCGGCGCGGTAAACCGGTACGACGAAGGTGTGGTCCGTCATGGAAGCGGCGGCTGGCGGGCACCCCGTGCCGGCAGCGCCGGCTTGAGGATGAGCCCCTGCCCGGTCGGCAGCGAGCAGACCGTGACGTGGTGTGCTTGCGCGAACTCATCCATGGCCCGCTTCTGCGCCGCGTAGCCGAGATAGGCGTAGTCATCGAGGAGCACCGGTGCGCCCGGCGACAGTCGCTCCCAGAAATAATCGAGCGCCGCCACCTCCGGCGGCGCGCAGTTCATGTCGAGATGCAGGTAAGCCACGCGCCGTGCTGCCACCTGTGTGAGCGTATCTGGAATCGCGCCAACGACGATGCGCGCCCGGGGCCATTGCGCGAAGTTCTGCCGCACGCCGTCGACCCCGTGCACATAGAAGCCGCTATGCAGGTCCTCGGCGTTCTTTCGCAGCGCGCCGGCCTTGAGCTCGCCCTCGGACACGAAACGCTCATCGAGGCCGCTGAAGGTATCGAGCAAATAGAAGTCGCGGTCGAGTGTGTTCCATTCGAGGTACTCCATGATGGCGCTGCTCAGAAAGCCCTTGTTGACCCCGCATTCGATGAAGTCGCCCTCGATCGTTGCAGCCACCCTCGCGGCCCAGAGCCCGACGTGGATGCGCCACGGCCACCGATAGGTATCGACGCCACCTAGCGCTCTGACACCGCGCGCGTAGGCACGGATGAACGCGGGATCTTCGAGGAAGGCATGCGAGTGCACGCTGATCAGACCGTCCTGCGCATACACTCCTGGCGCCGCTGCGCGCACGAGCGCGTATAAGCAGCGTGCGAGTGCCTTCCTCACGCTGCGCACGGCGCTCATGGGGTTGCTACCCCCGGCATCCTCAGCTCTCATGCATCTGCGCCAGCAGCGCTTTGAAGCGCGGGTCCTGGCGGAGAGGCTGCAGCAGCGGATCGAATTTCATCCAGTGCATGCCGGCGTCGCGCTGGCGGTAGGCTCGCTCGAGCCACTCGAAGGTGTGATCCGCATCGCCGCGGCCGGCGTAAGCAATGGCGGCCTGGTAGGCAGCCCCGCTCGTCACCGTAGGGTCGGCGAGCGCCTGGGCGACGCTCCGGTCCGCCTCCTCATGGCGCCCGAGCCGGTCGAGCGCGAGTGGCATGCCGAGGAGCCGGAATGCAGTGCTTTGCTCGAGCGCGAATTCCGCCAGCGCGGCGTCGGCGTGGTGCTGAGCGAGGAGCAGCAGCGCCAGGCGGTAGTGCACCGAGTTGGCATCCGGGAAGCGCTTCAGGGCTTCCTGCAGAACCTCAACGCCTTCGTCGAGGCGACCAGCGCGGTAGTAGGCATTGCCGAGCTGGATGTAGTTGCTTACCGTGAGCGGATCGATGCCGAGCGCACGGCGATGCATCGCGATCGCTTCGTCGAACTGGCCGGCGGAGTCGGCGATATAGCCCTTGAGCGACACGCCCTCGACGTTGTTGGGGTCGAGCTCGAGGGCGCGATTCAGCTTCGGCACGGCGGTCGCGATATCCCAGTCGAGCGTGTAATAGAGGTCCGCCAGCCCGACGAGCGTGTCGGCCGACTTCGGATCGAGCTCGAGCGAGCGCTGCAGGGCATCGAGCGCTTCGCGATGGACGGTCGGGTAGGTGCCGATCCCAAAGGCGGCGAAACCGGTCACGTAGCTGGAGCCGAGCTCCCGCCACGCCGGTGCGAAGGACGGGTCGAGAGCTACGGCCTGCCGCAGCTCCGCGGTCGCGGTGGCCGCGGTGGCGCTGTCCCCACCTGTGCGCCAGGCTTCTTCGGCACGCAAGTAGTGAAGGTAGGCATCGCTGTTGCGGGTCGGCGCGGCCCGCGGCGTCGGCTCACCGAGAAGCGAGACCTTGAGAGCGGACACCACGGAGCCTGCGATGTCGTCCTGCACCTTGAACACATCATCGAGCGTCCGGTCGTAGGTCGCAGACCACAGCCGCGTGTCGTCCGCAACCCGCACCACCTCGGCCGAGATGCGCAGTGCGTTGCCTGACTTGCGGACACTCCCCTCGAGCACGTTGGCGACGTTCAGCAGCCGCCCGATGTCCTCGAGCGTCGCCTGGCGGCCCTTGAAGTAAAAGGACGAGGTGCGCGCCGGCACCCGAAGCCCCGGGATCTTCGCGAGCAGCTGGATCAGCTCGTCCGACAACCCGTCGGAGAAATAGCCCTGATCCCGCTTCTCGCTCTCGTCGACGAACGGCAGGACGGCAATCGAGGGCTGCGTGGCCGGGCTCTCGATGGGAGCGCCCGGGTGTGCCGCTGCGCCCGCAACGACTCCCGGGCCAGTGGCGCGGTGCACTATGAGCCACGTGCCGAGGCCGACACCTGCTACCGCGATCGCGGCGCCGAGCGCGGCGAGCAGCCGCGGCACCCGGCGCCGCGGCGCACGCTGGCCGTCGGCGCCAGCCGTCGCCGCCCCGGGCGGAACGTTACCCGCACTCGCGGACACATCGAGCGGCGGGCGCGGCATCGGCGCAGGGCGCACGCCGTCCAGCGCCAGCAGCCGCGCGACGCGCTCGATGAACTCCGGCGTCGCCGCGCCGGCCGGCAGGCGCGTCCACTGCAGCTCGCGAAACCGATCCGGCAGCCGCTCATCGGACTGAGGCGTCTGATCGATGGCGACCGGCAGCATGAAGGCCTGGTCGGGGGCGAGCAGGTGGGAGCGGTCGACCGCGAGCTTCCACTCGAGGCGGAAATACCCTTCGGTGCGTGCGTGCGCATTGATGGAGATGATCGGGATGAAGAGCGCACACGATTTGATCTGCCGGCGGATGGAGTTGTCCCACGCATCGCCGCCGCGCAGCGCGCTCTGATCGAACCAGACCTCGATGCCGGCTGCGCGCAGCGCGGCGCACAGGCGCTGCGCCGCGGGGGCATCCTCCGAGGCATAGCTGAGGAATACGGCACGCGCGCCCGCGGGTGGGGTCTGGCTGCCGCCGGCCACCTGCTCGCTCGTCAAGGGCTATCGATCCGGGTCATTTATTCTGGCGGAGAGAGAGGGATTCGAACCCTCGAAGGGCTTTTGACCCTTACACCCTTAGCAGGGGTGCGCCTTCGACCACTCGGCCATCTCTCCGGTTGCAAACTGCGCCGGTCCACACCGGCCGGCCCGCACGGGCGCGCCATGATACTGAAGCGCTGCAGCAGCGGCAAAAGCGCGGGCGGGCGCAAAGCCCGCGGCTCCACAGTACTGTCACGCGCTCAATCGCGTGCGCACAAACTGCTGAACCGAGCTGAGCGCCGCATCGAGCGCTTCGGGCTTGCTGCCGCCGGCTTGCGCAAAATCCGCCCGACCGCCGCCGCGCCCGCCCACCAGTGCGGCCACGGCCCCGGCGAGCTCGCCCGCCTTGATCCGCTCCGTCTGATCGGCCGTGACCCCGACGACCAGCACGACCTTGGAGGCGTTCTCGACGCTCGCCAGCACGACCACGGCGGATTTCAGGCGATCCTTGAGCTGATCGACCGCGGTGCGCAGCACGCTCGCATCCGCTCCTTCAACGCGCGTCGCGACGACCTTGACCCCCTGGATATCGACCGCCCCGGCGGCGAGATCGACCCCCGAGCCTGAGGCCAGGCGGTCCTTGAGGGCGCGCAGCTCGCGCTCCATCTGCCGGTTGCGCTCGAGCTGCTCGCGCAGCTTGTCCGCCACGTCCTGGCGCGAGCCACGCACCAGCCCGGCGAGATCCCTCAGCAGCGCATCGTTCTGCTCGATGTAGTCGAGAGCTGCCTCGCCGGTCAACGCCTCGATGCGCCGCACCCCGGATGCAACGCCGCTCTCGCTCGTGATCTTGAACAGGCCGATGTCGCCCGCGCGGCGCACGTGCGTGCCGCCGCACAGCTCCATGGAGAAATCCCCGACGCGCAGCACGCGCACGTCCTTGTCGTACTTCTCGCCAAAGAGCGCGATCGCGCCGGCCGCCACCGCGCCGTCGTAGTCCATGACGCGTGTCTCGGTGGGCTCGTTGGCGCGGATCTGCGTATTCACCAGCCGCTCGATCTCGGTCAGCTCCGCCGGAGTCACCGCCTGGAAATGCGAAAAGTCGAAACGCAGCCGGTCCGGCGCTACCAGCGATCCCTTCTGCTGCACGTGGCTGCCGAGCACCTGGCGCAGCGCCGCGTGTAGCAGGTGCGTGGCAGTGTGATTGAGCACGGTCGCCTGGCGTCGCTCAGCGTTCACCTCCGCATCGAGCGTATCGCCGACGCGGATGCTGCCCTCGGCGAGCTTGCCAATATGCACATGCGCCGCACCGTGCTTTTGCGTATCCGCGACTGCGAAGCGCACCCCGGCTCCGGTCAGCTCGCCGGTATCGCCCACCTGTCCTCCGGCTTCCGCGTAGAAGGGCGTCCGGTCGAGAATCACTTCACCCGCATCGCCCGCCGCGAGTGATTCGACCGGCGCGCCGCCCTTGCGCAGCGCCATCACGAGCCCCGGGGAGGCGAGCTCCTCGTAGCCCTTGAACACCGTGCGGGCATCGAGGGGCGCGGTGCGGCGCACCTCGACGCCGAACTTGCTCGCTTCCTGCGAGCGACGTCGCTGCTCCTCCATCGCCGCTTCGAAGCGCGCCTGGTCGATGGTGAGGCCGCGCTCGCGCGCGACGTCCGCGGTCAGGTCGGCCGGAAAGCCATACGTGTCGTAGAGCTTGAACACCGTGTCGCCGTCGATCACCTTGCCGCCCTGCAGGCCGCGGATCGCGCTCTCGAGCAGCACCATGCCGTTGGCGAGCGTCTCGGCGAAGCGCTCCTCCTCCTGCTTGAGCACCCGCTCGGTGACCGCGCGACGCGCAACGAGCTCCGGATAAGCCTCGCCCATCTCCTGGGCGAGGACCGGCACCAGCTTGTAGAAGAAGGGCTGGCGGATCCCGAGCTTGTAGCCGTGACGGATGGCGCGGCGGATGATCCGGCGCAGCACGTAGCCGCGCCCCTCGTTGGAGGGCAGCACGCCGTCGACCACCAGGAAGGTTGCCGCGCGGATGTGGTCGGCGATCACCCGCAGCGAGCTCGAGGTGAGCACCGGCGTCCCGGCCAGCTTGCCGGCGGCGCGGATCAGGTTCTTGAAGAGATCGATGTCGTAGTTGGAATGCACGCCCTGCATGACGGCGGCCATGCGCTCGAGCCCCATGCCGGTGTCCACCGAGGGCTTCGGGAGCGGCGCGAGCCGGCCGGCCGCCGAGCGCTCGAACTGCATGAAAACGAGGTTCCAGATCTCGACGTACCGGTCACCCTCCTCCTGCGGCGAGCCGGGCGGACCGCCGGCGACCTCCGGGCCGTGATCGAAGAAGATCTCGCTGCAGGGCCCGCACGGACCCGTGTCCCCCATTGACCAGAAGTTGGAAGCCTCGCCGAGGCGCCCGAAGCGCTGCGGACTGACACCGATCTCCTTCAGCCACACTTCCGCCGACTCGTGATCGTCGTGATACACCGTGACCCAGAGCCGCGCGGGGTCGAGTCCCAGGTTGTAGATGAGGAAGTCCCACGCGAAATGGATCGCCTCGCGCTTGAAGTAGTCGCCGAAGGAGAAGTTGCCGAGCATCTCGAAGAAGGTGTGATGACGCGCCGTGTAGCCGACGTTCTCGAGATCGTTGTGCTTGCCGCCGGCGCGCACGCAGCGCTGGCTGGTGACGGCACGCAGGTAGTCGCGCTCCTCCCTGCCGAGGAACACGTCCTTGAACTGCACCATGCCGGAGTTGGTGAACAGCAGCGTCGGATCGTTGCGCGGCACCAGGGAGCTCGACGGCACGATGATGTGGCTCTGCGCCTGGAAGAACTCCAGAAACGCGCGCCGCAGATCGGCCGCACTCATGTAGGTGGGTTTGCCCAAGCTCCTTCAGTCCGTGTCGGGAGCGGCACCGGTGGCCGCGCGGATATGATCCGACGAAAAGCCCCGGTACTGCAAAAAACGGCCCTGCCGGGCGCGCTCGCGCAAGCTTTGGGGCAGCCCCTTGCCGAAACGGCGCTCACGGGCCGCGCGCGCGTGCGCACGCCAGTCGGGTCCGTTGGCGAGCGCCGCCTCGATCAGCTCAGGCGCAACACCCCGCGCGCGCAGATCGGCCGCCAGGCGAACCGGGCCCTGCCCGCGAGCGGCGTGATAGGTGACATAGTTCTGCGCGTAGCGGCCATCGTTGACGAGGCCTTCGCTGGTGAGCGTCGCGACCGCTTCCGCGGCCGAAGCGGCCTCAAAGCCCCGTTGAGCGAGCCGGGCGAGCAGCTCCCCGCTCGCGAAGTCCCTGCGGGCGAGCAGCGCAACCGCGGCCGCCCGCGCCGCCGTGGCGTCCCCGCCGCCTCCCGTGCGTGCTCGTCTCAGCGGCATCGTTTCGAGTATAGTATTTCACGCTCCGCGGCGGCCGCACTTGGCCCACCGCTTTTCACGCATCAAAGATCGGGAGAAACGACATGCGATTCCTTGGCGCAATTCTGGCCTGCCTCGGCGCCGCCAGCCTGACTCCGTGCCTCGCCGACCCGCCGGACAGCCCTGCGACTACCGCGAGCCAGCCTGCCAGCCCGGAGGCGCCGAAGACCGCCTCATCGGCCGCTTCCGCCACGGCGCCAGCCACATCGACGCCGAGCCAGCCTGCCGCCCAGGCGACCAAGGTGTCCACGGCGGCCCCTGCCGCAGATTCCGGGCAGGCGCGGGATATTCAGGAGAAGCACCTGCTGGCGGAGGGCTACACGCCGGAGATGCACAACGGCACCAAGGTCTGGTGCCGTCGTGAGCAGGAGCTCGGCTCGCGTCTGGGTTCCGGTCACAAGACCTGCGGCACTGTCGAGGAGCTGAATTTCATCGAAAAAGAGACGCAGGAGCGGATCGAAACCTCGCAGCGCGACAATACGTACCCAGTCGGTAAGTAAGCCCGTCAGGTCGCCCGGTCCGTCGGCGCACGGGCCCCATCAGGCCGTATTGGCGGCCGGCTCGGCTGTGCGCTGGCGGGGCGGCAGCAGCCGCACCCTCACTTGGTCTTCGATCTCGCGCGACACGTCCTTGTTGGCCTGCAGGTAGGCGCGCGTGTTGTCCTTGCCCTGGCCGATACGGTTGCCCTTGTAGGAGTACCAGGAGCCCGACTTCTCGATGATCCCGAGCGAGCTCGCGAGCTCGATGATTTCGCCCTCGCGCGAGATCCCCTGGCCGTACATGATCTCGAATTCCGCTTCGCGGAACGGCGGCGCCACCTTGTTCTTGACCACCTTGACGCGCGTCATGTTGCCGACGACTTCCTCGCCGTTCTTGATGGCGCCGATGCGGCGGATGTCCAGGCGCACGGACGCGTAGAACTTCAGCGCGTTGCCCCCGGTGGTGGTCTCGGGATTGCCGAACATCACGCCGATCTTCATGCGGATCTGGTTGATGAATGCCACGATGGTATTGGAGCGACTGATGTTGCCGGTGAGCTTGCGCAGCGCCTGCGACATGAGCCGCGCGTGCAGGCCGACCTGCATCTCACCCATTTCGCCTTCGATCTCGGCCCTGGGCGTCAGAGCCGCCACCGAATCCACCACGACGATGTCGACGGCATTCGAGCGCACCAGCATGTCGGTGATCTCGAGCGCCTGCTCGCCGGTGTCGGGCTGCGAGACGAGCAGGTCGCTGATGTTGACGCCGAGCTTCTGCGCGTAACTCGGGTCGAGCGCGTGCTCGGCATCGACGAACGCGGCGGTGCCGCCCACGCGCTGCACTTCGGCAATCACCTGCAGCATGAGCGTGGTCTTGCCCGAGGCCTCGGGACCAAAGATCTCCACCACCCGACCGCGCGGCAGACCGCCGATGCCGAGCGCGATATCGAGCCCGAGCGATCCGGTGGAGACCGTCTCCAGGTCGAAGCTCGCCGCGGCATCGCCCAGGCGCATGACCGCGCCTTTGCCGAACTGCTTCTCGATCTGACCCAGTGCGGCGGCGAGCGCCTTCTTGCGGTTCTCTTCCATCTGAAAATTCCCGAAGGTGATGTGACCGGTAAAGAAATTCCCGGGAAGCGATTATCCCATAAAGCTCACGCGCCAGTGCGCGCTCAGGCGCGGTGTTTGGCGCCTATGTACGCACTTTCTGCGCCTTAACCAGTGCGTACGACTCGACGACACTGTATACGGGACCGGCCGCGAGAGTCCGGCTCTCGATGAGCGCGAACGCGGTGAACTCCCAGCGCACCGGACGGATCCGATCCTCGGGGTGTGCCTTCACGACCTTGCGTGCCAGAGTGACATGCGCGCGGAAGGGCTTGAGATCCGGACTAAAACCGGCAGCTTGGGCCGCATCGCCAAGCGCGCGCGCCAGATCGGGAGCCGCAGGAGTCTGCGCCGACTCAGGTGCGGCTGCGAGCGCGCACAGCAGCTGAGGCCGCGCCCAGTGCTCGAGGTGCTGGAAATCGAGTGTCACCGGAGCCGCCGGCGTCGACCGACTCGTGGCGACCTGGCGGGCCACAGCGCCGAGCTCCGCAACCCGCATGACCGGCACACTGCCGACGAAACACAACGTCACGTGCAGGTTCGCGGCGGCTACCGGGCGGCCGCCGCAGGCTCGCACCGCCTTGGCTGTCGCGCGCATCAGGGCGGCGCGCTGGGCCTCGTCGGGCCAGAGCGCAAAGAACACCCGGCGGGTCGCCTCACTGGCTGCAGACGCGGCTCCGTCGCGGGTCAACCGGAGGTCCCGCGGTGCGGCGTCGCCTCGGGGTGCACGGGCAGGTCGAGCCGCAAAACCACGCGCAGGGCGTGCCGGACGGCGCTCGAGCGCACGAGCGCGCGGTCGCCGGTAAAAAGCTGCGTCTCGGCGATGATGTGGGTGGTGTAGCCCCTGCGGGCGGCGGCGCAAAACCACACCGTGCCCACCGGTTTCTCGGGCGTACCGCCGTCGGGGCCTGCGATGCCGGTCACCGCGAGTGCAACGCTCGCGCCCGAGACCCGCAGCGCCCCCTCGGCCATCTCGCGCGCGGCGAGCTCGCTCACCGCGCCGAACTCGGCGAGCGTACGCGCCGCAACGCCGAGATCGCGCCGCTTCGCAGCGTCCGAATACGTCACGTAGCCGCACTCGAACCATTGCGAGCTGCCGGGCACGTCGGTGAGCGCCTTGGCGATCCAGCCGGCCGTGCAGGATTCGGCGGTCACTATGCGCCGGTCGGCGGCACGCAGTTTCTGTCCGACGCGCGCGGCCAGCTCGTAGAGCTCGGGATCGCCCACCATGCCGCGAGGCTACCGCACGGGCAACGCCGCCGGTAGCGCCACGGCCGCGCCAGGCGGGTCAATTCGCGGCGGCGTGCTGCAGTGGCTGGAGCTTGTAGGCGAGGGTGAAGCGCGAGGCGAAGCAGATGCGGTTCGGCGGGCGCCCCACATGAGGCAGGCTGCCGTCGAACAGCACCAGCCTTCCCGGCCGGGGAGTCACCGCCACCTGTGCGTCCATGCTGGAATCGAAAAACACCGTCTCGCCGCCCCACTCCACGTTCCATTCGGGGGCAATGAACCACAGGGCGGTCAGTTCCCCCGCTCCCGGCGGGCAATCCGTGTGAGTGAAGAGCATGTCGCCGTACGCGGCATAATTGCAGTAGCAGCGATAGATCCTGTAGCCGCCGTCCGCGGCGAACTCCCCCGCTGCCGCCAGCGTCGGTTGATAAATCGCCAGTTGGCTGGCGGTTTGCATGGGTATATTCAGTACCCAATGCTTGAAAGCCGCCGTGTCGGGCCGCGCGGATTCAGAACGCGTGAAGGCCCCGTTCTGCAGCGCCGCGGTCAACCCATGGATGTCGTTCGCCTGCAGCAGGCCGTCGTAAATCCGTACCTCGCGCCCCTCGATGGAATACTGTCGTGTTGCTTTCATGGTCGCCTGCGCTGCTCGGCTTCAGCATAACGCGGTAGGCTTCGCACTACCATGAACGACCAGGCCGTTTCGCCCCACACGCCGATGATGCAGCAGTACCTGCGCATCAAGAGCCAGCATCCGGACATTCTGCTCTTCTACCGCATGGGCGATTTCTACGAGCTCTTCTACGACGATGCGCGGCGCGCCGCCGCGCTTCTCGATATCACACTCACCAGCCGCGGCCAGTCGGCCGGCGAGCCGATCCCGATGGCGGGCGTGCCGTTCCACGCGGTCGACACCTACCTCGCGCGCCTGGTGCGCCGCGGCGAGAGTGTCGCCATCTGCGAGCAGCAGGGCGATGCGGGACCCTCCCGCGGACCGCTCGCGCGCGAGGTAGTGCGCATCGTCACCCCGGGTACGGTGACGGATGCGGCGCTGCTCGAGGAGCGCCAGGACACGCTCGTCGCCGCATTGAGCCTTGAGGCGACACGCTTTGGGCTCGCATGGCTCGATCTCGCCGCCGGGCGATTCACGGTGCTCGAGAGCGAGGGCCGCGCAGCCCTCGGCGCCGAGCTCGAGCGGCTCAAGCCCGCCGAGCTTCTCATCCCCGAGGGCCACGCGGGCGAGGTCGCCCGTCCCGGTACAGCGGTGCGTGCCCGCCCGCCGTGGCACTTCGAGCTCGCGAGCGCCTCGCGGCTGCTCACCGATCAGCTCGGCACGCTCGACCTGAAGGGCTTCGGAGCCGACGAGCTGCCACTCGCGATCCGCGCCGCGGGCGCGCTCCTGCAGTACGTGCGCGACACGCAGAAATCGGCGCTGCCTCACATCCGCGGACTCACGGTGGAAGAGCGCGGCGAGGCATTGATCCTCGATGCCGCGAGCCGCCGCAACCTCGAGCTCGATGCGAGCCTCACGGGAAACCCGGCGGCGACGCTGCTCGCGGTCGTCGACAGCTGCGTCACGGCCATGGGCTCGCGACAACTGCGGCGCTGGCTGAACCGTCCGCTCACGGGCCACGGCGTGCTTCGCCCCCGCTATCAGGCCCTCGGTGCCCTGATCGACGGGCGCCGCTTCGGTGCGCTGCGCGAGGCGCTCCGGGGCGTCGGGGACATCGAGCGTATTCTCGCCCGCGTCGCGCTGCGCTCGGCACGGCCGCGCGACCTGACGCAGCTGCGCAGCTCCCTCGGCGTGCTGCCCGCGCTGCGCGCAGCGCTGGCGCCGATCGACTCGCCGCTTCTCGAGGAGCTCCGCGGCAGGATCGAGGAGCATGCCGACACGGTCAGCCTGCTCGGCGCCGCGATCGCCGCGGAGCCGGCGAGCCTGGTGCGCGACGGCGATGTGATCGCGGCGGGTTACGACGCCGAGCTCGATGAGCTGCGCCGGATCTCATCGCATACCGATGAGTTCCTGCTCGACCTCGAGCGGCGCGAGCGCGAGCGCAGCGGCCTTGCCGGCATCAAGCTCGGCTACAACCGCGTGCAGGGGTTTTTCATCGAGGTCGCGCGCCGCGACGCCGAGCGCGTGCCGAAAGACTACATCCGGCGCCAGACGGTCCGCTCCGCCGAGCGCTTCATCACCGCGGAGCTCAAGAGCTTTGAGGACAAGGTGTTCAGCGCGCGCGACCGCGCGCTCGCCCGGGAGCGCGCGCTCTACGACGAGGTGCTCACCCGTCTCATCGACACCCTGGGGCCGCTGCAGACGACGGCCGGTGCGCTCGCAGAGCTCGATGCGCTTCTCTCGCTCGCCGAGCGCGCAGCCATGCTCGAGTGGTCTGCGCCCGAGCTCACTGCCGAGCCGCGCCTCACGATCGTCGCCGGACGGCACCCCGTGGTCGAGCGCTTCTCGGATGCGCCCTTCGTGCCGAACGACCTGCACCTCGATGCCGCGCGGCGCATGTTGGTGATCACGGGCCCGAACATGGGCGGCAAGTCCACCTACATGCGCCAGGCCGCGCTCATCGCGGTGCTGGCCCACATCGGCAGCTACGTGCCGGCCGACCAGGCGGTGTTCGGGCCGCTGGATCGCATCTTCACGCGCATCGGCGCAGCCGACGACATCGCCGGCGGGCGCTCCACCTTCATGGTGGAGATGTCGGAGGCGGCCAACATCCTGCACAACGCGACCCCCCGGAGCCTGATACTGCTCGATGAGATCGGCCGGGGCACCAGCACCTTCGACGGGCTGTCGCTCGCCTGGGCGGTGGCGCGCGACATTGCGAAGCGCTTGCGCGCCTTCGCGTTGTTCGCGACCCATTACTTCGAGCTGACGACACTCGCCACTGAGATCGAGGGCTGCGCCAACGTGCACCTCGATGCGACCGAGCACGGCGACGGCATCGTGTTCCTGCATGCGGTCAAGGATGGGCCCGCGAGCCGCAGCTATGGACTGCAGGTGGCACAGCTCGCGGGCGTGCCTCGGCAAGTCATCGCCGAAGCACGCCAATATCTCGAGACGCTCGAGGCACAGCGCGACCGTGCGGCCCCCGGGGGCGCAGCGCCGGGCGCTCCCAACGGGCAAGGGGAGCTGCCGCTCTACGCCACGGCGAAGCCGGATGCGGTCCGTGAGGCGCTCGGTGCGCTCGAGCCCGACGAGCTGACGCCGAAAGCAGCGCTGGAGGCGCTTTATCGCCTGCGCCGGCTTCTGCGTTGATTGGCTGAAAGGGCCTACGGCCCTTGGGGAGTTCAGCGCAGCGAGAACCTTCCTTCGCGAAGAAAGGTCCCGACCTCACGCGCCACGCGCGCCGACAGCAGCAAGCCGACGTGACTCACGGGCAGCACAGTGTGGTCGGTGGCGCCCGCCATACGCGTCTCACTGACGGCCACCGTGCCGTCGTTGTCCTCGTTGAAGCGCGCCAGCAGGTGCCCCACCCCGAGCGGCTGACTGCCGGCCACGATCCCGAGCTGGTGCGCGTGCGTCCAGCGGCGCTCGCGTGGTCCGAGAAGCTCGGCGGCCGCCTCGCCCATGAGCTGCACCACCGGAGCGAAGCGAGCGGCAGACTGCGCCGCGCGGCTGGCGACGCACGGCGTGCCGAGAAAGACCGCCCGGCCCTGCGGCTGCTCCGGGAACCGCTCGAGGAAGCGGTGGATGACGAGGCCGCCCAGGCTGTGCCCGACGAAGTGCACGGTGGGCGCCTCGAGCTCGCGCACGAATCGATCGAGCCGCTTGGCGATGGCGAGCATCGAGGCGGATGCCCCGGAATAGCGGAACGGATGCAGTGTGAGTCCGAACTCCTGCGCCAGGCGGTGCCGGAGCACGAGCGACTCGTCCCCCGGCATCCACAGGCCGTGCACATACACCACTTCGGCCATCGGGCGACTCCGCTACCGCCGGCGACCGCAGTCCCTCAGGTCGGCGGCACGCGCACCCGCACGTGCAGCTCGCGCAGCTGCGCCTCGCTCACCTCGGTAGGCGCATCGGTGAGGAGATCCGCCGCCGTCTGGGTCTTGGGGAATGCGATGACCTCGCGGATGCTGTCGGCACCGGCCATCAGCATCGCGAGGCGATCGAGGCCGAAGGCGATACCCCCGTGAGGGGGCGCGCCGAACTTGAGCGCGTCGAGCAGGAAGCCGAACTTCTTCTGCGCCTCCTCCGCTCCGATCCCGAGCAGCTCGAAAACGCACGACTGCATCTCCTGGTGGTGGATGCGCACCGAGCCGCCGCCGATCTCGGAGCCGTTCAACACCATGTCGTAGGCCTTGGCGAGCGCCGCAGCCGGCGCGGCACGCAGCGCCGCCGGATCGTCATTCCTGGGCGCCGTGAACGGATGGTGCATGGCCTGCCAGCGTTTCTCCTCGGCGTCCCACTCGAACATCGGAAAGTCGACCACCCACAGCGGCTGCCAGCCGCCTGCGACGAGCTTCAGGTCCTGCCCGAGCCTCACCCGCAGCGCACCGAGCGCATCAGCGACGACGCGCGCACTGTCGGCTCCGAAGAAAATGAGGTCGTTGTCGGCGGCACCGGTGCGCTCGAGGAGACCAGTCAGCGCCGCATCGCTCAGGAACTTGATGATCGGCGACTGCAGGCCCTCGCGTCCGCGGCCGCGCTCGTTGACCTTGATGTAGGCGAGGCCCCGGGCGCCGTAGCGCGCGACGAACGCCGTGTATTCATCGATGGCCGATCGCGCCAGGGTACCGCCGCCGGGCACGCGCAGCGCGGCGACGCGCCCTTCGCGGTCCTTCGCGGGGCCGGCGAACACCTTGAAGTCGCAATCCCGGACGAGATCGGCGACGTCGGTGAGCTCGAGCGGAATGCGCAGGTCCGGCTTATCGGAGCCGAAGCGGCGCAGCGCCTCCGCATAACTCATGCGCGGGAAGGGATCTGGCAGCTCGGCGGCGAGCACTTCCCTGAAGAAATGCCGCACCAGTCCTTCCATCAGCTGCATGATGCCTTCCTGCGTCAGGAAGGACGTCTCGACGTCGAGCTGCGTGAATTCCGGCTGGCGGTCGGCGCGCAGATCCTCATCGCGGAAGCAGCGCACGATCTGATAGTAGCGATCGAACCCCGCGATCATCAGCAGCTGCTTGAAGATCTGCGGTGACTGCGGCAGGGCGAAGAATTTCCCCGGGTGCGTGCGGCTCGGAACCAGGTAATCGCGCGCCCCTTCCGGCGTCGCCTTGGTGAGCATCGGCGTCTCGAGGTCGATGAAGCCATGGCCGTCGAGGTAGCCGCGCATCGCGCGCGTGATCCGATGACGCAGTCTCAGGCGCTGCGTCATCACCTCGCGCCGCAGATCGAGGTAGCGGTAGCGCAGGCGCACCTCCTCGCCCACCTGCTCGTCCAGCTGAAACGGCAGCGGCTCGGAGCGATTCAGGAGCTCGAGCTCGCGCGCGAGCAGCTCCACCTTCCCCGAGGCCAGATGCGGGTTCACCGTCCCCTCGGGCCGGGCGCGCACGGTGCCGGTCACACGCACTACCCACTCGTTGCGCAGTCGCTCGGCCTCGCTGAAGACTTCGGGCCCGTCGGGATCGAACACGATCTGCAGCAGCCCCTCGCGGTCACGCAGGTCGACGAAGATGACTCCACCGTGATCGCGCCGGCGGTGTACCCAGCCGGCGACCGTGACCTGCTGGCCGAGGAGCTTCTCGTCGACTTGTCCGCAGTAATGTGAGCGCATGAGGCGCGCGATGGTACGGAACGGGCCGCCAGGCCCGCAACTTCAGGCTCCGGGAACCAGAACCGCCGCCCCCCGGAGCGCCCCTGAGCGCAGCCGCCCGAGCGCCGCGTTGGCCTCGGTCAGCGCGAAGCGCTCCACGGTCGCCTCGAGCCCGATCCTCCCCGCCACGCTCAGGAACTCCTCGCCGTCCGCACGCGTGAGATTGGCCACGGACGACACCGAGCGCTCCCCCCACAGGAGGCGGTACGGAAAGGCGGGTACGTCGCTCATGTGAATGCCGGCGCACACCACGCGCCCGCCCGGACGCACGGCGGCGAGGGCTGCCGGTACCAGGGCGCCGACCGGAGCGAAGAGAATCGCCGCATCGAGAGGCTCTGGCGGCAGCTCCTGAGAGCTCCCCGCCCAGACCGCCCCCAACTCGCGTGCGAATGCCTGGCCCGCCTCATCCCCGGCGCGCGTGAAGGCGAATACGCGCCGCCCCTGGGAGCGCGCGATCTGCGTGAGGAGGTGGGCGGCTGCACCGAAGCCGTAGAGTCCGAGGCTCCTGAGCTCGAGCGATGTACCGCCGGCGGCGCGGTAAGCACGGTAGCCGATGAGCCCGGCGCACAGGAGCGGCGCGAGGCGGGCTGCGTCCGTCGCGCGCGGCAGGCTGAGGCAGTAGCGCTCGTCGGCGAGCGCCTCCTCGGCATAGCCGCCGTCGCGCGTGTAGCCGGTGAAGCGCGCTCGCTCGCACAGGTTCTCGAGGCCGCCCCGACAGTACCGGCACTCGCCGCAGGTGAATGCAAGCCATGGCACACCCACGCGGTCGCCCAGGTGAAAACGCCGCGCGTCCGGGCCCGAGGCGATCACCGTGCCGACGATCTCGTGTCCGGGAGTCACGGGACAGTAGGTCCCTGGCAGCTCGCCGTCGAGCAGGTGCAGGTCGGTGCGACACACGCCGCAGGCTTCGACCGCGAGACGCACTTCGTGCGCTCGCAGACGCGGCAGTTCCATCTCGCTCAAAGCCAGCGCGGTTCCGGGCGAGAGCAGTCGCATCGCCTTCACGGCTCAACCGCTCAGGCGGCCGGCTTCGCCAGGTGCTGGGACTCGGGGCCAGGGTGCGGCGGGACGACGACCCCGCACGTGATGATCATCTTCATGGCGGCATCGACGGTCATGTCGAGCTCTACGACCTGGCGTCTGGGCACCATGATGAGGTAGCCGGCCGTGGCATTGAGCGCCACCGAGATGTACACGGCCGAATGCGGCTCACCCAGCTTCTGACTCACCTCCGGCACATCCTCGGCGGTCAGGAACCCGAGGCTCCAGATACCGGGACGCGGGTACTCCACCATCACCACCTTGCGGAACGAGCTCGACTGCGAGAACACGCTCTCGGCGAAGCTCTTCACCCCGCCGTACACGGTGCGCACTACCGGGATGCGATTCAAGAGCTCCTCGCCCCAGACGATGAGCTGTCGCCCGATGAGGTTCGTGACCAGGAGCCCCGTGAGCATCAGCACGATGAGCGCGAACACGAGGCCCGCGCCGGGCAACGCGAAGCCGACCAGGGCCTGTGGCCGCAGCGACACCGGCAGCAGCAGCAGCGTGCTGTCCATCAGCCGCAGCATGAAGCTCACCACCCAGATGGTGGCGAGGATGGGCAGCCACACCAGGATTCCGGCCACCAGGTAGCGCCGCAATCCCCATTTCCGGACACTGGCCTCCATGATCGGCGGCCCTAGCCGCGCCCCTTGCGCCGGCCTTTGGACCTCACGCGGCTCGTGGAGGATCGCCGCGCAGACCGGCGTGCGCTCGACTTCGGTGCCGGCGCCGCCGGCGATCCGGCGCCGGCGCGCTCCTTCTGCGGGCCAGGCCCCTTGTCGGCAGCAGCCGGGAGCTTGCCCTCGGCGGGCTTGGCCTCCTTGGCCTCAGGTTTGTCTTTCGAGTCGGCCTTGACCTCGGCCTTCGGCTCCTCCTTGTCCGGCCCGAGCAGGTTACGACGGTTCTCCTTGTCCGACTTGAAGTCAGTCTCGTACCAGCCGCCGCCCTTCAGGCGAAACACGGGCGCCGACACCAGCTTCTTCAGCCGGCGCTTGCCACAGGAGGGGCACTTCGTGAGAGGTGCGTCCGTGATCTTCTGCAGGACCTCGGTGTAGAACTTGCAGGCCTGGCACTCGTATTCGTAGAACGGCATAGCTTCAGTATAACGAACCTCGTCGGGCTCGCCGCCGGGCGTGGCGGCGGGCCGCATGCAGCGCTCAGGCGCGCGCCGCCCTGCGCTCCTCCACCTTCGAGAACGTGAGCTTGCCATCGCGCGCACCGACGCGGAGACGGTCTCCCGGCACAAACTCGCCCTTGAGAATCCGCTCCGCGAGCGGGTTCTCGACCTGCTGCTGAATGGCGCGCTTCAGCGGCCGGGCGCCGTACACCGGGTCGAAGCCCGCCTCGCCCAGCAGGTCGCGGGCAGCATCATCGAGCGTGAGATCCATGTTGCGCTCGGCGAGGCGCTTGCGCAGGTAAATGAGCTGGATGTCGACGATCGCGCGGATCTGCTGCGTGCCGAGCGGATGAAACACCACGATGTCATCGATGCGGTTGATGAACTCCGGCCGGAAGCTCTTCTGCACGATCTCCATGACCGCGCTCTTCATCTTCGAGTAGTTCTTCTCGCCGGCGTACTCCTGGATCACCTCGGACCCGAGATTCGAGGTCATGATGATGACGGTATTGCGGAAATCGACCGTGCGGCCCTGGCCGTCGGTGAGGCGCCCGTCGTCGAGTACCTGCAGCAGCACGTTGAAGACGTCCGGATGCGCCTTCTCCACCTCATCGAGCAGGATCACCGAGTACGGCCTGCGACGCACGGCCTCGGTGAGATAACCGCCCTCCTCGTAGCCGACATAGCCGGGAGGCGCCCCGATCAGGCGCGAGACCGAGTGCTTCTCCATGAACTCCGACATGTCGATGCGGATGAGGGCCTCGTCGGTGTCGAACAGAAACTCGGCGAGCGCCTTGCAGAGCTCGGTCTTGCCGACGCCGGTGGGGCCCAGGAACAGGAACGAGCCGTTCGGCCGGCGCGGATCGGCGAGCCCGGCGCGCGAGCGGCGGATGGCATCCGAGACGATGCGCAGCGCCTCGTCCTGACCGACCACGCGTTTCTTCAGAGCATCCTCCATGTGCAGGAGCTTCTCTTTCTCGCCCTGCAGCATCTTCGACACCGGGATGCCGGTCCATTTGGAGACCACTTCCGCGATCTCCTCTTCGGTGACCTTGTTGCGCACCAGCGTCGGGGCCTTCTCCTCGGCGGCCGTGGCGGACGTCAGGCGCTTCTCGAGCTCCGGGATCTTGCCGTACTGCAGCTCCGCCATGCGCCCGAGATTGCCGGCGCGGCGCGCGACATCGAGTTCGGCGCGCGCACGGTCGAGCTCCTCGCGCACCTGGGCGCTCCCCTGCAGCGCCGCCTTCTCCGACTTCCAGACCTCCTCGAGGTCGGCGTATTCCTTCTCCAGGCCCTTGAGGGTCCCCTCGAGCGTCGCCAGGCGTCTGCGCGAGGCTTCGTCCTTCTCCTTCTTCAGCGCCTCCTGCTCGATCTTGAGCTGGATGATGCGCCGGTCGAGCCGGTCGAGCGCCTCGGGTTTCGAGTCGATCTCCATGCGGATGCGCGCCGCGGCCTCGTCGATCAGATCGATGGCCTTGTCGGGAAGCTGGCGGTCGGCGATGTAGCGGTGCGAGAGCGTCGCGGCGGCGACGATCGCGGGGTCGGTGATCTCGACCTTGTGGTGTACCTCGTAGCGCTCCTTCAGGCCGCGCAGAATCGCGATGGTGTCCTCCACCGAAGGCTCCTCCACCAGCACCTTCTGGAAACGCCGCTCGAGGGCGGCGTCCTTCTCGATGTACTTGCGGTACTCGTCGAGCGTCGTCGCGCCGACACAATGCAGCTCGCCGCGCGCCAGCGCCGGCTTCAGCATGTTGCCGGCGTCCATGGCCCCTTCCGCCTTGCCCGCGCCGACCATCGTGTGCAGCTCGTCGACGAAGAGAATGATCTGCCCCTGCTGCTTGGCGAGGTCGTTGAGCACGCTCTTCAGGCGCTCCTCGAACTCGCCGCGGAACTTCGCTCCGGCAATCAGCGTGCCCATGTCGAGCGCCAGGATGCGCTTGTCCTTCAGTCCCTCGGGCACCTCGCCATTCACGATGCGCTGCGCGAGCCCCTCGACGATCGCGGTCTTGCCGACGCCGGGCTCGCCGATCAACACCGGGTTGTTCTTGGTCCTGCGCTGCAGCACCTGGATGGTGCGGCGGATCTCATCGTCACGTCCTATGACCGGGTCGAGCTTGCCGGAGGCCGCGCGCGCGGTGAGGTCGATGGTGTACTTCTCGAGCGCCTGACGGCCCTCTTCCGCGTTCGCGTCCGAGACCTTCTCGCCGCCGCGCACCTCGTCGATGGCCTTGTCGATCGCCCCGCGCACCATGCCGGCTTCCTTGAAGAGTCGCGCCAGCGTGCGATCCTCGAAAGCGGCCAGCACGAACAGCTCGCTCGGGATGAACTGATCGCCACGCTGCTGCGCCAGCTTGTCGGTGACGTTGAGGATGCGGTTCAGGTCGTTCGAGACATGGATCTCCCCGGGCGTGCCCTCGACTTTCGCCAGCCCGTCGAGCTGCGCCAGGAGCCCGGCGCGCAGCTTGTTGAGGTCCGCGCCGGCTTTGAGGAGCAGCGGCCGGACCGTGCCGCCCTGGCCGTCGATAAGGGCAAGCATGACGTGGGCCGGCTCGAGCAGCTGGTGGTCGCGGCCGACGGCGAGCGACTGCGCATCGGCGAGCGCCTGCTGAAACCGGCTGGTGAGCTTGTCCATCCGCATGGGAGTCCGCCTCGAGCGTGGATGGTCGGTTTGTGGGGATAAGCACAGCCCGTTCAAGGGGCTGCGGCTCTGCGCGCCGCCGCCAAAGATAGCGCATGGTGGCGCCGCGCGCTCCTGGCGGCATGGGAACCCGGACGGGGGCGCGCGCGGCGCTAGACATCATGGCCTGCCGTAGAGAGGCGGGCGCTCAAGGTTGAAGAGAGAGCGGTCTGCCTCCCGCAGTACCGTGGGTTGCACACTTGCGTGTGCCGAGCCACATGTAGAACGCATTTGGGCGTGATCTACAAGAAGCACAGGAGGCAGACCATGCATGAGCTTATCACTGGTTTTGTCGGACTGGATGCACACGCGGAGTCGACGGCGATCGCGGTAGCGGAAGTTGGCCGTGAGGCGCCGCGGTTCGTAGGCACGGTGGGTGCAAGGCTCTCGGAGCTGACGAAAGCGCTGGGGAAATTGGGTGGGCCGCAGAGCTTGCAGGTGGTGTACGAGGCGGGCCCCTGCGGTTACGCCCTGGCGCGTGAGCTGATACGGCTCGGCTACCGCTGCGAGGTGGTGGCCCCGTCTAAGATCCCGCGTCGCCCGGGGGAGCGGATCAAGACCGATCGACGTGATGCGCTCAACCTCGCAGGCCTCGCCCGTGCCGGGGAGCTCGTGCCAGTGAGGATCCCGGACGAGCGCGATGAGGCGATGCGGGACTTGAGCCGGGCGCGGGTGGATGCGGTGCGCGCGCGACTCAAGGCGCGCCAGCAGCTCAAGGCGTTGATGCTGCGTCACGGCCGCCGCTACAGCGGCAAGACCTCCTGGTCGGCGGCCCACGAGCGCTACCTCGCCGAAGTGTCCTTTGCTCACCCGGCCCAGGATATTGCCTTCACCGAGTACCGTCAGGCGGTCAGTGAAGGGCAGGCCCGAGTGCAGCGCTTGAGCGAGTCCCTGACGCGCGAGGTCGAACACTGGCGGATGCACTCGCTCGTCAGCGCCGTGATGACCTTGCGAGGACTTGACCTCGTGGCCGCCACCACCGTCGTCGCCGAACTCGGCGATCTGAGGCGCTTCGCGCATCCACGGGAACTGATGGGCTACCTGGGGCTGGTCCCCTCCGAGCACACCACCGGCTCTAAGCGCCGGCTCGGGGCGATCACCAAGACCGGTAACACTCATGTGCGCCGCGTTCTGGTCGAGGCCGCCTGGAACTACCGCTTCCCCGCCCGCATCAGCCCAGCCTTGCAGCTGCGTCAGGAGCGACAGCCCGCCGAGATCCGCGCGATCGCCTGGCGCGCGCAGCTGCGCCTGAACCATCGCTACCGGCGCCTGAAAGCCCGTGGCTTGCAGCACAACAAGATCTGCGTTGCGCTCGCGCGCGAACTCGCCGCGTTCGTCTGGGATATCGGCCGCCACGTCACCGCGAGCCGCTGAGCCACCCCCCAGCCTGGAGGACGCCATGCGGTAAGCTCACTCACACCGGATCGGGAACGCGATGCGCGGACACGGTGAGGGGAACCCTCGGCTCAACTATGTGGGCATCCCTTGCGATGATCCCCGACCCTAGATCGAGGCAGCCCCGCGACGGACCGATGCAATGCGGTAACCAACCCGCGGATATCAGTGTGATCCATCGTCGCTCTAAGCTCCGCGCGTCGCGTTCCCCATCCGGTGCGCTCCCGTATATCTCATCGCACACGCACGTGACAATGCGAGAGTTACCCTCGCGCTGGTTGACACCCAACGGCCATATCAGTTGAGATCTTTGAGCTCGAGAAGCGGACCAATGAACTTTTGGTAGTTCCGCCAGCGGCCAATGGAGCGGTTGTAGATTTTCTGCCGCACCTGCCAGTAGCTGGCGGTCAATACGCTGCGGTCGGTGCTGTGGAAGCTCAGACACCGCTCGTCCCATGGGAGATCAAGAAACTCCAGCATCCTCCGGGTCCAGCCGCGCTGATCCGCAACGAGCTCCTCATACGGAACATCCAGCAAGGTCCCCGCCGGCAAGGCGCTGCGCCAATGCTCGATCAGGCGATGATGCTCGCGGTAGAAGTGAGCCAGATCCGCCAGATCGAGCTTGAAATTGATCGCCGGGGGAAAGTCCTGGAAGTAGCAGGACAGGCACGTGTCGAGGGGGTCGCGCCGGACGTAGATGACGCGCGCCTTCGGGAACACCGAGTGAACGACTCCCAGATAGTCCGAATTGAACGGCGACTTGTCGACGACGCGCGCGGCACCGGCGGAATTCGCCGTGAGCACGCGCAGGTAGCCTTCGGCGAGCTTGCGCCGTGTGGCCTCTCCGGGCGGCTCTTGCCGCACGCTCGTGACGTGCTTGAGAACCACGTAGCTCCAGAACTCGAGCTCGCCCGCGCCTTTTGCTGCCGGGTGCGATGCGATGATCTGCTCGACCAGCGACGTGCCCGATCGCGGCATGCCGACCACAAAGACCGGCACCGTTGAGTCCGACGCCCCGCGTTCGGCACGCGCGAGCGTCTCTTGCGGGTAGGTGCGGATCAGGTCGTCGACCAAGCGCGTTCGGGCGTCCCGATCATAGACCTCGGCGGCTGTTTTGATGAGCTCATTGGCGCGCTGGTAGCTGCGGAACGCCTTGGCGAACTCCCCGATCTCGTCGTAATACTTCCCGATCGCGTAGCGGAGGTTGCCTTCGTTCAGGGGAGCGAGGCCGCTGTCCGCAGACGCCAGGGCCCCTTTGAGCCAAGTGTCATCGGCAGCGGACATCCTGCGCAGCGCTGCAAGTCCCGCCCAGGCGTTGGCCGCTTTCGGGTCGACCTCCAGGGCGCGGTTGAACCAGGTTTCGGCTTCCGCGAAGCGCCCCTCGCGCGCGGTGAGCGCTCCGAAGGTAAGTAGCGCGTCGAGGTCGCGCGGCGCCACCTTGAGCACCTTTTCGAGCAATTCTCTGGCTTCCGGGAATCGCCCGAGCATGAACAGGGTGGAGGCGAGGCCGATCTGCGCGCCACGCAGGGCTGGCCGGAGTTTCAAGGCACGTCGCAGGGGTGGCTCGGACTCGATGAACCGGCCCTGCGACCGAAGCAGCGATCCCAGGTTGGCATGCGCATCGGCGCAGCTCTCCTTGATACCGATGGCCTGGCGGAACTGGCCGCCTGCCTCGTGATACCGCCCGAGCCGACAGAGAGCGACCCCGAGATTGTTGCGCGCCATGAAGTTACGCGGATCGGACGCGAGGAGCTCCTGGTAGCAGTCGGCCGCCTCGGCGTAGGCGCCGCGAGCGGTATGTTCATTACCCCGCTGCAGGAGAGCCTGAATCGCGACGCGATTACGGCGTTGCGTCGCCGACGGCGGCGACTCGTCCCTCAACACCTGTGAGTCCGTTTGACCGGTGGTCAGTCGCAGCACCAGCGCCCGAGTCAGCTCCTCGACGAGGTCCTTTTCCACGCCCTTCTCGAGCAGGCGCCATTTGAAGGAGTTGGCGAGCTTGGCGCGCTTGAAGAGGCTGAGTTGCAGAGGGCCTGCGTCGCGGTCCACGCGCTGCAGGAATCCCTGCATGAACTTCTGCAGGTCGCGGCCTGCCGCCCCGGAACCACCGCCTTTCCTGCTGGCGGCCGGTCCCGGGGCCGATTGCAATACGAAGTTGTCGGCTAACGCCACGCCGACATCGGTGGCCTCGCGGGCACTGAACCACTTGAGCATTGGTTGGGTATCCTCGCGGTGACTCAGCCCGTCAGGCCAGGTCCTTCAGTTGCAGCAGCGGGGCGATGAACTTCTCGTACTTGCGCCAACGCCCCACAGAACTTCCGTACAGCTTCTGGCGCACCTGCCAATAGCTTGCGGTCAGCACGGGGCGCTCAGTCGCATGAAACTTGAGGCAGCGATCATCCCAATCAAGTCCGATGAAGTCGACAACCCTGCGTGTCCAGCCCTCCTGGTCTGCGATCAGCTCCTCATAGGGCACATCGAGCAGGGTCCGGGGTGGTAACACCGCCCGCCAGTGTTCCATTACGCGGTGATGCTCGCGGTAGTAGTGTGCGAGATCACCTAAATCCTTCGTGAAATTCAATGCCGGAGGGAAGGGCTGAAAGAAGCACGACAGACAGGCATCAATCGCATTGCGCCGCACATAGATCACCCGCGCACGGGGGAAAACGCCATAGACAATCCCAAGAAAATCGCTGCTGAAAGGCCACTTGTCGACGACGCGCTGCGCTTCGGGCGCGGCATCGTTCAGTACCCGCAGATACCCCTGCGCCAGCTTCCGAGTCAGCGCGTCATCCGGCGGGGCTTGTCGCAGAGCAATCTCCGACTCGAGAAAACTACGGCCCCAGAACAACAGCTCACCGGCTCCCTTCACCGCCGGGTGCGAAGCGATGATCTGCTCGACCAGTGAAGTGCCCGAGCGCGGCATGCCGACAACCAGGACGGGCCTCGACGACTCCGAGGCGCACGCCCGAGCCTGCGAAAGCCTCTCCTTTGTATAGACGCGGATCAGGTCATCGACCAGGCGCGAGCGTGCGCCGCGGTCGTAGGGTACCGCGCCGGACCTGGCCAGATCGCTGGCACGCTGGTAGCTGCGAAACGCCTCGCCGAAATCACCGAGATCGTTGTAATACTTGCCGATCGCGTAGCGAACATCGGCTTCGGCCAATGGACCCAGGCCACTGTCGGCGCAGGCCTGGGCTCCCCGGAGCCACCCGGTATCGGCGGAGGTCATCTTGCGTAAAGTGGCCAGACCGGTCCATCCGCCGTGTGCGTTTGCATCGATCTCCAGCATCCGCTTGAATATGGTCTCTGCTTCCGCAAAGCGACCTTCTCGAGCTGCGAGTTGACCCGTCCCGAGCAGGGCGTTCGCGTTCGTGGGCTCTGCGTTCAGTACCTTCTCAAAAAGCCCGCGGGCTTCCTCGGTGCTGCCTGTCCTGAGCAGATTGATGCCCAACGCGCTCTGCGACCTGATTGTGCTCGGTTGCAGCTCCACTGCGCGCCGCAGTGGGGCCTCAGCAGCCTCGAATTCGCCCAGCAACTGCAGCAGCGCTCCAAGGTTGAATTGGGCATCGGGGTAGGACTCGTTTATCCCGAGCGCCTGCCGGAAGCGGCTCTCTCCCTCCCGATAGCGGCCGGCTTTGCAGAGGGCAATCCCAAGGTTGTTGTGCGCAACCGCGTTACAGGGATCGAGTCTTGAACCCTCCTCGAAAAAGCCGATCGCCTCAACGTTCTTCCCGCGCTGAAGGTGCCCAATACCCTCCTGAAGCAAGGCGACCACGTCGGCCCGCATCGGGCGACGGACCGGAGGCTCCGTTGAGGTCTCAACGTGAGACTGCTCGGTCGTATCGGTGCTCAGCCGCGACACCAGGGCCCGCGTCAGCTCCTCGACGAGGTCCTTCTGCACCCCCTTCTCGAGCAGCCGCCACTTGAAGGAGTTGGCGAGCCTGGCGCGCTTGAGGAGGTTCAGTTGCAGAAGGCGAGCGTCACGGTCCACTCGCTGCAGAAATTTCGGCATGAACTTCTGCAGATCGGCGGATTGCAAAACGAAGTCCTCAGCCAAGGCCGCGCCGACCGCGGTGGCTTCCCGGGCGCTGAACCATTTGAGCATCGTCTGCCTACCCTAACGGAATTACGTCAAATGGTACCCGATCGATAAATGCACAATTCGCGAAGCCGTTCGCAATTTACGGGGACTACACGCCACTCAGCCGCTCGGCGACTGCGATCACCGCGATACCGAGACTGATGAGGATGACCTGCGTCACGCTCGTGCGCGGGTCGGATCGGCGGTGAAGCCCCGGGATCAGTCCTGCAACAGCGATGTAGAGAAATCCGGCGGCTGCGAAAGCGAGCGCATAGGGCAGTGCACCCGTCGCCCGACGCAAGCCGTAGTACGCAACGACAGCCCCGAGCACGGACGCGATCCCCGTCGCGAGGTTGAGGAGCAGCGCCCGCGGCCGCGACAACCCGGCGTGCACAAGTATGGCGAAGTCCCCGACACGATGGGGGATCTCGTGCGCAGCAACCGCGAGCGTCGTAACGAGTCCGAGAGGAATGCTGGTGAGGAACGCGGCGGCAATCAGCACGCCGTCCAGTGAGTTGTGAATGCTGTCCCCGACCAGCACCAGCACTCCCGACGCCCGATCCCGGGCCGCATCCGGGGCGCCGCGCGCGTGGCCGTGAGAGTCGTGGCGGTGCCCTGCGTGACTCCCGTGAGTCGCGGCGTGCTCATGCTGGTGTCTCGCAGGCACCGACGCTGACTCCTCGTCATGCGCATGCGCATGCCACCACAGCACCAGCTTCTCGACGATGAAAAAGAACCCCAGGCCCAAAACCAGGGTGAGTCCGAGAGCGCGTGCGCTGTCGCGGCCCGCGCCTTCGATCGCTTCCGGCAGCAGCGCGAGCAGTGCCGCACCGAGCAGCGCGCCGGTCGCGAAGCTCACGAGGTGCGGCAGCAGTCGCAGGGTGCGCTCTTCGGGCAGCCACAGGAGCACCACCGCGAAGGCCGCGCTCGCAATGCCGCCGAAAGCGGCGAACAGCATCACCCAGACGAGGAGCGGCATCGCATTACTCCAGCCAGATGAGCGCCGCCATGCGCCCGCATTGCCCATCGCGGCGGAACGAGAAGAATTGCTCGCGATCGGTGTAGGTGCACCACTCGCCGCCATACACGGCCGCGATCCCGAGTGTCGCGAGCCGCCGCCTTGCGAGCGCCGCGAGGTTGCATTGCCAGCGCCCCCGGGCATTGGCCGCGAAGGCGTCCGCCGTACCCCCGTCCCGCGCAACGAACGCCGCGCGGACCTCGGCACCCACCTCGAAGTGCTGCGCGGAGATCGCAGGGCCGAGCCACGCGATGAGCTCTGCCGGTGGCACACCAAGGCGCGCCACGGTCGCCTCGAGCACCCCGGCGGCGAGCCCGCGCCAGCCCGCGTGGGCGACGCCCACCACGCTCGCATCGCGAGCGGTAAACAGCACCGGCATGCAGTCAGCTACCTGGACCGCGCACACTCTTCCCGGGCGGCGGGTGGTCACCGCGTCCGCGGGCATCGTGGGCTCGCCGGCGTCGAGCTCCACTACGTCCGTGCCGTGCACCTGCTCGAGCCAGGCAGGCTCGCCCGGCAGGCGCAGGTGCTCGCGGACGCGCGTTCGGTTCTCCGCGACGCAGTCAGGAACGTCGCCGACGTGCACGCCAACGTTGAGCGAATCGTAAGGCGGTGTGCTGACGCCACCCGAGCGCAATGTGAAGGCCGCACGCACGCCGGAGGGCGCCGGCCAGTCCGGCGTCAACACCCCGACTCCCTCCCTGAGAGTAGCCGGGCTCACATCCGGTCCGCTTCGAGCGCGGCGAGGAGCCGGCGTATGTCCTCCGGCAACGGCGCCTCCCAGCGCATCTCCCGTCCGGTCGCCGGGTGCTTGAGTGCCAGTCCCGCCGCGTGCAGCGCCTGGCGCGGGAACGCGGCGAGCTCTGCGGCCATTGCGGGCGTGCATCCGGCCGGAATACGCCGCCGGCCGCCGTAGACGCGGTCCCCGACGATGGGAAAGCCGGCGTGCGCGAGATGTACGCGGATCTGGTGCGTGCGGCCGGTCTCGAGTGTGACCGCGACTTCGGTGTGCGCGCGAAAGCGCCGCTGCACGCGATAGTGGGTGACCGCCGGCCGGCCGTCGCGACGCACCGCCATGCGCACGCGCTGTGTACGGTGCCGGCCGATCGGCTCATCGATGGTGCCGCCGCCGGTCATGACCCCCGTGCAGACCGCGAGGTACTGCCGGGAGATCTCGTGCGCCGCAAGCCTCGCTACCAGTGCAGCGTGCGCCTCCGGGGTGCGCGCCACCACCAGGAGACCGCTCGTATCCTTATCCAGCCTGTGGACGAGGCCGGCGCGCGGCACCAGCGCCAGCTTCGGGTCAAATGCGAGGAGCGCGTTCAGCAGCGTGTGGCAGGGGTTTCCGGCCCCCGGGTGGACGACGAGCCCGGCCGGCTTGTTCAACACGATCAGGGCGCGGTCCCTGAAAACCACATCGAGCGGCAACGCTTCGGGCGCCGCGGGGATTCTGGTGGTGAGCTGCGCGTTTACCTGGATCGCTTCCCCGCCCCGGACGCGATCGCGCGCGCGCAGCGTCCGGCCCGGAGTCTGCACTGCACCGGACTCGATCCAGGCCTGCAGCTGTGCCCGCGAGTACTGCGGCAGTGCGCGCGCCAGCGCCCGGTCAAAGCGCAGGCCCCTGAGCTCCGCCGGCAGGTTGAGCGCGTGTGTGCGGAACTCCGACGGGGACTCTCCGGTCGGAGATCCAGCCGGTGGATTCGCTATACTGCCTCGATTCACTCGGCGTGAAGCCAAAAAAGGGCCCTTTTCAGATGATCTTGTCCGGTCCGGTGCGCGGCGTGGTCGCGCTGTGTGCGCTGTGCGTCGTTCTGGTCGCGCTCCCCGGCTGCGCTGCGCACCGCGCGCGCGAGGCGGCAAAGCAGGCGAAGATAACCCCCGAGATCCTCTACAAGCGCGCCAAGCACGACCTCGGGAACAATAACTTCTCGGGCGCGATCAAGACCTACGAGACGCTGACGGCGCGCTTTCCATTCACGGATGAGGCGCGTCAGGCGCGTATCGACCTCATTTACGCATATTACCGCGCCGGGGAGGGAGAGTCGGCCACCGACGCCGCCGATGCCTTCATCCGCGAGAACCCGACGCACCCGCGTGTCGACTACGCCTACTACGTCAAGGGTCTCGTCGACTTCGAGCACCAGCCCAACGCGCTCGAGTCGCTGTTTCGCGCCGACATGAGCAAGCGCCCGCCGACTACCGCGCGCAAGGCATTTGCGGCGTTCAAGATCGTGGTCGAGCAGTACCCGAAGAGTGAATACGCCCACGATTCCCTGCAGCGCATGGTGTACCTGCGCAACCGGCTGGCGAACTACGAGGTGCACGTGGCGCAGTACTACCTCAAGCGCGGCGCCTATATCGCCGCAGCGCAACGGGCCAAGGGCGCCATCGAGCAGTACGACGGTGCACCGGCCGTGCGCGAGGCACTCGGGATCCTGATCCAGTGCTACGACAGGCTGGGACTCAAACCGCTCGCCGACCAGGCCCGCCAGGTGTATGCGGCCAACTACTCTGCCACCGTGGCGCAGGTGCAGCCGGCGGTGCACCACTCGTGGTGGAGGTTCTGGTAAGGCTCAGCGCCGGTAGCCGCTGGTGATCGGGTAGCGCCAGTCGCGCCCGAACGCCCGGCGGCTCACCCTGACCCCCGGCGGCGCCTGGCGGCGCTTGTACTCGTTGCGCTTCACGAGGTCCAGCACCCGGGCGGCGGTTGCGCGATCGAAGCCTCGCGCTTCGAGCTCATCCACCGACAGATCCTCCTCGATGAAGCCCTCGAGGATCGGGTCGAGCACTTCGTAGGGCGGCAGCGAGTCGGAGTCTTTCTGATCCGGCCGTAGCTCCGCGGACGGCGGCCGCTCGATCACTCGCTGGGGGATCGCCGTGCCGAGCGAGTTGCGATAGGCCGCAAGCCGATAGACCAGCAGCTTGCTGCAGTCCTTGATCGGCGCGAAGCCACCGGCCATGTCGCCGTACAAGGTGGCATAGCCGACCGCCATCTCGCTCTTGTTGCCGGTGGTGAGCAGCATCCTGCCGGTCTTGTTGGAAAGCCCCATGAGCAGCAGCATGCGGCAGCGCGACTGGATGTTTTCCTCGGTGGCGTCCGGCGCACGGCCGGCAAACTCCTCCCGCAGCGTGGCGAGCGTCGCCTCGAACATGTTCTCGATGGACAGTACGCTGTACTTCACGCCGAGCAGTCCCGCCTCCTCCCTTGCGTCCTCTACGCTCATGGACGAGGTGAAGCGCGAGGGCATCATGACGGCGTGCACGCGCTCAGATCCCAGGGCGTCGACGGCGATCGCAAGCGTCAGGGCCGAATCGATGCCGCCCGAGAGACCCATAACGACCCCGGGAAAGCCATGCTTGCCGACGTAGTCGCGCACGCCGAGCACGAGCGCACCGTAGACGCTCGCCTCGTCCGAGAGCTCGGCGGCTACGCTCCCGGCAAGCGGAGTCACCTTGCCGCGCGCATCGCGTACGAACTCCGCGACGAAGTTGCCCTCGACGAACGGCGCTGCACGCATCATGACCTCACCCTGCGCGTCCATGGCGAACGAGTTGCCGTCGAAGACCAGTTCGTCCTGCCCGCCGAAGAGATTCACGTAAGCGACCGGGAGACCGACGTCGCGCGCCCGAGCCCGCGCGACGTCCTCGCGCTCGTGCTGCTTGTGGATCTCGTAAGGCGAGGCGTTGATCACGGCAAGCAGCTGCGCGCCGCCCGAGCGCGCGAGCTGGGCGCTCTCGGGGGTCCACAGGTCCTCGCAGACTAAGAGACCGATGCGCAGCCCCTTGCAGGTGACGATCGTCGGCTGCGTGCCGGGCCGGAAGTAGCGTTTCTCATCGAACACCCTGTAGTTCGGGAGCTCGGCCTTGCGGTGGATGGCGGCGATCTCCCCATCCGCGATCAGCGCTGCGGAGTTGTAGATCCCCGCGCGGGTGTATTCCGGGAAGCCCACCATGACCTGGACGTCGCGAACCTCGTCTCGGACCCGCGCGAGGCCGTGCTCGACCTGGCGACGCAGACCGCGGTGAAACAGCAGGTCCTCCGGCGGGTAGCCGCACAGCGTGAGCTCGGGGAACAGCACCAGATCGGCACCGAGCTCGGCACGCGCGTTGCGCGCGCTCTCGATGACGCGCGCGGCATTGCCGGCCACGTCCCCCACGAGGAGATTGATCTGCGCCAGCGCGATCCGCAGCGACTCCCTCATGCGAGCTTAGCAGCCGCCCCTCACCGCCGGGCGCGCTTCCTGCGCGCCGCGCGACGAGGCGCACTGTGCGCCTTGCGCTTCGCCGGACGAGCGCTGCGGCTCGCGGCGCGCGCGGGTCGGGCTGCCGTGACCCGCGGCGCGGCGCGAGTGCGGCGGCCATGCCGGCCTCGCAGCAGCTCGTTCATGGCGGAGCCGAGCTCGGCTGGGGACTTGACGGTACGCACTCCTGCGGCTTCGAAAGCCGCGAACTTGTCGGCGGCCGTCCCCTTGCCGCCCGCGACGATTGCTCCTGCGTGCCCCATGCGCTTCCCCGGGGGCGCGGTGAGGCCGGCGATGTAGGCGACGACGGGCTTGGAGACGAATCGGCGGACGTAGTGTGCGGCGGCTTCCTCGTCGCTCCCGCCGATCTCACCGACGAGGATGATGCCCTCGGTACCGGGATCACGCTCGAAGAGCTCGAGCAGGTCGATGAAATTCATGCCGCGCACCGGATCGCCGCCGATGCCCACGCACGTGCTCTGGCCGAGCCCTATGCGGGTAGTCTGGTACACGGCCTCATAAGTGAGGGTGCCCGAGCGCGACACAATGCCGACGGCGCCCTTCTGGTGGATGAAGCCGGGCATGATGCCGATCTTGCATTCGCCGGGGGTGATGACACCGGGGCAGTTGGGACCCACGAGCCGCGTGCCGGAGCCGGCGAGCACCGCCCTGACGCGTACCATGTCGTTCACCGGCACACCCTCGGTAATGCACACGACGAGCTCGATACCCGCATCCGCGGCTTCGAGAATCGAGTCCGCCGCGCCCGCGGCGGGCACGTAGATCATGCTGGCGGTGGCGCCCGTGACTCGCACCGCTTCGCGGACTGTGTCGAACACCGGGAGCTTGAGATGCTGCTGTCCGCCGCGCCCCGGAGTCACGCCTCCGACCAGCTTGGTGCCGTAGGCAAGCGCCTGCTCGCTGTGAAAGGTGCCCTGCTTGCCGGTGAAGCCCTGGCAAAGGACCCTGGTATTGCGGTTGACGAGGATACTCATGCCTTGCCCCTTCTCGCGGACGCCACGACCTTGCGCGCGGCGTCGGTCAGATCCGCGGCCGGCGTGATTGCAAGCCCGCTCTGCGCGAGCATGGCCCGCGCCTTGTCGGCGTTGGTGCCTTCGAGCCGCACGATGACTGGCACTTTGACGCCCACCTTTTTCACGGCCGTGATCACGCCTTCGGCGATGAGGTCGCACCTGACGATGCCGCCGAAAATGTTCACCAGCACGGCGCGCACCTTCGGATTGGAGAGAATGAGCTCGAATGCCGCGGTTACCCGCTCGGCCGTGGCCCCGCCCCCCACGTCGAGAAAGTTCGCAGGCTCACCGCCGTGCAGCTTGATGAGATCCATGGTCGCCATCGCCAGCCCGGCGCCGTTGACCATGCAGGCGATGTTGCCGTCGAGCGAGACATAGTTGAGATCGTGCTCACTGGCGCGCCGCTCCATCGGGTCTTCCTGGCTCGCATCGCGCAGTTGCGCGAGCTCCGGATGACGAAACAGCGCGTTGGCATCGACGTTGATCTTGGCATCGAGCGCGACCAGCGCACCGGCCCGGGTGACGATCAGGGGGTTGATCTCCACCAGGCTCAGATCCTTCTCGACGTAGAGCCGATAGAGGGCCATCACGAGCGACTGGAACTCGCCGATCTGCGGGCCTTTGAGCCCGAGGCCGAAGGCCAGCTCACGCGCCTGGTAACCCTGGAGTCCCGCAGCCGGGTGAACGTTGACCGTGAGAATCTTCTCGGGGGTCTTGTGCGCCACCTCCTCGATGTCCATGCCGCCGGCGGCGGACGCGATCAGAGCGATGCGGCCGCGCTCCCGGTTCAAGGTCAGAGACACGTAGATCTCGCGCGCGATATCGGAGCCGACCTCGACGTACACCCGCTCGACCGGCAGGCCGGCCGCGGGGGTCTGAGGCGTGACGAGACGCTTGCCGAGGAGATCGGCAGCCGCGGCGCGCACGGCATCCAGGTCCCGCACGAGCTTCACGCCACCCGCCTTGCCGCGACCGCCGGCGTGCACCTGGGCCTTCACCACCCAGACACCGCCGCCGATATCCCTCGCGGCCGCGACGGCCTCTTCCGCGCTCGAGGCGACTTTGGCCGCCGGAACGCTGATGCCGTAGCTGCGGAAGACGTTCTTGGCCTGGTATTCGTGGAGGTTCATTGCCGGCCCCGACAGATAAAGCAGTCATTTTCCCGAAATTGCCGGGCAGTGACCAGTAAGCTCTGCTTATCCCAGAACCTGGGCCGCCTGATGGGAGCCGCAGTCCGGCCGCGGGGTATGCGATGCCCATCGCGGCCCTCCCCCGGGGGAAGATGCTAGAGTCGCGCCGCCTCGCACAGGCCTTCAGAAGATCCCGATCACTCAATGCCGGCCAGCGCCGTCCCGCTCACCCAGACGCCCAGCGATCTCGCCTGGCGCGTGATCGGGCTCCTCAACCTCTACCGGCTGCTGGTACCCGTCGTGCTGCTCGCGATGCAGTCGCTCACGGGCGCAGGCTGGGGACTTGCAACGGCCCGCCCCGCGCTCTTCGTCGGAGCCTGCATCGCGTACTTCACCGCCGCAGTGCTGCTCGTCATCGCGCGGCGGCTGCACTGGTCGAGCCTGCGCATCGTGGCCCTGGTCAACGCCACGGTCGATGCGCTCGCAATCGGACTCATACTTTATGCGAGCGGCGGCGTGGCCAGCGGGCTGGCGATCCTCCTGGCGCTCCCGGTACTTACACTCACGGTGCTGGCCGGTCGGCGCGATGCGCTCCTGATCGCGGCGGTCGCAGTCACGGCTGTGCTCCTGCAGCAGGTGTTTTTAGGGTTCACTGATGCGGCTCCCGCCGGCGACTACCTGACTGCCGGCGTCTTCGGCGTCGTTCTCTTCGTCGTCGCCCTGGCCACCTGGCCCGTGGCCAACCGCCTGCGCGAGAGCGAAGCGCTGGTGCGGCGGCAGGAGGTGGACCTGGCCAACATGGCGCAGCTTTCGCAATACATCGTTCAGCACCTGCGGGAAAGTATCCTCGTCATCGACGAGCAGGATCGTATCCGCCTCATCAACGAGTCGGCCGCCGAGATCCTCGGCGATCAGAATGCCTACCCGGGTGTGTTGATCGGCGAAGCCTCCCCGAGGCTGCTGTTTCTGCTGGAATCGTGGCGACAGAACGCGGCCGGCGCACTGCCGGACGTCGAGCAGACCTTCGTGGCCGCCGACGGCGCCCGCCTCATTCGCGCGCACTTTGCGCCCCTCGGCGCCCTGAGTCCCGGCCCGCTGCTCATTTTCCTCGAAGACACCAGCCTCCTCGCCGAAAGGGTGCAGCAGTCCAAGCTCGCTGCCCTTGGGCGTCTGAGCGCGAGCATCGCGCACGAGATCCGCAACCCCGTGGGCGCCATGAGTCACGCGGGCCAGCTCCTCGCTGAGTCGTCCAGCCTGACCGATGACGATCGCCGCCTCACTCAGATTATCCGCACCCACGCCGAGCGCATCAGCGGCATCATCGAGAACGTGCAGCGGCTGGCGCGCCGCGAGCGGCCGAGGCTCGAGCGCCTTCCGCTCGCGGCCTGGACCGAGGAGTTTCGCGACGAGTTCTGCCACACCATGCAGTGGCCGCCGGCGCGGCTTGTGGTCAGCGGGGAGACTGCGGAGCTCGAAGTGCGCGCCGACCCCGACCAGCTGCGGCAGATCCTGTGGAACCTGTGTGAGAACGCGCTGAAGTATGGCGTGCACGACGACCCCGCCGGCCGGGTCGAGATTCGATTCGGTCGCATGGCCGCCCACGCCCGCCCCTTCCTGGAGGTCGCGGATCCCGGCCCGGGCGTAGTGCCCGATCACGTGGAGCGTATCTTCGAGCCCTTCTTCAGCGGCGGGCGCGGTACGGGCTTAGGATTGTTCCTCGCCCGCGAGCTCGCCCAGGCGAACGGCGCAACGCTCCTCTATGAGCCCCGCACCGGCGGCGGCAGCGTTTTCCGGCTTGTGTTCGCGGATCCGCGACGGTGGGAGGCTTGATGAGCGAGGCGGCCGAGAAGAGCAGCGGCGCACCCGGCAATCCCGTTGTCCTGGTCGTGGACGACGAGCCGGACCTGCTCGAGCTGGTCAGCCTGACGCTGAGCCGCATGAATCTGAAGACCCGCACGGCCGCGGACCTGGCCACGGCACGTCGGCTCCTCAAGACCGAGCACTTCGATCTGTGCCTGACCGACATGCGGCTGCCTGACGGCGATGGGTTGGACCTCGTCGGATGGATCCAGGCCAACCGCGCCGCAGTGCCGGTGGCCGTGATCACGGCCCACGGCAACGTCGAATCCGCCGTGCGCGCCCTGAAGCTGGGCGCCTTCGATTTCGTCTCGAAGCCGCTCGACTTAGGCGTCCTGCGCAAGCTCGTCGGCAGCGCCATTAAGCTTGCCGCAGGGGTCAACGAGCAGACAGCCGCGACTTTCAAGGGCCCGCGGCTCCTCGGCGGCTCCCCCGTCATGGAGCAGCTGCGCGACATGATCTCGCGCGTCGCGCGCAGCCAGGCGCCGGTACACATCAGCGGCGAGTCCGGCACCGGCAAGGAGCTGGTGGCCCGAATGATCCACGAGAGCGGCGCCCGTCGCGACGGCCCCTTCGTCGCGGTTAACTGCGGCGCAATCCCCACCGAGCTCATGGAGAGCGAACTGTTCGGGCACAAACGCGGTAGCTTCACCGGCGCGGTCGCGGACAAGCAGGGCCTGGTACAGAGCGCCGAGGGCGGGACGCTGTTTCTCGACGAAGTGGCAGACCTGCCGCTGCACATGCAGGTGAAGCTCCTGCGCGTGGTGCAGGAGAAGACCGTCCGCCCGGTGGGTGAGGCGCGCGAGCAGACCGTGGACGTGCGCATCCTGTCCGCGACTCATAGGAACCTCGCGGATCTCGTCGCGCACGGCTCATTCCGTGAGGATCTCTACTACCGCATCAATGTCATCGAGCTGCACGTACCGGCGCTGCGCGAGCGCAGCGCCGACATTGCCGAGATTGCGGACGCCGTGCTGCAGCGCCTCGCCCGCCGGGCGAACGCGCCGGCGCCGCAGATCTCCCCGGATGCCATCCAGGCACTGCAGGCGTATCCCTTCCCCGGGAACGTGCGTGAGCTCGAGAACGTGCTCGAGCGGTCGCTCACGCTCAGTACCGGCGGGACGATCTCGGCCGAGCACATCCGCTTGAGATCCGGCGTGCGTCCGGCGACGACTGACGCCGCTGCTGCTCCCGCCGCCGCAGTCTCGCCACCGGTCACAGGCGATACGACGCTCGGCAATCAGCTCGAGAGCATCGAGCGCGATGCGATCATCAAGGCGCTCGAGAAGACGCGCTACAACAAGACCGCGGCCGCAAAGCTGCTCGGGATGAGCTTCCGGGCGCTGCGCTATCGCATCAAGAAGCTGGGAATTGAGTAACGAGGCGCAGCGGGAACCACGGGCGGTTTTGGTCACTTTGTGACAACGCCGGGCACCGCTGGCGTCGGCCTGCGACAGGCCTTAGGTCAAATGAGGCCAGCAGCGGCCCAAACAGGCCGCCCCTTCATGGACTTAGACGTGGGGGCTGCCTGGCACAGCCCTTGCTTCGATTCAGGTGGGCGCCCTTTTTGCGCCGTGAGTTTGTACCCCAAATTTTCAGGAGTTCTCACAAATGAAGTCTCTGCAAAAGGGTTTTACCCTGATCGAGCTGATGATCGTGGTTGCGATCATCGGCATTTTGGCCGCGATCGCGATCCCGGCCTACCAGGACTACACCGTCCGCGCGAAGGTTACTGAAGGCCTGAACCTCGCCGGCGCCGCCAAGACGACCGTCGCGGAAGGCTTCGAGTCGAATGGCCTGCTCGGCGTCACGGCGGCTGCCAACGCCTGGTCGTTCCTGCCGACGAAGTATGTGTCCTGCATTCAGGTCGTCACCGGCGGAAACGCCTTTGGCTCGGGGGTCACGTGTGCGACCGGCGGCACTGCGACCGACCCGGGCGAGATCGTCATCGCCTACAACACAGTGGCGATTCCGCAGCTGGGTAACGGCGCTAACATCGTCAACCTCACGCCGAATGCGAATAAAGCCGCGCTGGCGAACACGGCGACATCAACGTCGTCGAATATCGACTGGGCGTGCACCTCGCTGCAAGCCACCACGGCCACTGGCGAAGCCCTGACGGCCATCCCGTTGGGCACGGTGCCTTCCAAGTACGTTCCGACCCAGTGCAAGTAATCGACCTCTGAGATCTTTCAGAAGTCCCTCGAGCCCCGGCCCTGTGCCGGGGCTCTCTTTTTGGGCATCGCGCTTAGGTCAAGTGTGACGCGCACCCCGCCAGGGTAGGCACCTGGTCCTTCAGAATCGCCGGGGATTTGACAATTGCGCGTGGCCACCCCTCGGGTAAACTCACGCTCCGGCTCGTTCCCTTTGCCATAAGCTCATGAATGACAACGCCTCTCTAGCAGCCACCCGCACGGGCCTCGGCGGCCTGCCGCAACGCCTGGTACAGGACGGCGTCGTAGAAGAGGCAGCCATGCTGGAAGCCGTGAACGCCGCGCGCGAGCGCAAGACGAACGTGGTCACCCAGCTCGTCGGCAGCGGCGCGGCGAATGCGCGCGACATCGCCGTCGCAGCCTCGACCGAATTCGGCGTGCCGTTGTTTGACCTCGACGCCGTGAATGTCGACCTTGAGTCGGTCCGCCTGGTCAGCGACAAGCTGCTCTCCAAGCACCGCGTGCTACCCCTCTTCCGTCGCGGCAAGCGGCTGTTCCTCGCCGTGGCGGATCCCACGAACCTGCACGCGATCGACGAGGTCAAGTTCGCGACCACTCTCGGGATCGAGGCGATCGTCGTCGAGGACGATAAGCTCCAGAAGGCCATCGACAAGGCGCTCGAGCAGGTCGACAACCAGATGCAGGCGCTCACGGACGAGGCGGACGTCGATCTCGACTCCCTGGAGGTCACCGGCGGCGAGGACGAGCTCGACGACAAGATCGGCCGCGACGACGTCGAGGATGCGCCCATCGTCCGCTTCGTCAACAAGGTCATGCTGGATGCGATCCGGCGCGGAGCGTCCGACATTCACTTCGAACCGTTCGAGAAGATCTACCGCGTGCGCCTGCGCATGGACGGCGTACTGAAGGAGATCGCGCAGCCTCCGGTGCAGCTGGCACCGAAACTCTCGGCGCGGCTCAAGGTCATGTCTCGCCTCGATATCGCCGAGCGGCGCGTCCCGCAGGATGGCCGCATCAAGATGAAGCTGTCGAAGAATCGCGCCATCGACTTCCGAGTGAGTACGTGTCCGACGCTCTTTGGCGAGAAGATCGTGATGCGTATTCTCGACCCCGCACAGGCCCAGCTCGGCATCGACTCCCTCGGCTACGAGCCGTTCCAGAAAGAGCTGTATACGAAGTACCTGGCGAAACCGCAGGGTATGATCCTGGTGACCGGACCGACCGGAAGCGGCAAGACGGTGTCGCTGTACACCGGTCTCAACATCCTCAACCGCGAGGACACGAACATCTCGACCGCGGAAGACCCGGCGGAAATCAATCTTCCCGGCGTCAACCAGGTCAACGTCAACGCCAAGGTGGGACTGACTTTTGCCGCGGCAATGCGCGCGTTTCTGCGCCAGGACCCGGATGTAATCATGGTGGGCGAGATCCGCGACCTCGAGACGGCCGAGATCGCCATCAAGGCTGCGCAGACCGGCCACCTGGTGCTCTCGACCCTGCACACCAATGATGCGCCTTCGACCCTGACCCGGATGATCGACATGGGCGTCAAGCCCTACGCCATCGCGACCTCGGTGAGTCTCATCATCGCGCAGCGCCTCGCGCGTCGCTTGTGCAGTCATTGCAAGCAGCCGGTCGACGTGCCGCGCGAGGCGCTGCTCAAGGAAGGCTTCACCGAGATGGACATCGCGAACGGATTGAAGATTTTCGCTCCCAAGGGATGCTCCAACTGCACCGACGGCTATAAAGGGCGCACGGGCATCTACCAGGTCCTGCCGGTGACGGAGGCGATTGCCCGCATCATCCTCGCATCGGGAAGCGCGGTCGACATCGCCGATCAGGCGACTAAAGAGGGCGTCTGGGACCTGAGACGCTCCGGGCTTGAGAAGGTCAAGAGCGGGCTCACCGGCCTCGAGGAAGTCAACAGCATCACCATCGAGTGATGCAAGGACGGAACTAAGCTATGGCTCCCGCAGCAGCTGCAACGGCAACCGCTAAGACGATCAAGCGTGACACTGCCTTCGCCTGGGAGGGACGCGACAAGCGCGGCCAGCGTGTCAAAGGCAGGAGCCTGGCCCCGGACGAGTCGGCGCTGCGCGCCGACCTTCGCCGACAGGGAATCGCAGCTTCCAGGATACGCAAGCAGCGCGAGGGCCGCCGGGGCGGTAAGGTCAACGCCGGCGATATCGCCATCTTCAGCCGCCAGCTCGCCACCATGCTCGCGGCCGGTATTCCGCTGGTCCAGGCTTTCGAGATCGTCGGCAACGGCAATGAGAAACCGTCGATGCAGAAGCTGATCCTCGACGTCAAGGCGGACGTCGAGGGCGGTACTTCGCTGCACGAGGCGCTCGGCAAGCACCCGCTGTATTTTGACGATCTGTTCGTGAACCTCGTCGAGGCCGGCGAGCAGGCAGGCGCACTCGAGTCGCTGCTCGACAAGATCGCGACCTACAAGGAAAAGACCGAGGCACTGAAGAAGAAGGTCAAAAAGGCGCTGTTCTACCCCGCGGCGGTTCTGGTGGTCGCGCTTGTGGTAACGGTCGTGTTGCTGATCTTCGTGATCCCGGAGTTCGAGAGCCTGTACAAGGGTTTCGGAGCATCGCTGCCCGCGTTCACGCAGATGGTCATCAACCTGTCGCGCTTCGTACAGCACGATGGCATATTTCTGGCGATAGTGTTCGGCGGCTTGATCTGGACGTTCTTTTATTTCCACAAGCGCTCGCGAGCCATGCGTGAGTTTCTCGACCGTGCATCGCTCAAGATCCCGGTGATCGGTCCCATCCTCAACAAGTCGGCGATCGCGCGCTATGCGCGCACGCTCTCGACCATGTTCGCAGCCGGTGTCCCGCTGGTCGAAGCACTCGAGTCGGTGGCCGGCGCGACCGGCAACATCGTCTACGAGAAAGGGGTGCTGAAGATGCGCGACGAGGTCGCCACCGGCCAGCGCCTGCAGCGCGCGATGGAGCAGACCGGTCTCTTCCCCAACATGGTGAACCAGATGATCGCCGTAGGCGAGGAATCGGGGTCGCTGGATGAGATGTCCGGCAAGGTCGCCACCTTCTACGAGGCGGAAGTGGACAACGCGGTCGATGCCATGTCGAGCCTCCTCGAGCCGCTCATCATGGTGGTGCTCGGCGTACTCGTCGGCGGACTCGTGATCGCCATGTATCTCCCGATCTTCAAGCTCGGGTCGGTCGTCTAGCAAGCGGGGCGTACGCCCGCCCCTTGAAAACGCCGCGCCCCGCGCGGCGTTTTCGTTAAGATTCGGGCACACGATGTCCGTCCTCACGCTGCTCGCAGGCTCGCCTGCGCTCTTCATCGGCACCTGCCTGGTGCTGGGACTGGTCGTGGGCAGCTTCCTCAATGTGGTGATCTACCGTCTGCCGATCATGCTCGACCGGGAATGGCGCGCGCAGTGCGCGGACGTTTTGGGGGAGGCCGCGGTTGCGACCGTTGCCGCGGGTGTGCCGCAGAAGTTCAACCTCGTCGTGCCGCGCTCGGCCTGCCCGTCGTGCAAGGCATCTATACCCGCGATCCACAACATCCCGGTCCTTTCCTGGCTCGTGCTGCGCGGACGCTGCGCGCGCTGCAGGGCGGCAATCAGTGCGCGCTATCCGATCGTGGAAGCGCTCACCGGGCTCCTCTCCGCGCTCGTTGCCTGGAGATTCGGCTTCGGCTGGCAGGCGCCCGTTGCCCTGACTCTGACCTGGTTCCTGATCGCGCTCGCCTGCATCGATCTCGACACCCAGCTGTTGCCCGACAGCCTCACGTTGCCGCTGCTGTGGATCGGACTGGCGCTGAGTCTCCTGGCATCGGGCACGGGTGGAACATTGGCGCCGACGGACCTTCGCTCGAGCGTGATCGGCGCGATTGCCGGTTACGTGAGCCTCTGGACCGTCTATCATCTGTTCCGGCTGCTCACCGGTAAGGAAGGCATGGGGTACGGTGACTTCAAGCTCTTCGCGGCGCTCGGCGCGTGGCTGGGCTGGCAGATGCTGCTCCCTGTCATCCTGATCGCCGCTGCCGCAGGTGCCATCGTCGGAATCGCGGTGCTGTCGATCCGCCGACAGCACCGCTCGACGCCGATTGCCTTCGGCCCGTTCCTCGCCGCCTCCGGCTGGCTGATGCTGATGTTCGGCCCTGAGCTCGTGGGGCGGTACCTCGGTCTCTTCGTGCCTCACCCATGAGCAGTCCCGCCAGGAGCCGGGTGTTCCGGGTCGGCCTGACGGGCGGGATCGCGAGCGGCAAATCCACGGCCGCGAAGTTCTTCGGTGCGTTCGGAGTGCCGATCCTCGACAGCGACCAGGTCGCACGCGAGGTGGTTGAGCCCGGGCAACCGCCGCTCGAGCGGCTGGTGGAACGCTTCGGTCCCGGGATTCTGACTCCCGACGGCCATCTCGACCGCCCCAAGCTGCGCGATATCGTTTTCACGGACCCCCTGGCGCGCGCGGACCTCGAGGCTCTCACCCACCCTGCCATCGGCGCAGCGCTCGAGGCACGCTCCGCCGAAGCCGGCGGCCCTTACCAGATCCTCGTGATCCCGCTGCTGGTGGAAAAGAATCTTGCGGCCAATGTCGATCGCGTGCTGGTCGTCGATTGCGACGAGGCGCTGCAGCTCAAGCGTCTGCGGGCCCGGGACGGCTCGACCCTCAAACAGGCGCAAGCGATCCTGAGCGCACAGGCCTCGCGCGCCGCACGGCTCAAGGCCGCGCACGACGTGATCAGAAACGATTCCGACCTGGACGGCGTGCAGAGCCAGGTCGCGGCTCTGCACCCGCGGTATCTCGAGCTCGCCCGGACGCCGCGGGGCTGAGGCCCTGAAGCACCGCCGGCATGCCGTTTACGCGCGGCACGACCCCTAGCACAATACGCGGCATGAGCGAACCGGCCCTGTCCGAACCTGGTGCAGCGGCGCCCGCCGCCAACCCGGAGCCGCTGGTGTTCGAGCAGCCGCTGAACGAGCGGATGCGCACGTTCCTGCGGCTCGATTTTCTCTACAGCCAGGCTCTCCACCACAACGAGATGTCAAGTCAGTGGGGCAGTCGTGCGGCGATGTCGAGTCTGATCGATATCCTCGCGATTGCGACCCGCGGCGACGTGCGCTCGGATGTTCTCAAGGAACTCGAAAGTCAGCTCGCAACCTTCAATGAGTTCCAGTCGAAGCCCGGCGTGGACGCACAGCGGCTCAAGACTCTGATGTCGAACCTGATGCGCTTGCGCGCGGACCTCATGACCGCCGGATTGAGTTTCCTGCAACCCTTGCGGGACTCGGAGTTCCTCAACGCCATCAAGCATCGCATCGCCATTCCAGGCGGCACCTGCGAGTTTGATCTGCCGGATTACTATTTCTGGCTCACCCAGCCGGACGATGCCCGCATGCGCGCGTTCAACCAGTGGCTCGGGCTCCTGCGCCCGCTCTGTGACGCGATCGCGGAGCTCCTGTGGCTGACGCGCCAGAACGGCCGCAGCCGTGACGAAGTCGCCAAGGCCGGGACCTTCACCATCACGTTCGATCGCGAGACGCCGCTGCAGCTGCTAAGGATTACGCTGCCGGCGGACGCGGGCCTGTACCCGGAGATCAGCGGCAGCCACCATCGCTGCAACGTGCGCTTCCTGACATGGAGTGGCATCACTACCCGGCCGACCCAGGTAGAAAGCGACGTGCCGTTCACGCTTACCTGCTGCACCTGATCCAGAAGATTGGCCTCGAAACGCATCAAGTGCCCGACCTGCGGCCGCGAGGTGGAATGGGCCAGCGCGCCATTTCGCCCCTTCTGCAGCGAGCGCTGCCGGCTCATTGACCTCGGCGCCTGGCTGTCGGAGCAGCGTGCAATTCCGGGCGAGGGGACGGCGGCTCCAGACGGAGGCGCGCCCGACAACTCAACGCAGAAAGGCTAGCTTTGACCATGCGATTTCGCTTCAAGGCCTTCGGCCTGCACCTGCTCGGCAGCGCCTGCGCACTGATACTGGTCCTGGGAGGCATGTACGTCGGCTGGTATCGTTGGCCGGGCTGGTATCTCTCGAGCGTGCTGCACGTCGTCGGAATCGTCCTGATGGTCGATATCGCCATTGGTCCGACGCTAACCCTGATCGTCGCCAATCCGGGCAAGCCCCGTAAATCGCTCGCGCGGGACATCGGCATGATCGTGGCGGTGCAGTTGCTGGCGCTCGGCTACGGGACCGTGACGCTGTGGATGGGGCGTCCCCTCTATTACGCCTTCTCGGTTGACTGCTTGCAGCTCGTCCAGGCCTCGGACCTGCAATCAGATGAGATCGCACTGGGCCAGCGTCAGAACCCGCAGCTGGCGCCGCACTGGTACAGCCTGCCGCGTTGGATCTGGGCGCCGCTGCCGAAGGACCCGCAACAGGCCATGAAGATCGTGCAGGGGACCCTGTTCGGTGGAAAGGATGTAGTCGAGATGCCCCGGATGTTCAGGCCCTGGGGTGAGGGCCTGCCGGACCTGCGCAAGCAGCTCACGACGGTCGACAAGATGAAGTACTTCTCGAGGCGCGAGAGGCAGCGACTCGAGAACCGCATGCGGCGGCTGGGCCTGGCAGACGATCAGCCCAACACGCTCATCTTCTGGGGCGGGAGCCTGCGTCTGCTTGCAGTCTTTGACCTCCAGACGCTGCGCATCCGCGCTCTGCTACGACCCGAGGAATAGCCCTCACGACCCGGCCCCCACAACCGGCGTCCCTTCCGCCGGCGTCCCCGGCGTCGGCCCCGGCGGCGTCATGCCGAGCCACTTCGCAAGAAACCCCCACTGGTCGGCGAAGTCGTCGATCTGCATCCATACGGGCTTGCCGGCGCCGTGGCCCGCGCGGGTCTCGATGTGGATCAGGATGGGATTGGGGCAGGACTGGGCCGCTTGAAGGGCGGCGGCGAACTTGTAGCTGTGCCAGGGCGCGACCCGATCGTCGTGATCGGCAGTGGTGATCAGGGTGGGCGGGTAGCAGGTGCCCTTCTTCACGTTCTGCAGCGGCGAGTAGGCGTACAGCACCTTGAACTGCTCGGGATCCTCGGCGAGGCCGAAGTCGGACGACCATTGCCGCGCGTTGGCGCTCGCGGTCTGGTAACGCAGCATGTCGAGGACGCCGACCGCCGGGAGCGCCGCGCCGAACAGGTCCGGGCGCTGCGTCAGCACGGCGCCGATCAGGAGTCCGCCGTTACTGCGCCCGTGAATGCCCAAGCGCGCGGTGCGCGTGTAGTGCTGTGCGACCAGGTACTCCGCGGCCGCGATGAAATCGTCGAACACGTGCTGCTTGTTGGCGAGCGTGCCGGCCTTGTGCCAGGCCTCGCCGTACTCGCCGCCGCCACGCAGGTTCGCCTCGGCGTAGGCGCCGCCCATCTCGAGCCAGGCCTGTACCTGCGGGCGGTACTGCGGCGTGAGCGAGACATCGAAGCCGCCGTAGCCGTAGAGCAGCATCGGCTGATTGCCGTCGCGCACCATCTCGCGGCGGTGCGTGATGTACATCGGGATGCGCGTACCGTCTTTGCTCGCGTAGAACACCTGCTCGGTGACGTAGTCCGCGATCGACGCCGGGAGGTGCGGCTCGCGCCAGAGCGTCGCCTTGTTCTCAGGCACCTCGAGCCGGTAGATGCGCCGCGGCGTCAGGTAATCGGTGTAGCCGAAGAAGGTCTCGGTCTGGCGGCCCTCGCCCTGAAATCCGTCGACGCCTCCCATGCCGGGGAGCGGCACATCGCCCACGATGCGGCCGTCGCGCTCGTAGACGCGCACCACTGAGTGCGCGTCCTCGACGTACCTGGCGATGAAGCGGCCGCCGACGTAGGTGACCTCCTGCAGCGCGCCGCGGCCTTGCGGGATGAGCGTGTGCGGGGTGCCCGGCTGCGGCATGCGGGCGTTCACCTCGATCACGCGGCCCAGCGGAGCGTCCTTGGTGGTGCGGAAAAAGAGCTCATCCCCGCGCGAGCCGATGAACGTATAGAGCGCGTCCCACTCGGAGAACAGCGGCCGCGCGAGCGCATCGGGCTGGCGCAGGTCAATCAGGTCCACGCCGTTCTTCTCGTAGCCGTCAAAGAGCGTGACCACGAGGTAGCGCCCGTCCTCGGTGACGCGGCCCGCTGGGATTCGCGTCGGATGGTTGGTCACTTCATAAATGCGCCGGTCCTCGCTTTGCGCGGTGCCGAGCCTGTGGAAGTACAGCGCCGGGCGTGCCAGGTCATCGCCCTTGCCGCTGGCCAGCGTCGGGTAACGGCTGTAGTACACCCCGGACCCGTCGCGCGCCCAGGACACGCCCCAGAACTTCGTATCGCGCAGCGTCTCGCTGAGATCGACGCCGTCCCTGACGCGCCGGAAATGCCAGACCTGCCAGTCGGTGCCGCCGTCAGAGGTTGCGTACGCAACGATGTCGCCCTGCTCGCTCGGCGTGAATTCGGACAGCGCAACCGTCGCATCGGCGCGCTCGCTGTTGGGGTCGTAGAGCACACGGCCCGGCGCCGCGAGGCTGTCGGAGACAAACAACACGCTCTGGTTCTGCGTGCCGTCGTTGTGCAGAAAGAAGTAGTGCCCGCCGCGGCGCACCGGCGTGTCGTAGCGCTCATAGTTCCACAGCTGCGTGAGGCGCGCCTTGAGCCAGGCGCGCTGTGGAATGCCCTCGAGACGCGGCTCGGACACGGCGTTCTGCGCCGCCACCCACTGCTGCACCGCCGGGGAGTCCAGGCTCTCGAGCCACCGATAGGGATCCGCGACCCTGGTGCCGTGGTAGAGATCGCTGATCCCGACCTGGGCGGTGAACGGATAGACCACGTGCGGGCCCGCAGGGGGAAGCCCGACCGAGGTCTCGGTCGAGGTGCTCATCGGTGCGCCATGCGGCCCGGGGCCGTTTTCGGTTTCGGGACCGCTCGTCGGCTGGCTCGCGCACGCCGCGAGGAGCGCCGCAACGCAGGCGGCAACCATCCACCCGCGGCCGGCGAGCTCCTTCAAGGGAACTTGATCTTGCCGCCGCCGCCGGCCGGTCCCGCACCGGGCCCGAGGCCGGCGCCCACTTCGGGCACCACGATGCGCGAGGCGGCTTCACGACGCAGCTCGCGCGCCTCGTCGATCGCCTGCTCGAGCGCGGCCTTCACTCCATCGGGAAACTTCCGGAGTGCCTCCTCGAGCGTGCGCGCCTCGATCTCGAAGCCGAGCGGCAGCACGCCCGCCGGGGTGAGCAGCTGAGTCTGGCCCGAGAACAGCACCGGGCGCGCGGGGTCGACGGCACCGTCGATGGTCACGGGCGTCAGTCGGCGGATGCTCCCGGCGCGACGATCGGTAAACACGTCCTCGCGATACAGCCCCTTCGAATCGAGCTCGACGTCGGGTAGATCGGTCGGTGTAGCCATGCTATGTATTGTACACGCCCACCCGCGTTGCCTTGCGCAACCGGCCTGCTGCCAAGCGGGCAAAAGCTAAGGCGGCGGCAGGTCCCGCAGCGCTTTAACGAAGGGCTGGTCCGCCTCGAGGAGGTCCTCCTCCGTCAGCTGCGCCGGCACAACCCACTTGAGCTGCTGTCCGTCGAGGCTGCTTGGTGTGCCCTCGAAACACTCCACGATCCACATCGAGAGCTCGACCTCCCGGTCGGCATAGGTGTGCGAGAGCCGCATGAACGGGCGGCTCGCGAGCACCTCGATACCGAGCTCCTCATCGAGCTCGCGTGCGAGGGCGGCGGCCTCGGATTCACCGGCACGCACCTTACCTCCGGGAAACTCCCAGCGCCCCGCAAGATGTTTGCCTGGTGGGCGCTCGGCAATCAGCACGCGCCCTTCGGAGTCGTACAGCGCCGCAGCGACGACCCGGATCAGAGCCTACTCCACGCTCGAGAGCGCACCGTGGCAGTGCTTGTACTTCTTGCCCGAGCCGCACGGACAGGGCTCGTTGCGGCCGACCTTACGCTCGCCGCGCACGAACGGACTGCCCGACTCCGCTTCGGGAGGCGGCGGCGCAGCGGCGGGGCCGCGCGCCGAGCGTCCACCGACCGGCGCAGCAGCGCCGCCCGCGGCAGCGGCGAAAGCGGCCGGTCCCTGCATCTCCGCGGGCTGAGCTCCGGCATCGGCGGCCAGGAGCGAGCCCATCTCCGCGTGCTGCGCCTGCAACGCCCGCATGAGACGCTCGCGCCGCTCCTCCTCCTCGCGCTCGAGCTCCTCCTGGGTACGGACCTGGCAGGTCGCCATGAACGAGGCGGTCTCGAACTTGACGCGCTCGAGCATGGCGGCGAAGAGCTCGAACGCCTCGCGCTTGAACTCGTAGCGGTAGTCCTTCTGAGCATAGCCGCGCAGGTGGATGCCCTGTTTCAGGTATTCCATCGCGCCGAGGTGCTCGCGCCAGTGCTGATCGAGCTTGTGCAGCATCGTCTGTTTCTCGATGTGGCGGATGATCGGCGCGCCGACCCGCGCCACCTTGGCGTCGTAGGCGTCGATCACGGCCTGCGCGACACGCTCGCGCAACTTCTGCTCCTCGAGCTCCGGCTCCGCCTGCAGCCAGCTCTTGGGGTCGATACGGGCGCCGAAGTCCTTGAGCACCGTGTCGGATAGTCCCTGCAGGTCCCAGTCCGAGGGGAGCGCCTGCTTGGGAAGGAACTGATCGAGGAGCGTGCCGACGGTGTCCTGCATCAAGCCGCGGATCGCCGCCGAGAGATCCTCGGTTCCCATGATCTCGGTGCGCTGGCTGTAGACCACCTTGCGCTGGTCGTTGGCGACGTCATCGAACAGCAGCAGCTGCTTGCGGATGTCGAAGTTGTGGGACTCGACCTTGCGCTGCGCCTTCTCGATCTGGCGGGTGAGCATGCCGCTCTCGATCACCTCGCCCTCGCGCATGCCGGCCATCTTGAGCAGCCGCTGCGTGCGCAGCGGGTCGCCGAAAATGCGCATCAGGTTGTCTTCCATCGACAGGTAGAAGCGGCTCGAGCCCGGGTCGCCCTGGCGCCCCGAGCGGCCGCGCAGCTGGTTGTCGATGCGGCGGGACTCGTGACGCTCGGTGCCGACGATGTGTAAACCACCGGCGGCCACGACCTGCTCGTGCCGCGTGTGCCATCCCGAGCGCAGCTGCTCGCGCGTCGCCTCGTCCACCTCGCCGGCGGCGGCGAGCTCCGACTCGAGGTTGCCGCCGAGCACGATGTCGGTGCCGCGGCCGGCCATATTGGTCGCGATGGTCACGGTGCCGGGACGGCCGGCCTGCGCGACGATCTGCGCCTCGCGCTCGTGCTGCTTGGCGTTCAACACCTGGTGCGGTACGCCCGCCTTCTGCAGGAGGTCCGAGAGGAACTCCGAAGTCTCGATCGAGGTGGTGCCGACGAGCGCCGGCTGACCGCGCTCGCCGCAGTCCTTGATGTCCTCGATGATCGCCTGGAACTTGTCCTTCTGCGTCAGGTAGACGAAGTCGGAGTTGTCCTTGCGGATCATCGGCTTGTGTGTCGGGACCACCACGACCTCGAGACCGTAGATCTGCAGGAACTCCGGCGCCTCGGTGTCCGCCGTGCCGGTCATGCCGGAGAGCTTGCGGTAGAGGCGGAAATAGTTCTGGAAGGTGATCGAGGCGATCGTCTGATTCTCCTCGCGCACCCGCACGCCTTCCTTCGCCTCCACGGCCTGGTGCAGCCCGTCCGACCAGCGCCGGCCGATCATGGTGCGCCCGGTGAACTCGTCGACGATGATCACTTCGCCGCCGCGCACGATGTACTCGACGTCTCGCTTGTAGAGCGAGTGCGCGCGCAGCGCGGCGTTCAGGTGGTGCATCAGGCGGATGTTCGCCGGGTCGTACAGGCTCTCGCCCTCGCGCAGCAGGCCCGCCTGCAGCATCAGCTGCTCGACGTGCTCGTGCCCGGTGTCGGTGATGTGCACCTGCTTGCTCTTCTCGTCGACCGCGAAATCGCCGGGCCCGTCCTCCTGCTGCTGCCGGGTGAGCCGCGGCACCAGCTGGTTGATGCGCAGGTACAGCTCGGTGCTTTCCTCGGCGGGGCCGGAAATGATGAGCGGCGTGCGCGCCTCGTCGATCAGGATGGAATCGACTTCATCGACGACCGCGAAGCTGAGCGAGCGCTGCACGCGGTCCTCGAGGTGGTATTCGAGATTGTCGCGCAGGTAGTCGAAGCCGAACTCGTTGTTGGTGCCGTAGGTGATGTCGCAGGCGTAGGCGGCGCGCTTCTCGGCCTTGTCCTGCGCGCTCTTGATGACGCCCACCGTGAGGCCGAGGAAGCGATACACCGGGCCCATCCAGTCGGCGTCGCGCTGCGCCAGGTACTCGTTCACGGTGACGATGTGCACGCCATCGCCGGCGAGCGCATTGAGATAGGCCGGGAGCGTCGCCACCAGCGTCTTGCCCTCGCCGGTGCGCATCTCGGCGATCATGCCCTTGTGCAGAACGATGCCGCCGATCAGCTGCACGTCGAAGTGCCGCATCTTGAGCGTGCGCAGCGCCGCTTCGCGCACCACGGCGAATGCCTCCGGCAGGAGCTGATCGAGCGTTGCACCGTCCTTCAGGCGCTGCCGGAGCTCGTCCGTCTTACCGCGCAGCGCCTCTTCCGAGAGCGCCTGAATCGCCGGCTCGAGCTTCCCGGCCGCGCGCACGTCGCGGTCGTAGACCCGCAACAGCCGCTCGTTCCGGCTGCCGAAGACACGGGTCAGCGCATGCAGCAAGAGGTCATCCGTAGAGTTGAAAATGTCTTACCCGACAAGCACTTATCCGGCCTGCCGGGCAGGAAAGCGGCGTATTGTACGCAATAGACGCCGCCTGCGCCCAATTGGTTCGCGGGCGCAGGATTTCAAGCCTCGAGGGTATCAGTGTCCGATGTAGGACAGCGGATCGACCTGGCGGCCGTTGCGCAGCACCTCGAAGTGCACGTGCGGTCCGGTGGAGTGGCCGGTCGAGCCCATGAGTGCAATCCGCTCGCCGCGCTTCACGGTCTCGCCGACCGTCACGAGGGTGCGCTCGTTGTGCGCGTAGCGCGTGACGTAGCCGTCGCCATGATTGATCTCGACGAGGTTGCCGAAGCCCGAGCGCTCGCCCGCCCAGGTGACCACGCCCGCCGCGACGGCGACCACGTCGGAGCCCTGGGCGCCGGCAAAATCCACCCCTTTGTGAAAGGCTTCGCGGCCGTCGAAGGGATCGGCGCGTTCGCCGAAGTACGAGGAGATGAAGCCCTCGGTGACCGGGCGCCCTTCGGGGTGAATCTCCTCCTTCAGCTCGCGTGCCAGGATCACGTTCTCGAGGGCCGAGAGCTGCGAGTCACGCAGCTCGACCTGCTGCTCGAGATTGTTCAGCGTCGCGGTGAGATCCGGAATCTGGGCACTCACGCCCTCGCCATCGGACTCCGGTCCACCGCTCGGGGGGTCGCGATCGAAGTCGAACTCGCGGCTGTCGATGTCCGCCATTTCCGTGAGGCGCTTGCCGAGGGCATCGAGCCGGATGACGTGCGCCTGCATCTCGCCGAGGCGCATCGCCATGGCATCGACCCGCAGCTGCAGCTGCTGCTTGAGGTCCTCGATCTGCTGCGTCTGCTGCGTGAGGAGGCTGCCGAAGCGCGTGGTCTCCCCGAGCGCCATGCGCGTGTGGACGCCGCGGCCGAGCTGCAGCCCGAAGGCGAATGCGCCGCCGAGGAGTCCGAGCGTGAGCGCCGCGATGAGACTTAACGTCAGCGGATGTGCCAGGTTGAACTGCCGGGCTTTACCGTCGCGCCTGGATAAGAAAATTACGTTCATGCCTTACGCTGACCGAGCCGCGCCCCAGGCGCCTTCAGGACCCCCCAGGCCGGCAATGCCGGCGTGGCCCCCGGACCGGCTGCAGGGCGTGCAACGCCCCGTTCTGGTTCAAAAACAAGCCGGTACGATGCTGGCAACCCCGCCGTCATGGCTCCTCGCTTTAGACCGGTGGCTTTGCGTCCTAAGCCTTTCGGCTTAGTTTGCTCGGTGCAGCGGATTCAATATGCCCAAGAAGATGCGCCGAAACAAGCGAGGCAGGCCACTAATGAGGAGTGCGGCCAATCCCCTGCACGCGCCCGCACATTCTGTAAAGGACCTCCTCGCCCGCACTCTGCCAGGCTTGACGCGCATCACAGATCAGGCCGCTCGCGCGAACTTCTGGAACCAGTGGCTGTCAGCGCATCTCGGGCCCGAAATCCGTGCCAGGGTCTCGGGCGTCGTCGAGCGCAATGGGGAGCTCGTGATCTTCGCTGAGTCTGCCGCCTGGTGTGCGCGGCTGCGCTACACGCTGCTCGAGCTCGAGGGTGAAATCCGCAGCGCCGTCCCTGCGATCACCGCCGTTGCGGTGCGCGTCCTGCCGCGCAGTCGCTGAACTTTGCGGCGCGCTGCAGCGCGGCCGCCGGATCAGCCTCCGGGCCCGTGCCCTGCCGGCGCCTCGATGTAGGAGATCGGCGCGTCGGCGTACGACTGGAACTCGATCTCCTCCCAGATGCTCGTGTCCGCGAGTAGGGCCCGCAGCAGCTTGTTATTGAGTGCGTGGCCGGACTTGTGGCCGCTGAACTCGCCTATCAGGCTGTGGCCGAGGAGGTAGAGATCGCCGATCGCGTCGAGGATCTTGTGCTTGACGAACTCGTCCTCGTAGCGCAGGCCGTCCTCGTTCAGCACGCGGAAATCGTCGAGCACGATGGCATTGTCGAGGCTGCCGCCGAGCGCCAGATTGCGCGCGCGCAGTGTCTCGAGATCGCGCATGAAGCCGAAGGTGCGCGCGCGACTCACTTCCTTGAGGAACGAGGTGGTGGAGAAGTCCATCGAGGCGCGCTGCGAGCGACGCTTGAAGATCGGGTGATTGAACTCGATCTCGAAGTTGACCTTGAAGCCGTCGAACGGATCGAACTGTGCCCACTTGTCGCCGTCCTCGACCCGCAGGCGCTTCTTGACGCGGATGAAGCGCTTGGGGGCGGGCTGCTCGACGATGCCGGCCGACTGCAGCAGAAAGACGAAGGGACCGGCGCTGCCGTCCATGATCGGCACCTCGGAGGCCGACAGCTCGACGATCGCGTTGTCGATGCCGAGACCCGCGCATGCCGACAGCAGGTGCTCGACGGTCGCGACACGCGACTCGCCCTTGCCGAGGGTGGTCCCCATGGTGGTGTCGCCGACGTTCTCCGCATGCGCGCGTACCTCGACGGCGTGCGGCAGGTCGGTCCGCCGGAACACAATGCCCTCGTCGGGTGCCGCGGGCCGCAGCGTCATCAGGACTTTCTTGCCCGTGTGCAGTCCGACTCCGGTGGCGCGAATCGAGTTCTTAAGAGTGCGCTGTCCGACCATGCTGTGTGGCTTGCTGCTTTCCTTACTACAACGGACGGAGTCCGTCGCGGATTACGCCCGTCAGACGGGCGCCGCGGCAGGGGCCAGGAGGCTCATCAGGCCCCGCCCGCGGCCCAGTTTCCTGTAAGGCGCGTTACCGTATCACATCAATCCGCCTGCCGCCGCAGAAACGCCGGGATATCCAACAGATCCTCCGCGTCGGCTTCGGTGCGCAGTCCGTCACCCACTGCCCGCTGTCGCTGGACCGTGGGCTTGTCGAGAGCCGCGTAGTCGCTGGTGGAGAGCGGCGTCCGCCGCACCACCCGCATCGCCGCCTCGCCGCGCAGCTCCCGCGCATCCCGCGGCGCTTCACGCTCGCGCGAGGCGGCGAGCGGCGCCCGCGCTGCAGCAGCCGGACGCCCGAGTCCGGTGGCCACCACGGTCACGCGCACCTGGTTGGTGAGCTCCGGATCGATCACCGTGCCCACCACCACCGTCGCGTCGTCCGAGGCGAATTGTTTCACGATCTGGCCTACCTCCTGGAATTCCCCAATAGAGAGATCCATGCCCGCGGTCACGTTGACCAGGATGCCGTGGGCGCCCGCCAGATTGATGTCTTCAAGCAACGGCGAGGAGACGGCCGCCTCGGCCGCGGCACGTGCGCGGTTTTCGCCGCTCGCCGCGCCCGAGCCCATCATCGCCATGCCGGTCTCCGCCATCACGGTCCGCACGTCGGCGAAGTCGACGTTGATCAGCCCCGGGCGGGTGATCAGCTCGGCGATGCCCTGGACTGCGCCCTGCAACACCTGGTTGGCTGACTTGAAAGCATCGAGCAGCGTGGTCTGCGGACCCAACACCGTCAACAGCTTTTGGTTAGGAATTGTAATCAGCGAGTCGCAGTACTTGGCCAGCTCGCCCATGCCGTGGTCGGCCACGAACATGCGCTTGTTGCCTTCCATCTCGAACGGCTTGGTCACGACCGCGACCGTCAGGATGCCGAGCTCGCGCGCCACCTGCGCGACCACCGGGGCGGCCCCGGTGCCGGTACCGCCACCCATGCCGGCGGTGATGAACAGCATGTCGCAGCCTTCGACCAGCTCGACGATGCGGTCGCGGTCCTCCATCGCCGCCTGGCGGCCGACCTCGGGGTCGGCGCCGGCTCCGAGCCCCTTGGTGATGTTGCAGCCGATCTGCAGCGCCGTCTTCACTTTGGCATGCTTCAGCGCCTGCGAATCGGTGTTGATGCACATGAATTCCACGCCGTCGATGCCGGCGGTGACCATGTGCGCGACGGCATTACCGCCCCCGCCCCCTACGCCGATCACCTTGATGACGGCGCTCTGGCTGTATGCGTCCATCAGTTCAAACATGAGTATCGCTCCTTACAGGAAAAACATGGTTGGTTGAATCGCTCATCTGTCTCGATCGTCTGTCAGCCTCAAAATTTTTCAGCCTCAGAAATTCCCCTGGAACCACGAGCGCATGCGCTCGAGCGCCGACTTGGCGTTGCCGAGCGAGCGCCCGCGTGCCGGCATGGCGTTGTCGCGCGCGTAAAGCAGCAGACCCACGCCGGTGGAGTAGATCGGGTTGCGCACCACGTCGGTGAGCCCCTGCACGGCCTGCGGCACCCCCAGACGCACCGGCACGTGAAACACTTCTTCTGCGAGCTCGATCGCGCCTTCCATCTTGGCGCTGCCGCCGGTGAGCACGATGCCTGCGGCGATCACTTCCTCGAAGCCGCTGCGGCGCAGCTCCTCGCGGACCAGGCCGAACAGTTCCTCGTAGCGCGGCTCGACGATCTCGGCGAGCGTCTGCCGCGCAAGGCGGCGCGCCGGACGCTCGCCAACGCTCGGCACCTCGATGCTCTCGTCGGGGTTGGCGAGCTGCGAGAGCGCGCACGCATAGCGGATCTTGATGTCCTCGGCGTACTGCGTCGGGGTGCGCATCGACACCGCGATGTCGTTGGTGACCTGGTCGCCGGCGATCGGGATGACGGCGGTGTGGCGGATCGCCCCGCTCGAGAACACCGCGAGATCCGTGGTACCGCCGCCGATGTCGACCAGGCACACGCCGAGCTCCTTCTCGTCCTCGGTGAGCACGGCGAAGCTGGAGGCGAGCTGCTCGAGCACTACGTCGTCGACCTCGAGCCCGCAGCGCTGGATGCACTTCTCGATGTTTTGCGCGGCGGAGTCGGCGCCGGTGACGATGTGCACCTTGGCCTCGAGGCGCACGCCCGACATGCCGATCGGGTCGCGGATGCCCTCCTGTCCGTCGACGATGAATTCCTGGGGCAGTACATGCAGGATCTTCTGGTCGGCGGGGATCGCAACCGCCTTGGCGGCATCGATGACGTGCTCGACATCGCCGTGGGTGACCTCCTTGTCGCGCACGCCGACCACGCCGTGGGAATTGAGGCTCCGCACGTGACTGCCGGCGATGCCGGCGTATACCGAGTGAATCTCGCAGCCGGCCATGAGCTCGGCTTCCTCGACCGCGCGCTGGATCGACTGCACGGTGGACTCGATATTGACGACCACGCCCTTCTTCAGGCCGCGCGAGGGCTGCGAGCCGAGGCCGAGCAGCTCGATCGAGCCGTCGGCTCCGGCTTCACCGACCAGGGCGACGACTTTGGACGTGCCGATGTCGAGTCCCACGATGAGATTTCTGTCCGAGCGCTTAAGCATTGCGGCCACCATCCTTGCCACCGTCCTTACCCTGAGGGTGGGCCAGCGCGCCGCGCCAGCCGATGGCGAACCCGTTCGTGTAACGCATGTCGACGTAGGCGATGTCCTCGCCGCGCTGTGTGACGAGTTTCAGCGCGGCGTTCATGAATTTCTCGAAGCGCTCGTCGACCTGGCGCCGCCCGAGCCGCACCGTGACCCCGTCGGCGAGGTCGAACTCCCAGGCGCCGCGCGCATCGAGGCGCAGCGCGGTCATGCGCAGGCCGGCCTGCATCAGGCGCCCGGCCGCGGCGAGGTAGCGCTGCGCCACCTCGGACTCCTTGCCGTCGGGACCGGAGAGCTCGGGGAGCTCGGGCGGGATGTGGCGCTCGTCGGCCGCGAATAGCTCGCCGCGCGCGTTGATGAGACCGCCGCCGCCCCAGCGGGCGACTGCCGTCTGCTCGATGACGAGCACCGCGAGTCCGCGCGGCCAGGCGCGCTGCACGCTCACCGCATCCACCCACGGCAGCTCGTGAATCGCACGGCGCACCGCCTCGAGATTCACCGAGAGGAGTCCCGCGCCGTGAAGGTCGGCTCTGACCACGCGCTCGATGTCGGCAGGCGAGACGCGCTGAAAGCGCCCGGTGACCGCCACGGTCTCGATCGGCTGATCGAGCGCCCAGAGCACCACGGCGAGTACGGCCAGCGCCCCCGCCACCGTGGCGAGCGACGTGCCGAGCGCGCGCCAGTTGAACGACGGCAGCCAGCGGCGTTTCGGCCCGGGCTTACGGCGGTTTTTCGGGCGTCGGAGCATCGTCTCATCCCCCGCCCGCCGCGGCGGGCGCGACGCTTCGCGTGAAGCTGGTCTCCAGCACGCGCCACACGAGCTCCTCGAAGTCGAGGCCGAGTGCGCGCGCGGCCATCGGCACGAGACTGTGGCTCGTCATGCCGGGTACGGTGTTGATCTCGAGAAGGAGCGGGCGGCCTGCGGCATCCATCATGAAATCGGCGCGTCCCCAGCCGCAGGCTCCGGCGGCCTCGAAGGCCGCGAGCGCGAGATTCCCAAGGTGCGCTTCCGCCGGCTGCGAGAGGCCCGAGGGACAGTAGTAGCGCGTGTCGTCGCGGAAGTACTTCGCCTCGTAATCGTAGAAGGTCTTCGGGGTCTCGATGCGGATCGAGGGCAGCGCCGCGCCCTGCAGCAGTCCGACCGTGTACTCCTTGCCGGGCAGCCAGCCTTCCGCGAACACCAGCGATTCAAGCCGCGCCGCCACCCGGTAGGCGGCCGGAAGATCCTCGGCACGCTTCACCTTGCTCATGCCGACGCTCGACCCCTGGGTCGCAGGCTTGACGATCAGGGGAAGCTTCAGCCGCTCCACGGCGATCTCGAAATCCGCCTCGTCGCGCAGCACCACGAAATCCGCGGTGGGTACGCCCACGCTCTTCGCCAGGCGCTTCGTGCGCAGCTTGTCCATGCCGATCGCCGAGCCCATGACACCGCTGCCGGTGTAAGGAACGCCGAGGTAGTCGAGCGCGCCCTGGAGGGTGCCGTCCTCGCCACCGGGTCCGTGCAGCGCGATCCACACGCGCGCGAAGCGCTCGAGCTCTCCGAGCGCGTGATCGCGCGGATCGAAGCCATGAGCGTCGACACCGCGGCGCTTGAGCGCGGCGAGCACGGCCTCGCCCGAGAGCAGCGATATCTCACGTTCGCTCGAGTCGCCGCCGTAGAGCACCGCCACGCGGCCGAACTCGCGCGCGTCGGCAACGCGCTTCAGGGCCGCCGGCTGACACATGAGCCGCATGGCCTACGCCACCCCCATGATCCGCACCTCGGGATGGAGCTTGACGCCGTGGACACGCTCGACCGTGTCACGCACGTGCTCGATGAGGCGCTCGAGGTCGGCGGCGCGCGCGGCGCCGTGGTTGATGAAAAAGTTCGCGTGCTTCTCGGACACCGAGGCATCGCCGATGCGGTAACCCTTGAGGCCCGCCGTCTCGATGAGGCGCGCGGCGTGATCGCCCGGCGGATTGGTGAACACCGAGCCGCAGCTCCAGGCGCCGATCGGCTGCGACTCGCGGCGCCGTGCGAGGAGTGTGCGCACCTCGCCGGCGTGTGCGCCGGGACGGCGCTCGAAGCTGAAGTCCGCGGCGACGAACCATTCCCCGGGCACGGGAGCCGTGACCTGGCGATAGCCGATCCGGTACTCGGCCGCGGCGCGCGTGCGCTCGACGCCGCGGCGGTCGATCGTCTGGACCGCGCGCACGTGCCGCCAGGTCTCCCCGCCGAAGGCGCCGGCGTTCATCGCCAGCGCGCCGCCGACGGTTCCGGGAATGCCGGCGAAGAACTCCGCGGGTCCCAGTCCCCAGCGGATGCACTGTCGCGCGAGCTGCGCGCAGGCGACGCCGCATTCCGCCTGCACCGTGGTCTCGTTGAAGCGGCTCAGGGCATCGAGCGTGCCGTGCGTGCTGATCACCACGCCCGGGATCCCGCCGTCGCGCACCAGCAGGTTGCTCCCCAGGCCGATCCAGTGAATCGCCACCTCCGCGGGCAGGCCGCGCAGGAAGGCGGCGAGATCGGTGCGGTCGCGCGGGTTGAAGAATATCTCCGCCGGTCCGCCCACGTGCCAGGAGGTGTGACGGCTGAGGGGCTCGTCGCGTCGCACACGGGCGGTGAAGCCGTTCTCGAGCGCGAGCGTCATGGGCGTCCCCGCGGCAGCAGCTCTGCGAGTCTTGCCGGCAACGCGTGCGCGACGGCAGTGATGTTGCCCGCGCCCATCGCCAGGATCACATCGCCGTCGCGTATCAGATCCCTGAGGGCGGCCGGCAGCTCCTCGGGCCGCTCGATGAACAGCGGCTCGAGCTGTCCGCGGCCGCGCACCGCGCGGCAGATGGCGCGGCCGTCGGCGCCGGGGATCGGCGCCTCGCCGGCGGCGTACACCTCGGTGACGCACAGCACGTCCGCCTGCTGCAGCGCGCTGGCAAAGTCATCGAGCAGGTCGCGGGTGCGCGTGTAGCGGTGCGGCTGGAAAGCGAGCACCACGCGCCGCCCGGGGTAGCCCTGGCGGGCGGCCTCGAGCGTCGCCAGCACTTCGGTCGGGTGATGGCCGTAGTCGTCGAGAACCGTGACGCGGCCGGCGGCGGTGACGACATCGCCGATGTGCTGCAGCCGCCGTTCGACGCCCTGGAACTGCGCCAGCGCACGCTGGATCGCCTCGTCCTCGACGCCGAGCTCGGTCGCCACCGCGATCGCCGCGAGCGCGTTGCGCACGTTGTGCGCGCCCGGGAGATTGAGCCTGACGGGCAGCACGGCCGCGCCGGACCGGGCGACGTCGAAGCGGGTCTCGAGTCCGGCGAAGCGCAGGTTCGCGCCGCGCACGTCGGCACCGGGCTCGAGCCCGTACGAGAGAATCGGCCGGCCGATCTCCTGCGCGATGCTCGCGAGCTGCGGATCGTCGACACACACGACCGCGAGCCCGTAGAACGGCAGGTTGTGCAGGAAGTCTACGAAGCTCTGCTTCAGCAGCCCGAAGTCGCCGCCGTGGGTCGAGAGGTGGTCGTTGTCGATGTTGGTGACGATCGCGATCAGCGGCTGCAGGTGCGTAAACGAGGCATCGCTCTCGTCGGCTTCCGCCACCAGGTAGCGCCCGCTGCCGAGCTGCGCGCCGCTCGCGGCGCTCTTCAGGCGCCCGCCGATCACGAAGGTTGGATCCTCCCCGCCCGCGGTGAGGATGCTGGCGAGCAGGCTCGTGGTCGTGGTCTTGCCGTGAGTGCCGGCCACCGCGATCGAGTAGCGGAAGCGCATCAGCTCGCCGAGCATCTCCGCGCGCGCCACCACCGGGATGCGCGCGGCGAGCGCGGCGTCCACCTCGGGATTGCCGCGCGGCACCGCGCCCGAGACCACGACGACGTCGGCGCCGGCGATGTGGTCGGCCGCATGACCGATGCTGAGTCGCGCGCCCATGACCCGGAGCCGCTCGGTCACCGCGCTCTCGCGCAGGTCCGAGCCCTGCACGGCGTAGCCGAGGCTCAGCAGCACCTCGGCGATACCGCTCATGCCGCTGCCGCCGATGCCGACGAAATGAATGGTGTTGATGCGACGCATGCGGTCGCGCCGGTCGGGCGCGAGGCGCCGCTCGGTCGCCGGCCGTTCGGGGAGCGTGCGCCGCTCACGCGTCATGCGGCCCTCCGCGCGACTTCGAGGCACGAGGCGGCCAGCTCCTCGGTAGCGCCGGGCCTGGCGAGCAGCCGCGCCCGCTCCGCCATGGCCAGGAGCTTGCCGCGACCGGCGCCCAGGCGCTGCAGCTCCGCGGCAAGACGCTCGGGGGTGAGCTCGCGGTCCGGGATCGTGACCGCGGCGCCCTCGCGCACCAGGTACTGGGCGTTGCAGGCCTGGTGATCGTCGACCGCGCCCGGAAACGGCACCAGCACTGCGCCGACACCGACGGCGGCAAGCTCGGACACGGTGAGCGCGCCGGCCCGGCAGATGACGAGGTCCGCCCAGCCGTACGCCTCCCCCATGTCCTCGATGAAGGGCCGCACGTCGGCACGCACCCCGGCCTGGGCGTAGCTGGCGCGCCCGGCCTCGAGCCAGCGTTCGCCCGCCTGGTGGCGCACGTCGAAGCTGAGCCAGCTGGAAAGACGCGCGAGTGCGAACGGCACCACGGCGTTGAGGCGGGCCGCCCCCTGGCTGCCCCCGAGCACCAGCAGCCGCACGGGACCTAAGCGGCCGGCGAAGCGCTCGCGCGGCGGCGGCACGGCGCTGATGTCGCGCCGCACCGGGTTGCCGATCGCGCGCGCGTGCACGTCGCGACCGAAGCTTCCCGGGAAGGCCTCGAGCACCCGCGCGGCGAGATGCGCGAGACAGCGGTTGGTGAAGCCCGCGATCGCATTCTGCTCGTGGATGACGAGCGGCCGGCGCACCAGCCACGCGGCCACTCCGCCCGGGCCGCTGACGAACCCGCCGAGCCCCACCACCACCGCGGGGTGATGGCGGCGCATGACCGCGAGCGCCTGGGCGAGCGCCACGCTCAAGCGAAACGGCGCGAGGAGCCAGGTGAGCGCGCCCTTGCCGCGCAGTCCGCCGATCGAGATCCGCTCGAGCGGAATACCCTCGGCGGGGATGACGCGCGATTCGAGGCCGCGCTCGGTACCGAGCCAGACGACCTCGACCGACTTCTCGCGCAGCAACCGGGCGAGCGCCAGCGCTGGAAACACATGGCCGCCGGTGCCGCCCGCCATGATCAGAATCGGGCCGCTCACGCACGTTCCCGCGCGACGGCGCCGCGCACGGTGGCGGCGCCGCGCTGCTCACGCATCGCCTCGTGGTAGACCCGCAGCAGGAGTCCGAGCCATGCGAGCGCCACGATCAGGCTCGAGCGTCCGTAGCTCATCAGCGGCAGCGTCAGCCCCTTGGTGGGCAGCACGCCCATGTTGACGCCGATGTTGATGAAGGTCTGGATGCCGACCCAGAGTCCGAATCCGGCGGCGAGGTAGGCCGGGAACTTCAGTCCCGCATCCGCCGCGAGCCGCGCGATGCGCAGACTCCGCCAGATCAACCCGAGGAACAGCAGCAGCGTGAGCGCAACGCCGGCGAGGCCGAGCTCCTCGGCCAGCACCGCGAACAGGAAGTCGGTGTGCGCCTCGGGCAGATAGAAGAGCTTCTGCACGCTGTCGCCGAGGCCGACGCCGAACCACTGGCCGCGCCCGATGGCGATCAGCGACTGGGTAAGCTGGAAGCCGCTGTTGTACGGGTCGGCCCAGGGATGCAGGAACGTCGTCAGGCGGCGCAGGCGGTAGCTCGTGCTCACCGCGAGCAGTCCGAAGCCGATGGCGGCGATGGCGGTCATTGCGATCACGTAGCGCAGCCGCGCGCCGGCGAGGAACAGCAGGCCGAAGCCCGCCGCGAACAGCACCGTCGCGGCACCGAAGTCGGGCTCGGCAAGCAGCAGGATGCAGGCGAGAGACAGGAGCCCCAGCGGTTTGACGAGCCCGAGGAAGCTCTCGCGCAGCTCGCTCTCGCGCCGCACCGCGTAGCTCGCGACGTAGACAAGCACCAGCACGCGCGCGAGCTCGGACACCTGGAAGTTGAGGCCCGCGATGTGCAGCCAGCGGCGGCTGCCGTTCACCGAGTGCCCGAGCCCCGGCACCAGCACCAGCAGCAGCAGCACCATCGCAACCGCGAGCAGCACGCCCGAGACCCGCTCCACCAGCCGTGTCGGGGTCGCGAAGATGACGGCCGCGCACATCACGCCCATCAGGGTGAGCAGGAGCTGGCGTTCCAGGTAGTAGAACGGCTGGCCGGTTTCCTGCGCGGCGATCGAAACGGAAGCGGAGGTCACCATCACGAGTCCGAGCAGCACGATGGCCGCCGCGAGCGCCAGGGTCACGGTGTCGATGTACACCGGGCCGTTGCGGGCGTTGCCGCGCGCGAAGCTCATGAGCGTTGCGCCCGAAGCGCTCATGCGGCGAGCTCCTCGACCGCCTGCGTGAACACCGCGCCGCGCTGGGTGTAGTCGCGAAACATATCGAAGCTCGCGCAGGCCGGTGACAGGAGCACCGTGTCGCCGGGCTGTGACGCGCGCGCCGCCGCCCGCACCGCCCCGGGGAGCGAGGTGCAGGTCTCGAGCGTGCACACCCCGGCAAGCGCGCGCTCAAGCAGCGGGGCGTCCCGGCCGATTAGCACCGCGTGGCGCACCTTGCCGCGGAACGCCGCAGCGAGCGGCGCGAAATCCTGGTTCTTGCCGTCGCCGCCCGCGATCATCACCAGCGGGCCCGGGAGACCGGCGACCGCCGCGATCGTGGCGCCGACGTTCGTCCCCTTGGAGTCGTTGATGTAGGTGACGCCGCGCACTTCTGCTACCCACTGCGCCCGGTGCGCAAGGCCCGGGAACTCGCGCAGCTCCGCGAGCATGGCGGCCAGAGGCAGCTCGAGCGCCTCGCCGAGCGCGAGCGAGGCGAGTGCGTTGGCGGCGTTGTGCAGCCCCTTGATCCTGAGCGCCTCAACCGGCAGGAGCGGCGAGCCCGACCGCGACAGCCACCATTCGCCCGAGTGCATCGCGACCGCGTAGTCGGCCCCGATCGCCGCCCGCAGCGAGAAGCTCAGGGTGCGGCGCGCGGCGCGCGGCATGGCAACCACCAGCGGATCGTCGAGGTTGATCACCGCGGTGTCGCAGCGCGCGAAGATGCGCGCCTTGGCCGAGGCGTACTCGCTCACGGAGGCGTAACGGTCGAGGTGATCCGGGCTCACGTTGAGCACCGTGGCCGCGCGGCACGTGAGGCTTGCAGTCGTCTCGAGCTGGTAGCTCGACAACTCGAGCACGTACAGCGAAGGATTGGCGGCAAGCAGCTCGAGCGCCGGCTCGCCGAGGTTGCCGCCGGCGCGCACCTTGAGGCCCGCGCGCTCCGCCATGCGCGCGAGCAGCGTCGTCACGGTGCTCTTGCCGTTGGTGCCGGTGATGCCCGCGACCGGAGCCTGCGCGGCGCGCGCAAACAGCTCGATGTCGCCCACGATCGACAGGCCGCGGCGGCGTGCCTCGGCGAAGAACGGCGCGGTGAGCGCGATTCCGGGCGAGGCCACGACGCACAGCGCGCCCTCGAGCAGCGTCGTGTCGAGCCCGCTCAAGCGCACCGGGATGCGCGCATCGAGCGCGGTGAGCGCGGTGAGCTCCGGCGGCGCGGCGCGCGTGTCGGTGACGGCGAGCCGCCAGCCCTGTGCGGCGAGATAGCGCGCGCACGACAGTCCGGTGCGGCCGAGTCCGACGATCACGGCATAAGGACGCGCGCCGCTGTGCTTCTCGGTGGCGTCGCTCATCGCAGCTTCAGCGTCGCCAGGCCGCTCAGCACCAGCAGCAGCGAGATGATCCAGAACCGCACAATCACCTTCGGCTCCGCCCAGCCCTTGAGCTCGAAGTGGTGGTGAATGGGCGCCATGCGGAAGATGCGCTTACCGGTCAGCTTGAAGGACGCCACCTGCAGGATGACCGAGACGGTCTCGAGCACGAACACCCCGCCCATGAGGAGCGTCACCAGCTCCTGGCGCACGATCACGGCGAGCACGCCGATGGCCGCGCCGATCGCGAGCGCACCGACATCGCCCATGAACACCTGCGCGGGGTAGGAGTTGAACCACAGGAACCCGAGGCCCGCCCCGGCGAGCGAGCCGCAGAAGATCAGCAGCTCTCCGGCGCCGTGGATCTCCGGGATTTGCAGGTAATGCGCAAACACCGCGTTGCCGCTCGCATAGGCGAAGATCCCGAGGGCCGCGCTCACCAGCGCTGCCGGCATGATCGCGAGTCCATCGAGCCCGTCGGTGAGGTTCACTGCGTTGCTCATGCCGACGATCATCAGATAGGCGATCACGATGAAGCCGAAGGCGGTGAGCGGCGCGTGGAAGCTCTTGATGAACGGCAGGAACAGCGTGGTCTCGGCCGGCTCCGCCGCGGTGTAGTAGAGGATGGCGGCGGTGGCGAGCCCGGCGGCCGACTGCCACAGATATTTCCAGCGCGGGGCGAGCCCTTTCGGGTTGCGCACCACGAGCTTCAGATAATCGTCGTAGAACCCGATGAACCCGAAGACGAAAGTGACGGCGAGCACGGTCCACACCAGGCGGTTGGAGAGCTCCGCCCACAGCAGCGTGCTCACCAGCGTCGTCACCAGAATGAGCGTCCCGCCCATGGTGGGCGTGCCCGCTTTCGGCAGGTGGCTCGCCGGCCCGTCGTCGCGCACCACCTGGCCGATCTGGTAACGCGACAGGCGCGCGATCATCGGCGGACCGATGAGGAGCGAGAGTATCAGCGCCGAGACGATCGCGAGGATGGCGCGGAACGTGAGGTACGAAAACACGTGCGCGCCCGCGACGCGCCCGGCGAACTGCTGTGTCAGCCAGTACAGCATTCAGTGTGCGCCCCCGGCGGAGGCGGCCTCCGGTGCGAGTGCCACAACCACGCGCTCGAGGCGGTTGACACGCGAGCCCTTGATAAGCAGCCGCACGTCGTCCGCGGGCGCCGCGAGTGCCGCGCTGAGCGCGCCGAGGAGCTCCGACACGTCGGTGAAGCTGCGCGCGCCTTCGCCGAAGCTCGCGGCGGCGCGCGCGGCGAGCGCGCCGAGTGCGAACAGCCGCTCGACACTGCGGGCGCGCGCGAACTCGCCGACGGCCTCGTGCTCGGCCGCGGCAGACTCCCCGAGCTCGGCCATGTCGCCGAGCACGAGCCAGCGCCGTCCCGGCAACTGCGCGAGCACTTCGATGGCAGCGCGTACCGAGGAGGGATTGGCGTTGTAGGAGTCGTCGATCAGCCAGGCCCCGCCGCGGGCCCGCCGGAACTGCAGCCGGCCGGCCACCGCGCGCATCGCGGCGAGCCCTGCGACCACGTGCTCGAGAGTCGCACCGGCGCTCACCGCCGCCGCCGCCGCCGCCAGTGCGTTGGCGACGTTGTGCGCGCCCCCCAGCCCTAAGCGGATGGTCGCCGTGCCAAGCGGCGCGCTCAGCAGGAACGAAGTCTCGAAACCCGCGGAGCCCACCGCCGTGCGTACCCGGCTCGCGCTGAAGTCGGCGGCGGCGCGCACGCCGAAGGTGACGACACGCGCCGGCGTCGAGGCGCGCCACAGGCCCGCGAACTCGTCGTCCGCGTTGATGACCGCGGTCGCGGACGGCGCCAGGCCCGCCACCATCTCGCCTTCAGCGCGCGCCACGCCCTCGAGGCTGCCGAAGCCCTCGAGATGCTCGGCGCCGGCGTTGGTGATCATGCCGATGCTCGGGCGCGCGAGCGCCACCAGCCGCGCGACCTCGCCGGCGTGATTCGCGCCCATCTCCACGACCGCGAAGCGATGCGCCTCGCCCAGGCGCAGGAGCGTCAGCGGCACGCCGATGTGATTGTTGAGGTTGCCACGGGTCGCGAGGCACTCGCCCGCCTGGCGCAGGATCGATGCGGTCATCTCCTTGGCGGTGGTCTTGCCGTTGCTGCCGGCGACCCCGACCAGCGGACCCGCAAAGTCCGCGCGCCAGGCGCTGGCGGCGCTCTCGAGCGCCTGCTGCGCATCCCGCACCACGATCTGTGGCAGGCCGAGCGGCGGCTGCTGCGCCTCGACTACCGCGCCCGCGGCCCCACGGCTTGCTGCCGCCGCGACGAACCGGTGACCGTCGAAGTTCGGGCCCTTCAATGCCACGAACAGCTCCCCGGGCTCGAGTGTGCGCGAATCGCTCGCCACGCCGCTGAAGGCAGAGTCGGCGCCGGTCAGCTGCCCGCCGCATGCACGCGCAAAGCCGCTCAGCGTGCGCTTCACCGGCGTGTCCCTGCGAGCTCGGCGCTCACCACTTCCTGGTCACGGAACGGCCGGCGCGTCCTGCCGATCACCTGGTAGTCCTCGTGGCCCTTGCCGGCGATCAGCACCACGTCCTCTGGAGAGGAGCGTCGCAGGCCGAGACGGATAGCGAGTGCGCGGTCGTGCTCGACCACCAGCGGCGTGCGCGCCGCGACGCCCGCGGCGCCCGCGACTATGTCTGCGACGATGGCCGCCCGATCCTCGGTGCGCGGGTTGTCGTCGGTGAGGATGATGTCGTCGGCGAGCTCGGCGGCGATCGCGCCCATCAGCGGGCGCTTGCCGGCGTCGCGGTCACCGCCGCAGCCAAAGACGACGCGCAGCTGACCGCGGCAGTGGCCGCGCGCGGCGCGCAGCGCCTTGGCGAGCGCATCGGGGGTGTGCGCGTAGTCGACGATCGCGAGCGGGGTGAGTCCGCGCCCGCCGAACATCTCCATGCGGCCGCTCGCCGGCCGGCAGCGCGCCAGAGCGCGCAGCGCCTCGGCGAACGGGATCTCCCAGGCGAGCAGCACCGCGAGCACCGTGAGCACATTGTCGACGTTGAACTCCCCCATGAGCCGTACGGCGAGCTCGGCGGTGCCCCAGCTCGATTCAATGCCGATGACGAGGCCGGTGGTATCGGGAGTGGCGCGCGTCGCGCGCACGTAACGTGCCCCGGGCGGCCGCGCCCCGGGACCCGCGGTGCGCGTGGTCACGATGAGGGGTGCCGGCGAGACGGCAGCGGCGAGCGCCGCGCCGAATGGATCGTCGATGTTGATGACGCGCCAGGCGAGATCCGGCCAGGCGAGGAGGCGCGCCTTCGCCGCCCCGTAGGCCGCCATGCTGCCGTGGTAGTCGAGATGATCGCGCGTCAGGTTGGTGAAGGCCGCGGTGTGAAAGTGCACGCCCGCAACCCGCGCCTGGTCGAGCGCGTGCGAGGAGACCTCCATGCATACGCACTCCGCGCCGAGGGCGCGCAGCGCCGCGAGCTGGCGCTGCACGGTGACCGCGTCCGAGGTCGTGTGCACGGTCGGGGTGAGGCGACCCGGCAGGCCGAAGCCGAGCGTGCCGATGTAAGCGGCTGGCCGCCGGCAAAACCCGAGCGCCTGCGCGAGCAGCCAGGCGCAGGTGGTCTTGCCGTTGGTACCGGTGATACCAGCCACCGTCAGATGCTCGGACGGCGCGTCGAAGAAGCGCCCGGCGATGAGCCCGGCGTGCTCGCTCAAGTCCTCCACGCCGGCCACGAAGGTGCCGGGGGCGAGCTCCGGTACGGTCGGCTCCGGCCCGTGGCTGCGCTCGTAGAGCACCGCGCGCGCGCCGCGCGCCACCGCCTCCGGGGCGAACAGCAGGCCGTGATGCGTGCGGCCTCGGCAGGCGAGAAACAGCGCACCGGGAACGGCGGCGCGGCTGTCCTGCGTGACATCGCTCACCATGATGTCGGCGGGTACCGTGACGAGCCCGCGGGTGAGCGCATCGAGTGCGCGCAACTGCGGGTTCATGGCAGCGCCGCCGTCCGCACGCCGTTGCCGTGCCGGCTCGCCTGCAGCTGCTCGGCGCCCACCGGCTCATCGGGCGCGACCGCGAGCAGTCGCAGCGCCCCGCCCACGATGCGCGAGAACACCGGTGCAGAGACCTGTCCTCCCTGGTGCTCGCCCGCGTTCGGCTCATCAAGCACCACCACCGCGGCGAGGCGCGGATCGGTCGCGGGGGCGACCCCGCCGAACACCGCCATGTAGCGGTCGGTCGAATAGCCGCCCGGGACCGCCTTCCAGGCCGTGCCGGTCTTGCCGGAGACGCGGTAGCCGGGAATCGCCGCGAGCGGGGCGGTGCCTTCGAGGCTCACCACCTGCTCGAGCATGCCGACGAGCTCGCTGCAGACGCGCGCATCCAGGACGCGCTCGCCCGCTACCGGTCCGTCGACCGCGAGGAACGATACCGGTCGTGCGACGCCGAAGGAGCCGACGGTGGCGTAGGCATGGGCGAGCTGCAGCGGCGTGACCGAGAGCCCATAGCCGTGCGACATGGTCACGATGCTGATCGGCCGCCACTGCGCGTAAGGGGGCAGGAGGCCGGCGGACTCGCCGGGATAACCGCTCGTCGTCACCTCGCCGAACCCGAGCCGCGTGAGCGTGGTCCAGACCTGCTGCGGGGCGAGGGACAGCGCGAGGTGCGCCATGCCGACGTTGGAGCTCTTGGCGAGCACCGTCGCGATGTTGATCGCGCCGAGGTTGTGCTCGTCCTCGAAGATCTTGGTGCCGACTTTGATGAAGCCGGGGGAGGTGTCGATGATGCTGTGCGGGTCGTACTTGCCCGCGGCAAGTCCCGCGGCCACCCAGAACGGCTTGATCGAGGAGCCGGGCTCGAAAATGTCGGTCTCGGCGCGGTTACGGTAGTCGGCGGCCTGCATCTGCTCGCGGTCGTTCGGGTTGAACGCCGGCTGGTTCACCATGGCGAGCACCTCGCCGGTGCTCACGTCCAGCACCACGACCGAGCCGGCGCGCGCGCGCTGCTCGCGCACCGCCGCTTTCAGCTCGCGGTACGCGAGGTACTGGATGCGCAGGTCGATCGACAGCACCAGGTCGCGCCCGGGTCGCGGCGGGCGGATGCTCTCGACGTCCTGCACGATGCGCCCGTAGCGGTCCTGGATGACGCGCTTGGCGCCGTCCTCGCCGGCCAGCCAGTGGTCGAATGCGAGCTCGAGACCCTCCTGTCCGGCGTCATCGACGTTGGTGAAACCGAGCAGATGGCCGGTCACCTCGCCCGCCGGGTAATAGCGGCGATACTCGCGCGAGGTGTAAACGCCCGGAATGCCGAGCGCCTTGATCCGCGCGGCCTCGGCCGGCTCCTGACCGCGTGCGAGGTAGAGGAACTCACGCTCGAGATTGCTCGTGATGCGGCGCTCGAGGTCCTGGCGGTCGAGCTTGAGCGCGGCGGCCAGCCGCGGGATCTGGTCGGTGGCGAGCGCCAGCTCACTCGGATTTACCCAGATGGAATCGACCGGCGTGCTGACCGCGAGCGGCTCGCCGTAGCGGTCGGTGATGGTGCCGCGGTGTGCGGCGATGTCCAGCACGCGCGAGAAGCGCGCATCGCCCTGGCGCGCGAGGAAGCTGTGATCGACCAGCTGCAGGTCGACGGCGCGCCAGCCGAGCCCGATCGCGCAGGCGGTGAGCACGGCCAGCAGCAAGCCGGCGCGCCAGCGGAACGAGCGCAAGTCGAGATCGCGTGCACTGCGCGCTTTCATGGAGCGATGATCTCGATGTCCTTCGGCGGCGGCATCGCCATGTGCAGCCGCGTGCCGGCGACCCGCTCGACGAACGCATGCGTCGACCAGGCGCTTTGCTCGAGCTGCAGCTGGCCCCACTCGATCTCGAGATTGTCGCGCCGGGCGTTGAGCGCCTCGAGCTGGATGAAGAGCTCGCGCGCGCGGTGCTTGCAGTAGACCGCCCCGGCCGCTGAGGCGAGCGTCGCGATCCACAGCACGGGCACCGCGACCAGAGCCAAGCCTTTGCTGCTCATGTGACCCCCGCGGCGATCCGCTAGGCGACTCTCTGCGCCACGCGCAACAGCGCGCTGCGAGCGCGCGGATTTCTCCGCAGCTCGGCCTCCGTCGCACGCGTCTTGCGGCCGATCAGCTTCAGGCGCGGCTGCGCCGCGGCCGGCACGACCGGCAGCCGCGCGAGCGCGGGATCGAGCTGCGATTCGCGCTGCATGAAGCGCTTGACCGCCCGGTCCTCGAGCGAATGGAAGCTGATCGCCGCGAGCCGGCCCCCGGGGCTCAGCACTTGCAGCGCGCCCGCCAGTCCCCGCTCGAGCTGCCCCATCTCGTCGTTGATGTACATGCGCAGCGCCTGGAAGCTGCGGGTCGCCGGGTGCTTGCCGGGCTCGCGCGTGCGCACCGCGCGCGCAACCACCGCCGCGAGCTGCGCGGTGGAGGTGAGCGGCTGCTCGCCGCGCGCGTCCACGATCGCCTGCGCCACACGGCGCGCGAACCGCTCTTCGCCGAAGGTCCTGATCACCTCGCGTATCTCGTCGACGCCCGCCCGAGCGAGCCAGGCCGAGACCGGCTCACCGCGTGTCGGGTCCATGCGCATATCGAGCGGACCGTCGGTGCGGAAGCTGAAGCCGCGGTGCGGATCCTCGAGCTGCGGTGAGGAAACGCCAAGGTCGAACAGCACGCCGCGGCAAGGACGTTGGCGCGCATGTTGCGGCACGACCGTGGCGAGATCGGCAAACGACGCATGCACGAGCGTAAGCCGCACTTCGTCGGCAAAGCGCTTAGCGCCGGCCGCGACGGCCTGCGGATCCCGATCGAGCGCGAGCACGCCGCCTTCTCGACCCAGGGCCTGGAGTATGAGTGCCGTATGGCCGCCGCGCCCGAACGTCGCATCGACATAGTAACCGTCCGCTTCCAGGGCCAATCCCGTGAGCGCCTCTGCGGCGAGCACCGGGACGTGCTCATTCACCCTTCAACCCACCCTTTGAGGCTCAACCCGGCCTTTGAGGCACACACCTACAGCGACAGCGACTCGAGCTCGGATGGCAGGTCGGTCGCAGCCTCCTCGTTCTTGAGCCACAGGTCGCGCCGTTCGTTCCAGCGCGCCTCATCCCAGAGCTCGAAGCGATTGCCCTGACCGACCAGCATCCCGTGCCGCTCGAGCTGCGCGAACTCGCGCAGCTCCGGCGGCAGCAGCACTCTGCCGTGCCCGTCGAGGGGGAGGTCGGTCGCGTGGCCCACCATCAGGCGCTGCAGCCGCCGCGCCGTCGGATTCAGGCTCGGCAGGCTCATCAGCTTGCGTTCGGTCTGCTCCCACTCGGGCAGCGGGTAAATGAGCAGGCACTGGTCCCGGTCCACGGTGACGACCAGCCTCCCCTGGGCCAGCTCCTGGATCTGCTCCCGGTAACGGGTGGGCATGACCATTCGCCCCTTGTCGTCCAGGGTGATTCTTGTTGCACCGCGAAACATGGCCCTGGGGCGATGAAATCGCCCATTTCCCCCCACTTTCTCCCACTGGGCGCCACTATAGGAATCGGGGGCGAACTATGTCAATTGGAAAAGTGAGAAATTCGTCGCAATCACAACGACTTATGTAGATAAGCACAGTGCCGGCAACCCGGCAGCCGGCATTCATTGGTTAGCAATCAGCGGCTTGCCGGGAGAAGCTTATACAGTCCCTCACAAGTTGGAGCCTGTGCGGGCTGTTCCGCAGCCTTGGATCAGCGCTTACGGCGCCTCAAACGCGTGCCGGATCCATTCGATCCGCGGGGATGCGCGCTCAAGTCCCGATACCACGAGGACATCGAAGCGCACGGGCAGCCGGGCGAGCTCGCGCCGCTGCTGCAGAAGCTGCGCGGTCGCGCGGATGATGCGGCGCTGCTTGAATCCATCGACGCTCGCGGCCGCGCCGCCGAAAGTCTCGACGGCGCGAGTGCGCACTTCGGCAATCACCAACACGCCAGCATCGCTCGCGATGATGTCGAGCTCGCCGAGGCGGCGCCGGTAATTGCGCTCGAGAACCGTCAGTCCCTGCGCCGCGAGAAACTCGGCCGCGAGCTGCTCGGCGCGCTTGCCCGTCTCCTGTCGCCGTGTCGACATGCGCCCGCCCACTGCGCCCGGTGTGTATGTCCGATGTTATGAGTTTGTTGTTGGTAGCGGGTTGTTTGTTATTGGTCGTTTGTTGTCGGTTGTGCCGGCAGCAGCCGCAGCTCGCCGTCGTGCAGCTCCGCCCAGCCGAGCTCGCGCCGCACGCGCCGCTCGGCATCGAAGCTCAGCTGGCCCGTGAGCCCGTCAACGTGCACGCCGCCGCTCGCGCTGCGGCTGCGCAGAGCTTGCGCGAGCCGATAGGCGTCGAAACCGAAAGCAAAAAGACGGTTGCGATGCAGCGGTCCGGCGGGCCAGGCGTCGCGGGCCGCGGTCCGCACGGCTTCAGCAAGGTCGCCGCCGAGCATCCAGGGCATCTCGGGGAACATGAGCCCGTCGAGATCCTGATTCAGCCGCACGTCGGGCTCGAAGGCATCCGAGGTCGCGTAAGTCGGGATATCGCCGGCGTAGTGGTAGCGCAGCTGCGGGCGCAGCAGCCGCTCGGTGCTGGCTTGCGCGGGCGCAAAGACGAACTCGATGTCGGTGCGGCGCCGCGGTTCGTACTGCAGCCGCGTGCCGAGAATCCCCTCCAGGCGGTGATAACGCGCCTCACTGTCGGCGATGCCGAGCACCGCGGTGATGGCGTCGGAGTAGTCCGTGAGCCCCGGATCGATGGTGGCGGTGGCGATGATCTCGCCGCCGGCCGCCACGAGCTCCTGGCGAAAGGCCGCGAGTACGCGCGAGCCCCAGTCGCCCTGCGGCACGAGCGCGACGCCGCGGCGGTGATGGTCGTCGAGGATGCGGCGCGCCACCAGGCGCGCCTCATCCTCCGGCGAGAGGGCGTACTGATAGAAGTTCGCTGGCGCCGGCTGCTCGGCCGGCAGGAAGTTCAGCACCAGAATGGCAGGACGGGGAGCGGTGAACTGCGCTGCCGCCACCACCTCCTCGCGCGTCAGCGGCCCGACTATGAGGTCGGCGCCCTGGGCGCTCGCGCGGCTGAGAAGCTCGGCGACGCCGGCGGTGCCGGTGTCGTAGATGCGTACGCGCGGCCGCTCGGCGGGTGGCGCCTGATAGTAAGCGGTGAGGAAGCCGTCGCGCACGCTGATCGCCGCGTTCGCGGCGCGCCCCGTGACCGGCAACAGCAGCGCGATGTGCGGCCCGGGCTGTTCGGCCGGCACCCCCGCCAGGGGCGTGCCCGCCGCGCGGCCCGGGGCGCGCGCCGCCCGGGCCCGGAGCTCGGCGTAACGCGCCGCCTGCGCCGGCTCACTCGGGGGTGCGATCGAATTGAGCTCGCGCAGCGCTTCGGCCCCCTGGCCACGCTGCAGCGCCAGCTCCGCAGCGAGCAGCGTGCGCTCGGTGCGCTGTCCGGGACCGAGTGTTCCCTCAGTCCCGGCAAGCACGCGCGCCGCATCGTCGGGACGCTGCGCATTGAGGTAGTCGCGCGCCGCGTGCAGCAGCAAATCGCTGCGCTCGGAGCCGCTGTTCTGCGTCGCGAGCGCCTCGTAGACGCGCGCCGCGCCCGCCTGGTCGCCGGCCTGCTCGAGTGCCGCCGCGCGATCCACCGACGGCGGCGGCCCGATGCGCTCGCCGAGGCTCGGACATCCCGCGAGCGCCAGGGCCGCCGCCAGGATCGCGAAGCGAGAGATGCGGCGTGCGAACGGCATCGGTTGAAGGGCCTCTCGTTGGCGGGCAGGATGGCGGACGCGGTGTCATGCCGCAGCCCCATGCGGCACGAGGTGGGTGATTATAGTGGTCAACACGCGCGGCACGCTGCAGGTCGTTGCCACCCCGATCGGCAATCTCGCCGACCTGAGCGCGCGCGCGCGCGCGGTGCTCGCCGCAGCGGCGATCATCGCCGCCGAGGATACGCGCCATACGCGTGTGCTGCTGCAGTCGCTCGGCCTCACGACCCCGCTCGTGTCATTGCACGCCCACAACGAGGCGCAGCGCGTTCCGGAGCTGCTCGCGCGGCTCGCGCACGGCGAGGATGTGGCGCTGGTGAGCGATGCCGGCACGCCGCTGCTCTCCGACCCGGGCTTCGAGCTCGTGAGGAGCGCTGCGGCCGCCGGTTTCGAGGTACGCACCGTGCCGGGACCTTCGGCGATCACCGCGGCGCTCGCGGTCGCGGGACTCCCGACGCAGCGCTTCTGCTTCGAGGGTTTTCTGCCGGCGCGCGCCGCCGAGCGCCGGGCGGCGCTCGCGCAGCTCGCGCGCGAGCCGCGGACGCTGGTGTTCTTCGAGGCCCCGCACCGCATCGTCGCGGCACTCGAGGATCTTGCCGCGCAGCTCGGCAGCGCGCGGCGGGCCGTGGTGGCTCGCGAGCTCACCAAGGCTCACGAAACGCTCTACCGCGGCACCCTCGCAGAGCTCCTGACCGTCGCGCAGGCCGATCAGAACTTCGCGCGTGGCGAGATCACCCTCGTGATCGAGGGCGCCGCGGCCGGAGCGGAAGCGGTCGACGAAGCGCAGTTGCGCCGCATCGTCGAGCTCCTTGTGACGGAATTGCCGCCCAGCCGGGCGGCCGCGCTGGCAGCCCGCCTGACCGGCGCCCCGCGGGCAGCCGCCTATGCGCTGGCGAGCAGCGGCCGGGCGCGCCGCCGGGAACGCGATTGACTTCCGCACCGGCGGCCGTATCGTGCCGGGCTGGAGTCGGCCGGGCAGTCGCTGCCCCGCTTGCGGCCAGCCATGGCTTCAGGCGGGGTGGAGGAAAGTCCGGGCTCCGGCGGATCGGGTGCCAGGTAACGCCTGGGGGGCGCGAGCCCACGGAAAGTGCAACAGAGAGCAGACCGCCCAAGTCCCTCGCGGGACCGGCAAGGGTGAAACGGTGCGGTAAGAGCGCACCGCGTCGGTGGCAACACACGACGGCACGGCAAACCCCACCTGGAGCAAGGCCAAATAGGGAAGCCGCGTACGTCCCGTGAACCGGGGCGCGACGCAGCGCCGATCCGCGCGCGCTTCCGGGTAGGCCGCTAGAGGTTCACGGCGACGTGGATCCCAGAGGAATGATTGCCCTCGACAGAACCCGGCTTACAGGCCGACTCCTTTTACTCGCTGGCGCGCGGGATCTACGCGGTTCGCCGAAGACGCGAACCGCGGGCAAATAGCGAAGAAGGAACCAGGGGACGCTGCACGCTGCCCGTGGAACGGATAGTGAACCGGTTAGTTCACTATGCGAAAAGGTGACCTCACGCGGGATCGCGCGCGGGACTTACACGGTTCGCGGAAGACCTGACGCGCGATCGACGCCGCGCGACATCTACTTCACCACCTTGAGCTGCGGCCGCCGCGGCGCGCCGCCCTCTTCCGCGGGCGTCGGCCGGGTGGGTGGCTCGGGCTCGGGTCCCAGATCCTGCTCGGAGAACACCATGCCCTCGCCGGTCTCGCGTGCATAGATGCCGAGCACGGCGCTCACCGGGAATCTCACGTGATGGACGACGCCGGCAAAGCGGGCGTCGAACTCGATGTCCGCGTTACCAAGCCGCAGGCGCTGCGTCGCGCCCTCGCTCAGATTGAGCACGATCTTGCCGTCCTTGACGTAGGCGCGCGGCACCTCGGCGCGTTCGTTCGCGGCGTCCACGATCACGTGCGGCGTGTTGCCGCACTCGACGATCCACTCGTGCATGGCGCGCAGCAGGTACGGACGCTTGGGCAACATCGTCGGCATGTCCGGTGCACGGCGTGTCTAGCGCAGCCGCATCTCCTGCTCCCTGTCCGACAGCGCCTCGCGAAACGCCGGGCGCGCAAACACCAGCTGGGCGTACTTCTCGATCGGCTGCGCCTGCGGCGCGAGATCGATCTCGTAGTGCGGCAGCCGCCAGAGGATCGGCGCGACCGTCGCATCCACCAGCGAGAACTCGTCGGACAGGAAGTACGGCTTGATCTTGAACAGCTCGGTGCTCTGCAGGATCGTGTCGCGCAGGATCTTGCGCAGCTTCACCGTCTGCTTCTTGTCGGGTTCGGCGTCGATCTGCCGGGCGAGTGTGTACCAGTCGCGCTCGATGCGGTAGAGCGCCAGGCGGAACTGCGCGCGCGTCAGCGGATCGACCGGCATGAGCGGCGGATGCGGAAAGCGCTCGTCGAGATACTCGATGATGACCCGCGAGTCGTACAGCACCAGGTCGCGGTCCACCAGCGTCGGCACGCTGTGGTAGGGATTCAGGTCGAGCAGGTCCTCGGGAAAGCGACCGGCCTCGACGCTCACGATGTCGATGCTGATGCCCTTCTCGGCCAGCACGATCCGCGTCCGATGACTCCACGGGTCGTCGGGCGCGGAAAACAACGTCATGATTGATCGTCTGCTCGACAAGATTGCACTCCCGCTGCCTGAGCCGACGATCAGTGGACATCCTTCCAGTATTCGCGCTTCACCAGCCAGGCGAGCCACGTGAATACCAACAGAAACAGGACTACCCACACGCCCAGCGCGCGGCGCAGCTGCTGCTGCGGCTCGCCGACGTAGTCGAGGAAGTTGACCGTATCGCGCGCGAACTGCTCGAACTCCGGCTGCGTCAGGCGTCCGGGCGCAATGGTTTCGAAATGATCGAACACTTCCTCCTTGGTCACGGCGCCGTTTGCGCCGGGCGTGTCGACCTGCCGGTAGACGGCCTTCTTCAGTCCCTCGAGCTCCGAAAGCACGTCGGGCATCGCGCTCAAGGGCAGCGCCAGGTTGTTGACGCCCGTCTCGCGGCTCGGATCGACATAGAAGGTCATCAGGTAGCGGTACAGGTAGTCGATGCCGCGGGCCCGCGCCATCAGTGACAGGTCCGGCGGCTCCTTGCCGAACCAGGTCTCGGCATCCGCGGCAGGCATGGGGCTCGTGATGTAGTCCGCCGGCTTGTCGCCCGGGGGCAGCAGCTGCTTGGCGAGCACATCCGCGGGGATGCCAAGATCGGCCCCGAGGCGCGCCCAGCGCTCGTATTTGAGCGAGTGGCAGCCGAGGCAATAGCTGGCGAAGTAGCGCGCGCCGCGCTGCACCGAGGCGGCGTCGGAGACGGTGGTGCCGGCGCGCCAGCTCTCCCAGTCCGCACCATAGCCGCCGGCCGCTTCCGCCGCCTGCGCCGCGAGCGGGACGGAACCCGCGGCGAGCAGCGCCACGGTGAGCAACGCCCGTGCCCGGCGCACCGCGTGGCGCGGCGCGCTGCGCGCAAGCTCAGTGCGCATGGTAGACCACTCTTTCAGGCACCGGCCTGACGCGCTCGAGGCGGCTGTAGATCGGCATCAGCCAGAAGAACGCGAAATACAGCACCCCGAAGACCCGCGCCAGCACCACGTACACGCCTTGCGGCGGCTGCATACCGAGGTAGCCGAGCACGAGGCAGCTCACCGCGAACACCGCGAGCGCAATGCGCGAGATCCAGCCCTTGTAGCGTATCGACTTGACCGGCGAGCGGTCGAGCCACGGCAGGAACAGGAACGAGGCCAGCGACATGAGCAGCGCCAGCGCTCCCAGCTCCTTGTTCGGTATGGCGCGCAGAATCGCGTAGTAGGGCGTGAAGTACCACACCGGCGTGATGTCCGGTGGCGTCGACAGCGGGTTCGCGGGCTCGAAGTTCGGCGACTCGAGGAACAACCCGCCGAACGTCGGCACGAAAAACACCACGATCGCGAACACGATCAGGAACACCCCGACGCCGACGAAGTCCTTGGCCGTGTAATAAGGATGAAACGGAATGCCATCCAGCGGGTGACCATCCGGCCCGAGCTTGTCCTTGATCTCGATGCCGTCGGGATTGTTCGAGCCGGTGGTGCGCAGCGCCACCAGATGCAGCAGCACCAGCAGCAGCAGTGCGAGCGGCAGTGCCGAGACGTGCAGCGAGAAGAAACGGTTGAGCGTCGCGTCCGCGATGCTGTAGTCGCCGCGGATCCAGAGGGTCAGATCCGGGCCGACGAACGGCACGGTGCCGAACACGTTGACGATCACCTGTGCGCCCCAGAAGGACATGTTGCCCCAGGGCAGCACGTAGCCCATGAAGGCCTCGGCCATGAGCGTCAGGTAGACCAGCATGCCGATCAGCCACAGCAGCTCCCGCGGTGCCCGGTAGGAGCCGTAGAGCAGCGCCCGGAACATGTGCAGGTACACGACGATGAAAAAGAACGATGCGCCGGTCGAATGCAGGTAGCGGATCAGCCAGCCCCAGTCGACCTCACGCATGATGTACTGCACGGAGTCGAACGCGGTCGCCTCGCCCGGCTTGTAGAACATCGTGAGGAAAATGCCGGTGACCAGCTGCAGCACCAGCACGACAAGCGCCAGCGAGCCGAAGAAATACCAGATGTTGAAATTCTTCGGCGCGTAATAGCCGCTCAGCTGGCTGCTGATGAATTCATCGATGGGCAGGCGCTTGTTGAGCCAGGCTCGGAATCCCTTGGCCGGGGCGGTGCCGGCGCTGTTCGCGGCCATCAGGAAGCGACTCCTTTCTCATCCTGGCCGATCACCAGCAGCTGCTCCTTGGGGTAGAAGTAGCGCGGCACGGTCAGGTTGGTTGGGGCCGGCGAGCCGTCGAAGACGCGGCCGGCGAGGTCGAAACGCGAGCCGTGGCACGGGCACAGGTACCCGCCCGGCCAGGAGGGGTAGATCTCGCCGGCGGCGAATTTCTGCTTCGGCAGGCAGCCAAGGTGCGTGCAGATGCCGATCAGAACCAGGAACTCGGGCAGGCGCGAGCGGTCCGGGTTCTTGGCATAGTCGGGCTGAATCGATTCGTCCGAGCCCGGGTCCTTCAGGTCCGCGTCGTGCCCGGCCACACGCGTCACCATGTCGGGCGTGCGTCGGACGATGTAAATGGGCTGGCGCCGCCACAGGGTGATCGCCATCTGGCCCGCCTCGAGCTTGGAGAGGTCGAGCTCGGTCGGCGCGCCGAGCGCGCGCGCGCGCTCCGAGGGGCTCCAGGACTCGACGAAAGGTATAGCGGCGCACACCACCCCGACCGCGCCGGTGGCGATCGTTGCCCGGGTGAGGAATTTGCGCCGGCTCAGGTCGACTGCTTCGCCGGCGACGGCTGCGTGTTCCGCCATCTGGCCACTCTCCCGCGTTATTCCACGCCCGCCGCAGTCTTCGTTCGCACGTCGCTGCCGCGCGGACTTCAGCCTGGTGCAGTTTCGTACCTCGCGGGGGGCGGCGCATTATACACAAACGAATACCCCCTTCCGGGCGCGGCCCCCGTCGGCGCGCGCGCGAGGCTCTCCCGGAGTGAACGATGCTGGAGCGCTTGGGCCGCGGACTGACTTTCGTGGCCGGATCGGTCGTCGGAGGCCTGGCACTGGCCTTCCTGATCGTCGCGTTGCGGCCGGACCTGATCCGCAGTCCGAGCCGGCCCGCCGCCGTCGTCGCGCCGCTGCCGGCGCCGCACGTCGTGGAGAGCGCGCCGGAGGTCTCCACCTACGCGGCCGCGGTGGATCGCGCCGCGCCGGCCGTCGTCAACGTCTACACCGACAGGCTGGTCACCGAGCGACTGGCGCCCTCGCTCGGCGAGCTGTTCGGAGAATTTCTGCCGCGCTACCGCCAGCGCATCGAGCGCACGCTCGGCTCCGGGGTGATCGTCGACGAAGCCGGCCACATCGTCACCAACCACCACGTCATCGCCAATGCCAACTCGATCCGCGTGCAGCTGCGGGACGGCCGGATCGCCGATGCGCATGTCGTCGGCAGCGACCCTGACACCGATCTGGCCGTACTGAAGATCGACCTGCAGCACCTGCCGGTTGCCCCCCTCGGGCGCTCCGATCAGCTGCGGGTGGGGGACGTGGTGCTGGCGATCGGCAACCCGCTGGGACTGTCGCAAACCGTCACGCACGGCATAGTGAGCGGCGTAAGCCGCTCGCAGCTCGGAATCGCGCCTCTGGAGGACTTCATTCAGACTGATGCCGCCATCAATCGTGGCAACTCGGGAGGCGCGCTGGTGGACGCGAGCGGCAACCTGGTCGGCATCAACACCGCCATGGTCGCCAAGAGCCTGGGCGTCGAGGGCATCGGCTTTGCGATTCCGGTGAACATGGTGCGCGGAGTCATGCGCGACATCATTGCGCACGGCCGCGTCATCCGCGGCTGGATGGGCATCGTTCCCGAGGATTTCTCGGAGGAGCAGGCGCAGCAGCTCGGGCTCGCGCAGGGCGGCGTCGTGGTCGCCAACCTCTACGTCGGGAGTCCCGCGCAGGAGGCGGGACTGCGGCCCGGCGACCTGCTGACCGGCATCGACGGCGTCACCCCGGCCAGCGCCCAGGATGCCTTGGGTCATATCGCACTTCACAAGCCCGGTTCTCTCATCACGTTGCGCGGACTGCGCGGCCGCCAGCCGTTCGAGCTGCGGGCGCGCGTGGGTGAGCGGCCGCGGACCCCGTAACGCCTGGAGCTCCCTGATCATGCCCACGCTCACCACACGCCGCTTTGCCACCCGCGCCGCGCTCGAAGCGGCGCTCACCGTGCGCCTTGCCGAAGCCGTCGCCGCGCCGCAGCCCGCCGCCGTCATGCTCTCGGGGGGCACTACGCCGCTCCCGGCCTATCGGGCGCTCGCTGCACGACCGCTACCGCATGCGGCCGCGCTCGCCGTGCTGTTCTCGGACGATCGCTACGTGCCGGCGGACTCGCCCTCGAGCAACTACTACCAGTCGCGGCTGCTGCTCGATGCACTGCACCTTCCCGAGGACCGCTTACTGCGAGTGCGCACCGAGCTGCCGCTGGCTGAGGCGGCCGCCGACTACGAGCGGCGGCTCGATGAGCTCATCGGGGCGGGCACGCGCATCGGGCTGGGGCTTTTGGGCCTGGGCGCCGAGGGGCACACGGCGTCGCTCTTTTCGGCGGGGGATCTCGAGCGCGCGCGCGGACACCGGGCGATCGCGGTGCAGCGCCCGGACGGTCTGTCGGCAGTCAGTGTCACACCGGAGCTTCTGGCGCACGTCGGGGAGCCCGTGTTCGTCGCGACGGGCGCCGGCAAGCGGGCGGCCGTTGCGGCGCTGCTCGCACACGATCCGAAACTCATCGCCTGGTCGGCGGTGCAGGGCTGTGCCAGCGTCGGGCTGTGGATAGACGACGAGGCGACTTCCTAGATTTTTCCCTCACGCCGTCAGACGATTACAACATGGCTCGTCATACCCCTTCGTCACTTGCCCTGATAGCGGCACTCGCGCTGCGAATGGTGCCTGCGGCGCTGCTTACCTGGCCGGCCCACGCCCAGAGCCCTGCACCGGCCGCGAAGGTCGTGGTGTATCGGGGCGCCCTTCTCATCGATGGAACCGGCGCGCCCCCGCGCAGCGATCGGGTGATCGTGACGGGCGGCGAGCGCATCACGGCGGTCGCTCCGGCCGCTGGATTCAGCGTCCCCGCAGGCGCGGAGGTGGTGGACCTGCGCGACAGGTTCGTCGTGCCGGGCTTCGTCAACAGCCACGTGCACCTCGCGACGCTGGCCGACCCCCGGCACGCGCGCGCCTATCTGCGTCGCGAGCTCTATAGCGGCGTCACCGCGCTGCGCGACATGGCAGGGGACGTGCGGCTGCTCGCCGAGCTCAAGCGCGAGGCGGAGTTCAACGAGATCCCCGCGCCCGACATCTATTACGTGGCGCTGATGGCGGGGCCCGAGTTCTTTGCCGATCCGCGGACCCACGACGCCGCGCGCGGCCGCATCGCCGGCGAGGTGCCATGGATGCAGGCGCTCACTCCGCAGACCGACCTGCCGCTCGCGGTGGCCGCGGCCCGCGGCACGGGCGCCACGGCGCTGAAGCTGTACGCCGACCTGCCCGCTCCCCTGATGCGCGCAGTGACCGCGGAAGCGCACCGCCAGCACCTGCTCGTCTGGGCACACGCGACCATCTTTCCGGCCGGTCCGCTCGATGAGGTGGACGCGGGAGTCGATGTGCTCAGTCACGCCGCGCTGCTCGGCTACGCGCTGGAGCCCACCATTCCGCCGCTCTACCGCCACGGTGCGATGCCGCTCGAGGTGGCGCCGCTCCTCGAGCGACCCGACGCGCGCCTGACGGCGCTGTTCGCCGACATGCGCCGTCACGGCACCATCCTCGACGCCACGCTCTACCCGTACGACTCCGGGCCCGGCGCGCAGCGCTCCCAGGGCCTTGCAGACCGGCTCGCGGCCCTCGCCTACCGCGCCGGTGTCGCCATCTCCACCGGCACCGACGATGACGGTGACCTCGCGCGGCCGTCCAGCCCGCTGCTCGAGGAGTTCGCGCTGCTGGTGCACCGCGCCGGCATGCGCCTGCCGGACCTCCTCACCTCCGCGACGCGTATCGGGGCGCGCGCCGCGGGCCAAGAGCATGAGATGGGAACGATCGAGCCCGGCAAGCTCGCCGACTTCGTGGTGCTCGGGAAGAACCCCCTCGCCGACGTCGACAACCTGCGCAGCGTCGACCTCACGGTCAAGCGCGGCATCCGCTACCCGCACCGCGACTACACGCCCGTGACGGAAGCCGAGGCGCACGGCGCACCGTGACGCGCGCCGCGCGCGCAGCACTCGGCGCGCTCAGGCCGGATCAGCGAGGCTGAACCAGCAGTTGAAAGAGATAGTGATCCGCTCGCCGTTGCCCTCGAAGGCCCTGACGTCGTGCAGCACCCAGGAGGGAAAGATCACCAGCTGGCCGGCTTCCAGCCGCATGCTCGCCACCTGGTAACCGTACGGCAGCGGCATGCGTGCCACGCCGGCGTCGACGTGCATCGCGCTCGCAATCATGGGATTGACGAAAGTCAGCACGCCGCTGTCCTTCCTGTCGGCGTCGGACTCGCCGGGATCGACGCAGTACACGCCGCTCCAGGATGCGTTCGGGTGATTGTGCAGGCCGAAGAACCCGCCGCGCCGTGTGACGTGGACCCAGCTGTCACTGAAGATCTGCAGCCGGTTGAGCGTCGGCAGGTCGTAGCCGTTCAGGCGGCCGATGAGGCCGAGCAGCTGGTTCCAGCAGAATCCCTTCAGTTCCTGCACGGCAGGGTCGCCCTCGCGAAACAGGTTGAAGTGACTCTCGAACACCGGAGCATTGCGCGGCGTGAGCGGGCGCGGGTTGGCAGCAGTGCCGCTTTGCTCGAGCTGGAAGATGAAACGCTTCAGCGCCGGATTGAGCTGTGCGTGGGTCGGCATCCGCGCGAAGCCGAAGGGCACGGCGAACATCATCATGACATCGGGCGCTGACATCGGTGCTCCTGCGGCAAAGCGCGCGCTGCGGGAAGGCCGGGCAATTGTAGCGGCACGGAGCGGTCTATACTCCCCTCCCGGCGCTGCACGTACGGAGTAGCGATGTTCCTCCAGGTCGAGAATTTCTTCGCTCCCGAGGAGGTGCAGACGATCGCCGGGATCGCGCGCGAGGCGAAGTTCATCGAGGGCCGGCGCTCCAATCCCCACAACCTCACCAAGGACAACGCGATCGCCGATCTCAATGACCCGGCGGGGCGCAAGGCCGGACAGATCGCGCTCGCGGCCCTGCAGCGCAATGAGCCAGTCAGGAACTTCGTGTTTCCGCAGCGCATTGCCGTGCCGACCCTGTGCCGTTACGCCGCCGGAATGAAATACGGCGCGCATATCGACGCTGCCTTCCTGCCGATAGGTCCGCAGCCGCTGCGCTCGGACGTCTCTTGCACCATGTTCATCGCGAACCCCGAGGACTACGAGGGCGGCGAGCTGGTGATCTACCTCGGCACGGAGGCGACCCGTATCAAGGGAAAGGCCGGCTCGGCGATCTTCTATCCGTCCACTCACGTGCACGAGGTGACACCCGTGACCGCCGGCACGCGCCTGGTGATGATCACGTTTATCGAGAGCCAGGTTCCGGACGAGATCCAGCGCGAGCTGCTCTATACCCTGGGCGAAGTGCGCGCGCTCGAGGGTCTGAAGATGGACTGGCGCAACCGCACGCAGCTCGAGTACGTCATCGCCAATCTGCTGCGCATGTGGTCGCGCTAGGCAGGCCCGCCGCTCCGTGACCCTCACCGCCACGGTCACCGCGCTGGTCGAGAAAGCGGCGGCCCTCGAGCGTGACGGGCGACTCGAGGAAGCGGCCGCGACCTACCGGGAGCTGCTCGCGCGGCGGCCCGAGCTCCCGGACTGCTGGTACAACCTCGGACTCCTGGAGCGCCGCCTCGGTCGCTTCGACGCCGCCCTCGAGGCCTACGCACAGGCACTTGCGCGCGACGTGAGCCGTCCGGAGGAAGCTCACCTCAACCGCGCGGTAATTTTTGCCGACTGTCTGCGGCGCGAGGCCGCGGCCGAGCGCGAGCTCGGGGCGGCGCTTGCCCTGAACCCGGCCTACCTGCCCGCGCTGCAGAATCTCGCCAACCTGTACGAGGATCTGGGCCGCCGGGAGGAGGCACTCGCCCTTTATGAGCGCATGCTCGCCCTCGATCCCAGGGCTTACGAGGCTCTGGCCCGTTACGCGCGCCTCGGGCCCCAGGCCGCTGAAAGCGGTCCCCTGGCGGCCCGGCTCAGGGCGGCTCTCGAAGACCCGGCAGCGAGCGATGCCGACCGGGCGAGCCTCGGGTTCAGCCTGGCGCACCTCCTCGACTCCACCGGGGCCTATCCCGAGGCCTTCGCGGCCGCCGCCGCCGCGAACCGCGCAAGCCGAGCGAGTGCCAGACCGCCGGCGCACTACGACCGCAGGGGACACGAGCGTTTCATCGACGCGCTGATCGCGGCCTTTCCCAGCCCGCCCGCCGCGCCCGCGCAGTCCCCCTCCATTGCGTCGTCTGCAGGCGCGCAGGGTCCGCGCCTCATCTTCATCTGCGGGACGTTCCGCTCCGGCTCGACGCTGACCGAGCGGCTTCTTGCCGGCCACCCGCTCGTCAGCGCCGGCGGTGAGCTGAATCTGCTCCCGCAGCTGGTGCAGTCGGCCCTGGCGCCGTTTCCGCAGAGCATGACCTCATTAGCGCCTCACACCGCTGCCGATCTCGCAACCCGGTACCTGCAGGGCGTGGCGCAGATCTTTCCGGGCGCGGGTTGGGTGACGGACAAGACACCGGACAACTTTCTCCTTATCGGCCTCATCAAGACATTGTTTCCAGAGGCAAAGATCGTCCATACCACGCGCGACGCTCTGGACACCTGCCTCTCGATCTTCTTCCTGCACCTCGACCAGCGCCGGCCCTACGCTCTCGACCTGCTCGACACCGGACACTACTTCCGCCAGTACCGCCGCCTGATGGCGCACTGGCGCTCTCTCTATGGGAGCGAGATCCTCGACTTCTCGTACGAGCAGCTGGTCGGTGAGCCGCGCGCGGCCATGCAGGCACTCCTTGCCTTTTGCGGCCTCGAGTGGGCCGAGGCCTGCCTCAGACCTGCGCGTCCGGGTGGAAGCGTCAAAACTGCGAGTGTCTGGCAGGTCCGCGAGGCGATCCACCGGCGCTCTTTCGGTCGCGCCCGCCATTACGCCAATGAGCTCAGGGAGCTCGAGGCCTACCTCGCCGCTCCCTGACAGCACCCACGCGCGCCGGCGTGGCAGCGCGACGTTTCTTTGATGCGCTGAACGCCCCAGCCAAGGCTCCCGACTGGGTGTTGTGGGTACGCAACAGGGGCTGAAGGCGATTCCCCCTCGGCTCAGGGGGCTGCGGAGCCGGCGGCGACCCGCAGACGCGGGTTGGCAACACAGGCGGTGCGTGGTAATAATGCCGCCCAAAGTCGGCTGGACCCCCGCGGGAGGTACATGGGAGCGGGGTTCCGGGGCTGTTTCTCAACTACAACTCCATCTCAATATCATGAGGAACCAACACATGGCGAAGAGTCGCAGCTTGCAACAGGCGGTGCGGTTCGCGCTCGCGGCCGTCACGGCCGCAGCCGGGGTCTCCACGGTTCATGGCCAGGAAGCAACGGCGCAGGCGCAACAGAATCAGCCCGCCGCCGCTCCGCTGCAGGAGGTCGTGGTCACCGGATCACGCCTGTTGAACCCGAACGCGACCTCGATCAGCCCGATCACGACGATCTCGGCGGTCGACGTGCAGACCACGGGTCTGACACGCGTTGAGGACATTCTCAACAACCTGCCGATGGTCTTCGCCGGCATGAACTCGACCACCTCCAACGGTGCCGACGGCACCGCGTCGGTCGACCTGCGCGGACTCGGCAACCAGCGCACTCTCGTGCTGGTCGACGGTCTGCGCCTGGGCCCCGGCTCGGGACTCGGCGGTCGCAACTACTCGGACATCAACCAGATCCCGGCCGCGCTGATCGAGCGCGTCGACATTCTCACCGGCGGCGCTTCTTCCGTGTACGGCGCGGACGCGGTAGCGGGTGTCGTGAACTTCGTGCTCAACACGCATTTTGAAGGCGTGAGGGTCGATGCCGGTTATCACTTCAACGAGCACAACCAGAACAATCCCGACGGCGTGCAGCAGGTTGTGAGTGACTCGGGCTTTCCGCTGCCCTCCAGCAGCGTCGACACCGCCTTCGGCAAGAACGCCTCGATTCTCGCCGGCTCGAACTTCAACGACAACAAGGGCAACGTCACCGCCTACATCACCTACGACAACCAGGGCCCGGCGCTGCAGAGCAAGTACGACTACAGCGCCTGCTCGCTGGCGGCGGCCACCGCCTCGACTCTCGCCTGCGGCGGCTCGGGCACCTCTGCCAAGAACGGCGCGGGCGGCAAGTTCCTCGGATACTCCAACAGCGGTGTGAGGTTCCTGAACAACACCGTCGATGGACTGACGAACGTCTTCCGTCCGTACCAGGCGAGCGATGAGTACAACTACGGACCGCTGAACTACTTCCAGACGCCGAACGAGCGCTGGACGGCGGGGTCGTTCCTCAACTACGACATCAACTCGCACGTGACGTTCTACAGCAGCGTCATGTACATGCGGAACTCGATTAACGCGCAGATCGCCCCGAGCGGTGACTTCGGCAACCCGTCGTTCATCCCTTGCGCCGATCCGCTGCTGAACACGTCCGAGAAGGCGGTGATCTGCAGCGCGACGAACCAGGCGCTGCAGGGCAATCCGACCGAGAATTTCAACGGGGTGAACTACCCGGGCCTCAACCTCTACGTCCTGCGGCGTAACGTCGAGGGCGGCAACCGCGTCGCGACCTTCGTCAGCGACTCGGTGCGCGAGGTGGCCGGCCTCAAGGGCGACATCACCGATGCCTGGACCTTCAACGTCTCCGCGCAGCACAGCTCCGTGGACACCCAGGAGCAGAACCTCAACTACCTGGCCAATGCGAACATCCAGCAGGCGCTGAACGTGCTGCCGAGCCCTACGGGCCCGGTCTGCGGTGGTCCAAACAACGGGCTCGGCATCGGTCCGCTCGTCACGGGCACGCCGGCAAACCCCACGGCCTTCTCGCCGAACTCGGCCTGCGTGCCGTACAACGTCTGGGCCGGCGGCGGCGTCAACGCGGCGCAGCTCGCCTATCTCTCGATCCCGGAACAGGCGCAGGCCAGCACCGGCGAGTACGACAGCACCGGGTCGATCACGGGTGACCTGGGCAAGTACGGCCTGAAGACCCCTCTCGCCGACGACGGCCTGCAGCTCAACGTCGGTGCCGAGTGGCGCGAGGATGACTCCGATTTCCTCCCGGACTACGTCTCGCAGCAGGGCCTGGCGGCCGGCGGCGGCGGTGCGACACCCCCGGTTCAGGGCTCCTTCTCAGTGGCTGAGGCCTTCACCGAGGCGCGGCTGCCGATCGCGCAGCACCAGCCATTCGCCGAGGACCTCTCGGCCGAGGCCGGCTACCGCTACTCGCACTACAGCGAGGGCTTCAGCACCAACACGTACAAGATGGGGCTCGAGTGGGCGCCGACCCAGGACGCCCGCGTGCGCGGCAGCTACAACCGTGCGGTGCGCGCGCCCAACATCGGCGAGCTGTACACCCCGCAGTCGGTGGGACTCGACGGCTCGGTCGATCCGTGCGCGGCGGGACTGGCCGCGGGTTCGACCACCGTGCTCACCAACGGCACGACCCTCGCGCAGTGCGAGCGTACCGGGGTGACACAGGCTGAATTCGGCCACATCAACCCGAACCCGGCCAACCAGTACAACGGCCTACTCGGCGGAAACCCGAACCTCGAGCCCGAGACCGCCACGACCTACACGGTTGGCATCGTGCTGACGCCCCGGGTGGTGCCGAACCTGCAGCTGTCGCTCGACTACTACCACATCAATATCAAGAACGTCATCGGGGCGATCGGTGGCAACACCATCATCCTCGACTGCATTGCTTCGGGTCAGTTCTGCGACAATGTGCACCGCGACCCCGCCAACGGCTCGCTGTGGCTCAACCCTGCCGGCTACGTCACCGACACGGCCGTGAACGAGGGCGAGCTGTCTACCACGGGTGTGGACGTCAAGGGCAGCTACCGCGTGCCGCTGCCGACACTCGGGTCGCTGCTCTTTGGGTTGGAGGGCACCTACCTCAAGGACCTGGTCACCACGCCGGTCGCCGGGGGTGGCTCGTACGACTGCGAGGGGCTCTTCGGTGCCACCTGCGGTGGCGGCAACCCGACCTGGCGCAGCGTCCTGAACATCACCTGGTCGACGCCCTGGGACGCCCTCGACATCAACCTGCGCTGGCGGTACTTCGGTTCGGATACCTCCGAGCAGCTGAACTCGAGCCCCTTCCTCCAGGGATCGCCGTACCTGCCGCTCTCGCACATCGCGGCGTACAACTACTTCGACCTGACCACGACCTTCAATCTCTACAAGAACGTCAGGCTGGAGCTGGGTGTCAACAACATCCTGGACAAGGACCCGCCACTCATCATCGGCGGCGACTGCACCACCAGCAGCCCGGCCGGCGCGAACTGCAACGGCAACACCTTCCCGGGCGTCTACGACGCACTCGGTCGGTATCTGTTCGTGCACATCTCGGCGGAGTTCTGACGCTCCGACTCAGCTGATCTGCTTGACCTGAAACCGCGGCGGGCCTCAAAAGCCCGCCGCTTTTTTTGGGGGAGGGGAAAGAACCGGCTGTCGCGGCCCTAGTCGAGCCGCTCGACCCTGTGGGTGCGCTTGGTCGGCGTTCTCATGAGATACGACCCGAACGTGGCGCGCGTAACGGTCACGGTATCGCCGACCGCAAGCAGCGGATCGCCGCCATCCATCATCTCCCATACCGCGCCACCATCGAGAGTGACCGTCATACGGCCGCCGGCGTTGTGGCCTACGGCGACGACCTGGGATTCGAGGGTACGGCTCACCGGAGGAGGCTTCGGGTGCTCCTCCTGGTATAGCCCAAAGGACTGTGCGGACGGCGCCGGCGCAGAGCCGGGTGCCGCTGCGACCGGCGCAGGCGCAGGTTGCGGAGCCGATGCGGTTTGAGCGGGCACGGCAGGCGCCGCGCCGCGTCCCGCCAGCTTGTCATAGCAGGTAAGCCGCGCCGCACTGTCGGCTATGCTCGAGCAGGCCGTGAGCGCCCCTGGCGGTGGTGCCGCCGCGGGCGGTATGGCGGATTGCGCGCTCGCCAGCGCTGGCAGGGCGAGGATGGTGAGGAGCGGCCGCACGTGCGGTGCCGGCCGGCCGAGCCGCCGCGCTCTCACAGCGCTTCCCCGGGCTTCACCCCATAGTACGTGCCGACCACCTCGGTGGCCGCGCGGACCAGGTCGCGCTCCGCGGGCGTGAGGCTCGGGTTCCAGATGTCGAAGATCAGGATAGCCCGCGGCACGTCCGAGAGATTCCAGGCGTCGTGCTCGATCGTGTCGTCGAACACCCAGGCTTTCCCCGCAATCCACTCGCGCGTCTCGGCACCGACGCGAAAGCCGCAGTCCGGCGGGATGATGAGCGGCAGGTGAACCGTGAGACGGGTATTGGTCACGCCGGTATGCGGCGGAATACGCGTCTTCGCGTCGAGGATCGAAAAGTAGGCGGTCGGGGCGCGCGCCGCGACGTCGCACTGCGGAGCTCCCTTGAGGGCCTCGCCCGTGCGCGGACAGCGCGCGAGATGCGCCGCCTGCGGCACGGACTGGTTCCAGAGGAAGTACGCGCTCCAGCGGCGCGACTTGTTGAGCTCGCGCCACTGATTGAGCGGCACACCCTCGGGGTAAGCGACGTAGGGCTCGAGTCCCTCGCGATCGGCCACCAGCACGTCCATCAGCTCCGCGCGGATCGCATCGCTCGCCGCCTCCATGGCATCGAGCCAGGGAAAATCGCCGCGATCGAAGAATTCCACCGCGGGAATCTCCGGGAAATACAGGAAAGTCGGCTGCGGCGTATAGCGGGTTCGCCGGCCGGTGAGAAGATCGACGCAGTGCGCCACCCGCCGGAACTCCCCGCCCCCGTGCCGGGCGCGGATGGCCGCGAGCCGCTCCTCGATCGCAGCCCCGAGTGCCGCGTCGTCCTGGCCGATTGCCGAGCGCGCGTGCTCGATCATCGCGGCAATCGTCTCGGGCGGCCGTTCTCCCGCGGGCAGCGTGGCGAGCGCGTTGCGATAGACACGCGCAGCGTTGCGTGGATCGCCGGTTCGTTCGAGCAGCGTGCCCTTCTGCAGGAGCGCCGTCAGGTGCCGTGGCTCGAGCGCGAGGGCACGCTCGATGGCATCGTGCTCCTCCGTCAGCTGGTTGAGTGCATCGAGGCTGGCGGCGAGATTCGACCACAGCTGCGGATGGCGCGGGTCGGCCTGGGTCGCCCGCCGGAAAAGCTCGCGTGCCGTGGCCGCTTCGCCTCGCCGGAGCATCTGCAGCCCGAGCTCGTTCAGCACCGCGGGGTGCGCCGGTGCGAGCCGCGCGACCTGCGCCAGCTGTCGCTCGGCTTCCGCCATGCGGCCGGCGGCGCCGGCCGCCTTGTAAGCCTGCAGGAGCCGCAGCACCGTGGCGTTGTCCGCCGTGGCAGGGTCGGCCGTGACGTTGACGTCGCTCAAGAGTGTCCCCTATGGTTCGCGCGCCAAAGGGACTGATTCTAACGCGGCGGTACACCGGCCGGAGAGCGTGTCGATGGGGACCGGAGACGTGGATCTCGAGCTGATGCGGGCGGCTGCGCTCCTCGAGCAGGACCCGCAGGCGGCCGCACGCGCCGCTGAGCAGATCGTGCGCTCGAATCCGCGGCACCCGAGCGCGCTGCTGTTGCTCGCCGCCGCTTCTCGCCGGGGCGGCGATCCGCAGGCGGCCGCCGACCGGCTCGCCGAGCTCGCGCGGGCGCAGCCCGATGCCGCGGTGATCCACCTGGAGCTGGGGCGCGCACTGCGCGCGGCGCGACGCGACCCGGAGGCGCTGGCTGCACTCGAGCGGGCGGTGGGGCTGCTGCCCGACCTGGCCGAGGCCTGGCGTGAGCTCTCGGCGCTTCGCGATGCGCTCGGCGACCCGGCGGGCTGCGATGCCGCCTATGCGCGGTTCGAGCGGCTCTCGCCCGAGAGCGCGCGGCATGCGGAGGCGATCGCCGACCTCGCCGCCGGGCGCTATGAAGCCGCCGGGCAGCTGTTGCGCAGCGCGCTCGGGCGGGCCCCCGGGGACGCCGTCGCCCTGCGCCTGCTCGCGCGGGTGGCAAGCGCGCGGGAGGATCTCGCGGAGGCCGAGCGGCTCCTCGCAGAGTGCCTGCAAAACGCGCCCGGCTACACGCGCGCGCGGCTCGACCTGGTCGGCGTTTACTACGACCAGTCGAAAGGCGAGCCGATGCTGCCGCTGCTCGAGCGGCTGCTGGCCGCCCAACCGGCCGAGCAGACCTATCGCACGCTGCAGGCCGTCGCCTACAGTCTGCTCGGGCGCACCGAGCGCGCGCTCGAGATCCTCGCGGGACTGCTGCGCGAGTTTCCCGACAGCGAGGTCGTGTGGCTCAACTACGGTCACACACTGCGCACCGCGGGCCGCGCCGGCGAGGCAGTCGCCGCCTATCGCAGGTGTGCCGAGCTCAAGCCCGGCTTCGGCGCCGCCTGGACGGCTCTGGCCAACCTCAAGACCTTCCGATTCACGCCGCCGGATATCGAGGCGATGCAGGCGGAGCTGGCGCGGGCGGGGCTCCCAGAGGACGAGCGCGCGCAACTCGAGTTCTCGCTCGGCAAGGCACTCGAGGATGGCGGCGAGTTCGGCGCCTCGTTCGCGCATTACGCACGCGGCAACGCGCTGCGGCGCGCGGTCCTGCCTTACCGGCCGGAGAGCGTCACCGAGCTCGTGGAGCGCAGCCGCGCGCTCTACACGCGCGAGTTCTTCGCCGCCCGGGCCGGCTGGGGCTGCCCCGCGTCCGATCCGATTTTCATAGTCGGGCTGCCACGCGCCGGCTCGACGCTGCTCGAGCAGATCCTCGCCAGCCATTCGCAGGTCGAAGGCACACGCGAGCTCGGCGACGTCGTCAGGTTCGCCATGGACCTCGGCTGCCGGGACGAGGAATCGGGTGGCTCGCCCCGCTATCCGGGGTCGGTGGCTGCTTCGACACGCGCTGAGCTCACGGCGCTCGGCGAGCGCTACCTGTCGCAGACGCGCGCGCTGCGTCTGCTGGGGCGTGCGCGCTTCGTCGACAAAATGGGCGGCAACTTCCTGCACGTCGGGCTCATCCACCTCATGCTGCCGAACGCGCGCATCATCGACGCGCGCCGCGGAGCGCTCGGGTGCTGTGTGGCCAACTTCAAGCAGCACTTCTACCGCGGTGTCTGGTTCAGCTATAGCCTCGAGGAACTCGGCCGCTACTACCGCGACTACGTCAGCCTGATGGCGCACTTCGACACAGTGCTGCCCGGTCGCGTGCACCGTGTCAGCTACGAGAACGTCGTCGCCGATCTCGAGGGCGAGGTGCGCCGGCTCCTCGAGTACTGCGGTCTGCCGTTCGAGGAGCAATGCCTGCGCTTCCACGAGACGCGCCGCCCCGTGCAGACGGTGAGCTCGGAGCAGGTGCGCAGGCCGCTCTACAGCGAAGCGGTCGACAGTTGGCGCAACTTCGAGCCGTGGCTCGGTCCGCTTAAGGACGCCCTCGGCGAGCTCGCCGGCGCGCCGCCGTCCCCACCGCCCGGCGCCTGAGGAAACCCGCGCCGCTAGCTCACTCCCTCAGGAGCGGCGCAGCCCGCCTCGCCTGCGAGCTCGAGCAGCGGACGCAGCGGCGCCAGCTGCTGCTCGTAGTTGCGCCAGCGTCCGACCGATGCCGCGTTCATCTTCTGGCGCACCTGCCAGCGGCTGGCGGTGATCACCACGCGCTCGGTGCGATGAAAATCGAGGCAGCGCTCATCCCACGGCAGGCCGATGAACTCGAGCATCCGCCCGGTCCAGTGCTGCTGGTTCGCGACCAGCGCCTCGTACGGCACCTCGAGGAGCGCCTCCGCCGGCAGCACGGCCCGCCAGTGACGGGTGATGCGCAGGTACTCGCCGTAGTAGTGCGCCAGGCTGTCGAAGTCGCTCGCGTAAGGGTGGAGATTCGCGAAGTTCTGAAAGTAAATCGACGCACAGGTATCGAGCGGGTGGCGCTGCATGTGGATGATGCGGACGCGGGGGAACACGGCGTGAATCAGCCCGGCGTACAGGAAGTTGCCAGGCATCTTGTCGATGACGCGCCGCGCCCCGCCGGCCGAGTGCCCGAGCAGCGCGAGATAATCGCGCGCGATGCCGGCGAGCGCCCCGCTGCGCGCCTCGCGGTGGGGCCCGGCACGCGCGTAGCACGCGGCGGCCTCCTCCCAGAACTCGAGCTCGCCTGCACCGTAAGCCTGCGGATGCGAGGCGAGGATCTGCTCGGTGAGCGAGGTCCCCGACCGCGGCATGCCGACCACGAACACCGGCAGCTCGGAGTCCGACGCGCCGGCGTGCGACTGCCCGAGGAACGCACGGTCCCACTCCTCGATGACCGCATCGACCTGCCGGGTCAGTTTTGCAGGGTCGTAACCGGTGCCATGGCGCCTGCTGAGCTCGTTCGCCCGGTGGTACTCGCCGAATGCCTGCGCGTAATGGCCGCGATCGTCGTGGTACTTACCGAGCGCGAAGCGCAGACCGATCTCGTGCTCGAGGCGCAGCGGCTTCGTCAGCAGCCGCTCGACCTCCTGCCGCCAGGCATCATCCGCGTCCGTCATCCTGCGATGTGCGGCAATGCTGCAGTAGAGCGCCGCCGAGTCCCGGTCGAGCGCCAGCGCGCGCTCGAACAGGGTCTGCGCCTGCGCGAAATCGCCGCGATCCGCCCGCAGATCGCCGAGCAGGGTCAGCGCTGCGGCGTGGTTCGGGTCGCTCGCGACTATCTCGCGGCAGGCGGCCTCCGCCTCGGCGGCGCGACCCTGCAGGCGCAGCGCCGCGGCGAGACCAAGGCGCGCGCGGGCGCTGCTAGGCTCGAGCGCGAGCGCCCGCTCGAAGCTCGCGATCGCCTCCGCGACCTGCCGCAGCTCGTAGAGCGCGCCGCCAACGTAGCAGTGACTCTCGGCGCGCCGCGGATCGAGATCGACGGCTCGGGCGTACGCCCCGAGCGCTTCACGGTGCTCGCCCAGATCCGAGAGCACGTTGCCGAGGTTGTGCAGCGCCAGCAGGAAGCGCGGGTCGAGTTGAACCGCGTGGCGGAAGCTCGCGGCAGCCTCGGGCCGTCGCCCGAGCGCCGCGAGCACCAGCCCCAGATTGTTGTGCGCGAGACTCATGGCCGGGTCGAGCGCGACCGCCCGCTGGCCGCTGGCGAGTGCCTCCTCGAGCCGCCCGAGCTGGCGCAGCGCGTTGCCGAGGTTGGCGTTGATCTGCGCGTCGCCGGGACTGAGCGCGAGGGCCTGCCGGTAGCAGTCGACCGCGCGCGCGCACTCGCCGAGCTCCTGGAGCGCGTTGCCCAGATTGTTGTGGGCTTCGAGCAGGCGCGGGTCGCGCTCGAGCGCCCGCTCGTAGAGCGGCACCGCTTCGCCCGGCCGCCCGAGCGCACACAGGCAGTCTGCGGCGGCGACCAGAACCTTTGAATCGCGCGGCTCGATCTCGAGCGAGCGCTCGAGGCTCGCGAGCGCCTCGGGGAGCTGCCCCAGATCCTTGAGCACCGCAGCGAGATTGCGGTGCGCCTCGGCGTCCGCCGGCAGCAGCCCGGCCGCCCGGCGCAGAGCCGGCAGTGCCTCCCTGCCCTGGCGCGCGAGCACGACGCCGAGAACTTTCCACAAGAGCCCCGAGTCCGGGTACTGCCCGAGCAATGAGCGTGCCTGAGATTCGGCGTCCTGGAGCCTCCCCTGCCTGAGCACGCCCACGAGCGCCGTGACGTCGGGCTCACCCGCTGCCGGCTGCTGCCGCGGGACCTGCAGCCGGCTCTGCGCCTGCCAGCCCGGCGGCTCCGGCTCGGCTTGCACTGCGGCCGGCAACGCCCCGCAGCAATGCTTGTGCTTCCTGCCGCTGCCACATGGGCACGGATCGTTGCGCCCCGGTTTCGCGCCTGTCGCCGACATCACTGATCTCGCTGCGCGTATCGCACCAGCTCCGCGTGGATCGCGGCAAACACGCTCTCCCAGTCACCAGGCCGGGGCTGGCGGAAGAGCCGCATGCCCGGGTACCACGGGCTGTCGGCGCGCTCCAGGAGCCAGCGCCAGTCGGGCACGTACTTGAGGGCAACCCAGGTGGGGCGGCCGAGCGCTCCGGCGAGATGCGCGAGAGCGGTGTCGCAGGTGATCACGAGATCAAGATGGACCATGACCGCGGCGCTGTCGAGAAAGGCCTGCGGACCGTCGTCGAATCCGGCGAGTCTCTCGAGCGTGGGGCCGCCCGAGTCGAGCTGCTCGATTCCTTCCCCCTTCTGCAGGCAGATGAGCCTCACGCCGGGGACGGTTGCGAGACGGGAGAACATCGCCAGCGGCGCGGAGCGGCCGACGTCGATACGGTGGCGGCTGCCTTGCCAGGCGATGCCGACCCTGAAGCCCTTGGGGCCGAGGCGCCGGCGCCAGAGCGCGACCCGCTGCGGATCGGCCGACAGATAGGGTAACGCTGCCGGGATCTCCGCCAGTGTGGTTGCGAAGGCGAGCGGCAGACTGAGGAGCGCACACTGGTAATCGCAGTCGCCGCGCTCCTCGCCGCGCCCGACGATGCGGATCGCCGGATCGAGACTCGAGAGCAGCTCGCGCAGCTGCGGCTGCACGCTCAGGATGACTTGCGCGCCGCGTTGCTGCACGAGGCGAGCGTAGCGGCAGAACTGCAGCGTGTCGCCGAGCGCCTGATCGGCGTAGATGAGCAATGTGCGGCCCGCGAGCTCCTCGCTGCCGTGCCAGACAGGCACGGCGAGCGGCGCCGCGGTCGCGTCCGCGAGTTGCTTGCGCCACTCGTACGACGGCCACCCTTGCGCGAGCTCTCCCGCGAGCAGCAGGCAGACGCTCCTGTTGAAATGCGCCTGGGCGCAGTGCGCGTCGAGTGCGACGGCCCGATCATAGCTCGCGATCGCATCGCCGAGTCGCGCCAGATCGTACAGGGCGTTGCCGCGGTTCAGGTGACTGGCGGCGGCGTGCATGTCCTCCGCCACCGCGAGGTCGTACTCGGCGAGCGCCGCCGCCGGCCGCCCGAGATCCCGCAGGGCGTTGCCGAGATTGCCGTGCACGCCGCGCAGGTGCGGTTGCAGCTCCAGCGCATGCCTGAAGCTTGCCAGCGCCGCAGCCGGCTGGCCGAGCTCGCACTCGACCGTGCCCAGGTTGCTGTACGCACGCGCGAATTTCGGTTGCAGTTGGATGGCGCGCCGGTAACTCGCCGCGGCGTCATCGAACCGGCGCGTCGCCTGCAGCACCAGGCCGCGGTTGTTGTAGGCGGCGCCAAATCCCGGCGCGAGCGCGATCGCCCGCTCATAGCTCTCAAGCGCCTCGGGGAGACGCTGCAGGCGGCGCAGCACGTTGCCGCGGTTGTTCAGGAGCTCGGCGGAGTCCGGCTCCAGGGCGAGCGCTGCATCGAAGCTGGCGAGAGCCTCAGGCGCGCGCCCCAGGCGCAGCAGTGCCAGCCCGCGACCGCCGTGGGCCGCGACGCAGCCGGGATCGAGCCCGAGCGCGGCCTCGAAGCGCGCAGCGGCCTCCGCCCACCGCTGGAGATCGCCGAGCGCCGCCGCCTGAACGCAGTACGCCGCGCTGCTCGGCCGGCGCGCGATGGCGGCGGTCGCAGCCGCGAGCGCCTCCGTCGGCCGGCGCAGCTCGCGTAACACCGCGCCGCGCAGTTGCAGCACTTCGACGTCGTCCGGATCCCGGCGCAGCAGGTCGGCATAGATGGCTTCGGCTTCGGCAAGGCGCCCGGCACGGTGCAGCGCCATGCCGCGCTCGCGCGGCGTCTCGGGCGCCACGACTACCTCCCCGGAGATCTCACGCGGGCGCCGCCATTGGAGTTATCGAGGGGTCATGCGCTGCGGCTGCCTGCAGCCAGTCCATGCCGCTCTTTACTGCCGCTGCGTGCTCGCGTCCGGCGCACTCGAGCACCTCGCGGCGCAGCGCGGCGTCGTAGGCGTGCTCCGGCGCCTTGGAGTACTGGCGCATGAGCGGGCCCGTCACGAGCGCCTCGATGTCACGCGCGGCGAGCGTTGCCCCGAGTGCGCGGAAGATGGCATCCAGGCCGTGCGCCGGCCGGCTCAGGAAGGCGTCGAACTCCACCCACAGCACCTGGCTCGGAAAACGCAGCGCGGCCTCCCTCAAGGCGCTCATCTCGCACAGCCAGCTCATGGCGATGAACTCACCCTCCGAGCGCGGTTGCGGTTCCCAGCCGCGCTCCCCGCAGCGCCGCGTCAGTCGCAGCAGGCGTGCGGCGGCCAGCTCGCGGCTCTCACGGCGCGAGTTCGGGCCCGCGAGGATCGTGCGCAGATAAGTGAGCGCAGGCGCGAACATGAAAATGCCGACGGGCCGCTCGGGGGCGCCGAGCATGGCCGCGGCGAGCTCGCTGACGAAGCTCGTGACCTTGACCACGGCTCGCTGACTCGTGCGCCAGGTGCGCGACAGCAGTGCCTGTGCGCTGCGCAGCGGCAACCGTTCGCTCGCCGCCGAGTCCGTGGCGAGCTCCCGCAGCACGGCCGGCTCACGCAGCGCGAAAAAGTCCGGGTGAGCGCCGATGAGGCGCGAGATCAGCGTCGAGCCGACATGGCCCGGGTGGAAGATGTAGTGCGCCCGCGGCACGAGTTGCGAAGCCGCGAGCGCCAGCGTCGCCGGCTCGCAGCGCTCGGACTCGCAGCCGGACGCCAGCAGCCGCTGATCGAGAAAGCTGGCGGCCCGGTATGCCGCTTCGTCGAGACGCACCAGCCGCACCGCGGCGCTCTCCGAGAGCGCGAGCGGCAGCCACTGCGGTGAGCGCACCAGGTCATCGGCAGCAATCACGGCGATGCGCTGGGCCCGCACGAGCGCTGCCAGTCGAGGGCCTTCGCGCCGGGGTTGTGCCAGCTGCACGGGCCCCGCACCAGCTGGTCTGCCTGCGAAGGTCCCCAGCTGCCCGGTGCGTACTCGTAGGGTGCCGTGTTCACGTTCAGCAGCGGATCGACGATCGCCCAGGCCGCCTCAACCTCGTCCTGCCGCGCAAAGTGCGTGGAGTCGCCGATGAGTGCGGCGCTGATGAGCAGTTCGTAGGCGTCCATGTCGTCGCCGCGCGGCTGCGCCACGAAAAGCTCGATGTTGTCGCCGGTCATGACCGGACCGGGTTTCTTCGAATGGGCGCCGAGCGCGATCGCGATATCCGGACCGACGCGGAAGCGCAGGTGATTGGGCTGCTCGGGACCGAGCTCGCCGAACACGCGTGTCGGCGCGGGCTTGAGGTCCACCACCACCTCGGTTGCCGTCACCGGCAGGCACTTGCCGGCGCGCAGATAGAAAGGCACGCCCGCCCAGCGCCAGGAATCGATGTCGAGAGCGAGCGCGGCATAGGTTTCGACGTGCGAGTCGGGCGCGACCCCGGGCTCCTTGCGGTAGCCGACGAACTGGCCGCGCACCAGTTCCCTGGGCGACGCCGGGCGCACTGCCTTCAGCACCTTGGCCTTCTCGTCGCGCAGCGACTCGCCGTCGGTATCGACCGGCGGCTCCATGGTGAGCAGGGCCACGATCTGCATCAGGTGGTTCTGGATGACGTCGCGGATCGCGCCGGCCTCCTCGTAGAAACGACCGCGTCCGGCGACTCCGAGGCTCTCCGCCATGGTGATCTGGACGCTGGCGACGAAGTTGCGATTCCAGACCGGCTCGAGGAACGAGTTGGCGAAGCGGAAGTACAGGATGTTCTGCACCGCCTCCTTGCCGAGGTAGTGATCGATGCGAAAGATGCTGGTCTCGGGAAAGTGCGCATGCAGCGTCTTGTTCAGCTCGCGCGCCGAGGCCAGGTCGCGTCCGAAGGGCTTCTCGACCACGATGCGCGCGCCCTGCGCAGCGCCCGAGCCGCTCAGGTGTCCGGCCACCACCGCAAACATGCTGGGCGGTATCGCGAGATAGTGCAGCGGCCGCTGCGCGCTGCCGAGGGCGCGGCGCAGCGCATCGAAAGTCGCGCGGTCGTTGTAGTCGCCGTCCACGTAGCGCAGCAGCTCGACGAGACGCCCGGTGACCGTCGCGTCCGCTCCCGCCACGAACTCCTTGATGCTGTCGCGCACGCGGCCGGCGAGCTGCTCGAGCTTCCAGCCCTGACGTGATGCGCCGATGATCGGCACCGTCAGGAGCCCACGGCGCACCAGGTGATAGAGCGCCGGATAGATCTTGCGGTAGCACAGATCGCCCGTGGCTCCGAATAGCACGATCGCATCGCAATCACGACGTTCCATGGCATCTCCTCGCCGTCGCCGGTGTGGTGAGCTGCAGCGGGCGCGGCCCGGGACCGCGCAGCGATCGCCCGGCCATCAGCTGCGCCGCTCGACGTGGCCGCCGAAGCCGAGCCGCATCGCCGACAGCACCTTGTCGGCAAAGTCGCCGCGGCCACGCGACTCGAAGCGCGAATACAGCGCCGCGCTCAGCACATGCGCCGGCACGCCCACGTCGATCGCCGCCTGCGCGGTCCAGCGCCCCTCGCCCGAGTCCGCGACGTGGCCCGCAAAATCCGTGAGCTTGCCGTCCTTTGCAAGTGCCGCTGCCGTGAGATCCAGCAGTGTCGAGGCGATGATACTGCCGTGGCGCCACACCTCGCTGACGGCTGCGAGATCGAGCCGGTATTGGTACAGGCGCGGGTCCCTGAGCGGCGCGGTCTCGGCGTCCGCGGTCGTGGTCTCGAGGCCCGCGCCCGCGTGCGCCAGCACGTTCAACCCTTCCGCGTAAGCGGCCATCACGCCGTACTCGATGCCGTTGTGGACCATTTTGACGAAATGACCAGCCCCGTGTCCGCCGCAGTGCAGATAGCCGAGTGCGGCGGCCGCGAGGCTTGCGGCGCTGCCGGGCTGCCCGCTGGTGCGCGGCGCCATCCGGCCCCCGGGCGAGAGCGTCGCCAGCGCCGGCTCGACCTGCGCCACAGCCTCGGCGTCGCCGCCGATCATCAGGCAGTAGCCCTGCTCGAAGCCGAGCACGCCGCCGCTCGTGCCCGCGTCCAGGTAACGGATCCCGGCGGGGCTCAGCTCCGCGGCGCGGCGAATGTCGTCGCCGTAGTTGGAGTTACCGCCGTCGATCAGCACGTCGCCGCGCGCGAGCACCGACCGCAACCCACCGATCACCTCATCGACGAGGCCGGCGGGCACCATGATCCACACCGAGCGTGGCGGTGTGAGCTGCGCGACAAGCTCCTGGAGCGAGCGCGCTCCCTTGGCTCCGTAGCTGACGCAGGTTGCCACCGCCTCGGCCGAGCGGTCGTAGGCGACACACTGGTGACCGCCCTGCTGCAGCCGCCGCACCATGCTCGCGCCCATGCGCCCCAGCCCGATCATCCCGATCTGCATAAACTACCTCCTGCGCAGCCGGCGAAAGTCACGCCTTTCGCCGGCGGAAACGAAGCTAATGTCCGCCGAAATCGCTTCCTGCGATTTCGGCCAATCAATTTGGTACGCGCCGGATCTGCGCCCCGAGTTGCGCCAGCTTCTCCTCAATCGTCTCGTAGCCGCGATCGATGTGATAGATCCGCTCGACGTCGGTGCGTCCCTCGGCTACCAGACCGGCAAGCACCAGGCTCGCCGAGGCGCGCAGGTCGGTCGCCATGACCGGCGCGGCGGTAAGTCGTTCGACCCCGTGGATGATCGCGGTGTTCCCCTCGAGACGGATCTCCGCGCCCAAGCGCCGCATCTCCAGCATGTGCATGAAGCGGTTCTCGAAGATCGTCTCGGTGACGGTGCCGACGCCGTGGGCGACGGTGTTGAGCGCGGCGAACTGCGCCTGCATGTCGGTCGGGAATCCCGGGTACGGCGCGGTGCGCACGTCGACCGCGCGCGGCCGCCGGCCGCGCATGTCGACCTCGACCCAGTTGTCGCCGACGCCGAGGTCCGCGCCGGCCTCCTCGAGCTTCACGAGCACCGCGTCGAGGTGCTCCGGGCGGGTGTTCTTGATGCGCACATGGCCGCGCGTGATGGCGCCGGCGACCAGGTAGGTGCCGCTCTCGATGCGATCGGGCAGCACTTCGTAGCGCGTGCCGTGCAGCCGCTCGACGCCCTGCACGACGATTTTGTCGGTGCCAGCGCCGTGAATGTGCGCGCCCATGGCAGTGAGGAAGTTTGCGAGATCAACCACTTCGGGCTCGCGCGCGGCGTTGTCGATGACGGTCTCACCGTCGGCGAGCACGGCGGCCATCATGAGGTTCTCCGTGCCGGTAACCGTTACGGTATCAAGCACCAGGTGCGTGCCCCGCAAGCGCGAGGCGCGCGCCCTGATGTAACCGCCTTCGATGGTGATGTCGGCGCCCATGGCCTGCAGCCCCGCCACATGAATGTTCACCGGCCGTGCGCCGATCGCACAGCCGCCGGGGAGCGACACATCGGCGCGACCGTAGCGCGCCACCAGGGGCCCGAGCACCAGGATGGACGCGCGCATGGTCTTCACCAGCTCGTAGGGCGCGAAGCATTCGCGCACCGTCGAAGGGTCCACCTCGATACACATGCGCTCGTCGATGGTGACGGTGGCGCCCATCCTGCCGAGCAGCTCGACGGTGGTGGTCACATCGTTCAGATGCGGAACATTGGCCACTACCACCGGATCGTCCGCGAGCAGCGCCGCGGCCAGGATCGGCAGCGTGGCGTTCTTGGCGCCGGAGATGCGCACTTCGCCCTCGAGCGCTACGCCGCCCTGAATCTGCAGTTTGTCCATATCTATTGGCCGAACTCGCCTGCGGCGATTTCGGCGGACATTACTGCGTGGACCGCGGGCAAAAGGCGTGGTTTTTGCCCGCGAACAACCGGCCGGTTCGGAATCTGCATTGTCAGGTTCGCTCCGCTTCTTCAGGGGTGAGCGCCTCGATCGAGAGCGCATGGATCTCACGCCCGACGCGCTCGCCGAGCGTGCGGTACACGAGCTGATGGCGCGCCAGCTGCCGCAGCTGCGCGAACTCGCGCGCCACGACGCGCGCGGCGAAGTGCGTGTCATCCTCCGATGCCACCCGCACGTCGGCGTCGGGCAAACCCGCCCGGATCAGTTGGGCAATTTCCTCGCAGTTCATGGAGCCGATATTACATGGCCGCACCGCGGCGGCGCCCATAACACGCCTATAATGGCTTGCATGGAGCCGCAGCCGGCCACCCCTGCCACGACCTCCCCGCAGCCGGCGGACGAGTCGCTGCTCGCCTCCGCGCGGCGCGCCCTCGCAGTCGAAGCGCGCGCCGTGGGGGCGCTCGCACCCCGGCTCGGGCCGGGCTTCGCCCGAGCCTGCCACATCTGCCTCGAATGTCAGGGGCGCGTGGTGGTCACCGGTATGGGCAAATCCGGGCACATCGCCGGCAAGATCGCCGCGACGCTCGCCAGCACCGGCACACCGGCCTTCTTTCTGCATCCGGCAGAAGCCGGCCACGGCGATCTTGGCATGATCACCCGCGCGGACGCGGTGCTCGCGCTGTCGAACTCCGGGGAGACGCCCGAGCTCGTGGTGCTGCTGCCGCACCTGCAGCGCCTCGCCGTGCCGCTCATTGTCATGACCGGCAAGCCGGCCTCGACGCTCGGCGAAGCCGCCGCCGTCGTGCTCGACGTCGCTGTTGAGGAGGAGGCTTGCCCGCTCAACCTGACGCCTACCGCCAGCACTACCGCGACGCTTGCGATGGGGGATGCGCTCGCGGTCGCGGTACTCGAGGCCCGCGGCTTCACGGCCCAGGACTTCGCGCGCTCGCACCCGGGCGGCAGCCTCGGCCGGCGGCTGCTGCTGCACGTCGATGACCTGATGCGTACGGGCGCGGCCCTGCCGCGCGTGCCGCCCGATGCCCCGTTGAGCCAGGGCCTGATTGAGATGTCCGCCAAGGGCTTAGGCATGGTCGTGGTCGTGGACTCCGAGGAGCACATTCTCGGCGTGTTTACCGACGGCGACCTGCGTCGTGCGCTCGAGCAGCAGATCGACGTGCACCGCACCCGCATGCGCGCCGTGATGACCGCCCAGGCCAAGAGCATCGGACCGCGCGAGCTTGCCGCCGAGGCCGTGCATCTCATGGAGGTGCATCGCATCACGGCGCTCCCGGTCGCGGATGCACATGGGCGGCTCATCGGCGCGCTCAACGTGCACGACCTGCTGCGCGCCGGCGTCATGTGAGCGGTGCGAGCTTGCGCGGGGCGCACGCGATCCGGCTGCTGGTACTGGATGTCGACGGGGTGCTGACCGATGGGCGGCTGTATTTCGGACCCCGCGGCGAGGCTCTCAAGGCGTTCGACGTGCGCGATGGCGCGGGCATCGTGCGGCTGCGCAGCGCCGGCGTCGAGGTAGCCGTGATTTCCGGCCGCCGCTCGCCGATGGTCGCGGCGCGTTGCCGCGAGCTCAAGGTGCGTTACCTGTACCAGGGGGTCGCAGACAAGCTCGCGGCCTTCACACGACTGCGCACGCGTCTGAGGGTCGCGCCCGCGGCCTGCGCCTGCGTCGGTGACGACGTGGCGGACGTACCGCTCATGCGCTCGGGGGCGCTGAGCTTCGCGGTGGCGGACGCACACCCCGAGGCGCGGCGCGCGGCACACATCGTGACGCGGCGCGGCGGCGGCGCCGGCGCGGTGCGCGAGGTGTGCGACCTGCTGCTCGCGCACAACACGCGCCGCGGGCAGCAGCGATGATCTACCGACTGGTCGGCCTGATCGTGCTCGTGGCGCTGATCGCGACGCTGATTGTGCTCTCCGGACCCCCGCCCAGTCCCGCCCTGCCCACGGCCGCCGACCAGGCGGCGCACGGCCCCGGCTACGCGGCGCTCAATGCGCAGATGGTGCAGACGGGGCCCGACGGCAAGCCGCTCTATACGCTCGACGCCGCGCAGATCCACGAGCAGCCCGGCGACAACACTGTGTTGCTCGATCAGGTGCAGATGGGCTTCCGCGACTCGAGCGGCGGGCATTGGACGGCGCGCGCGCAGCACGGCCAGCTCGGACAGGACACCGGCATCGTGCAGCTCGACGGTGACGTGCACGTCGTCGGCATGCTGCCGCGTTCGCAGGATCCCGCCGAGATCATCACCCAGCACCTGGCGTTCGATACCCGCGCGCAGCTCGTGACGACGCAAGCCGCGGTGACCTTCAACGTGGCCGGCCATCGACTCGACGGTACGGGACTCATCGCCAGCTTGAAGGACCATCGCGTGCAGTTAGAATCGGCCGTGCATGGCACGTTCCCGCCGTAACCGGCTGTGGTTCCTGGTGCTGGCGGCAGCCGGGGGTCTGGCGCTGGCAGCGCCGCCGCAGACTGCGCCGCCGCAGGCCACCGCGATGGAGGCCGCGGCGCCGCTTGCCACAGCGCCGCGGTCGGGTACGCAGCTCGGGCAGGAGCCGATCAGCGTCGAGGCCGCCTCCTGGCAAGGTGACTACAAGAGCAATTCCTTCGTTCTCAACCAGGTGGTGATAACGCAGGGGACGACGCGTCTGCAGGCCGACCGCGCTCATGCCAGCGGGCTCAGCAGCGGGCTCGACTTCGCCAACAGCCACTGGACTTTCGACGGCAACGTGCGCATCGACGGCGAGCGTCACGGCAGTCTGCGCTCCGACCAGGCGGTCGTGGAGTTTCGCGACAACCGCATTGCGCGCGCCACAGTCACCGGCAAGCCCGCGACCTTCGAGCAGCAGCGCGGCAACCCCGACCAGATGGCGCGCGGTCACGCCGACCAGATCGTCTGGGACGTGGGTGCGGGCACGGTGCGGCTGATGGACGATGCCTGGCTATCGGACGGCCAGAACGAGATTTCCGGGCCGCTGCTCGTCTACAACATCCGCGAGCAGCGGGTGGAGGCGAGCGGCTCGCCGGCCACCGGCGGCGGCCGCGTGCACATCGTCATCACGCCGCAGGGCTCGGTTGTGGGCAAGCTCGAGCCGTCGAAACCCGAGCCCGCAAAGCCGCAGCATCCCGCGCCGCAACCGGGGGCGCAACCTCCGCCGCAGCCGGCCCCGCAATCCGGGCCGCAGCCTCCCGCCACGACACCGCAGTCGAATTCTCCGAAATGACGCTGCTGAAGGCTACCGGCCTCGCCAAGAGCTACCGGTCCAGGCCGGTCGTGCGCGACCTGTCTCTCGAGCTGGCGAGCGGCGAGGTCGTGGGTCTCCTCGGCCCGAACGGCGCGGGCAAGACCACGGCCTTCTACATGATCGTCGGGCTCGTGCCGTGCGATGCCGGCCGCATCCGCCTCGATGACATGGACCTGACGCTGCTGCCTATGCATCGGCGGGCGCAGCTCGGACTCGGCTATCTGCCACAGGAGGCGTCGGTATTCCGCAAGCTGTCGGTGGAAGACAACGTGCGCGCCATTCTCGAGACCCGCGCCGACCTCGAGCGCGCCGCGCGCGAGCAACGCCTCGAGCAACTGCTCGAGGAGCTGCGCATCGGCCACGTGCGCCGCACCCTCGGCCTGTCGCTCTCGGGCGGCGAGCGCCGCCGCGTCGAGATCGCGCGCGCGCTGGCCGCCGAGCCGCGTTTCATGCTGCTCGATGAGCCGTTCGCCGGCGTCGATCCGCTCTCGGTCCTCGATATCCAGCGCATTATCCGCGAGCTCACCCACCGCGGCATCGGTGTGCTCATCACTGACCATAACGTGCGCGAGACGCTCGGGGTATGCGGCCGGGCGTATATCGTCAACCAGGGTACGGTAATCGCCTCCGGGACTGCCGAAGAAGTCCTTGCCAACCCCCAAGTCCGTGAGGTGTACTTGGGCGAGACGTTCAGGCTTTAAAAGCAACGCATCTGAAAGGCTGCCGCAGCCTTCACCGACGGGCATCATGCTGAAACCCTCCCTGCAGCTGAAGCTGGGTCAGCAACTGACCATGACGCCACAGCTGCAGCAGGCCATCCGGCTCCTGCAGCTTCCCGCGCTCGAGCTTCAGGCGCACATCCGCGAGCTGCTGGAAACGAACGTCATGCTCGAGCCGGCGGAGGAGTCCGAGGGCACCGGCACCTACGACGCCGTGGTGTCCGCGCAGGCACCACCGCCCGCCGACAGCCAGCGGCAGAGCGCCGTCGAAGTGCTGGACGAACCCTGGGCGCAGCAGAACGTCGGTCCCGCCGACACGCCCTGGAGCGGCGAGGACGACGAGCGGCAGCAGGACTATGCCGACGCGGCCGGCCAGTCTCTGCAGGATCATCTGACGTGGCAGCTGGAGCTGGCGCACCTGGCACCGCGCGAGCTTGCGGTAGCACGGGCGCTGGTGGATGCGATCAGCGACGATGGCTATCTCACCGAGTCGCTCGAGGAGATCGCCCAGACCCTGCGCCCGGAGCTCGAATGCGGGCCGGAGGAGATCGAGGGGGTCCTGGCGCGCGTGCAGGGGCTGGACCCCTCCGGCGTGGGCGCGCGCTCGGTGGGTGAATGCATCGAGCTGCAGCTGCGGCAGCTCGATCCCACCACTCCCGGCTTCAACACCGCCGTGGAGATCGCACGCAATCACCTCGAGCTGGTCGCGGGCCGCGAGCTGTCCCTGCTGCGGCGGGCGCTGCGTGCCACGGAGGAGGAGATCGGCGCGGCGCTGGCGCTGGTGCGCTCCTGCCATCCGCATCCCGGCGCCACGGTGAGCGCCGGCAACCCCGAGTACGTGGTCCCGGACGTGTTCGTGCGTCGCACCGAGCACGGCTGGGGGGTCGAGATCAACGCCGCGACGCTGCCGCGCGTGCGCCTCAACGACAGCTACGCGAGTCTCATCGGCCGCAACGCCAGTCACGCCACCATGCGCGCGCAGCTGCAGGAGGCGCGCTGGCTGCTCAAGAGCCTCGAGATCCGCCACGAGACCCTCATCAAGGTCGCGCGCTCGATCGTCGAGCGACAGACCGAGTTCCTCGAGCACGGCGAGGAGCGCATGCGCCCGATGATCCTCAAGGACATTGCGGAGGCGGTGCAGATGCATGAGTCGACGATCTCGCGCATCACCTCCGGCAAGTACATGCATACCCCGCGCGGCGTGTTCGAGCTGCGCTATTTCTTCTCGAGCCAGGTCGAGGGAGCCGACGGCTCCGGTACATCCTCGACCGCCATCCGGGCCAAGATCAGGAAGCTGGTCAGGGACGAGGATCCGGAAAATCCGCTGAACGACGGCCGCATCGCCCAGCTGCTCTCGGCCGAGGGCATCCCCGTGGCGCGCCGTACGGTCGCCAAGTACCGCGAGGCGATGGGCATCCCCGCCTCGAGCGAGCGCCGGCGGGCGGCCCTGCACAGCATGTAGCGAAGGTGCCAGACATCACCAACCAGGAGTGAGGGACTATGCAGCTCAACGTCACCGGCCATCACGTTGAAGTCACCGCGTCGCTGCGGGGGTACGTCGAGAAGAAGCTGGAGCGTATCGGCAGACACTTCGAGCAACTGATCGACGTGCATTGCGTGCTGACGGTGGAGAAGCTGCGCCAGAAGGCCGAGGCGACCCTGCGCGTGAGCGGCAGCGCCATTCACGCGGATGCCACCGAGGAGGACATGTACGCGGCGATCGATCTGCTGGTGGACAAGCTCGACCGGTGCATCAAGAAGCACAAGGAGAAGCGCGCCGATCACCACGCCGCCGAGGGGCGGCGCACGCTGCGCCCGTGATCGGGCGGCTTGCGCCGCGCCGGTAAGCCGGATAACGATAGTCCCGTGCGCATCATCATCCTGAGCGGGCTGTCGGGCTCGGGCAAGAGTGTGGCCCTGCACACGCTCGAGGACCTCGGCTTCTATTGCATCGACAATATCCCGGCGGCGCTGCTCAAGCCGTTCATCTCCTACACCGTGCGCAGCCCCGAGACCACCTACGAGCGCACGGCCATCGGCCTGGACGCGCGCAACACCGCCGCTGAGATCGCCAGCGTCCCGCAGCTCGTCGACGAGCTCAAGCGCAGCGGCCTGCAGCTCGAGGTGATCTTCCTCATCGCCGCGGAGGACGAGCTCTTGCGGCGGTTCGCCGAGACGCGCCGCAAGCATCCGCTCAGCCGCACCGATGTTGCCCTGCGCGAAGCGATGGCGCTCGAGCGTCAGCTGCTCGAGCCGGTGGTGTCGGCGGCCGATCTCGTCATCGATACCTCGCGCATGGGTGTGCACGCGCTGCGCGACATCATTCACAAGCGCGTCGCACGCCGTGCCGCCGCCGACCTGTCGATCACCTTCGAATCCTTCGGCTTCAAGGACGGCATTCCCGGAGATGCGGACTTCGTGTTCGACGCGCGCGCGCTTCCCAACCCGTACTGGGACCCCGGCCTGCGCAATCTCACCGGCCGCGACCCCGAAGTGACTCGTTTCCTCGAGGCGCATACCGGCGTCGCGACGCTGCTCGAGGACATCACGCGCTTCGTGCGCGCCCGGGTGCCGGAGTTTCGCAGCAGCAACCGCGGCTACCTCACCGTCGCGGTGGGCTGCACCGGCGGACAGCACCGCTCCGTCTATATCGTCGAGCGCCTGGCGGAGGCCTTTGCCGCCGAGTTCCCCAGTGTCACCGCGCGGCACGCAGGCCTGCCGGGAGCGCGCATGTTCCGGCCGCGCCCCCGGGCGGTGGGCGACTGACTAGGCGCGCGCCAGAAAGCCTATACCGAGGAGTTTGGCGGCGAGCGACAGCCGCACGTCGTCGGCGATCTCTCCGGGGATGTCACGCACGCGGAACCGCGGCGTGTTCACCATAAAAAGCAGGCTTTGCTCGGTGCCGCGGTGCAGGTAGACGTGGCCGCCCGGGTAGCTGAAGTCGATGCGTCCGGGGCTGGCGGTGAGATGACACATCCCGGTGCCGCTGTGCACCAGCTCGGTATCGACCGCGAGCGCCGCCACTGACTCCGGCGGTGCCAGCGCGGCGAGCGACGCCACGACCCGCGTGGAGCGGTGTTGCAGCGCCGCGGCCATGAACCCCGGCGTGCGGCAGGCCGCGCGCAGCCGCTCGACCGCGTCCGCCGTCCGCTGCGCCAATGACTCCATGCCGGCGCCCTTGAACTGTGCCGGAACGCACCCGCCCAGCGTGGTGCGCAGCGTCCGGTCGAAGTCGGAAAGCTGATCGAGCGCGGCGATCACCGCTTCCCGCACCGTGAGCGGTGTGAAGCCGATCGACAGATGCAGCGACTCGGTGTCCGAGTCGACGCTGTGAAGGGTACCGCGCGGCAGATACAGCAGGTCCCCGGGATGCAGGTCGATGGCTGCATGCGATCCGAGCTCGAGCGATTCGGCCGCTACCCAGGTATTGGGCAGCTCGCTGGGCTTTTCCGCGAGGTACCAGCGCTTGTCGCCGCGCAGCTGCACGACGATCAGGTCATGGTCGTCGTAGTGCACGGGCGCCCGCATGCCGCCGCGGCTCCAGAAGGCGGAGGCCGTGACCGGCGCGTGCAGCATGAACTCCAGCGCCCGCGCGAGCTCGTCGAGGGCCGGCGAGAGCGGCCGCAGCTCCGGAAAGCGCACCGAGTAATTCCGCGCATGGAGCTCGGCGATCCTTCGTGCGAACTCGTCGGCGTCGGCAACGCCGGCGAGGCTCGGCGCCGCTCCGACGGGATTGGCGGAATGGAACGTCAGCCGCGGGGCCAGATACACCGCGCCGAGCAGCGCCGCCTGCGGATCCGGCCCGAGCAGCTCCACCCGGGCAGCGGGGCCGGCAGCGGCGATCCTGCAGAAGCCGCCGGTCAGGGTGCGACCGAGGAACTCATCGACCGTGAGCGGCGCGAGGAATTCCTGGAGTCTCCGCTGGGCATCCTGGAAGAGCATGCGGCGCGATTGTCGAGGGCTCAGGTCGCCTGCGCAACTCCCGGCGCGGTCATGACCGCCGGCAGCTTCGCGCCGCTCATGAAGGCGAGCAGCGCTCCGCGGGCCTCCATCGCGTCGTGGTAGCCGAGCTCGATCAGCGCGCGCGTGTAGCCGGCTTCGAAGGTGAGATAGCTTGCCAGCTGGTAGCCGCCGGCCGTGTCGCGCCCGCCGATCACCCGCAGCAGCGCCCGCAGGCCGCCCGGTATCTCGGCGGCGTGCCGCGCGGCGAGCTGTCGGGGGTCGACGCTCGGCGCCAGCATCAGCGTCTCGACGTAGCGTGCTCCGCGCGTGGCCTGCGGCGCCGTATGCACCAGCACGTTGATGCGCTCGAGCTGCTCGAGGTCGCCGTAGATCTGATCGGTGAATAAGGTATCGAGCATGTAGCCGAAGATGTCTCCCGGAGTCGGCATGGACGCCTGCAGGCGGTTGACCGTGACGCCGGCGGCGCGGCGCGCGCGCACGCCGATGATCAGCAGCCGGTCGGCTCCCAGGTGGATCGCCGGGCTCAGCGGGTGGAGCTGGCGCATCGCGCCGTCGCCGAAGTAGTCGTCGCCGATCTTCACCGGCGCGAACAGCAGCGGGATCGCCACGCTCGCCATCAGGTGATCGAGCGTGAACTCGCAGCGGCGCCCGAGCCGCTGCACCCGGGCCCAGTCGCCGAGCGCCTCGTCGCCGTCGTAGAAGGCGACGGAGTTGCCGCTGACGTAGCTGGTCGCGCACAGCGCGAAGGCGCGCAGGTGGCCGCGCTCGATCGAGCGGCGCACGCCGCTGCAGTCGACGTGTTTGCCGAGCAGCGCGCGCAGCGGCGAGTTGTCGAGCATCGATTTCGGCGGCTCGAGCACCAGTCCGCCCGAGATGAGCGACAGGACCCAGTGGGCTCCGGCGCGCATCATGTGGGGCGGGTCGACATGAAACACCTGGCTCGAGCGGAAGTTCGCCCACACGCGCTCGAGTCCGAGCACCGCGCGACGCCAGTGATGCGCCTCGGCGGCGAGCACGCTGGCCGCGACCGCTCCGGCGGAGGTGCCGACGATGATCTGAAACGGGTTGCGCGAGCGCGGCAGGAGCTCCGCGAGCGCGAGCAGCACCCCTATCTGATAAGCGGAACGCGCACCGCCGCCGGTCAGCACCAGGGCAACGGTGGGACGGGACAACGACCGGTATCCGGATTCGCTCGGGGCATCCATAGCTGCTTGCACGCGAATCCTATTATGAAACCTCCGGCGCCGCGTCCCGTGTGACGGGCGTCGCGGCCCGCGGCGGCGGATCCCTTAACGGCACCTTAACCCCGAATTAAAACCGCAACCAGCGGACACCTGCGCCGTCCCTTCACTCCATCAGACTGCGCGCTGCCGCGGTTAGTTCGGCGCCAGCGTCAGCGTGTGTTGGTCAGGGCCGGGCAGGAGCGGCAGCGCCTGCCCGTGAACCCAGCCCATGAACCCGGCGCGGTAGTAGGGCGAAAGCGGATGAGCGCTCTGCCCGCCCGGAAGCTCAAAGTAACCCTGGGCCTCGTGACCGGGAGAGACCGCGAAACGCTCCGAAGCGCCGAATTCGCCGTCCTGCACCCGCGGCATGTCGTGGTCACCGGGCAGCTCCACCGTCGGCATGTCCAGCAAGGCGGCGGCCCACGGCAGGGCCGCCGCCAGCGGATGGCGGATGCGCACGGTGTTGTGCCTGCCCCAGGTGCAGTGCGCGAGATCGGCGCAGCTCTCGAGGAGCTGCCTGATGGTCGCATCGACCTGCGCGAGCAGCAGCGCGCGCCAGTCCGGATAGCGGGAGCTGAGCCAGTTGAGGCTCTCGCTCCGCGCGTTCACCAGCCGCCACAGGGCGCCCTCGAACTGCTCCGGTGGCTCGTAGCGGTCGGCGGCAGGCACGTCGAGACCGTCGAGCAGCATGTCCCAGACCGCATCCTGCGTGCGGTCGCGATAGGCGCGCACCAGCCGGTAACCGACGGCATCGACGCTGGCGCGCGCGTTCCAGCCTTCGACCAGGCGGCGGAATTCCGCCCGCTGCGGATGACCGGCGAGGCTGCCGGAGTCGAGCACCGCGAGCAGCAGGCCGCGCCAGCGCGCGAGAAACTGCGCACGATCGTCGAGCTGGATGCGCAACATATCCGCCGGTGTAACCTTGCCCTTGAGCGCCAGCAGGTCATCGCGGATCTGACCGGCGCGCGCTCCCAGATCGTATTCCGAGCCCAGCTGCGCGATGTCACCCCCGATCAGCTGTTCGGCGCGCGCATCGTCGGTGACGCGTGCATTGGCGGTCCAGATCGCGCCCGACGGCGGATCCACGATCCGCGGGTGGTCGGCGGGTGTCGTCCAGGGTGCGCCGCGGCGGGCGCGGCCGGCGCCGGTATCCTCGGGAATGCGGCCGAAGATGCTCCAGGCGATGTGGCCGTCGCGGTCGCCGACCACGAGATTCTGGTGCGGGATGCCGACGCGCGGTGCAAGCGCAAGCGCATCGGCGACCGAGCTGGCCCGCTCCATCGCCAGCAGCACGAGGTTGGTCGCCTCGGGCAGCTGCGCCAGCCACGCTCCGAACCAGCACTCACGGTGTGCCGGATCGGCGCGCAGCAGCACGCCGCGGGAGCTCGAGCGCACCGCGAGAGCCACCGGCGCCCCGCGCCGCACCCGGATCTCCTCGGTCACTTCCGCGAGCGGCACCGGACCTGAAGAGGTCGTCAGCTCGTGCTCGCCGGCCGCCGTGCACGGCACCCGCTCGACATTGATCCACGCGCCGTAGCTGTTGGTAAACCCCCAGGCGATATGTCCGTTGGACCCGGCGACCAGCAGCGCCGCCCCGGGAAGCGTCACGCCGTTGAGATCGAGGGCGGGCCCCTCCGGACCGGCCCGGGTCTCGAGGCGTGCGTGGTACCAGACCGGCGGCACGCGCTGTCCGAGATGCATGTCGTTGGCGACGAGAGCCGCACCGGTGGTCGTCAGCCGCCCCGCGACCGCCCAGTTGTTGCTCGCACCGCTCGGCAACGCGGCTCCGGGCAGGGAGCCCGGGGCGCCGGGCGGCGGCACCGCCTCACGAATATCGAGCGCATCGGCGCCCGGCACCGGCGGCGGTGGCGCGGGGGCCGCTGCCGGCGTAAGCGCGTCGGGCGCGTCCCACTCGGTGCCATGCGGATAGAGGAAGGCGAGCGCGCACTTCCACGCGCCGCAGTCCGGGCCCCTGAGGCGCGCGTCGATGGCCTGGCGCTGGATCTCGCGCCGGAAGCCATTCGCCTGCAGGTCCCACCACATGGCGTACTCGACCAGCACGGAGTCCTCCGGCCGCCAGGCAGCAGGCCGAGCGCCCAGCACCCAGTACTCCCAGGGGCGGCTGCCGAGCCTCTCGAGCCCGGCATTCACGCCGCGGGCGTAGGCCTCGAGGATCGCCCGATCGTGCATGTCCGCCTGCGCCAGCACCTCGCGCGCCACGTGACGGAACCTGAAGAGCCGCAGCTTCCGATCCTCATCGAGCGCCACGGCACCGAAGAGCTCGGCGAGCTCACCGGCGGCGAGCCGGCGCGACAGGTCCATCTCGAAAAAGCGGTCCTGCGCGTGCGCGAAGCCGGTGGCGAAGGCGAGGTCGACGCGGTTGGCCGCGATGATCGTCGGCACGCCGCGCTCATCACGCGCGATGCTCACCGCTGCCGTGAGGCCGTTGACGCGCAGGGTACCGTCGAGTCGCGGCAGCGAGGCACGCAGCACGCCGTAGGCGAGGACGAGAACGGCCAGAAGCAGCAGCGCGATGGCGGCGCAGGCATACCCCAGTTTGCGCATGCGAGGGCGGTGTGCCTTCCGTCGCGCCGCGGCGCTAGTCGAGCGCCACCTGCAGGATCTGCATCGAGTTGGTTCCGCCCTGCACGCCCGACTGCTCGCCCTTGGTGAGTATGATCCGGTCGCGCGGCTTGACCAGCCCGAGCTCCAGCAGCCGCGCGAACAACGCCTGGTAGAGGCCGCCGGCGACGGTCTGCCCGGTGACGTCGAAAATCACCGGATATACTCCCCGGTAGAGCGTCACGCGCCGGCGCGTCACCTCGTGACGCGTGAACGCGTAGATCGGGATGTCCGAGCGGATGCGTGACATCCACAGCGGCGTCGCCCCGGACTCGGTCAACGCGACGATGGCGCTGAGTTTCATGTGGTTGGCCGTGTACATGACGGCCATCGCGATCGCCTGTTCCGTGCCTTCGAACTGGCCCTCGAGCGCACGCTGCCGCGAGCGCGGGTGCGAGAGCTGGTACTTCTCGGCGCCCTCGATGACCTGCACCATTGCCTCGACGGCCTTCACCGGGTAGCGGCCGGTGGCCGACTCGGCCGACAGCATCACCGCATCCGTACCGTCGATCACGGCGTTGGCGACGTCACTGACCTCGGCGCGGGTCGGCACCGGGTTCTGGATCATCGATTCCATCATCTGCGTCGCGGTGATCACCACGCGGTTGCGGGTACGGGTCTGATGGATGATGGTCTTCTGCAGCCCGGTGAGCTCCGCATAGCCCATCTCCACGCCGAGGTCGCCACGCGCCACCATGACCACGTCCGAGGCGTCGATGATGCCGGCGAGGTTGTCGATCGCCTCGTGACGCTCGATCTTGGCGACGATGCGCGCGTCGCCGCCGGCGGCGTGCAGCAGCGAGCGCGCCTCGAGGATATCGGCGGCCTCGCGCGCGAACGACACCGACATGTAGTCGATGCGCTCCTCGGCCGCGAACTGGATGTCCTCGCGGTCGCGCTCCGAGATACACGGCGCCGAGATGCCGCCGCCCTGGCGGTTGAGTCCCTTGCGGTCCGACAGCTCGCCGCCGACCCGCACGCGCGTCTCGATGGTCGTGGGATCGACGCGCTCGACGTCGAGCACGATCTGGCCGTCGTTGAGCAGCAGCGTGTCGCCCGAGGCCACGTCCCGCGGCAGGTCCTTGTAGGCGACGCCTACCCGGGCCTCCGTGCCCGCCTTGGGATCGAGCGCGGTGTCGAGCGTGAACAACGCGCCCTCGGTCAGCTGCACGCGCCCCTCGCGGAAACCCTCGATGCGGATCTTGGGACCGCCGAGGTCGAGCAGCACGCCGACGCAGCGCTCGGCGCGTTGCGCCGCCGCGCGGATCAGTCCGAGGCGCCGCCTGCGGTCGGCGAGCGTGCCGTGCGAGGCGTTGAGGCGCGCGACATCGACGCCGGCGTGCATCATCTGGGTCAGCACCTCGAGGTTGTCGGTGGCCGGCCCGACGGTGGCGACGATCTTGGTGCGCCTCGGCATCAGCTCTGTCCTCCGGCCTGCGCGCGCTGCGCGAGCACGGTCACCGCCGGCAGCGGCCGGCCCTCCACGAACTCGAGGAACGCACCGCCACCGGTCGAGATGTAGGATATGCCGTCCTCGACCCGGTACTTCTCGATCGCCGCGAGAGTATCGCCCCCGCCGGCGAGCGAGAAGGCCTTGCTGCGCGCGATCGCCTGCGCGACGGCGCGCGTACCCTCGCCGAACTGCTCGAATTCGAACACGCCCACCGGCCCGTTCCAGATGATGGTGCCGGCGCCCTGCAGCAACTCGCTGAAACGATCGGCGCTGTCGGGGCCGATGTCGAGGATCATCTCATCGGCGCGCACCTCGTTGACCGGGCGCACGTCGGCGTGCGCGGTCGCGGCGAATTCCTTGCCCACCACGACGTCCTCCGGCAGCGGGATGCGCGCGTCGCGCGCGCGCGCCTGCTCCATCAGGCGCCGTGCGACGTCCAGCATCTGTGCCTCGTGCAGCGACCTGCCGACCGCCACGCCGGTGGCGGCGAGGAAGGTATTGGCGATGCCGCCGCCGACGATCAGCTGGTCGACCCGGCCGAGGAGCGACTCGAGAACGGTGAGCTTGGTCGAGACCTTGGAGCCGCCGACCACCGCCACGAGCGGCCGCGCCGGCTTCTCGAGCGCCCGCTCCAGCGCCTCGAGCTCGCCCACCAGCAGCGGTCCCGCACACGCGACCGGTGCGAAGCGCGCCACCCCGTGGGTGCTCGCCTCGGCGCGGTGCGCCGTGGCGAAGGCGTCCATCACGAACACCTCGCACAGCGCCGCCATGCGCCGCGACAACTGCTCGTCGTCGCGCTTCTCGCCGCGGTTGAAGCGCACGTTCTCGCACAGCACGGCGCTGCCGGCGGCGCAGTCGACCCCAGCAAGCCAGTCCTTGCGCAGCGGCACGGGCCTGCCGAGCAGCTCCGAAAGCCGCGCCGCGACCGGCGCCAGCGACAGCGCCGGGTCCTCCCGCCCCTCCTCCGGGCGGCCGAGATGCGACAGTACGAACACCCGGGCGTGCTGGTCGAGCGCATAGCGGATGGTGGCGAGCGAGGCGCGGATACGCGCGTCGCTCGTGACCACGCCGTCATGCACCGGCACATTGAGATCCTCGCGAATCAGGACCCGCTTGTTGCGCAGGTCCGCATCCGTCATGCGCAAAACCTTCATGCGCTGCGCAGGGCCGTCGTCATGCTGGATGCCGTTTCAGCGCGCCCGCGACCACGCGAGCGTGGTGTCGAGCATGCGGTTGGAGAAGCCCCATTCGTTGTCGTACCAGGCGCACACCTTGACCAGCGTGCCGTCGATCACCTTGGTGAGAGTCGCGTCGAAGATCGACGAGTGCGCATCGTGATTGAAGTCGACCGATACCAGCGGCGCGTCGTTGTACGCGAGGATCCCCCTGAGCGCCCCGGCGGCCGCATCCCTCATCGAATCGTTCACCTCTTCTACGGAGGTCGCGCGCCGGGCGCTGAAGGTGAGGTCCACGAGCGAGACGTTGATGGTCGGCACACGCACCGCGAAGCCGTCGAGCTTGCCCTTGAGCTCCGGCAGCACGAGTCCGACAGCCGCGGCGGCCCCGGTCTTGGTCGGGATCTGCGACTGGGTCGCGGAGCGCGCACGCCGCAGGTCGGAATGGTAGACGTCGGTGAGCACCTGGTCGTTGGTATAGGCGTGGATCGTGGTCATGATGCCGGCGGCGATCCCGACCTTCGCATGCAGCACCTTGGCGACCGGCGCCAGGCAGTTGGTGGTGCACGAGGCGTTGGAGATCACGGTGAAGCTGCTCTTCAGCACGTCGTGGTTGACGCCGTACACCACGGTGGCGTCCACATCCTCGCCGCCGGGCGCCGAGATCACCACTTTCTTCGCGCCGCCCTTCAGGTGTGCTCCGGCCTTCGCCTTGGTGGTGAACAGCCCGGTGCACTCCAGCACGTACTCGACGCCGAGCTCGCCCCACGGGAGCTTGGCCGGATCGCGCTCGGCGAGCACGCGGATGCGGTCGCCGTTGACGACCATGCTGTCGCCGTCGACCCGCACCTCGCCGGCGAACCGGCCGTGCACGCTGTCATAGCGCGTCAGGTGCGCGTTGGTCTTCGGGTCGGCCAGATCGTTGAGCGCCACGACCTTGAGCTCGCCGGTGCGCCCGGATTCGTAGAGCGCGCGCAGTGTGTTGCGGCCGATGCGCCCGTAACCGTTGATGCCGACCCTTATGCCCATGCGTCTCAGACCTCCAGCAATGCGCGCACCTGCTGCGCGACATTATCGGCCGTGAAGCCGAAATGCGCCAAAGCCTCCGCGCCCTTGCCGGAGACACCGTAGCGATCGATGCCGAGCACCCGGCCGCCGCTGCCGACGTAACGCCACCAGCACTGCGTCGCCCCCGCCTCCACCGCCAGGCGGCGCGTCACCGCGCGCGGCAGGACGCCCTCGCGCCAGGCATCGTCCTGCGCGTCGAAGGCGTCGGTCGAGGGCATCGACACGAGCCGCACGCGGCGGCCGGCGGCGTTGAGCGCATTCACCGCTGTCGCTGCGATGCTGACCTCCGAGCCCGTGGCAATGACCAGCGCCTCCGGCGTGCCACTGCAATCGATGAGCACGTAGCCGCCGCGGCGGATGGCCGCGAGCTGCGCGGCGGTGCGCGGCTGCTGCGGCAGAGCCTGGCGCGTCAGCACCAGCGCCAAGGGCCCGTGCCGCTCGATGGCGAGCGTCCAGGCGACCGCGGTCTCGGCCGCATCGCACGGCCGCCAGAGCGCCAGATGCGGCATGGCGCGCAGGCTCGCGAGGTGCTCGATCGGCTGATGAGTGGGTCCGTCCTCGCCGAGCCCGACCGAATCGTGCGTGTATACGAGGATGACGCGCAGCTCCATGAGACAGGCGAGCCGCACGGCGTTGCGCGCGTAGTCCGAAAAGGTCAGGAACGTGCCGCCGTAGGGAATCAGGCCGCCGTGCGCCGCGACGCCGTTCATGAAGCCGGTCATGCCGAACTCGCGCACGCCGAAGTGCAGGTAATCGCCGCTGTCCTCCTGCGGCAGGATGGTCTGCGCCCCCTTGAAGAGCGTGCTGTTCGAAGTGGTGAGGTCGGCGGAGCCGCCGAGGATCTCCGGCAGCCCCGGCGCGAGGACATTGAGCGCGGCCTGCGAGGACTGGCGCGTCGCCTGCGGCGCGCTCTGCCGCCCGAGCGCCTCGAGAGTCTGCGCGGCCGTGTCGCGCCAGTTATCGGGCAGGTCGCCGCGCATGCGCCGTTCGAACTCGCGCGTTTCCTTCGGGAAGGCGCTTGCATAGCGCGCGAACAGCTCACGCCAGCCGGCCTCGAGCGCTGTGCCCTGGGCGCGATGATCCCACGCCGCGCGGATCTCATCCGGCACCACGAACGGCGGGTACGGCCAGCCGAGCTGCTGCCGGGCCGCGGCGACTTCGTCCGCGCCGAGGGCCTCGCCGTGCGCTTCCTTGGTGCCCTGCCGGTGAGGCGCGCCGTAGCCGATGATGGTCTTGCAGCGGATCAGCGAGGGACGCTGCGTTTCGGCGCGCGCCGCGCGCACCGCGCCGGCTACCGCCTCGCCGTCCAGCCCGTCGACTTCCGGCACGACATGCCAGCCGTAGGCCGCGAAGCGCGCGCCCGTGTCGTCCCTGAACCAGCCGACGACCTTGCCGTCGATCGAGATGCCGTTGTCGTCGTAGAAGACGATCAGCTTGCCGAGACCGAGCGTACCCGCCAGCGAGCAGGCTTCGTGCGAAACCCCCTCCATCAGGCAGCCGTCACCGCAGAACGCGTAGGTGTAATGATCGACGATCGGAAGGTTCGGGCGGTTGAACTCGGCCGCCAGCAGCCGTTCCGCGCACGCCATGCCGACCGCGTTCGACAGCCCCTGTCCGAGCGGCCCGGTGGTCGTCTCGATGCCGAGGTGCGGGTCGCGCTCCGGGTGACCCGGCGTTTTGCTGCCGAGCTGGCGGAAATTCTTGATATCCTCGATGGCGAGCGGATATCCGGTAAGGTTCAGTACCGAGTACAGCAGCATCGAACCGTGGCCGTTCGAGAGTACGAAGCGGTCACGGTCCGGCCAGAGCGGATTGCCGGGGTTGTAGCGCAGGAAGTCGCACCACAGCACCTGCGCGATGTCGGCCATGCCCATCGGCATGCCCGGGTGCCCGGAATTGGCGCGCTGTACCGCGTCCATGGAGAGCGCACGGATGGCATTGGCGAGTTCACGGCGTGTGGTCATCGGGGGCCTCGCGCGTTCGCGCAAGCCGCGCAGGTTGGGACGCGACTTTCGGGGCGCGCATTCTCCACCACTGGCGCCCGATGCTCAATCGCAGCTGCGCCGCAAGCGTGTGTCGGCGCGCTCCGCCGGCGGCCGCGCCCGCCCCGGGGCAGCGTGTCGCGCCGGCTGCCCGACACGACTTAAGTTCCCGCACAGCCAGCGCTTGGCCAGCGGGCTTGTTTCACATTATGCGCTGCCGGAAATGCGCGCTCCGTCAAGGCGCACGTGCACTCGCCCGCCGGGGGACCTGGTTCACTGCAGCCCCCGCCGGGCCTTTGTTACGCTTGTTCGGTCATGAGCGCCGTGCGTCTCGTTCACTTCACCGATCCGCACCTGTACGGCGACGCGAGCCTGTCGCTGCGTGGCGTCGCCACTTTGCCGGCGCTCACGGCCGCGCTCAATCACGCGCGCGGTCGCGACTGGCCGCCCGATGCGCTGCTCGTGACGGGCGATCTGGTGCAGGACGATCCGGGCGGCTATGCGCATTTCCGGCGGCTGTTCGCCGGGCTCGGCTTGCCGGTGCTATGCGTCGCCGGCAACCACGACGAGCCGCAGGCGATGCGCCGCGAGCTCGCGGACGCGCCCTTCGTCCTCGACGGCTGCGTCGATCTCGGGCGCTGGCGCATCGTGCTGCTCGACAGCTGTATCCCCGGTTGCGCCGGCGGCCATATGAGCCACGAGACGCTCGCGGCCCTCGAGGCAGCGCTCGCCGGTGCCGGCAAGCGGCATTGCCTCGTATGCCTGCACCATCACCCGGTGGCGATGGCGAGCCGCTGGCTCGACCGCGTCGGGCTCGACAACGCCGCAGAATTCCTCGCCTGCATCGACCGGCACTCCAACGTGCGCGCCATCGTCTGGGGCCACGTGCATCAGAGCTTCGACGGGTTGCGGCGGGGCGTGCGGCTGCTCGCCACCCCCTCGACCTGCGCGCAGTTCCTGCCTAATGCCGATAACTTCACCGTCGACCGCCGGCCGCCCGGCTACCGCACGCTCGAGCTGCGCGCGGACGGTACACTGCTGACGGAGGTCGTATGGGTCGAGCAATACAGCAGTGGCTCCTTGCCGTCGGCCTGCTCGGCTGCCTGACCGCCGAAGCCGCGAGCCCCGTGTGGGCGGTCCGCGGCGCACACAACACGGTGTATCTCGCAGGCTCGGTGCACCTGCTGCCGACCGAGCAGGCGACGCTGCCGGCGAGCCTGCTGCGCGCGTACGCGGATTCGAGCCGACTGGTGATGGAGGTCGATCTCGGCAAGCTCGATGCGCTGCAGCTCGGCGACTGGATCCTCGAGCACGGCAAGCTGCCGGCGGGGACCACGCTGCGCACCGTGCTCGGCGCTGAGCGCTACGGCCAGGTCACGCACGCGGCCGGCGACTTCGGCCTCCCCACGCCTGCGCTCGACGACGAGGCACCGTGGGTGGTTGCGATCGAGCTCACAGACCTCCAGTACCTGAAGCTCGGCTTCGATCCCGAGCAGGGCGTGGAGCAGCAGCTCGTGCAGCGTGCGCACGCCGACGGCAAGGCGACCGCAGGACTCGAGACCGTCGACGCCGAGCTCGGCTCCCTTGCAGGGCTCTCGCAGGCGGATCAGGTGCGCATGCTCGACCAGACCCTGAAGGAGCTCGACGATCCCCCGAATGAGCTTCAGGAGATCGTCAGCGCCTGGCGCAGCGGCGATGCGCCGCAGCTGGCGAAGCTCCTGGCGGAGGAGTACCGCGAGTTTCCGGGGCTGTACCGGCCGGTGGTGACCGAGCGCAACCGGCTGTGGCTGCCGCAGATCGAGCAGCTGCTCGCCGCAAACAGCAACTCCCTGATCGTGGTCGGCGCCCTGCACCTGGTGGGTGACGGCGGACTCCTGGAGCTTCTCAGGCGCGACGGCTACAAGCCCGAGCAACTCAATTAGTCGTTCTACAGGGACGTGCTTGCGACGCCCCGGGAAAGACTTTTCTTACGATCGCGGCTGAGTGGGCAGTTCTTTTGCACGGGCTGCCCGCGCGACGTAGAAGCGCCAGACGGGCACGGCGAGCGCCACCGTCCAGGCGAGCACCAGCCAGCCCACGAACCCGTCGAAACGGCTGAGCAGAAACGCCCCCGGAGCCGCACGCTGGGCGTGGCTGAACTCGTGCGCGACCAGCATGACCCATACCCAGCCGGCGTGCAGTCCGATGCAGGCGGCGATGTTGCCGGTGGCGGCGCGCACCAGACCGAGCACCACGCCGACGGCGAACAACGCCAGAAAAGCGTCCGCGATCGACAGCGGCCGGGAAAAGGCATGCAGCGTGCCGGCAAGCAGCGCCACACCGCTCCCGGGGTTCACCTGCGGAGCGGCGATGTGGAAGCTCGCGAAGAAGTGGCTGGCCGCGTAGATGAGCGCGGTCAGCAGTACCGCGGCGCGCGTGCCCGATTCGCGCTCGATCGCCGTGTGCATCGCACCGCGCAGGAAAGTCTCCTCAATGAGCGCTACCGTGAGCGCGCTCAAGGCCCGCGCCGCAACCACGCGCGCAAGCGCCCCGGCCGTCAGTCCCCCCGTGGTCCACTCGAGGAGCCCGAGCGCGCTCATCAGGGCCACCACCCCGAGCATGGTGGCGATGCCGATCAGGAGCGCCACCAGCAACTCGCGCCCGAAACGGCGTCGCTCGAGCCCGTAGCCGAGGCTCGCGCGGTCCGCGAGCTTCAGGCGCCTCGCGACCAGAAGGAACCCCACCAGCAGCGCCAGCATGCCGATGCGCTCGCCGATGCGGTGGAACGGGAAATTGAAATGCGGATGCAGCAGCAGCCACGCGGGGTACGTGAAGGCGGCAATCGCCGCGAGCGCCACCGCGATCAGACCGAGGAACCAGACGAACGCGCGCATGGCTACCGGGCTAACCGGCGAGCAGCGTGCGCCACTCGGCGGCCACCCGCGACAGGCGAAAGCGCGGGTCGGGGCCGACCCGGGGACGGGCGCCGCGGTGCCAGCCGCCGATGCGCTCGATGTAGCCGTCGAAGAGTCCGAGGCGGTCCGCGAGGTCGGCCGCCCAGATGCGCCGCCGCGGCGTCAGGTTGTGCAGCAGCGTCTCGTAGACGCGTGGCGCCGCGCCAACCGGCAGCAGCTGCTCCCGGTCGGCGAGCACCTCCGCGGCAGCTCCGCAGTCGTGCGTCAGCACCGGCGTGCCGACCGCGTGTGACTCGGCAAACACCAGGCCGAAGGTCTCCGGAATCACGAAATTCGCGCTGAAGGTGCACAGCGCCGTGCGCGCCTCGGCGACGATCCGCGCGTGCGGCAGCGAGCCCAGCCACTCGACGCCGTCGAGGCGCTGCGCCGGCAGATCCCTGTAACCCGGGTTGCCGACGCACAGGCGCAGCTGTGGCATGCGCCGACGCAGCGCGCGGAAGGCATCGAGCGTGAACTTCAGCCCCTTGTTGGGCGAGGAGAAGAACACCAGCTTGTCCGGGTCGATGGCCGCGTCATCCGGAACGAGGCCGTCGTCGACGGGGTTGTAGATGCGATGCACTACGAGGTGCTCGCAGCCGCGGATGCGCGCCACGGTCGCCGCGACCCGCGTGCGCAGGTAGTCCGACACGCAGACGATCTGCGGCTGCAGCCGGCGCAGCGCGTCCGCAGCTGCCACGAACCAGCGCGAGCGCGAGGACCCCGGCTCGATGCGATCGTGCAGCCACAGCCACGGGCGGGCCCGCGGCGCGAGCGCCGCGGCCCGCTCCAGCGCCCGCGGATCGCGCAGCACCACCACGTGACTGACGGCCTCGAGGTGGCCGGGCGTGCGGTAGCGCCCCGCATCCGCGCTGCGGTTGTGCTGACTGACCCAGGCATCGAGGCTCTCCGCGATGCGCACCACGCTCGCCTCGGTGCCGGCGAGCCCCGCCGTGCGCAGGGTGGCGGCGTCGTACGGGCGCGGACACAGCGGATCGAAGAACAACACCGGCAGCATGCGCGCCTCGCTTGGCCTGATGCAGTACTCTAGCATCCGCTCCCATGCCCGCGGCCAACACGCGCCTGTTGTTCATACCCGTGTCGGGAGCGCGCGGCATGGGTGAATACGCGCGCAGCCTTGCGATCGCGACCGCCATGACCCGCCGTTTCCCGCAGCTCGAGGTGCACTTCGCGCTGAGCCGTGCCGCGCCTTACGCCGCCGCCACCCCGTTTGCCTCGACCCTGCTGCCCGCCTCGCCCACCTTCCACACGCGCGAGGTGTGCGCCCTGATCCGCGAGTTCCGCCCGCGGGTGGTCATCTTCGACAACGCCGGCCGCACCGCGCAGCTGCGTGCGGCGCGCGCGGCCGGCGCGCGCGTCGTGTTCGTCAGTTCGCGGCGGCGCCAGCGCCGCAAGGCGTTCCGGCTGCGATGGCTCACGCTGCTGGACGAACACTGGATCGCCTACCCGGAGTTCATCGCGGGCGCCTTGACGGCGCTCGAGCGGCTGAAGCTCAGGGTGCGTCCCGGTCCGCGCGTGCGCTTCGTCGATGCGCTGCTGCCGCAGGCCGATGGGCTGCTCGCGGCGGCCACTCTGGCGCGCTTGGGCCTCAGGACACGCGAGTTCCTGCTCATCGTCCCCGGGGGCGGCAGCGGACATCCCGGGGCCGAGGACGCGCCGGCCGTGATCGCCGCCGCCGCCGGCGCGCTCGCCGGGCGCGGCTGCGACACACTGCTGGTCGGCGCCGTGCCGGGCACCGACGCCGCCGCAAGGGCAGAACCACCGCAGCTGAAGCGTGCGCCGCTCCTGCCGCTCGCCGAGCTCGCCGAGCTCATGCGCACAGCGCGGCTCGTGGTCAGCAACGGCGGCGACACGCTCCTGCAGGTGCTCGCCTGCGGGCGGCCGTGCGTAGCGGTACCGATCGCCGGCGACCAGGCGCACCGGATCGGGCGCTGCGTGCGCGCCGGGCTCGCGGTGCGCGGCGAGCTCGAGCCGCGCGCGCTCGCGGACACGGTGGCGGCACTGCTCAGCGGGGCACGCCCGCTGCCCGACCCGGCGGCTGCCGGGCTGCAGGTGCGCAACTGCATGGATGAGGTGCTGGAAGCGCTCGCTGCGCTCGCCTTCTGATGTCGAGCCCGAGGCGTGACGGGCCGTTCCAGCGTTCTACTGTTTTGCCGATGCCACCGGGTCGAGACGTGTCAGCACAGTGGCGACCACTTGGTCGCAGCACGCACCGCCGAACTCGAATATGTCGCCCTCTGCGAGATCGATCTCCTGCGCGAGCGCCTCGCGCAGCATGCCCTTGGCGCGGAAATGACGACTTCTCACCGTCTCCGGCGACAGCGACAGAGTGTCGGCGACTTCTTCCACCGGCATCTCCTCGATCGAGCGCAGCACGAACACCAGGCGCAGCGGCTCCGGCAGTTCACTGACCTTGCGCTCGAGGACACTCCGAATCTGTGCCCGGGCAAACGCATGGTCAGGGCGTTCGGCCGTATCGGCCGCATCTGCGACAGGCTCCATCGCGGATCCCCAGCTGACGATCGAAATGATGTTCTGCCGCCTTGTGGCGCGGCGTTTTCGTGCGAGGCATTCGTTCAGGACTATCCGCGACAACCAGGTGGAGAGCGCGCAGTCGCCGCGAAACTGCCCGATGGAGCGGAAGGCGCTGAGGTAGGCATCCTGCAGCGCATCCTTGGCTTCAGCGTCGTCGCGCAATGACGCCCGCGCCAGGCGATACAGGCGCCGATTGTACCGGCGCATGAGTAGCTCGAACGCCGCCCGGTCCCCGGTCGCTACCCGATGGGCGATCGTCGGATCGTCCTCCACGCGCTGCGGCTGTGCTGCGAAATCACTCATGTCCGTCGGTCGCCTCACTGCACCGTGAGCCTGCCCTGCATCGTCGGATGAAACGTGCACCCATAAGCATAGTCGCCGCTCGTAGCGGCGACATAGCTCCAGGACGCGCCGGCGGCGATGCTGCCCGAATCAAAGGACTTCCCGGCTGCCGTCACGGTGTGGGGGAACAGATCCTTGTTCACCCACACGATGCGATCGCCGCGGTGCACGGTCAGCTCCGGCGGGCTGAACTGCATACCCTCAATCGTGACGGTATGAGTCGTTGTCCGCGGGCTGGCGGCCGCGGATGCGGCTAAGCTCAAAGCGAGCAAAGCGCCGGTGACAAGGCGCACGCCGCACCCCAGGTCCGGCTTACGTGCTCAGCTCCGCCTGCAGTTTCTTGGCGTGCTCAAGGTGAGCGACGAACGCCGGGCGCACTTTGACCAGCAGAGCTTTCAGCTCGGCGTTTTGCGCGCTCGGGATCAGCGTCTGGTCCATGGCCTGCAGCACTGCCTCGTGATAGGCCACTTCATGGTCGATATAGGCCTTGTCGAAGGCCCGGCCGTGGAGCTTTTTCAATGCGGCGAGGTTCTCATCGCCGCCTTTCTGCAGACTCTCGCTGGTCGGGTTGGGTTCGGGAGTCACGTGGAGCTTCGTCACCAGGTCGGTCGCGGCTTTGTTGACGCCCGTGTGGTCGGTAATCATCCGTTCGGCGAACTCCTGAATGTCCTTGGTCCTCGACCTCGCCTTCGCGAGTTTGCCGGCGTCGATGTCGACCTGGTTGGCGGTCACGACGATCGCAGCAATCTGCGGATCAGTGGGCCCGGCTCCCTGGGCCCGGGCAGCGCCGGCGCTCAAGCCAATGAGGGCCGCCGCAAGGCAAGTGACTGAGATTTTCATTGTAAAGCCTCCGAAAAAAGGCGGGACCGCGTGCCGGCTGATGGCCTCTGGTGCTTCTCCGACCGGTCACGTTTGAATGTACTCAGGACATTAGGTGTCACGACACGCCCGGCCGTTACCGATCGAATCGCGGAAATGGCTCGGGCATCGGCGCCGGGCAGCCACGGTGCCGTGATGCTGCCCTGCAGCGCACGATACCGTTCGCAATCGCTATGTCAGCCGGAAGCGCAGCGGCCCGTGGCGCCGTCCCTGCCGAGCTCCGCGAGAAGCTTGCCGTGCAGGCCCCCGAAACCGCCGTTGCTCATGACGAGCACATGATCCCCGGGGTGGACCGCGTGCGCGAGCGAGCGGGCCAGGACATCGATGTCCGCGGCCGACTGGACGCGCGCGCCGAGCTCGGTCAGCGCGGCGCGCGCATCCCAGCCGAGGTCGGGCGGGGTGTACAGCCACACCTCATCGGCGCCGGCGAGGGCTGGCGCCAGCGTGTGCTGATGCACGCCCATGCGCATGGTGTTGGAACGCGGCTCGAGCACCGCGATGATGCGCGCCCGGCCGACCCGGCGCCGCAACCCGTCGATGGTCGTCGCGATCGCGGTCGGGTGGTGCGCGAAATCGTCGTAGACGCGCACTCCGGCCGCCTCGCCGCGCAGCTGCATGCGCCGCGCAATGCCGCGAAACTCCCCGAGTGCCGCGATGGCGCGCGGCACCGCCACCCCGGTATGGCGCGCCGCGGCGATCGCTGCCAGCGCGTTCTCCATGTTGTGCGCCCCAATCAGCCCCCACTTGACGCTGCCGAGGGCACGCCCGGCCTCCAGCACCTCGAAGTGCGAGAAGTCCCCGGCCGCCGCCGCCGGGCGCGCAGTCCACAGCGCCGCAGCAGCGTCCGCGGCGCGCGCAAAGCCCTCGAGCGGCGTCCAGCTGCCCATGGCGAGTGTCTCGGCCAGGCGTGCGTCGCCGGCATTCCAGACGATCCGGCCGCTGCCGGGCACGATGCGCACCAGGTGATGGAACTGTCGCTGGATGGCGCCAACGTCGGGATAGATGTCCGCGTGGTCGTACTCGAGGTTGTTGAGAACCAGCGTGCGCGGCCGGTAGTGCACGAATTTCGCACGCTTGTCGAAGAACGCCGTGTCGTACTCGTCCGCCTCGATGACGAAGTACGGCGCGCTGCCCAGCCGGGCGCTCACTCCGAAGTTCTCCGGGACCCCGCCGATCAGGAACCCGGGGTCGAGCCCGGCGTGCGTGAGGATCCAGGCGAGGAGCGAGGCGGTGGTGGTCTTGCCGTGCGTGCCGGCGACCGCCAGCACCCAGCGGTCCCTGAGCACCTCGCGCGCGAGCCATTCGGGGCCTGAAGCGTACGGCAGACCGCTGTCGAGCAGCGCCTCGATTACCGGCTGGCCGCGCGTCATGACGTTGCCCACGACGACAATGTCGGGGGCGGGCTTGAGCTGCGCGGCCTCGTAGCCTGCCACCACCCCGATACCAAGCGCCTCGAGCTGGGTGCTCATCGGCGGGTAGAGCTCGCGGTCGGAGCCCGTGACGCGGTGGCCGGCGGCGCGGGCGATGGCGGCGACGCCCCCCATGAAAGTGCCGCCGATGCCGAGGATGTGAACGTGCACGAGGCTGCGTCAGCTGAAGGCGCCGGTCGGAAACACCGCGATCGCCACCAGCTGGGCGGCGGCGATCTGCAGTATCACGAGTGCCACGCTCGCCGCGGTCGACCATTCGAGCGCGGCCTTGACGACCTGACTCAGCGCGGCAATCAGCCAGATCACCAGCACCAGGCCGCTGAAGGCGATCGGCAGCTGCCAGTCGCTGTCCTGGCCGAAGCGTCGCATCAGCCACTGCGACACGATCATCGGCGGCGAGACCACCGCCTGCAGCCCGAACACCGCCGTGACGGTCTGCACGGTGCGCTCGGGCCGGCCGACGAGCCGCAGCATGCCGATGTACCAGGCGAGCGTGAAGAGCACGTAAACGAGGAGCGGCATGCTCCACGCGCTCGTGGGTGGCAACAGGCTGCTGACGACGACCACCACCACCGCGTAGCCGATCACGGTCACGACCAGCAGGAAGGTCGAAGCCGGCAAATCCTGCGGGCCGCGCCTGAGCAGCGCGATCTGCACGAAAAGCCTGATCACATCCCGCATGACTTCCGATACCTGCGCCCGGGGCCGCATAATGGCGCCGTCCGATTGTACAGGTCCTCCCGCCCGGGTTTGCAGCGCAGCGTCTTTGCAGCACAGCGTCACGACAGCGACCGTCCTGGATGAATTGAGTGCGCGGCTGCAGCGGCAGGCGCGCGTCGGCCTGGACACCGAGTTCCTGCGCGAGCGCACCTACCGCGCGCAGCTGTGCCTGGTGCAGCTCTCATCGCCGGCCGAGGTCGCCTGCGTCGATCCGCTCGCGCTGCGCGATCTGTCGCCGCTGGTGGCGCTGCTTACGGCAACACATGTGGTCAAGGTCATGCACGCCTCGCGGCAGGACCTCGAGGTGTTGTTTCCGGTCGCCGGACTCACCGCGCCGGTGTTCGACACCCAGATCGCCGCCGCGCTGGCCGGCTTTCCGGCCCAGGTCGGCTACGCCGAGCTGGTGCGGCGGGTCCTCGGCCGGGAGCTCGCCAAATCGCACACCCGCACCGACTGGTCGCGCCGCCCGCTCTCCGTCGAGCAGCTCGAATATGCGTTCGATGACGTGCGCTATCTGTTACCGCTTGCGGAGGAGCTGCAGACACGCCTCGGGCAGCTCGGCCGACTCGAGTGGCTGAACGAGGAGCTTGGCGCGATCGGCGACGCAGGCGGCTTCGCCGTGGACCCCGAGCAGGCCTGGCTGCGGATCAAGGGACTGCGCGGCCTCGATCCGGGCCGCGAGCGCCTGGCGCGAGAGCTCGCGGCCTGGCGTGAGCGGCGCGCCGTGGAACACGATCGCCCGCGCGGCTGGATCCTCGAGGACGTGGCGCTGCGCGAAATGGTGATGCGCGTGCCGCGCACCGAGGAGGCGTTGGCGCAGATCCGCGAGCTGCCCGCGGGACTGGTGAAGCGCCGCGCCGCGGAGCTGCTCGCGTGCGTGGCCGCGGCCGCGGTGCCCGATCCGACCCCGGCGCTACCGATGAGGCCGCCGTCCGATCCGGCGCGCAACGCGCTGCTCCGGAAGCTCTCAGCCACCGCGCAGGAAGTTGCCGCAGACCTCGGGCTCGCGCCCGAGGTGCTGGCGACCCGGCGCGACCTGGAGCAGCTTGCCGCAGGCTGCGCGGATGCCGCGGTGCTGCGCGGCTGGCGGCGTGCGGTGCTGGGCGAGCGGCTGCTGCGCGAGCTGTAATCTCGTCGCGAGTCACGGCCGCGCTCGCACCCCGCGCGGCGCGGATCGTCGCCGCGGACCTGCGGCGCTAGCGTCAGGGCGAGGCGAGCGCCCGCTCGAGGCGCGCGGCAATTTCATCGACGCTGCCCTGTGCGTCGATGACACGCAGCAGTCCCCGGGAGCGGTAGAAGTCGATCAGCGGCCGGGTCTGCCCGTCGTATACCCGCAGGCGCTCGGCGACCGTGGCTTCATTGTCGTCGGGACGCTGTACCAGACGGTGCGGCGCGCCGGTCTTCGGACACGGCTCGCCGGCGCCGGCAGCAGGCGCTGTGAGCACGTTGAACACACGCCCGCAATCGGCGCAGGTGCGCCGGCCGGAAATCCTGCGCGCGAGCTCACCGTAGTCCACCTCGAGCTGCAGCACCGCATCGAGCGGCTGCTTCAGCTGCGCGAGCATCTGCGCAAGCGCCTGCGCCTGGGGGAGGTTGCGGGGAAAGCCGTCGAGAATGAAGCCGCTGCGGGTATCGCTCGCGGCCAGGCGCTCGCGGATCATGGACAGCACGAGCGCGTCATCGACCAGGCGCCCGCCCTCCATCGCCTCCTTTGCCTTGCGTCCGAGCTCGCTGCCGCTCGAGACAGCAGCCCGCAGCAGGTCCCCGGTCGAGATCTGCGGAATGCCGAAGCGCGCGACGAGGCGCTGCGATTGGGTGCCCTTTCCGGACCCCGGGGCACCCAACAAGACAATACGCATGGTTCTGACTGACGGCGACCCGTGCCGGGAGCACGCAGGTTGAGCACGTTACCGGCCCCTCCCGGTGAGGTCAAACGGCGGCAGGCCGTGGCGGCGGCGGCGGCGCGTCAGGGCCCGCCCGCGGCTCGCTCTGCGCAGTCCGGCCGGCGTGCGCTATTCTTGCCCGCCACTCCTACGCTACAACCAACACCATGAGCAGACCCTCGCGGCAGAACGCCTTGTACGCGCAGTCCGGCGGCGTCTCCGCAGTCATTAATGCCTCGGCCTGCGGGGTCATCGAGACGGCGCTGCGCTCCAAGCGCATCGGTAAGGTGTACGCCGGCCGCGACGGCATCGTCGGTGCCTTGACCGAGGATCTGATAGACGTCGGCCGCGAGAGTCCGGCGACGCTGCGGGCCCTCAAATACACCCCGGCCGGAGCCTTCGGCTCGGCGCGCTTCAAGTTGAAGGGCATCGAGCAGAATCGCGCCGAGTACGAGCGGCTGATCGAAGTGTTCCGCGCGCACGATATCGGCTACTTCTTCTATAACGGCGGCAACGACTCGATGGACACCGCGCTCAAGGTGTCGCAGATCGGCGCTGCGCTCGGTTTCCCCATCACCTGCGTCGGCGTGCCCAAGACCGTCGACAACGACCTCCCCGCAACCGACTGCTGTCCGGGGTTCGGCTCGGTCGCCAAGTACGTCGCGGTGTCGACACGCGAGGCGGCGCTGGACGTTGCCTCCATGGCGCGCACCTCCACCAAGGTGTTCGTGCTCGAGGTGATGGGCCGGCACGCCGGCTGGATCGCAGCCGCGGGCGGACTCGCCGGCCGCGGCCCCGACGAGCCGCCGCACATCATTCTCTTTCCGGAAGTGCCGTTCGAGCAGCAGAAGTTTCTCGAGCGGGTGCGCGAGTGCGTCACACGGTACGGCTACTGCGTGATCGTGGCCTCCGAGGGCGCGGCTTACGCGGATGGCAGATTCCTCGCGGACGCCGGTACGCGCGACGCCTTCGGCCACACGCAGCTCGGCGGCGTAGCCCCCGTGCTTGCCAACATGGTGCGCGAAGCCCACGGCTACAAGTACCACTGGGCGGTTGCCGACTACCTGCAGCGCGCCGCGCGCCATATCGCATCGCGCGTCGACGTCGAGCAGGCGTATGCGGTCGGCAAGGCGGCGGTGCAGCTCGCCCTCGCGGGCACTAACGCGGTGATGCCGGTCATCGTGCGCCGCTCGTCCAGCCCCTACCGCTGGGCGACCGGCCATGTGCCGCTCGAGAAGGTCGCCAACCAGGAGAAGAAGCTCCCGGCCGCCTACGTTCGCGAGGACGGCTTCGGCATCACCGCGGCCTGCCGGCGCTACCTCGAGCCGCTCATTGCCGGGGAGGCGTACCCGCCTTACCGCAAGGGGCTGCCGGACTACGCCCGTATAAAGGGGGTGCCGGTGCGCCGGAAGCTCGCGTCGGAGTTCAAGTTAAAGCTGTAGCCTGAGCGTAAGCCAGCCCGCGGCTGTGGCGGGCGGCCCATGTTATATTGCGCGGCCTTTTTAGCCGCGGAGCGCGCCCGAGTGGAGTGCCTCAGCGCCCGCCGCGCGCTCGAAACAATTGTTCTGGGGGAGGTTTCCTCGATGGATGCCACCATGTGGCTGTGGGCCGCCCTCGCGGCCGGTGTCCTCGCCGTGCTCTACGGCGTGTTTTCGACCGCTTCGATCCTGCGGCTGCCGGCCGGCAGCGCGCGCATGCAGGAGATTGCCGCGGCGATTCAGGCAGGCGCCAAGGCGTATCTGAACCGCCAGTACACCACCATCCTGATCGTGGGCGTGGTGCTGTTCCTCATCATCGGCTTCTCACCGATCGGCTGGCCGACGGCCGGGGGCTTTGCGGTCGGGGCGCTGCTCTCAGGCCTCACCGGTTACATCGGCATGAACATTTCCGTGCGCGCGAATGTGCGCACCGCCCAGGCGGCGACCGTGGGGCTCAATGCGGCTCTCACCGTGGCGTTCCGCGGCGGCGCCATCACCGGCATGCTCGTCGTGGGCCTGGGGCTCTTCGGGGTCGCCGGCTACTACCTGCTGCTGCGACAGTTCGCCTCCATCGGTGCCGAGGGGGCGCTGCACGCCCTGGTGGGGCTCGCCTTCGGGGGCTCGCTGATCTCGATTTTCGCGCGCCTCGGCGGCGGCATCTTCACCAAGGGAGCGGACGTCGGCGCGGACCTCGTCGGCAAGGTCGAGGCCGGGATCCCCGAGGATGATCCGCGCAACCCGGCAGTGATCGCCGACAACGTCGGCGACAACGTCGGCGACTGCGCCGGCATGGCGGCGGATCTCTTCGAGACCTACGCCGTCACCATGGTCGCGACCATGCTGCTCGGCGGGTTGCTGTTTGCCCCCCAGGGGGCGCAGGCCGCGCTCGACGCGGTGATCTTTCCGCTGGCGCTCGGCGCCGCCTCGATCGTTTCCTCGATCATCGGCACCTTCTTCGTGTCCGTGGGGCCGGGCGGCAAGATCATGGGCGCGCTCTACAAGGGCGTGATCGTCACCGGCATCGTCTCGGCGGTGTTCTTCTACTTCATCACCCGGCAGCTGATGCCGGGCAACGCGGGCAGCCTCTTTTTCTGTGCGCTCATCGGGCTCGCGCTCACCGCCGCCATGATGATGATCACTGAGTACTACACCGCCACCGAGTACGCGCCGGTGCGCAGGGTGGCGGCCGCCTCCCAGACCGGTCATGCCACCAACATCATCGCCGGCCTCGGCGTCTCGATGAAGGCGACCGCGCTGCCGGTGATCGCGGTGTGTCTCGCCATCTGGGGCGCCTACACGCTCGGCGGCCTCTACGGTCTCGCGATCGCCGCCACCGCCATGCTGTCGCTCACCGGCATGATCGTCGCGCTCGATGCCTATGGCCCGATCACCGACAACGCCGGCGGCATCGCCGAGATGGCCGGACTGCCGAAGGAAGTGCGCAGTGTCACCGACCCGCTCGATGCGGTCGGCAACACGACCAAGGCCGTGACCAAGGGCTACGCGATCGGCTCGGCGGGGCTTGCAGCGCTGGTGCTGTTCGGCGATTACACCCACAACCTCGAAGCGGCCGGCAAGCTGGCCAACTTCTCGCTGTCGGATCCGGCGGTCATCATCGGCTTGTTCATCGGCGGACTGGTGCCGTACCTGTTCGGCGCCCTGGCCATGGAGGCGGTCGGCCGCGCCGCCGGCTCGGTGGTCAACGAGGTGCGCCGCCAGTTCCGCGAGATCAAGGGCATCATGACGGGCGCTGAGAAGCCCGATTACTCGCGCGCCGTCGACCTGCTGACGCGCGCCGCCATCCGCGAGATGATCGTGCCGTCGCTGCTGCCGATCCTCGTGCCGATCGTGCTGGTGTTCGTGATGAACTCGCTCATGGGACACGGTGCCGGCGTGCGCGCGCTCGGCGGTCTGCTGATCGGCACGATCGTCACGGGGCTGTTCGTCGCCATCTCCATGACCACCGGCGGCGGCGCCTGGGACAACGCCAAGAAGTACATCGAGGAAGGCCATTTCGGCGGCAAGGGCTCGGACGCCCACAAGGCGGCCGTCACGGGCGATACGGTTGGCGACCCGTACAAGGATACGGCCGGACCGGCAATCAATCCGCTCATCAAGATCATCAACATCGTGGCGCTGCTGCTGGTGCCGCTGCTGTAGTTGAATCGACGAGGATCCGCCATGGCCCGCGATGAGCGCTTTCCAACCGCGAAGTCCGACGCGCAATGGCGCCGCGAGCTGACACCCGAGAGTTACCGCGTGCTGCGCGAGCACGGCACCGAGCGCGCCGGCAGCAGTCCGCTCAACGACGAGCACCGCGTGGGGCTCTTCCGCTGCGCCGCGTGCGGCGCTCCGCTGTTCACCTCCGACACCAAATTCGAGAGTGGCTCGGGCTGGCCGAGCTTTTTCCGGCCCATTGCGGGGGCGATCGGCACCAGCGAGGACGACAGCCACCTGATGCGCCGCACGGAAGTGCACTGTGCCAGCTGCGGCGGCCATCTGGGCCACCTGTTCCCCGACGGACCGCAGCCGAGCGGCGAGCGCTACTGCACGAACGGACTATCGCTGCGCTTCGAGCCCGCGAAGCGCTGAAATCGAAACGCGCGGGCTACGCCGCCAACTGCAGCGGCTGCGGCCGCCCGAGCGCATACCCCTGCAGGTAATCGACTCCCATGCGCCGCGCGGCATCCACCGAGGCGCTGTCCTCGACCTGCTCGGCGATGACCTTGAAGTTGAGTGTGCGCGCCAGCTTGATCATCGCGGACACCATGGCCTGGTTGACGGTGTCGCGCGCCAGGTTGCGCATGAAGGAGCCGTCGATCTTCAGGTAGTCGAGCCGCAGGTTCTTCAGGTTCGAGAACGAGCCGACGCCGGAGCCGAAATCATCGAGGGCGAACTGGCAGCCCATGCCGTGCAGCACGCCGATGAAGCGGCGCGCCTGCTCGAGGTTGGCGACCACGGCGCTCTCGCTGATCTCGAAACACACCTGTGCGGGCGCCACTCCGGTGCTGTCCAGGCACTCGACCACGAACTCGAGGAACTGCAGGTCGCCGAGCGTCTGGCCCGAGACGTTGATGGCGATGCTGCGGTTCGCGCCCAGCGGGATCGCCCCGCGGCCGAGCGCTGCGAGCGTCGTCCGTACCACCCAGCGGTCGACCAGTCCCATGAGGCGGTAGCGCTCCGCGGCGCGCATGAATTCCGACGGCGGCAGCTCGTGCCCGGCCTCGTCCTCGAGGCGCAGCAGCACCTCCATCGCGGGGCCCACCTCCTCGCCGTGCGCCGGCACGATCGGCTGGTGGTAGAGATGGAAGCGGTTCTCCTTGAGCGCACTCTGCAGGCGCTGCAGCCACTGGATCTCGCCGGTATGGCGCGCCAGCGCCTCGTCGCGCGCCGAGTACACCGCTACCCGGCCGCTGCCCTGTTTCTTGGCGACGTAGCAGGCGGTGTCGGCGGCGGCCAGCAGCTCTTCCAGCGTGCCGCTCTCGCGCGAGATCTCTACCAGTCCCACCGACACACCGATGTTGAAGATGCGGTCCTTCCAGACGAAACGGTAGTCGCCGACCGCGCGGCAGACGTCGTCGGCGATCTGCCGCGCCTTGTCGAGCGGACAGCCGATCAGCAGCATGCCGAACTCGTCGCCCCCGAGGCGCGCGACCGTGTCGCTGTCGCGCACCGCATCGCGCAGGAGCTTGGCCACCTCGCGCAGCATGCTGTCCCCGGCGAGGTGGCCGCTGGTGTCGTTGACCACCTTGAAATGATCGAGATCGAGGTAGCAGAGCACGTGCTGGCCGTCGCCGCGGTGACCGCTCTCGTTCGCCTCCTCGAGCCGCAGCTCGAACTCGCGCCGGTTGACGAGGCCGGTCAGCGCATCGTGGGTGGCCTGGTACGACATCTGGTGCGCCAGCCCGCGCATCTCGGTGACGTCGTGCAGCCAGAGCGCCGCCCCGACCAGCTCCTTGGCTTCATTGCGTATCGGCGAGGCCGACAGCTCGATCGAGCGTTCGGTGCCGTTGGCGCGCGACAGCAGCAAGGCGCGCCGGCTCAAGGTGACCGGCGCGCCGCCCGCGAGCGCCTGATGGACCGGATCGGCGAGCAGCCGCCGGTCGCCCTCGTCGACCAGGCTGACGATCTCCTCGAGCGTCTTGCCGCCGGCCTGCACGGCATCGCTCCCCGTGAGCTGCTCCGCGGCGGCATTCATGAAGGCGATGCGGCCGTGCTCGTCGGTGGCGATGATTGCCTCGGGGAGCGAGTTGAGCGCCAGCAGCTGCGGCGACGCCGGTGCCCCCGCGTCGGCGGCGCCGAGCCGCAGCGCGGGCGTCGTCATGGTCGGGATAATCTCCACCCCGGTGATCAGAAGCGCGTTACCCTTGTCGTAGTCGACTACCGAGGAGGCGATCTCGAGGCGGCTCACCTGGCCCTGCACGCCCACCATGTCGATCTCGTAGCGCTCGGCCGCCGGCTCGCCGGCCAGCCGCCGCACGATGTTGTCGTTCACCAGCTCGGAATATTCCGGCGGCACGAGGTCGCCCAGGCGCCGCCCGATGAGCTCGACGCGGTCGACCCCCACGAAACTCGCAAACTGCCGGTTCGCGTACAGGATGACGTCACGGTGCACCAGTACCGTCTCGTGGATGCGGTCGCCGAGATCCGCAAACAGCCTCGGCGCGGTGATCGCCTCGCTGGCCTCGGCGGGACTCGCGCGTGTCAGCAGGTGATTGACGGCCGTTACCAGCGCTGCGACTTCCGGCTTGGTGCCCGGCAGCTCGATGCGCCCCTCGAGGCGGCCGCCGATGGCGATGCGCTGCAGCTGCTGCGACAGTTGCCCGAGCGCGCGCAGCTCGCGGCGCTGGAATGCGTAGAGCCCGCCGAAGACCAGGGCTGCGACCAGCGCGAACAGGAGGCACAACAGCCCGGCAATCGGCAGCATCTGGATTCTTCTCGAGGTCCTTCCGCCTGGGTTCCTTAGCGCTCGTGCGGCGCTCTGATTTGACTTCTCGCGCCGGCGGACGCGGGCACGAGCAAGCATAGCGCGGCCGGCCTTCGCCCCGTCGGGATTTCACCATATCTCGTCGCAAGTCGGCTTGGCACGGTGGCAGAAAACCCTTAACTTCTGCGGCCTTTTCAGACGTTCCGCAATAAGTCAGATCGAAAGGCAAGAAAGGCAAGATATGCAGACGGTCGACGCCCGCGAACAGATGGTCGAACAACAGGTGCGCGCCTGGGAGGTGCTGGACGCACGGGTGCTCTCGATCCTACGCCAGGTGCCACGGGAGCTGTTCGTCCCGTCCGGGCAGTCCTTTGCCGCCTTCGCAGATGTGCAGGTGCCGCTGCCGTGTGGGCAGCACATGCTGCGGCCAAGCCTCGCAGGGAGGCTGCTGCAGGCCTTGCAGCTCACCGCCGGAGAGCGCGTGCTTGAGGTGGGCACGGGCTCCGGATTCATCAGCGCCTGCCTGCGCGCCGCCGGGACGCGGGTGCGCACGCTCGAGATCTTCGCGGAACTCGCCGACCTCGCCAGCGCCAATCTCTCTGCCCTCGGCATGAGCGACGTCGAGGTGGTGAACGCTGATGCGCTCGGCGCCGCCGGCGGCCTGCGCTTTGCGGCCATCGCCGTGACCGGCTCGCTCCCCGAGTACCAGCCGTGCTTCGAGCGGCAGCTGGAAATCGGTGGGCGCCTCTTCGTCGTGGTCGGCGAGCCGCCGGTGATGGATGCGCGCCTCGTGCGGCGCGTGAGTGAAAGCGCCTGGACCACGCAGAGCCTGTTCGAGACGGTCGTCGATCCGCTCGAGAACGCACCGCGGCGGCCGGCATTTGTCTTCTAGGGGATTGAGACACATGCGCACAAGGAATTCCCGCCGGCGTGCCCTCGCCCCGGGACTGGCGCTCCTCGCGGCTTTGAGCCTCGCGGGCACGGCCGCGGCGAAGGACCTGGTCGGAGTCTTCCAGGATGCGCTGCAGGCCGATCCCGTCATCCGCCAGGCGAACGCCAACCGCCTCGCCGCACGCGAGGCGCGTCCCCAGGCGTGGTCGGCGGTGCTGCCGCAGGTGAACGGCACGGTGGGCCAGACGCGCGATCACAGCTCGGGCTTCCAGGATCAGATCGTCCAGCTGACGCCCACGAGCCCGGTGACCGTGGTGCCCTACGGCGTCGTGGCCGGAACCACGAGCGACCAGTGGGCGCTCAACCTGAAGCAGAACATCTTCTCGTGGGCCAACTGGGTGGCGCTCAAACAAGCGGGCAGCGAAGTAGCCCAGGCGGAAGCGACCTACGCCGCAGCCGAGCAGGACCTGATCCTGCGGGTCTCGCAAGCGTACTTCAACGTGCTCACCGCCGAGGCCAGCGTCGAGGCCAACGAGTCCTCGCTCGAGGCCTTCTCGCAGCAGCTCGATCAGGCCAACACGCGCTTCGCGGTCGGCCTCGTGGCGCTCACCGACGTGCAGGAGGCGAAGGCTGCGCACGACCAGGCTGCAGCCGCCACGATCGCCGCCAAGCGCACGCTTGCTACCGCCGAGGACCAGCTGCAGGAGATCACCGGGCAGAAGTACGACTCGCTGCAGAAGCCCGGCGACGATATGCCGCTGAAGAGTCCCGAGCCCGCCAACGAGGACCGCTGGGTGCAGATCTCCCTCGACCAGAACTTGTCGTTGATTGCGAGCCGGCTCGCCGCGGACATCGCCCGCGACAACGTGCGTATCGCCTTCGGCGGGCACGTTCCCACGATCGATCTGCTGGCCGGCCGTTCCTACCTCAAGTCCGACGCCAACGAGACCCTCGACGGCTTCAACTTTCCTAATTTCGACAGCAAGAACAACGACCGCCAGATCACGCTGCAGCTGACCGTGCCGATATTCAGCGGCGGCTACACCGAGTCCAAAGTGCGCGAGGCCCAGTACCGCTGGATCGCGGCCAAGGAGGGTGTGGTGCAGAGCTCGCGCGCCACCGAGCGCCAGGCGCGCGACGCCTATCTCGGCGTCATCAGCGGCATCGCCCACGTGCAGGCGCTGCGCCAGGCGCTGTCCTCGGACCAGACGGCGGTGCAGGCGACCGAGGCGGGCTACGAGGTCGGCACGCGCGTCGCGGTCGATGTGCTCAACGCGCGCAAGACTCTGGTTCAGGGCCAGACCGACTACGCCTCGGCCCGCTACGATTACATCGTCAGCATCCTGCAGCTGCGCCTTGCGGCGGGCAACCTCGATCGCGCGCAGCTCGACGAGATCAACAGCTGGCTCACCGTCAGGGCTTCGACCTCGCCGTCGGTCGCGCCGCCACCCACGCCACCCGGGTCCTAACCGTCGGCCGACTCGAGCAGCGGCTCGATGAGCGCAAGCAGCCGCGCGAGCGCGCCGCGGTTGCTGTCGACCGAGGCGCGCGCCAGCGCGCCCAGCGCAGCGCGCGCGGAGCGATCGGCCAGCAGCGCGCGCACTTCGGTGCCGAGCTCGTCCGCATCGTGCACGACGCGGGCGGCGCCGCGCGAGGTCAGCAGCCGTGCCACCTCGGCGGCATTGAAGTTGTGCGGGCCGGTCAGGATCGGCAACCCGAGGGCGGCCGGCTCGAGCAGGTTGTGCCCGCCGACCGGCACGAGGCTGCCGCCGACGAAGGCCAGGTCCGCGGCCGCGTAGAAATCCAGGAGCTCCCCGAGCGAATCCAGGAGCAGCACCGCAATCGCGGGCATCGTCGTACCCTCAGCCGTGCCCGGGGTCTCGGAGCGGCGCGCCCAGGGCATGCCGCACGCCTCGAGCTCGAGGGCGACCGCGGCAAAGCGCGCCGGGTGGCGCGGTGCCAGCACCAGGAGCGCCTGTGCGTCATGCTCGCGCACCATCCGGTGCGCAGCGAGCGCCGCGGTTTCCTCGCCACCGTGGGTGCTGCCGGCGACCCACAGCGGCGCCTCCGGAGCGTACTGCGCCCGTAGCCGCGCGCCGCGTGCGGCGATCTCAAGCGGCAGCTCGAAGTCGAACTTGAGATTGCCGGTCACATGGGTGCTGCCGGCATCGGCGCCGAGAGCGCGAAAGCGCTCGGCATCCGCCTCGCCCTGCGCCGCGACCACTGCGGCGTGTGACAGCGCGCCGCTGAAGAGCGCCCCGAGGCGCCGGTAGCGTCCCGCCGAGCGCACCGAGACGCGCGCGCTCGCCAACACCAGCGGCACGCGCCGGCGACCGCACTCGCGATAGAGATTGGGCCACAGCTCGGTCTCGAAGATCACCGCGAGCCGCGGCTGCACGCGTCGGAAAAACCGCCGCACTGCACCCGGCAGGTCGTACGGCAGGTACCTGACCTGTGCCAGGTTGCCGAACAACGCGCGCGCGCGCGCCGCTCCCGTCGGTGTGAAGGTGGTGACCGTAAGCGGCACCCCGGGATGGCGCCGGTAGAGCGCGCTCACCAGCGGTGCGCAGGCCTGCACTTCGCCGACCGAGGCCGCGTGCAGCCACACGCCTGCGGGGATCTGCGGCGGCCCAAACCCGAAGCGCTCGGCGAAGTTGCGCCACCAGGCGTGATCGCGAATGCCGCGCCACAGGAAGACGGCAGAGACGATCGGGGCAGCGAGGTGGGCGGCGAGGTTGTAGAGAAGCCGGTAGAGCAGTGGCAAGCAGGCGCCTTCGCTTCAGCCCGAGGGCCGCAGCTCAGTGCGCCCTTCGGACTGGCGGTAGCCGTCGAGCAGCGCATGCCAGTCGGAGTCCCCGAAGCGGTCGGCCGGCAGCCCCCAGGTCAGCTTCTCGAGCGAGCGACGCAGCCGCACGAGGTTCCCGTCGCGCCACAGGCCGCCGGGACCGCGCAGCTGGCAGCGGTCGAAATCGATCAGATACACCGCCTCCTCGCTCAGCAGTATGTTGTTGGCGGTGAGATCCGCATGACAGACGCCGAGATCGTGGAACCTGCGCACGCAGCGGCCGATGGAGACCCACGTGAGGAGCGAGAGCGCGCCGGTAGACAGGCACTCGTACAGCGAGCCGACCGCCGGCACCCGCTCGGTGATCAGATCGCCGGTGTAGCTCGCGCCGCGGCGCGAGTAACGGGCGGCGATCGGCGCGGGCACCGGCAGGCCTGCGCGGTGTAGCCGGTAGGTGAGCTGCCACTCCACGAACGGCCGAGTGGCGGCCTCGCCGGCCCACGGATAGCGGTCCGCCGACAGCCGCGCCATCCAGCCGCCGCGCCGGTAGTGCCGCAGCACGTAACGCTGCCCCTCGGTGCGGATGAAACTGGTGACGCCACGTCCCTGTGCCGTGCCTTCGAGCGCTCCAAGCGCGCGCCAGTGCTCCGGATCGAACCAGCCGGCGTTCGGGTTGCTCACCCGCGAGGCGTCGTACAGCATGGCCCCGCCCGCGACGGCGCCGCGCTTCACCTCCGAGCCGAGCACCCCCCAGCGCCCGCTCACCGACCCCGAATCCGCAGGTCGGCTGCCTTGCGCCGCAGCGTCTGCGGGCTGAGTATCCTCGGACGGCCGGCGATCGGGGACAGCTGTCATGGGAGCTTTGCAGTTTATCACCTCGACGTCGAGGAGGTCGCCGTGGGGCTCGGCCACTTGTTAGGATCGCGCCCATGCAGGACGTCCTGATACCCGTCTCCCCCGGCGAGCTGCTCGACAAGATCACAATCCTGAGGATCAAGGCGGTGCGCATCCTGGATGCCGCGAAGCTCGCCAACGTGAAGCGGGAGCTCGCGCTGCTCGAGCAGGCCTGGAGCGCCGCGGGGGGTGGGGGCCAGGACGTGAGTCAGCACGAGCGCGCCCTCGAGCATGTCAACGAGCAGCTCTGGGATATCGAGGACCGCATCCGCGACAAGGAAGCCAGGCAGACGTTCGACCGCGAGTTCATCGAGCTGGCGCGCGCCGTATACGTCTCGAACGACGAGCGCGCCGCCATCAAGAAGCGCATCAACGAGCTGCTCGGCTCGCGCATCATCGAGGAGAAGTCGTACAAGCCGTACCGTTAGGGCGAGAGCCGCCAGGTCACCGTCTGCCGCTTCGCGAGCGTCCCGGGTTCGCGTAAGATTGCGCGCTTACGCCCACCGCGTGTCCACCGCGAGGTGCCTCGATTGCTGTACGTTCTGGCGCTGCTCCCGGCTACGGCGCTGACGATCGCCGGCTACTTTGTCCTGTACTTCTCCGCGCGCGCCGAAGGCGGCCTGCGCACCTTCGGGAAATACCTCGGATTCTGGGCCTTCACGCTCGCGGGCCTGGTCATACTCGGCGCCATATTCGCCGCCGCACACGGCCACCGCATGCGCGGCATGCACGCGGGGTTGCGCGACGGCATGCATTGCCCGTGGATGGGCCCGCGCCCCTGGTGGGGGCCGCGCTGGGAGGAGCGCCGCGGAATGCCGGAGCGCCGCGGCGAGGAAGGCGCCGCGCCACCGCCCGCAGGTCCTGCGCCCAATGCCCAGGGCGGGGCACCGTCGCCGCAGCACTGACCTGCCTGCGATGCGCATCATCAGTCTCCTGCCGGCGCTCGTCGGCGTCGGCCTGAGTTCGGTTGCGTCCGCGGCACCGGTACAGCACCCGGCGGGCGGGGTCTACGACGATCTCGCGTGGCGGATGATCGGCCCGTTCCGCGGCGGTCGCACGCGCGCGGTCGCGGGCGTCCCTCTGCGCCCGAACGTGTTCTACATCGGCGCCGTCGATGGCGGAGTCTGGAAGACCGACGATTCCGGGCGCACCTGGCACCCGATCTTCGACGCCGAGACGACGCAGTCGATCGGGGCGATCGCGGTGGCACCGTCCGACCCCAACATCGTGTACGTGGCGAGCGGCGAGGGGCTGCTGCGACCGGACCTCTCCGTGGGCAACGGCGTGTACCGCTCGAGTGACGGCGGCCGCACGTGGTCGCACCGCGGGCTCACCGACGGCCAGCAGATCCCGGAGCTCGCCGTCGATGCTCACAACCCGGACCGACTGTTCGCCGCGGTGCTCGGCCACCCGTACGGACCGAACGGCATGCGCGGCATCTACCGCTCGCTCGACGGCGGCCGCACCTGGGAGCGCGTGCTCTACAAGGACGACGATACCGGCGGCTCCGCGGTGGCGCTCGATCCAGGCCATCCCGAGATCGTGTACGCGGGGCTGTGGCAGTCCCGCCTGGGTCCGTGGGAGGACAAGAACGAGTTCAACGGCACCGGCGGCGGACTCTTCAAGTCGACCGACGGCGGCACGACATGGCGGCAGCTGAAAACGGGACTGCCGCCGGATCTGGCGCAGATCAACATCGCGATCGCGCCGAGCGAGCCGACGCGGCTCTATGCGGCCGTGGGCACCACGGAGCCGGGCGACTACTCCTCCGGGGCCGGGCTCGGCGTGTTCCGCTCCGACGACGGCGGCGAGAGCTGGCGGCGCATCACCACCGATCCGCGCCCGGCGCTGCGGATCGGCGGTGGCGACCTGACGATCATCCGTGTCGATCCGACCAACGCCGATGTCGTCTACAGCACCGGCATCGTCACGATGAAGTCGATCGACGGCGGCCGGACCTGGGAGCCGCTGCGCGGCGCGCCGGGCGGCGACGATTACCAGAACCTCTGGATCAACCCGATCGACCCGCACATCATTGCGCTCGTCAGCGACCAGGGCGCGGTCATCACGCTCAACGGCGGCGAGAGCTGGAGCTCATGGTTCACGCAGCCCACGGCGCAGCTCTACCACGTGAGCGTCGCACCGACCTTCCCGTACCGCGTGTGCGCCGCACAGCAGGAAAGCGGCTCGGTATGCATCGCGAGCCGCGGTAACGACGGCGAGGTCACCGAGCGCGACTGGCATCCCGTCGGGGTCATCGAGTACGGCTATGTCGCGCCGGATCCCCTCGACCCCGACATCATCTACGGGGCCGGACGGAGCGAAGTCTCCAAGTACCACTGGTCGACCGGGCAGGTGCAGAACGTGACCCCGATCCCGGTGCGCAGCTCCGACGTGCGCGTCGACCGCACCGAGCCGCTGATGTTCTCGCCGCTCGATCCGCATACGCTTTATTACGGCGCCAACCGCCTGTACCGCACACACGACGGTGGCATGAGCTGGCAAACCATCAGTCCGGACCTGGCGCGTGAGGCCGGCAACGTGCCCGCGAGCGTCGGCGCGCTGCACCCGCCGGGTGCCGAGAAGCAGCGCGGGGTGATCTATTCGCTCGGGCCCTCACCGCTGAACGTCGACAGACTCTGGGCCGGGACCGACGACGGCTTCGTATGGCTGACCAGCGACGGCGGCTCCAACTGGTCGAACGTCACGCCACCCGCGCTCACGCCGTGGAGCAAGGTCACGCAGATCGAGCCTTCGCACTTCGATGCGGACAGCGCCTACATCTGCGTGAGCCGCATGCGCATCGACGACCTGCACCCTTACATTTACCGTACGCGCGACCGCGGCCGCACCTGGGAGCCGATCACCGACGGGCTGCCGGCCGATAGCCCGGTGAACTCGGTGCGCGAGGACCCGGCGCGCCGCGGGCTGCTGTTCGCAGCCACGGAAACCGGCGTCTGGGTCTCGTACGACGACGGCGCACACTGGGGGTCGCTGCAGCTCAACCTCCCGCATACCTCGGTACGCGACCTGTGGATCCATGAGGCCGACCTCCTCGCCGCCACCCACGGGCGCTCGCTGTGGATCCTCGACGACATCTCGCGCCTGCGGCAGCTCGAGGGCGGTGCGCTGCCGCACGCGGCGCTGCTGTATCGGCCGGCCGCCGCCTACCGCATGCACCGCAGCACCTGGACCGACACACCGATGCCACCGGATGAGCCCATGGCGGCGAATCCCCCCGCCGGTGCCGTGATCGAGTACTTCCTGCCGCGCGAAGCGGCACATGCCGTCGTGCTCGAGGTGCTCGACACTCACGGTACGCTGGTGCGCCGCTACCGCAGCGACGATGCGCCGGTGCCGGGGCCCGAGCAGCTCGCCCGGGAGATCATCCCGCGCTACTGGATCGCACCCTCGAGCGTGCTGCCGGCGCACGCCGGCATGCACCGCTGGGTCTGGGACCTGCGCTACGCCCCGCCCGTCGCGACGACCCATGGCTACCCGATCTCCGCCGTGCCACACGCGACCCCCGAGGAGCCACAGGGTCCGATGGCGCTCCCCGGAACCTATCTGGTGCGGCTCACGGTCGACGGGCGGCACTATGAGGCGCCGCTCGAAGTGAAGGCGGATCCGCGGGTGCACGCCCCGCCGGGCGCGCTCGAGGATCAGCTGAGTCTCGCGAAGAAGCTGTCGGATCTGCTGACCGAGAGCTCGCGGGCGGTGCTCTCGGCCCGCTCGATCGAGGCGCAGCTCAAGGTCCTGAAGCCCAGCGGCACGACGGCGGACGCCGTCCACGCCTACCAGCAGCGCCTCGCCGAGCTGCTGGGGACGGGGGCGAAGAAGCCGGCCGACGAAGCGCAGCCGGCCGGCAGTGCGCCCCGGGTGTCGCTCCCCGACGTGCAGGAGCGCATCGATACTCTCTATGGTGAGGTGACGCGCGCCGACGCGGCGCCGAACGTGCCGCAGCAGAGCGCCGCAGAGGCCGCACAGGAGGCACTCGCCGGCGAGCTCGCCGACTGGCATAAGCTCGCGGCCGACCTCACGGCGCTCAACAGGCAGCTCGGTGCCGCGAAGCTCGCGGTGGTGCGCCCTGATCTCGCGCCGCCGCGCGATATGGACATCGCCGACCGGGATTAGGCGCGACCCGCCGACTCAATCAGCGCCGCAGTGTGTACTCGGCGCTGCAGTACGGGCACTTCGCCCAGCCCGTCTCCGCGAGAGGTAGATAGACGCGCGGGTGCGAGTTCCACAGGTACATCTGCGGCATCGGGCACGAGAGCGGCAGGTCGGCTTCCGTCACGTCGTACTGGTTCTGCGCATTCGGTTGCAGCAGCGGTCGGACTGGCTCGGCCATGGGAAGGTTTTCGGGAATGCGAGTAACAGTGGACATTATACCTGCGCCGCCGGCGGCGCAGCCCGCATGGCTTCTTCCCAGATGCGAACCACTTCGGCCCGCAGCGGCTCGAAGTCGGCCGCCGGCACGATGGATTCTTGCCCCGCAAGCGACAGCCGGTGCGCCCGCCCGCGGTAGGCGCGGTACGCGGCAGTGAGCGTGTCGACGACCGCCTGCGGCACCAGCGCGGCGGAGGCCACCGACTCGAGCTGTCGGATGGTGTCGGCGAACATGACGACTGCCGGGTAGCGCTGCGCCCACGAGAGCGCCCAGTACTGGGCAAGGAACTCGATGTCGGCGATCCCGCCCGCGTCCTGCTTGATGTCGAAGCGCCGCGGATCACCCCGGGAGAGCTCGCGGCGCATGCGCTCGCGCATGTTGCGCACGTCCTCGCGCAGCGTGTCGCGCCGCACGTGATTGCACAGCACCTCGAGCCGCACGCGCTCGAACTCGGCGCGCAGCTCAGGTGAGCCGGCGACGCTGCGCGCATGCAGCAGCGCCTGGTGCTCCCACGTCCAGGCCTCGCACCGCTGATAGTCGCCGAACGCCCCGACGTTGGTGACCAGCATGCCACCCTTGCCGCTCGGGCGCAGCCGCACGTCGACCTCGTACAGCCGGCCGGCGGCGGAGTGCATCGTGAGCAGGTGCACGATGCGCTGCGCGAGACGCACGAAAAACAGCTGGTTGTCGATCGGGCGGGCGCCGCTCGTCTCCTGACGCTCGCCGTGCGAATCGTGCAGGAACACGAGGTCGAGATCCGACGAGTAGCCGAGCTCCATGCCGCCGAGTTTGCCGTAGCCGAGCGCGCAGATGCTCACCGGGCGCACACCCGCTTCCCGCTCGCAGGTCGGTACGCCGTAGAGCGCGGTGATCTGTAGCCAGCCGAGCTGCATGGCGCGCTCGATGATCAGCTCGGCGACATCGGTCAGCCGGTCGCTGACCTGCATCAGCGGCATGGCGCCGGTCAGATCGGCCACCGCAATGCGGAACATGGCGGCGCTCTGGAAATGCCGCAGCGCTTCCACCTGGCGCTCGGGGTCCTCCTCACCCGAGAGCTGCTGCATGCGCTGCTCGAGCTCTCCGGCGAGGCTCGCGCGGTCCGGGTGCTGCGACAGCAGTCGCTCGTCGATCAGCTCATCGAGCAGCATGGGTTGGGCTGCGATCTGCGCGGCGAGAAACTCGCCGTGGCCGCACAGCTCGACGAGGCGCACGCGCGCCGCGCCGTTCTCGCGCAGCAGCGCGAAATACGCCGAGCGCTTGCCGGTCGCCTCGATGATCGCCAGGATCCGGCGCAGCACCGGCAGCTGCGCCGGGCTCGCGGCGATCTCCTCGAGCAGCACCGGCAGCAGCGCCTGCAGACGCTTGCGCCCGGGCTCATCGAGCTTGCGCACCAGCGCCGAGCCACGCAGTTCGAGGAGCAGCCGTGCGGCCTCCGCGCTGTCGGTAAAGCCGGCGCGGCCGAGCGACTCGGCCAGCGCCGCGGTTTCGGCCTGGCTGTCCCAGAAACGTCCGAGGTCGATGCGCACCCCACCGCTGTCGGAGACGCTGCCTCCCTGGAACACCTGGCGGAAGTGCGCGCTGACGCGCTCCCGATGCGCATTGAGCTCCCCGAGAAGAGCGCCGAAGTCGCCGTGCGCACCCTGGGCAAGGGCCAGCCGCTCGCGCGTCAGCGGCTCGACCGGCAGCGCATGGGTCTGCGCGTCGGCGAGCATCTGCAGGCGGTTCTCGAGCCGGCGCAGGTACTCGTAGGCGCGGCCCAGGTCCGCCACCGCGCTATCCGGCAGCGCCCGCGCGGCGCCGAGCCGTGAGAGCGCGGCCAGGAGCGACGGTGTCTGCAGCCGGCGGTCGCGGCCGCCGCGCGTCAGCTGCAGCGCCTGCACGATGAACTCGATCTCGCGGATGCCGCCCGGACCGAGCTTGATGTCGTCGGCCAGCTCGCGCCGCTCGACCTCGCGGCTTATCAGGGCCTTCATCTCCCGCAGGCTCTCGAACACGCCATAGTCGAGGTAGCGGCGGTAGACGAACGGCCGCACCGCGGCGGCCTCGAGCTCGGCGTAGCGGGCGGTGGCGGTGATCGGGCGCGCCTTGACGTACGCATATCGCTCCCAGTCGCGCCCGTGACGCTGCAGATAGTCCTCGAAGGAAGCGAAGCTCGCGACCAGGGGCCCCGAGTCGCCGAACGGACGCAGCCGCAGATCCACCCGCAGCACGAAGCCCTCGGGCGTCGGCGCCTCGAGCAGCCGCACCAGCGACTGCCCGAGACGCGTGAAGAACTCCTCGTTGGCGATGGCGCGCACACCGTCAGTCTCGCCGTGCTCGGGAAACAGCAGCACCAGGTCGACGTCGGAGGAGAAGTTGAGCTCGCCGCCGCCGAGCTTGCCCATGCCGAGCACGAGCAGCGGCTGCACCTCGCCCGCGCCCGAGCGCGGCTCGCCGTAGCGCTCGACGAGCGCACGGTGCGCACGGTCGGTGGCATAGCCGATGGCCGCGTCGGCAAACGCCGTGAGCTCGCCCAGGGTCTCGGTCAGATCCGCCCAGCCCGCCAGGTCGCGCCAGGCGATGCGTGCGAGCTCGCGCCGCCGCCAGCGGCGCAGCGACGCCTGCAGCAGCGGCTCGGGGCCATGCGCCGGCAGCGCCGCCACGCGTGCCTGCAGCTCACCGTCGGCAAGCGGCCGGTCGAGATCCCCGCCGGTCAGCAGGCTGACGAATAGCCGCGGATCGCGGGCGCAGGACTGCGCGAGAAAATCGCTGCAGGCGAACACGCGCGGCAGCGACTCGCGCAGCGGGGCGGGGGCGGCGGCCAGCGCCTCGCGCGCAGCCGCGTCGGCGCCCAGCGCTTCGAGCGCCTGCTCCACCAGGCTCTCGAGGGCCGCGCTGCCCAGGCTCCCTGGTGCGAACGCGCGCACGGCCTCAGCGCACGGCGGGCGCGCGGCCTCAGGCACTTCGAGCGGTCAGTCCCAGACGTTGCCCCCGAGGTCGTGCACCGCGGCAGTATCGAGCTGGCGGCTCATGCCGCGAAAACGCGAGGACTCGGCGTAGATCTGCCCGCCGTCCTGCGCATCGAGCGATGCGGCCTCACCCTCGATCAGGCTGTTGTCGATGTGCACGTTGGCATTGCTGACGGTGACGCCGGTGCCGGTGGCGGTGATGTGGCTGTTGGTGATGTAGAGCTCGCAGCCGTTCTCGGCACTGACCGCGTCGCCCTCAAACTCGAGATTGCGATTGTCGATATGCAGCATGCGCGAGCCCTGGCAGACGATCGGCTCGTGCCGCCGCTCGAGCGGCGCGCTGGTGATGGCGACGTCGTGGATGCGGGCGCTGCTCATCGGGATCACTGCGCGGGCGCCGGCCTCGATCGAATATCCCGGACCCGACGCGAGCACTTCGCCGCCCGGGAGGGCGTTGGCCCCGCGCGGTGCCATGCCCGAGGCGGGCGACGGCGCCGGCGTCGGGGTGGCGGCCGATTCGGGGGCCGCCGGCGGGCTCGATCCAGGCGGCGTGCCGTTCGCGTTGGCGGCCATGGCGGTGCTCGCGGGGGGCGCGGCAGGTGCGCTTCCGGCGTTGTTCGTGCCGCGGTCAGCCGGCGCACCCGCGCTCGTGTTGGCGGCTGCGGCGGGCGCGTTAGGCGCCTCGGTCGCCTCGAGCGCGCCCGGCGCGCCCACGACGTCGTCGGCCTTGACCACGCGCAGCTCGCCCGAATCCTTCATGCGCACCGTGAAAGTACGGCTCTGCGGATCGACGGCGACGACCTCGAGCCTGTCGTTGCGCGCAAGCGCCGCCTTCGCCCAATTCATCGTGTCGTTCTGGCGGGCGCAGCCCGCGATCGCGAGCAGCGCGACACCGGCGGCAATGCCGACGCGTGCTTTGAGCGTACCCATGGCGAGCCTCCTCAAACGTGCGGACACCACAGGGGAAGGACGATAAACCAAAAAAACAGGCCCCACGAGGGGGCCTGCGAATGATGCGCGGAATAGGGGGTCTTGTTCCGCGTCTTTAGGGGTTTGCTGCCCAACGGGAGTCGGGCACCAGACCCTTAACAGTTAACTTAAGCCTATCGGCTGTCGATTACAGAATCGATACCTCTTTAGGGGGGCCCTTACATGTCCATTCCGCCCATGCCGCCCGGCGGGCCCCCATGGGCGTGGTCTTCGTCCTTCGGAGCCTCGGCCACCATGACCTCGGTCGTCAGCAGCAAGCCCGCCACCGATGCCGCGTTCTGCAGCGCCAGCCGGGTCACCTTGGTCGGATCGAGGATGCCGGCCTCGAGCATGTCGCCGAACTCACCGGTCGCCGCGTTGTAGCCGAAAGCCCCCTTGCCTTCCTTCACGCGGTTGAGGATCACCGCGGCGTCCTCGCCGGCGTTGTCGACGATCTGGCGCAGCGGCTCCTCGATGGAGCGGGAGAGGATGCGGATGCCGACCGCCTGGTCCTCATTCGCCGCCTCGAGCTTCTCGAGCGCCTTCTGCGCGCGGATCAGCGCCACACCGCCGCCCGGCACCACGCCCTCTTCGACCGCTGCACGGGTCGCGTGCAGCGCGTCCTCGACGCGCGCCTTCTTCTCCTTCATCTCGATCTCGGTGGCGGCCCCGACCTTGATCACCGCGACGCCGCCGGAGAGCTTCGCGACGCGCTCCTGCAGCTTCTCCTTGTCGTAATCGGAAGTAGCCTCCTCGGCCTGCTGGCGGATCGACTCGATGCGCGCCTTGATGTCGGACGACTTGCCGGCGCCGTCGATGATGGTCGTGTTCTCCTTCTCGACGATCACCTTCTTGGCCTCGCCAAGGTCGTTCATGGTCGCCTTCTCGAGCGACAGCCCCACCTCGTCGGAAATCACGGTGCCACCGGTGAGGGTGGCGATGTCCTGCAGCATGGCCTTGCGACGGTCGCCAAAGCCCGGCGCCTTGACGCCGGCGACCTTGAGGATGCCGCGGATGTTGTTGACGACCAGCGTCGCCAGCGCCTCACCCTCGACGTCCTCGGCAATCACCAGCAGCGGTCGGCCGCCCTTGGCGACGCCCTCGAGCAGCGGCAGGAGCTCGCGGATGTTGGAGATCTTCTTGTCGACCAGCAGGATCACCGGCTTCTCGAGCTCGGCGGTCTGATTCTGCTGACTGTTGATGAAGTACGGCGAGAGGTAGCCGCGGTCGAACTGCATGCCCTCGACCACTTCCAGCTCGTTGTCCAGTCCCGAGCCCTCCTCGACCGTGATGACGCCTTCCTTGCCCACCTTCTCCATCGCCTCGGCGATCGTCTTGCCGATCGACTCGTCGGCGTTCGCGGAGATCGTTCCAACCTGCGCGATGGCCTTGGAGTCCTTGCACGGCTTGGAGAGCCTCTTGAGCTCCTCGACCGCGGTGATGACCGCCTTGTCGACGCCGCGCTTGATGTCCATCGGGTTCCTGCCCGAGGACACGGCCTTGAGGCCCTCGCGGATGATCGCCTGGGCGAGGACGGTTGCGGTGGTGGTCCCGTCGCCCGCCTCGTCGGAGGTGTTGGACGCGACTTCCTTCACCATCTGTGCGCCCATGTTCTCGAACTTGTCCTTCAGCTCGATCTCCTTGGCGACCGAGACGCCGTCCTTGGTGACGGTGGGCGCGCCGAAGCTCTTTTCGAGCACGGCGTTGCGGCCCTTGGGGCCGAGAGTTGCCTTGACGGCGTTGGCGAGGACGTTGACGCCCTTGAACATGCGGGCGCGCGCGTCGTCGCTGAATCGGACTTCTTTGGCAGCCATTGTCGTGATCCTCGCTTACTTGCCTTCAATCACGGCCATGACGTCTTCTTCGCGCATGACCACGAGCTCTTCGCCGTCGACCTTGACCTCGTTCCCGCTGTACTTGCCGAACAGGATCTTGTCGCCGACTTTCACATCGAGCGGCCGTACTTTGCCGTCCTCGAGTATCTTGCCCTTGCCGACCGCCATGATCTTTCCCTGCATCGGCTTCTCAGCCGCGGTGTCGGGAATCACGATGCCGCCCGGGGAGGTACGCTCCTCTTCCAGGCGCTTCACGATCACGCGGTCATGAAGAGGACGTATCTTCATGGTGAACGCTCCTTAAAATAAAATTCATTGAAATTTGATTGACTTACCGTGCCGGCTGCTTGTTAGCACTCATCCGGCTCGGCTGCTAATGATAGGGAGGCCGCCCCGGAATTCAAGCCGTGCCGGGTACTTTTTATGAACCACAGTTCCTGCCGGCCATCCAAGGCTTGGGCTAAAGTCACTGTCATGCCCAGACCCATCGGACATATGCTGGCCGCCACCCTGCTCGTCGCTACCGTCCTGGCGCAGGCCCAGTCCCCCGCGGCCGGACTCGCCTCACCTTTGACGAAGCCGACCGGGATCAATGCGGTTCTGAGCGCGGCGAAATCGGATGAGGGCAAGTTCCTGCCGCCCGATCAGGCCTTCCGCTTCGATGCCCTGGGCGACGGCAGCGACCGCGTACGGCTGCACTGGGCCATCGCGGACGGTTACTACCTGTATCGCGCCCGGATCAAGGTGAGCGCCCCAAGCACGCAGGCGCAGCTCGGGCCGCCGCAGTTTCCAACCGGCCAGTTCAAGACGGACGAGTACTTCGGGCGCCAGGAGATCTATCACCACGATCTCGCCGTGACAGTGCCGGTGGCCCGCGCCGGGGCCGGCCGCCTCGAGCTGCCCGTGCAGGTCACCTACCAGGGGTGCGCCGAGGCCGGCCTGTGCTACCCGCCCATCACCCGGACCGTGAGCGTCACGCTCGACGGAGGCGGTGGCTCGCCGGGCGCCTCTTCGGGCCGCGCCTTCCCGGGCGGTGGCGGGAGCGTGCAAGCCTCCGGCGGTGGTGCCGATCAGGACTGGTTCGCCGCACTCGTCCGCGGCAACCCCCTCCTCATGCTTGCGGGGTTCTACGTCGCGGGTCTGCTGCTCGCCTGCACGCCGTGCGTGCTGCCGATGGTACCGATCCTCTCGGGACTGATCGTCAGCGGCGGCCGGACTCTCACCCCGGCGCGAGGTTTTGCGCTGTCCGCGAGCTACGTGCTCGGTATGGCGGTCACCTACGCGGTCGCCGGAGTCGCGTGCGCTGCCGCCGGGCAGCAGGTACAGGCGATCTTCCAGCAGTGGTGGGTACTGACGCTGTTTGCGGCGGTGTTCGTCGTGCTCGCCCTGTCCATGTTCGGAGTTTTCACGGTGCAGATGCCGGCCGCGGTCCAGACCCGCATCGCCGCCCTGAGCAACCGCCAGTCGGCCGGCACCTTCGGCGGCGTTGCCGTGATGGGCGCGCTGTCGGCCCTGATCGTCACCACCTGCGTCGGTCCGGCGCTGGTTGGCGCACTGCTGGTCATCAGCCAGACGGGCCAGATGGTCCGCGGCGGCGCCGCGCTCTTCATCATGGCCGTCGGCATGGGAACACCACTGCTGGTCGTCGGTGCTTCTGCAGGCAAGCTCCTGCCGAAGGCCGGCCCCTGGATGGACTTCGTCAAGCGCCTGTTCGGCGTCATGATGCTCGCGGTCGCGGCGTGGATGCTGGCCCGGATCGTCCCCGGCCGTCTCATGCTGCTGCTCTGGGCGGTGCCGGCACTGGCGCTGGCATGGCTCCTGTGGCGCGAGGCGGCCAGTCGTGCCGCCGCCACCTGGGTGCTGCGGACCGCCGGACTTGCCGCCGCGCTTTACGGCGTGGCCCTGGCCGCGGGCGCAGCGCTCGGAGGCAGCGACCCGCTGGCGCCGATCCCGCTGTCGGCCCAGCGCACGCGGGAGCTGCAGTTCCAGCCGATTCATTCGGTCGCGGACCTTGAGCATGCCGTCGCCGATGCGCGCGCCCACGGCCGCGGCGTGCTGGTGGATTTCTCGGCGGCCTGGTGCACCTCCTGCAAGGAGATGGACCGATACACCTTCACCGACCCGGCCGTGCAGGCCGCACTCTCAGGCACGACGCTGCTACGCGCGGACGTGACGGACAACACGGCCGACGATCAGGCGCTGCTGAAGCACTTCGGGATATTCGGGCCGCCGACCATCGCCTTCTACAGCCCCGACGGGCAGGAGCGGACCCAATACCGCGTTGTCGGGTATATGAAGGCGGAGGCGTTCGCGAAGCGCTCGCAAGAGGCGCTCCGGCCTCCACTGTGAGCCCGCCTGCGCCGGCAAAAAGCGGCCGACCAGCCGCAGCTGCTGGGCTGCTGGCGGGCGTCATTCTCCTCTCGGGAGTGATCGGCTTCGCGGCCTACCGGCTTGCGGCTCCGCCCCGCACGAGCCTGCGCGTGGCCCCCCGCGCCGTCATGCCCGGGGGCCCGGCGGGAGCCCCTCCTGCCGCGCGCGAGAGCACCACGGCGACCGCTCCTGCCCGAAAGATCCCCGAGACTCTCCCCGATGTCAGCCTGCCGGGCCTCGACGGACGACCGCACAGGCTCTCGGACTGGAAGGGTCGGCCCCTGCTCATCAATTTCTGGGCTACGTGGTGTGAGCCTTGCCGGCGGGAGATCCCTTTGCTCGAGAGCATTCGTCGCGAAAATGACCCGAACGGACTCGAAATCGTTGGTATCGCCCTTGATAACCACGACGCCGTAGGTGAATTCGCCCGAAAGCTCGGAATGAACTACCCCGTGCTGATCGGCGAGAACGGCGGCCTCGAGGCGGTCGAGGCCTTCGGGATGGATACAGTTCTCCCCTTCAGCGTGTTCGCGGATCCCCAGGGCCGGATCGTCACGCTCAAGGTCGGCGAGTTGCATCCCGATGAAGCGCGCCTCATCCTCGGCGACCTTCGTGACCTCGATCGGGGTCGGCTGACGCTTGCGGACGCCCGTGAGCAGATCGCCGCAGGCATCCGGCGCCTCGAGGCCGGCCGGGCGGTAGCCGGGGCGGCCGCCTCCCGGTAGCCCGCGTCCCTGGCCCGGAGAAGGCCGGCCGCAGCGGATCAGCGACGATAGGGGTGGTTTTTTGCAGGATCATCGCAAATCGCACCAAGAACTATCCCAAATCGCGCCGAATTAGGTTACATTCGCGCCGCTTGTTTGGATTGCTGAGCGCGCCGAAGAAGAACTCAAGCCATGGCCCGAATGCTGTTGCTGAACGGCCCGAACCTCAATCTGCTCGGCACCCGCGAGCCTGCCGTCTACGGCACCGATACGCTTGAATCGATCGAGCGCCGGGCCGCGGCCCTTGCCGGCGAATTGGGGCACGAGCTCGTTGCGTTCCAAAGCAGCGCCGAGCACGAGTTGATCGGGCGCATTCACGGCGCTCCGGCGGCCGGCTGCCGCTTCATGATCCTGAATCCCGGCTCCTTTACTCACACCAGTATCGCGCTGCGCGACGCCATCCTCGCCGTGCAGCTGCCCTTCCTTGAGGTTCATCTGTCGAACATTCAGGCCCGCGAGGCCTTCCGCCGGCACTCCTATTTCTCCGACATCGCCGTCGGCGTGATCGCAGGGCTCGGCCCCTTCGGCTACGAGCTGGCGGTACGCGCCGCCGCCCAACGCCTCACCCGCCCGGGCTAGCCCGGGACTCTTCCGCCACTTCCATCGGGGCATGCCCTCACATGGACATTCGAAAAATCAAAAAACTGATCGAGCTGCTGGAGGAATCGGGCATCGCCGAGATCGAAATCAAGGAGGGCGAGGAAGCGGTGCGCATCAGCCGCCTGCCGCCGGCGGCCGCCATGCCCATGCAGCCGGTCGCGCACCTCATGCACGCTGCGGGCCTGCCGCCGTCCGCCGCAGCCGCGGCTGCCTCGCCCGCAGCGGGCGGCGCGCACAGCGATAGTCCTGCGGCGAAGCCCAAACCCAATGAGCACGTCATCACCGCCCCGATGGTCGGCACGTACTACGCCTCGCCCTCCCCGGGCGCGAAGCCGTTCGTCGAGATCGGCGACGAGATCAAGGTCGGGCAGGTGCTATGCATCATCGAGGCGATGAAGATGATGAACCAGATCGAGGCCGACAAGGCCGGGCGCATCGCCTCGATCATGGCCAGGAACGGCGACCCGGTGGAGTTCGGTCAGCCGTTGTTCGTCATCGAATAAGCGGTCCATGATCGAGAAGCTCGTCATCGCCAATCGCGGCGAGATCGCGTTGCGGATCCTGCGCGCCTGCCGCGAGCTCGGCATCAAGACCGTCGCCGTGCATTCGACCGCGGATTACAGCCTCAAGCACGTGCTGCTCGCCGACGAGTCGGTCTGCATCGGGCCGCCGCCGTCGGCCGGCAGCTACCTCAACATGCCGGCGATCATCTCGGCTGCGGAAGTCACCGACTCGGTGGCGATTCACCCCGGCTACGGCTTCCTCTCGGAGAACGCCGACTTCGCCGAGCGTGTCGAGAAGAGCGGCTTCGTATTCGTCGGTCCGAAGGCCGAGACCATCCGCACCATGGGCGACAAGGTCTCGGCCATCCGGATGATGAAGTCACAGGGTGTGCCGTGCGTGCCCGGCTCCGACGGTCCGCTCGGCGAGAATGCCGACGAGAGCTTGGCGATCGCGCGCGACATCGGCTACCCGGTGATCATCAAGGCCTCGGGCGGAGGCGGCGGGCGCGGCATGCGGGTGGTGCACACCGAGGCATCGCTCCTGAACGCGATCGGCATCACGCGCGCCGAGGCGCGCGCCGCCTTCGGCAACGACCAGGTCTACATGGAAAAATTCCTGGAGCGGCCGCGCCATATCGAGTTCCAGGTGCTCGCCGACGCACACGGCAACATCATCCATCTCGGCGAACGCGACTGCTCGATGCAGCGCCGCCACCAGAAGGTGCTCGAGGAGGCGCCGGCGCCCGGCATCTCGCTGCGCCAGCGGCGCTTCATGGGAGAGCGCTGCGTCGAGGCCTGCCGCGCGGTCGGCTACCGCAGCGCCGGTACGCTCGAGTTTCTCTACCAGGACGGGGAGTTCTACTTCATCGAGATGAACACCCGCATTCAGGTCGAGCACCCGGTGACCGAGCTGGTCACCGGCATCGACCTGGTGAAGGCGCAGTTGCTGATCGCAAGCGGCGAGCCGTTGCAGTACACGCAGAGCGATGTGCAGATTCGCGGTCACGCGATCGAGACGCGCATCAACGCCGAGGATCCGAAGACCTTCATTCCCTCGCCGGGGCCGATCCGCCTGTGGCACGCGCCGGGCGGCCCCGGCATCCGCGTCGACAGCCACGTGTACTCCGGCTACAACGTGCCGCCCTACTACGATTCGCTGATCGCCAAGATCATCGCGCACGGCGAGACGCGCGAGACGGCGATCGCACGCATGAAGAACGCGCTCGCCGAGATGGTGATCGAGGGCATCAAGACCAACGTGGCTCTGCACCAGGAAATCTGCAACCACGCCGCTTTCCAAAAGGGCGGCACCGACATCCACTACCTCGAGCGCCGCCTGGGACTGCGCTAGGCGGCCCTGGCGCGGCGCGCAGTGGCCTCTTTCCTGACCCTGTCGTTCGAGCTGGGATCGCTCGATCTGCAGGCGGCGGAAACCGCCTGCTTCGAGCTTGGCGCCAACGCCGTGACCCTCGTCGACGCACACGACGACCCGGCCTGCCGCCCCGCAGGATCCGGGCTGGTGCTCGAGCGGCTGCCCGGCGAGCTGCGGCTGTGGCCCGCGACGCGCGTCAGCGCGCTCTTTGAAGGGACCGCCGAGCGCGGCGAGCTCGTACGCCGGCTCGCCGCGCGCCTCGCGCTCGCTCCGCAGCTGATCGAGGTGGCTGAGCTCGCCGATCGTGTCTGGGAGCGCGAGTGGCTCAGGGACTCTCATGCGCGGCGCTTTGGCACGCGGCTGTGGGTGTGCCCGCGCCACGAGACGGTGAGCGATCCTGCTGCCGTGGTGGTGAGTCTCGATCCCGGGCTGGCTTTCGGCACCGGTAGGCACCCGAGCACCGCGCTGTGCCTCGAGTGGCTCGATGCGCATATGCCTGCGGCAGCCGCGCCAGCCGAGCACTTCGAGAGTCGCCCGGCGCACGGGCTCGATGCGCATATGCGTGGTGCCCATCTCATCACGCCCGTGCGCGTCATCGATTACGGCTGCGGCTCAGGCATCCTGGCGCTCGCCGCCGCAAAGCTCGGAGCGGTCGCGGTGCATTGCTTCGATATCGACCCGCAGGCACTGGGCTCCGCGCGCGACAACGCGCGCGGCAACGACGTCGGCCACCGGGTGCATGTGCACGAGGCCGCCGCCACGCTGCCCCGGGGGGTCGACCTGTTGCTCGCCAACATCCTGTCGGGCCCGTTATGCGCGCTCGCTCCGCGGTTCGCCGACCTGGTCGCCCCGGGCGGGCGGCTCGTGCTCGCGGGGCTCATGCAGCACGAGATTCCCGAGGTGACAGGCGCTTATGCCGCGTGGTTTGATGTCGTCGGCGCCGGCGAGCGCGACGAGTGGGCGTGTCTCGCCGGAGAGCGTCATTAGATGTTCACCGTCTGTCCAAAGTGTGCCCTGACGCTCGTGGTGACCGCGGCCGACCTGCGCGTCGCCCAGGGTTACGTGCGTTGCGGTCGCTGCTCGAGCGTCTTCAATGCACTGGCGCAGCTGAGCGATGAGCGCCAGGCATCCGGCAGCGGCTCGAGCCCTGCGGCTGCCCCGCCCCGGCCGCCGGAGCCGCGCCCTGCTCCGCCCGCGCCGACAGGCGCACCTGGCGGCCGGCAGCCGCCGGCACGTGCGCCACCCGAGTCGGCGCCGCCGCCGGACGGCGACGAGGATGCCGTGCCGGACGACGCGCTCGAATTCGACGCCTCACAAACCGACGTCAACTCGGTGTTCGTCGAGCCGGCACCCGACCCGCAGTGGACCGCTGCGACGGGCTCTTTCAAGGCGATGCGTGCGAGCGGCCCGGACGCTCCGGTGGATGTCGAGATCGACTCGGCGCTTCTCGCGGACATCGTGCAGGGCGAGCCACCCGGGAATGGATCGGTCGGCGCATCCCGAAGTGTCGCGGCCGCCCTGGCACCCGCGGCGCGCACGGCGCCGCCCTCCCGCGCGGGCACGTCTGTCGCTGAGACCGCACCCCGCGCAGCGCAGACGCGTATCGCAACGGATGGCACAGCGACCGCCGGCGGCCCTGCGGGGAGTGCGGCCAGGGAGACGGAGGCGGCCGAGGCAGCCGCCGAGGCGATGCTGCCTGCGCCGCACCCTCTCGCACGTGTCCTCACGCGCCTGAGCGCACGCGAGTCCGCGCCATGGGCGATCGGGGCCGCCGCTCTCCTCCTGCTGCTGGCTGCCCAGATCGTCAATCACTTCCGCGACGCGCTCGCCACGCATGCGCGACTCAACCGGCCACTCACCGCGCTGTACGCAGCCCTCGGCGTATCGCTCAGGCCGCAGTGGGATCTGCATGCCTACGATGTGCGACAACTCGGCGCCTCGGTGGACCCGGGCAGCGGCGCAGAGATCACGGTGCGCGCCAGTATCCGCAACGGCGGTCCGCAACCGCAGCCGCTGCCGTTGCTGCGGGTGACGCTCGAGGACCGCTTCGGCACACCGCTCGCCTCGCGTGACGTGTCGCCGCGCGATTACCTCCCTGGCGCGGTGCCGGCGTCCTCGTTCCTTGCGGTCGATCAGCGCATCGACGCCGAGATGGCATTCGTGGATCCGGGCTCGAGTGCCGTCGGATTCGAGATCGACGCCTGCCTGCCGAGCGCCGGTGGCGCGGTCGCGTGCGCGCACGATCCGGCCAGTCGCTAGTCCCCGCGTAATCGACGCGCGACACTTGCTTCACTGCTGCGGGCAGAGTATTGAGCGGTCGCGCGTGACGCCGCGCGCCACGGGTCTCTCGCGCTGTCAACCGTCATCTTCTGCATGGAATTGCGACACCGATACGTCCGTGCGCCGGGGTGCGTGATATGATTTGCCTCCATCGAGTTCGAGGCCGGGGGGTCCCACGATGACGGCCAAAAAAAAGACGCGAGCCCGTGAAGCCACCGCCGCACGATTCAATGGACGGGACCTGCCGCTGCGCAATCACGCCGAGCGCGCCTTGAGCGACTACTTCACCAGCCTGAACGGCCATCGCCCGGCCCATCTCTACGACATGGTGCTGCGCGAGGTGGAAGAGCCGCTGTTCCGCGTGGTACTCGATTACGCCGAGGGCAACCAGAGCCGCGCCGCGGGCATCCTCGGCATCAACCGCGGTACGCTGCGCAAGAAGCTCAAGCAGTTCGGGCTGGCCGGCTCCTGATAGTCTGGCGGTTCCCGCCGGCGCCGTGCTGACCGCGCATGAGGCCCCGATGTCGCTGCCCATCCGCCGCGCGTTGCTGTCGGTTTCGGACAAGACGGGCGTCGTCGAGCTGGCGCGTGCGCTCGAGCAGCGCGGTATCGAGCTCCTCTCCACCGGCGGAACGGCGCGCCTGCTCGGCGCGCACGGCATCGCCGTGCGCGAGGTTGCGAGCTATACGGGCTTCCCCGAGATCATGGGCGGACGCGTCAAGACGCTGCACCCGAAAATCCACGGCGCGCTGCTCGGGCGGCGCGGCGTCGACGACGCCGTCATGGCGCAGCACGGCATCGCTCCGATCGATCTGCTGGTCGTCAACCTGTATCCGTTTGCGGCCACCGTGGCGCGGGCCGACTCGAGCTACGAGGACGTGGTCGAGAACATCGACATCGGCGGCCCCGCCATGCTGCGCGCCGGCGCGAAGAACCATGCCTCGGTGCTGGTGGTGGTGGACCCCGCCGATTACCCGGCGCTGCTCGCCGAGCTCGACGCGCACGGCGGCGGCAGTGCGCTCGCCACCCGCAGCCGCCTCGCGGCCAAGGCTTTCGCGCACAGCGCCCGCTACGACACCATGGTGGCGGCATACCTGTCGGCGCGGCACGCGCCGACCGACGAGCGTTTCCCGCAGGTGTTGCCGCTCGTCTTCGACAGGGTGCGGCAGCTGCGCTACGGAGAAAATCCCCATCAGCAGGCGGCGTTCTATCGCGAGCCCGCCGCCGCCGGTGCGAGTATCGCAACCGCCGCCGTGCTGCAGGGCAAGGACCTGTCGTTCAACAACATCGCTGACGCCGACACCGCCATCGAGTGCGTGCGCCAGTTCCCGCAAGCCGCCTGTGTCATCGTCAAGCACGCCAACCCCTGCGGAGTCGCGCTCGCCGCGACCGCGCTCGAGGCTTACGAGGGTGCCTACCGCACCGATCCGACCTCCGCCTTCGGCGGCATCATCGCTTTCAACCGCGAGCTGGACGAGGCGACCGCGAACGCGATTCTCGAGCGCCAGTTCGTCGAGGTGCTGATCGCCACCGCCGTGCAACCCGCCGCCGCGCGGGTGCTGGCGGCCAAGTCCAACCTGCGCGTGCTGGCGCTGGGGGAGCTGAAAGCCGCCGAGGGCTGCGAGCTCGAATTCCGCAGCGTCACCGGCGGCCTGCTCGCGCAGCAGCGCGATCTGCCCGGCCTGCCGCCCGCGGACCTCGCCGTGCCGACACGCCGCAAGCCGAGCCACGCGGAGCTCGCGGACCTGAGGTTCGCGTGGGCAGTCTGCAAGTTCGTCAAGTCGAACGCCATCGTACTGGCACGCGAGCGCGCCACCATCGGCATCGGCGCCGGACAGATGAGCCGGGTCTACTCGACGCGCCTCGCCGCGCTCAAGGCCGCCGACGGCAAGCTCACCCTGGCAGGCGCGGTGATGGCGTCCGATGCCTTCCTGCCGTTCCGCGACAACCTGGATGTCGCCGCTCAGTACGGCATCCGCGCCGTCATCCAGCCGGGCGGCAGTGTGCGCGATGCGGAAGTGATCGCCGCTGCCGACGAACACGACATGGCCATGGTGTTAACCGGCATGCGCCACTTCCGCCACTGAAGGCGCGGGCAGTGAAAATCCTGATTGTCGGCGGCGGCGGCCGTGAGCATGCGCTCGCATGGAAGTGCGCCGTCTCGCCGCGCGTCACCGAGGTGCTGGTCGCGCCCGGCAACGCCGGAACCGCCGCAGAGCCCAAGGTCCGCAACGTCGCGGTGGCTGCCGAGGACATCGCCGCTCTCGTGCGCCTGGCGGCCGCCGAGCGCGTCGACCTCACGATCGTCGGACCCGAGGGGCCGCTGGTCGCTGGCGTAGCCGACGCCTTCGAAGCAGCGGCCTTAAGGTGCTTCGCACCGCGGCGCGCCTGTGCGCAGCTCGAGGGCTCGAAGGCATTCGCCAAGGAATTCCTGCGCCGCCACCGCATCCCAACAGCCCGTTCGGCGACTTTTACGCGCCAGAGCTTCGATGCCGACTGGGTGCGCGCACAACGCGCACCGCTGGTCGTGAAGGCGAGCGGGCTCGCCGCCGGCAAGGGCGTGGCGATCGCCACCTCCGCGGCCGAAGCACTCCAGGCAGCCGAAGCCATGTTCGCGGGCCGCTTCGGCGCGGCCGGCCGCGAGGTGGTGATCGAGGAGTTCCTGCCGGGCGAGGAGGCGAGCTTCATCGTCATGGCGGATGGTGCGACCGTGCTGCCGCTGGCGAGCTCGCAGGATCACAAGCGCCGCGACGACGGCGATCGCGGACCCAACACGGGCGGCATGGGCGCCTACTCCCCGGCACCGGTGGTCACGCCGGCGCTGCATGCGCGCATCATGCGCGAGGTCATCGAGCCCACGATCCGCGGCCTCGCCGCCGAGGGCATGGCCTATACCGGTTTCCTGTACGCGGGGATCATGATCGCTCCCGACGGCACGCCGAACGTGCTCGAGTTCAACTGCCGGCTCGGCGACCCCGAGACCCAGCCGATCCTGATGCGGCTGCAGTCAGATCTGACGGTGCTGTGCGAGGCGGCGCTCGCCGGCAGGCTCGATGGGCTGCGCGCCGAGTGGGATGCGCGCGCAGCACTCGGTGTGGTGATGGCCGCGGCCGGTTATCCCGGCGAGGTGCGCACGGGCGAGGTGATCGAGGGACTCGAGCGCGCCGCGCAGCTGCCGGGGAAGATCTTTCACGCCGGCACCCGACTGGAGAACGGCCGGGTGCTGACGAGTGGCGGGCGCGTGCTGTGCGCCGTCGGGCTGGGAGCCGACGTTGCGGCGGCGCAGCGTGAAGCTTATGCGCTCACTGCCGCGGTGCACTGGCCCGGCGAGCACTACCGCAGCGACATCGGTTTCCGCGCGGTCGAGCGCGAGCGCGCCCCGGGCGGCTGACGCGTGCAGTTCGACCACCCCCACCCCCACGTGGTCGGGCTCGCCGTTGAGCCGCCCGACATCGACGCCTACCAGCACGTCAACAACTCCGTATACCTGACCTGGCTCGATCACGCCGCCTGGTCGCACTCGGCCGCGCTCGGCTTGCCGCTCGAGCGCTGCGTCGCCATGCGGCGCGGCATGGCGGCGCTGCGTACCGAGATCGACTATCTGCTCGCCGCGGTGCGCGGCGATGCCGTGGAGGTTGCGACCTGGATCGCACGCAGCGACGGCCGGCTGCGGTGCGAGCGGCGCTTTCAGATCGTGCGGCCCGCCGACGGGCGCACGCTGGCGCGCGCCGTGACGGAGTATGTGTGCATCAATCTCGACTCGGGGCGGGCCGCGCGCATGCCGCAGCTGTTTGCGCGGGCCTACGTCGTGACGGGAGGCTAGAAGCTGAAGCGCACCAGCAGCTGCGGGCCGCTGAAGCGCATCGAGACCTCCCCCGGGGTGCTGCCGCCGCTGCGCGCGAGCGCAATGCGCATCTCGGACCAGCCCGCTGCGATCGAGAAGTTGGGGTTCCAGCGATACTGCAGATCCGAGTGGACGTCGGTGAAGGAGCCGCTGGCCTCGGCGATCCGCGCCTGTACGTAGTTAGCGTGCGCCGTGAACGCAAAGCGGCTCGAGATACACCAGGTGAAGTCGAGCGGCAACGTCGGGATCGGGTCCGCCGCAGAGACGCTCTGCGCCTCGCTCTCGGCGGGTACCGCACCCGAGGCCTGCGTCTGCAGGAAATACACCCCGAGCCCGGTGCCGATCTCGAGCCGGTCGCTGCGGTAGAAGGAGTAGGTGTAGGTGAGGCCGAAGGCGCGCCAGTCGATGGAGGACTGTGCCATCTGTCCGGCCAGGAAAGTTTCGTTGCCAAACACCACGTCGTTGGCGAGCGGGTAGTTGGCCGACCGGTCCGCCTCGAAGTAATCGACTCGCAACTTGCTGCGCGTGCGCATCCGGAACATGAACTCGACGACCCCCTGGTCGAGCCTGACGGGCAGTCCCAGATCGCGCTCGCCGTCGAGGGTCGTGCCAAAAACGCCGGGCGCGGCTTGCGACGGGTCGAGTCTCAGGCTGGTGGCCACCGCGGGCGCATAGAAAGCTACGCTGACATAGAAGCGATCGTTGATCGGGCTCGGATTCTGCGCCTTGTGCGGCGGCAGCGGCGCACCCGATTCCTTGTCGCGGTCGGCGCGGGCGGGCGCGGCCTGAGTCGCGAGTAACACCGCGGCGACCGCCAGCCAGATGCGCATGCCAGTTCGACTCCCCTAGGCGCCTCGGGCGCGGGTGGCTGGATCTTACTGAGCCGTACGACGGGTGTGCCAGCGTCGCCCGGTGGCGACGTGAACTGGTTCAATTGGCGTGACTTTTGCCCGCTGAGCAGCGGGCGAATTCGGGCCCCCGCGCCTAGCGCTTCATCGCCTCGAAGAAGTCCCCGTTGGACTTGGTGTCCTTCATCTTGTCGAGCAGGAATTCGATCGCCGCCAGCTCGTCCATCGGGTGCAGGAGCTTGCGCAGGATCCACATCTTGGCGAGCTCGCCCTGGTCGGTGATGAGCTCCTCCTTGCGCGTGCCGGAGCGGTTGATATTGAACGCCGGGTATACGCGCTTCTCGGAGATGCGCCGGTCGAGATGGATCTCGCTGTTGCCGGTGCCTTTGAACTCCTCATAGATGACGTCGTCCATCTTCGAGCCCGTGTCGATGAGCGCGGTCGCCAGGATCGTCAGGCTCCCGCCCTCCTCGATGTTGCGCGCCGCGCCGAAAAAGCGCTTCGGCCGCTGCAGCGCGTTGGCGTCCACGCCACCGGTCAGGACCTTGCCCGAGGACGGCACCACGGTGTTGTAGGCACGTGCCAGGCGGGTGATCGAATCGAGCAGGATCACCACGTCGCGCTTGTGCTCGACTAGCCGCTTGGCTTTCTCGATGACCATCTCGGCCACCTGCACGTGGCGGGCAGCCGGCTCATCGAAGGTGCTCGAGACCACCTCGCCCTTCACCGTGCGCTGCATCTCGGTGACTTCCTCGGGCCGCTCGTCGATCAGCAGCACGATCAGGTAGACCTCGGGATGGTTGGAGGTGATGGCGGTGGCGATGTTCTGCAGCAGCATCGTCTTGCCGGCCTTTGGCGGGGAGACGATCAGGCCGCGCTGCCCCTTGCCGATCGGCGCCACCAGATCGATGGTGCGGGCGGTGAGGTCCTCAGTCGAGCCGTTGCCGCGTTCGAGCTTCAGCCGTTTCGTCGGATGGTACGGCGTCAGATTTTCGAACAGCACCTTGTTGCGCGAGCTGTCCGGTGAGTCGAAATTGATCTCACCCACCTTGAGCAGCGCGAAGTAGCGTTCGCCGTCCTTCGGCGGACGGATCAGGCCCGAGACGGTATCGCCGGTGCGCAGGTTGAAGCGGCGGATCTGACTCGGGCTCACGTAGATATCGTCGGGGCCGGCGAGGTAGGAGCCGTCGGCCGAGCGCAGGAAGCCGAAGCCGTCCTGCAGGATCTCGAGCACGCCGTCGCCGTAGATGTTCTCGCCGTTGCGCGCGTGCGCCTTGAGGATCGAGAAGATGATGTCCTGCTTGCGCGAGCGGGCAAGGCTCTCGAGCCCCATGGTCTCGGCCATCTTCACCAGCTCGTGGATCGGCTTCGACTTCAGCTCCGTGAGGTTCATGGAGCTGCGCGACTGGGTGAGCTCGGCCGGGCTGATGATCTCGGAATCGTCGACGTCGAACGGCTCCGGATCGTGCATCATTTCGTCGGGCCGGCCGCCGCCGTTGCCCATATTGCCGCGGTTGCCGTCACGATTGCCGTGGCGCGGACCCTTGTTGGGCCGGTTGCGGCCCTGATTACCGAGGTAGCCTCTCATTTTTGAGCCCGCGCGCCTGTGGCGGCGTCGAGGTTGCTGTCGAGAAACGCCGCCAGCTGGGACTTGGATACCGCGCCGACCTTCTGCGCCTCGACCGTGCCGTTCTTGAAGAGAATCAGCGTCGGGATGCCGCGGATGCCGAATTTCGGCGGGGTCTGCGGGTTCTCGTCGATGTTGAGCTTGGCGATCTTGATGCGATCCTGGTATTCGCTTGCGATCTCGTCGAGGATCGGAGCGATCATCTTGCACGGACCACACCACTCGGCCCAGAAGTCCAGCAGCACGGGCTTGTCGGACTTGAGGACGTCCTGTGCAAAGGTGGCGTCCGTGGTGTGCACAATGTGCGGACTACTCACGCGGTTGAACCTCCGTCGATAACAGAGCGTGGAATGATTGGAAACCTATTGGAAATCCCAGCGGGCCGGCAGCCGCGCGAGTCGCGATGCCAGGGACACCCGTCAAACGGTTACACTAAACTTGCGACTTGGCTATGGAGACTTAACGGGATTAAGGAATCTTAAGCCGGCAGGTGCGGACCTGCTGGCCCGCTGACTTGAGACCTTTGTAGCGCTTCCGGACCCGTTTTTCAAGTCTGTAGCGTGATTTTTCAATAACACACCCCAGCTTGGATTCATGACTGATTCACATTCTCCGCAGGTTGCATTCGCTGCTCTCGGACTGAGGCCGCAGGTGATGCAGGGTATCGCCGCGGCCGGCTTCAGCGACTGCACGCCGATCCAGGCGCAGGCGCTGCCGATCGCGCTCGCCGGCCGCGACGTCGCCGGACAGGCGCAGACCGGAACCGGCAAGACCGCCGCGTTCCTCATCGCGCTCTACCAGGCGTTGCTGACGCGGCCGGCGCCTGCGAGCCGCGCGCGGACCTCGATCCGCGCACTGGTCGTGGCGCCGACGCGCGAGCTCGCCGTGCAGATCCACCACGACGCGCTGATCCTCGGTGCACACACCGGATTCACTCACATGGTCGTGTTCGGCGGCATCGACTACGACAAGCAGCGCCAGCAGCTCGGCGCCGGCTGCGATGTCCTGATCGGCACCCCGGGACGCCTGATCGACTACTTCAAGCAACACGTGTTTGACATGCGGCACGCCCAGGTGCTGGTGCTGGACGAGGCCGACCGCATGTTCGACCTCGGGTTCATCGCCGACATCCGCTACATCCTGCGGCGGCTGCCCCATCCGGAGCGGCGCCTGTCGATGCTGTTCTCCGCGACGCTCTCGCAGCGGGTGCTCGAGCTCGCCTACGAGCACATGAACAACCCCGAGCTGGTGCGCATCGAGCCCGACAAGCTGACGGTCGACCAGGTGCGCCAGATCATCTACTACCCTGCCATGGAGGAGAAGGTGCCGCTGCTCATCGGGCTGCTGCACCAGAGCGAGGCCGTGCGCACCATGGTGTTCGTGAACACCCGGCGCATGGCCGAGCGCCTCGAAAGCACCCTCAAGGCAAACGGCTTTCAGGCGCAGGCGCTCTCCGGCGACGTGCCGCAGAACAAGCGCCTGCGGTTCCTGCGGGACTTCCACGACGGCAAGCTCGCGGTGCTGATCGCGACCGACGTCGCCTCGCGCGGGCTGCACATCCCCGACGTCAGTCACGTCTTCAACTTCGACCTGCCGCAGGACGCCGCCGACTACGTCCACCGCATCGGCCGCACCGCGCGCGCCGGCGCCGAGGGCGATGCCATCAGCTTTGCCTGCGAGGAGTTTGCGGTCTCGCTGCCGGAGATCGAGGCCTTTCTGGGACACAAGATCCCCTTTGCCCCGATCACCCCGGATCTGCTGGCGGAGGGCGTGGTTGCCGGCAGCCTCCCCGCCCGTCCCCACCACCGGCCGCACTCCGGCGGTCGCCGTCATGGCCCCCCGCCGCCGCGTGGCGGCCGGAGCGCGCGCAGCGGCCGCAGCCCGCACGGCCGGCGCCGCTGACAGCTCACGCACCCGCCGCGGGGCAATAACGGCCGGAACCGTGGCACTCGGCCCGGCGCTCGGCTAAGCTGCACCAACGGGACGGCCGCCGCCGGCAGCCCCTGCCGTCCGCAAGCCCATCTCCAGATCGTGGGCCATCTGTCATGGCGGAAATTGAAGACAACGTCGACCGCGAGCTGTTTCGCAACGTGGAAAAGCTGCGTCAGCTGCGCATCGAGCACCGGGATCTCGACGAGGTGATCTCGCGACTGACGCTCGACCTGCACGTGAATGAGCTGCAGCTGAAGCGCCTGAAGAAGCGCAAGCTGATGCTTAAGGACCAGATCGCGCGCCTGGAGAGCCAGCTGATCCCGGATCTGAATGCCTGATGAATAGCGTCCAGGGCGCGGTCGCGCGGCTGACATCGCCCGGGCTCCTGGTCGAGGTTGTGGCCGTACTGATCGCCGCCGGCATCGCGGTGTTCATCGCGCGGGCGGCCCGCTCGTGGCGCTCCGCCGGGGCGGCGGCTGCGCAGGCGCGCCCGCTCAACGGCCTCGATCATGTGCTCGAGGCGGCCATACGCCTGGCGCCGCTGCTGGCGGCGCTCGCGGCACTGCTCGCCGCACACGGTGCGCTGGCCGCGGCCGGCGGCGATGCCTCACTCGTCGACAGCGCGGTGCAGGTCACCGGGGCATGGGTCGCGATCCGCCTCGGCGTTTACGCCCTCGGGCGGCTCCTCGGGCCTGATTCCTGGGTGCGCAGCCGCGAGCTCGGAATCACCGTCGTGCTCTCGGTCATCGCCGCGGTCGCGTTGCTCGGGTGGCTGGACGCGCTCGAGGCTGCCCTGAACCGCGTCAATCTCGTGCCCGGCAAGACGCAGTTCAGCCTGTGGGCGCTCCTCAAAGGCCTGGTGGTGGTCACGGCCTTCGTCGTAGTGACCAGCCTGATCGCGCGCGCCATCGAGCGGCACGTGATGCGGCTTGAGCAGCTGGCGGTCTCGACCCGCGTCGGCGTCTCGAAATTCACCTACTTCCTGCTGGTCGGCCTCGGCGTGCTGCTCGGCATCAACGCGGCAGGCGTCGACGTCACGACCCTCAACGTGCTCACCGGCGCCATCGGCATCGGGCTCGGCTTCGGGCTGCAGTCGGTCGCCAGCAACTTCGTCAGCGGCTTCGTGCTGCTCATGGACAAGTCCATCAAGCCTGGCGACGTGATCAGCTTCACCGGCTCTACGGGGGCCGGCACCGGCAACTTCGGCTGGGTACAGGAGCTGCGCGGCCGCTACGTGGTGGTGCGCGACCGTGATGGGGTCGATACGCTGGTGCCGAACCAGAATCTGATCACCACTGCGTTCATCAACTGGAGCTACTCGGATCAGCGCGTGCGCATCAAGCTGCCGGTGACCGTAAGCTACGAGGACGATCCGGAGATCGCCCTGAAGCTGCTGCTCGAGGCCGCCGAGAACCACCCGCGCATCCTGCGCGATCCCCCGCCGGTCTCGCGCCTCATCAGCTTCGACGACTACGGCATGCGCCTCGAGATACGCTTCTGGATCGCAGACCCGGTGAACGGCGTGAACAACGTGCGCTCGGACGTAAACCGCGCGATCTGGCGCATCTTCCGCGCCCATGACGTGCACATCCCGGTGCCGCAGCAGGAGACCCGCTTGCTCCCGCCGCGCGGGCCGCGGCCGCTGCCGAGCCCGTTCGCCGACGGCGGCGACCTGCCGGGACGCGACCAGGCCGCGGATTGACGGCCGCTGCGGGTATCGCGCGCAGTGCCGCTGCCGATCTCGCGCACGATTGAGATCCCCGACGACGAGCTGACGCTCGCCTTCGTGCGTTCCTCCGGGCCCGGCGGCCAGAACGTCAACAAGGTCGCGACCGCCGTGCAGCTGCGCTTCGCCATCGACGCCAGCACGGCTCTCAGCCCCGAGGTCAAGGCGCGGTTGCGAGGCTTGAGCGGCCGCCGCCTGACCGCCGACGGCGCGCTGCTCATCATCGCGCGCAATCACCGGACGCAGGAGCAGAATCGACGCGAGGCGCACAGGCGCCTAGCCGAGCTGGTGCGGCGCGCGCTCGTCGCGCCCAAGGCACGCAAGGCCACCGCGCCGACGCGTGCCGCGCGCGAGCGCCGGTTGGAGGGCAAGGCGCGCCGGCAGCGGTCCAAGCGCCTGCGCGCCAGGGTGAGCTGGGAGGATTAGGAGGAGTTCCAGATGTACGCATCCGCGCTGATGGCTTTCCTGCATCACCTGGCGGCTTTCACCGTCGTCGCGGCGCTCGCGGTGGAGGTGGCTCTCTTCAAGCCGCCGCTTACCGTAGTGCAGGCACGCCGATTGCTGCGCGCCGACATGATTTTTGGCGCGGCGGCGACCGTGGTGCTGGTGGTCGGCCTACTGCGCGTCAGCTACTTCGAGAAAGGGCCGCAGTACTACTGGCACGACGGGTTCTTCCTCGTGAAGTTCGCCGCCTTCGTCGCGGCCGCGCTGATCTCGATTCATCCGACACTGACCTTCCTCTCCTGGAACAAGGTTCTCAAGGCCGGAGTCGCCCCGCAGGTCCCGGACGGACGGGCGCGCAGCGTGCGCATGTGCATGATGGTCGAGCTGACCGCGATTCTCGTGATCCTGCTGTGCGCGGCCTGCATGGCACGGGGACTCGGTTACCTGCGCGCGTGAGCGCGCTACGGTTGCGCAGCGGGCGGCGCTGCACTATTCGAACGCGACCGCAGGCAGGTCCAGCCCGATGAGAAAGAACTCGAACAGATGCTGGATGACGCGAATCTGGTTGTGCAACCTATGATCGCTCGGCAGCAGGTGCAGGGAGGCCTGATGCGCCTGCGCAAAGCGCACACTGTGCTCGTACGGCACCACATCGTCGTGCAGGCCATGCACGACCGTCGAGGGGCAGTCGAGTCCACCGGCTCGCAGCTCGGGCAACCCCGCCATGTAAAGTGCCGGCGCCATGAGGAACACGCCGCGCGCGTGCAGGAGCGAGGCGGACGCCACCGAGACGTAGCCGCCGAGGCTCGAGCCGACGAGCACCAGGTCTCCGCCGAGCTCCTTGCAGAAATCCACGAGCGTAGCAACCCGTGCACGCGGCGCATCGATGCCGCGATAATCAACCGAATGCGCCTCGTAGCCCTCGCTGCGGGCGACTTCGGCGAGCGCCGTGATCTTGCGGCCCCAGGGGCCGCTCTCCTGGCCGTGCGAGAAGACCACGTGACGCGTCACGGCGTGCGCCTGCCTGACGCGGCGCGGGTCGTTGGGCTCTCGAGGGCCATGCGCAAATAATGCAGGCAATGCAGACCTTAAGCCAACCGCCCAGCGGCGAGGCGCGGATAGCCTCACCCGGCTGGCAGTTCTGGATCGACCGCGGCGGCACGTTCACGGACGTCGTGGGGCTTGCGCCCGACGGTATGCTGCACGTGCGCAAGGTGCTGTCGGTTCCGGCGGGGGCCGATGCGGGCGACCCCGGGCTGGATGCCGCGAGCGCGATGCTGGCCGAAGCGGGTGCGGCGCGCGCGCCGGTCGCGGCAGTCAAGGTCGGCACCACGGTCGCCACCAACGCGCTGCTGACCCGCGGGGGCGAGCCGGTGGTGCTGGTAACCACCGCGGGTTTCGCCGACGCACTGCGCGTGGGTTACCAGAACCGCCCCGACATCTTTGCGCGCCACATCGTGCTGCCTGCGCCGCTGTACGCGGCCGTCATCGAGGCACGCGAGCGCATCGACAGCGACGGCCGGGTGCTGACACCGCTCGATCTGGCACGCCTGAAGGACGATCTCGGGCGCGCGCGCCGCACCGGGCGGCGCTCGGTCGCCGTCGTGTTTCTGCACGGCTGGCGCCATCCGCAGCATGAGCGCGCCGCGGCCGCCTGTGCGCGCGAGCTGGGCTTCGAGGAAGTGTCGGTGTCGCACGAGCTGTCGCCGCTGGTGCGCTACGTAACGCGCGGCGATACCACTGTATTGAACGCCTATCTCGCGCTGCCGTTGCGCGCGTATGTCGGCGCGCTCGCCTCGCGGCTCGCAGCTCTCGATCCGGCGGCCGCCCTGAGCCTCATGCAGAGCAACGGCGGTCTGGCGGCCGCACATCACTTTCACGCGATGGCGAGCGTGCTGTCGGGGCCCGCCGGCGGGCTGATCGGCATGCGCTGGGCGGGCGAGCGGCTCGGTGAAAGGCGCCTTATCGGCTTCGACATGGGCGGTACATCCACCGACGTGTCGCTGCTCGACGGCGAGCTCACGCAGCGCTTCGAGCACCTGATCGGGGGAGTGCGCCTCGCCCAGCCGATGCTCGACGTGCACAGCATCGCCGCCGGCGGTGGCTCGATTCTTACCTTCCGGGACGGGCGCTTCGGCGTCGGTCCGGCTTCCGCCGGCGCGGCTCCGGGTCCCGCCTGCTACGGACGCGGCGGCCCGCTCACCCTCACCGACGTGCAGGTGCTGCTGGGACATCTGCGTTCCGACACGCTGCCGGCGGTCTTCGGACACGACGGCACCGGCCGGATCGATCCGCAGGTAGTGGCCGAAAGGTTTGCGACCCTGACAGCGCAGGTGGGCGCACAGGCCGCGCACGGCTGCACCGCGGAGATGGTCGCGGAGTCGTTCCTCGAGGTCGGCGTCGAGTCGATGGCCAACGCGATCCGCCAGGTCTCGACGCGCCAGGGGCTGGATGCCGCCGACTTCACGCTGTTCTGCTTCGGCGGCGCGGCCGGTCAGCATGCCTGCCGCGTGGCGCGCGCCGCGGGCATGCGCCGCGTGCTGGTGCACCCCCTGGCCAGCGTGCTCTCCGCGCTCGGTATCGGCGTGGCGGACCGCCTGGCGGTGCGCCGCGCGAGCCTGCGCGAGCGGCTGACAGCCGCCGGGCTCGCCGCGGCGGACGACGTGCTGGCGCGGCTCGAGAGCCAGGCGCGCGCGGATCTGGCCGCGCACGAGGGCGCACCCGGCCCGGTACGTGTCGCGGCGCTGCTCGAGGTGCGCGCCGGCGACAGCGATGTGGCTCTGTCGGTGCCGGTGGCACCGCTCGATGAGGTGCGCCGCCGCTTCGACGCCGAGCACCTGCAGCGCTTCGGCTTCGCGGCCCAGGCGCTCGATGCGGTGATCGAAGCGGTGCGGATCGAGGCGCGCGTCTCACCGGTAAATGCCGCGACCTTGTCGATGCCGGCGCCGCCACCGCACCAGCTGCCGCAGCGCGTGCGCGCCTGGTTCGGCGCCTGGCGCGAGGTGCCGCTGCACCCCGCCGGCACGCTCGCCGCCGAGCTCAAAGGGCCGGCGCTGATCGTCGAACCGCACAGCACCGTCGTGCTGGAGGCGGGGTGGCGGGCGCGGCGCCTGCCCGGTGGCGAGCTGCTGCTCGAGGACGCGGTCGGCGCCGGCACGGCGGTCGCAGCCGCGCCTCGGGCAGATGCCACACCGGTCACGGCCGCAGCGGCCCGCCTCGAGATCTTCAACAACCTGTTCATGCACATCGCGGAGCAGATGGGCGAGGTGCTCAAGTCGACCGCGCAGTCGGTCAACATCCGCGAGCGCCTCGACTACTCCTGCGCGCTGTTTGACGCCGCCGGCAGACTGATCGCCAACGCGCCGCACATGCCGGTGCATCTGGGCTCGATGGGCGTCAGCGTGCGCGCGGTGATCGCAGCCCGCCGCGGTGAGCTGCGCGCCGGCGACGCGTGGCTCCTCAACAGCCCGTACCATGGTGGCACCCACCTGCCGGACATGACGGTGGTCACGCCGGTGTTCATCGGCGGTGGCCCGCGGCCGGATTTCTTCGTCGCCTCGCGCGCCCACCACGCCGACATCGGCGGCATGACGCCGGGATCCATGCCGCCCTTCAGCCGCACGATCGCCGAGGAAGGCATTCTGTTCCAGTGCTTCGCGCTGGTGAGCTCGGGCGTGTTGCGCGAGCGCGAGCTGCTCGCGCAGCTGGCCGCGGCCCCCTGGCCGGCGCGCCGGCCGCTGCAGAGCCTCGCCGACCTGCGCGCGCAACTGGCCGCCAACGCACGCGGCATCGCCGAGCTCGAGCGCGCAGTGCGGCGCCACGGGCTCGAGAGTGTCCAGGCGCGCATGCGTGAGGTGCAGGACAACGCCGCGCAATGCGTGCGCGAGGCCATCGACCGACTGCACCCCGGGCAGTTCCGTTACGAGATGGACGACGGGCAGGTGATCGCCGTGCGCGTCGCCATCGAGCGCGCCGGCCGCCGCGCGCGTATCGACTTTACCGGCACTTCCTCCCAGGGCGCCCACAATTTCAACGCGCCGCGCGCGGTGTGCATCGCCGCGGTGCTGTACGTGTTCCGCACGCTCGTCGACCGGCCGATTCCGCTCAACGAGGGCTGCCTCGAGCCGCTTGAGATCGTGATCCCGCCCGGCTCGATGCTCGACCCGCAGCCACCGGCGGCGGTCGCGGCCGGCAACGTCGAGACCTCACAGTGCATCGTCGATGCGCTGTACGGTGCGCTCGGAATACTGGCGGCGTCCGAGGGCACGATGAACAACCTGACCTTCGGCGATGCGCGGCTGCAGTACTACGAGACCATCGCCGGGGGCGCCGGCGCCGGCCCGGACTTCGACGGCTGCGACGCCGTGCAGACTCACATGACGAACTCGCGGCTCACGGATCCGGAGATTCTCGAGGACAGGTTCCCGGTGCTGGTGCGCGAGTTCGCCATCCGGCGCGGCTCGGGCGGTCTCGGCCGCCACCACGGCGGGGACGGCGTCGTTCGCCGGCTGGAATTCCGCGCGGCGCTGTCGGGGGCATTGCTCGCCAATCATCGGCGCATCGCGCCCTTCGGGCTCGCGGGCGGAGAGTCCGGCGCGCGCGGCGCGGCGTACATCCGTCGCGCCGGCGGCCGCTCGATCGAGCACCTCGCAGCGACCGCGCGCTTCGACGTGGCGAGCGGCGACGAGCTGACGGTGCTGACGCCGGGGGGCGGGGGATTCGGCAAGGCTGAGTGACTCGCGGGGAGAAAAGTGTTTCCCGGGCCACCGTAAATCCTTCTCTGGAGGCTGAGAGAAAAACGGCCAGGAGCGGCCGTTCGAGCTCCGCTCGATAACCGCTCCAAAGCAGCCATTCCAAAACAGGCGGGCGGACGGGAGCGCCGTTTAATTGCTTATTTCCGGGAAATTGGCGCTCGCGCTTCGCGCCCGGGGTAGACACCTTCTACAAGCTGACCGTCTTTCACCACCGGGACGCCGTTTACAAGCACGAACACGATCCCCTCCGAGTACTGAAGGGGTTCCTCGAACGTCGCTTTATCGATCACGCGATTCGGGTCGAACACCGTAACGTCAGCATCGGCGCCCACACGAAGCCGCCCCTTGTTCTTGAACGATGGCGCACGCTTCTCCAGCAGCTGCGCGGGGAGCAAGGTCATCTTGCGCAGCGCAGTCATCAAATCGAGCACCTTTTCTTCCCGCACGTAATGCCCCAATACGCGCGCAAAGGTCCCCTGTCCTCGCGGATGAATCTTGGGTCCGGTAATCGGTAGCCCGTCGCTCGCGATCATGATGCTCGGGTCCGCCACCGCCGCCCGCACGGCTGCTTCGGGAATCTCGTGAATCACCACCAGGCCACCGAGCTGGCGATAGCGCGCGAAGCTTTCCTGGGTCAAACGCTCGCCGGTTTCTGCCCACTGCAGGTCGTTGTACGTTATGTCGTACTTTTGCTGCCAGCCCTCGTCGAAGACGGCCGAATTGAGATTAGTGCTGCTCGCCGTATAGGGATAACACTCCGTAGTGATATCGAGCCCCTGCCGTCGTGCCCCGGCGATCATCTCGATGAACTGCGGGGTGTACTTCAGCCCCATGCTGGTGATGTGAGCCACGTGCAGCTGCGCTCCCGTGACAGCCGCCGCTGCGATTACTTCCTCGAGCGCCGCCATTCCCGATTGCGGCTCGAGCAACGACGAGTACCGCAGGTGGACCTGTAGTGGCACGTGATATTTCGCAGCCAGACGGAACATCTCCAGGATCTCCCAGTGCGAGGCCCCTGGCGTGTAATTGATTCCCATCCCCTCCGCTAGCGCACCCTCCTGCAGGCCCCTCTCGATCGCTGCACGCAACCTTGCGAGCTCGTCCGCCGTGAGCTCACGGTGGTTTGCAGCTTCCGCCATCGGAGTGTTCATCGCGCTGAGTGAAGGTACCGCCTGGCCGGTCATCACATGAATCCGCATGGGAATATGGCCGGCGCTGACCCCGAAATTAATCAACGACTTGCCCTGCCGCGCCGCATACCACTTCTGCACATCGTCAGTTCCCAACTCGAGTTCCAGAGAAGTGGTCACGCCGTCGTGTGCCTGAAATTGGTAGTTTCTCGGCTCCTGCCCATGCTCATGCAGGTCGATGAATCCTGGGGCCACTACGAGTCCACGTGCCTCAATGTTCCGTTTGCCCCTCAGAGAGTCCGTGGATATTGCGCGGATCCTGCCGTCGCTTATGCCCACGTTGCGGACCGCCTGAAGCCCCGACTCAGGGTCCATGACAAGACCGTGAGAGATCACCACGTCGTAGGTCTGGCCGTCGGCAGGTGCGCAGGCGAGCAGTCCCAACGAGACCAACGCGGCGAACACTCCAATCGAGACTCCGCCCGAACGCGGACCGTGCGAGTGTCTCAACTTCATCCTGCGCCTCTCCTTCGCGGTGACCTGGGCCGGTGAAACCACGTCGGTTCTCGCGCGGTCAAATTCAGTTCAGCGATCAAGACGACTCAATGCGCTTCTGAATGTCGTCCGCCTTCTGGCTGGCCCGGAACTCGATGATGCGAAAGTCTGCGAGCCCGTGCCTGTGAAAGGGATCTTCGGCCGCGATGCCTTCGATCTCCTCCCGACTCTCGCCCACGGCCAGGATGATCCCGCCCTCTCGCGGTATCTTCCGGCCCGAGACGAGGAACTTGCCGGCGGCGTAGTATTTCTTCAGAAAACGAACGTGCGCAGCCATGTGCGCATCGATTTCTTCGAGGCTGGCTTTGTAGACGAGCTCGATTACAAACATGGCCGCTAGCCTGCGCCAGGGACGCCCCGCAGGTCTACCGGATCGACTTGTGCTGAGGCACTCTCTCGGCCACCGGTTTGGGAGCGTCCGCTTCAGCCAAGGCGGTTGGATTACGCCCTTTTCAGGCGCGGCATGCAGGCAAGTAATTGCCTTAGTTGCCCTACGCTAGCCGTGGAAAAAATCGCGTAGCCTGGAGAAGAACGATCTCGAGCGCATGTGCTTCAGCATTGCGGCCCATCTGTCTTCAGCGCGCAACTTGCTCTTCAGATCTTTCTCTTCCTTCTTCATTAACTCCAGAACTCTCGTGTCTTCGTCGTGCTCCAGCCAGTACCCGTGCTGGTTCTCACAGAGTTCCATTTCGAGGTCGTAGAAGCGATACCGGAACTTCTTGAGCAGGGCACTACATTCCGGGCACTTATCTGTTGTTGGCGTCAAATCGACCACCAACGTGCCTTTGGCATGCTCGCCAAAATCGAACACCTCATCCTCGAGCTGATCAAGCTCCTGATGCTCCAGCCACATGCCCCTGCACGACGGGCAGGAATTGACCTTCAGCCTGTGCCGAGTAATGGGCGTCAGTTCGACGTTGCACTTGGGGCATTTCAAGCGTGTCTCCGTTGGGCCGCACGGGCGCGGGCACGTCTCAATAGTCTACAGAACCAGATCGCCCCGACGAAATGCGTTAGCGGCCACCGACCTGCAGGTTAGGCTGTACGGTAGAGGTCTTGCCGCTGAGCTGACGGCGGCCCGGGAAAGACTTTTCTGCGAGCGGGCCTCCTCAGCCGCGCAGTATCGACGTCTCTATCTCCCACTCCACCCGCTGCCGCGACGTCGCGGAACGATTCACCGACACCGGCCGCACGCGGCTGCCGCCGGCGCGGTGCGTCACGAGCCAGGTGTCGAACTGGCCGGGCTTGCTGCCGGCAAAGCCGAACAGCAGGTTGAACTTGCCCTCGGCGAGGGTCTGCGGACGGTTGACACGCTGATCGGAGATGACGAAGTGGGTCTCGTCGCTCGATGCACCGGCGAAGGCGCCCTGCGCCGCGAGCGCCTCGAGGAAAGTCTCCACCTGCAGCCGCGCGCGCTCCCAGGTCGCAGCGCCGTTGTGCTCAAGCAGCACCCAGCGCGTACCTTGCTCGATGCTCGCCGCGACGAACAGCGCAAGGCGCCGCGCCGAAAGGTAGCGCCAGTCGGCAGCCCCGCGCCCACCGGTAGCAAGCGTGCGCGGGCTGAGGCCGGTGCGCGAGCTGCCGCGCACGGCCAGCAGCGTATTGACGCCCGCCTGCGCCAGGCGCGCACGCTCGGCGTCGGAGACCGCCACCGCCGGCCGCAGTCCTGGTCGCAGGATCGCCTCCTCCGTCTCGGCGGCAGCCCATACCGGCCAGGTGTCGTCGGCGCGCGCGATCATGCCGGCGGCCGCGCCGCAGGAGGCGAAGGTCTCGACCCTGCCCCGCAGCCGATCGAACGCCTGCACGCGCGGGTAGTACATGACGGCGCTGTCGCTGCGAAACGGCCAGGTGCGCAGCGCAGCGAGCGCCGTGCCGGCGCTGCGCCACGCCGACGGCGGATCGACGAGCAGGAGCGCGCAATGCTCGCGGCATAGCCGCGCCGCAACCAGCAGGGTGGAAAGTCCCAGGTCCTTCTCGCGTGTCAGCGGCGGAATGCACAGCAGGTTGAAGCGATCGGTACCGCCGAGCGCGAACAAGCCGGTGCCGCCCGGCGCCGAGCCGATCACGTCGTAGTCGGTGAGCGCGCCACCGTCATCGGCATCGGGATTGGAGAGGGTGTAGCCGGCGGCCACGCCGTAAAGTCCGCCCCCAGAGCGATCCGGCCGCACGACCGGCAGTGCACCGCTGACGTGCACGAGACGCGACTCGAGCAGCACGTCGCTGACAAATCGACCGGACGCGGGCCGCATCGAAAGGCGGCGGTAGATCTCCTGCTCGTCGACGAGCTCCGAGCCGGCGCCGCGCACGCGCTGCACCACCAGATTGAAGCGATCGTCCTCGATAACGCCGATCCCGTCGTAGTCGACCGAGGCGCGCAGGTACTCGCGCGAGCCCGGATTCAGCCCCGTCAATGTCAGCGCAGCGCGTCCGGCCGGCAGGCTGATGGAGGGCGGCCTGGCGCCATTGACGACGCGCACGATGCGCGCCTCGCGGCCGCCGTTTTCGAAAAACTGCTCGACGGCGTAGGACAGCGTCGAGGGCTGCCATAGCCCGCCGAAACGCTGTTGGAACTCGCTGAACGAGCGCACCGTGAGCGGCTGGTTGACCGGACCCTTGAGGGTCCGGCCGACGAACGCGGTGATTCCGGTCGGCACGCGCTCGATCGCGTGACAGTCGCGGCTTTGTTGTGCGAGTTCTGCGCCGGACGCGGGGCTGTCGGCCACTCAAGCGCCTCTTTGTATTTGCCTGCGCGACTCTAGCACAGCCGCCGCGCGAGGGCCGGCAATCGTGCCCCGCGGTTGTCAACTTAACGCAGGACTCAACCCGCGCGTGCGCGCGTGGCGGGTTGCTTGTCGTGCGGCGGCGCGTCAGCGCTCTCGGCGGCGCGCCGGCTCACTTCGCTGCGCGCGTGCTCCGAGTCGGCGCGTTTGGCGGCGATCTCCGCGAGCATCAGCCGCAGCCATTCGGATAACGCGCGGGGCGCATCGCCGCTCATCCGCCGCCGCCCTTGGGCACCGCCGGCGCACTCGTCGCAGCACCCGCCGGCGCCCTCGCCGCGGCGTCTGCGGGCGCGGCCGCAGCCGGAGTGCTCACCGCCGGTGTCTTGCCGGCCGCGTCCGCGGGCGTAGAAGCCTGGGGCTTGGTGCCGGGCGGGCTCGAGCCCGGCTCGATCTCCGACATCAGCTGATTGAACGACCCCTGGTCCATCGGCAGATCCGACTTGCCGTCCCACGTGGCGCCCTCGGGCAGCACGTTCTGCACTCTGGAGGCGGCCGCCAGCACCTGCTCGAGGCTCGCATCGGTGCTCGAGACGGGCACCGGTATGCCGCGCGGATCGCGCGTCAGCGTCGACACCAGGTCCCAGTTGATCTGCTCGTGGTGCGACTTAAGATCCTGCTGCAGCGTCGCGGCCAGCTCGCGCGTCAGCAGTTTCTTCTGCGCCTTGTTCCAGTCGCGGGTGTCGTCCTCGAGCTCGCCGTAGGGCTGCAGGTACAGGTCGTTGTCCCGCCAGCCGAACAGAAACGGCTGATTCACCACCCGCACCTGGGTGCCGAGCGGAATCATGTTGAAAAACTGCTCGATGTCCTCGGGGTACAGGCGGATGCATCCATGGCTCGAGCGCAGTCCGACGCCGGCGGGCTTGTTGGTGCCGTGGATGAGGTAGCTCGGCCACTGCAGGTAAAAGGCGTACTTGCCGAGCGGGTTGTCGGGACCGGGGCCGATCACGGGCTCGAGGTCCTCGCCGTTCTCGTGATGCTCCTTACGAACGGACACCGGCACGCGCCAGGTGGGATCCTTCTGGCGCCGCACGATCTTGGTGACGCCCACCGGGGTACGCCAGCCCACCTTGCCGATCCCGATGGGGTGAGTGAAGACCACCGGGCGCTCGCCGCGCTTCACCGGCGGGTAATAGAAGATGCGCATCGCCGCGATGTTGATGACGACGCCGGTGTGCGGGGCATCCGGCAGCACGAACTGCGTCGGCACGACGATCTCGCGACCGACACCCGGCAGCCAGGGATCGACCTTCGGATTGGCCCGCACGATCTCCTCGTAGCCGACGTTGAAACGTCGCGCGATGTCGGTGAGGGTGTCGTCGGGGCCGACCTTGACCACCTGCACGACACCCACGATGTCCTGCCCGGGTGCGAGCTCGAAGCGCTCGTTGCCCACCGGCAGCGGCAGCGGAGGCGGCGCGGGCGGCGGCGGCGGCGGTGTCGGGGGCGGCGCCGGATGCCTGAATGCGCTGAACAGCGAGCACCCCGCGAGCAGCACGCAGCACAGTCCCGCGAGCGTGGTGCGGGCGGTGGCAATCTTCATGGTGGACGAATTATGACCGATGTGGCCGCAGCGCGAACGCCATCGATGCGCTACAGGAGCACGGGCTGGCTCGGCAGCTCCTCGCCGCTCGCGCCTTTGCCGGGAAAATGCCGGCCGAGGAGCGCGCCCACCCCCAGGATGCCGACGAGCGAGCCCTCCTGAAAGCGTCGTTCGCGGTAGTGGTGCTGCATCTGCCGGCACACCGTAGCCCATTCAGCCTCGGCGACGTGCGCGGCGATCCCGCGGTCGGCGATGATCTCCACGGCGCGGTCGGCCATCAGCACGTAGATCAGCACGCCGTTGTTCTCGGCGGTGTCCCACACTCCGAGCTGGCCGAACAGGTGCAGCGCGCGCTGCCGCGGCCGCATGTCGTGCCAGAGCTCCGGGATGTCGAGGGCCGTCTCGACTACGAAGCGGATCTGGCCGTTGTGCCGCGCCTCGCACTCACGAATGGCCTGCTCGATCGCCGCGCGCACTTGCGGAGTGAAGTGCCGGCGGGTGCTCCAGCGGGTTGTGGCGACGTGACGCGCGAGACGCATGAGCTTCATGGCGCCGCCTCTACCAGCTCCCGCCCGCGCCGCCACCGCTGAATCCGCCACCGCCACCGCTGAAGCCACCTCCGCCGCCGCTAAACCCGCCGCCACCAAAACCGCCGCCGAAGCCGCCCCACCCGCCCAGACCGCTCGACCAGCCGCTGCCGCGTGCCAGTCCGCCGAGCATCGAGAACGCGAAGCCTGCGACCGCCGCCAGCACCACGAGTACGACCGCGAGACCTGCCACCCAGGCGAGCGCGGCAGCGCCCGCCGCCGTGAAAACCGAGCCGAGCGTGCGGCCGAATATCCCGCGCAGCACCACCGCACCGACCAGCACCGCGAACAGCAGGCCCGGAAACAGGCTCGTGTGGTGGCCGCCGGCGCGGCCCGACTGCCATCCCTGCTCGGGAGACGGCAGCGACTCACCCTGAACGAGGCGCATCATGCGGTCGAGACCGGCGTCGATGCCGCCGTAGAAATCTCCCTGGCGGAACTGTGGGGTAATCGTCTCGTCGACGATGCGCCTGCACATGGCGTCGGTAAGCACACCTTCCAGACCAGCGCCGACCTGGATCCATACGTGCCGATCGTTCTTGGCGATGACCAGCAGCGCCCCGTCGTCGACGTGCTGTCCGCCGACCATGCCGCGTCCGAGCTTCCACTGATCGGCGACCCGGAACGAGTACTGGAAGATGTCCTCCGGCTGCGTGGTGGGCACCATCAGTACGGCGAGCTGCGAACCCTTGGCCGCCTCGAAGGCCGCGAGCTTCTGTTCGAGCGCGGTCTGTTGCTCGGCGGTCAGCGTACCGGTGAGATCGGTGACGCGCGCGCTGAGCTTCGGGATCGGTTGCAGCCCCTGCGCATCGGGCGCCGCCGCGCGCGCGGCGGGTACGACACTCAGCGCGAGCAGCAGCAGCGGCAGCCCAAGCCCCGGCCGATGGCGGGCGCGGCGGCAAGCCGCGCTCATTGGTGGCTGGGCGGTCCTGCAGGCGCCGGGCTCGGCGGGGCCGGCTGCGGCTGCCCGGGCGTCGCGGGGGTCGAGGTGTCGAAGCTGACGTTGGGAGCGGTGGCGATCTGCTGTTCGTTCGCGACGCTGAAGTTCGGCTTGACCTGGAAGCCGAACATCTTCGCAGTCAGGTTCTGCGGGAACGAGCGCACGGTGATGTTGTAGCTCTGGACCGCCTGGATGTAGCGGTTGCGTGCCACGGTGATGCGGTTCTCCGTGCCCTCGAGCTGCGACTGCAGGTCGCGGAAGTTCTGGTCCGACTTCAGCTGCGGGTAATTCTCGGTCACGGCCATGAGGTGGCTGAGTGCCTGGGTGAGCTCGCCCTGTGCCGCCTGGTATTTCTGGAACAGCTGCGGATTGCTCAGCACCTCGGGCGTCACCTGGATGGAGTTGGCCCGGGCGCGTGCCTCGGTGACCCCGATCAGCACCCTTTGTTCCTGGGCGGCATAGCCCTTGACGGTGTTGACGAGGTTGGGAATGAGATCAGCGCGGCGCTGATACTGATTCACGACCTCCGACCACGCGGCTTTGACGCCCTCGTCCTGCTGTTGGAGGCTGTTGTAACCGCAGCCCGACAGCCCCAGCACCGCGGCCGCGACCACGCCGGCCGACCACACACGCAGCGAATTGCCGTTTTTACCCATGAACCCGGTCCTCGAAGCTAGGGGGCGGGATTGTACAGCCCGGCGCATCCCGGCGCCGAACGGCGGGCGGCCGGCTCGGCCTCATGGGTTATGCTCTTTTTGGGACATCAGCGGAGGCCAACATGACCACATTCTCAAGACGCGACGCACTGGCATTGACGGCCGCCGGCGCGACCTTCGCGCTCGGTGCCAGGGCCGTGGCCGCCGCCAGGGACGGGACCGGCGACCTGCGGCCGATGACCACCGAGGCGCAGCCCATCAGCGCCGCGGAGCACGGCGCGCGTCTTGCGAGGATTCAGGGTCTGATGCAGCAGCGTAAGGTCGCGGCGTTCCTCGTCGAGGCCGGCTCCTCGCTCGAGTATTTCACGGGCGTGCGGTGGTGGCGCTCGGAAAGAACCACCGCGGCGTTGATTCCCGCCGAGGGTCGCGTGGTCGTCGTAACACCCTTCTTCGAGGAGCCCTCGATCCGCGAGACGCTCAAGGTACCGGCGGACGTGCGGACGTGGAAGGAGGACGAGAGTCCCTTCCACCTGCTTGCCGGAGCGTTGCGCGAGCAGGCGCCGGCCGGCGGGGAACCGCTGGCGGTCGAGCCGACGACTCGACTGTTCATCGTCGAAGGTGTGTCGGCGGCTTCGAGGCAGGCTCACCCTGTGACGCCGGGCGATGAGCTCATCCGCGCGTGCCGGATGCACAAGTCGGCCGCGGAGCTCGCGCTCATGCAGGTCGCCAACAACGTCACGCTGGCGGCGCTGCGCTACACGCATGCGCACGTCGATGCCGGCATGCGCGCCGCCGACATCCTCGACATGATGATCGCTGCCACCGGCGCGCTCGGCGGCACTCATGAGTTCTCGCTGGTTCTGCTCAACGAAGCGAGCGCCTATCCGCACGGCTCAATCAAGCCGCAGCAGGCGCGCGCAGGGTCCGTCATCCTCATCGACACGGGCTGCAGCGTGCACGGCTACCAGTCCGACATCTCCCGCAGCTGGGTGTTTGGTGCCGCGTCGCGCCGCCAGCGGCAGGTCTGGGACACGGTGAAGCAGGGCCAGGAGCTGGCGCTCGCGACCGCGAAGCTCGGCAGCCCCGTCGGTGGCATCGATCGGGCGGTGCGCACGTTCTACGAAGAGCGCGGCTGGAGCAAGGACTACGGCCTGCCGGGCCTCTCGCATCGCACCGGGCACGGAATCGGCATGGACGTGCACGAGGCGCCGTACCTCGTGCGCAGCGACTCGACGCCGCTCGAGGCCGGGATGTGCTTCTCCGACGAGCCCGGACTCTACATCCCCGGCGAGTTCGGCATTCGCCTCGAGGACTGCTGGCACATGACTGAAGCCGGTCCCAGGACCTTCACGCCGCTCGCCAAATCGCTGGACGACCCGATCTGACGGGCGCGCTGCGGCTGCGCCGCCCGGCGCGGTCGATATTGCCCGGCTCCGACCGTGGCTTGCCGGACTGTGATTCGGGTTGCCACGGCCCATAGCAAGCGCGCTGTCATATTACACGCAAAAAAAAACCCCAGGTTTTCAGGCCTGGGGTTTAAAGGGCGGACCTTCGATGAAGGGAAGGAAGTCCGCCAGGGGATCCGTTCAGTGCAATCGTGCCCAATGCAGGATGCGGATCTCGTCCGTATCCAGATCGAAACTCTGCGCGAGCAGCGCCCGCAGCTCGCGGTTGGCGCGCGCCTGGTTCAACGGCTCGCGCAGCTCCACCACCCCGCTCCACTCGTTGCCCGGGACGCTCTGCGCGCGCCCGCTGCCGGTTACGAAGTGCGTGTAGTACTTGGTAGCCACGGGCCAAAGCCTAGTAGCGCCCCGGCCCACGGTCCGTGAGATATTCCACAGAACCCCGGATTTCTGTAAAAAAGACCGCGACGTAAATCACAGGAATCGCTTCGATGGGACGCTTCCGGCCGGCGGCGCCCGCCGGCTCGAAATACATCACCCCGGAGGGTCACCGGCGGCTGCGCGAGGAGCTGGACGAGCTCTGGCGCCGCGAGCGCCCGCGGGTTACCCAGGCCGTGGCCGCGGCAGCTGCGCAGGGGGATCGCTCTGAGAATGCCGAATACATCTACGGCAAGCGGCGGCTGCGTGAGATCGACCAGCGCGTGCGGCACTTGCGCCGCCGGCTCGATCGTATGGTGGTGGTGGAGCAGCCGCCCGCCGACCCGCGGCGCGTGTTCTTCGGTGCCTGGGTGTCGCTCGAATCCGAGGACGGCGCGCGCGCGCGCTACCGGGTGGTGGGCCCCGACGAGTTCGACATGGCGCCGGGCTACATCAGCATGGACTCGCCACTCGGGCGCGCACTGCTGGCGAAACGCCTCGACGAGGAAGTGACGGTGGCGGCCCCGGGCGGCACGCGCATCTATCTGATCGTCTCGATCGAGTACCCTACCAGAGCACCCTGACGTTCTTGAACTGCCAGGGATCGCTCTTGTCGAGATCCTCCGGGAACAGTCGCTCGCGCTCGTGCAGCGGCGTCCAGTCGGTGTACTCCCCGACCACCGGCCCGAGATACGGCAGGCAGATCTCGAGATTGCGCCGGAAGTCCATCTCGTCCGGTTCGACGATCCCGCAGTTGGGGTTCTCCATCGCCCAGATCACGCCCGAGAGCACCGCCACGGTCACCTGCAGGCTGGTGGCGTTGTTATAGGGAACGAGCTTGCGCGCCTCGCCGATCGACAGCTGCGAGCCGTACCAGTAGGCGTTTTTCTTGTGTCCGGCGAGCAGCACCCCGAGCTCGTCGATACCGCCGGTGATGTCGTCCATGAGAATGCGCTGGCGCTCCTGTTGCACGTAGTTGCGGCCGGCGAGCTCGTGCACCGACATGATCGCCGAATCGCACGGATGGTAGGCATAGTGCACCGTCGGCCGGTACACCACCTGCGCGCCGTCGCGCACCGTGAAGTAGTCGGCGATCGAGATGGACTCGGCGTGCGTGATGCAAAAGCCATGGAAATAGCCGGCGCGCGGTGTCCAGGTGCGCACGCGCGTGGCGGCGCCCGGCTGTGTGAGGTAGATCGCCGCCAGGCAGCCGAAGTCGTGGCGCCGTCCGTCGCGCGGGAAGTTGCGCTCGTGTGTGCCCCAGCCCATCTCGGCCGGCTGCGAGCCCTCGCTGACGAAGCCATCGATCGACCACGTGTTGACGAACTCCCCGGGCTGCTTCGGCCGCGACGAGACCTGGGTGTCGCGTTCGGCGATGTGCACCATCTTCACGCCGAGCCGGCGCGCGAGCTCACCCCACTCGGCGCGCGAGCCCGGCTTGCCGGCGTCGACGCCGGTGTCGGCGGCGATGTTGAGCAGCGCCTGCTTCATGAAGTGCGACACCAGCCCGGGATTGGCGCCGTGCGTGAGCACGGCGGTCGGGGAACGCGCGTTGCCGGCGCGCAGTGCCAGCGCTTCCTCGCGCAGCGCGTAGTTGGTGCGCCGCGCCAGCGACACCGTCGGATCGGTATAGCCTCCCGGCCAGGGCTCGATGCAGGTATCGAGATACATCGCGCCCTTCTCCCAGCAGAGCTTGACCAGCGCGAGGCTCGAGACGTCCACCGACACGTTGACGAGGAAGTCGCCCCGGCCGAGCAGCGGGTTGAGCACCCGCCGGTAGTTCTCGCGCGTCAGGCGCTCCGTGACGAGCTTGATGCCGTACTTGGTCGCCTCCTCCTGACCCTTGTCGTCGGCCGTGACGATGGTGATGCGCTCGGGGGCGACCCGGATGTGCCGCAGCAGCAGCGGCAGCACTCCCTGACCGATGCTGCCGAAGCCGATGAGGAGGATCCGCCCTGGGAACTCGACGTGAATCTTGTGCTCGTTGCTCATGATTTCCTGAAGCTCGATGGACGCGAGCGGCGCGCCCCCGCAGCCGCTCATCGCGGCCGTGAGCGTATCAATCGGTCGTGCGCGGCTCAATTGCGGCGCGCTGCCCGCGGCAGCGGCGGTGCGCCGGCCGAGGTTACCTCCAGTGCGGCGGGTAGGTACGCTCGTAGCCTGGCAGGGCCGCGACCCGCGCCAGCCAGCGCCCAAGCGCGGGGTAGTTCACCTCGACCGGCATGAAGCGCGACGACAGCGCCCGCGCCGCCGGCCGCTCGAGCGCGCGCTTCACCAGCTGGATGCCGGGAAAGATCACCAGGTCCACGGCCGAGAGGCTCTCACCGACGATCCAGTCGGATTTCGAGAGGCGCATCTCGATGGTGCGCGCCTCGCTCGCCACCGCATGCATCGCCGCGGTCACCTCATCGCTCGCCATATCGGTGCCGCCGAAGAACACTGCGCGCGTGATGCACTGCACGTGCGGCTCGATATAGGCGCTGTACTCGCAGATCACCCGCATGATGGTGCCGGCTTCCTCGGGCGAGTGCCCGAAGAGCGGCGGCTGCGGGTACTTGAGATCGAGGTAGTAGAGAATCGCGAGCGACTCGAAGCAGACGTAGTCGCCATCCTTGAGCACGGGCACCCGGCCGCGCGGATTGAGCGCCAGCATCTGCGGGGACTTGTGCTCCTGCTTGGAGAACTGCAGCAGGTGACTGACGTAGGGCAGGCCCTTGTATTCGAGCGCCAGCAGCACCCGCCACGCGTAGGGACTGCCGCTGCCCCAGTAGACTTCGATTGCCATCGCGCCCCCGCGTGAGGTAGGGCGCGATTGTAACGGCAAGCACGCCAATCGAGAATGCACACCACCGCGCGAGGTGCCTGACCCGTATGTACACCACGCTGATCGAGCCGAGCGAGCTCGCCGCGCAGCTTCGGCGTCCGGACTGGGCGATTCTCGACTGCCGCTTCGACCTGGCGCGCCCCTCCTGGGGGGCCGGGAGCTGGCGGGCCGGCCACATCCCCGGCGCGCTCTACGCCGACCTCAACCGCGACCTGTCCGGTCCGGTGACGCCCGTGACCGGCCGGCATCCGCTGCCCTCGGCGACCGCGCTCAGCGAGACCTTGGGCCGCTTCGGCGTCGATGCGCGCGTGCAGGTGGTCGCGTACGACCAGGGGCCGGGGGCCTACGCCGCACGGCTGTGGTGGCTCGCGCGCTGGCTCGGTCACCGCGCGGTCGCGGTGCTCAACGGCGGCTTCGCGGCCTGGGAGCGCTCCGGCCTGCCGGTCAGCAGCGCCGGCGAGACCCGCGCACCGCGGCAGTTCCTACCGCAGCCGGCGCAGGCGCACAGCGTCACCACCACCGCAGAGATCGCCGCCTGGCTCGCGAGCGGTGCGCTAGCGCGCGGCGAGCCACTGCTGGTCGATGCGCGCAGCGCCGACCGCTTCGCGGGGGCTAACGAATCAATCGACGCGGTCGCCGGCCACATTCCGGGGGCTCGTAACCATCCGTACGCGCGCAATCACGACGCCGACGGGCGCTGGCTCGCCCCCGCGCAACTGCGGCAGGCGTGGCTCGCCACCCTCGCCGGCCGCGATCCGGCGGCGCTCGTGGCCATGTGCGGCTCCGGCGTCACCGCCTGTCACAACCTGCTGGCGCTCGAAGTGGCGGGGCTCGCGGGTGCGGGGCTTTATGCGGGCTCGTGGAGCGAATGGATCCGCGACCCCGGGCGCGCGGCGGCGCGCGGGCCCGAAAGCGCGCGCTGAAGCACTCTTCCTCGCCACACAATTTTGATATAAGGCGCGCGTGGCCGCAGATCCCAAGGTCGCCCTGAACGGCAACCGCAAGTACAACCCCGCGCAGCCCTGGGGCATCGAGGACTCGCTCGAGCTCTACAACGTGCGCGCCTGGGGCAAGGGCTACTTCTCCGTCAACGACGCCGGCCACGTCGTGGTGCGCCCCGATGCCACGGAGCAGCGCGAGATCGACCTCTACGAGGTGGTCGAGGGCCTGGAGGCGCGCGACCTGACGACGCCGGTGGTGGTGCGCTTTTCGGACATCCTCGCGCACCGCCTAAAGCGGATGCACGATGCGTTCGCGCAGGCGATCGCCGAGAACGACTACCAGAATCGCTATGCGGCCGTCTACCCGGTCAAGGTGAACCAGCAGCGCCTGGTCGTGGAGGAGGTGTACCGCTACGGCAAGGAGTACGGCTTTGGCCTCGAGGTGGGCTCGAAGCCCGAGCTCCTCGCCGTCATGGCCATGACCGAGAATGCCCCGGAGCGGCTCATCGTCTGCAATGGCTTCAAGGACGACAGTTACATCGAGGCGGTGACGCTCGCCACCAAGCTCGGCCGCACCATCATCCCGGTGGTCGAGAATTTCGACGAGCTCGGGCTGATCCTCAAGCACGCGCAGAACTACCAGGTGCGCCCGCGCCTCGGTGTGCGGGTGAAGCTCTTCAGCGAGGGCTCAGGGCGCTGGAGCGCTTCTGCCGGCGAGAAATCCAAGTTCGGCCTGTTCATCAGCGAGATCCTCGAGCTGTTCAACGTGCTCAAGGCGCGCGACATGCTCGACTGCCTGCAGCTGGTGCACTGTCACCCCGGCAGCCAGCTGCAGGACATCCGCCGCGTCAAGGACGCCATCAACGAGCTGGCGCATGTGTACGCGGAGCTGAAGCTGATGGGCGCGGGGCTGCAGTACATCGACGTGGGGGGAGGCCTCGGCGTCGACTACGACGGCAGCGGCACCAACTTCGCCTCCTCCATGAACTACACGCTCAACGAATACGCGAGCGACGTCGTTTACCGGGTCGCCAGCGTGTGCAACGCGCGCGAGATCCCGCACCCGATGATCGTGAGCGAATCGGGGCGTGCGGTCGCCGCCTACCACAGCGTGCTGATCTTCGATGCGCTCGGCTCTTCCGCGCTCGACAAATTCCACGTCACCGGCGACCGCGGCGAGGACTACAGCGGTGATGAGGAGCTGCCGCAGCCGGTGCAGGACCTGTTCGAGGCGTACGGCGCGGTGAGCGAGCGGCGCCTGGTCGAGTGCTATCACGACGCGCTCACCGCCCGCGAGCAGGTGCTGCAGATGTTCAACCTCGGGCTGCTGTCGCTCGAGTTCCGCGGACTCGCCGAGCGGCTCTACTGGGCGACCTGCGCGAAGATCCGCGACGCCTGCCGCAAAGCGCCCCACCAGCCGGAGGAGCTCGAGGACCTCGAATCGATCCTTTCCGACACCTACTTCTGCAACTTCTCGGTGTTCCAGTCGTTGCCGGACAGCTGGGCGATCGACCAGCTGTTCCCGATCCTGCCGATCCACCGCCTGGATGAGCGCCCGACCCGCACCGCGGTGCTGGCCGACATCACCTGCGACTCGGACGGCAAGATCGATCACTTCGTGTCGCTGCGCGACGTCAAGCGGACGCTCGAGCTGCACGAGCTGAAGGCGGGCGAGAAGTACTACCTCGCGGTGTTCCTGGTCGGGGCATACCAGGAGACTCTCGGCGACCTGCACAATCTGTTCGGCGACACGCACGTCGTGCACGTGCGGCTGCACGACGAGGGCGGCTGGTGGATCGAGGAGATCGTCAAGGGCGATACGGCTAACCGCGTACTCGAGTACATGGAGTACGACGTCGCCGAGCTGTACCCGGCGCTCGCCCGCGACTGCGAGCGCGCGATCCGCGACGGCCGCATGACGATCGCCGAGAGCCAGGCGATCAAGCGCTTCTATGAGAGCGAGCTCGACGGCTACGCTTACCTGGAGCCCGCCGGCGCGTAGACAGCACCGGCCGCGCGCGGCCCCCCGCTGCAGCACGGCCCGGAAAGGGGAATGACATGGCCGGAAACTCGCGCACGCTCATCACCGCCAGCCTGGCCGGTGGAATCGTCGCCGGCACGATCGACATCGGCGCCGCCTGCCTCATCAACGGGCGCAGCATTCCCTTCATACTGCATGCCATCGCCGGCGGGCTGCTCGCGCAGCGCTCGTTCGCAGGCGGCACGGCGACCGCGCTGCTCGGCGCCGTGTTGCAGGAAGGCATGGGTATCCTCATTGCCGCAATTTATGTCGTCGCGGGCGAGTGGCTGCCGCAACTGCGCCGGCGCTGGGTCGGCTTCGGGCTCGCCTATGGCGTCGTGATTTTCTTCGCGATGAATTATTTGGTCGTGCCGCTTTCGGCCTGGCGAAGATTTCCGCACTTCTCCGCGGGGAAATTCGCCGCCAATCTTGCGGCCATGCTGCTGTTCGGCCTGATCGTGGCTTTCTTCGCCCGCCGACGGTCCGCGCCGGCGGACTGACCGGGCGCGGCGGGACGCCAAGGCACCAACAACATTCGCGTGTTTGCGTCCCGTGGGGGCCGGGAGTAGCATCACCCGGGCGTTCATATCCGTCATGGATGAGTGCGCCTTGTTTGAGTGTGTTGACTCCATCCCCCGCCCCGCGCCTCTCATCCGTGCGCGAACGCAGGTGCAGGCCGCCGGCCCAAGCGCTGCGCATTGACTGAAAACTGCCGATCGTGTGCCTTGAAGCCCTGACCTGTTCGATTGTTCACGCGCGACATGCGCCCGACGCGTGCGGTGCGCCGCTGTCCGCTCCTTCATAGAGAGACTTTCCAGTGACGACGATCTACGTGGGTAACCTGCCCTTCAATGCCACCGAGCAGGACGTGAAGGCCCTGTTTGAGCGCCACGGCAAGGTGGAGTCGGTAAAACTGATCAACGACCGCGAGACCGGCAAGCCGCGCGGCTTCGGTTTCGTCGATATGCCCCAGGCGGAAGCGCAGGCCGCAATCCAGGCCCTGAACGGTTTTCAGATGAACGGCCGCCCATTGCGCGTCAACGAGGCACAGGAACGCCCGCAGCGCCCGCGTCAGGGCGGCGGCCCGTTCCGCCGCTGACGAGAGCCCAGGCAAAGCCCCGCCCGGTGCGGGGATCTCCATCACTGACATGAGATTCGCCTTAAAGCCGGCCGCGATCGCCGCGGCCGCGGCGCTGCTGGCCGCCTGCGCAACCTATAGCTCGCGCCAGACCACCGGCGCGGCACTCGATGCGATCCTCGCCGGTAGCCAGCGCTCGGAGGCGGAGCGGGAGCGCGATCAGTACCGGCATCCGAAAGCGACGCTGCTGTTCTTCGGTATCCGCCCCGAGATGAGCGTGCTCGAGGTGTGGCCGGAACCCGGCTGGTATACGGAGATCCTCGCGCCGCTGCTGCGCGCCAAGGGCAAGTACTACGCCGGCGTGATCGCCGCCGAGCCGGGCAATCCGCACATCACGCAGCGCCTGGACGAGTTCCGGGAGAAGCTCGCTTCGCGCCCGGATCTTTACGACGGTGTCACGGTGGTGAGCTTCCCGCTCGACGGCGGCGATGCCGTGCCGCCGGGAACACTCGACATGGTGCTGACCTTCCGCAACATCCATAACTGGATGGCGCACGATACGGCGGCGCAGGCGTTTGCCGCCATGTACCGCGCGCTGAAGCCCGGCGGCGTGCTCGGCGTGACCGAGCATCGCGGCAACCCCGCGGTGCCGCAGGACCGACAAGCCAAGAGCGGCTATGTCAACGAGGACTACGCGATCAAGCTGATCGAGGCCCAGGGCTTCAGGCTGGTTGGCGCATCCGAGATCAACGCCAACCCGAAAGACAGCAAGGACTACGAGCAGGGGGTCTGGACGCTACCGCCGACCTACCGGCTGGGTGCCAAGGATCACGACAAGTACGCGGCCATCGGCGAGAGCGACCGCTTCACGCTCAAGTTCGTCAAGCCGACCGGCAAGTAGAGACAAGCTCGGATCCCATGAACCACGAGGTGTTCCTCAGCTACGCCGCGGTCGACAAGACCGCGGCGCTCGCAGTCCTGGCGGGGCTCGAGGAGCATGGCATCCGCTGCTGGATCGCGCCGCGCGACATACCGGCCGGGTCGGAATACGGCGAGCAGATCATCGAGGCGGTCAAGGCCTGTCGCATCGTCGTGGTGATCTTCTCGGCGAGCGCCAACGCCTCCCCGCACGTACGGCGCGAAGTCGAGCGTGCGGTCTCGGCCGAAAAGACCATCGTTCCCTTCCGTATCGAGAACGTTACGCCCACGGGCGCGATGGAGTACGCGCTCGGCAACACGCATTGGCTGGACGCACTGTCGCGCCCGCTCGCGCCGCACGTCGCCGCACTGGTGGCCACGGTGCGTCGCATGCTGGGGACGGGAGCGGCCGCGCCAGGCGCGCCCGGCGTGTCCTCCGGCATGGCCCGACCCTCGATCGTGGTCCTGCCGTTCAACAACATGAGTGGCGACCCGGAGCAGGAGTACTTCAGCGACGGCATCACCGAGGACATCATCACCGACCTCTCCAAGGTGTCGGGACTGTTCGTGATCGCACGCAACAGCGCGTTCACCTACAAGGGCAAGACCGTGAAGGTACAGGAAGTGAGCCGCGACCTCGGGGTGACCTACGTCGTGGAAGGCAGTGTGCGCAAGGCCGGAGCCCGAGTGCGCGTAACCGCACAGCTCATCAACGGCGCGGACTCCGGGCATGTCTGGGCCGACCGCTATGACCGCGACCTGACCGACATCTTTTCGATCCAGGACGAGATCACCCACGCGATCGTCGAACAGCTGAAGGTAAAGCTGCTGCCACAGGAGAAGAAATCGATTGCCCAGGCGCCGACCGACAACGTCGAGGCCTACACCTACTACCTGCGGGGGCGGCAGTTCCTGCACTGCCATTCCAAGTCCTATTACCAGCTGGCGCGGCGCATGTTCGTCAAGGCGGTCGAGCTCGACCCCACCTATGCGCGTGCCTATGCCGGTATTGCCGACTGCGACTCCTTCCTGTTCGTGCATTACCGCGCCGACGTTTCCATCGACGGCATCCTCGCGGCGAGCGCCCGGGCGCTTGAGCTCGATGCCGGACTCGCCGAGGCGCACGCCTCGCGCGCGTTCGCGCTGTCACTGGTACAACGCAACGAGGAGGCGATGGCGGAATTCGAGCGAGCAATCGTGCTCGATCCGAATTCTTTCGAGGCGCATTATTTCTACGGGCGTGCCCGGTTTGTTCAGAACGAGCTGCAGCGCGCCGCCGCGTTGTTCGAGCGTGCCGCGGCGCTCAAGCCCGACGATTACCAGGCATTGAGCATTCTCAAGCAGATCTACCGCTCGATCGGCCGCGAGGCGGAGATCGAGGGGGTGGCGCGCAAGGCCGTCGAGCGGGCGCAGAACGAGCTCGCGCTGCACCCCGACAATCCGCGGCCCGCCTACATGGGCGCCAACGACCTCATCGCGCTCGGCGAACTCGACCGCGGCCGGGAATGGCTGTCCCGGGCACTGGCTATCGACCCGGATGACGCCCTCACGCAGTACAACGTGGCCTGCGGGTATTCAAAGCTCGGCGACTCCGACGCCGCCTTCGACCAGCTGGAGAAGCTGCTCTCGCACGCCAGCGCCTGGGTCAAGGCCTGGATCCGGGTCGATTCGGACCTCGACCCGCTGCGCAGCCTGCCGCGCTACCGGAAGATCCAGGAGTTGATTCAGTAGCGGTGCTGCGCCGCTACCACATCTCGCGCAGTCGCGCGCCCACGTCGACGCTTACAGCCGCGCCGCTGTCTGCGAGATTCTCGGCGCCGAGCGCAGAGCCCTGGAAAGCTACCGCCTCGAGCGTCTTCAGAACCTTCTCGGTCACGAAGCGGCTGCGGCCGCCGTAGACATGTGCATCGCCCTGGCGCGACTGGTGCGTCAGATGGAACTTCAGCGGCGCAATCAATGCCAGCTCGTTCTGCGCGCGCGTCAGCGCGACGTACAGCAGCCGGCGTTCCTCCTCGATGAGCTCGGGTTTGCCGGTGGCGAACTCGGAAGGGAAGCTGCCGTCGACGACGTTGAGCACGTACACCGTGTCCCACTCCATGCCCTTCGCGGAGTGGATCGTGGACAGCACCAGATAATCCTCCTCGAGCGTCGGGCGCCCGGCCAGATCGCTGGTCGCATTGGGAGGATCGAGCGTGAGCTCGGTGATGAAGCGCTCGCGCGAGGGGTACTGGCCTGAGAGGTGTTCGAGCTGGTCGAGGTCGCCGAGCCGCGTGTGGAAGTGCTCGTAAATGCGCTCGAAGTGCGGCCGGTACCAATCGCGCGCCAGGTTGACCTGGCCCGGCCAGGGGCGCTCGGGATCGGCGAGCGCCTGCAGCAGCTCGATTAGCCGCCGCCAGCCGATCTCGGCACTCTGCGGCGGTGTGAACCCCCTGAGGGCGGCGAACGAGTAACCGCCGGCCTCGAGCACGCCGAGCGCGCTGCGCGCATTCACCGGACCCATGCCCGGCAGCAGCTGGATGACGCGGAAGCCCGCCAGGGAATTGCGCGGGTTGTCGGCCCAGCGCAGCAGCGCCAGCAGGTCCTTGATGTGCCCCGCCTCGAGAAATCTGAGCCCGCCGTATTTGACGAACGGGATTTTGCGCTTGGCGAGCTCCACCTCGAGGATGTCACTGTGACTGGCGCTGCGGAACAGCACGGCCTGGCGCCGCAGCGGCAGATTCGCTTCGCGGCGCCGCAGCACCTCGCTGCAGACGTACTCGGCCTGCGTCTGCAGCTCGTCCACCGTGACCAGGCGCGGGCGCACGCCGTCGCCGCGCACCGCAAGCAGGTACTTGCGGTGCTGGCGCGGCGCTTCCGCCATCACCATGTTGGCCACCTCCAGCAGCGGCTGGGTCGAGCGGTAGTTCTGCGCCAGGGTGACCACCTCGGCGCGCGGCTTGAAACGCTCCGCGAAGCCGAGAATGTTCTCCACGGCGGCGGCACGGAACGAGTAGATCGCCTGGGCGTCGTCGCCGACCACCGCGAGCCCCGCACCGTCGGGCTTCAACGCGTGCAGGATCTGCGCCTGCAGCAGGTTGGTATCCTGGTACTCGTCCACCAGCACATGATCGAAATGCGCGCCGATGTGCTGCGCCAGCCGCGGCTCCTGCATCATCATGTGCCAGTACAGCAGCAGGTCGTCGTAGTCGAGCAGCCGGCTGCGCTGCTTGGCCTGCACGTAGGCGCGGTAGAGCTGCGTCAGTCCCTCTTCCCACTGCGCGCACCACGGGTAGTGGCGCTCGAGAGTGTCCTTGAGCGGTGCGCAGGTGTTGATGCGGTTGGAATACACCTGCAGGCAGGTCTCCTTGCGCGGAAAGCGCTGCTCCTTCGCGGCGAACCCCAGCTCCTGGCGCAGGCTGTCCATCAGGTCGGCGGAGTCCGAGCGATCGATCACGGTGAAGTGCGGATCGAGCTGCAGGTGCGCGGCGTAGTGGCGCAGCAGCCGGCCGCCGATCGCGTGGAAGGTGCCGGCCCAGGTGAGGCGCTGCGCGATCTGCTGGCTGACGCCCCCGAGCGCCTCGTTGAGCGCCTGCTTGGTGATCTCGTGCGCACGCCGGCGCATCTCGCCGGCGGCGCGCCGCGTGAACGTCAGCAGCAGGATGCGTGACGGATCGACGCCGTGGATCACCAGATGCGCGACCCGGTACGCGAGCGTGTCAGTCTTGCCGGTGCCGGCGCCCGCAACGATCAGCAGCGGACCCGAGGCGTAACCCTTCTCGGGCAGCGGCTCGCCGTAGGTCACCGCCTTACGCTGCGGCCCGTTGAGTTTGTCCAGATGAGCTGTCGTAGGCATAAACCGCGCCGACTATAGCCGCAGCAAGATCCGCTGGCGACCGGTTACCATGCAATGCATGAACTCCGACACGCAGGCCATGAACCACGGCGCCAACGCCACCCTGAAGCCCGAGCGGCGCACCATGCATTACCGCGGACGCGTCATCACGGTGAGCACCGACCTGGTGCAGCTACCTAACGGCCGGCGGGCCGAGCTGGAGGTGGTGCAACACCCGGGCGGTGCCGCTGCGGTCGCCGTCGACGAGGCGCGGCGAGTGTGCCTGCTGCGCCAGTACCGTTACGTCGCCGGCGGCTGGCTGTGGGAGCTGCCGGCCGGCAAGCTCGAGCCGCGCGAGCCGCCGCTTGCGACCGCGCAGCGCGAGCTCGCCGAAGAAGCCGGGGTGAGCGGGCGCGAGTGGCGGCCGCTCGGTACCTGCCTGTCTTCGCCGGGGGTGTTCACCGAGGTGCTGCACCTCTATCTCGCGACCGGCATCGGGCCTGCGGCGCTGGCGCACGAGCGCGCCGAGGTTATCGAGATCCACTGGGTGCCGCTCGAGACCGCCTGCGAGTGGGCGCTCGGCGGAACCATTACCGACTGTAAGACCGTGGTCGGGCTGTTGCGTGCCCGCTTCGGCCCGGCGGGCGGCCTCTCTATAACAGCGGGAAATAATCCGTGACGGGCGTCGCGGAAGCGCCTGTGGCCGGCCGGTTAGGCTGCCGACGTCGGCGCCCTGACTCGCGCTGGCACCATAATCCGTGGACGACGCCATCAAGAAAAAACCCGCCCAGGGCAGCTCCGACGCCCAGGCCTCCGAACGCCGGCGCGTCAGCACGATCGTGCACGACGAGCGCGGCAACGCCTCGGTGACGTGGCACGACGCACCGCCGGACGAGCGTCGCGAGGTGCTCGAGATCCTCGGCGAACCGAAGCTGGCCGTGAAGAACGAGGAAACCTACGATCCGTATGCGCGGCACGGCACGCGCGGCGAGAGCCGCCGCGCCGGTACGACGACCCGCACGGATCTCCGCCGGCTCTCCGAGTGGATCAAGATGATGCGCGAGCTCGAAGAGCGCAAGAAAAGCGGCGGCGGTAACGGCGACAAGTGAGGCGGCTGCCTCAGGCCGTGCGTTCGATGTGCGCGCGCTTGCAGGCGTGGGTCAGACGGTAGAAGCGGCGCAGCTCGGCAAGCACCGTGCGCTCGGCGGCGCTGCCGAGATCGTGCTCCAGCCGGCGACAGAAGCGCTCGGCGTAATGGCTCGCCTCCCGATATAACTCGCGCGCTCCCGCCGCGAGGCGTGCATCGATGTGCGTGCGCTCGAACAGCGCGCGGCGCAACTCGGCGGGGAAGTGCCGCGGATACTGCCGGCGCATCAGCCAGTAGCTCGCTACATACTTGTCGACCTCCGCCTGCATTTCGAGCTCGAGCAGCGACACCGGCTTGTCGTGCCCGGCGTTCCACGCCACGTAGAGAAAGTGGCTCACGCCCTCGAGCACCGTCCAGTAGTCGCCAACGTTGGCGGCATCCAGCCGCACCAGCGGATCGGCGCTGCCGAGCCGCGCGAGCAGCTGCGGATCGAGGTAGAGCGCCATACGCACCGCGCCGTCGCCGGCCGGCTCCTCCGCGACGATCAGCGCCTCATCGCTGAGGGCGCCGCGCGCGGCCTGCGGCAGCCTGGCGCGGTCGGTGACCAGGAAGTCATAGATGTCGTAGCCGATGCTGACGTCGTAGATGCCGCCGATGAGAGCCTGCAGACGCGACAGCAGCATGGTTTCAGTGCGCGAACGCGGTGCCGCCGCAGGCCGTGGGCTGCACGCCGAGGCGCTTGAGGATAGCGTAGCAGCGGGCGCTGCCGGTCTTCAGCCACAGCTCGTACAGCCGGAGAATGTCGCGGTCGGTGTGGCGATAGGAGCTCTCACTGATGTCGTTGAGGGCATCCACCAGCGGCTGGAATTTTTCGGACAGCTCGGCGAACACGCCGGCGAGCGCCCGCCCGCTGCCGCGCGCGGTCGCCTGTGCCAGCGTGCCGTAGGCGCGCCCGCCCATGGCGATGTGATAGTCGATGTCGATCAGCTTCGCGGCAAAGCTGCGGGCGAAAAATCCGGCGACGAACAGCGAGACATCGCCGAGGCGCTGCAGGGCTCGATTGCGCTGCGTGGCGCACGGCGCCTCGAGCGCCTCGCACAGCAGCGCCACCAGCGGCCGTGTCCCATGGGTTCCGGGGGAGTCCTGGTACAGCGCCTCGGAGCGGGCAAACAGTGTCAGCAGGTTGACCACGTAATGCTCGGTCTGATCCTCGACCGCCAGGTGCTGCTTCAGCAGTACGCCGTGCAGGGAGTCCTTGAAGAACTCCTTGAGATTGGCAACCGGGACTACTTGGTCGGCGGCCATACTCATCGCTCCTCACCTCCTCGATTCGCGCGACCCCACTGTAATGAAGACGCCCGCGCGCGCTGCAAGGTTCACCCCACTACGCCTGCAATACCGTGATGCGCTACGCTGATCGACGTCGGCGCAGACCTACGCTGTTGGCAGCATGCGCGCGCGAGTGCTAACTGCGTCGCGAGGAGAGGCCCGCTTGGCGTCGGATCCGTTAACTGGCTCACGCGCCCGCTTGCTCGGGCTGTCCGGTTATCACTGGCTGGTGATCGCGGCGGGTTGGGCCGGCTGGGGCTTCGATGTCTACGACGCGGTGCTTTTCAACTTCGTCGCCCCCGAGTGCATCCCGCAGCTGCTGGGACTCGCGCCCGGCTCGGCCGCCGCGCATGCCGCGGTGTTGTACTGGACCGGCGCCATCACCTCGATCCTCCTGGTCGGATGGGCCGCGGGCGGCGTGCTGTTCGGCTGGATTGCCGACCGCATCGGCCGCAAGCGCGCGCTGTTCGTCACCATCGCACTGTATGCCGCGGGCACCGCGGCCTGTGCGCTGGTGGGCAACATCTGGGAGCTGCTGGTGTGCCGCGCGCTGGCCAGCCTCGGGATCGGCGGCGAGTGGGGCATCGGCGCCACGCTGGTGGCGGAGACCGTTCCGGACAACCGGCGGGTGGAAGCGGGAGTGATCCTGCAGACCGCATCACCCCTCGGCGTGGTACTGGCGGCGGTCGTCAACTACCAGATCACGGGGGTCTGGTTCCTCGGTCAGCCACAGCTCGCCTGGCGGTACGTGTTCCTCGCGGGACTGCTGCCTGCGGTCGTGGCGGTCGGCGTCCGGACGCTGCTGCGCGAGAGCGCGCTCTGGCAGGCGAGCCGCACCGATGATGCACCCTCGGGTCCGCGCGAGCTGTTCGCGCCCGGGCTCCGCAGGGCGACTCTCGGCGGACTGTTCGCAGCGGTCGTGGCGATCCTCACCTGGTGGGCGTGCAATGCTTTCATCCCCTCCCTCGGCGCGATTCTCGGCGCCGAGCAGGCGCGGCACGCGGCGCTTGCTCCGGCGGCCACCCGCGCGCTGCAGGCGGCTTGGAAGGCCTACGCCTCCAACGCCTTCAACATCGGTGGGCTACTCGGTACCTTCGCGGCCATCCCGCTCGCGCGCCTGCTCGGGCGCCGCCCGACGTTCGTTGCCTACTTCCTGTGGTCGGCGCTCGCGCTGTTCGCGACCTTCGGGCCGGCCCTGCCGCCGGCTCAGCGTCTCGCGATGCTGTTCCTGGTCGGCGCCGGTGTGTTCGGCATATTCGGGGCGTTCGTCTTCTACCTGCCGGAGTTGTTTCCGGCACGGCTGCGCGCGACCGGCGCGGGCTTCTGCTACAACGTCGGACGGGTGATCGCCGCCGTGGCGCCGTTCGGCGTGGGGCTGCTGTCGGCGGCCCGGGGCGGCTCGAGCGCCGCACTGATGCAGGTGCTTTTCTGGGTGGGACTGGTGCCGCTGGCGGCCGCGGGGGCCGCCTGGTTTGTCATGGTCGAGACGCGCGGCCGCACCCTGCCCGTCTGAGACTCTAAGCGCCGAGCCGCGTCGCCAGCTCGAGGCAGTCGCGGACGGTGAGGTCCGGCGGCGGCAGCTCCTGCGGCCAGAGCACCGCACGCCGGTTCATCCAGCCGCCGCGGCAGTCCGCCGCGCGCGCCGCCGACACATCGAGCCACGGATCATCGCCGACGTAGAGGATGCTGCGCGGCTCGAGCGCCAGCTCGTGCGCCAGGCGCTCGAAGCAGCGCAGATCCGGCTTGGCCGCACCGATCTGGCACGCGTTCAGCGACAGCGCGAACGCGGCGTCGAGCCCGATGCGCCCGAGATCGGCGTTGCCGTTGCTGAGCGACGCCAGCACGTAGCGCGCGGCGAGGCGCTCGAGCCCCGGACGCACGTCCGGCAACACGTCCACTTCGTTACGCGCGGCGAGAAACACCTCGAAGGCCCGCCTGCCGATGTCCCGCTGGTAACCGCAATCGCGCGCGTGCTGCTCGAGCGCGGTCAGGCGCAGATAGGTGACGTCGTGTGCGCGCTGAGGCTCGGCCCGCGCGAGCCGCTCGCGTGCCGCGCGCATGTCGGCGAGCGACACGCGCTCCGGGATGCGCGGACAGTGCACGTGCAGCCACTCGAGGAGGCGCGCCTCGGCGCGCGCCAGCACCGGCTCCACGTCCCAGAGTGTATTATCGAGATCGAACGCGACGGCGCGCACGTCGTTCAGCACGGGCGAAGGGTACCACTCCAGTGCCGCAGCTCACCCTGGTCATCGGCAATCGCAACTACTCGTCGTGGTCGCTACGGGCATGGCTGTGCATGAAGCGCGCAGGCCTTGCGTTCGAGGAAATCGTGATTCCGCTCGATCTGCCCTCGACGCGCGAGCAGCTCGAGCTATACACGCCGAACGGTCGCGTCCCGGTGCTGCTGGCGGACCAGCTCACGGTGTGGGAATCGCTTGCGATCTGCGAATACGTCCACGAGCTCACCGGCAAGGGCTGGCCGCAGGCGCCGGCGGCGCGCGCGGTGGCGCGTGCAGTATCCGCCGAGATGCATTCGGGATTCGCGACGCTGCGGAGCCTTTGGCCGATGAACGCCCGCGCCCGCAACCGTCGCGCCGCCACGACGGCGGCACTCGCCGCGGACGTCGAGCGAATCGACGAGATCTGGAATGACTGCCGCCACCGCTTCGGCGCGGGCGGCCCCTGGCTGTTCGGCGAATACTCGATCGCCGATGCGATGTACGCGCCGGTGGTGCTGCGGTTCAAGACCTACGGGGCGCACATTTCCGACACGGCGCGCTGGTACATGGCGAGCGTGCTCGAGGACGCGACGCTGCAGGAGTGGCTGCAGGCCGCGAAGCAGGAGCCCTGGACGATCGCCAGCGAAGAACTCGGCTGACCGGTCAGCTCCGTGGATTGCAGCCAACGACTCTATTCTTCGCCAATAACTCCAAGGGAACTTCTCATGACGATCAATGCGCGTCTCGCTCGCCCTTTGCCCGCCTGGCTGCTCGCCGTGGCGGTGCTGGTTGCTGCGGCGCCGGCGGCGCGCGCGGCGGACCCGGCTGGCGGCGCACCCTTCACAGTCGGGGATCTGGTGCTTCTTAACCGGGTGAGCGATCCGCAGCTCTCGCCTGACGGGCGCTACGTCGCGTACGTGCAGCGCGAGACCGACATGCAGGCGAACAAGGGCCGCAACGGCCTGTGGCTCATCGACCTGGCTCACGGCGGCGCGCCGCAGCGGCTGACCGAGGCGAAAAACGGTGACACGAGCCCGCGCTGGGCGCCCGACAGCCGCACGCTCTATTTCCTCTCGAGCCGCTCAGGTAGCGCGCAGGTGTGGCGCGTCAGGGTGCCCGACGGCGCGGCACAGCGCGTCAGCGACTACCCGCTGGACGTCGGCTCTTTGAAGGTTTCCCCGCGCGGCGATCGGCTCGCACTATCGATGGAAGTGTTCCCGGACTGCCCGGACCTCGCGTGCACCAGAAGCCGACTGGATGCGACGGCGAAGCGCCAGGCCACGGGGCGCATCTACGATCGCCTGTTCGTGCGGCACTGGGATACCTGGAGCAACGGCACGCGCTCGCACCTGTTCAGCGCCGTGCTCAACTCCGACGGTACCGCCGGCCCTGCGGTTGATGTGTCCAGGGGGTTCGACGCGGACATCCCCTCCAAGCCGTTCGGCGGCGACGAAGACTACGCCTTCAGTCCCGACGGCCGGCAGCTGGCGTTTTCGGCGCGCATCGCCGGACGCACCGAGCCCTGGTCGACCAACTTCGACCTGTACGCGGTGCCTGCCGACGGCGCGGCCGCCCCCGTCGACCTCACCGCCGGCAATCCTGCCTGGGATGCACAGCCGGTGTTCCTGCCCGACGGCGACCTCGCCTGGCTGGCCCAGGACCGGCCCGGCTTCGAGTCCGACCGCTTCCATATCAACCTGCGCAGCACGCGCACCGGCGCCGTGCGCGAGCTCACCCGCGCCTGGGACCGCTCGGTGAGCCGACTCGGCGTCATGCCCGACGGCCGGCATCTGCTCGCCAGCGTCGACGAACTCGGGCAGCACGCCCTCTACAGCGTCGACGTCAGCCGCGGTACGCCGAAACGGCTCGTCGGCTCGGGCGAGGTCGGGGATTTCAGCGCTGCGCGCGGACAGGTCGTCTACAGCCTGCAGGGTCTCGGCGCGCCTGCCGATCTCTACCTGATCGGGGCTGACGGCGGCGCGCCGCGGCGCCTCACCGACGCGAATCACGAGGTGCTCGCCGCACGCAGCATGAGCGGCTTCGAGCAGTTCAGCTTCAAGGGCTGGAATGACGAGACGGTGTATGGCTACGTCGTCAAGCCTTACGGTTTCGCGCCGGCCAAGCGGTTTCCTGTCGCCTTCGTCGTGCACGGCGGGCCGCAGGGAAGCTTCGGCAACGAATGGACCTACCGCTGGAACGCACAGGTGTTCGCCGGACACGGCTACGGGGTCGTGATGATCGATTTCCACGGCTCGACAGGCTACGGTCAGGCGTTCACCGACTCGATCAGCCGCGACTGGGGCGGCAAGCCGCTGGTCGACCTGCAGAAGGGCCTGGCGGCGGCGCTCGAGAAATACCCGTGGCTCGACGGCGAGCGCGCCTGTGCGCTCGGCGCCTCCTACGGCGGCTTCATGATGAACTGGATCGAGGGCAACTGGCCGGACCGCTTCCGCTGCATCGTCAATCACGACGGCGTGTTCGATCAGCGCATGATGTACTACGCCACCGACGAGCTGTGGTTCAACGAATGGGAGATGGGCGGCCCGCAGTACCAGAATCCGCAGGGCTACGAGCAGGCGAATCCGCTCGACTTCGTCTCGAAGTGGCGCACCCCGATGCTGGTGGTGCACAGCGAGCAGGACTTCCGCATCCCGTACCCGCAGGGAATCGGCGCCTTCACCGCGCTGCAGCGCCGCGGCATCGAGAGCCGGCTACTGGTGTTCCCGGATGAGAACCACTGGGTGCTGAAGCCCGCCAACAGCGTCGAGTGGTATCACACGGTGTTGGACTGGCTGGATGCTCATCTGAAGAAGTGAGCGCAACGAAGCACCTGAAGGCAAGCCCGCCTGTCAGTGGCTCTTGACGAACTTGTAGTCGCCGACCGTGAGGGTGTTGAGCCCGAGCACCACCTTCGAGTCGGGCGCACCAGGCACGTCCGGACACTTCTTGGGATCGTGCGCGCCGCTATAGCCACCTGCAGGGTCCTTCTTCCAGGTCACCTGGCACGCCTCGGCCCGCACGTCCTCGATCTCCAGGCTGGTAAATATGTCCGGCTCCTGCGCGCCTTCGCGCCAGCGCAGCGGATCTTTGAACTCGTACAGCGTCTCGAGGATGCCGCCCTTGTCCTCGACCTTGAAGCTGTACATCCTCTGGCTCAGGACTCGCCGCGGGTCGTCGGCGGCTGTTTCCTCGGCATAGTAGACATTCTTTCCCAGCCGCGGCGTGTCCACGCGCAGGATGACGAGGTCGACCGCGATATGTGCCGGCCGCGCATGGTTGCGCGCATCGAAATCCGCCTGCTCGCTGTTGTCGTACTGTCCCGGGAGCAGCGTCAGCAGCCCGAGCATGAGGGCCTCGTCTTGTTTCTCCTTTCTCTCGGTGGCGCAGCCCCCGAGCAGCGCTGCGGCCAGCGCCCCGATCACTGCCGTGCGCGTCAGCCTATCCATAGGTGGCCCGCCACTGTGCGCGGTACTTAAGCCCCAGGTCCATCAGGCGCTCGAGCAGCTGCGGGTACGGCGTGCCCGCCGCACGCGCCGATTCGGCGAAGTCCTCCTCGGCCTCGAGATTCGGATTGGCGTTCGCTTCGAGCACGTACACCTGGCCCTCGGGGGTGACCCGGAAATCCATGCGAGCATAGCCGGAGAGGCCGAGTGCCCGATAGATGCGGCGCGACAGCCGGTCGAGGGCGGTGAGCACCTGCGGCGGCAGGTCCAGCGCGGCGTGCGTGGTAATACCGTATTTCTGCTGGTAGCGCTTGTCCCACTTGACCTTGCGGGTCGCGATGGCCGCAAGCGAGCTTGGCATGGAGCCGAACACCATCTCCCACACCGGCAGGCGCGTCAGCCGCTCGTTGCCGAGCACCGCCACGTACAGCTCGCGTCCCTCGATGTATTCCTCCACCAGCGCGTCCGACTTGACCTGCGCATGCACGAACTCGATCCGTTCCTTCAGCTTCGCCGCGTCCTCGACCACTGACGATTGCGCGATGCCGAGCGAGGCGTCCTCGACCGTCGATTTCACGAACAGCGGGAAACGGAGCTTGCGCGGTACGTGAATGCGCGCGCCGCGGCGGAACACGCTGAACTGCGGGGTGGCAATGCGGTGATAGGCGAGCAGTTGCTTGCACAGCGACTTGTCGCGCGACAGCAGCAGGCCGCGCGGGTTGCAGCCCGTATACGGCTGGCGCAGCAGCTCGAGGAACGCCACCACGTGCTGGTCGTAGGTGACGATGCCGTCGAACTCCTCGAGCAGGTTGAAGACGATATCCGGTTCCCAGTCGGCGATCGCGCTGCGCAGCTCCGTCAGGCTGTCGAGCACGCCGACGCAGCGCACCTCGTGGCCCAGCGCCCGCAGGGTGCTGGTGACGTCGTACTCGGTGCGCCACTCGTCGATTTCCTTTTCGCCGTGACCTTCGAGACTTTCCGGCGGTACCAGGCTCGCGTGCACCACGACGAGCGTGCGCAGCCGCCTCATAACGGCAGGTGTGGAGTCTCGCCCTCGGAATACAGGCCGGCGAGCCGCCCGAGCATCCAGCGCGAGTAGCGCAGCGCCTCGCGGCGGCTGCCGCGCACGTAAAGCCCGAGGCGCTCGCTGCGTTCAATGAGCATGCGCAGGATCTGCCCGACGCTATAGCTCGTCAGTCCGAGCTCACGCACCACGCCCGCCGTCAGCGTCCGCCGGCTTGCGCGCAGCAGCGCAGCCGCGTGCGGCGTGCCGCGGCGCCGGCGCTCGGCGTCGAAGCCACGCTGCAGCAGCTCGTCGGCGAGTCCGCGCCTGATCTGACGCGTCTGCCGCAGCTTCCTGCGGTAGTGGTCCGCCAGCGTGCGCGTGTTCGATGCCAGCGGCTCGATGCGCGTGCGATTTCTGATCGGCGCGGGCTGCTCGCGCACACTCGCCACCAGCTCATCGACGGCGCGCAGCTTGTGCAGCGCCGGCCAGTCCGCATAGCTCGTGCGCCACCTGGAACGCGGTGCGAGCCACACGGCGAAGGTCTCGGCGAAATCCTCGGTGGGGTGCGCCTGCGCGTACCACTCGCCGAGGTGATGCACGTAGCGGCGACTGCCGGCGCGCGCGCGGTAGCGCGCCGGATACGGCCGCGAGGCCGGGCCGAACACCACGCGCCAGCACCGCCGGCGCCGCAGGCGGTAGGCGTTGTCGAGCGCGTGCCCCGCCTCGTGCCGCAGGATGCGGAGCATGAGCCGCGAGTTGCCGCCCTCGGCCTCGCGCATGATGCGCCGCTCGAGGCGCTCGAGGCGCGGATGCGCCAGGTAGAAAGGCACCGCGAAGCCGGGCACGCCGTCGGGCGAGAACCACTCCTCGGACAGCCACACGTGCGGCCGGAGGCGGATGCCTCGATTCCTCAGATCGGCGTACAGGCGCGCGATGTGACGCCTGAGCGGCGCGCGGCGCATGGACAGCCTCAGATCGCAAAAGCGCACCTTGAGGAGTGCCTCGTCCGGCAGCCGCGTCCACGCGAGCGGGCGACGCGAGCCGCGCGCGGCTGCGATGCGGCGGACAGCGCGGCTGCGGGGCATGCGGGTGCTGCGCTCTCTTTGAGTAGTAGGAGGCTGGACACGATCAGCTTAGCCCAAGCGCGCGCGCGCTGTCTTCAGAGCAGGCCGCAAAAGCCACGCCTAACGGCCACCCCAGGAAATCGCGCATGCCACGACAGGCGATTCTGCGGGCTGTAATCAAGACGCGCGATTACCTGCGCTTCCTGTTCGAATGGCAGCGGGTGAGCGCCGCAGCCCGCTTTTTCCCGTGCACTAGAGGCCGAGCAGCGCGTGGGCGAGGAGCCGATCGGCGAACCCCTCGACCAACTCCTGTTTCATCAGGCTCTTGCGCCACAAAGCCGGGATGGCACTTGCAGTGTAGTGCGCCCCGGCAAGTGCCCCGCACACCGCCCCGACCACGTCTGAGTGACCGCCGAGATTGGCGGCGGCCAGGACCGCGTCGCGGAAGTTCGAGTGGCCGGCAAAGCAATCGAACGCAGCCGCGAGCGCCGCCGTCGCCCCGCCGCCGGCCAATGCAGGGTGCTGCGCCTGGGCCAGGATGACCTCGCGCGGTTGTCCGAGGAGCGCCGCGTGCAGGGCCTGGGCCAGCGTACGGCAGGCAGCCAGCACCGCCGGCACCTGGCAGGTGGTACGCGCCGACTCCGCAGCCTGCTCGATCGCAGCCGGCTCGTGGCCGAAGAAGTACATGACCACCGGGGCAATGCGCGAGAGCGCTTCGGCATCCTGGGCCTGCGGATCGTGCGAGCCCGAGAACGGCTGGCGGCGCCATTGTGCAAGCGCCAGCGCCCGTGCGGTGCCCGGGGTGATGCCCACGCACTGTCCGGTCGCCGACAGGTAGCCCTGGCTCTGCCAGCGGCAGTACCGCTCCACCTGGTCGCGCGGGTCAAAGCCGTTGCTCTCGAGGAGGCTGTCGGCAAGACACAGGGCCATGGCGGTGTCGTCGCTCCAGGCGCCGCGAGGCAGGTCGAAGGGGCCCCCGCCCAGCATGTCACCGACCGGCGCGAACCGGCCCGGGCGCCGGTACTGGGTGGCGGCGGCGAGGGCATCGCCCACGGCCAGGCCGACCAGTGACCCGAGAAAGCGCTCGCGCAGCCCGTGGGCCGCAGCGAGTGTTGCCGGCTCGAGCAAAGGGTCCGACGCGGCGGCGACACGCAGGCGCACCCACGAGCGAACGTACTGGATCTGCTCCGCAGTTTCGGGAACGTTCGGCCACCGCCTGGCGCGGGCACTCTGTCGCCACACCCGGTTGAGCTCGGCCAGCGCCTCCTCGGGCGCCATGCCGCGCTCGATCAGCAGACACGCGGCAACCGTGCCGGTGCGCCCTATCCCCGCGCGGCAATGGAGGTAAACCCGGCGGCCCGAGCCCAACACCCGGGAGAGCGCGTCCAGGATCGCGGCCATCTGTGCGCGCTCCTCCGGCACGGCGTGATCGGTCACGGGCGCGCGCAGGTACTCGATACCCGCCGGCAGCTCGCTCTCGTAGGGAGGATGAGGTGCAATTTCGCCGGGCTGCGTGAGATCGAAGAAGCATTCGATGCCCGCCGCCAGCAGGCGCTGAAGCCGGCCGCGTGTCGCCTTGGGCGTCGCGCCCCCGGGATATTCTCCGGCAAGCAGCTGTCCCGGCAGCACCCAGTAGGAGTTCGACAGCGGCCGCCGCACGGGGGATGACGCGGGGAGGTGCGGCCGACGCTTCAGGCGGGAGCAGGCAGGGCCGCGAGGCCGTCTGCGAGCACCTCTTCGTCCGCGTCGCTCATCGGCGCCACGCGCTCGAGGTCCAGGCGCCGTCCCCGATCGAGTCCTGCGAAATCGTAACGGCGGGGATCGGCGAGGTGCGCGACCTCGACGTGGCGGAGCGCCGAGAAGATCGACTCGGTGCGGCCCGGGAACTCGCGCTCCCACTGCCCGAGCATCCGCTTCACCGCGACGCGCTGCAGGTTGTCCTGCGAGCCGCACAGCCGGCACGGAATGAGCGGAAAGGCGCGACCGCGGGCGTAGCGCGCAACATCGCGCTCGGCGACATAGGCAAGTGGACGGATGACCACGTGGCGGCCGTCGTCGGAGAGGAGCTTCGGCGCCATGGCCTTCAGTCGTCCACCGAAGAACAGGTTGAGGAACAATGTCTCCACGATGTCGTCGCGGTGGTGCCCGAGCGCGATCTTGGTCATGCCGCGCTCGTGCGCGAAGCGGTAGAGCGCGCCGCGCCGCAACCGCGAGCACAGACCGCACAGCGTGCGCCCTTCCGGAATCACGCGCTTCACGACGCTATAGGTGTCCTGGCTGATGATCTCGTAGGGGACGCCCTCGGCGGCCAGGTAGCGCGGCAGTACGTCCGTCGGGAAGCCCGGCTGGTGCTGGTCCAGGTGCACCGCTGTCAGCTCGAAGCGCACCGGGGCGCTGCGCTGGAGCGAGCGCAGCACGTCGAGCAGCGTGTACGAGTCCTTACCGCCCGAGAGGCAGACCATGACGCGGTCGCCCTCGGCGATCATGCCGTAATCGGCGATCGCCTTGCCGACTGCGCCGCGCAGCTTCGCGGCGAGGCGCTTGAGGGTGCGGGAGGTCTTCGCAGCGGGGGCTGTCACGGGCTCGGCGGTCCTCGGGGCCCGCGGGTCAGCGTCCGGCCTTTCAGGCCGCGGCTACGCTCGCGGAGCTCTCGAGATACTTTGCCTCGACGTACCGTACGAAGGAAGTGGCCGAGAGCGGCTTGCCGGTGGCGCCCTTGAGCAGGTCCTGGACCGGGACCTTGGCGCCCAGGCCATGCACCTGCGTGCGCAGCCAGCCGAGCAGGCCCCCAAACTCGCCGAGCGCGAGCTGCTCGTCGAGCGCCGGCACATCCGCACGCAGACTCTCGTAGAGCTGCGCGGCAATCACTGCGCCGAGGGCGTAGGACGGGAAGTAGCCGAAGGACCCGACCGCCCAGTGGATGTCCTGCAGGCACCCCTCCAGGTCGTTCGCGGGCCGGACCGACAGGCGCTGCTCCATGCCCGCGTTCCAGGCTTCCGGGAGGTCGCGTACCGCCAGCTCGCCGGCGAGCAGCTGCTTCTCGAGCTCGTAGCGCAGCATGATGTGCAGGGGATAGGTGAGCTCGTCCGCATCCACACGGATCGGACCGCGCTGCACGCGGATCAGATGACCGTAGACGTTCTCGACGTCCCACTCGGGCCCGCTCACCCCAAAATGCCTGGCGACGAGCGGCAACAGGTAGCGCACGAAAGGCCGGCTGCGGCAGACCATCATCTCGAACAGCAGCGACTGGCTCTCTTCGAGCGCCATGCCCCGGTCACGTCCGACCGGCTGATCCCGCCAGTCCTGCGGCAACCCGAGGTCGTACATTGCATGACCGGTCTCGTGGAGCGCCCCCAGGAGACCGGGAAACAGATCGTCCGGCGCGAAGCGCGTGGTCACGCGGATGTCGCCGGGTACCCCCTCGGTGAACGGCTGCTCGCTCTCATCGAGCCGCCCGCGGTCGAACGGAAAGCCGACCGCCTTCATCACCTCGACGGTGAGCGCGCGCTGCTTGCCGGCGGGAAACTTGCCGCCGAGCGGCAGCAGGGGCTGGCCCTCCTGCACGGCGATGGCCTCGCGGATCAGCGACGGGAGCCGGCGCGAGAGCGCCTTGAACATGGCATCGATGTCCGCGGTGGTCACACCCGGAGAGAACTCGTCGACCAGCGCGTCGTAGGGCGCAAGATTGAGCGCCTGGCCGAGAAGCGCCGCCTTATCCCGCACCAGGTGCACCACCTCCTCGAGGTGGGGCGCGAACAGCTCGAATTTTCCCTGGGCACGCGCCTCGAGCCAGTGCGCTTCCGCTCGCGAGGCAGCTTTGGTCAGCCGGGCGACCAGAGTAACCGGGGTGGCGATCGCATGGTCGCGCTGCCGGCGCATCTCCCGCAGGTTCGCGATCTGCCAGTCGGCGAGTCCCTGGGTGTTCGCCTGGGCGCGGTCGAGGAGGCGGGTGATGCGGGGCGCCGTCAGCAGGGCGTGAAATTCGGTCTCGAGCGCGGCGAGCTGCTCGCCTCGGACGTCCGCACTTCCCCGCGGCATCATGACTGCCGCATCCCAGCGCAGGAGCGAGAGCGCTCCGCGGAAGGCATGGAAGCGCTTGAACTCCTGCTCGAGCTGCTTGTAGGGCGAGGCGGACATGGTCTTTGCGAAGCTGCGCGGGGCCGGAAAACGAAACCGGTCCTGTGCGCCTGAACGCGATGGTCATCCAGGGAGAATCGGCTGTCAGTCTACCACCTCGCCGTCCAAGAGCCTGGTCGATTAAATCGATTTATGTATCTAAAACAGAGCGTTATAGATATGTTCAGAAGCAGTGCCCTTGACAGCGACGGGACGTTTGGGGTGCGGAACTATGTTCCCCACCTGCCAGGTCAGCATGGCCCGCTTGCGCTCCTCACCCCACCGGTAGCCGCCCAATGACCCGTCCTTGCGCAGCACGTTATGACAGGGAATGAGCCAGGCCACGGGGTTCGCGCCGACCGCGTTGCCGACCGCCCGCTCGCTGCCCTCGAGCCCGGCGGCCCGGGCGAGTGCGCCGTACGTGGTCGGACCCGAAGCGCCGAGCTCAAGCAGCGCTCGCCAGACCCTGAGTTGAAAGTTCGTGCCTCGGACCATGACGTTGACCCGCGCGGCTGCGTCCGGGCTGACTCCGTCCCGCATCTGCCAGATACACCGGGCGAGCTGCTGCGCTCCCCCGTCATCCCGCGACAGGGTCGCGTGGGGCCAGGTCGCCCGCAGCTCCTGGGCGAGCGCCGACTGGCTCTCGCCTCCCTCGCAGAAGGCGAGGCGGCACACACCCCGCACCGTGCCTGCCACGAGTGCCGTGCCGAAGGGAGTGTCGCTGTAGCCGTAGCGGATAGCGACGCCCGCCCCGCCGGCCTTGAGCTCTCCCGGAGTGAGCGCCTCGAGCGTCACCATGAGATCGTGCAGCCGGCCCGGGCCCGACAGCCCCACCGCGTACGCGGCCTCGAGCACCGAGGCGCAGCCCGCGAGCGCGTCGACTGCGGCGCGACTGGTGACAAATGCGAGGTACTGCCGTGGCGTGACGCCCGCCCATCGCCGGAACAGGCGGTTGAAGTGAAACTGCGATAGCCCGGCGGCGGAGGCGATCGCCGCGAGACGCGGTTGCTCACGGAAATTCGCGTCGATATAGCGGATCGCGCGGGCGATGCGCCGGAAATCGCGATGATCGACGAATGGATCGCGCGAGGTCTGCATGGCAGCCATGATAGTCGCGACACCCGGGCGAGCGACCCGATTCTTGCGCCTTACGTTACACTCGCCGCGCCGTGCCGCGTGCAGCGCCGGGCTCGCGCGCGGGCGTCAGCGCCAGAGGTGCCGGCAGTAGGGCCAGCGGGCGACTGCGACTCCAACGCCGATCGAGACGACGAGCAGCAACGCTAGCGTGAGACCGATCAGAAAGCGCCGCATCCCTTCATCATAGTGACCCAACCGCTCGCCGTCTGTCTGCTTGCATCCGAAGTGGCGCCGTTCTCCAAGACCGGCGGACTTGCGGACGTCACCGCGGCGCTCGCGAAACAGCTGTGCGCGGCCGGTCACGACGCACGGTTGTTCACCCCGCATTACACGGCGCCGGCAGGTCACGCGGCCGCGGCCGCTGCGCCCCCCGCCGAGCGGCTCTCGGGCCTCACCGCCCTGCCTCTTACGGTGGGCGCGCACCGCTTCGAATTCTCGGTGCTGCGCGCCTCGCTCCCCGGCGGCGCGCCGGTGTACCTGATCGATTGCCCGGCGCTGTATGCCCGCGGCACCTTCTACACCGACGATGCCGACGAGCACGTCCGCTTCCTCGCCTTCACGCGCGCGGTGTTCACCGCCTGCCAACGCCTGCGCTGGGCGCCTGCGATCCTGCATTGCAACGACTGGCACGCGGGTTTCGGACCGCTGCTGCTCCAGGCCGATTACCGCGACACGGCTTCGTTCGCCGCGACGCGCTCGGTGCTCACGATTCACAACATCGGCTACCAGGGAATATTCCCCGCCACCGATGTCGACGACCTGGGGCTCGGCGAGCGCAGCGGGCTCCTGTACGGGCCCGATCTCGCCGCCGGCCGCATCAACGCGCTGCGCCACGGCATTCTGCACGCGGACGCCATCACCACGGTGAGCCCGACCCACGCCCGCGAGATCTGTACGCCCGAGTACGGCATGGGACTCGACGACACTCTGAGGGCGCGGAGCGGCGTGCTGTCCGGCATCCTCAACGGCGTCGACTACGAAGAGTGGGACCCGCGCCACGATCGCTACCTGCCGGCGCACTACGATGCCGAGCACCCCGGCGCCAAGGGCGGACTCAAGCGCATGCTGCTCGCACGGCTCGGGCTCGGCGGCGCGCCCGAGGCGCCGCTCGCCGGCATCGTCAGCCGGCTCGCCGTACAGAAGGGCATCGAGCTCATGTTCGAGGCGCTGCCGAAGGTACTCGCGACGCGCGACCTGAGCCTGGTCGCGCTCGGGAGCGGCGAGGCGCGCTACGAGGAGTTCTTCGCTTCCCTGGCTCGGGAGTTTCCGGAGCGCGTGGCGTTTCGCCAGGGCCACGACGAGGAGCTCGCTCACTGGATCGAGGCGGCGAGCGACCTCTTCCTGATGCCGTCGCGCTACGAGCCGTGCGGCTTGAACCAGATGTACAGCCTGCGCTACGGCACCGTGCCGGTCGTGCGCCGCACCGGCGGGCTCGCCGATTCGGTCGAGCACTACGACCCCGCGCGGGGCACGGGGGACGGAGTGGTCTTCAACGACTTCGATGTCCCGGCGCTCGAGTGGGCTGTGAATACCGCGCTCGACCTGTACGCGCAGCCGCAGCACTGGAGGCGCATGATGAAAAACGGCATGCGCAAGGACTTTTCCTGGGAACGCCAGGCGGCCCGCTATCTCGAGCTCTACCGGCGAGTCACTGCTGCAGCCTGAACGTACCGCTCTGCGCGAACGGGATCGAGCGCAGCAGCCCCTGCGCCAGCACGACCTTTCCCGTCAGACGGTAGGCGACCCTCTGCCCGAGAGCGTCCGGACCGCGGCCGAGAAGCCTGACCAGAGTGTCGGCCAGGTTGGTGGTCATGCTCATATCGAACTCAGTCTCCCCCAGGGCTGGAACGAGGAAGCTCGAATCCGACGCGCCGCTTGCGAAAGGCTGGCCGTCCACCTCGAGCGTGTACTCCAGACTCTGTACCGGCAGAGCGCGGTCGTTGGGATTGTGCACGTGCACGCGCACCTTGAGGCTCTGCTCCCAGAGCGTGCCGGAGGTCAGCTGCACGGAGACGATCGATAGCGTTGGCGCCTCGAGCTTCGGCGCGAGCGCACAGCCCGTCTCGAGCAGCGCAGCCAGCATGGCCGCCACGCAGAGCGGCAGCCCGATACGGCGGTGGCACGCGACACCCATGGCCTGAAATGGTACTACGCGCGACCGAAGCAGCCGTTGAGGCGCGCGTAGCGCTGCGCGAGCTGCGCATCGAGCGCACCGGGCGGCAGCTTCCAGCTCCAGTTGCCTGCGGTCGTGCCGGGGGTGTTGAGCCGCGCCTCACTGCCGAGCGCGAGAAGGTCCTGCGCGGGAACGACGGCGAGGCGCGCCACCGAGCCGAGCGCCGCGCGGATCAGCGTCTCCGGCATGGCCTCGGGGCCTGCGCGCAGGTAGAGATCGACACGTGCCCTCGTGCCGGAATCGAGGCGGTTGTACCACCCGACAGCGGTATCGTTGTCGTGCGTGCCGGTGTAAGCCACGTTGTCGTGCTCGTGCATATACGCCAGGTGCGGGTTGTCCTGGTGGCCGTCAAAGGCAAACTGCAGCACGCGCATGCCGGGCAGCCCGAATGCCTTGCGCAAAGCGACCACGTCGGGCGTGATAAGCCCGAGATCCTCGGCCACGAGCGGCAGGTCGCCGAGCTCCTCGCGCAGGCGGCGCAGCAGCTGCTCCCCCGGAGCGGCGCACCAGGCGCCGCCGCGCGCATCGGCGGCGCCCGCCGGTACCGCCCAGTAGGCCACCAGCGCCCGGAAGTGGTCGAGGCGCAGCAGGTCGAAGCGCGCGAGCTGCGTGCGCACCCGCGCACGCCACCAGCCAAAGCCGTCGCCGCGCGCGGCGTCCCAGTCGTAGACCGGATTGCCCCACAGCTGCCCGAGATACGTGAAGTAATCGGGCGGCACGCCGCTCACCACGGCCGGCGCACCGCCCGGCGCGAGCTTGAAGAGCTCGCGGCGGGTCCAGGTCGCGACCGAAGAGGGCGCGACATAGAACGGCAGGTCGCCGAGGAGGCGCACGCCGCGCGCATGCGCGTAGTCATGCAGGCGGCTCCACTGCATGAAGAAGGCATGCTGCTCGCCCTCGACGCGCGCGATCTCGACGGCAAGCCCGGCGCGCGCCTCGGACAGCGCGCTTGGCTCGCGGTCACGCAGCCGCTCCGGCCAGCGCCAGAAAGGCGCGCCTGCGTGTGAGCGCCTGAGCGCCTCGAACAGCGCGTAGTCGGCCAGCCAGGCAGCGCTCGCCTCGAGAAATGCCGCCTCGCGCGGTGCGGCCGGGTCCGGCAGCTCCGCGGTGTCGAGCAGCGCCGGATCGCCGGCGCTGTCTGCATGCGTCCAGAAGGGCGAGCCATCGGGGCCGGGGGGGCCCACGGGAAGCATCTGCCAGACGGAAAAGCCGGCGGATACGAGCCAATCGACGAACGCGCGGCCGCCGCGCCCGAGCGGCCCTGCGAGCGCCGACAGCGGCAACAGTACCCCGGCGCGGCGCCGGTCGAATACGGGCAATCGCATGCTTGAGTCCCTGCGCGATCCGGGGGTCCGCGCCCTCAGCCCTGCGCGCGGCGCATGACGCCGCCGTGCTCGGGGGCACCCCGGCCGGTGGAGATCGGCTGCGCCAGGTCCCCCGGCGGCGCAAGGCTCAGCCGCCGGTAGAGTGTCACGAGCTGCCGCCGGTAAAGGCGGTCGAACTGGCCGACCGCGTCGGGCGGATTGTAGTCGCCGAACCACCAGAACCAATCGGAGCTCTCACACAGCGCGAGCTGCCTGCCCAGAGCGGCGCGCTTTTCGGAGTCGAGCGAGGGGTCCTGCAGCGCCTTGTCGAAGGCTTCCTTGGCCTCGCACAGCATGTCCCAGGCGCGGTTCTTTGCGGGATCACCCATCCAGGTGGCGAGCGTACCGTTCACCCAGCTGCCGGCGGCAAGCTGCGGCAGCGGTGCCGGCTGGATGCCGCGCGCCAGACAATCCGACAGCGTCGTCAGCTCGAGCGCCGGGTGGTCGCCGAGCAACGCATACAGCGCCTTGAGGAAGTAGTAGCCGTTGAACGGGTAATGCTCCCAGGCGTTCTCGCCGTCGAGAGCGATCAGGACCGCGTGGCTGCGGTCCGGCTCGTAGGTCGCCGCGAGCCGCTCGAGCTCCCGGACCAGGTTGCGTGCGGCATCGTCGCCGTGCCAGGTCGCGTAGGTAAAGCCGATGAGATCGGACAGCGCGTCATCGCGGAAGAAGCAATCGAGGCCCGTCCCCTGCACGCGGTACGGGCGGTTGAAGCTGACCGGGCTTTGCGCGGCCTCGCGATCGGTGAGCGCCAGACTGTTGCGCAGGACGGCCGCGCCGCTCGCGGCCCAGCGAAACCCCGCCGCGGCGAGCAGCTGCAGGGTCGCCGTCGAGATCGCCCCCTCCGCCGGCCAGCAGCCCCTCGGGGATGCGCCGAACACGCGCGTGAACACGCGGATCGACTCGGCGATGTGCCACTCGGCGCGCGCGGCGCCTCCGGGGTATCCCGCGTGCGCGGGCAACGGCATCGCGGGCACGGCGTCGCGCGCGCAGCCGAAATCGAGCAGCAGCGGAATGATGGGGTGCCCGTAAGGCGTGACCGAGAGCTCGCACCGGCCACCCTCGGCGAGTCGCCGGTAACGCAGTAGCACCTGTCCCAGGAGCGACCCGACCAGCGCGAGGAGTCTGCGGCGCTGCGCGGCACTGAAGCCGCGGCCACGCTCGGTGAGCTCGCCGGCGAGCGGGTCGGCGCGCCGCACGGTCTCGCCGAGCCACGCGAGGTGGTACCAGACCCCGAGGTCTTGCAGCAGCTGGTCGGAGGCGTACGCGATGCGCTCGGGCGTCGCGAAGGTCTCGGCGAGGGTGACCAGCTCGAGATACGGACCGAAGCGCTCGATCATCTGCTTGCGCTGGGCGCGCAGACAGGCGCGCAGCAGCGCGAGGCGCTGCTCCGGATCGACGGGTAGCGGGCGTGGCCCGAGCAGAGTCAGTACCGGGTCGGGAAGCGGTGCGCCGCTCGCGAGGTGCGCCGCGATCCTCGCGGCGATCTCCTCGAGCTGCTCGATGAGCAACGGCGTGAAGTTGACGACCGCGCGCGCCGCGGGATTCATCTCCAGGTGCGCCGCCATGTCGGTGTAGTCTTTGATGGCGTGCAGGTAGGTCCACGGCAATGTGTATTGGCCGCTGAAGGCGTCGCGGTACTGCGGCTGGTGCATGTGCCACAGCAGGATGACGGGCAGGCGCGCGCGGTCTGCCACGGAGCTCAGGAGTGGGGCAGTCGCCGCAGCATGTCGGACGTGACCAGCACCACGCCCTTCTCGGTGACGTAGAAGCGGCCAGCATCCTCGGCGCGGTCGACGCCGATCCGCATGCCGTCGGGGATCTCGCAGCCTTCATCGATGACCGCGTTGCTGATCATGCAGCCGCGTCCCACCTCGACGTTCGGCAGGATCACAGCACGATGGACGCTGCTGCGCTCCTCGATACGAACGTTGCTGAACATCAGCGACTCGCGCACCACCGCGCCGGAGACGATGCAGCCGCCGGAGATCATGGAGTTGATGGCGGTGCCGCGCCGTCCATCCTCGTCGAGCACGAACTTCGCGGGTGGCTGCTGCACCTGATAGGTCCAGATCGGCCAGTCATGGTCGTAGATGTTGAGCTCCGGCCGGACGTGAACCAGCTCGAGGTTGGCGTCGTAGTAGGCATCGATCGTGCCGACGTCGCGCCAGTAGCTCTGCGCGCGGGTCTTCACGTCCTGGAACGGATAGGCAAACACCTGGCGCCCGGCGGCGATCGCGTCCGGCAGCACGTTCTTGCCGAAGTCATGGGCGGAGGACTCGCTGGCCGCATCCGCGGCCAGCAGCGTCTGCAGCAGCTGCATGTTGAAGACGTAGATGCCCATCGACGCGAGGATCGACTGCGGCCGCGCGGGGAGCGTGTCCGGGACCGCGGGCTTCTCGGCGAAGCGCGTCACACGATTCCACTCGGTGGCGGTCAGTACCCCGTAACTGCGCGACTCGACGGCCGGCACCTCCACGACCCCCACGGTGATGTCGGCGCCCTTCTCGACGTGATAGGCGATCATCGGGCCGTAATCCATCTTGTAGATGTGATCCCCGGCGAGCACCAGCACGTGCTTGGGGCGGTGCGAGGCGATCAGCTCGATGTTCTGATGGACGGCGTCCGCCGTGCCCCGGTACCAGACGGGCCCGAGCTGCTGCTGCGCGGGCAGCACCTCGACGAATTCGCCGAACTCGCCCCGCAGGTAGCTCCAGCCGCGCTGCACGTGCTGGATGAGCGACTGCGCCTTGTACTGAGTCAGGATCGAGATCTGGCGGATGCCGGAGTTCACGCAGTTCGACAGCACGAAATCGATAATGCGGAACTTGCCGCCGAAGGGTGTCGCGGGCTTGCAGCGGTGCTCGGTGAGGTCGCGCAGCCGCTCGCCGCGCCCGCCCGCCATGATGACTGCCAGCGCCCCGCCAGTCAGGCGGCTGACGTACCGTCCGGATGAAGCTCGCGCCGGCTGTCGGGACATGACCGCTACTACAGCTCAAGGCCGGCACACGGCGCAACTACAGCCATTTCATCAGACCGAGCTCGTAGGGGTGCGACAGCAACTCGTGCCAGGGATAGATGCGCACTTCCGTGCCGAATTGCCCGCAGGCCCCAGGCTCGACATCGAGCGCGAACACCACCGCACCGTCGCGGTCGGGCTCATCGGTGGTGGCCAGTGTCGCGCGCCAGTCCCCGGGCGGGTCCGAGCGGCCGTAGGAGTTGAGCGCGGGGGGCGCGCGGTCGACTCCCGGCAGCAGCCGCCGGGCGACAAACTCCACGCGCACGTCAGCGGGTGCCAGGCCGTTCAATGCGACGGCGACCCGCAGCCGCAGCCGCTCGCCGCGCGGCACATCGCGCGCGGCGTCCGCGAGCAGCCGCAGTTGCACCTTCGGCCACGCCTGACGCACGCGCTGCTTCCATTCGGCGAGCGTGCGTGCCCCGGTATGGCTCTCGGCGGCGAGCCGCCGGTACTGGGCCGCCGCCGGCTGGTACAGCCCCTGCATGTAGTCGAAGAGCACGCGCCGCATGTTGAAACGCGGGATCACCGTCATCATGGCCTGCTTGCTGCGGCGGACCCACTCGGCGGGACAGCCGTGGCCGCTGTAGTAGAGCGGCATCACTTCCTCCGACAGGGTGTCGAGGAACAGATCGGCCTCGAGCGCGTCGCGCCGTTCCGGGTCCTGCACATTGGCGGGCGGGATTCCCCAGCCGTTGTCGTGCATCCAGCCCTCACCCCACCAGCCGTCGAGGATGCTCAGGTTGAGGCGGCCGTTGATCGCCGCCTTGATCCCGGAAGTGCCGCTCGCCTCGAGCGGGGCGATCGGATTGTTGAGCCAGACGTCGACGCCGGCGACCAGGCTGCGCGCCAGCTGCAGGTCATAGTCCTCGAGGAACACCACGCGGCCGAGGAACTCCGGGCTCATCATCACCTGGCGGATCTCGCGCAGCACGGCCTTGCCGGGCTCGTCGGCCGGATGCGCCTTGCCGGCGAACAAGAGCAGCAGCGGGCGCTCGGGGTCGTTGACGAGGCGCGCGAGGCGCGCCCGGTCGCGCAGCAGCAGTGTCGCGCGCTTGTAGGTGGCAAAGCGCCGTGCAAAGCCGAGCGTCAGCACCCCGGGACGCTGCGGGTCGAGCCAGCGGGTGACGTGCCGCAGCTGCGCGGGGCTCAGGCCCTTGCGGGCATATTCGCGCTGCAGCCGCTCGCGCACTGCGCCGATCATGCGCGCCTTGATGTCCTGGGCCGTCGCCCAGTAGCGCTCGTCGGGCACCCGCGCGAGTGCCTGCCAGAATTCCGGGTCACGCAGCCGATCGCGCCACTCGCGCCCGAGCTCGCGGTCGAAGAACTCCATCCAGCGCTGATGCAGAAAAGTCGGCACGTGCACGCCGTTGGTCACGAAGCCGACCGGGTTGTCCTCGGGGCGTAATTCCGGCCACTGGTCCGCGCACAGGCGTGCGGAAACCCCGCCATGAATGCGGCTGACGCCGTTCACGTGGCGCGTGCCGTTGAGCGCAAGCCGCGTCATGTTGAAGAGGTGCGGAGCCCCCGGCGAGCGCGCCAGCTCCAGAACTCGCTCGACCGGCACGCCGAGCTCGCGAATGAAATCCCCGAACTGCGCGACGATAAGGTCCGGACTGAAGGCGTCATGGCCGGCGGTGACGGGCGTATGGGTCGTGAACACGCAGGCGGCCGCCACCGCCTCGAGAGCCGCGGCGAAGGGGAGCCCTGCGGCGACGTGCTCGCGCAGCAGCTCGAGGATCAGGAAGGCCGCGTGGCCCTCGTTCAGGTGCCAGACCGCGGGCTGCACGCCGAGCGCGCGCAGCGCGCGCAGCCCGCCAATGCCGAGGATCAGCTCCTGGCGCACGCGCGTCGATTCATCGCCACCGTACAGGCGGTGGGTAATGTCCCGGTCCGCCGGGTCATTCTCCTCGCAGTTGGTGTCGAGCAGGTACACCGGCACACGCCCGACCTGCGCCCGCCAGATACGCGCCGCCACAGCGCGTCCATGGATGCGCACGCCGACCTTGAGCCACTCGCCGCCGCTGCGTACCGGCTCGACCGGCAGGTCGCGCGGGTCGCGGCCGCGATACTCGGCGTGCTGGATACCTTCGGTGTCGAGCGTCTGCGTGAAATAGCCCTGCTCGTACAGCAGTCCCACGGCGACGAAGTTGGCGCGCTCGTCGCTCGCCGCCTTGCAGTAGTCCCCGGCCAGGACGCCGAGACCGCCGGAATAGATGGGAAAACTCTCGTGAAAACCGTATTCGGCGCAGAAGTAGGCGACCAGCGGCGCACCTGCAGCGGGCGCGCCGTTGGCGAGGTAGGTGTCCTGGGTCTCGAGTGCGCGGTGATAGCGCGCGAGGTACTGCTCGTCGCCCGCGCAGCGATCGAGCGTGGTCTGGTCGATACAGCGGAGCGTGAGACGGGGATTGCCGCCGGTCTGTTTCCACAGCTCCGGATCGAGATCCTCGAACAGTGCACGCGTGGGGCGGTGCCAGCTGAAAAGGAGGTTGCCCGCCAGCTCCGGGAGCCTCGACAAGGCTGCAGGGATCACCGCGGTGACTTCGAGGAGCGGGTTTCTCATCACCTGCTTTCGACGGGGTAGGCGGGCGAGTCTAGCAGCCGCAACCTGTCACGATATGGCTACCTGCTTGTGAATAATACTAGTTGATCACTAGTACTATAGACTTTATAGTACTATCAAATGGATGATAGCCAGGCCCGCAAGTTCCAGAAAGACCTCAACGCCGGACTGGTGGCGCTGGTGCTCCTGGCCGTGCTCGATCGTACCCCGGAGGATCTCTACGGGTACGAGATCGCCAAGCGCCTGCAGAAGGCGAATGAAGGCGAGTCGCTTTTCAAGGAGGGCACGATCTACCCGGTTCTGCGCACGCTCGCCGCGCAGGGATTGCTGACCAGTCGCGTGGTGCCCTCCTACTCGGGACCCCCGCGCCGCTACTACCGCATCACCGACGAAGGTCGCGCTCTTCTGCGCGAGTGGAGCCCGATCTGGCGGCAGACGCGCGCCTTCGTCGACCGCTTCATTGAAGGAATCGACTCATGAGTGCTCATGCCCCCCGCTCCATCGACGAGTACCTCAGGCAGCTGCGCACGGCGCTCGAGGGACAGGACACCGCGCTCATCCAGGACGCGCTCTACGACGCGGAGGAATACCTGCGCGCCGAGGTCGCGGCACACCCGGGCAAGTCGGAGGCCGACGTGCTCGAGCTCATCGCGAGCACCTACGGTGCGCCTGAGGAGGTGGCCGCGGCCTACCGCGACACCGAGGTGAAAGTCAGAGCGGCGCTGAAGACGCCGGCGCCGCGGGCGGCCGCACAGACCTCGGGCGCGCGGCGTTTCTTCGGGGTATTCATGGATGCGCGCGCCTATAGCTCCCTTTTCTACATGCTTTTGACGCTCGCGACTGGCATCGTGTACTTCACGTTCGTCGTGACCGGCCTGTCACTGTCGGCCGGGTTCGCGGTCCTCATCGTCGGCGTGCCCTTCTTCCTCGCCTTCATCGGCATGGCGCGCGTCATCGCGCTTGGTGAAGGGCGGCTGCTGGAGGCGATCACCGGCGAGCGCATGCCGCGCCGGCCGCTGCATCCCGGGCCGGCGGCGGGCTGGTGGACGCGCATCGGCGAAATGCTGAAAGATGCGCGCACCTGGACCACGCTCCTGTACCTGCTGCTGATGCTGCCGCTCGGAATTGTCTACTTCGTGATCGCCATCGTCGGGCTCGCCGTCGGGCTGCGCCTTGCCGTTGCGCCCGTGATCTATGCCGGCCTCTCCATCGGATGGATTCCGCCCTACTGGCCCACGGGGATAATCCAGTTCGACGACTGGTCGGCCGGGACACCGGACTCGCTGATCGTCGCCCTGATCCAAGTCACCCTCGGCGTCGTGATCCTGACGCTGCTCATGCACGCGGCTCGCGGCATCGCCCGCGGACACGCCCGCCTCGCCAAGGCGCTGCTCGTAGAACACGGTGCGTAACCGCCTCGAACGCCGAGCCGCGCACGTCCTGGTGGCGGCGCTCGCCGTCAACCTGGCGGCTGCGGCCGTCGCAGCGCCCGCCCAGGTGGCCGGTAAACCGGCGACGCCGGCTGCCGGCGCAGCCACGCCGGGCTGCCTCCCCGCGGGCAACGGCTATCTGCGCGCTCGCATCCGCGGCGCGCTCAACCTCGATATCAACTGGCGCAATGCCGAGCTCGAATGCGCCGGCGGTGAGCGCCCGGACGGCAGCGCGATCCGCGTCATGTTCGCGGGCCCGAAGCGCCCGGACGGCCACCGGCTGCGCATGGTGTTCGGCATCGTCAGGGCGCGCGAGGGAAAAAGCGCGCACGAGCTTCCGACCAACCTCACGGTGATCCTCGAGGGCGATGGGCGCCTCTTCGCTACGCGCGGCGATGACCGCTGCACCATCGATACGCTGCGGCAGGAACGGCTCGAGGCCGGCGGCAGCCCGGCGCGCTCCTACCGCATCGTGGCGCGCGGCTTTTGCATTTCGCCTGCGAGCACGCTAAACAATACGCAGCGCATCCTCATCAGCAGCTTCGATTTCGCCGGCCGGGCCACGTTCGGCGAAGAGGCGCCGGCGGGAGCGCCGGCCACTGCCAGCAGGTTCTGACACATGCCCAGTCTGAAACGCGCGAGTGCTCTCGCCGCGCTGCTCCCCGCCTCCGCGCTCCTCTTCGGCGCGAGCGCTGCCGTACGTGCGCAGGCGCCCGCGCCGCTCGATACTTTTCCGCGCACGACGCTCGAGGTCGTGCACCACGACCATCAGGGTGAGCACCGCTTCCGCTTCGACGTCTGGATAGCCGACACCGAGGAGCGCGCCGAGCAGGGATTGATGTTCGTCAGGGACCTGCCGGACTCGAAGGGCATGGTGTTCCCGCTCGACCCGCCGCGGATCGAGACGATGTGGATGAAAAACACCTACATCGAGCTCGACATGCTGTTCGTGGGCGCTGACGGCCGGGTCGTGAAAATCATCGAGCGTGCCCGGCCGCTGTCGCTCGACACCTTATCCTCCGGGCAGGTGGTCGGTGCGGTGGTCGAGCTCAAGGGCGGCGAAGCGGCCACGCTCGGACTTCGCGTGGGCGATCGCGTGAGCTGGCGGGACCCCGCGCACAAGCCCGAAGCCTAGGGCCTATCCACACCCGCGTTAGCTGCAGCACAGGGCGCCAAAGTCGCGCCTTTGGCGCCCGGCAGCGAAGCTGATGTCGGAAAAATCGCCGCAGCAGGCGATTTTTCCAACGAACTAGGCGTCGGCGCCGGGCGGCACGGCGTCGAACGCGAGCGCGATGCGCGGGCCGGTACCATGGATCGGATTGGTCCCGTGCCACAGGTAGGACGGGAACAGCACCAGCATGCCCGCCACCGGACGTAAGTACAGCTCGGCCGTGGCGCCCGGCGTCGGAAAGCGCGGCTCGCCGAACTTAAGCCAGCCGCTGCGCAGCGCCGTGTCGTCCGACTCTTCCGGTACCGCGGCGTAGTACGCCGAGCTGATCCAGCCGCGGTCGTGATAGTGGTTGACGTGATGGCCGTCGCGGCCCAGGTGCACCGACCACGCGTCGGTCATCACCGCCCTGCCGGGGTTGCGCGCCGTAAACGGGTGGCGCGCATCGCAGTCGAGGCCGGCGGTGTATTCGTCCAGGGCCCGCGCGCAGGCGCCGAGAACGGCCTGGATCGCAGGGTCCGGGTCTGCCACCAGGTTATGCGACGACTGGCTGCCGCAACGCACAGTCTCGGCCAGCGGCTCCACGCCGGCGTGATGCCGCCTCGCGAGCGCCTGGATGAGCGCCGCGTTCAGCGCCCCCATCGAGGCAGAACCGGCCGGCGGCTCGAGCGGGTAGCAGCGCACCAGGCGCGCGTAGTCGGACCATTCCCGGTACGAGTCCTGCCCCAGGAGGCGCGCAGCCGTCGCCTCCCACGCCAGCCAGCGTTGGGAGAGCGGCTGAGACGTGCGCTGCTTGCGAATGAATGCCAGCGCCTCCTGCGGCCGCCCGCGCGATAACAGGATGGATACGAGGTTCTCGACCGTCACCGGATCCTCGGGCAGTGCGGCGGCAGCCTCGAGCGCATGGGTCTCGGCCTCCGCCAGCCGCTCGCCCTCGCGCAGTACCTGCGAGAGCATCAGCCGCAGCCGCGGCTGCGGGCCGGCGCGCTCGAGCTCCTCACGCAGCAGCTCCTCGGCGACCGCGGCGCGACCGGTGCGGGTGAGGAGCGCCGTCAGCTTCGCCCGCAGCCCGAAATCCTCCGGCGCCTGTCGCACTGCCGCGATGAGCGAACGCGCAAAGTCGGCATCCCCACCGGCCTGCCGCAGCCGCGCGAGCTCGAGTTGCGCCTGCGCGTGCCGTGGCGCGAGCTTCACCGCCTGCGCAAAATCGCCCTCCGCTTCCGTCACCCGCCCGAGCTGCACGAGTGCGCGGGCGCGCGCCAGGGAAAAGTCAAATCCCCGCACCCCGAGCGACTGCGAGCGAGTGAGCTGCGCGAGCGCCTCCTCGGCCCGGTCCAGGCGCACGAGCAGCGCGCCGAGCTGCTGGTGTGCCGGCCCAAGCCGCGGGTTCAGTGCGATCGCCCGCCGGTAAGCGGACTGCGCCTCGGTCAGGCGGCTGCGACGCGTCAGGATCGCCCCGAGCGCAGTCCAGCCGCGCGCGGCCTGGGGACTGGCGGCCAGCAGCGCGCGACACTCCGCCTCGGCTTCCGCCAGGCGTCCGAGCCCCTCGAGGCTCAAGGCCAGTCCGTGCCGCGCGGCGAGCTGCCCCGGATCGAGCTGCAGCACCCGCCGGTAGGCGCGCGTGGCATCCGCGAGCCGGCCGTGACGCCTGAGGAAGGTCGCGAGATTGAGTCGCAGATTCGGATCGTCGGGAGAGAACTCGATGCTGCGGCGAATCAGCTCTTCGCCGGCCGCCGCGTCCCCGCCGCGGGCGCGGATCAGCCCGAGGAGGTGCGTGGCCGCGGGGTTGGCCGGCTCGCTCGAGAGGACAGCGAGACAGGCACCTTCGGCCTCGCCGAGCTTTCCCTGGTCGAGAAGCGCACCCGCGCGCGCGAGCTGCGCGGTGACCCCGGCCACAGTACCCGTCACGGCTGCGGAGCCGCGGTATGGGACCCCGACGCCGCGGGAGCAGTGCGGTGCGTGACCGGCTTGCGCTTGCGCGAGTGCAGGATCTGCGGCTCGATCGGCGAACCATAGACGCGCCTGCCGGTATGGTGGGGCGCCAACGAGCTCGCCTTCGGCGGCGGGGTGGTGCGCGCCGGATCGGCGCGCACAGGCGCCGCGGCCCCGGCCAGACCGATCAGGAAAAGACCCAGGAGAGCGGTCATTCGGTTCACGGCGGCACTTTACCGCGGTGCCCGCCGGAGCGCCGCTGCGGGTTGGTCGGACGCTCCACGCGCGGGCAGGCCGCCGTGCTACTTTGTGGTAGCCGAAATGATGCGTTGCGAGACCTAAGTTCATGACCAACAAAGGCATTGTGCTCGCCGGCGGCTCGGGCACGCGTCTGTACCCGGTGACGCGCGCGGTCTCCAAGCAGCTGCTGCCGCTCTATGACAAGCCGCTCGTGTACTACCCGCTGGCCACTCTCATGCTGGCGGGGATCCGCGACGTGCTGCTCATCTCGACCCCGGACGATCTGCCGCTGTTTCAGCGCCTGCTCGCCGACGGCTCGCAATGGGGCATCCGGTTGCGCTACGCGCCGCAGCCGGAGCCGGGCGGCATCGCCCAGGCGTTGCTGATCGGCGAGCAGTTCATCGCGGCGCAGCCCGTGTGCCTGGTGCTTGGCGACAACCTGTTCTACGGGCATGGGCTCCCCGAGCAGCTGCGCGCCGCCGCCGCGCGCGAGCGCGGCGCCACGGTGTTCGCCTATTACGTGCGCGGACCGGAGCGCTACGGAGTGGTGGAGTTCGACGCGCACGGCCGCGCCGTCGGACTGGAGGAGAAGCCCGCGACACCGCGCTCGCATTACGCGGTCACGGGGCTGTACTTCTACGACGGACGCTGCGTGGAGATCGCGCGCGGCCTCAAGCCCTCGGCGCGCGGCGAGCTCGAGATCACCGACGTCAACCGCTGCTATCTCGCCCAGGGCGCGCTGCAGGTCGAGGTGCTCGGCCGGGGTGCCGCCTGGCTCGACACCGGCACGCATGCCTCGCTCCTCCAGGCGGCGAACTTCGTCGAGACCATCGAGGGACGCCAGGGGCTCAAGGTCTGCTGCCCGGAGGAGATCGCTTACCGACAGGGCTTCATCGACCGCGCGCAGCTCGCCAGGCTCGCGCAGGGCCTGAAGCGCACCGGCTACGGCGAGTATCTCGAGAGCATCCTCAACGAGCGGGTGTTCTGATGCAGAGCACGGCGCTGGCGCTCCCCGGCGTGCTGCTGATCGAGCACCAGGTGTTCGAAGACGCGCGCGGTGCGTTCTTCGAGAGCTGGAACGAGCGCGCCTTCGCCGCGGCGGCCTGCACGGCGCGCTTCGTGCAAGAGAACGTCAGCGTCTCGAGGCGCTGGGTGCTGCGCGGCCTGCATTACCAGATCCGCCATAGCCAGGGGAAGCTCGTGCGGGTGTTGGCCGGAGAGATCTTCGACGCCGTGGTCGACCTGCGGCGCTCCTCGCCGCACTTCGGACGCAGCTGCGCGGTCGAGCTCAACGCTCGCGAGGCGCGCTCTCTGTGGGTACCGGAGGGTTTCGCCCACGGCTTTCTGGCGCTGACGGACGACACCCGCGTGCAGTACAAGGTGACGGACTTCTGGGCGCGCGACGCAGAGCGCACGCTCGCCTGGAACGATGGTGCACTCGGCATCCGCTGGCCGCTGCCGGCCGGGGTGACGCCGCTGCTCTCCGCCAAGGACGGGCAGGGCGAGCCGCTGGCGCGTGCGGAGACCTTCCCTTGAAGGTGCTCATCACCGGCGCCGGTGGCCAACTCGGCCGCGCGCTGCTCGCGGCAGCGCCCGCGGGGAGCGAGTTACGCGCCATGGGCCATGCCGAGCTCGACATCGCGGACGCCCGGGCGGTGGCGGCGCTCCTGCAGAGCTTTGCTCCGGAGGTCGTGCTGAACGCTGCGGCCTTCACCGGCGTGGACGCGGCGGAGAGCGCACCGGAGCCGGCCGCGCGTGCCAACTCGCTGGGACCTGCGGTGCTCGCGGCAGCCTGCCGCAGCGCCGGCGCGTGGCTCGTGCACGTCTCGAGCGACTACGTATTCGACGGCGCTCAGACCCGCCCGTACGACACCCGGGCCCGCCCCAATCCGCTCTCCGTCTACGGGCGTACCAAGCTCGCCGGCGAGCTCGCGGTCGCGCGCGAGCTGCCCGAGCGCAGCACCGTGGTGCGAGCCTCCTGGCTCTACAGTGCCGGCGGCGGCTTTCCCGCGAGAATGGTCGCGCTCATGCAAAGCCGCCCGCAGCTTTCGGTGGTCTCGGATCAGGTCGGCGTGCCGACGCACGCTGCCGGGCTTGCGCAGGTGCTGTGGGCGCTCGCCGAGCGCCGCGCGCGCGGCCTCATGCATTGGTGCGATTCCGGGGTCGCGAGCTGGTATGACTTCGCGGTGGCGATCGCCGAGGAAGGGCTGCGCAAAGGGCTCCTCAGGTCCGCGCCGGCGATCCATCCCATCAGCAGTGCCGACTACCCGACGCCGGCGGCCCGACCGCCGTACAGCCTGCTCGACAAGCGTGCCACCGAGCAGCTCCTCGGACTTGAGGCACCGCACTGGCGCAGCGCGCTGCGCGAGACGCTCGCATGAGACGGCTGCTGGTTACGGGCGGCGCGGGTTTCATCGGCGCGAACTTCTGCCACTACTGGAGCACGACGCACCCTGCCGATCACCTGGTCGTGCTCGACGCCCTCACCTACGCGGGCAACCTCGCGAGCATTGCGACGCTGATCGACGCCGGCAGGATCCGCTTCGTGCGCGGCGATATCGGCGATGCCGAGCTGGTCGGATCGCTGCTCCCCGCCGAGCGGCTCGACACCGTGGTCAACTTCGCCGCCGAGTCGCACGTCGACCGCTCGATCGAGGATCCGACGGCCTTCCTGCGCACCAACGTGATGGGCACCCAGCTGCTGCTCGAGGCGGCGCGGCGCGCCTGGGGGCCGGAGGCCGCGCAGCGCGGCTGTCGTTTCCACCACGTCTCGACCGACGAGGTCTACGGCTCGCTCGCCGCGGACGCGGCCGGCTTCACCGAAAGCACCTCATACGCGCCCAACTCGCCGTACGCTGCCAGCAAGGCGGCGGCCGATCATCTGGTGCGCGCCTATGCGCACACCTACCGGCTGCCGTGCACGATCAGCAACTGCTCGAACAACTACGGTCCGTATCAGTTCCCCGAGAAGCTGCTGCCGCTGTGCATTCTCAACATTCTCGAGGGGCGGTCGCTGCCGATCTATGGCGACGGCCTGCAGATCCGCGACTGGCTGCATGTCGGTGATCACTGCCGCGCGATCGACCTGATCCTCGAGAAGTCGCCGTCGGGGGAGACCTGGAACGTCGGCGGCGGCACCCAGGAGTCCAACATCGCGGTGGTCGGCAGGCTCTGCGACCTCATCGACACCGCGTTCGCCGCCGACGCCACGCTGGCGCGCCGTTACCCGCGCAGCCCCGCCGCGCAGGGCAGGTCGGCACGCACCCTGATGCAACACGTACGCGACCGGCCCGGCCACGACCGCCGCTATGCGATCGACTCGGCCAAGATCCGCGCCCGGCTCGGATTCGCCCCGGGCGCCTCGCTGGCCGCCGGCCTCGAGGCCACCGTGCGCTGGTATCTCTCCGAGCAGGCCTGGTGGCAGGGCGTGGTGACGGGCGAGTACCGGCACTGGTATGCGCGCCAGTACGCGCCCGAGTCGCGTCCATGAGTGGTGGCGACGCCGGCCCCCAGGAAGGCGACCGCCGCAGGGCGCGCGCGCTCTACGCCTGCGCGCGTCTGCAGAGCTGGCTCGGCCGCCGCGAGCAGGCGCTCGCGCTCTGCCGGCGGGCGGTGACGTACGCCGACTACTCGCGCGCCTATTCCCTCATGTCGCGTTTGTCGCTGCCCGGGGAGGACTACTTCGAGGTGCTCGGGCGCGTGCATCGTTACGTGCAGCCGCGGACCTATCTCGAGATCGGGGTATCGCGCGGCAAATCACTGGCGCAGGTGCTGCCGCAGACGCAGGTCCTCGGCATCGACCCGCAGCCGCGGCTCGACGGGCCGGTGGGACCCAATCAGCGCATCTTCCTCGAGACCAGCGACGAATTCTTCGCGCAGCACGACGTGCGCGCCGAGCTCGGTGGCCGTCCGGTCGACATGGCCTTCATCGACGGCATGCACCGCTTCGAATATGCACTGCGCGACTTCATCAGCGTCGAGCGGGTCTGTGCGCGCAGCTCGGTGATCCTGCTGCACGACTGTTACCCGCTGGACGCGCGCACCGCGCAGCGCGAGCAGACGACGCGCTTCTGGAGCGGGGACATCTGGCGGCTGCTGCTGCTGCTACGCACCTGCCGCCCGGACCTTCTGGTGCACACCATCGCGACGCCCCCGACGGGGCTCGGGATCGTACTGCAGCCGGACCCGGAGTCGCACGTGCTCGCGGACAACCTCGAGCCGCTGATCGGCGAGTATCTCGCCAAGGACTTCAGCATCCTCGAGGGCCGCCAGTCGCAGCTGCTGGGACTCGTGCCGAACGAGTGGCCACCCATCCGCGCGCTGCTCGACCGGCGCAGCGCCGCGACCTGAGCCGGCCCCCGGGGGCGCGCGCCACCCACGCATGCGGTGCGATGCGATGCGGCTCGCGGCTCTCAGCGCGAGCGCGCCAGCAGGTCCTCGAGCTTCGCTCGGCCGGCGCGCAGGTGCACCATCAGGCGCTTGCGCAGCCTCACGATGAACTTGAGTTCCTCGAAGCAGCGCATCAGGAACGGGGCCAGCACGCGCGGCACACCGGGGCGGTACACGTGGTCGCCGGCGAGCGTACGCGAGCCGCGGAACGCCGGGTACATGCGCCGCACATGCTCGAGCTCCTCGCCCGGATCGACGCCCATCTCCTTGAGCTTGCGATAGAAGGCCGTCGGCCGGCCGCCGCCGGTGCGCGTGTGATCCATGGCGACGGCGTCGACCACGTAGATCGGATGGCGGCCCTGGATGCTGCCGGCCCACGCGAGATCGGTTCCCCAGGTGCTGCGTGTCATGCCGAAGGTCGGCAGCAGCTCGGTGAGCGCCGCCAGCGAGAAGCACGGCGCCATCACTTCGACGAAGCTCACCCGCCGCAGCAGGCATACCGGATTGCGCACCAGCGCATTGATGGTGGTGTGGGTAAACCAGCGCAGCGCCGGCTGTGACAGGTAGGTGTGGTACTCGGCGCACAGTGCGAAGAACCGCGACAGCTCCCCGGGGCGCAGGTACACGTCGTCGTCCAGCAGCGCGATGTAGCGATAGTCGAACGGCTGCGGCCGCTGCCGCCAGAACTCGAGAAAGCCGTCGAGCTTGTTGAAGCCGCCGGAGGAATAGAACTCCGCCAGCGCCTCGGTGCGCGGCGTCACGTACCAGCTGACACAGCAATCCCAGTTGCGCCCGGGATCCTCCGCGATCAGCCGCGGGTGCAGCGACTCGCCTCCGGCGCGCACGAACGCGAGGTAGGGCCGCCGCCCAGGGGGCGGCGGTACGCCGCCCTCCGCCGCCACTAGTCCTGTGCCTCGCGCGGGCGCCACGCGGCGGCAAGCTCCTGCTGCTTGCGCGGCGGCACCGGGTCGTAGTGGCTCAGCTCCATGGTGTAGCCACCCTGGCCGCCGGTGAGCGCCTTGAGGCGCGACTGGTACTCGGAGATCTCCGCCAGCGGCACCAGCGCCTGCAGCGTCGCGCGCTGCCCCGGGAGCGAGTCGCTGCCGCTGATGCGCGCGCGTTTGGTGGCGAGATCACCGGTGATGTCGCCGATGGCACTCGCGGGAGCGGTGATCTCCATTCTCATGATCGGCTCGAGCACGATGGGCGTCGCCTTCAGCAGCGCGTCGAGGAACGCCTTGCGCCCCGCCGACACGAACGCGACCTCCTTCGAGTCGACCGCATGGTGCTTGCCGTCGTAGACGATGACACGCACGTCCTGGAGCGGAAAGCCGGCCAGCGCGCCCTCCGTCAGCACCTGGCGCACCCCCTTCTCCACCGCCGGAATGAACTGCCCCGGGATCGCGCCGCCGACCACGTCGTCGACGAACTCGAAGCCTGCGCCGCGCTCGAGCGCCTCGATGCGCAGGTACACCTCGCCGAACTGGCCGGCGCCGCCGGTCTGTTTCTTGTGGCGGCAGTGGCCCTCGGCCCCGCGGGTAATGGTCTCGCGGTAGGGAATGCTCGGGGGATGCGTCTTGACGTGCACCCCGTAGCGCTCGCTCATCCTCTCGAGCAGCACGCGCAGGTGAAACTCCCCCATGCCGAACAGCACTGTCTCGTTCACCGCCGCATGATGCTCGATGCGCACGCACGGGTCCTCGGCGGTGAGTTTGTGGAGCGTGTCGGCCAGGCGCTGCTCATCGCCGCGCCGCTCCGGCTCGATCGCGACGCCGAGCATCGGCGGCGGAAACGACACGGGCTCGAGGCGATACTCGTCCTCGTCGTGCGAGTCGTGCAGCACCGCGTCGAGGTGCAGCTCGTCGACCTTCGGCGTCGCGCAGATGTCCCCGGGTCCGGCGGCGACGATCTCGCTGGTGTCCTTGCCGAGCAGGCTGAACAGGTGCGCGACTTTGACGGGCTTGCGCGCATCGCCGATGAACAGCTGGCTGCCCTGGCGCACCGTTCCCTGGTGCACACGCAGCACGCCGAGCTTGCCCACGTACGGGTCGATGCTCACCTTGAACACGTGCGCGATGACGTGCTGCGCGGGGTCCGGGCTCACGGGCACGCGCTTGGCCGCCTCCCCCGCGCCCTTGAGGAATATCGGCGGATTACCCTCGCCGGGATTGGGCATCAGGCGCACGATCACCTGCAGCAGCTCGGCAACGCCTGCACCGGTCTCCGCCGACACGAAGCACACCGGCACCAGGTGCCCCTCGCGCAGCGCCTGCTCAAAAGGCTCGTGCAGCTGCTCCGGCGTAAGCTCCTCGCCCTGCTCCAGGTAGAGCGCCATCAGCTGCTCGTCGAGCTCGACCACCTGGTCGATGATCTGCGTATGCGCGGCCTCGACCGTCGAGAAATCCGCGGGCCGCCCGTGCGGCTGGAAAAAGCAGTCCACTACGGAGTCACCGCCGCCTGCCGGCAGATTGAGCGGCAGACACTCCGGTCCGAAACTCTCGCGCAGCTGCGCCAGCACGTCGGCGCAGTGCGCATCGTGACTGTCGATCTTGTTGACGATCACGACCCGGCACAGGCCGCGCTCGCGCGCCGCGTCCATGAGACGCGCGGTGAGGGTATCGACGCCGCTCGCAGCGCTCACCACCACCGCGACCGCTTCGACCGCTTCCAGCACTGCGAGCGTCTTGCCGAGGAAATCGGGGTAGCCGGGCGCGTCGATGAGGTTGATACGCGTGCCGTTACAGTCGAAGCTGCAGATCGCGGTGTCGAGCGAGTGCTGCAGGCGCTTCTCCTGGGGGTCGAAGTCCGACACCGTGGTGCCGCGCGCCAGGCTCCCGCGGTTGCGGATGGCGCCGGCCTGCAGCAACAGTGTCTCGGTGAGTGAGGTCTTGCCCCCGCCGGCCTGCCCGACGAGGGCAATGTTACGGATGCCAGACGTCGTGTATCCCATGGCGAACGCTCCCCCGGCTTATTGGACTAGCGGTGCCCGCAAGGAGCATCACCGGTAGCGGAAAGCCTACTCCGCAGTGCCGGGCGGCGGCTAGAAGAGCGCCCAACGGCGCCTGCGCCTGCTGTTGGCGCTCGGTTTCAGGGCGCCGTCAGCTCGAGCGCCGAACCGGCCTGATTTACCGTAGTGAGGACGATCGGACGGCGCCAGACCTTATGCAGGTAGTCGAGCACCTTACGGCTACGTTCCAGGTCAAGTCCGCGCCCGTCGACCGAGCTGTCGTGGGTGAGCTCGAGGGTGCCGTCGTTGCGCACGTGCGCGGCGGACACCACCGGCGCGCCGAAGTTGTACTTGGGGGCGAGCAGCGCCTCGTGCAGCGCCGTGAGGTCGTGCTCGAGCACCTTGATCTGGCCGTCGCTGCGCGCGCTGTAGCGGAACAGCCCGAGCTCGTCCGCCAGCTCGCGCGTCAGGTGATTGCGGACGAACCCGAAGTCATCGTCCTGCTCCATGATGCGGCGCGCGGCCTCGAGCCCGTCCTGCTCGACGATCTTCTCCCACATCGCGAAGCCGAGATGATAGGGGTTGACGTTGAGTGAGACCTGCTGCTCGGCGGCGATCGGCCTCACCACGTCCGAGTGGCACTTGATGGCGTCCAGGTACGACTGCTGCGGCACGAAGTCCGCCTCCCGCAGCAGACGCGCGTGCCAATAGGACGCCCAGCCTTCGTTCATGATCTGCGTGGCGAACACCGGGTAGAAATAGAACGACTCCTCACGCACCGCCAGGAAGATGTCCCGCTCCCAGCTTTCCATCTCGGGCGCGTAATTGGCGATGAACCACAGCAGGTCGCGCTCCGGGTGCGGCGGGAGGGGCGCTCGCTTGCGCTCCATGCTGGCGGAGGGCAGCGCCGGCTCGAGCGCCGCAAAGCGCTTGCGGAAGGTATCGTCGACCAGAGTGCGCGGATCGGCGAGGTACTCCGGGTAGCGCTCGCGCCGCAGCTCCTGATCGACGTCGATGTGCTGCTCGAGAGCGAGCGCCGCGTCGAGCACCGCTTCCACGCGCGGCGCACCGTGCGCCTCGATGGTCTGCTGGATCTGGCGCGCGTGGCTGGCGGCGTGCTCGACGATGCGCTCGCTCACCTGCTGCTGGCAGCGGCGGAACAGCAGGTTGTTGCGGGAGAAGTCGGCGTGACCGAGCACGTGTGCGGTGACCAGAATGTTCTCGGCAACGCCGTTGCTCTCGGCGAGATAGGCGTGCCCCGGGTTGCCGGGAAACACCACCTCGAACAGCCGCGAGTGGCCCATGCGCCGCTGGATGAGCTGGTAGATGTAGCGCACGCCGAACGACCAGTGCGGCATACGCACCGGCAGGCCGTAGATGGCGATCTCCATCATGAAGCTGTCGGGGACCGCCTCGAAGTCCACCGGGTTGAAGCTCAGTCCGGAGCGCGCCGCGAGCTCCTCGATGCGCTGGACGTAGCTGCTCCAGTCTTCGCTCATGGGCTGGCGGTGCGCGGGGCGCTGCCGGCCGCATCATCGGGCGCTTTCGGACTCTCGGGGCTGTGGCTCTCGGTGGTGAAGAAATGCCGTACCGCGCCCCAGACGTCGTCGAACTCGTTGAGCGCATAGCTGCCGACCGCGCAGCCGGCGCCGGCGAGCTCGGCGAACAGCTTGCCGGTCTCGGTGGCGAGCTGTCGCGAGAGCCCCGAGGAAACCTCCACGTAGCCGGTGAAGCAGCTATCGGCGGCCACCGAGGTAAGCGCCGCGCGCGCCTCGGCCGCATCGCTCACCGAGTTGTCGCCGTCGGAAGCGTAGAAGAGGTAGATGTTGCTGCGGCCGGGGTTGAAGCGCGCGTCGATGATCTCGCGCACCTTGAGGAGTCCGGTCGAAGTGACCGTGCCGCCGGTACCGGTCACCTGGAAGAAATCCGGCTCGTTGAATTCCCAGGCCTCGGTGGTATGTGCGACGAACAACGTCTCGAGCGAGCGGTATTGCCGGCGCAGCCCCTGCACTACCCAGAAAAAGAACGTCTTGGCGAGCTTGCGATCGCGGTCGGACATGCTGCCCGAGACGTCCAGCATGAAGAACACCACCGCGTGCACCGCGGGCTGGCGGCGCCGCGTCAGCTGCCGGAAGCGCAGATCCTCGTCAGTGAAGGTCGGCGTTGCCCCCGGCGCACCGCGACGCTTGACCAGCTCTTTGAACGAGCGCCTCCGGTCGAGCCGCGAGCGCGCGCCGCGCCGGTCCCAACCCTCGCGCGTCCACTCGGCCTCCTCCGCAGGGCCGACGCGCGGCTTGAGGTTCGGCAGCTGCATCTCCTCCCACAGCCAGTCGACGATATCGTCGACCTTGAACTCGAGCAGCAGCTGCACTTCGCCTTCGTCGCGGCCGCCGGCACCCTTCTCGCCCGGGCCGCGCTCGCGCGCCGGATCGGACAGCACGTCGCCGGGCTTGGCGTTGCCCTGGCCGGCGCCCTGGGCCTCCTCGGGACGACGCAGGCGGAAGTGACAGTGCTCGAGCATGCGCACCGGCACACGCACCGTGCGCGCACTGTCGTTGATGACCTCGCCGCCGGCGATGATCTCCGGCAGATTGGCGCGCACCGCGTCGCGCACCTTCTCGTCGTGACGCAGCCAGTCCCGGGCACCGCGCGAGAACAGCTCGTACCACTTGCCGGCGCCACCGCCGGCGCTCTCGCCGCGCCTGCCCTGGTCCCCTTCCATGCGCTACTCGTACTCCCTTTTCGCGGACGCCGCCAGAGGCTATTCCTGCGCGAGCAGCGTGGTCACGTAGCTCAAGGCCTCCTTGGCGCTGTGTTCGTCGTAGCCGTATTCGCTCACCAGGCGCTGCTGCACGACCGAGATCTTCTGGCGCGCGTCCTCGTCGGGGCGTGCGGTCGAGGTCACGAGCCGCAGCACATCGCGGCGCTCCTCGAACAGGTATTGCTCGATCGCCTCGCGCATGCGCGCGTGACTCGCCAGCTTGAATTTCTCGCCCGCCTTGAACGCCACCATGGCCTTGCGCACCACTTCCTGGCGGAACGACAGCTTGCCGGAATCCGACACCTTGATCTTCTCTTCGACCGAGCGCAGGAAGCGCTCGTCCGCCGGGCGGTTCTCGCCGGTGATCGGGTCGGTGACCTGCCGGTGATCGAGCGAGGCCTCGACCTCGTCCAGGTACTTCTCGAGCAGCTGCTGCGCCTCTTCCTCGAAAGAGGCGAACATCGCCCGGTGCACGTCCTCCTTGACCCAGCGGTTGTAGAACTCCTTGCGGGCCGTCACCAGGTGGTCGATCCAGCCCTTCTTCTGTTTGGCGTCCATGCGGGCATCGCTCTCGATGCTGTCCTTGAGAGCGAGCAGCAGCTCCATGCTGGTCAGGCTCTGGGTGTCGCCGCGGGTGATGGCATTGGAAATCGCGTTGATCACGAAACGCGGGCTGACGCCGGTCATACCCTCCTCGGGAGTCTCGGCGTGCAGCCGCGAGGCCTCGGTCTCGGACATGCCCTCGACGGCCTCGCCGGCGTACACCCGCAGCTTCTTCGGCAGGTCGAGACCTTCGCGCTCGGGCTTGAAGAGCCGCGTGAGGATCGCGAACACGGCGGCGAGATTCAGCACGTGGGGGTCGAGGTGCACGTTGCGGAACGCCGGCGCGCCCGACACCAGCTTCTGGTAGATGCGCGCCTCGTCGCGGTAAGAGAGCGCGTAGGGGATCTTGATGATCACCATGCGGTCGAGCAGCGCCTCGTTCTCCTTCTCCTGCAGGAACTTGTGGAACTCGGCGAGGTTGGTGTGCGCGAGGATCGTCTCGTCGAGATGAATTAGCGGGAAGCGCGATACCTTGACGTTCTTCTCCTGCGTGAGAGTCAGCAGCAGATAAAGGAACTCGCGCTTGACCTTCAGGATCTCGATCATCTCGAGTACGCCGCGGCTCGCGGCGTACACCGCGCCCGACCACGACCAGGCGCGCGGATCGCCCTCGTCGCCGATCTGCGCGACCTTGGCGAGGTCGACCGAGCCGACCAGATCGGCGATGTCGGCGGTGGTGGGATCGTGCGGCGCGTAGGTGCCGATGCCGACGCGCGAGGCCTCGGCGAGGAACACGCGCTCGACCGGCACGCGCACGAAGTCGCCCTCGAATTCGCGCTCGACGAAGTCCCGCGCCCACGGCGAGAGCTCGCCCTGCACGTGCACGCCGTAGCGCTCGCGGAACTCCGGCCGCAGGCTCATCGGGATCAGGTTCAGCGGGTTCTCACGCAGCGGCGAGCCGCGAATGGCGTAGAGCGCGCCCTCGTCGGTGCGGCTGTATTCCTCGAGCCCGCGCTTCAGGAGAATCGCCACGGTGGACTTGCCGCCGGACGGCGGTCCGAGCATCAGCAGCAGCCGCCGGCCGACGTCGGAGCCCGCTGCCGCCGCCTTGAAGTAGTCGACCACGCGCGACAGCGGCTCGTCGATGCCGAACAGCTCGCGCTTGAAGAGCGCGCGCGCGCGCGCGTTCTCCGAGGTTTCCGGCTGCGTGCGGCCGTGCCAGCGCAGCATGTCCCAGACGTACTCATGACTGGTGCGCGCGTATGCCGCGGGCCGCGTCGGCAGGAGGTTGGTGAGAAACTCGCCGAACGTGCCTTCCCAGCGCTGGGCACGATGTTGGCGGCTGAAGGAGCTCAGTGTGTCGATGAATCCCGCACCGGGGCCGTGGGAATCCTGGTCAGCAGCGAGCGATCGCATCGTCCTTCCCTCCCGTGGGCTCAGTCGGCCTCGAGCCTGGGTGCCGGCGACGCCGGCAATGCCAGCGGTTGTTAACTTAGATCCAACCCTGCACTCAATTGAGTGACGGCCTTCCGATCCTGGTACACCTATTACGTTAAGACGGTCACAGGCACTGATTGTTCACTGAAGGGCCGCCGCGGCGCCAGTTCCCTCACGCAGCAGGCGTCGGCGGCGGCTGCCGCGCGATCTTAAGTGACTGATTGCAAAGCGCGCTATGCGCTGCGCCGTGCGCGCGCACGGCGGCCGCCGCCGGGCGCATCACGTGCGCCCATGAGGCGCGGGACGCGTGGGGCAGCCACGCTCCCTGGCCGCGCTCGTCGCGGCGCGCAGCGCGCCGGGCGACGAGCGCGCAGAACCGCTCGGCCCGGACCGCTTAACGGCACGCGAGTGCAGCCGCAGCGGCTGCATGCCCGGGAAGCGAGCAGTGCTTCAGACTTTGAGGAGCGCCGTCGCCGCGCCCCGACGCAGGCTCTCGTTATTGTGAACTGACGCACTGCGCTGCCGCGGAGGCTACATATCCTGCAACGGCGAGGTTTTGCGCGCGGCGCAAACGCGCCTGTGGCCAACGGTATTCGGACGGCGGCCCCGTTCGCGCCGTGTGATTTTCGACAGTAAGGTTGGAGAGATTCCAAGTGGCCAGTCCCGCACCGAATCAGTCCCGCCACCCTGCCGCGCCCCCGAGCGGCACGCCCGCCCAGTCCCCAGCCTCCCAGCCGCAGGCGGACGTCACCGCCGTCACCACCCGCGATGAATTTCTGCTCGAGCTCGGCCAGGCACTCGGCGGCCAGGCCGGTATCCGCCCGGTCGACTCGCTCAACGCCGCCCTGGAGAGCATCGCCAGCCGCAAGCGCGGCCAGGTGCTGGTGCTCGATGCGCGCGAAGTGCCCGAGGTGCGCGCCGCAGTCGACGCCGCGCACGCGCGCGCGCCGCACGCCGTGGTGGTGGTGTTCGCCACCGAAGCACTCGAGAGGCAGGTCGCGTCGGCCCTGAAGGGCTCGAAGGTCTTCGCTGTGCTGCCGACCCCGCTCGACATGCACAAGACGCAGGCGGTGTTCGGCAGCGTCATAGAGACCGCGCTCGCGGCGCGGGCTGCGGCGCACACTGCGCGTGCAGCGCATGCCACGCCGGCTGCGGCCGAACCTTCCATCGGCGCGTTCCGGCCGCAGGCGGCCGCGGCGGTCGAGGTTGCTGAGAACACCGGCGGCCAGAAGCCCGTGACGCTCCTCCTGGCACTCGCCGCCGTCGTACTCGCCGTCGCCGGCGGTACGGCGTGGTTCTTCATGCATAGCCGCGGCACGAGTCAGCCGGCAGTCGCGCCGGTGCCGATGGCCCAGAGCGCCGCTCCGCAGGCGCCGGCCGAGGGCAGCGCCGCGTTACTGCCGCCGGCCCCCACGGCCGACCTGTCGATCGTGCAGGGTAAGGTGGATGACCTCCTGGAGAAGGCCCGTCAGGCGATGCGCGAGCGCCGCTATACCGAGCCCGCCGGCGACAATGCGCTCCTTTATTACCGCTCCGCGGCGGCCGCCGAGGCCTCCAACGCCGAGGCCCGTGACGGCTTGTCGCGCGTTGCCGCGGTCCTCGCCGGTCGCTTCGATGAGGCGCTCGGCGGCGGGCGCTTCGAGGAGGCGGCACAGACGCTCGCCAACTTCAAGGCAGCCGCTCCCGCTGACCCGCGCGGTGCAGCTTTCGATGCGCGGCTGATGAGCACCGAGGTCTCCAAGGCGTTCGCGGACAACAACTACGAGCGCGTCGGGGCGCTGCTGCGCCAGGCGCAGCAGAGTCACAGCGTGACCGCCGATCAGCTCGCGAAGTGGCGCGCCGATCTCGCCCGCCGCCAGGAGGACGCCAAGGTGGAGCACCTGGCCGGCCTCATCGAGGACCGCATCCACGACGGCCGGCTCTCCGACCCCGCCGACGACAGCGCCAAGGCCTACCTGCACCAGCTCGAGGAGAGTGCACCGTCGAACGCCACCACGGAGCGCGTGCAGCACGAGCTCACCACCGCCTACTTCCGCAAGGCGCACGACGCGGCGGCCGCACGCAATCAGACCGACGAGGATCGGTGGCTCAACGAAGCGCGCGCCGCGGGCGCCAGCGCCGCCGACATCAGCTCCTTCCAGCGCGATGTCGCGAGCGCGCGCGCCAAAGCGGCGCAGGCCGATAACGACCGCCTGGTACAGCAGGCGCGCGACGCGTTGCGCGACGGGCGCCTCACCGAGCCTGCGCAGGAGAGCGCGGCCTACTACCTCGGCCAGTTGCAGACGAATGATCCGAACAGCACGGCCCTCGCTCAGTCGGGCCATGACCTGGCGGCAAAGCTCCTCGAGCGCGCGCGCACCGCGGCGCAGGCCGGCAAGAGCCCCGACGCGGATCTCACTCAGGCGCGGCACTGGGGTGCGAGTCCGCAGGACATCGCGGCCGTGCAGCAGCTCGCCGCTCCGAAGGCGGCCACTGTCCCCGACCTGGCGGCGCTCGCCGCGAAGTTGAAGATGACGCGCAGCAGCTCGCCGGAGTATCCGCAGGATGCACTCAGCCGCCAGATCAGCGGCAGTGTGCTGCTGGCCTTCACGGTCGATCCGAGCGGTGCGACGCGCGACATCAGCGTGGTCGAATCGACGCCGCCCGGGGTGTTCGACCGGGCCGCCACCAACGCCGTGCGCCACTGGCGCTATGCGCCCACGATCTTCAACGGCGCGCCGATCGCGGTACCGACGCGCGCCCTGCTGCGTTTCGAGCTGCCGAAGTAGTTTCAAGGAGAACCAGACAGATGACGCTCACAGGCGCAGAACGTCGCCGCCAGCTCGCAACCGCCGGCATCGGCACGGTCCTCACGCTGGTCATGGGTGCGGTGCTGGTGCTCGGCTTCCGGCTCGCGACGCAGATGCGCGCCAATATCGCGGCCCTGCAGGCCGCGAGCGCTCTGCAGAACTATCCCGACGACATCGCCCAGCAGCTCGCGGCGCTGCGCGACCGGCTCGAGACGCACGCCTACTCCGGCCAGGCGCTCGCCGACCTGCAGGGCACCGTGAAGCGCTTCAACCAGGAGCTGCGCGAGCTCGAGAGCTCGGGCGGCGGCACCGCCGCCGCACCGCAGCTCGGGCGCACACTGGAGCTGTGGCAGCAGTACCGCCCGGTACTCGAGCCCGTGGTCAGCTTCGAAGGTCAGCCGTACATCGACTCCGACACCGCCGGCAGCACGCTGTCGGTTGAGGGCCGCGAGCACTACGCGGCGGTCAAGCGTGCGCAGCTGTTCGCCACTGACAACGCCCATACGCTGCAGGGACAGCTGGCGACGCTCGCCGGCACGCTGCAGCACGACGCCTCGACCGCCGCCGCCAGGCTGCGCGCGCTGCTGTCGGCGGGCGTGCTTGCGGCGCTGGTGCTGGCTGCGGCGGCCGCCTACTTCCAGTTCACCCGCTCGCGCCATGAGCGCGCCGCGCGCGAGGCACAGGAGCAGACGCGCGACATCCTGCGGACGGTGCGCGAGGGCTTCTTCCTGCTCGATGCCGACTACCGTATCGGCACGGTGTGGTCGGACGCGCTGACACGCATGTTCGGTCGCGCGGATTTTGCGGGCCTGTCGTTCGAGGAGCTGCTCAAGGGGCTGGTGCCGCCGGCAACACTGGCGACCGCCGCCAAATACATCAAGCTGCTGTGGGGCGAGCGCGCGCACGAGAACCTGATGAAGAGCATCAATCCGCTCGGCCAGCTCGAGGTGAGCATGGAAAACAGCCGCGGCGGCAAGGAGGTGCGTTACCTGCAGTTCGACTTCCACCGCGTCATGGGCCCGACGGGCATCAAGCACGTGCTGTGCGCGGTCGGCGACATCACTTCCAGCGTGTTACTGGGCCGCGAGCTGCAGGAATCGCAGGCGAACGCCAACAACCAGCTCGACATGATGCTGAGCATGCTGCACGTCGATCCGCTGCAGCTGGTGACGTTCCTCGACGCCGCCGAGACCGGGCTCAAGCTCGTCAACACCATCCTGAAGGAGCCGGCGCGCACCGACGCCGAGTTCCGCAAGAAGCTCAATGGCCTGTTCCGCGAGCTGCACTCGATCAAGGGCGAGGCCTCGGCACTCAATCTCGGCAGCATCAGCAGCCGCGTGCACGCGCTCGAGGATCTGGTGGGCGAGCAGAAGAACAAGCCCGAGCTCTCCGGCAATGACTTTCTGCCGATCGTACTCAAGCTCGACGAGCTGCTCGCGCACCTGCGTGGCGTGCGCGAGATGGCGGCGCGTCTCACGATACTCAGGGACAGCGGGGTCGCGGCACCGATGGCTGCCGCCCCCGAGGCCACGCGCAGCGGCGCAGCGCCGCTGCCCGCCGCAGCCACCGGACGCACCGCCGAGGAGCTCGGGCCGACGCTGGTGGCGATGGCCGAGCGGCTGGCGCGCGATCATGCCAAGCGCATCAAGCTCACAGTGAGCGGACTCGGCGAGGTGCCGCCCCGTTACCTGGGGACCGTCAAGGACTGCGTCATCCAGATGCTGCGCAACTCGGCGGTGCACGGCATCGAGGCGCCGGAGGTGCGGCGCGCGCATACCAAGCAGGAGATCGGCGCCGTGAGCGTCGACTTCCGCAAGACTGGCGAAGGCTACGAGCTGTTATTCGAAGACGACGGCGCCGGCATCAAACCGGAGACCCTCAAGGCCGCGGCAGTGCGCGCCCGGCTGATAACCCAGGAGGAAGCCACCGCCATGGACACACGCACCGCGATGGCACTGATCTTCCGGCCGGGCTTCTCCACCCAGCACGGCGTGTCCATGGACGCCGGCCGCGGCGTCGGCATGGATGTGGTTGCCCGCAGCGTGTATGCCCTCGGCGGCAAGATCGGTGTCAGCACCCATCCGGGCAAGTTCACGCGCTTCAAGATCGTGCTGCCGGCTGCGAACGCGGCCAGCAGCGCGGTCGCCTGAGCATCGAGCGAACTGACGAGCGCCCATGAACAATACCAACGGCAAGCGATCGTTCAAGCTGATGATCGTGGATGACTCCAACATCATGCGGCGGCGCATCGAGCGTTCGCAGCAGTTCGAGGAGCTGCAGCTGGTCGGCACGGCGGGCAACGGTATGGAAGCACTCGAGCTGTTCAGGCGGACCGACCCCGACGTCGTCACCATGGACCTGACGATGCCGCGCATGGACGGCATCGAGTGCATCAGCAAGCTGGTGGCGCTCAAGCCGGCGGTACGGATCCTGGTGATATCGGCGCTCGCCGACAAGGCGACGGCGGTAGAGGCCATGGAGAAAGGCGCCAACGGTTTCCTCAACAAGCCGTTCACCGACCGGCAGTTGAACGAGGCGATCGCCGAATTGATGCGCTAACCGCTCCGAGGATTCACACCACAATGCTGTACGAACAAGAGCTGAAGACTTTCGTCGAGGGGACGACGAACTTCTTCGAGGTCGCTGCGCAGCAGCCGGCCTCGATCGGCTCGCCGTACCTGATGGAAGGCGCGCCGGCGGTGCACGAATACACCGGCGTCATCAACATCTCGGGCAAGCGCGAGGGTGTGGTGTACTTCACGGCTCCGAAGGCGATGCTGACCGTGCTGCTGATGAAGATGCAGGAGAGCGACTTCAGCCACGAGACCATGCGCGATCTGGTCGGCGAGGTCGCCAACACCATCTCCGGCAACGCCCGTAAGGATTTCGGGCGCGACTTCGTGATCTCGGTGCCGAGCGTGCTGTCGGGGGAGAAGCCCGACATCCCGCAGAAGCCCGGGTTGCGCTCGTTCATCATCCCGATCAACTGGCGCAGCCACTCGGCCAAGCTCATCGTCTCCCTGACCTGACCGCCCTCCGCGGTCACTTGGCTGGCACCCCCATGCTCTGCACCCCCGCGGCACTTCTGCAGCGAGAAACCGTCCGCCGGTGGGAGGCACGGCCGAAATAGTCTTTCCCCGGGGCGTGAAAAACAGGGACGTTTTTCCCGCAGCCTCCAGGGAAGGATTTACGGCGGCCCGGGGAAAGACTATTTCGGCCCGGGGCTCCCTACCCTACGCGGCAGTCTCTTCGTCCGCGCGCAGCCGATAGCCGAGCCCGGTCTCGGTGACCAGATAGCGCGGCTGGCGCGGGTCGGGCTCGAGCTTGCTGCGCAGGTTCTTGATGCATACCCGCAGCGAGCGCGAGTCGTCCTGCCGCTCCGGCCCCCACACCTCGCGGATCAGCTGCCCCTGCATCACGATCGAGCCGAGGTGGCGTGCCAGGGACTCGAGCACCCGGTACTCGAGCGGCGTCAGGTGAATCTCGCCCTCGCCCGCTCGCGCCTCGCGCCGCGCCAGGTCGACACGCACCGGCCCGAACCGCAGCGGCGCTGCGGAGGCGCTGCGCACGTTGCGGCGCAGCGCCGCCCGCAAGCGCGCCAGGAGCTCGGCGGCGCTGAAGGGCTTGACGACGTAGTCGTCGGCGCCGGCATCGAGCGCCGCAACCTTCTGCTCCTCCATGGTGCGTGCCGACAGCACCACGATCGGCACCGGCGACCAGGCCCGCACCCGGCGGATGACCTTCAGGCCGTCGTCGTCGGGCAACCCCAGATCGATGAGCAGCAGATCGGGCTTGTGGCTGCGCGCCTCGATCTCGGCGCGCAGCGCGGTGTCGGCCTCGATGCAGCGGTAGCCCTCCGCCGTGAGCAGTACCCGCAGCACGTTGCGGATCGCGGGCTCGTCCTCGATGACGAGCACCTGGTGCATCGCCTGGGTCATGCGGCGTCCACTGCCGGCAGCGTGAACGCAAAGCGCGCCCCGCCCGACTCGCGCTGCTGCGCCTCGATGCTGCCGCCGTGTGCGCGCACGATCGCCTGGCAGATCGCGAGCCCCAGCCCCACACCGACGGCCGCGGCCTCGCCGCTACCGCGCTGGAACTTGTCGAAGAGGCGCGCGGGATCACCGGGCGGCAGGCCCGGACCGTCGTCGTCGACCCATACCTGAAGCAGCCCACGCCCGCCGTCCGCGATCGCGGACACAGTCACGTGGGTCCCCGGCGGCGTGTACTTGACGATGTTGTCGAACAGGTTGACGAACAGCTGCACGATCAGCGTTGCATCGACATACACCGGCGGCAGGTCCGGGTTGAGGCGCACCTCCACCGGATACGCGGCGAGCTTGTCGGCGTCACGGCTCAGGGCGCTCCCCACCAGGTCGTCGAGCGTCTGCCAGTCGCGCCGCAGTTGCACCTGGCCGGACTCGAAGCGCACCAGGTCGAGGACGTTGGAGACGAGCTCGGACATCTCGCGCGCCTTGCTCTCGATGGAGCGCGCCAGCTCGATGCGCGTCGCCTCATTGAGCGAGGCACCGTGCTGCGCGAGCGTGCTGCCGGCCCCCGCCATCACGGCAAGCGGCGTGCGCAGATCGTGCGAGATGGAGGCGAGCAGCGTGTTACGCAGCGTCTCGCGCTCGGCGGCCAGGCTCGACTGCTCGGCGACCTCCGCAAGATGGGCGCGCTCGAGCGCGAGCGCGATCTGCCCGGCAAAGGTCTCGAGCAGGTGGCTTTGCTCCGGCAGCAGCACCCGCCGCACATTGCTCGGCAGCACCGCGAGCACGCCCACGGTGCCGCGCTCGCGCCCGAGCGGCACGTACAGTCCGGGCGCGGCCGGCAGCGTATCCGAGCCGAGGCCGGCACGGCGCCCGTGGTCCGCGACCCACTGCGCAACCGCCAGGTCGGCGTGGCGGAACGAGCTCTCGAGAGGGGTGTCACTCGGGTAGCGCAGCTTGCCGCCGGCCGCCGGCAGGAGCACGACAGCGGTGCACTCGAATACCTCCGCCACGTGCCGCACGGCGACGCGCGCCAGATCGGTGATTCCACGGGTCGCCGCCAGCTCGCGGCTCATGGCGTAGAGGAGCGCGGTGCGCCGCTCGCGCGCGCCGGCAACGCGGGTCTGCTGACGGACGCTGGCGGTGAGACTGGCAATCACCAGCGCGATGAGCGCCATCACGCCGAAAGTGAGCAGGTACTGCGCGTCCGAGACCGCGAACGAGTAACGCGGCGGCACGAAGAAGAAGTCGAAAGCCGCAATGCTGAGCGCGGTGTTGACCATGGCGGCCGCGCGCCCGAGCCGCAGTCCCGAGACCACCACGCCGAGCAGGTAAATCATCAGCAGATTGGACAGCTCGAAGCGCGGGTACATGAGGAAGGCGAGCAGCGTGCACGCCGTGGTGATCGCCGCCGCCCAGCCGTAGCGCCGCCACGGCAGGCCGCCGCCCGGGCGGCCGCCGGGACCGGCGGGCAGCTGGCGCGACGCCGGCCGGTTGGTTGCCGGCGCGATCAGCACGACGTCGAAGCTGCGCGCGCGGCGCACCAGCTCGGTGGCCGTCGAGGGGCGCAGCCACGCCCGCCAGCCGCGACGCTTGGGTGCGCCGACCAGCACGCGCGTGGCATGGCGCATGTGCGCGTACTCCACGAGGGTCTCGGCCGCCGACGGACCGTCGAGCGTCACGGTCTCCCCGCCGAGGGATTCCGCCAGCCGCAGCACGTCGATGCGGCGGTTGCGATGCTGGTCCGAGAGTCGCAGCAACCAGGGCGTCTCCACGTACACCACGGTCCAGTGGGCATCGAGCGCGTCGGCCATGCGCTTGCCGGCGCGCACGAGCTGCTCGGCCTGCTCGTCGGGACCGACGGCGACCAGCACCCGGTCGCCGGCGATGCGCGCCGGCGCCTGGGTGCGATCGGCCGGAAGCTCGCGCGAGGCCGCCTCGACGCGGTCGGCAACGCGGCGCAGCGCGATCTCCCGCAGCGCCATGAGGTTGGCCTTGCGGAAGAACCGCTCGGCGGCCGCGTCCGCCTTCTCGCCGACGTACACCTTGCCGGACTGCAGCCGCGCAATCAGATCGTCGGGCGGCAGATCGATGAGCTCGATGTCGTCGGCCTCATCGAATACGCGGTCGGGAAGGGTCTCGCGCTGGCGAACGCCGGTAGTCTGGAAGATCAGGTCGTTGAGGCTCTCGAGGTGCTGCACGTTGACCGTGGTCCAGACATTGATGCCGGCGGCCAGCAACTCTTCGATGTCCTGCCAGCGCTTCGGGTGACGCGGCGTCGGCTCCCCGCCCACGAGATTGGAATGCGCCAGCTCATCGACCAGCAGCACGCCCGCATGGCGGGCGAGCGCCGCATCCAGATCAAACCCCTGGCGCACGATGCCGCGATAACTGACCGACAGCGTCGCCAGGCGCGGCAGGCCCTCGAGCAGCCGCTCGGTGTCCACGCGCCCGTGCGGCTCGACGTAGCCCACGACCACGTCGACGCCCGAGGCGCGGATGTTGCGTGCCGCCTCGAGCATGGCGTAGGTCTTGCCGACGCCCGCGGATGCGCCGAAGAAGATCCGCAGGCGCCCGCGTGTCGCGCGCGCCTCCTCGCCCTTCACTTGCTCGAGCAGTTGGTCCGGGTCCGGCCGCGCTTCGGCCATGTGGGGCTCACTTCTTCAGCGCGTCGACCGCCAGGTTCAGCGCCAGCACGTTGACACGCGGCTCACCAAGCACTCCGAGCAACCTACCCTCGGTGTGTGCCGCAATCAATGCCTGCACCCGTTCCACGGCGAGCCCGCGGGCGCGCGCCACCCGAGCCGCCTGGTATTCGGCGGCCGCGACGCTGATGTCAGGATCAAGACCGCTGCCTGAAGCCGTCACCAGGTCGACGGGCACGGCGGCGGTGTTGCCGGGATCGGCGGCCTGCAGCGCCGCGAGCCGCGTCTTGATCGCATCGGTGAGCGCGGGATTGAGCGGCCCCAGGTTCGAGCCGCCGGAGCCGACGCCGTTGTAAGGCTGGGGGGTGGTCGCCGACGGCCGGCCCCAGAAGTGGCCGGGATCGCTGAAGCTCTGGCCGATGAGACGCGAGCCGACGGCAACGCCGTGGCGCTCGATGAGGCTGCCGCTCGCCTGCTGCGGAAACAGCGCCCGCGCCAGCAGCGTCACGATGAGCGGATAGACGAGACCGGTCAGCACGCTGAGCAGCACGAGGAGTACCAGCGCCGGCCTGAGACTCGCGCGCAGCGTGGCAGACGTGTCGGCGGCGAGGCGCGCGCTCATGTCAGATGCACCACCCCGAGCGCGAGATCCACCAGCTTGATGCCGAGGAACGGCACCACGATGCCGCCGAGGCCGTAGATCAGGAGGTTGCGCCGCAGCAGCGTTGCGGCGCCGAGCGGCCGGTAGCGCACGCCCTGCAACGCCAGCGGAATCAGCACCACGATGATCAGCGCATTGAAGATCACCGCCGAGAGGATCGCCGAGAAGGGGCTGGCGAGATGCATCACGTTGAGGACGTTCAGCTGCGGATAGGTGGTGACGAACGCGGCCGGGATGATGGCGAAGTACTTCGCGACGTCGTTGGCGATCGAGAAGGTGGTGAGCGCGCCGCGGGTCATCAGCATCTGCTTGCCGGTCTCGACCACCTCGATGAGCTTGGTCGGGTTGGAATCGAGATCGACCATGTTGCCGGCTTCCTTGGCGGCCTGCGTGCCGGTGTTCATCGCCACGGCCACGTCCGCCTGCGCCAGCGCCGGCGCGTCGTTGGTGCCGTCGCCGGTCATGGCTACGAGGCGCCCGGCGCTCTGGTGCTCGCGGATCAGCCTGAGCTTCGCCTCCGGGGTCGCTTCGGCGAGGAAGTCGTCGACGCCCGCCTCGGCGGCGATCGCGGCGGCGGTGAGCGGGTTGTCGCCGGTGATCATGATGGTCTTGATGCCCATGCGGCGCAGCTCGCCGAAGCGCTCCCTGATTCCGCCCTTGACGATGTCCTTGAGCTCGATGATGCCGAGCACGCGCGCGCCGTCGCTGACGATGAGCGGCGTGCTGCCGCGGCGCGCGACGTCCTGGACCAGATCGAGGACGGCTTTCGGGAACGCGCCTCCCAGGGCCTCGACGTGCCGGCGCACGGCATCGGCCGCGCCCTTGCGGACCTGGCGCGCGCCGATATCGACGCCGCTCATGCGCGTGTGGGCCGAAAAGTGCACGAACTGGCCGCCGAGCGCGCCGAGGTCACGCTCGCGCAGCTGGAACCGCTGCTTGGCGAGCACCACGATGCTGCGCCCTTCCGGAGTTTCGTCGGCGAGCGAGGCGAGCTGCGCGGCGTCGGCGAGCTCCTCCTCGGTGACGCCGGCGGCGGGGATGAAGGTCGCCGCCTGGCGGTTGCCGAGCGTGATCGTGCCGGTCTTGTCGAGCAGCAGCACGTCGACGTCACCCGCCGCCTCGACGGCGCGACCGGAGGTGGCGATGACGTTCGCCTGCATCATGCGGCTCATGCCGGCGACCCCGATCGCCGAGAGCAATGCGCCGATCGTGGTCGGGATCAGGCACACGAGCAGCGCGATCAGCGCGGTGATGGTGATGGGGACACCGAGGCGCGACACCACGACGCTGTAGATCGAATACGGCAGCAGCGTCGCGGTGGCGAGCAGGAACACGATGGTCAGCGCCACCAGCAGGATCGTGAGCGCGATCTCGTTCGGGGTCTTCTGGCGCTTGGCGCTCTCGACCATGGCGATCATGCGGTCGAGAAACGTCTCGCCGGGATTGACCGTGACGCGCACCACGATCCAGTCAGACAGCACGCGCGTGCCGCCGGTCACCGCCGAGAAGTCGCCGCCCGACTCGCGGATCACCGGCGCGGATTCGCCGGTGATCGCGCTCTCGTCCACCGAGGCCGCTCCCTCGATCACCTCGCCGTCGGCGGGCACGTAATCCCCGGCCTCGATCAGCACCACGTTGCCGCGGCGCAGATTGTCGGCACGCACGCGCACGAGGTGCTGGCGATCGTTCGGTTCGGCGAGACGCTTGGCCCATACCGTCTGCTTCAGGCCCTTCAGCGCTGCCGCCTGCGCCTTGCTGCGCCCCTCGGCGAGCGCTTCGGCGAAGTTGGCGAACAGCACCGTGAACCACAGCCACAGCGCGATGTTGAAGATGAACCAGGCCGGCGCCTCGCCACGGCCGCCGAGCGCCTGCACCCAGAGCGCCGTGGTGAGGAGGCTGCCGACGTAGACCACGAACATCACGGGGTTGCGCCACTGCACGCGGGGATCGAGCTTCAGCAGCGCGGCGCGCGCCGCGGGCACCAGTAGCGCGCGGTCGAAGAGCGCGAGGCGGCGCCGGCTCATGAGGCCCCCCACAGCATGATGTGCTCGACGATCGGCCCCAGCGCCAGCGCCGGCACGAAGGTGAGCGCGCCGACCAGCAGCACCGTGCCGATCAGCAGAATCACAAAGGTCAGGCCGTGAGTCGGCATGGTGCCCTCGCTCACCGGAATGCGCTTCTTCGCGGCCAGTGAGCCGGCGATGGCGAGCACCGCCACGATCGGCCAGTAGCGGCCGAGCCACATGACGAGCGCGAGCGCGACGTTGTAGAACGGCGTGGCGGCATTGAGCCCCGCGAACGCGCTGCCGTTGTTGTTGCTGGCCGAGGAGAACGCGTAGAGGATCTCGGAGAACCCGTGCGGGCCGGGATTGCCCACGGCGGACGTGCCCGCCGGGACGCTCACCGCCACCGCGGTACCGGTCAGCACGATGAACGGCATCACCAGGATCGCGATCGAGCTCATCTTCATCTCGAACGCTTCGATCTTCTTGCCGAGGTACTCGGGCGTGCGCCCGATCATGAGTCCCGCGATGAACACGCCGATGATGGCGAAGATCAGCATCGAGTAAAGCCCGGTCCCCACCCCGCCGAAGACCACCTCGCCGAGCTGCATCTGGAACAGCGGCACGAACCCGCCGAGCGGCGTGTAAGAGTCGTGCATGCTGTTGGTCGCCCCACAGGAGGTCGCGGTGGTGACGGTTGCGAACAGCGCCGAGGCCGCGATGCCGAAGCGCGTCTCCTTGCCTTCCATGTTGCCGCCCGACTGGGTGGCGCTGGCGACCTGGTCGACTCCGAGCCGGGTGATGAGCGGATTGCCGCGGCTCTCGTTGTACTCAGCAACCCAGAGCATCGACACGAACAGGATCGCCATGGCCGCCAGCACCGCCCAGCCCTGGCGCGTGTCCCCGACCATCCGGCCGAAGGTGTAGGTGAGGCCCACGGGAATGACGAGTATCGCCAGCATCTCCAGCAGGTTCGAGAGCGCGGTCGGGTTCTCGTACGGATGCGCGGAATTGGCGTTTAGAAATCCGCCGCCGTTGGTGCCGAGCTCCTTGATGCTCTCCTGGGAAGCGATCGGCCCCATCGGCAGGGTCTGGGTGTGCGCCTCGATGGTGCTCACATCCTTGTAGGCGCTGAAATTCTGGATCACGCCCTGCGACGCGAGCGCCAGCGCCACCACCAGCGCCAGCGGCAATAAGACATAAAGTGTCGCACGCGTCAGATCCACCCAGACGTTACCGATGGTCTGCGAACTGTGGCGGGCGAGCCCGCGCACCAGCGCGATCGCCACCACGATGCCGCTCGCGGCCGAGAGAAAGTTCTGCACTGCGAGCCCCGCCATCTGCGTCAGGTAGCTCATGGCGGACTCGCCCGAGTAACCCTGCCAGTTGGTGTTGGTAACGAAGCTCACCGCGGTATCGAAGGCCGAGTCGGGCGAAAGGTTGGCGAAGTGCTGCGGATTGAGCGGCAGCCAGACCTGGCACCGCTGCAGCAGGTAGACGGCGAGCGCACCCAGGAGGTTGAAGAGCAGCAACCCGGTCGCGTAGTGCTGCCAGCCCATCTCGTGCGCGGAATCGACGCCGCTGCAGCGGTAAATCCAGCGCTCGAGCCGTGCCACCGTCGGCAGGGAACCGTCGAACACGTACGCCATATACAGCCCCGCCGGCTTCACCATCAGCAGTACCAGCACCAGAAATACGGCGATCAGAGTGAGGTCCGCCGAAGTCATTTCAGAACTTCTCGGGTTTCAGCAGCGCGTACAGCAGGTAGGCGAACAGCGCCACCGTCAGCAGCCCGCTGACGACGTAGATCGCGTTCATGGCGGGCTCTGCAGCCGCGCGACCGCGAGGATCAGGGCGTGAGTGACGACGTACAGCCCGAGCACGCCCAGGATGAAGATGAGGTCCACGGCGGGTAGTCCGGCGAGGTTGCGGAGCCGGTTACGCTACTGCACGGACTGTGAGGCTGGCGTGAGAAAACGCCGGCGCGTGCGCTCACGAGCGGCGCGAATTGTGACGGCTGCACTGTTGTCGGGCGGCCGATTCGAGCGTGATTGCGCCCGTGCGCCGCACTGTCGCATTCCTGTCATCGAGCGCCGGCATGCTGCAGCTCCCGCAGCCCGGCACGGTCGTCCGCTGACGCAGCATCATCCCTGAAGCCGCAGCCATGCCTTCCACCCGCCTTGCCATCATCACGCTGCGCCGCGAGCTGGCGGAGCGCTATGCGCGCATCAACCGCCTGTGGCTGGCGGCACGCAATGCCTACCGGCGCCTGCACGACGCGCCGGTGCAGAATCTGATAGCACTGCGCGATGCTGCGCAGCGCCTCGACCAGCTCGACCGTGGGCGCGCCGCACTGCTGCGCGACCTGAAAGCACTCGCGGACTAGTTCACTGGCAAAAGTCGCCTGCGGCGCTTTTTGCGGACAGTGCCTCCGTTGCCTGCGCGTCAGCCGCGCCGGCCGCCGAGCACACGCGCCGGCAGCAGGATGAGTGCGCGCAGCAGCGCGAACACGCCCTCCACCGCGATGCCGACGAGCCGCAGCGGCAGGCTGAGCAGCCAGACGAACGGGTACAGCACGAGCGCCAGGAGCGCCAGCGGCCAGCAGAACACCAACAGCAGCAGCCACAGCAGCAACGCGATCATCTCGGACCTCGGAACGGTAAGCCGCGCGCGCGGATGGTCCGCGGCGATGGCGCAGGCGTAAACTTGAGGCTAATAGCACATGACGGCGATCGCAACATTCAGACAACCTCCGGCTCTCAAGGCCGGCGATCGCGTCGCCGTCGTCGCCCCGGCAAGTGCCTTCGACCGCGATTCGTTCGAGACCGGGCTGGCCGTGATCGCCGCGCGCTACGAGGCTCGCTACCAGCCCTCGATCCTCGAGCGGCACCGCTATCTCGCGGGCGAGGATGCGCGACGCCTGCACGAGCTCTCCGCCGCGCTGGCGGATCCGAGCGTGAAGGCGGTGTTCTGTGCGCGCGGCGGCTACGGGGCCATGCGCCTGCTTCGCGAGCTGCGCGCGTTGCCCGAGTTTCCCGCCAAGCCGCTCGTGGGATTCTCGGACATCACGGCACTGCACCTGTGGCTGCAGAGCCGGGGTTCCATCAGCATCCACGGGCCGGTGCTCACTCAACTCGGCCACCTGCCGCAGGCGACGTACGCGCGACTGTTCGAGCTGCTGGAGAGCACATTGCCGGCGGCAGCGCTGTTCGGGAGCCGGACCCTCGTGCCGGGCATCGCCGAGGGCCCGCTGCTCGGCGGATGCCTGTCGGTTCTCACGCGGCTGCTGGGTACCCCGTATCTGCCGGCGCTGGATGGGGCAGTCCTGCTCCTCGAGGACCGTGGCGAGCGGCCCTACCGGCTCGATCGCATGTGGACTCACCTGGCACTGGCGGGAGTCTTCTCAGGCGTTCGCGGCATCGCGCTCGGGGACTTCAGCGGCTGCGAGGAGCCGGGTGCGCCCTACTCGAGCGCGGACGTGCTGCAGGATCTCGCGGCCGCAACCGGCCTGCCATGTGCGGCGGGATTCCCCGTCGGCCACGGCGAGGTCAACGAGCCGGTCCCTCTCGGGGGGCGCGTGCGGCTCGACGCGGGCGCGCGCAGCCTCACCTTCCTCGAGGCGGCGGCCAGCGCCGCGCCGCTCAGTCGAGGCGCCTGACCTGCACCGCGCTCAGCGCCCCGCGCTCGTCGCATTCGACGCCGAACTCGATCGGGCGGCAACACACCTCGCAGTCTTCGATATAGGCGAGCGGGCCCGCCGTCACGTCGATGCGGGTTTCCAGACGCTCACCGCAGTACGGGCAGCGCACGGCGACGAACTCTTCCGGGGCGAGGCGCCCTGGCTCGCCGGCGCCCGGTTCGTATACCGGCGGCAGGCCGTACAGCTCGTCGATGCTGTGGGCATCGAGGCGGCTGATGCGCCGGGTGAGACTTTCGAGCTCGATGGCCTTGCGTCGTGCCATCGTGCGAGGATACGCCACTAGTGAGCGTCTCACTTGCCATGAAAGCCGGCCTCGCTGCAGGCGCCGCGCTCCTCGCGGCGCAACTCGCCGGCTGCGCGACCGGTTTCAAAGCCGATGTGCCCGCAGGTGTGTCGCTGGCCGGCACCTGGAAGCTCGACCATGCTTTGAGCGACGACCCGCAGGTGATCATCAACAAGATGCGCGCTGAAGCGCTCAAGCAGATACGCCACGCGATGGAGGCGCCGCCGCCGCCGATGCCGCGCGGCGGCACCGGATCGGTGCAGCAGTCCGAGCCAGAGGGGCCGTTCTCCCCCGACCAGGCGGGTCCGCCGGGCGCGGCGCTGCGCGCTGACCCGCTGCGGCGCTCTCCCATGATGCACCTGCTCGCACGGGCGATCGAGCGCGGCGATTTTCTTACCGTGCGGCAGTCGGCCGACGAGCTGGTGCTCGACTACGGCACATCGGTCCGCAGCTTCACCCCGGGCGGTCACAGTGTGGTCTCGGCAGAGAACGGCGTGGCTGACCGCACCTCGGGTTGGGACGGCCGAAAATATGTCATCCGCGACAAGGCGCAGATGGGGCCAACCGTGGTGGAGAGCTACGAGTTGTCCCCCGACGGCCAGCACCTGCTCGAGACGCTGCACATCGGTGCCTACGAGCTGCCCGCGATCGAGCTGAAGCGCGTGTACGACCACACGACCGAGGCTGCGCCGCGCGAGCTGCCCAATACCGACTGAGCCGCAGCGCGAGGTATGCGACCAGGCGAGTCATGCGAGCAGTGAGGCGCGCGGCGTTCGCCGCGACGGGGCTGCTCGCCGCAGCGGCGGCCGGTGCGCAGCCCGAGGCTCCGCAGAGCGCGCCCGCCGCCCCCGCCGCAGCAGCGCCGATGGCGGAGGTGGTCGTCGAAGGGCGCCACGCGGGGCCGCGCCTGTGGACGGTGCGCAGCGGGGATCACGTGCTGTGGATCCTCGGGACCGTCACGCCGCTGCCGAAGAAGATGATCTGGCAGCCGGACGCGGTGCAGGCCGTGCTGCAACAGTCGCAGGAAGTGGTGCCCTCATGGCCTGCCTACGGTATCGGCGCGAATCCCTTCACCGCGCTGCGCGTATACATAGAGTGGCGGCGGCTGCAGAAGCCGCCCGACCACCTGCCGTTGCAAAAGACGGTGCCGCCGGCGCTGTACGCGCGTGTCGAGGCGCTCGAAGCCCGCTACGACCCGCATGACTCGGCGCTCGAGAAGCTGCGACCAATGCTGGCGGCCGAGCGGCTGACCACCCGCGTGCTGGACGCCAACGGCCTCGCGGTGCACAACGAAGTGCAGGCGACGGTGCTCAAACTGGCACGCAGGCAGGGCGTCAGAGTGCGCCAGGACAAGCTGCGGATCGAGGATCCGGTGAAGGTGCTGAAGGATGTCGGCACGGCGCCGATGCCCGGAGAGATTGCCTGCCTCGATGCGGTCGTCACGCGGCTGGAAACCGATCTCGGCCCGATGCGCGAGCGCGCCAGCGCCTGGGCGCTCGGCGACGTGGAGCGGCTGCGGCAGCTGCCGCACACGGACGAGCGCAGCGCATGCGTTGCCGCGGTGTCGACCTCCGATCGCGTGCGCAGCCTCATCCAGCGCGCGCAGGACGATTGGCTGCTGGCGGTGGAGGACAGCCTGGCGCACAACCGCGGCACTCTCGCCGTCCAGTCGATGGACCGGCTGCTCGGCGGCAACGGTGCGCTCGCAGCTCTCAAGGCGCGCGGCTATACGGTCGAGGGACCCTAGCTCCACAACGCAAAGGCCCAGGCAACGGCCAGCTGCGCGAGCGCCGCCAGCCCTGCGAGCCATTGCGGCACGCGGTCGAGCACTCGGCGCAGGTGCGGCTGGGCCGCCGCGGCGCCGAGCAGCGCTCCGGCGACGAATCCCGCTACGTGCCCGACGAGGTCCGTGCCCTCGCCCGAGGATCCGGTCCAGCCGAGCAGCACCACGCCGGCAATCAACGGTCCCCAGCGGCGCGCCCAGCGCTGTCGCACGTGCCAGCGCTCGCGCCACGAATAGGCCGACATGGCGCCGAGCGCCGCGAACACCGCGGTCGAGGCACCCACGGCGCTGTGCTCCGGGGGACCCGAGAGCCCTTCGACGAGATTCGCGAGCGCGCCGCCACTTACGGTCAGGAGCCAGGCGAGGCCGGCCCCGATCTGGCGGCCGGCGAGCCAGCCGAACCAGATCCCGGCGCCGAGATTCGCGACCAGGTGAGGCGCATCGAGGTGCAACGTCAGCGCCGTCCAGGCGCGCCACCACTGTCCGGCCTGTACGCGCGCACAGTCGAGCACGCCGAGATCAAAAGCGTCGAGCCGCACCACGCCCGCGGAGACGGCGGACGCCACGCCGACGAGGGTCACGGCATAGAGGAGACACCCGACCCACGCGTACGCATAGAGGCGCGGCGGCGGTGGCGGGGGCGGGGGCGCGCGGTTCTCCGCCTCATACTGCGAGATCTGCCGGACGGCATCGGGCGCGTCGCGGGCGTCGACCTGCAACAGGAACTCTCCGTACGTGGGCACGACCACGCCTGCAATCCCCACCGCCAGCAACACCAGCGCCCGCTCATCGCAGGGCCGCCGGCGAGGTGAACGGTACACGGTGACGGGAGGCTCGATGCTCATCGCGGCAGCTGAACGCCTGGCCGCTCTAAGGGCCCTGCCGGCGCAGGTGGGTCAGCGCGAACAGCTCACGCGCCACGTTCCCGAGGAGCTCGTAAAGCGCCTCGCTCGAGCGCCATAGCGCGACCGCGCCCGGCAGATACTGCATGAGGTCGCGGCGTCGCGGCGCCCACAGATCGGTCGGCGCCGGCACGACCCCGACTCCGGCGCTCGCGAACTCCTGCAGCGCGCGCCACTCGTGATCGCCGCTCGTGACCAGGATGATGCGCGTGACGCCGTCGGCCCGCAGCAGTCGCGAGGAGTACGCCGCGTTCTGGAAGGTATCGCGCGATTGTCCGTCCACCCAGCGGGTGCGGATGCTGAAGTCGCGCGCCAGAGTGACGCGCATCGCCAGCGCCTCCTCCGCCGAACCGGAAACCAGCACCGGCAGCCCCGTGCGCCGCGCCACGAACGCGCCGTAGCTCAGGCGATCAAGCAGCTCGATGCCGGCGGCGGGGCCCCCATATTCCGGGGCGAAGGGGCGCGCTTCGCCGCCCCCGAGTATCACGATCGCCTGGGCGTTCACCGGCTTGCCGAGATCGAGCGGCGGGCAGCGCTGCACGAGGCGCGTGAGCGCGCTCGCCACCACCGGGGTCGCGAGCAGCCACAGTGTTACAAGCACGGCGCCCACCAGCAGCCAGCCGGCGCGCCGCGCCCGCGGCGTGCGCCACCGCGCCAGCCACAGTCCCAGCGCCGCTAACAACAGCGGGCCCGCCGGCGGCAGGATCAGCGTCCGCAGGATCATCTTCAGGGTAATGAGCATCGGCTTTGGCTCCGCTCTCAGATCCGGATCGCCTGCCAGGCGCACGAGCGCCAACGCAGGAACAACGTCGAGCCCAGCACCATCACGTAAATGAGCACCGCCACCCAGCCGCCGAAGGCTCCCCAGCCGAACTGCGGCAGGAAGTGCACCCAGCCTGCGCCCGGCGCGAAGGTCAGGGAATGCGCGAGCGGCACGAACAGCAGCAGGGACACGGCCAGCACGAGCGCCGCCGGGATCCTGACATCGCCCGCGCCGCGCAGGCACAGGCTGCTGCCGAGATTCAGCCCGTCGAAGAACTGGTAGCCCGCCGCGAGCCACAGCAGTTGCACGCCGAGCGCCACGGCGGCGGCCGCGTCGGCATCGTGCGCACCGGCGAAGAACGGCAGGATCCACCGCCCGCCGAGCGCGATGAGCACGCCAATGCCGCCCATGTAGAGGGCCGCGAGCAGGATGACGCGGTTGCCGACCCGCTGCGCCCAGTCGAGCGCGCCGGCGCCGATCGATTGCCCGACGAGCGTAGTGCCGGCGGAGGCGATGCCGAACCCGGGCATGTAGGCGAGCGAGGTGAGGATCACCACCATCTGCGTCGCAGCGCCGCCGGCGGTACCGAGGCGTGTCTGCATCATCTGGAAGATCGCGAACCCGAGCAGATCCGCCGCGGGCGACAGCCCCATCGGCACACCGAGACGCAGCTGCGCGAGCAGCCGGCCGCCGTTCGGCCTCCAGGTGAGGTGCGAGCGGTAGCGACCCCGGTAGTGCGGCCCGACAAAGATGGCCAGCGCGAACATGAGCCCGAGCAGCTGCGCCGCGTTGGTTGCCCAGGCGGAGCCGGCGATACCCCAGCCGAGGCGGAAGATGAACAGCTGATTGAGCAGCGCGTTGGCGGTGGTGGTGACGAGCGTGACCAGCAGCGTCATCCGCGGCCGGCCGATGCCGTTGAAGAACCCGAGCATCGCCCAGACGGCAGCCCCAACACATGCACCGCCGACGCGCGGGAACCAGAAGGCCGCAGCCAGCCGTTCGACGCCGGCGTCGAACCCGAAGGGCGCGAGGATCAGGTGCCGCGCCGCCCCGAGCAGCACGAACAGCGGCGCAGCGCACGCCATCGCATAAAGCGCGGTCCAGACGGCCGCGCTTGCGCGGCGGTAGCGCTGCGCACCGAAGCTCTGCGCCACCAGCGTCTGTACCGCGGTGCCGGCGCCGCCGAGCACCAGCACCACGACGATCACCAGCCACTGCACCGCGCCCACCGCCGCAAGCGCCTTGGTGGAGATGCGGCCCATGAACCACATGTCGGTGAGATTCAGCACGATCTGCACCGCGCTGTTGGCCATCAACGGAGCGGCCAGCGCGAGCACCGCGCGCTGGTCGACGTGCGCGCGGCCGGCAGCGTCGATGCGCTGCGCCGGCAGACTGCGCGCGATGCTGGGTGTGTCGGTCCGGAAATCCATGGCAACATCCGCGGGGATGAGTCATTCTCGCATAGATGGCAACACGCAAGACCGCCGCACCTCGCGCGCGCAGCACCGGCCGCCGGCGCGGGCGCCTCGCCCCGGGACGCGACGCCCGCGGACTCGATGCAGCGGAGGTGGCAACACCACTCGACAGCCCCGCGGTGGCCGCGCTCGTGACGCTGGTGCGCGCGGCGGGCGGAGCTGCGATCGGCGCCTATCGCGAGCCGCTCGGCGGGCGCACGCTGTTGCTCGCCAGCCTGCCGCTCGGCGCCGTGCAGCCAACCCCGTTCCAGCGCGACCTGTCGCCGACGCACGCTAAGCGCCTGGCGGCGAAGATCGACGAGACGCAGGCGTTCCTCGATCCGCTGATCGTGGTGCGCGGCGAGGACGGGCGGCTGTGGACGCCCAACGGCCGCCATCGGCTCGCGGCCGCCAAGGTGCTGGGACTGAAGCAGATCACCGCGCTGATCTCGCCCGATGAGGCGCTCGCCTACCGGATACTCGCGCTCAACACCGAGAAGGCGCACAACCTCAAGGATCGGAGCCTGGAAGTCATCCGCATGGCCCGCAATCTCGCCAGGACGCGCGGCCGCGAGCCGGAAGCCGGCTTCAGCCCCGAGTTCGAAGCACCCGAGCTCATCACGCTCGGCATCGTCTACGACAGCGCCCCGCGCTTTGCGGGCGGCGCGTACAGCGCGTTCCTCAGGAAAGTCGACCGCTTCAGCGAGCGCACGCTCGCCGCGAGCCTCAAGGAGCGCGCCGGCTACGCGGCGCGCCTGCTCGAGATCGACACGCGCGTCAAGAGCATCATCGCCACACTGCAAACGCGCGGCTTCCGCTCGCCGTACCTGCGTAACTACGTGGTCGCGCGCATCAACCCGGTGCGCTTCCACAAGGTGAAGCGAGGCGACAGCCGCCCGCCGATGCCGCTCGCGCAGGCGCTGACCCGCATGGCGGCCGCGGCGCGCACCTTCAACGTCGCTTCGGTCTCCAACTCCGACCTCGCCTGGGTCGCGGTCGGCGCCGGTGGCGGCGGCGGCGGCGGCGGCGGCGACTGAAAGGCTGCGAGCGGGCTCAGTCGGCGGCGCGCGGCGCTTGACGCGCGCGCGTGCGGTGTGTGTACTCCGACCGCTGGGGCAACGGGCGACCTTTGCAGCGCAAAGTCAGGGGCGGACTCACGATCGTGGCATCGGGCAAGCAGCTCTTCGGGCGCCTGGCACTGCTCGCGTGCCTGGCGTGCGCACTCAGCACCGCGGCGCGGGGCGACGGCCTGTCGGGCTATCTGCCCCTCAACCTCGAGCCCGAGGTCGAGCGCCAGATCGAGCGGGTGCTGATCCTCGCCGACGAGCCGATTCTCAAGCGGCCGTTCCCGGTGGCGCTCGTGCGCGCCGCGTTGCCCGAGGCCTGCAGGCAGGACGCGCCGTTGTGCAAGCGGGTTGAGCGCTACCTCGATCGCTACGAGCAGCCGTACGCCCTGACGCACGCGAGCGTCACCGGCTCGCTCCACAGCGGCGCGGACGTGGTGCTCGCCAATCAGCATGGACTCACCAACGACAGCAGCTGGGAAGCCTCGGCACAGGGCTATTTCCGGCCGAGCGACTACCTGTTGGTGAGCGCCGGCGGTATCGGCTATGCGGGCCGCACCGTGCCCACGGGCTCGATGCTGAGCTTCGGCAACAGCTGGGCGCAGCTCGACGTCGGCTGGCGTGACCACTGGCTGTCACCCATGACCGACACCGGCAGCATGCTGATGAGCACCGAGGCTCCCACCATGCTGTCGGCGACGCTGTCGAACTGGGAGCCGATGACGCGCCTAGGGTTCCAGTATGAGTTCTTCCTCGGCCGCCTGACGCAGACCGGCAGCGACGTCGGCGAGAGCCTCACCGGCGACAACATCGTCTACGACGGCGTCGCCAGCCGCGGCAATCCGCGCGTGTTGGGCATGCAGCTGTCGATCGAGCCGTTCCCCGGCTGGTCTCTCGGCGTGAACCGCCTGCTCGAATACGGCGGCGGCAGCAGCCTGCCGGACTCGGAGAGCTTCCTGCTGCGCGATCTCTTCAAGCCGAGCGGCCTGTCGCAGACGCAGGGCAATCAGCAGGCCTCCTACGTGAGCCGCTTCGTCTTTCCCGGCAAAACGCCATTTGCCGTGTACTTCCAGTATGCCGGCGAGGACAACTCCGACGGCGGCAGCTACCTGCTCGGCAATGCGGCGCTCTCGGCCGGCATCGACTTTCCGCGTCTGTGGCGTCACTTCGACCTGACCTACGAGATCTCGGAGTGGCAGAACATCTGGTACGTGCACAACATCTTCCTGGACGGCATGACCAGCTACGGCCTGGTGCTCGGCAACTGGGGCGCCGATCAGCGCAACTTCGGCGATGGCGTCGGGGCCCGTGGGCAGATGCTGCGTATCGGCTGGGAGCCGCCGTTCGGCGGCTACCTGGAGCTGCGCGCCCACAGCCTGGTCAACCAGACCTACTACGGCGGCGACGTCCGCCAGTACTCCGTGGGCGAGCCGCTGCCCTATCCGTATTTCCACTACTACGATGTCGGCCTGACCTACTCGCACCCGTGGGAGGGACTGACGCTGGGTGGTGAGGCGCTCGTCGGACGCGACGTTTACGGAGGGTCGTTCACGCGCCTGTCGGGCTTCCTGCGCTACGGCGGTTCGCAGCACTCGCAGAACGACACGGCCGGGGATGATGACGCTGAGGAGACCTCCTACGGCGGACTGCCGGGCCAGCGCAATTCGGAGCTCTTCGTCGATGCCGGCGTGAACATGAACAAGGTGCGCGAGGATCTGGCGACCAATCTGCCGACGACTTACACCCCGACCGGGTTCGGCCCGCACTTCGGCCTGGGCGCGCGCCGCGCCGTGTCGGATAACAACGACCTGGGCGTGCGGCTCGAGCTCGACGAGGTCCAGGACCACTCCCTCATCGGCGTGCGCGCGATCGACTGGCGCTATCGCTTCGACACGGTCGCGTTCGGGCTGTTCGCCGGAGTGGACCGCTACAACCTCGCGACCCCGGCATATTCGCTCTACGGCGGTGCGGGCCTGCTGTTCCGTGACTTCTTCGGTTCATGGCTGCCCCGCTGGAACCTGGGGCTCGATTTACGCTACGGGCAGAACATCGCGCGCGACCACGTCCTGCCGACCGACCCGACCGGCCTCCGCCCGGACAGCTTCTACAAGATTGAAAGCTGTGTCCTTTACCTGTCGCGGAGCTTCTGACGCAGCGGCGGTCTCAGCCGTGCGCCGGCCTGCTGAAGTCGCGGGCGGCGGGGGCTTCAGGGCTCCAGCCCCACAATCTCCGTCTCCGCGCCCTGGAACGGCACGCTGTCGCCGACAGCGTGACCAAGCAGTGCCTGCGCGAGCGGCGACACCCAGCTCAGGAGCCCGTGCGCGGCGTCCGCTTCATCCTCGCCCACCAGCCGGAAAGTCTGCTGCGCGCCGCCGGCACTCTGCAGCGTGGCTTGTACGCCGAAGCGTACCCGATCGGGAGCCTCGACCTTCGGCACCACCCGCGCGCTGGCGCGCCGCGCTGTCCAGTAACGCAGGTCGCGCTCGATGCGCGCGCGCAGTGCCGTGTCGGCAGCGGCGCGCGCTGCCTGTCGCTCGCCCTCGAGCACGCGGATCTGCGCTTCGATCGCCGCGAGTCCCCGCGCCGTCACGAGGTTCGGATGAGTGCTGATGGCGCGCTCCGGGGGCGGCTCCGGATCGTCGGACTCGCGGGTGAACGCACGGCTCATGGCACAATCGTACCGGGATGGTATAGAAAGTGAACGGCGTCGCGACTGCATTCCTGCTGACCTTCGCGGGACTGTTTCCCATCGTCAACCCGCTCGAGGCGGCGCCGTTCTTTCTCGGCCTCACCGCCGAGCTCACCGCCCAGGAGCGCCAGGTGCTCGCCCGCAAGGCCGCCGTGAACGGCTTTGCGCTGCTGCTGGGGTCGATGGCGCTCGGACCGTATCTGCTCGAGTTCTTCGGCATCGAGTTGCCCGTGATGCGCATCGCCGGCGGACTCGTCGTGACAGCGCTCGGCTGGAAGCTTCTCACGCAGGAGCAGTGGTCGGATCACGCGGGCTCCGCGGTGCAAGGGGCGCCGGGCAGGAAGGTCGGCAGTTTCTACCCGCTCACGATGCCGCTCACGGTCGGACCCGGCTCCATGTCGGTGGCCATCACCATCGGCAGCCGCAAGCCCGCCGGCCTGCCGCCGCTGCCGCAGCTCGCGCAGCACGCCAGCGGCGCGGTGCTCGGGCTCGTGGCGATCGCGCTCACCATCTATCTCGCGTATCGCTTCGCCGAGACCATCGGGCGGCTGCTGGGTGCCACCGGCCTCGAGGTGCTGGTGCGCCTGTCGGCGTTCATCCTCATGTGCATCGGCATCGAGATCGTCTGGAGCGGCTACAGCGCGCTGCTCGCACTTCACTAGCGCCTTGGATCCGTACGCGGCTGCGACTCCTTATATAGGTGATAGAGGCAGGCGGGCAATACGGCTGCCAGTGCTGTTGCCGGAGGCCGGAAAGACTATGTGAAACAACGAGTCGCGTGTTGGCGTCACCGTCTGCGCGCGCGCTTGCATTCGCTTTCTGCCCGAACGACACTGCCCGCGGCCTGTCTTGCGGTCAGGCCAGGAGCAACACCGCTTTTTTTCATTCTGAACGAGGTCGCTATGTCTGCAAAAATGATCCTGGGGTCGGCCGCGCTGGCACTGGTTGCGTCGGTCGCGATGGCGCAGCCGCCGGTGGACAATATCGGCAAGCGCCACCCGAATCTCGCGGCTGCGCAGCGGCTGTCCACGCAGGCGGCCGAGAGAATAACCGCCGCACAGCAGGCGAATGAATGGGACATGCAGGGCCATGCCGCCAAGGCGAAGGAACTGCTCGATGAAGTCAACCGAGAGCTGAAGGCTGCAGCGGAAGCGGCCAACCACCACTGAGCGCGCGACTGAACGCGCAGCGGCGCGCCTGAAGCGCCGCGTGAACGGGCCCGGCCGAAACGCCGGGCCTTTTCATTTCACGTGGCGCAGTTCAGGAGGCGCCGCTGTCGGCTTCTGAGAGTGCCACCTGCGCCGCCCGCGCCGACACCACCCCGGCGCGCATGCGCCGCTCTTGCCGGTCCGGCTTGACCCGCTGCGGTGGTTGCGATCTATTGGCGCGCATAGCTCAAGCGTTGCGGGAGCGGACACCATGCGGAGAGTCATCGCGAGTGCGTGTGGTCTGCTGATCTGGGCCGGCGGCGCGCGTGCCGACCCGCCGAAGGCGCCCTTCGACGGCGTCTGGTGTGCCGGGATGGCTCTCGCTGGACGGACAGATCATGCCGGACGGTTCGGCCGACATCCGCGCGCGCGGCCTGGTCGGTAAGGCCCGCTACGCCGTCGGTGAACGGCCGCCGGGCACGCCGTACAGCTACCACATCGATGCACGCTTCACGCAGAACTCGGGAGCCGGTCAGCGCGTCAAGGAGCGCACCTGCACCGCAACCTTCACCCGCAAGGCTCCATGAGGGCGCGCCGGCGTGAATCGGCGCGGAGCGCCGGCGCCGGACAGCCCGCGCGCTCCAGCCGGTACCGCGACCTGGTGAACCCGTTCGCGCCGGTCACGATCTTCTCGGACGACGAGATCGAGAGCATGCACGTCGCGGCTCTCGGCATCCTCGAGCGTCAGGGCTTGCGGGTGTGCCGTGGGGATGCGCAGCTCGCGGACTGCTTCGCAATGCTGCGCATCGCGCACGGCATCGACACAGAAACGTTCGAGCGCGAGGCGCGCTGCTATGCCATCTGCAACACCAACTCGCCGCTACAGCTCGACCTGCCGATGACCGACGGCATCGTCTCCTTCGCGCGCGCCGGACAGCTGATGATCGTCACGCCGTTCACGCTCGCCGGCGCCATGGCCCCGGTGACCATTGCCGGTGCGCTGACGCTGGCGCACGCCGAAGCGCTGTTCGGTATCACGCTCTCGCAGATCGTGCGCCCGGGCGCGCCGGTGATGTACGGCAGCTTCACCTCCAACGTCGACATGAAATCCGGCTCGCCGGCGTTCGGCACGCCGGAGTACACCAAGGCGGCCTTCGGCGCCGGCCAGCTGGCACGTCGTATCGGCGTCCCCTGGCGCTGCTCGAGCGCGACGGCGGCCAACGCGCCGGATGCGCAGGCCGCGTACGAGTCGCAGATGAGCCTGTGGGGTGCGCTGCTCGGCGGCTGCCATTTCATCCTGCACGCCGCCGGCTGGCTCGAAGGCGGGCTCACCGCTTCCTACGAGAAGTTCGTTCTCGACGTGGAGATGCTGCAGATGTTCGCCGAATTGTTTCAGCCGGTGGCGGCGACTCCCGAGGAGATCGGCCTCGACGCCGTTGCCGAGGTCGGACCCGGCGGCCATTTCTTCGCGGCCGCACATACCATGCAGCGCTACCGCGACGCCTTCTACACTCCGCTGGTCTCGGACTGGCGCAACTTCGGGGCGTGGCGCGACGACGGCGCGCATACGGCGACCGAGCGCGCCGGGGTGCTCGCCCGCCGCACGCTCGAGACCTTCCAACCGCCGCCGCTCGATCCGAGCGTGCACGAAGAGCTCGATGCCTTCGCTCGATGCCGCCGCGAGGCCGGCGGCGCATCGCCGGTGTCGTAGGCCGCCGCGCGAGCGACGCGCGGCCTTTGATTCGACGGCGCTTCCCCTCTAGGATGCTCGGTTTCCAGGACGCCCGGTTCATATAAAAAAGGAACCTGCCATGACCCGATTCGATCTTCGGCCTTTCCTCGCAGGCCTCGTGCTGTTCGCTGCCTGCGCGACGCTCCCCGCCCGCTCCGATGAGCAGGCGGCGCCCGACCGCAAGTCCGAGGCGGGTGCGGAAAAGGCCGCGCCCCAGCATGGGTTCGAGCCCTTCAAGGTCGAGTCGGTCACGAGCAACGGCAGCGTGACAATCGGAGGACAGAAGATCGACTACCAGGCGGTCGCCGGCACGCTCATCGTGCATCCCAAGGGCTGGGACGATGTGCCGCAGCCGCCGCCGGAGAAAGGACCGGGGCCGGGCGGCGGCGAGGAAGGTGCCGAACACAACCCGACCGCCGAGGCCTCGATGTTCTATGTCGCCTACTTCAAGACCGGCGCCAAGGGCCCGCGGCCCGTGACATTCTTCTATAACGGCGGCCCGGGCTCGGCGACGATCTGGCTGCACATGGGCGCTTTCGGGCCGCGCCGCGTCGTCACCTCCACGGACGCGCACACTCCGCCTGCCCCCTACAGCCTGGTCAACAACGGCTCGAGCCTGCTCGATGCCACCGACATGGTATTCATCGACGCGCCGGGGACCGGTTTCAGCCGCATCGCCGGCAAGGACAAGGAGAAGGCTTTCTTCGGCGTCGACCCCGACGCCTATGCGTTCAGTGAGTTCATCACCGAGTTTCTCACCAAGTACGGCCGCTGGAATTCGCCCAAGTACCTGTTCGGCGAGAGTTACGGCACGCCGCGCTCGGCGGTGGTGGCCAACCAGCTGGCGAGCGAGCGCTCGATCGATCTGAACGGTGTCATCCTGCTGTCGCAGATCCTCAACTTCGACCTGAGTCCCGACCGTCCGACGAACAACCCGGGGATCGACCTGCCGTACGAGACCTCACTCCCCACATATGCGGCCACCGCCTGGTACCACAAGAAGCTGCCCGGGTCGCACCCCGATCTCGAGGCGCTGCTCACCGAGGTCGAGCAATTCGCCCTGGGCGACTATGCGCGGGCGCTCGCCGCAGGGTCCTCGCTCAGCACCAGCGACCGCGCGGCGATCGCCGAGAAGCTGCATGAGTACACCGGGCTGCCGCTCGATTACATCCTCAAGGCCGACCTGCGCATCGACGGCGGAGAGTTCCGCCAGACGCTGCAGGGCGACACCGAGACGACCACCGGCCGACTCGACACCCGCTTCTCCGGACCCGACATCGATCCCCTGAGTCAGCGTGCCGACTACGATCCGCAGTCGGCCGCGCTCGCCTCCGCCTATGTCGCGGCGTTCAACGAGTACGCGCGCAAGGAGCTCAAGTACGGTGACGGCCAGGTCTACAAGCCCAGCATTCCGACGTTCCGGACCTGGAATTTCGCCCACCAGCAGCCCGGACAGGAGGGCCCGCCGTTCTCGGCCCGCCAGGCCACCAACGTCATGCCGGACCTCGCCAGCGCCATGAAGCGCAACCCGAACCTCAAGGTGCAGCTGAACGCGGGCTACTTCGATCTCGCGACCCCGTTCTACCAGGGGATCTACGAGATGCGCCACCTGCCGATCCCGCAGAGCCTGGTGTCGAACATCGAGTTCCGCTTCTACGAGTCGGGCCACATGGTGTACGCCAAGGAATCGTCGCTGAAGCAGCTGCACGACAACGTCGCGGATTTCATTCGCCGCAACAGCAATACCGGCGGGTGAGGCCGGCCGCGGCTGAGGGCCGATGAGGAGAGTCTGGCGCATCGCCGGGTGGGCCGGCGTGGCACTGATCGTGCTCGCCGGTTATGCGGTCTACCGCACCGTGTGGGGCAAGCCGTTCGCCATCAACACGCTGGCGAACCGACAGGCTCTCGAGTACCTGATCCGCAGCCCCGAGACCTTCACTGCCGTCGGCATCATGGACGGCTCGATCTTCGACCATCACTCCGACAGGCTCGCTCCCTATACCGTCGCGCAGCGCGACGCGGACTACGCACAGTTTGCGAAATTCCTGAAGGAGGTGCGCGAGTTCGACCGCAGCCGGCTCGACCGCCAGGACCAGATCACCTACGACATCCTCGTCGACCAGTACCAGACGGCGCTTTCATTCCAGCGCTTCGACTGGCTGGCTCCCGACGGGCTTTATGCCATCAATCCCATGTTCGGCGTGGAGACGCAGCTCCCCACCTTCATGGAGACGACGCACGTCATCTCGAACGAGAAGACCGCGCGCAACTACGTGGCGCGGCTCGAGGCGATGGGAGTCAAGCTCGATCAGGCGACCGCCGCGATGGAGCGCCAGACGCGGCTCGGTGTAATCCTGCCGCCCGCGCTCCTCGAGCGCTCGCTGCTCGTGATCCGCGACACGATCGCCGCCCCGCCCGGGCAAAACGCGCTCGTGACGACCTTCATCGTGCGCATGGACAGGGTGAAGTCGCTCGACGAGGCACGCAGGAAGGAGCTTGAGAACCAGGCGGTGGCGGCGGTGAGAAACCGCGTCTATCCGGCGTACGCCCGCATGAGCGCGGCGCTCGAGGCGCTGCGGCCGCGTGCTGCGGGCCAGGCGGCCGGTGTCGGCCGCCTGCCCGATGGCGCCGCGTACTACGCGGCGGCGCTGCGCCAGATGACCACCACCGACTACACGCCCGAGCAGGTGCACGCGCTCGGGCTCCAGGAGGTGGCGCGCATCACGCAGGAGATGGACACGCTCCTCAGGGCCCAGGGCCTGACCCGGGGCACCGTGGGCGAACGCATGACGGCGCTGGCCAGGGACCCGCGTTTCCTCTATCCGAACAACGACGCCGGCCGCCGGCAGATGCTGGCGCGCTACCAGGAGCTCCTCGACCAGATGAGCGCGCGGCTACCGGAGTACTTTCGGACCGTGCCGAAGACACGCCTCATGGTCGAGCGCATGCCGTCGGCGCAGGAGAAGGGCAGCTCGGGCGCGTACTACCAGCAGGCGGCGATGGACGGGTCGCGTCCCGGCACCTTCTTCGCGAATCTGCGCGATCTCAGCGAAACGCCCACATGGGGCATGAAGACCCTCGCCTACCACGAGGGCGTTCCCGGCCATCACCTGCAGATCTCGACCGCGCTCGGACTCAAGGGCCTGCCGCTCATCCGCCAGCAGACGCTCTACACCGCGTACGCGGAAGGCTGGGCGCTGTATGCCGAGGAGTTCGCGGCCGAGATCGGCATGTACAAGGACGATCCGTTCGGGGACCTGGGCCGCCTGCAGCTCGAGCTGCTGCGCGCGGCACGGCTGGTGGTCGACACCGGCCTGCATGCCCAGGGCTGGTCCCGCGAACAGGCGATCGACTATATGGTCGGCACCACCGGCATGGCCGAAGCAGATGTGACTTCGGAGGTCGAGCGCTACATGTCCGCCCCCGGACAGGCATGCGCCTACAAGGTAGGCGAGCTCAAGATACTCGAGCTGCGACACAAGGCACAGGTGGCTCTTGGCCCGAGGTTCAGCCTCAAGGACTTCCACGCGGTGGTACTCGGGAACGGCGGTGTGCCGTTGACCCTCCTCGAGCAGCTGGTCGACGAATGGATCGCTCGCGCCCACGGCACGATGGCTACCTCGTAGCGTGCGCTCAGCCCGAGCGCCCGCAGATCCGGGCCATTTGCAGTATGAGGCGATCACTGGTCGTTGTCCGCCCCACCCCGCAGACGGCACAATGGTCCCTTGGCCGACAGTATCAACAACCGCAATTCGCCCTTCGTCGTCGGTGTGTCCGGGCACCGGGATCTGCATCCGGACACCCTCGAGGCACTGCGCGGCGAGGTCACGCGGTTCCTTGAGACCCTCAGGAGCCACCTGCCGGACACCGAGCTGCGCATCATGGCGGGGATGGCCGCGGGGGCCGACCTGCTCGTCGTGCGCACCGCGCTCGACTTAGGTGTCGGCGTGGATGCCGTGCTGCCCATGCCGCTGGAGCAGTACGCCGCGGACTTCGACCCCGAGGCGCTGGCGTCGCTCAACACTCTGCTCGCCCACCCGCGACTGCGCTGTCGCGAGCTGCCGCTCGCCGCGCCCGCAGCAGCCCCGGCGGACGGTGCCGTGCGCGACCTGCACTACTCTAAGCTGTCGCGCAGCCTGATCCGCGGTTCGAACCTGCTGCTCACGCTCTGGGACGGGCAACCCTCACCGCTGTCCGCGGGCACCGCAGACACCGTGCTGCGTTATCTCGGCGTGCGCAACGACCGCAACCAGGACGATCTGCACCTGCAGTTCACGGACGCGCCGGCCGACCAGGAGGACCTGCCGGCAAAGTTCGTCTACTGGATCCCTGCGCTGCGCGCGCGCGCGCAGCCGGCGCCGTCAGAGTCGTCGCCGTGTTATCTCGCCGGCCTCGGTGACAACGCGCTGCTGCGCCTGTCCGCGCTGCCGCGGCGGCTCGAGATCCACCTGCGGTCGCTCAACATCTACAACCGCGAATATCAGCATTACCTCGGCCGCTGGCCCGCGCCGCCCGCGCCCGATTCGCTGCTCGGCGCCCTGCCGCCGGCGCTCGGGCTCGACCCGCGCGAGGTGCCGGTGCTCGAGCGCATCGACGCTCAGTACGGCAAGGCCGACGGGCTCGCGATGTACTTCCAGAAGCGCTCGGACCAGCTGTTCGCGTTTCTCAATCTCGTGGCTTTCGCAATGGGCCTCGCGTACCTCACCTACGAGAAGTTCATGAGCACGCGCGTGCTGCTGCTGCTCTACCTCCTGATCCTGGTCTCGAGCGTCGCGCTCTACCGCGTGTTGCATGAGCGGCACTGGTTTGCGAAGCACCTGATGTGCCGGGCGCTGGCCGAGACGCTGCGCGTGAAGTTCTACCTGCGCCTCGCGCGCGGCGATCAGCTGGTGGATGCGGAGGAGATGCTGTCGCTCTCGAGCGTGAACCGCTTCCACGGCTTCGGCTGGATCGGTCACGTGCTGACCGCCCTCGAGTCGCCGCCCGCGGACGACACTGCGGCAGCGAACGCGATCGGCAGTGCGGCGGACGGCGTCGAGATCGCCTGGATCGAGAATCAATGCCGCTACTTCACCAGGAAGGTCGCGCAGCTGCGCCGCAACAGCGAGCGCACCAAGTGGCTGAAGCGCGTCCTGTTCGCCCTGCTCCTCGCGGCGATCCTGGCGCTCCTGCTGCTCGGGGAATCGGCCGCGAGCCACCGCCTCTTCCGCGGCGCACCGCTCGACAAGGCGCTTACGTTCGTCATCGGCGTGGTCGCCGTGCTGCTCGCGTCCTGGGAGCTGCACCAGAACAAGATGGCCAATCGCGAGCTGCTGTGGCAGTACCGCAATCAGCTCAAGCACTTCTCACGGGCGCGGGCGCAGCTCACCCGCACCTTCGCCGCGGGCCGCAGGCTCGAGGTCATCGCCGAGCTCGGCAAGGACTCGCTGATGGAAAGCTACCTGTGGACCATCCACCGCTTCCACCGCGAGCACGAGCCCCCGGGGCGCGCCTGATGAGCGCGACCACGGTTACGGGTGCAGCGCCGCCTGCCGGATCCACTGCCGCCACAGCCGCACATCGCGCAGCGGCTTGATCTCCGGGGCCAAGCCGTTGAGCAGCGCCGCCGCCTCGCGCAGCAGCACCACGCGCTCCCTGGGCTCCGCGAGCGCCTGCGCGTAGAGCGCCCCGCCGAGCTCGAACGCCGCCCAGGCGTCGCCGTGGTTGCGCGCCGCAAGCTCGCGCTCGAACTTCACGACCGGCGCGATGGTCCGCGCCGCCTCATCCGCGTGTCCCTGGCGCGCCTGGCTCACGGCGAGCCAGGTGAGGACCTGGACTTCGTCGCGGTGATCGCCGATCGCAACGACCCCCAGCGTCCTGCGCAGCTCCAGCGCGCGAGCCTCCGAGCGCTCCGCCCCGGGGAAGTCCCCCGCCAGGTACTGCGCCTGGCCCTGGAAATCGTAGGCGAAGCGAAGGATCGCCGTCTTCACGACCGTCTGCGTTTCCGACTGAAGGTTGAGCGCCTCGAGGGTCCGCACGACATCCGCAGCGCTCGCCCGGGTGCCGGATAGATCGTCGCGCTGCAGGTCGGCGTAGGCCTGGTTCACTTTGTCACCGCCTGCGAACAGGCTCACGGCCGGACTGGCGGCCGGCTCGCTCTTGCGCAGCTTCTCGATGAACGGCTGGGCGGACGCAAGCGTGGCCCGCGCGCCCGCCGTGTCGCCGAGCGCCGCCCGGGCGTAGACCGCGCCACTGAGAACTCCGCCGAGGTTCAGATAGAATCTCGCGCCGCCGGTGGTGGCCCGCTGCGCCAGCTCGAGCTGCCTGAGTATGTAGGGAATCGATTCGTGCAGACGTCCAGCCGACCAGAGCGCACTCCACAGCGCGCCCTGGGCAACCGACTCGTTGTTGAGGCTGACGACGTTGGCGGGATCGAGCTTCAGGAGCGTCTGCGAAACCTGGTCCTGGCGCAGCGCGGCACGCAGCGCCTCCTTGGGATTGAGCTCATCCTGTGCGACCGACACGAGCTGGCCGGTGATGATCTGCGCGGCGTGCAGCGCCAGACGGTAACCCGGCCTTCGCTCGAGCACTCCGTCCGTCACGGTAAGACACGCCTCGCTGTCGCGGCGCACCTCGGCGAAGCGCCCCAGGGCCTCGAGAGCCGTGACCTTCCAGCCGCAGGCCTCGGTGTAGTAGGCGCCCATGTCGAGGTCGCGCAGGTCGCGCGCCCCAAGATCGGCGGCGATCCGCATCGCCTCGTCCTCGGTATATACCGCCTCCTCCTGGTGGTTGCCCGAGCCTTCCTCGAAGCCCCTTCGGGTCAGCGTCTCGATGTAGGCGCGTGCGGCGGCGAGTGACGGCTTGGGCGCCGCCACGAGCGGCCGCAGCAACGACGCCGCACGCTGCAGGGTGGAATAGTCAGCAGGGTCACCGCGATTCTCGAGGACCCGGCCCTGCGCCTCGTCGGCGAGCGCCAGGGCGATGGTCGTCGCCTCGGAGTGATCCCCCGCCTCACGCAGCCCATCGAGGAGCTTTACCGCCTCGTCCGCGTTCGCACCGGCGATCTCGACCCTGCCGAGCGAGCGCTCCGCACGCGAATGCAGCACCAGGGCGAGCGCCCCGTTGCGCGTCGTCTCGGCCCCGCGCAACGCGGGAGGCAGGCCGTGGAAGTAATCGATCTGGCGCTGCGAGAACTCCGCCAGCACGTCGAGCCGTCCGAAGCTCTCGAGCTCCTGCCCGAAGTCGTCGGAGAGATAGCCGAGGAGATTCTCGGCCTGACCGCGCGCCTGCTCGGCGAGCACCCGCGTCTCCTGTGCTTCGCGCTCGGCACGGTGCGCCCGCTGGCCGCTGAAGTACGCCCACGCGGCCGCCGCGAGCGCCCCGACCGCCAGCACAGTGCACACCCCCGCGACCTGCCGTGCGCGCACCGCGGCGCGGTGCGCGGCGAGCTCGCGCGCACGTTGCTCGGCGAGCAGCCGCTCGGTGGCCTCGCGCGCCTCGCGCTCCTGGCGCAGGTCGCGGCTGCCCTTGACCACCGAGCAGAGCACGTCGTGCGTCAGCTCGACGCGCCGCACATCGAGCCGCTCCTCGATGCGCAGCAGCCGGCGGTTGACCAGCGTCGCAAGTGTGTTGGCAGCAGCCCCCGCTTCGGCGAAGCGGCTGAGCAAGCGTTCCTCGGCGACGCTCTCACGGAAGCCCGAATCCGTGAGCAGATCGTCCTCGATGATGCGCCGCACGGCCGCGGGCTGGTCGGCGAGCGCGCGCTCGTAGAAGTTGCTGAGGATGGTGGCGTGCGAGCCCGCGAGCAGGTCGAGGGAGATCTCGTTGCGGCCCTGAGCGAGGCGCGCGTCGTTCAGCTCGCGACAGATGAGCGAGAGGAGCGAGGGCTCGACCACCGCGTTCGAGAGCTCGGCGCCACCCGCGACGAAGCGCACGATCGCGGCAGCCACCTCGTCGGAAACCAGCTTGCGCCCGGGCTCGATCACGGCCGCGAGCGCCTGGGTCCCGGTCATGGGCGCGAGCCGCAGGCGGTTCTGCGAGATGCTCGGCATCGCCTGCTTCAGGCCCTCGAGCGGCGCCAGATAGTCCTCGCGCAGAGCGATCAGCACGCGGTAGTCGCTGCGCGCGAAATCGAAGCGCTCGGCGGCGGTATCGTCCTGCTCGAGCCTGGCCTCGAACTCCTTCGGCGGGCGGTTCTCGACCAGGTCGGCAAGCTCGGCGACAAAGCGGGCCGCGCGCGCGCGCCCGAAGTCATCGCTCTGCGCGAGGGTGAAGATCTCCTCGAACTGGTCGAAGATCAGCAGCGGAATGAGCGTCGCGCCGGCCTGGTCGCGCAGCACGTCGTCGCGATGGTGGAGGAATTCCCAGAGCGACTCGCCCTGCACCGCGACTCCGACCTGGGTCCACTCCCCGGCACGCCGGGCGTAGACCTGAATCGCCTGCTTGATCTGCTCGGCGGGCTCGGGGGCCTCGCGGCTGTAGTCGATGCGCACGTAAATCGGGCAGTAGCCGTGGCCGCGGAGCCGCGGCACGAGCCCGGCGCGCAGGATCGAGGTCTTGCCGAGGCCCGATTGCCCGAAGAGCACCGTGAGGAGCTTGCGCTGCACGCGGCGGCCGAGCTCGGCGACTTCCTCGTCGCGCCCGAAGAAGTAGGCGCGCGTCTCCTCGGTGAAGGAGGCGAGCCCGAGCCACGGATTGCGCGCATCGACCGTCGCGGCCGGATCGGCTGCCGCCTTGGCGCCCACATCGTTCACTCGGAGCGCGCCTGCATGAAGTCCTTGAGCCGTGCGGCGAACTCCGGCGGCACCGCACCCCCTGGCAGCTGCGTGAAGTGCAGCGCCTTGAACTTCTCGGGCACGCGCGCCTCGGCCGCTGTCGTGGCGTCGATGACCACCGGGAGGATGTACAGCGCCCCCTCCGCCATGTTGCGCGCGCGGTCGAGCGCATAGCTCCACTCGCGCCTGAAGTAGCCTTCGAGCCGCCGCTCGGTCGTGGCCGAGACCACCGGGATGAAGTACGAGCAGCGCGCGATGTGGCCGCGGATCTTGCGGTCGTAGTCGTCGCCCGCCTCGAGCCGCTCCTGATCGAACCAGGTGGTGATGCCGGCGGCATCGAGCCCGGCCTTGATCTGCTGCACGGCGGGGAGGTCCTCACGCGCATAGCTGATGAAGACCGCGTGCGCGGGCATCTCGCGCGCCGGCGGCAGAAAGCGCGCCGGCGTGGGACCCGTGGCCGGTGCGGCCCGGTGCCGCGCCGCCCAGCGCCGATGCAGCTCCTCGACGAAGCGCTCGGCGCCCACGTAGATGCGCGTGCGCACACTCACCTGCTGCAGGAACGCCACCAGACGGTCGTCCTGGCTGGTGTGATCGTCGGCCAGCACCTCACCCACATCGCGCGGGTCGGAGAGACGCTGGCGCTTGGCCATGCGCAGAAAGAGGCGCGCCAGCCAGTTGGTGAAGTTGCTGCCGATGAAGAGCAGATGATTGTGCTCGAGCTCGTGGAAGAGCTTCTCGGGTACGAGATGCTCGCTCTGCAGCGCGCAGATGAACTCCAGCAGGTCCTCGTCGGAGATCACGTAAGTGGGCGAGGCGGCGAGCTTGCCGAAGAGGTGATAGACGACCGGATGCTGCAGCCGGTCGCGCTCGACGACCAGGTCGACCACCCGGTTGGGCGAGTACGACAGCACCTCGGTCGAGGCAGCTGCGGAGAAGCGCTCGAGATTGATGGCGCTCTCGAGGAGTGAGTCCGCCGTCGTGGACACGAACAGGTCGAAGTCAGTGATCGCCGCGAGCTGCCGCAGCGCCCGCGGCGGCTCGAAGTTCGCATCTTTGAGTATGCCGCGCAGCCGCACATAGGCCTCTTCACGCCGGCCGCGTGCGGCGAGAAACAGGCATACCACGTCGTTGAGCGTGTACGGGTGCGGCAGCTCCGCCGTGTTGACGTTGAGCCGGGCGGCGAGTCTTTCGGCAGCCCAGTCGTAGAGCAGCCGCGGTCCGCGGTCGGTCGCGACCATGAGCAGCTCGGGCCCCACGATCGGGATGACCCGCCGCTCCTCGATGAAGCTTAAGAGATCATCCCACGCGTCGTCGTCGAGCGAGCTGATCGGAACGACCGCAGTGGCGCTGCTCATGGCGCAGGCGCCCCCCAACCTGACGGTGCCGTCGTGCCGCCGTCAAAACAACGCGAATGCTGCAAGAGACCCCTCTTTAACGATGCTTCCGGCTGAGTGCGCCGGCGCCAGACTTGTTGTGGTCGGCGAGTGTGCCGCAACGCAGCGCGCCCCGCAAATTCGCGCGGCCCGCAAGCCTTACGGCAACGGCCAGCGACCGGTGCGCAACGGCCGCCTGAACACCTTGACTTCCGGCCCCCCTGCGGCCGATTGTCGCGGCGCCGACTGCCGCGGTAAACGCGGCATGCAAGACAACAATCCGAAATCTCGATCCGGGAGGATAACCATGCGTCAGCTTTGCATATCGAGCGTGGCAGTCTGTGCACTGCTCGCCGGGCCTGCGGTTGCACTCGCCGCCGAGGCGCCCGCTCAAGGTCAGGGTCCGTGCCAGCAGATCGTCGCCGCCTGCAAGAGCGCGGGCTTCATCGAGGGTGACTACAAGACCGGCACCGGCCTGCACATCGACTGCATAGACCCGCTCATGCGGGGATCGCCGCAGCCGCCGAAGGCGAAGATCCCGTTGCCGAAGGTGAGTCCCGAGACGATCGCAGCCTGCAGGCAGAAGCACCCGAATTTCGGCGAGCCGAAGCCGGGAGCTCCCAAGCCACAGTCCTGAGGTTTCAGCTTCGCAGGTACGAGGCGCCGTTCACGTCGAGGATCGCGCCGGTCATGCTGGCCGGCGCGTCCAGCGCGCAGAACCTGACCACCTGCGCGACCTCATCAGGGGTCGCCACGCGACCCAGGGGCTGATCGCTGAGCACCGCCTTGTCCTGCACGGCCTCGGCCACGCGTGGGGTCGAGACCCAGCCCGGCGCCACGACGTACACGTACACGCCGCGCGGGGCGAGCGCCTTGGCGAGGGACTGGCTGAAGGCGTTGAGGCCCGCCTTGCTCGCGGCATACGCGGGCGCGGCAGGCTCGCCGCGGAAGGCGCCGCGTGAGGACACACTGATGATGCGACCGCTGCCGCGCTCGGCCATCGCGCGCGCGGCGTGGTACGAGAGATGGGCGGCGCCCAGGAGATTGACTCCGATAGTTCGCTGCCACACCGCCGTCCAGTCCGAAAACGAGGTCGTCAGCGGCGGATGCAGCGGAAAAATCCCGGCGTTGTTGACCACGACGTCCACCGGTCGGCGCGCCGACGCCTCCTGCCACAGCCGCTCCACGGACGCGGGATCGAGAAGATCGGCCTGCACGAGCGTGTGGCCGGCGCCTTCGACGGCGTGCAAGGCGGCTTCCGCTGCCGCCCGCTGCGACTGGTAGTGCAGCACCAGGGTGGCGCCACGGCGCGACAGAGCCTTGGCAATGGCCGCGCCGATTCCGCCCGAAGCTCCGGTGATGAGTGCGTGAATCATGCCCTTAAGATAGCGCCGAGCGCGGATCAGTGGCGCACTGCTCGGAAATTCTTTCCCGCCCGGGTATATCGTGGCGCCGCTCGTTACAGAACAGTACATAAGAGTCAGTAGGCTTGGGTCCCCCGGGGAGGGCTCCAGGCGGCACGCACAAGGGGGCACGGAGTATGGGCCTGAGAATCGGGTTGCCTGGATCGTCATGGCACGGACGTGCCGTCGCAGCCGGCTTGTTGACCGCAGGTGTTGCGGCTTGGTTATTGTTAACCGCGGCGGGTCCGACGCCCAGTCTCGTGCCCCTGCCGGGGCACGTGAACGCGCTCGCGCAGGCCCGCTTCGACCTCGGGGAGGCTCCCGATTCGCTCCCCATCCCCGGCCTCGAGCTCGTGCTGGCCAAGACGCCGGCGCAGGAACAGGCGCTCGAGGCGCTGATCGAGGCGCAGCAGGATCCGAAATCGCCGCAGTATCACCGGTGGCTCACGCCGGCGCAGTACGGCGAGCGCTTCGGGGCGAGTGATGCGGCGATCGCGGCGCTCTCGGGATGGCTCAAGTCCAGCGGCTTCACAATCGACACGCTTCCGGCGAGCCGCGCACACCTCAACTTCCACGGCAGCAAGGCGCAGGTCGAGGCGGCCTTCCGGACGCGGATTCATCTTTTCGACGTGCAGGGGGAGCGGCACTTCGCCAACGTGAGCGCCCCTCTGTTGCCCGCGGCCCTTGCGCCGCTGATCACGGAGGTCAGCGGCCTGCATAATTTTTATCCAAAGCCTGGCGTCCGGTCACGGCCGATGCGCGCCCTCGGCGTGCGCTCGGGGGCCGCAATCCACCCAACACCCGACACCACTTACGACAGCGGACAGGAGAACTGGGTCGGTCCCACCGATTTCGCCATCATGTATAACCTGCTGCCGCTCTACCGGCAGTCCATCACCGGTACCGGCGTCACGATCGCCATCGCCGCTGAGAGCGACATCGACACCACCATTTCGGACGCCTACTGGACGGGCTTCGGACTTACGCCGCTTGCGGCGCCGCAGTTCACCTCGGTATTCGCGCCGATCAACGGAACGGACCCCGGCGAGACGAAGGACCCCGCCGAGACCGAGGCCTTCCTCGACGTGGAGCTCGCCGGCGGCCTCGCCCAGGGCGCGAACATCGTGCTGGTGCGTAACTCGAACGCCTACTACTCCGCCCAATACGTCATCGACCAGAACCTCGCCGGCATTCTCAGCATTTCCTTCGGCCTGTGCGAAAACACGCTGGGCGCGAGCAACGGCTCGGTCAACTCGCTCTTCGAGCAGGCCGCCACCGCAGGCATCACGGTGATCGTCGCCACCGGGGACAACGGCGTCGCTGGCTGCGATGACACCGTGGGAATGCAGGGCGATGTGTCGAGCAGCGGCTTTGCGGTCAGCGGCATCGCCTCCACGCCTTACGACCTCGCGGTCGGCGGTACCGATTTCGACCCGAGCCAGCCGCAGGCGTGGGCGACCAGCAATGCGTCCGGCACGCTCGCCAACGCCGAAGGTCACATCCCCGAGATGGTCTGGAACGACACCTGCGCGAATCCGATCTTCGCGAAGCTCCTGGGCTATACCACGGCGACGTTCTGCAACACGGCGACCCTGAACGGGTCGGCAAACCCCTTCATCGAGGTATTCGGCTCGAACAGCGGTCAGAGCAGCTGCCTGTCTACGAGCAACAACGCCTGTCAGGGCGGTTATCCGCAGCCGTCCTGGCAGAAGGGTGTCTACGGCATCCAGGGGCTCAATACGCGTGCGGTGCCCGACGTCGCGATGACCGCCTCGGCCTGGGTGATCTGCTCGTACGACACGCCGTCATGCGACCCGACGAGCGAGACCAACGTCGACTTCGCCGCCGGCACGTCCGCGGCCGCACCTTCGGTCGCGGCCATCATCGCGCTGCTCGATCAGACGCAGGAGAGCGCCACCTCGGCGGATGGGCGCCAGGGCCTGATCAACCCCCTGCTCTACAAGCTTGCAACCGCCGAATACGGCACCAGCCAGACGCCGAACGCCTCACTACTCTCCGCCTGCAGCGCGAGTCTCGGCGTCAACATCGGTTCGCAGTGCGTCTTCTACAACGTGGTCGCCGGCAGCAGCGCGACCCCCTGCGCGGCATCCTCCTACAGCGCGACCGGCAGCTCGCCGGCCAGCACCTGCGCAGCTTCGTCCGGCGATGCGACCGGCATCATGGAGCTCGGCGGCACCGCCGAGTACGGGGCTTCGGCCGGCTTCAACCTTGCGGCCGGCCTCGGCAGCATCAACGCCACCGAGCTCGTGGCGGCCGTTCTCCTGCCCGCTCCTACCGGAGTCGCGGCAAGCAACAGTGGTTTGACCATCAAGCTGTCCTGGACCGCCGAGCCCAGCGCCACCACCTTCAACATCTTCCAGGGTACGCAGCCGGGACAGGAGGGCGCGACGCCGGTGAAGACCGCGGTCACCGGCACTTCGACGACCGTATCGGGGTTGCAGAACGGACAGACCTACTACTTCACCGTCCAGGCGGTGGGCAGCATGGGTGTCTCCGTGGCATCGAGCGAGGTCAGTGCGACCATCGTGCCCGCGGCTCCAGGCGGCCTGACTGCGACCCCAGGTACCCAGGAGGTCTCGCTCAGCTGGACCGCACCGGCGGGCGCCACGAGCTACAACGTCTATCAGGGAACCGCCTCGGGCGGCGAGGGCGCGGCGGCCGTGCAGACCGCGAGCGGAACCAGCGCCACGATCAGCGGGCTCACCGGCGGTACGACCTACTACTTCAAGGTCGCGGCCGTCGATGCCGGCGGCGCCGGAGCAATGTCTGCGGAGGCCTCCGCCACGCCGACTTCGCCCAAGGGCGGGGGCGGTGCGTTCGGCTGGCTCGAGCTCGCGCTGCTCACGGTGCTCCTGGCGTGGCGTGTACGGCGGCGCGCGCCGATGCACGCGAGCTGACGGGACAGTCGGCGGCTGGGCTCGCCGCGGCAGGAGCCACGGCGGGAGCGACGATTGGAGCGCCAGCCCGGGCGAGGTAAGGGGTAAGCTTTCAGCCTCCTCACTTCACGCGGCTACAGAATCTCATGGCAGACCTTTCCCTGATCGGCGGCGGGCGCCGCCTGGCTCTCGGTCTGGCGCTCTCAGCGTACGCGCTCACAGCGAGCGCCGGGGCGGGCGGCCACACGCTCATGCGCTACCCGACGCTCCACGGCGAAACGATCGTGTTCGTCGCCCATGACAACCTGTGGTCGGTCGCGCGCACCGGCGGCACGGCGGCACGCCTGACGACGGATCCGGGCGAGGACATGATGCCGCGCTTTTCCCCCGACGGCCTGTGGATCGCCTTCACCGGCGAGTACCAGGGTAATCGCGACGTGTACGTCATCCCGGCGGGTGGCGGCCCGGCACGGCGCCTGACCTTCACCTCGGATGCCGTGCCCGATGCACCGTTGCGCCTCGGTCCGAACAACATGGTGGTCACCTGGACCCCGGATTCGAGGAACATCATCTTTCTCTCCCGACGCGCCGCCTGGAACGCGGGGTTCCCGCGGCCCTTCAGCGTCCCGCTCGCCGGCGGACTGGCGCGGCCCCTGCCGCTCGACCGCGGCGGCTTCATGAGCTTCGCTCCCGACGGCAAGCAGATTGCCTATACGCGCATCTTTCGTGACTTCCGCACCTGGAAGCGCTACGACGGCGGCCTCTCGCAACACATCGACATCTATAACTTCGACACCCGCGAGCTCAGGCACGTCACCGACTGGCCGGGGACCGAAACCTCGCCCATGTGGTACGGCAAGACGATCTATTTCCTCTCCGATCATGATGCGATCCGCCGGCGCAACATCTGGGCTTACGACCTCGCCACGGGCGCTTCCCGCGAGGTCACGCACTACCGCGACTACGACATCGATTTCCCGAGCCTGGGCGCAGACGCCGGCGGCGCGGCCGGCATCGTGTTCCAGCAGGGTGGCACGCTGCACGTGCTCGACCTGCCGTCCGAGCAGCTGCACGACCTCGACGTCACGGTGCCCGACGACGGCGCACGCACCGGTCCCCACTGGGTGGACGCACAGAGCGCGATCCGCGAGAAGGACAACTCGCAGACCACGGACTACGATATCGCGCCCAACGGCAACCGCGCGGTGTTCTCGGCACGCGGTGACCTGTTCACGCTGCCGGCCGAGCACGGCAACACCCGCAATCTGACGCAGACCTCGAACGCCGACGAGGACCACCCGAGCTGGTCGCCGGAGGGCAACGCCATCGCCTACACGACCGACGTCAGCGGCGAGCAGCAGGTCGCAGTGCGTCCCGCCGAAGGCGGCGCCGAGCGTATCCTGACGCATTTCTCGCGCGGCTTCTTCTATACGCCGCTCTGGTCGGTCGCCGGCGACCGGCTGGCGTTCTCCGACAACGAGCATCGCCTCTGGTCCTTGGCAGTCGCCGGCGGTGAGCCGGTGCAGGTCGCGCAGGACCCCTACAACGAGATCCACGACCAGGCGTGGTCGCCCGACGGGCGCTGGCTCGCCTACAGCATCACGGGCGCCAACCAGCAGACCGGCATCTGGCTCTACAACCTCGCCTCGCGCCAGGCCACTCGCATCAGCGACCCGCGCAGCAACGACTTCTCGCCGGTGTTCGACCCCGCCGGCCGCTACCTGCTGTTCATCTCCACGCGTCACGAGAATCCGACCTTGAGCCAGTCCGAGTTCAACGTCGCGACGCTCAGGATGGATGGCATCTACATCGCCACCCTCAAGCGCGGCGCCGTCTCGCCGTTCGCGCCGCAATCGGACGAGGGCGTCGGGCCGCCGCAGGAGCAGCAGGCCAAGGCGGGGGAGTCCGATGAGGGGGCGCATGGCGAAGAGCAGGCGGCCGGCAAGGAGAAGCCGCAGGCGAAGAAAGCGCCGCCCAAGCCAGTGGAGATCGACATCGACGGGCTGATGGCGCGCGCCGTACCGCTGCCGATCCCGGCGGCGAACATCACCGCCCTGAACATGCGCGACGACAAGGTCTTCTACCTCACCACGCCCGACCAGACGATCTCCGGCCCGCTGCCCGGCGAGAAGGCCGCCCTGCGCGTCTATGACCTCAAGGCGCGCAAGGACGCCGAGATCGTCACGGGCCTGAGCTCCTACGCGCTGTCCGCGGACGGCAAGAAGGTGCTGTACAAACTCGAGAAGGACTACACCATCGCGGCCGCGGCGGCCGGGGACGCGGGCAAGGTCAACGCCGATGCCGGCCCCAGGAAGCTCGACCTGTCTCACATGCGGGTGCTCGTCGAGCCCGCGCAGGAGTGGGCAGAGATGTTCCACTCGGCGTGGCGGCTGGAGCGCGATTTCTTCTACAGCCCGAAGATGAACGGCGTCGACTGGGACGCGGTACGGGCCGCCTATGCGAAGCTGCTGCCGCTCGTCGGCTCACGGAGCGACCTGAATTACCTGATCGGCGAGATCCTCGGCGAGCTCAGCAATTCGCACACCTATGTCGGCGGAGGCGACGAGATGCCCGAAGAGCAGAGGGAGCCGACGGCTTACCTCGGCGCCGATTTCTCACTCGATGCCGCCTCGGGCCGCTACCGCCTGGCGACGATCTACTCCGGCGACAACACCCGCGAGGCGTACCGCTCGCCACTCACGCAACCGGGACTCGACGTGCGCACCGGCGACTATCTGCTCGCCATCGACGGGGTTGAGCTGCGCGCCCCCTTCGACCCGTACAGCCTGCTGGTCGGCAAGCAGGATCGCACCGTGAAGCTGACTGTCGCGGAGACTGCGGACGGCAAGCGACGCGACGTGACCGTACAGCCGGTCAAGAGCGAGCTGGCCCTGCGCGAGCAGGCCTGGATCGATCACAATCGCGAGGTGGTCGACAAGGCCTCGGGAGGCCGAATCGCCTACGTCTACCTCTCCAACATGTCGGCGCTCGGCATGGATCAGTTCATCCGCCAGTTCTACGCGCAGCTCGACAAGCACGCCCTGATCGTGGACGAGCGCTGGAACGGCGGGGGCTTCATCGACCAGATCCTGCTCGAGCGCCTGCGGCGCGTCCTGGTCGGCATGGACACCAACCGCGAGGGGACGGGCCAGCCCACCCCCCAACAGCTCATCCATGGACCGAAGATCTGCCTGATAAACCATTACTCGGCCTCGGACGGCGACATCTTTCCGTATTACTTCCGCAAGTATGGGCTGGGTCCGCTGCTCGGCACCCGTACCTGGGGCGGGGTGCGCGGCATCCGCGGTTACTGGGCGCTGCTCGACGGCGGGTACGTGACGATTCCCGAGGACGCCACCTACGGGCTCGACTCGCAATGGGTGATCGAGAACCACGGTGTCGATCCCGACATCACGGTGGACGACACGCCGGCCGACTGGATGCGGGGCAAGGACGTGCAGCTCGAGGCGGCGGTCGACTACCTGCTCGGTGAGCTGAAGAAGAACCCTGCGAACCTGCCGCCGCCGCCCCCGGCGCTGCCGGCCTACCCGCCGGCGGGAGGCTGAGCGGTCGCCGCGCGGGCTCGGAGCGGGCTCACCGGCGGTGCGACCTTGTCAAGCCGCCAAGCTGAAGGCGCGGTACGATTGGCCGCGTGTCGCTATTTCTCTCCGGATGTCCGCTGTGGGTGACGGCGATCCTGCTGGTCGCTCTACCCGTCGCCGTGGCGACTTCGATGCTGGTGCTGATCCGGCGCCGCGTCGGGCTGGCACGGCTCACCACGAACAACGAGGTCGCCGGCTTCAAGTTCGCGGTCGTGGGAGTGATCTACGCCGTGCTGCTCGCTTTCGCAGTCGTCGTCGTGTGGCAGCGATACAGCGACGCCGAGGTGGCGGTCATCGGGGAGGCCGGGGCCGCCGCAACGCTCTACCGGCTGGTCGCCGGGCCTGAGCCCGAAGCGGCCGCGACCCGAAGGGCGCTCGGGGATTACCTGAGGCTCGCCGTTGAGCGCGACTGGCCGCAGATGGCGAAGGAGCGCGAGAGCTCCGAGGTAACCGCGGCGCTGACTGCGGTGTACACCGCAGCACTCCATCTGGCGCGCAGCGGCGCACAGCCCGAGATTCTTCACCAGCTCGATCTGATCACGCAGGCGCGCCGCAACCGGCTGCACCTGGCAATCGGCATCGTGCCGTCCGTCCTCTGGTTGGCTTTGAGCCTCGGCGCAGCCCTGACGGTGGCGTTCACCTTCTTCTTCGGTACCGAGAACCTGCGGGCACAAGTCCTGATGACGGGCATCCTGGCTCTCATCGTGTTCATGGGACTCTTCGTGATCGTCTCGATCGATCATCCCTTCACCGGGCCGGTGCACGTCGACGGCCTGCCGCTCCTGCGCGTGCTCGCCGATTTCGGCCGGAGCTGAGTCTCCACAAGCCGGAGGCAAGCCGCTCGCACGCGCCGACCCACGAGTGGCGCTAATGCCTGACATTCGCGGAATTACTTGGCGCTCCTCGTGCGCGGGCGGCTAGTATGGCGCTCATCTGCACCTTTCCCACGCGTCCTTGCCGGAAGACCCCGGGCTTCCCGCGAGTGCCGTACCCGCGATAGCCATAGGAGAGAGTCATGGAACGGCGCATGCCAGGCCGAAACTTCCTGTTCGTGCCGGGGCCGAGCAACGTGCCCGACCGGGTGCAGCGCGCCATGGTGGTTGCGATGGAAGACCATCGCTCCTCGAAGTTTCCCGAGCTTTCGAGCAGCGTCCTCAACGACCTCAAGAAAGTCTTCAAGACCACCACCGGTCAGATCTTCCTGTTCCCCTCCTCCGGCACGGGGGCCTGGGAGGCGGCACTCACCAACACGCTGTCGCCCGGGGACCGGATACTCGCCGCGCGCTTCGGCCAGTTCAGCCATCTGTGGATCGACATGGCGCAGCGCCTGGGCTACGACGTGGAGGTTCTCGACGTCGAGTGGGGCGAGGGCGTGCCGCTCGGCCGCTACGAGGAGATTCTCAAGGCCGACAAGCGCCACCAGATCAAGGGCGTGCTGGCCTGTCACAACGAGACGGCCACCGGCGTCACCAGCGACATCGCCGGGGTGCGCCGCGCGCTCGATGCCGCGGGGCACCCCGCACTGCTGTATGTGGATGCCGTGAGCTCGCTCGCCAGCATCGATTTCCGCATGGACGAGTGGCAGGTGGACCTGGCCGTCAGCGGGTCTCAGAAGGGCCTGATGCTGCCCGCCGGACTCGGCATCCTCGGGGCGAGCCGCAAGGCGCTGGCAGCGATGGAGGGCGCCAAGTCCAAGCGCTGCTACTTCGATCTCGCCGACATGATCAAGGCGAACGCCAGCGGCTACTTCCCGTACACGCCGCCGCTGCCGATGCTCTATGGCCTGCGCGAGTCGCTCAACATGATCTTCGAGGAGACGCTGGACGCGATCTTCTTCCGCCATCACTACCTCGCCGAGGGTGTACGCGCGGCGGTCCTCGAGGGGTGGAAGCTCAAGCTGTGTGCCAGGGCGCCGCAGTGGTATTCCGACACGGTGAGCGCGGTCGTCGTGCCCGAGGGCATCAACGGCGGCCACGTGATCGATGTGGCCTTCCGCCGCTACAACCTGGCGCTCGGCGCGGGGCTCGCGAAGGTCGCCGGACGCGTGTTCCGCATCGGGCATCTGGGCGATCTCAACGAGCTGATGCTGATGGGGGCGCTCGCCGGAGCCGAAATGGCCATGCTGGACGTCGGCGTGAAGGTGGCCCCGGGAAGCGGGGTCGCCGCGGCGGGCAACTACTGGCGCAGCCATGATCCCATCCCGAAACGCAAGGTGAGCCGGGAGGAGCAGTTCTACGGCGCGCACTCCACCGGCTCCATCCAGGGCTAGCGCGGCCCCGGCCGTAGCGGCATGACCGAGCGCATCGTGTTCCTCGACCGCTCGACGCTGCAGGCCCGGGTGCGGCGTCCGGCCTTCGAGCACACGTGGATGGAATATCCGGTGACGGCCGTGAGCGAGCTGCCGCAGCGGCTCGCTGGCGCCACCATCGCCATCACCAACAAGGTGCCCTTGCGCGAGGCCACGCTGCGCGGCGTGCCGGATCTGCGCATGATAGCGGTCGCGGCCACCGGCTACGACGTCATCGACATCGGCTACTGCAAGGCGCGCGGCATCGCCGTCGCCAACATCCGCAACTACGCTGTGCATACCGTCCCCGAGCATGCGTTTGCACTGATCACGGCGCTGCGGCGCAACGTGCTCGCCTACCGTCGCGACGTCGAGAACGGCCGCTGGCAGCAGGTCGATCAGTTCTGCTTCTTCGACCATCCGATCCGCGATCTGCACGGCGCTACGCTCGGCATCCTCGGCGAGGGCGTGCTGGGACAGGCGACCGCACAGATCGGCCGCGCTTTCGGGATGCAGGTGCTGTTCGCCGATCACGCGCCGCCGAAGGCGCCGGGCGTGGTGTTCACGCCGCTCGAGCGGGTACTGGCCGAGAGCGATGTGATCTCGCTGCACCTGCCGCTCACCGACGAGACGCGCAACATGATCGGCGCCGCCGAGCTGCGCCGCATGAAGCGCACCGCCATCCTGATCAACACCGCGCGCGGCGGCCTGGTAGACGAGCAGGCGCTCGCGCAAGCGCTCCGGGAAGGAGTGATCGCCGGGGCGGGGTTCGACGTCCTCAGCAAGGAGCCGCCCAAGGAAGGCAACCCGCTGCTCGAGCTGCGCATGCCGAACTTCATCCTGACACCGCACGTCGCCTGGGCGAGTGACGGCGCGATGCAGTTCCTCGCCGATCAGCTGATCGACAACATCGAAGGCTGCGTCGGCGGCCGGCCGCAGAACCTCGTCACCTGAGGCGAGGCAGGGGTCTGTCGATCCGATGAGGCAAGCCATGAGAAAGTCACGGAGTCCGGCGCCCGGATCGTTCATCGCCCTGGCGCTCGCGCTCGCCTGCCCGCCCTCCTCGTACGGCGAAACGGCGAAGGCGCCTCCCACACGAATCGCAGTGTTCGCCTTCGAGCTCGAGGACGCGAGCCCCGGAGCCACTTACCTCGGTGAGACCGGCAAGCACGCGGCGACGATGGCGGACGCGGCTCGCGCGGCGCGGCTCGAGCTCAGCGAGTCCGGACGCTACGGCGTCATCGATGCGAGCGGGGTCGATACCTCGCAGATCGCGGCCAAGGGATTGCGCAACTGCGGCGGCTGCGAAGCGGGTCTCGCGCTCAAGCTGGGCGCCGAGCAGTCGCTGCTGGGAGTGGTGATCAAGGCCACGCAGACCGATTACTACGTGCTCATACAGATCCGCGATGCCCGCACGGGCAGGCTCCTCGACCGGCAGGAAGCGAATTTCGCGGGCAGCGAGCAGGGCTGGCCGAGCGGGGTGCGCATGCTGATCCGGCACCAGGTGCTGGCAGTTCCGCCGAGCAGTTAGCTTTTGAGCTTGTAGCCGGTCCTGAACATCCAGCTCACGACGAGAATGCACAGGCCCAGAAAGACGAGGGTCGCCGCCGCGCTCGCGACCACGTTCACGTCGGAGGCCCCGAAGAAGCTCCAGCGGAATCCGCTGATCAGATACACCACGGGGTTGAAGAGCGTGATCTTCTGCCAGATCGGCGGCAGCATGCTGATCGAATAGAATGCGCCGCCGAGAAAGGTGAGCGGCGTGAGAATCATGAGCGGCACGACCTGCAGCTGCTCGAAGCTCTCGGCCCACAGGCCGATGATGAAGCCGAGCAGGCTGAAGCTCAGCGCGGTCAGGATCAGGAAGACCGCCATCCACACCGGGTGCAGGATCTCGTAGGCGACGAACAGGCGTGCCGTCACCAGGATCAGGATGCCGAGCATCACCGACTTGGTAGCTGCCGCCCCGACGTAGCCGAGCAGCGCCTCGGCGTACGAGACCGGCGCGGACAGCAGCTCGAAGATCGTACCGGACCACTTGGGCAGATAGATGCCGAACGAGGCGTTCGAGACGCTCTCGTTGAGGATCGACAGCATGATGAGCCCGGGGACGATGAAAGCGCCGTACCTCACGCCGCCGACCGCCCCCATGCGGCTGCCGATCGCCGCGCCGAACACCACGAAGTACAGCGACGTCGACAGCACGGGCGAGGCGATGCTCTGCATCAGCGTGCGGAAGGTACGCGCCATCTCGAACCGGTAGATGGCGCGAATCGCGTGGACGTTCATGCGCGCTCGCTCACCAGTCCGACGAAGATGTCCTCGAGTGAGCTCTCGCTCGAATGCAGGTCCTTGATGTCGATGTTGAGCTCGCTCAAGCGTCGCAGGAGCCCGGGGATGCCGGTCTCGCGACCCTTGGCGTCGAAGGTGAACACGAGCGTGTGGCCGTCGTCGGACAGCTCGAGCGGGTGCTCGGACAGCCCCGGCGGCAGCGCCGCCAGCGGCTGCTGCAGGTTGAGGATCAGTTGCCGCTTGCCGAGCTTGCGCATGAGCAGAGTCTTCTCTTCCACGACGATCAGCTGTCCCCTGTGAATCACGCCGATCCGGTCGGCCATCTCCTCGGCCTCCTCGATGTAGTGGGTGGTCAGGATGATGGTGACGCCGCTGTCGCGCAGCCGGCGCACCAGCTGCCACATGTCGCGGCGCAGCTCCACGTCGACGCCGGCCGTCGGCTCGTCGAGGAACAGGATTGTCGGCTCGTGTGCCAGCGCCTTGGCGATCATCACGCGCCGCTTCATGCCGCCCGACAGCGTCATGATTTTGGCGTCCCTGCGATCCCACAACGACAGGTCACGCAGCACCCGCTCGCAATGCACCGCATCGGGGGGCTTGCCGAACAATCCGCGGCTGAAGCTCACGGTCGCCCAGACGCTCTCGAACGCGTCCGTGTGCAGCTCCTGCGGCACCAGACCGATCTTGCTGCGCGCTGCGCGATACTCGCGCACGATGTCGTGACCGTCCGCCAGCACGTGGCCCGAGCTCGCGGTGACTATGCCGCAGACGATGTTGATCAGCGTCGTCTTGCCGGCGCCATTCGGACCGAGCAGCGCAAAGATCTCGCCGCGCTCAATCGTGAGATCGATGTTCCGCAGCGCCGTGAGGCCGCTGGCGTAGGTCTTGTTGAGCGCGGTCACCGCGACCACGGGCGCCCGCGTCGCGAGTGGCGGGGACGGCATGGGTGCAGGGTCTGGCATTACAGGCGACTTCCGGGCAAAGTGCGTGCAGGCAGACACTACCTGACGGCCGCGGCCTTTGCTCGCCGGCTTCCCGTGGTTCATGCTGCACGCCGTCAGGCTATGGGATCGGGCCCGCCGCGCCGCAAGACCAGCCTGCCCCAAGTCAGCGAGGTCTCTCAGTGCGGATTGCGCCGTACGTCCTGTGCCTGGTTGTGCTCGCCGTTGCCGGCTGCGCCGCGACCCCGCCAGCTCCTTCCAGCGACGCGAGCGGCGTGTTCCACGTCACGCCGGTGCGGCCGGTTGCAGAGCTGCTGCCGATCGCGCTCGCCGCGCAGCCGCCGGTGGAAACCGGCGAGTTCCGCTCCAGCGACCTCATCGAGCTGACGAGCCTCGATCCGACCATCAAGCTCGACATCCGCTACGCCACGACGCGCAATTTTCTCGGCACGCCGCTCTACAGCCAGGCGCGCGCGTTCATGCAACGGCCCGCGGCGGAGGCACTGGTGCGCGTCTCGCACTCGCTGGCCGCCGAGGGTTACGGACTCCTCGTGTACGACGCGTATCGGCCCTGGTACGTCACCCGGGTCTTCTGGGACGCCATGCCGCCGCAGCTGCACAAGTTCGTGGCCGATCCTGCCGAAGGCTCGCGGCATAATCGCGGCTGCGCCGTGGACCTGACTCTCTACGACCTCAAGACCGGTCGTCCGGTACCGATGCCGAGCCTCTACGACGAGGCCAGCGAGCGGGCGTATCCAGGCTACACCGGCGGGACTGCCGGGCAGCGCCGCATGCGCGAGCTGCTGCGACGGCGGATGGAGGCGCAGGGATTTTCGGTGTACGAGTTCGAGTGGTGGCACTACGATTATCGCGACTGGAACTCGTATCGGATAGAGAACGTGCGCTTCGAGGACATCGGCTCGAAGGCTCGCGGAATGACCCAGTGACTGCCACCGACACTCCTGCCGCCCCACGGCACCCGCAGCCCACGGTCTTCCTGAGCTACGCCTCGGAGGATCGCCACGCGGCGCAGCTCATCCGGGACGCGCTGCCGGCCCTCGGGCTCGAGGTGTGGTACGACGAAAGCGCGCTCGACGGCGGCGATGCCTGGGACCAGAAGATCCGCAGGCAGATACGCGAATGCGACTACTTCATGCCGGTCATATCCGCGCAGACGGAGGCGCGCGCGGAAGGGTATTTCCGCAGGGAGTGGCGGCTGGCCGCCGAGCGCACCCTCGACATGGCCGATGATTACACCTTTCTTCTCCCGGTCGTGATCGACGCCACGACCCAGGCCGGAGCGCGTGTTCCGGAGAAGTTTCTCGCCGTCCAGTGGATGCGCCTGCCTGGCGGGCAACCCACGCCGGCACTCGAGGCCCTGTGCCGGCGGCTGGTCTCGGGCCATGGCCGGGACGATGCGCCGCAGCCCGTCAGAAGGGTGGCGGATCAGGCCGCGAAGCCGGGGACACGACCGGCCGGGCGCGGGTATCCGGAAATCCCGAGGCAGGAGCCGGGACAGAGGTTGCGGTTCTTCGTGCAGGTGATCGGCTGGGCGCTGCAGTCCGCATGGGTATTCTTCAGGGGTTTTCCCCGCTGGGTGCAGATCCTCGTCTATCTCTGGATCGGCATCCTGGTGCTTTCCAGAGGGTGCTCATCCTGGGATGAGCGCTCAGCGGACGAGCGGTCCGCAAAGGTCCCCGTCGTGGCCCCCGCGAACCCTGCGGGGAGCCTCAGTCGCGAGGAGGCGGCGAAGCTCGGCGCGCAGATCGCACGTGACGTCACCGGCATGGTCGGCGCTCAAGTCGAGGGCGAGGCCGGAGCCGGCGGGGGCCGCCCCCTGCTCGCCATACCCTTCAGCGCCCCCGCGGACGACGCCGCCGCGAAACAACTCGCAGCTGCTGCCTTCAGCCAGGTGTATGGCAAGGTCATGTTCGCGCATCGCGGACAGGTCGGACTGAGCGCTGCACCCCTGCCCACTCCCGATGCGGGAGCCGCCGCCGAGCGCGGCCGGACGCATCATTCGCGCTACGTGCTCTTCGGCGCCGTCGACGACACCGCCACGCCGCACAGCCTGAGCGTGAAGATGGTGTCGGTGGCGGACGGCTCGGTGCTGTGGTCGGAATCGTTTCCGCTCGCGAGCGCCGACCCCGCCAGAATCGCGACCGAAGTCGCCTCCAGAGTCCCGAGTCTCGCAGACGAAGACGACTGAGGCGCCTGTCAGCGCAGGCTGCGGCTGCGCCGCGCGTCGACCGCCGCGAACCAGCCGGCGTAGACGACCGACAGGAGGCCGATCACGAAGATGCCATCGAAAGTTCCCGCACCGCCGATCGAGGCGACCGGCGCACCGAGACCCGGGATCCTGCCGAGGTTGAGGAGGTCCGCGCCGATCAAGGTGCCGAGACTCCCGCAGATGTATGCGAGCGGACCCGCGTAATGCCGTGACAGAGTCAGCGCCACGAGTGCCGTCACCAGGGTAGGCACGAAGATCGGCTCGGCGATTCCGAGGCCGGGCTCGGGCTTTGAGTGCCGGGGTGGCAACCGGGAAGTAATGCACGCCGGATGACATCCTCGCGCGCCGCTCCTAGCGGAAGCGTCTTGCCAGCCGCACGATGCAGAACAGGGTGCACGCCAGGAACAGCACCAGCCCGGTGAGGAATGCCCGTGAGTCGAGCATCGGCGGGGTGAGCGCGTTGGCGCGCACTACGAGCCACTGCGTGTAACAGAGAAAGACGACCAGCAGCCATGCGAACAGTACCATCTGTCGCGACAGGAACCGGACGGTCGCCTCGCGGCGTTCCGGTGCGAGCCAGTAGTCGCGGTTCGGCAGATTGACCCGCGCATCGGGGTGCGAGAGCGCGCGGCTCGGGATGATGACGACGAGCAGTGGCACCACCACCGTGATGAGCAACAGGATCGCAACGTACGGTCCGCGCCGCAGGTAGCCGTTGGCATGACCTGCCGCATCGAAGTGCGCAGCAACCAGCGTCGGCAGTGCCCGGCTGCTCAGCCCGATGAACACGGCTGCGCAGGCGATGAGTGCGAGCGTTACGGCGGGTATGCTGCGCTGGGAAGTCGTCATGAATCTGGTGCGCACCTCGCGGCGGTTGATGTTAGCAGCATCCGCGCTAGACTCACTCCCGTGCGTCGTGGAGTGAAAAGTCTCCTCGTCTGTGCCGTACCGCTCCTGCAGCTGGCCGTCGGCCTGCGTTGTCCGATGGCGACGGCCGCGGCCGGGCCGACCGGACCGACAGACACCGCCGCACACTGCCCCGCACATGCGCGATCTCAAGCCGCCGCGGACGCGGCGGGTCACCCGCTCGCCGGGCTCGGCGGCCCCGTGAAGGGGCACGATTGCTGTAGTGCGGCGGGATGCCAGTGCTCGTGCAGCCCGTCGACGGCCGTCGCGAATCCTGCGGCCCTCGGCCGCTATATGGCGCTGCCCGGTCTGATACCGGCCTTCGCCGCACCGCCTGGCACGCGCTCCGCCGAGCTCTTCAAGCCACCTATCGCATGACGCCCCGAGCGCCCGCCTCGATGCGGGTGCATCGACACGCGCACGCCCGGCGCTGAGACCGGCCGTGCGCCGATCGAACTTCATTGAGTCGAGGGTCTGCCATGGATCGGATACGACAGATTTCTCCGTCGCCGCCGACGACGCGACGGCGATTCGTACAGGGGGCTGCGGCTGCTGTTGTGGCCACGGTCGGCGGGCAGCATCTGCGCCGTGCGGCGGCAGCGACCTCGCCCGCGGTGCTCTCGGGGACGGATTTCAACCTCGAGGTCGGCACACTCGGGGTGAACTTCACCGGCACACCCCGCGTGGCCACGGTGGTGAACGGCCAGCTGCCGGCGCCCGTCCTCCACTGGCGCGAAGGGGATCTGATCACGCTGCGCGTTGCCAACCGGCTCGATGTCCCGACCTCGATCCATTGGCATGGCGTTCTCGTGCCCGCGGAGATGGATGGTGTGCCCGGGGTGAGCTTCAGCGGCATCGCGCCGGGTCAGAGCTTCCTCTACCGCTTCCGCGTGAAGCAGTCGGGGACCTATTGGTACCACAGTCATTCCCGCTTTCAGCAGCAGACAGGGCTCTACGGCCCGATCGTCATCGAGCCCCGTTCAGGCAGGCCAAACGCTGCCGAGCGCGACTACACCGTGCTGCTGTCTGACTGGACCGATCTCGACCCGGAGGACCTCTACCGGCAGCTGAAGATCCACAGCGAATACTTCAATTTCGACAGGCGCACGCTCGGCGATTTTTTCGCGGACATACGCGAGCAGGGCCTGCGTCAGGCGATGGACGACTGGCGCATGTGGGGACGGATGCGCATGGATCCGACCGACCTCGCCGACGTCACCGGATACACCTACACCTATCTCATGAACGGCACGACGCCCGCCGGGAACTGGACCGGCCCGTTCCAGCGCGGCGAGCGGCTGCGGCTGCGTTTCATTAACGGCTCTGCCATGAGCATCTTCGACGTGCGCATTCCGGGGCTGAGCCTGCGGGTCGTGGCGGCCGACGGGCAGGACGTGGATGCCGTCAGCGTCGATGAGTTTCGCCTTGGAACCGGCGAGGTGCTCGATGTCATCGTCGAGCCCAAGGCGGACCGCGCCTACACCATCTTCGCGCAATCGATCGACCGCTCGGGCTACGCGCGCGGCACACTCGCGCCGCAGCCCGGCATGCAGGCAGACGTGCCCGCGCCCGACCCTCGCCCGCTCCTGCAGGTGACCGATATGGGCATGAGCGAGGACATGAGTGCCATGGCCGGCGGGATGTCCGGCATGCAGCCGCGGAGCCGCCTCGACGACCCGGGTGTCGGGCTGCGCGGCAACGGCCGGCGGGTGCTCACCTACGCCGACCTGCATACGCAGGGCGGCTCGATCGACTCGCGCGAGGTGCAGCGCGAGGTCGAGCTGCATCTGTCGGGCGACATGCAGCGCTTCATCTGGTCGTTCGACGGACGAAAGTTCTCGCAGGCAGAACCGCTGCGGTTCAACTACCGGGAACGGCTGCGCATCGTGCTCGTCAACGACACCATGATGAACCACCCCATTCATCTGCATGGAATGTGGAGCGAGCTGCAATCCGAGCGGGGGGAGTTTCTGGTGCGCAAGCACACGCTCACGGTGCAGCCCGGACAGAAACTCGCCTACGGCGTGACGGCCGCTGCGCCCGGCCGCTGGGCGTATCACTGCCACCTGCTCTACCACATGGAAGCCGGAATGTTCCGCGTCGTCACTGTGGGGGAGCCCCGGGACGAGGCGCAGCACCCATGAAGCTCCGCGGCAGGTTGGCCTCCCTCACCGCAGGCGCTCTGACCCTCGCCGGCACTCTGGGTCACGCGCAGCAGCCGCCCTCAGGCGGCCCCGCGGCCATGCAGATGGATGACACCGCGCATTTCGGAACGGTCCTGCTCGACCAACTCGAATGGCGCCAGACCGATATGGGACCGGCCGGCGTCTGGGAGGCAGAGGGCTGGTACGGCGGAGACTACGACAAGCTGTGGCTCAAAACCGAGGGCGAGCAGGTCGATGGCGTCACGGAGGATGCGCGCGCCGAGGTCTTCTGGGATCGTGTCATCGGCCGCTGGTGGGACCTGCAGCTCGGCGCGCGCGAGGACTTCGGCCGCGGGCCGCCCCGCAGCTGGGCGGGACTCGGGTTCGAGGGCCTGGCTCGCGACTGGCTCGACCTCGAGGCGACCGTATACCTCGGCGAGCAGGGCCGTACGGCCGCCCGGGTAAAGGCCGAGTACGACATACTCATGACCCAGCGTCTGATCGTGCAGCCGGAAGCCGAGGCGAACCTCTACGGCAAGTCAGATCCCGCTCGTCAGATCGGATCGGGACTCTCCGAGCTGGACGCCGGGATTCGGGTCCGCTACGAGATCCGGCGCGAGCTCGCGCCTTACATCGGAGTTGCCTGCCAACGGCTGTTCGGCGAGACGGCCGGCTTCGCGCGTACACTCGGCCGGACTGCGAGCGATGTGCAGTTTCTGGCCGGCGTACGCCTGTGGTTTTAGGTGTATGTACCCACCTCAGGTCTCAGGAGGTCGACAGATGAGAAGGCGTCTCCCCGCTGCCGTGCTGCTTGCCCTCGTGAGCGTTGTCCACGCGCACGCTCACTTGAGGAGCTCCGTGCCGGCCGATGCGAGCACGCTCTCCATTTCGCCAGCCAGCCTCGTGCTCAAGTTCTCCGAGGCAGCGGTCCTGACCACAGCGACCCTCCAGAAAGAGGGCGCGGCCGCCCGCAAGCTCGTGCCGCTGCCAACCAGGGCGTCGATGCAGGTGAGCTTCGCGCTGCCAGCTCTGGCGCCGGGGGCATACGTGGTCAGCTGGCGCGCGCTGAGCGCTGACGGACATATCATGCCGGGGAAGATTCACTTTACGATTGCGGCGGCCGGCAGCCCATAAGCGCCCCGGCTCCCGGGGATGCACCGTGGCGGTCGGCTGCGTCCGCCTGTTTGCGCAGCGCGCCGCCGCCCGAGTACGATTCAGGTGCGCAGCACCACCGCCGGCAGGTCACCGCGGTCCGGAGTACCACTATGGAGATGCAACTCGGGGATGCAGGCGAAGGAGTCCTCTCCATTTCGCTGGTCGGCCGCCTCGACACCCACGGCGTAGATCACATCGAGACCAAGCTCACCGCGCACCTTGTCCCGCTTGCTGCACGTGCGATCGTGGATCTCTCCCAGGTTTCCTTCCTGAGTTCGGGAGGAATCCGCATGTTCATCACGATTGCGCGAGCGCTTGACAGGCGCGGCGGCAAGCTGGTTCTGTATGGCGCGCAGCCGATCGTCGCGCAGGTGCTTGACATAACCTCGCTGAATAACATCGTGCCGGTGCGCGCGGACGCCGAGAACGCCGCAGCAACCGCACGCGGCTGACTGCAGCACGGCCGAGGGGCGCAATCAGCTGATCCTAAACGGCGCTGCCCGGCCACCTCGGATGGCCTGCGGCCTGGCAAACGACATCGACACTGAAAACTCCAGGGTGTTCGTCGACCGAGCGGAGAGCCACCCGCCGGTGAGCACCGCACTGCAACAGCAAGCCAGGCCCACCGCTGTCGCGCGAGTCCTGGCGCTGGCGAATCTGTTGCTGGCTGACGACGGGCGTTACGCACGCGCCTTCGAAACCCTGATTATCGGGCTGATCCTCCTTAGCGTCGCCTCCGTGGCTATCGAGGCTATGCCCGGACTGCCCCACTGGGCGGTTCACCTGCTGCGCATCGGCGAGATCGTCGTCGTCACGGTGTTCTCAGTCGAATACCTGGCGCGGATCGTCCTGGCGGAAAGGAAACTCGCCTTCATCTTCAGTTTCGCCGGGCTGGTGGATCTGCTCTCGATCGCTCCCTTCTACCTGTCCGATCTCAACGTGCTGTGGTTCCGGGCGGTGCGCCTGCTGCGGCTGCTGCGCGTACTGAAGCTGCGGACCCACGTGTTGCAGGCCACGGTCGCGCAGCGCACCCACGAGCTGGCGGAAAAGAACGCGGCGCTCGAGCAGGCGCAGGCTCAGATCAGGCGCGAGCTCGACGTCGCGCGCGCGCTGCAGATCGCCATCCTTCCGGCGACATTCCCCGCCAGGCCCGGTTGCGACGGCGCCGCGCGCATGATCCCCGCGACCACCATGGGCGGGGACTTCTACGATTTCATCGTGCTGCCGGGTGGCCAACTCGGGCTGGTGATGGCGGACGTGTCCGGCAAGGGCGTGCCGGCGGCATTCTTCATGGCGGTGGCGCGCACCAACCTGCGCGACCTCGCCGTGCACCACGCGCTTCCCGGCGCGTGCCTCGCGCAGACCAACGACATGTTGTGCAGCCAGAACCCGATGGATCTGTTCGTGACGGTGTTCTACTGCATCCTCGATCCGGTGAGCGGCCTGTTGCGCTACGCGAACGGCGGCCACAATCCGCCCTGCCTGCGCCGCGCCAACGGGTCGGTCGAACTGTTGAGCGGCGCGGGCGGGCTCGTGCTGGGAGCGATGCCCGGTGTCAACTTCCCCGACCATGCGGTACAGCTGTTGCCGGGCGACCGGCTGGTGCTCTATACGGACGGTGTGACGGAGGCCTTCAATTGCGCGGAGGAAGCTTACGGCATGGACCGGATGGTCGCCGAGATCCGCGCCCACGGCGCCGGCCAGGCGGGGCCGCTGGTCGAGCGGATCTGCCGCAGCGTCGAAACCTTCGCCGGCAACGTTCCGCAGTCCGACGACATTACCCTCGCCGTGCTCACGTGGGACCGGGTCGCTCCGGCTGCGGCGACGCCATGAACGTGCGGATCGAAACATTGGAGACCGCGACCGTCGCGGCCCTGGAAGGCCGGATCGATTTCAACAGCGCCCCGGAGTGCCAGGCGCAACTCGAAGCTGCGCTCGCAGGGGTGCGCGCCCCGGGCGCGCTGCTCGTCGATTGCGGCGGCCTCAGCTACGTCTCGAGTGCCGGGCTGCGCGTCTTCCTCCTGTGCGCGCGCGCGGCACAGCGCGCCGGCGTCCCCTTCGCGTTGTGCGCCCTGCAGCCGGCGGTGCGCGAAGTGTTCGAGCTCAGCGGCTTCAGCCGTATCATCGCGATCCACGCCGACCGCGGGACGGCACTGGCGCAGTGCCGACCGCCGCGCGCGTGACCGAGTCGCGCACCGAGGTCATGGCCGATGCGGCGCATCTGCCGCAACTCACGGCGTTTGTGCAGCAATTCTGGTCGTCCGCCGAGCTCCCTCCCGGGGGGTCCATGGCCTTCGAGCTGGCCCTCGAGGAAGTCTTCATGAACGTGGTGATGCATGGTGCGAAGGGCCGGTCGTGCCGGGTTGAGGTGTGCCTCGCGCTCGGTGCCGACAGTGTCACCATGACCGTCGAGGACGATGGGCCCGGGTTCGACCCCCTGTCGCTGCCGCCGCCCGACGTCACGACAAGCCTCCCCGAGCGGCCGGTGGGCGGGCTCGGTGTGTTCCTCGTGCGCCAGATGATGGACGACGTGAGCTATGCCCGCGTCGCGCACCACAACCAGCTGCGCATGACCAAGCGGGTCGCAGGGCGGCCGCAGTCCGCGGCGTGAGCAGACCCATAGGCCGGCCCACGTGCAGCGGGCCGGAATTTCGAGTAGCGTAACGAACGGGGAACACCTTGGGGCTCGGCAATACCCCTGACTAACAAGAAGGCCTGACAAAGAAGGCTCATGTTCGACATAAAGCTGGGACCGTCGGGCGAAGTCGTGATGACCGGACGGCTGGACGCCACGCAGGCGGAAGCGGCATTGCACTTCCTGGACGCCGCCCCCGCCGCGCGCGTCATCGATCTTGCCGGCCTTGAATACATCGCGAGCGCGGGCCTGCGGGTTTTTCTGCTGACGCAGAAGCGCGTACGCGGCTCGGGGGGTGCTCTGCGGCTGATCAACGTCCGCGCGCCGATCCACGACATTTTCCGTTACGCCGGCTTCGATCAGATCATCGATATGGCCCGGGCAACCGATTAGCCGCCGGACGCCGCCGTCCGGGGTTCCGCGTCATCAACCTTTTGCGTCCCAGGCAGTACTTGTGAACGAGGAGGACGACCCTACGCTGGTGGTACGGAGCCGCGGAGGTGATCGGGAGGCCTTTGAGCATCTCGTCGTTCGTTATCAGAAGCCGGTCTTTAATGTTGCGCTGCGGATGCTGCACAACCGCCAGGATGCGATGGACGTTGCCCAGACTACCTTCCTCAAGGCCTTTGAGCACCTCGGCGACTACGACCCGGCGTTCAGGTTCTACAGCTGGCTCTATCGGATCGCTATAAATGAAAGCCTCAATGTCCTCGCGGTGCGTAAGCGGCTGGCGGAACCGGTTGCCGAAGCCATCGACGAGCGACCCGGGCCGGAGCGCGTCGCGGAAGGCGACCAGGCCCTCGAGGCCATCGAGAGTGCCCTGATGCTGATCAAACCCGAGCTGCGCGCCGTGGTCGCCCTCCGGCACATTGCAAACCTGAGCTATGAGGACATGGCGCAGGTCCTCGGGCTGCCGGAGAAGACCGTCAAATCGCGACTGCATAGCGCGCGTGAGCTCCTGCGCGAGCACCTGCTGCGGTGCGAGGTCCTCTGACATGACCGACGAGGAACGCCTGGCACTGATCCATGCCGAGATCGACGGCGAAATCGACAGCGCGCAGCGCGCGCAGCTCGCACGGCTGCTGCTCGGCGAGCCGCAGACGCGCACCCTCCGTGAGCAGCTGAAGCGGGTCTGCGACGCTCTCGACCGTGTCGGGGGAGCCGAACCCCCGCCGCAGCTCAGGGATGCGGTGCTGCGCCGGTTGCCGCCGGCGACGGCCGCGGCAGCACCGGCAAGCCGCAGGTGGTCGCCTGGACGCTGGCGGCAGGCCGCGCTCATCGCCGGCCTGCTGGCCGCCGGCGCGATCGTCTACGAGACCGTGCAAGAACCCGGGCCCGGCAGCGGCGAGACCGCCGGCACGATGGCGGCAGGTGTCCCGGTGACGCTCGACTCAGTCGCGCTCGACACGGGACCCGTGACCGGCCGTGTGGGCCTGTATCGGGACCGCGGTGGGCTCGCGGTTGGTGTGGAGGTAGCCGCCGCCGAGCCGGTCGATGTGGTCATCGCGAGCGCCGGACACACCGTAAGAATCAACGGCCTGCGAGGCGAGAGCCCGCACCTGGCGGCGCGCAGTACAGTACCGCTGCCGGGGGTCGAGTTGCGCGGGCAAAAAGTCGAGCTGACATTCCTGATGGGAGGACGCGCGGTGAGCCATGCGACGCTACGCGCCCCCGCAGGGCGGTGAGCCTCGCGCGGCGCATACCAACTTTTTTGCTGATCAACAGTATGTATTGCAGAACGTGAGAAACAGGCTTTCATCCAATCAAACGTGGGGAGGTTGAACATGTCTAGCAAGACACTTTGGGCTGTCGGCGGGCTGGTGCTGGCGATCGGTGCGGTCGCTTACCTGAGCTATCACGAAGCGCCGGCGGGCAAGGATGCGGCGGGCACCATTGTCGAGGCGAAGCGCGCGTACGCGGACGGCCCGAGCGGCTCCGGCACCGGTTCGCAGGCGGGCACCTCGAACACGGGGGCCAACACCAGCGGATCCGGCACGTCCGATCAAAGCGGCGGTTCAAACGGCGGTGACGCCGGTAAAGACAACGCTATGGACGCCGGTAAGGACTCGGGCAAGGACTTTGGTAAGGATTCGGGCAAGGACTCGGGTAAAGACAACGCTATGGACGCCGGTAAGGACTCGGGCAAGGACTTTGGCAAGGACTCCGGCAAGGACTCGGGTAAAGACAACGCTATGGACGCCGGTAAGGACTCGGGCAAGGACTTTGGCAAGGACTCCGGCAAGGACTCGGGTAAAGACAACGCTATGGACGCCGGTAAGGACTCGGGCAAGGATTCCGGCAAGGATTCTGGCAAGGACTCGGGTAAAGACAACGCTATGGACGCCGGTAAGGACTCTGGTAAGGACGCCGCCAGCCCCCAGTGACCATTTCGACCAGTCTGACTCAGCGGCTCGAGCGCGGATGCATTTGGTGAAAGCTGCGTAAGCGGCCGTTGCGGTGATCAGGCGGAAAGCGAGCGGCCCGACCCCGGTGTCGGGCCTGCTCGTTTGTCATTGCAGAACAAGAACACAAACATCCGGGTCCCGTGGCCGCAGCTCGCGGTCACCGCGATACTGGCTCTCGCTTCCGGTCCTGTGCTTCCGGCGGACCGGGCGTTCGTAGAAACGGACAACCAGCTGCAGATCGTCTATTACGATCCGGGCGAGGACGCGCTGATCCCGCACGTGACCCAGAGCTTCCTGAGCGCGCTGGCCGACCACAAGCGCGTGTGGGGTTACGTGCCGAACGACGGCGTCACCGTCTTCCTGAGGGACTGGCAGGACTCCAATAATGCATCCACGGGCTGGGTGCCCCACAACCTGATCGACGTCGATGTCGCCCCGTCGGACGACCCCTATGAAACATTCTCAGCCGCAGACCGGTTCGAAGCCCTGGCGGTGCACGAGCTGACGCATCTCGCCATCACGGATCGCGCAAGCCCGGAGGACTACCGCTGGCGGCACTTCTTCCATGGCAAGGTGCAGGTAGACGCCGCCCACCCCGAGACGCTGCTCTATTACTACCTGACCGTGCCGCGCGGCACGATGCCGCGTTGGTACAGCGAAGGCGCCGCGGTGTTCATGGAGACGTGGATGATGGGCGGCGTCGGCCGTGCCCAGGGCGGCTACGACGAGATGGTGTTCCGCGCAATGGTGCAGGATGGCGCGAAATTCTATGACCCGCTCGGACTCGTTTCCAAGGGCACCGAGGTCGACTTCCAGACCGGCGCCAACGCCTACCTGTACGGCACGCGCTTCATGGACTATCTCGCCTTCACCTATGGCCCGGAGCGCCTGCTGACGTGGTGGCGACGCGATCCGGGCAGCCGGCGCTATTACGCCGATCAGTTCCAGCACGTGTTCGGTCTGTCGCTCAATGATTCCTGGCGCCGCTGGATCGACTTCGAGCATGAGTTTCAGCGCAAGAACCTGCAGTCGGTGCACGAGCACCCCCTGACGGAGTTCCATGACGTCACGCACAAGGACCTCGGCGCAGTCTCGCGCAGCTATCTGTCCCGGGACGGCTCCAGGCTGTACACGGCTGTGAGGTACCCGGGTCAGGTCGCGCATCTCGTGTCGATCTCGCGCGCCGATGGCAGCGTCACCAATCTCGCGGAAATCAAGGGCTCCAAGGGCTACACGGTGACCTCACTCGCCTTCGACCCGCAAACGGAAACACTCTTTTTCACCAGCGACAACGTCAAGAGCTATCGCAACCTCGAGGCGTTCGACCTGCGCACCGGCAAGACGCGCACACTGTTCCACGCCGGACGAATCGGTGACATCGTCTTCAATCCCACCGATCGCTCGCTGTGGGGACTGAGATTCGCCAACGGACGCAACGAGCTGGTGCGGCTCCCACCTCCCTACAACGAGTGGCACCGGCTCCACACATTCGCGCCGGACGAGGAGGCCTTCGATCTCGACCTCTCTGCCGACGGTACGCTCGCGTCGCTGTCGGTTTCGGGCCGCGGTCCGCGCGTCGGCGCTCCGCACGTGACTCAGGTGCGCGTCATGCGCACCGACGCACTCGCCCACGGCGACACGACACCGGTGCACACGATCACGCTGGGATCGGCGGTGCCGGAAGGGTTCGTGTTCTCGCCGGATGGCCGCTATCTCTTCGGCAGCAGCTACTACACCGGCGTGTCCAACATCTACCGCTACGAGCTCGCGACCGAAAAACTCGACGCGGTCAGCAACGCTGCGCTCGGCTTCTTCCGCCCGCTGCCGCTCGATGATTCCCGGCTCATCGTGCTGCGCTACAGCGCGAAGGGCTTCGTTCCGACCCAGATCGACGCACAGCCCACCGAGGACCTGAGCGCGGTCACGTTTCTGGGCGAGCAGGTGGCGGCGAAGTACCCGGTGGTGCAAAGCTGGGTCGCCCAGGTCCCGTCCACGATCCCGTACGAATCGCAGATCGTACGTCAGGGTACCTACCGCCCCGCGGATGCGCTGCTGCTCGATTCGGTGATACCGACCGTCGCGGGCTACTTCAACTCCGTTGCGATCGGCGCCAATGCGCGCTTCAGCGATCCGGTCGGGCTCGACTGGATCAACGTCGACACGACCTACAGTCCCGACGACGGCCTGCAATCCAGCCAGCGGCTGCACGCCATGATCACGGCGCACATTCCGGAATGGACGGCCGGGGTCGCCTGGAATCAGGACGACTTCTACGACCTTTTTGGCCCGACGAAGCGCAGCCTCGCAGGCTACAACGGCTACGTGAGTTACGATCATTTCCTGATCTACGATCTGCCGCGAACCATGGATTTCCAGGCCAAGGTGGCCTACTACGGCGATCTCGTGACGCTGCCGGGGTTCCAGAACGTGCTCTCGCCGACGCCGACCCTGTTTACGACGGAATTCGGACTCAACTCCGTCGACACGCGCCGCTCGCCGGGCGCGGTCGACGACGAGACGGGGAACGCCTGGTCGCTGAAGGCGCACACTTATTCGTCACCCGGGGAATTCATACCGTCGATCAGCGGCACGTACGACGTCGGCTTTCCGCTGCCGCTCGACCACTCCTCCATCTGGCTGCGCACGGGTGCCGCGGTCTCTGCGGGCGCGCGTGAGAATCCGCTCTCGAACTTCTATCTCGGCGGTTTCGGCAATAACTACGTGGACAGCGGCGCCAACGGCAGCGCGCAGCGTTACCGCGAGCTGCTCAGCATGCCGGGGTTCGAGATTGACGCGCTGCAGGGCAAATCGGTGGCCAAGGCGATGCTCGAATGGTGCATCCCGCCCGTGCGGTTCGAGAGCCTCGGCTCGCCGGGCTTCTATGTCAGCTGGGCCCGGCCGGAGCTGTTCGCTACCGCGCTCGAGACCGATTTCAACAACGCAGCCTTCCGGCAGCCGGCGTACGACGTAGGCGGACAAATCGACTTTCAGCTGCACGTCGCGCATCGCTGGCCCATGATGCTGTCGGTTGGCGCCGCCCAGGGCTTCGGCGGCGGCGGTTTTGCCACGACCGAATTCATGTTGTCGTTACAGGTGCTGTGAATGAGCGTCGATGTCCTGATGCGCGCGCCCATCGCATTGCTGCCGGTGCTGCTGTTCCTCGCCGGCCTGGTGCAGCTCGACGGCTATAAGCTCGTGCGGCTGCGGATGATGCTGGCGCTGATGGCGACCGGCGCGTTGTCCGCCGGCCTCAGCTATGTCCTGAACAATGTCGCCTTTGCGCACTTCGGCGGCTCGTTTCTCACCTACTCGCGCTACGTGTCACCGTGGATCGAGGAGTCGCTCAAGGCCGTCCTGCTGGTGTTCCTGATCCGCACGCGGCGTGTCGGCCTGCCCGTCGACGCCGGCATCGCCGGTTTCGCGATCGGCACGGGGTTCGCGCTGGTCGAGAATCTTTACTACCTGGCGGCACGGCCGCATACCGTGCTCGCCGTCCAGGTGATCCGCGGGTTCGGCACGGCCATCATGCACGGTGGCACAGCGGCGCTGCTCGCGATGATCACGAACACCCTGTACGAGCGGCGGCCGAGAGGCGGCCTGCACCTGCTCCTGCCGGGGCTCCTCGCTGCCGTCGCGCTGCACACCGGTTACAACTACCTGCTGGTGCGCCCGGCACTTGCGACGCTCGCAACGCTGCTGGTGCTGCCGTTCGTGATCTACCTGGTGTTCGACCACAGCGAGCGCATCCTGCGCAACTGGATCGAAGTGGACCTCGAGTCCGACGTCAAGCTTCTCGAGGCCATCAGCACCGGCAGCTTCCTCGGCACGAGCTCCGGGCGCTACCTGCAGGCGCTGCGCGAGCGCTTCCGCGGCGAGGAGCTCGCGGACATGCTGTGCTACCTGCGGGTCCACGGCGAGCTCGCCGTGCGCGCCAAGGGCGTACTGCTGCTGCACGAGGCGGGTCTGCCCGAGCCGCCGATAGACGCCGAGATCCGGGGCAAGCTCGCCGAGCTCGCACAGCTCGAGCACGCCATAGGCAAGTCCGGCATGCTGGCAATGCGACCCCTGATGATGGCCACCGGCAAGGAGACCTGGCAGCTCACGCTGCTGCACAGGTAGGCCGATGGGAAGATACTTACGCGACGGATGAGACAGGCCGACAATAACCCACCGGGCGCAGCGGGGAGCCTCGCCGAGGCGATGATCGATGAGGGAGATGCGCTCAGAAAGCAGGGACGCATCGCCGAAGCGCTGGCGCGCTACGACGCCGCGGTCCAGACGGACCCGCAATGCGCACCGGCGCACCTGAATCGCGGCAACATTCTGCTGGCAAGCGCCCGGTTCGACGAGGCTCGCAGCGCATACCAGCTGGCGATCGCCTGCCATCCTAAGTACGCGGCGGCCCACTTCAATCTGGGCAACCTGAACTATCGCGCCGGCCAGTTCGCGCAGGCACTGCGCAGCTACCAGGCCACGGTGAGCATCAAGCCGCAGTTTGCCGATGCCTATGTCGGAATGGCGAACGCGCTTGTCAGTCTGGGCCACACCGCCGAGGCAGTCGCGAGCTACCGGCGCGCGCTGACCATCAATCCCGGCTCCGCGGAAGCCCATTTCAATCTCGGCGTACTCGCGATGACCGAGGGGCGGCTCGACGAGGCCGCCGCCAGCCTGCGCCGCGCAATCGAGCTTCGCCCCGAGCATGCGGCGGCGCACCGCATCCTCGGCGCAGTGTCGAGCAGCCGCGGCGACTTCGATGCCGCCGAGGCGAGTCTGCGGCGCGCGCAGGTCCTCGAGCCCGAATCCGCTGAGATTCTCTACGACCTGGCAATGATCCTTCAGTACCGCGGCCAGTACGCGCAAGCAACGCAGCTGCTGGCGCGCGCGCTCGGACGCGCAGCTAATTGGGCGACCAGGGCGGCCTTTGCCGGCTGCGCGAGCCGCGCGCGCTTCACGGTAGAGGACCCGCTCGTCCGCTCCGAACTCACGAGCGCGATCGCTGAAAGCTGGGCGATGCCGCACGATCTTTGCCGCCCGGCGCTCAGCCTGATCATGCTCGATGAGCGGATCGCCGGCTGCGTACGCCGCGCCAACGAGTCGTGGCCCGCAAGGCTGCCACGGGCCGCGCTGTTCGGCGCCGGCGGCCTTGGCGCCCTGGCGGCGGATTCCCTTCTGCAGGCATTACTGGACGCGGTGCCCGTGAACTCGATTCCTTTCGAGCGCTTCCTGACCTGCGCACGCCATGCGCTGCTCGCGCTCGCATCGGGCGGACAGACGCCGGATCCGGCGGACGTGGGCGCGCTTCATTTCTATGCCGCGCTGGCGCGGCAGTGCTTCATCAACGAGTTCGTGTTCGATTGCACCGATGAGGAACGGCTCCGCGCCGGAAGCGCCCGCACAGCCCTGGTCGCGCTCCTCGAGGGCGACGCAACAGTACCGCCACTGCTCTTGCTGGCGGTGGCCGCTTATTTTCCTCTGCATCTGCTGCCGGACCCCGGCCGGTTGCTCGCGGCGGGCGAACCGGGCCCGATCGCCGAGGTTCTGCGCCTGCAGATTCGCGAGCCGCTCGCCGAGCAGGCGTTGCGTGCGGGAATCGAGCGCCTCACGCCGGTCACGAGCGGCGTCGCCGCAGCGGTGCGCGACCAGTATGAGCAGAATCCCTACCCGCGCTGGGTGCGAATGCAGATGCCCCCCGAGGGGCTGCACTTCAATGCCGAGCTGCGCCGTGCTCTGCCGTTCGCGCGGTTTACGCCGCTCCCTGACGACCGTGCGCCCGAGGTGCTCGTCGCCGGTTGCGGCACGGGGAGCGATGCAATCCTGGTTGCCCAGCGGTTCCGCGGCGCGCGCGTGCTGGCGATAGACCTCAGTCTGGGCAGCCTCGCCTATGCCAAGCGCAAGACGCGGGAGCTCGGACTCACCCACATCGACTATGCGCAGGCCGACATTCTCAGGCTGGGAAACGTTGCGCGTACGTTCGACGTCATCGGGGCGGTCGGGGTGCTGCACCATCTGGCCGATCCCTTCGAGGGATGGCGGATCCTGCTGTCCCGGTTGCGGCCCGGGGGGTTCATGTGCCTCGGCCTCTACAGTCAGATCGCGCGCCGGCCGGCGGTCAGGGTGCGAGAATTCGTGGCCGCGCGCGGCTACACGAGCAGCGCCGATGACATCCGTCGATTCCGTCAGGACGTGATCGCCGAGAATGCGAGCGCCGAGCTGCGGTCGCTCGCCAACAGCCACGCGTTCTATTCGATGAGCGATTGCCGCGACCTGGCCTTCCACGTGCAGGAGCAGCATCTGACGCTGGAGCAGATCGAGTCGTTCCTGACTGAAGCCGCGCTCGGCTTCCTCGGCTTCGAACTGGATGTGCGTGTGCTGAATCAATACCGGGCGCGCTTTGACGACGACCCGTCCTGCACCAATCTGCGCCAATGGGCGCGCTTCGAGGCCGAGCACCCGGACATGTTCACCGCGATGTACCGCTTCTGGGTCCAGCGTCCGGTCGAGCGCAGACCCGCCTGATGTCACGCTTCAAGGATCGTCGCCAGCTTCACCCCGCCAGGTAAGACCTCAGAAAACATCGTGACCCCGTGGTAGTCTTCCTCCCGCTGCTCGCGGTCAGCGGTGGCGCCGGAGAATCGCCGCGCCGCGCGGGAGGTGAGTTGTGCCGGCCCTACTGTATGGCTTCTTTGCGTGTTACGCGGTGACGGGGAAGTGCGACCTGCGCACCGATACCGAAGGTCACGCCATAACCGTCTTCGCCTCGTTGGAGGATTGCCAGCGCTTCGGCTCGGCGTCCGCCCGCCAGCCGCCAAACGCGGAGGGAAGGTGGCTGATCGACGAGAGCCACTATTACAAGTGCTTTGGTCTGACGCCCATGCCGGTGGCAGCGCTGCCGTCGCCACCGGGTACGCCCCGCCCTGTGTACAACACCACGGCGGATGCGCTGCAGCGCGACTTCGCCGCCGACCCTGACGCCCTCAAGCAGAAGATCGGCAATGCGATTGTCGAGGTCAGCGGAACCGTCACCAACCCCCCGAGTGGAAGAGCTGCCGCACTTCAGCTGTCCGCTCCCCGCTGGGATGTCACCGCATGGCTCACGCCGGACGCCATCACGCCCGCCAGCAAGATCTCAAAACGTGAGCACGTCACCCTGCGTTGCGACAGGATCGGGACTCTGGTAGCCGCCTCCGCCAGGCGCCCGGCGGCCGTCGAAGTGCGCGACTGTAAGCTCGTCAGCGCCGGGGGATAGAAACACGGACCGCCGCGGGGGCGGCCTGCCTTACCGCCTAGGACGCCTGCGCCATGGACGGCAGCTCGGCCAGCAGTTGCGTCAGCTGTTCCAGCGCAACGGGTTTGACCAGATGCCAATCGAATCCCATTTCATCGGAGCGGCGGCGATCGGAGTCCTGACCCCAGCCGGTTACGGCGACGAGCACGACGCCTCTGCCCCAGGGCTGCGAACGGAGGCGGCGCGCAACTTCATAGCCGTCCAGCTGCGGCATGCCGAGGTCGAGTAGCACCACCTCGGGACGCGTCTGCTCGGCCACTTCGAGCGCGAGCTCGCCGCTGGCCGCGGCGGCCACCTCGTGACCCATCACCCTGAGGAGTGCCGCCAGACTTTGCAGGGCATCGAGGTTGTCATCGACTACCAGTATGCGTCGCCGAATCCCCTGAGATTCGACGGCTCTGATCTGGACCTCGGGCGCGAGCTGCGCTGCTTCGACGTACAAAGGCAGGCGGATCACAAACCGGCTTCCCCGGCCCTTACCCTCGCTGTACGCCTCGACGCTGCCCCCCTGCATCTCGAGCAAGCGGCGAACTAATGCCAGGCCGATGCCCAGTCCGCCCTGGAAATGCTCCGCTTCCCGATCCGCCTGGGCAAACAGATCGAACACTCGCGGCAGCGCCTCCGGCGCAATCCCGATGCCATTGTCCTGGACGCAGATCTCCACCTGCCCGTCCCGTTGCAGTGTGCTGAGGGTGACTCGGCCCCCCTTGTTGGTGTACTTGGCGGCGTTGTCGAGCACATTCGCAATTGCCTGCGTGAGGCGCACGCAGTCGCCGCGCACCCTGAGGGTGCGGTCGTCGACCTCGACGGCAAAGATGTGCTCCCGCTCCCGCATCACTGCCTCGACCGTCTCGACGGCACGCGCGATCACCTCCGCGACAGCAACCGGCTCGGGCGTCAGCTTGATCTTTCCCGTGGTGATACGCGACACGTCGAGGAGATCGTCAACCAGCCGCGTGAGCTGACCGGTTTGCCGTTCGATGACGTCCCGCGAGAAGCTCAACTGCGGATCGGGCAGCTGCCGGGTCCGCATCAGCTGTACGGCACTCAGAATTGCCGCGAGCGGATTGCGCAATTCATGGGCCAGCATCGCCAGAAACGCGTCTTTCTGGCTGTCGGCGTCCTTGAGCGCCTGCTCCGCGCGGATTCGCTCGCGCACTTCGCTCTGCAGATCGCTGTTGACGCGCTGCAGGTCGGCATTGGCCTGCTGCAGCGTGAGGTTGAGCGCCTGCAGTTCCCGCGTCTTTTCCACTTGCAGCGCAATGTTCGCCTGCGACAACTGCTCGTTGGCCTGACCCAGGCGGCGATTCAGGTCGCTCAACTCGCGCCGCTTGCAGTAGAGCTCGACCAGTACCGCGACCTTGCTGCGTAGTATTTCCGGAATCACCGGGATCGATACGTAGTCGACCGCCCCCGCCTTGTAACCCTTGAGCTGGTCGAGCTCATCCACATGCACGCCGGTCACGAAAATGATGGGGGTCCTCTCGAACCGCGGATGCTGGTGAATGAGCTGCGCGGCCTCAAAGCCGTCCATGTCCGGCATGCTGACGTCGAGCAGCACGACTGCAAAGTCGTCCTGCATCAGCTTCTCCAGTGCCTCGAGCCCCGAGCGCGCGCACACGAGGTTCTGGTTGAGAACGCTCAGCACCGACTGGTAGGTGAGCAGGCGGGCCGGCTGGTCGTCGACCAGCAGAATGTTCGCCTTTTCCTGCGTGCGCATGCTCGCCGCCCCGTCAGCGATGCAGCCAGGTCCTGACCAGGGATAACAACTGATCCGTGTTGACGGGCTTGGCCACGTAGTCCGACGCGCCCGCCTCCAGGCATTTCTCGCGATCGCCCTTCATGGCCTTGGCGGTGAGCGCGATGATCGGCAGCAGATGGAATTGCTGGTGACTGCGGATGCGACGCATCGTCTCGTAGCCGTCCATTTCCGGCATCATCACATCCATCAGCACCAACGACAGGTCGTCGGTACTCTCGACCAGCCTGATGGCCTCTTGCCCGTTGGTCGCAGTGATGACCTGCATGTTGTGACGCTCGAGCAGGCTGTTGAGCGCGAAAATATTGCGAACGTCGTCATCGACGACCAGTACCTTGCGTCCCTTGAGCGCCTCGTCGCTGTCGTGCAGCGCCTCGATCATCTGCTGCTTGGCGGGCGGCAGGTCGGCGATTACACGATGCAGGAACAGCGCCGTCTCATCGAGCAGCCTCTCGGGTGAGCGAACCCCCTTCAGCACCACGCTCTTGGCGTTGCGGCGCAGCTGCGCTTCCTCGTCTGGAGAGAGCTCGCGTCCCGTGAAGACTACGATCGGAGTCTCACGCAGCCGCTCGTCCGCCTGCACGCAGTCGAGCAGCTCGAAGCCCGACATGTCGGGAAGGCGCAGGTCCAGCACCACACAGTCGTAGCTGCCTTCCCGCATTGCAGCCAGTGCCTCCGCGCCCGTGCCCACAGTGGTGATCTCCACGTCCTTGTGGCTGAGGAGCTCGGTGACGCTCAGCTGTTCGGCCGGATCGTCCTCGATGACCAGCAGCCGCCGCACGCGCGCGGCAGCAAAGCTCTGCAATCGGCCGAGGGCGGCTTCCACCTCGTCAGTGGTGACCGTCTTGTGGAGGAACGAGAATGCGCCGCGCTCCAGCCCGTACTGCCGTTCATCCTCCACGGTCAGGATCTGTACCGGGATGTGGCGCGTGGCGCTGTTGCGCTTCAACTGGTTGAGCACCGTCCAGCCGAGCATGTCCGGCAGGAAGACGTCGAGCGACACCGCCGTCGGGCGATGCTGGCGCGCGAGCGTCAATGCCTCGGTGCCCGTGCGGGCCAGGAGGACCTTGAACCCCTTTTCCCGCGCGAGACTCAGCAGTACCCGGGCGTAGTGCGGGTCATCCTCGACGACCAGCAGCACCGCATCGTCAGGCGCCACGCTCGCCCGGTCATCCGGAATGTCCTCCTGACGCAGGATCGGCAGAACCGCCGGCTGAAACGGCAGCGACGCCGGGGCCTGCAAGGACCCCGGCGACTTGCTGCGGTTGTACGCCGGGCCCACGTACGAAAGCGGCAGATACAAGGTGAAAGTGCTGCCACTTCCGGGCGTGCTTGTCAGCCGGATCTCCCCTCCCAACAGGTGCGCCAGCTCGCGACTGATGGCTAATCCAAGGCCCGTGCCGCCGAACTTGCGCGAGGTGCCCGCATCCGCCTGCTGGAATGCCTCGAAGATGATCCTCTGCTTCTCAGGTGGGATACCGATGCCGGTATCGCTAACCGAGAGCTGCACCACCGACGGCACCTCGCTCAGTATCGGGTGCTCTGGGGTCCAGCCGCTGCCCGCCATCCCGACCTGCAGCCGCACGCCGCCTCGCTCGGTGAACTTGAAGGCGTTCGACAGCAGATTCTTCAGCACCTGCAGCAAACGCTTCGGATCGGTCATCAATGCACGACCCAGCCGCGGGTCGAAATCCGTGGTAAACGACAGCTTGCGTGCCTCGGCTTCGTGCCGGAAGTTGCGCTCGATCGTCTCACGCAGGTGCGTGAACAGCAGATCCTCGCACTCGACTGTGACCGTCCCCGACTCGATCTTCGACAGATCGAGAATGTCGCTGATCAGATTGAGCAGATCGGTGCCGGCGCCGTGAATGGTGTTGGCAAATTCCACCTGGCGCCCGCTCAGGTTGCCGTCGGCGTTCTCCGCCAGCTGCTGTCCCAGGATCAATATGCTGTTCAGCGGAGTGCGCAGCTCGTGCGACATGTTTGCCAGGAATTCCGACTTGTACCGCGAGGTGAGCGCCAGCTCCGCGGCCTTCTCCTCGAGCGCTCTGCGGGCAAGCTCGATCTGCTGATTTTTTCGCTCCACCTCGGCGTTCTGTTCGGCCAGCAGCTTGGCCTTGTTGGCGAGCTCCTCATTGGTCTGCTGCAGCTCGGCCTGCTGAGCCTGCAGTTCACCGGCGAGCTGCTGCGATTGCTTCAGCAGCCCCTCGGTGCGCATCGTGGCTTCGATGGTATTGAGAACCACGCCGATGATGCTGCCGGTCAGCTGCTCGAGAAATGCCTGATGCGAGGCCGTGAAGCCGTTCAGCGATGCCAGCTCCAGCACCGCCTTGACATGACCCTCGTAGAGCACGGGTAAGACGATGACGTTGCGCGGCGTTGCGCTCAGCAGACCTGAACGCACGCGGATCGAATCCTCGGGAATGTCCGCGAGCAGCAGGCGCTGGCGATCGGCAGCCGCCTGCCCGACGAGGCCTTCACCGAGGTGATAGCGCCGCGGCTCACGGTCGTCCCACGCTTCGTCGGCGTAACTCGCCAGCTCCCTGAGACAGCCCGATTCACCGGCGCCCTCCGTCACATAGATGACGCCCTGCTCAGCATTGACGAGCGGTGCAAGCTCCGACAGCAGCAGCTTGCCCACCGTCACCAGATCCCGCTGCCCCTGCATCATGCGGCTGAACTTCGCGAGATTTGTCTTCAGCCAGTCCTGCACCGTATTGCGCTCGGTGGTGGCCCGCAGGTTGCCGATCATGGCGTTGATGTTGTCCTTGAGCTCCGACACCTCACCGCGCGCCTCGACCTGAATGGAGCGCGTCAGATCGCCCTTGGTGACCGCAGTCGCGACTTCGGCGATCGCGCGCACCTGGTTGGTAAGATTGGCGGCCAGCAGATTGACGTTCGCAGTGAGGTCCTTCCAGGTGCCGGCGGCTCCCGGCACGAAGGCCTGGCCGCCGAGCCGCCCCTCGACTCCCACCTCACGCGCCACGCTCGTAACCTGGTCGGCAAAAATGGCCAGCGTATCGGTCATGCTGTTGATGGTGTCGGCGAGCGCATTGACCTCGCCCTTGGACTCGACGGTGAGACGCTGCCGCAAATCGCCGTCGGCCACCGCGGTGACCACCTTGACGATACCGCGCACCTGGTTGGTCAGGTTATTCGCCATCACGTTGACGTTGTCGGTGAGATCCTTCCAGGTTCCGGCGACGCCCGGCACCAGCGCCTGGCCGCCGAGCTTGCCTTCAGTGCCGACTTCGCGCGCCAGACGCGTTACCTCTGCGGCAAAGCCGTTCAGCTGGTCGACCATCGTGTTGATCGTTTCCTTGAGCTGGAGGATTTCACCCTTGACGTCGACCGTGATCTTGCGCGAAAGATCGCCACGGGCGATGGCGGTCGAGACTTCGGCGATGTTGCGCACCTGGCCGGTGAGATTGCGCGCCATCGAGTTGACGTTGTCGGTAAGGTCCTTCCAGGTACCGGCGACGCCGGGAACGATGGCCTGGCCGCCGAGCTTGCCCTCGGTGCCGACCTCACGCGCTACGCGCGTGACCTCTGCGGCAAAGCTGTTCAGCTGATCGACCATCGTGTTGACGGTCTCCTTCAGCTGCAGGATTTCTCCGCGCACATCCACCGTGATCTTGCGCGACAGGTCGCCGCGGGCGATGGCGGTGGCGACTTCGGCGATGTTGCGCACCTGACCGGTCAGGTTGCTGGCCATCGAGTTGACCTTGTCCGTCAGGTCCTTCCAGACGCCGCTGACGTCCTTGACGTCCGCCTGGCCGCCGAGCTTGCCCTCGGAACCCACTTCGCGTGCGACGCGCGTCACCTCGGCGGCAAAGGCATTGAGCTGATCCACCATGGTGTTGATGGTCTGCTTCAGCTGCAGGATTTCACCGCGCACATCCACCGTGATCTTGCGCGACAGGTCGCCGCGGGCGATGGCGGTGGCGACTTCGGCGATGTTGCGCACCTGGCCGGTCAGGTTGCTCGCCATGGAGTTGACGTTGTCCGTCAGGTCTTTCCACACCCCGCTTACGCCCTTGACCTCGGCCTGGCCGCCGAGATTGCCTTCGGTGCCGACCTCGCGCGCCACGCGCGTCACCTCGGCGGCGAAGGCATTGAGCTGATCCACCATGGTATTGATGGATTCCTTGAGCTGCAGGATCTCGCCCTTGACGTCCGCGGTAATCTTGCGGGACAGGTCGCCGTTGGCGATGGCGGTGGCAACTTCCGCGATGTTGCGTACCTGGCCGGTCAAATTGCCCGCCATGGAGTTGACGCTGTCGGTGAGATCCTTCCAGGTTCCCGCGACGCCCGGCACCACCGCCTGTCCGCCGAGCCTGCCCTCGGTGCCGACCTCGCGGGCCACGCGCGTGACCTCGGAGGCAAAGGAGCGCAGCTGGTCGACCATCGTGTTGATGGTCTCCTTGAGCTGCAGGATCTCCCCGCGCACGTCCACGGTGATCTTGCGCGACAGGTCGCCGCTCGCGATCGCGGTCGAGACCTCCGCGATGTTGCGCACCTGGCCGGTGAGGTTGCCGGCCATGGAATTCACGCTGTCGGTGAGGTCCTTCCAGGTGCCCGCCACGCCCGGCACCGCGGCCTGGCCGCCGAGCTTGCCTTCGGTGCCGACCTCGCGCGCCACGCGCGTGACCTCGGCGGCAAAGCCGTTGAGCTGATCGACCATTGTATTGATGGTGTTCTTCAGCTCGAGAATCTCACCCTTGACGTCGACGGTGATCTTGCGCGACAGGTCGCCGCGCGCCACGGCGGTCGTGACTTCGGCGATGTTGCGCACCTGGCCGGTGAGATTGGTCGCCATGGCGTTGACGGAATCGGTCAGATCCTTCCACGTCCCGGCCACACCGGAAACGATGGCCTGGCCGCCCAGCTTGCCCTCCGTGCCTACCTCGCGCGCGACGCGGGTGACTTCGGATGCAAATGAGCGCAGCTGATCGACCATCGTGTTGATGGCCTCCTTGAGCTGCAGAATCTCGCCACGCACGTCGACCGTGATCTTGCGCGACAGGTCGCCGTTGGCGACGGCGATGGTCACCTCGGAGATGTTGCGCACCTGGCCGGTCAGGTTGCTCGCCATCGAGTTCACGCTGTCGGTCAGGTCCTTCCACGTTCCCGCTACGCCATGCACGGCAGCCTGACCGCCCAACTTGCCTTCCGTGCCGACCTCGCGTGCGACCCGGGTCACCTCGGAGGTGAATGCACTCATCTGCGCGATCATCGCGTTGACGATCGTGGCGGAGCGCAGGAACTCGCCCCGCAGCGGCCGGCCGTCGACCTCCAGGCTCATGGTCTGCTGCAGATCGCCCTTGGCGACGGCGGAAATGGTCCGGGTCACCTCGGTCGTGGGCCAGAGCAGGTCGTCGATGAGTGTGTTCACCGACTGCTCCATGGCGCCCCACGCGCCGGAGCGCCGCTCGCCCGCCATGCGGTGGCGCGTCCTGCCGTCCTTTCCGACCGTCTGCCCGATGCGCTCGAGCTCGCGCGCGAGCCGCTCGTTCGCGCTCACGATCTCGTTGAAAGTGTCGGCGACCTTGCCCGCGAGTCCCGTCTGGTCACTCGCCAGGCGCGCGGAAAAATCGCCGTCGCGCACACTCTGCAGTGCGCGCAGCAGCTTGCTGACGTTCAACGCTGTTTCGTTGGTCCGATGCCGCCCATTGGTCTTGCGGCTCGCAGGCCGCGGCTCTTCAGCTTGCATCGGACGCCCCCCCGGGCTATGCGGATTCACACAAAGCCGATTGTGATCCTACTTTTCCGCCGCGCTTAAGGTAGCCGGTGCCCCGAGGATGCCGGCGTAAGACAGCTCCTACACCGGCAGCTCGAAGTCGGTTTCAGAGCGCTTCTAGGGTCCGGGTCGCTGCGCCGGGGCTGCCTGAGTGGGTCGGCCCTCAGCGCGAGCTATGCCCTGAGGCTCGGGTCTGCGCCGAGGGGTCGACGCGGCCGCACCGAGCTTGACGCGACCGTCCGGCAGCGGGACTGCGATCGGCGCGACCACCACCTTCGCCACGCCGATGTGCGGTGTGATGCCGATCTTACTTGCCGTGGCAGGAGACAGGTCCACGATGCGCCCCTTGATGTATGGACCGCGATCCTCGATCTTGACGATGGCACTCTTGCCGGTGTCGACGTTGGTCACCTTCGCCACTGTGCCGAGCGGTAGGGTCCTGCTGGCAGCATTCTGCCCACCCGGATCCATCGGAGCGCCATCCGCCATGGGTCGGCCAAAGAATTCGCGCGCGTAATATGAGGCCCGGCCGCGACGTTCGTGCGCCGAAAGATCCGGATGCGCCGGACCGGTGATGCGCTCGGGAGCATGTCGCTCCTGAGGCGCGGTGTCTTCCGATGCGGCAACCGGCGGCATCGCAACCGCAAACGCGGCGACGAGCCCCAACGATGTAACGCCAGCAAAGCGCTTCACTTCGCCTCCAGGAGAGGAATGCCCATATATGAAGAGACCGGAACTCGGTGCGAGGTTCCCGGGGCGGACCTTGCGGCCGGATCCGGGCAGGTCGGTGTCAGATCAGGCCGGTGGGGATTGCGCCTGAGGTCTGACTGTCATTCAGCGTTTGTTCATGTTTCTCGTGTTGACGAGGGACTGGCGCCGTATTTGACGCCCATCCTCTCGAGGATGCGCGCGACATTCACCAGGGTGCGCTCGTGAGTTCCAGTGCCGATCTCCTCGACTCCGTCGGTGGCCCATATCCTGAACTCTATTTTGCGTCCCGATGTGCGGATGACCTCCGCATGGGCGGTGACCTCGCGGCCGGCAGGAGTCGCGACCAGATGCCGCAGATCCACGCGTGTACCCACGGCGCTTTCACCGGGATCCAGATACTGCTTGATGGCGTTCAAGGCGGCGTTCTCCATGATGAGCAGGAGATACGGTGTCGCAAGTACCGGCGGCAGGATGCTGTCCTTGAAGCTGTCGGCAAGATGGCGCTGTTCCACGCGAAGGCTGTACGCACCGCGTGCGCCTACCGGTATCTCTTTCATCACGCCACGTCCTCCAGGGTCCGGCCCCGCGTCTCCGGCAAGAAGATCGCATACCACGTCGCCGCGAGCTAATCTCCCGCCCTGGCGGCGGCCGTCACCTTGGCATCGCCATAGCTTCCATGAAGATCCCCGTCACGCGCGAAGTCACGGATCATCCTGATGTAGCCCGGAGCGTAGCGTGTCGAGACTCGCTCACCATCCGCGCCGGTCTCGAACAACGTCATGCCGTGCTCGGCGGCCGGGTAGTAAGCCAGCGTGAACGGCAGGCCGTCGCGCATCAGTGACCTGATGCGACGGCTGGTCTCCGCACTCGGTGCCTGATAGTCCTCGCCGCCGAGGATCCAGAGCTGTGGCACCTTGTCGGCGCGCAGCGCAGGCATGGGATCGTAGTGAAAAGGCGTGTGCCAATCGAATTCCGGCGCCAGCGCGCGCAGTTGCGCGTCTGAATGCTGCTGCAGCACGAAAAATGCGAAATCGCCCTTTACGTCTTTGTACCAGGGAGCGCTTCCATACTTTGCTCGCATCTCGTCTAATTTCGTGAATCCGTTCTTGAAATCGTACTCGAACACGGTTTCGGCGGCGCTCGCCACCTCGAGTGCTTTGGCGATCACTTCGGGTGGATAGCCCTTCTCCCGCATCTGCAGTTCGACCCCTTCCTGATCTTCGTCGATGACATTGACCGCCAGACCGAAGCACACGATGACGAAATCGACTGCGCTGCGGTTGGCCGCAAGCGGCGCCACCCAACCACCCTGGCTTCCCCCCTGATAACCGATGCGACCCAGGCGTGTGCCCGCCAGCTCCCGGGCCTTGCGCACCGCAGCCACGGCATCGTCGGCCAACAGACTGTAATCCTGGGTGTACTGACCCCCGGACCTTCCGGTGCCTCGTTTATCGTAAACGAACGCGCCCACGCCTCCAGCCGGCAGAAGGTGTTGCAGAAAATACGTCTGCAGCGAAGAGTCGCTGAGTGCGGAGCTCTGCTCCGAGCCGTGGAGGAGCACGACGATCGGAACCTGCCTAGCGCCCTTCGGCATGACGAGACGGCCGGCGAGCACGGTATCGTGACTCTTGAAGGTCGCCTCCCTCACATCAAGCGCCATCCGCTGACCCGAGATGCCACCGAAAGTGATTTGTCCCCCGGGACAAGCCGGGAACGCCGCGGTGATCCCGTCCGCTCGATCGGTCCAGCCCCGAGTACTCGTCCAGACTGCGCCGGCACCCCGGTGCAGCACGCCGGTCGTTCCGTCGAATTGCGTCCAGCGCAGAGTATCGTTATCGCCTGGCGCGACATCGACGAGAGCCCCATCGGCCAGACGGTAGGTGCCGATGTGACAATCCGCTGTGTCGGCTGCCCGCACGATCGAGGCCGCCGGCAACAGAGCGCAGAACGCGAGGCAGGCTCGCAGCATAGGTCGCAATATTATGGTCATGGGCGATGTTCTAGCGTATGCCTTGGCTGCTGTATTGGACGGATTCAAGGCGGCAGCATTGCGGCCGCTCGATCTCTTCACTTGACGGCTCGCCTGTGCACATTTATTTAGGAAGCCCTTTTCCAGTCGAGGAAGCGGTGCTGCGAAGCTTCAGCGGAGCCTCCGTCAGACGGGTCATCGACCGGAGCCACATCTGCGTGCCGGAGCACGCCCATGAATGGCCGGTTCTTTCGCTGTTTGTGATGGGCTCCTATTGGAATGAGACCGAGATCGGGGAGCGGTTCATCGCCGCTCCATCCGCGGTCTTCTATCGCGGCGGCGCAGCGCATCGCAATACAACCGCGGGGGTCGGATTCGAGCAGATCGAGATCGAGTTCGATCCTGCCTGGCTTGGACGCGGCTCGCTGCCGACTCTGCCGGTCATGCAGTGGGTCGGAGGTTCCGCCGGGAGGGAAGCGCGGTCCCTCGTTCGCGCTTGCGAGGCCGCAGCGTCCGAAGAGCGCCTGCGCGCAGCGCTCCAGCGGTTCCTGGCAGGGGCGAGCCGCCAACCCAGGCGCGAGCCTGCAAGCTGGGTCGGCACGATCACCCGACGCCTGAGGCAAGACACGGCCCTCAAGATCAACGACCTTGCGAGAGAGGTCAGCCGTCACCCCTCGTGGGTCGGATCAGCGTACCGGCACGCAACCGGAGAAGGGTTGCAGGAGACTGCGGCCCGGTTCCGTGTCGAACGCGCGACGCGTCTCTTGCGGGAGACCGGCCAACCCTGTGCTGCCATCGCGCTTGAGGCGGGTTTCTGCGACCAGAGCCACATGAATCGTACGTTCCGGCGCGTGCTCGGACGTTCGCCCACTGCCGTCAGGGAACAGCAGCGCGATTTTCGACTGATAGCCTGAGGTGCGGCGAAACGAGTGCCAGGCATGGGCGTTACTGAAAAACTTACGATCTCATGTCTCCTGAGCGTGTTGCCCCTCTTGCCTGCCACTGCGGCACCCGTGGATGCGGCTCTGCAAAAGATAATTGCCGGGGAATCCGCCATCGAGCGGCAGACCGATCCCAAGGAGGGACCGGGCTGGCCCGATGTGAGCAAAGCCGCCGATGATCGCCGCACCGCCGCGCTCAAAGCGGTGCAGGCGCAACTGTCGGCTCTGCCGCCATCGCCCGCGGGGAGTGAGGCGGGCCTGACTCGGCAGCTGCTGCAATGGCGAGTCGGCATGCGGATTGAGGCAGCGCGCTTCGATGAAGCGCGCATCCCGTTCGACAATGGGGACGGATTCTTCAATACCGGCAACTACGCGGCCGAGACGACCGTCATTCGCACTGATGCTGATGCCGTTGCCTGGATAGCCCGGCTGAGAGCACTGCCGGTCTACTTCGATCAACAGGTCGACAACCTCAAGCGCGGCCTCGCCACCGGATTCGTGCAGCCGCAGTCTACCGCGAGCGCGGTTCTCGCCATTCTCAAGCTCGCCGCGGACCAGCCCGCCGCAGCGAGTCCGCTGCTCGGGCCGCTCAAACACCTGCCCGCGACAATTCCGGCCGACCGCCAGGCTTCGCTGCGAGTCGACGCCCTGGCCGCGGTCGAGCAGGCCGTCAAACCCGCTCAACGCAAGCTGGTTTCCTTCTTTGCGGGTGAGTACCTGCCTCACGCACGCTCGCAGCTGGGCGCCTCGAGCCTGCCGGACGGCCGCGCCTGGTATGCCTTCGAGGTGCGGCGCTCAACCACCACGGAGATGAAACCGGACGAGGTGTTTGCGGTGGGTGAGCGGGAAGTGGCCCGGATCCGCGCCGAGATAGACAGCGCAATGCGTTCGACCCATTTCACGGGCACGCTGCCGCAATTCATCGCGATGTTGCGCACCGCCAGGCACTTTTACGCACCTGATCTGCAGACCTACATCGAGAAGGCCAGCGAGATCGGCAAGCGCATCGATGGGCTGCTGCCGGGGTGGTTTGGGCGGCTGCCGCGGCTGACCTGGACGATCCGGGTCAAGCCGCCGGAGCTCGAGGCCTCCTCGAGCGGCTACGATCTCGGTGATCCGGAAAAGGGCGTACCAGGGACCGTGGTCGTGGGCGCCCACTCGTATGAGAGTCCGCTCTTCAGCCTGCCCGCCTGGATTCTTCACGAGGGTGTACCGGGCCACCACCTGCAGATTGCGCTCGCCCAGGAGCGGACTGATTTACCGGCGTTCCGCCGCAAAGACGAGCCGACGGCGTTCGTGGAAGGTTGGGCGCTGTACGCCGAACAACTCGGCGAAGACATGGGCGTATACCGGGACGCCTATGAGCGCTTCGGCCGGCTGTCCTTCGACATGTGGCGCGCGTGCCGACTCGAGATGGACGTCGGAATTCATTGGAAGGGCTGGAGCAAGGAACAGGCAGAGAGTTGCCTGCGCGACAACACTGCCCTTCCCGAGACGACCGTGGTGCGGGAGACGCAGCGTTACATCGCGTGGCCCGCACAAGCACTGGCTTACAAGATAGGGGAGCTGCAGTTTCTCGCCGAGCGCGGCAGAGCCGAGCAGGCGTTAGGCACGAGGTTCGATATCCGTGCATTTCATGACGCAGTTCTGGATGACGGCCCCATGCCGCTTTCGATTCTGCACGAGCAGATCAGTCGCTGGATCGAAGCGGCGACGCGCCAACACACCGGTGCATCACCGAAGTGAATGCCTGAGGACGAGACGCGCGATTCGGTTGGCGGTGGTCACCGGTTTTTGCGGTCAGAGTCATTTCGGCGGTACATTCCGTCCGGGGGAATTCAACTGTGCCCAGGACGTCTGTGCCGCTCGTGCACCTGTTCGCGTCGGCCCTTTTAGGCGCGCCGTTACTCGGCGGGGCCGTCCGGACGGCTGCAGCCCAGGACTCTCGCCAATTTTCTCCAATCGGAGCGTGGCAGACGATTGACGAGGTGACCGGGAAAATCACGGCGGTTTTGCGTATCCGGGAAGAGAACGGCACTCTTTACGGCACTATCGAAAAACTCATCTCCCCCAAGACGCCCAACCCACGGTGCACGAAGTGCTCGGGCTCCATGAAGGACATGCCTTTAATTGGATTGCGGATCCTGTGGGGATTGCACCCCTCGGGCAGCGGCTGGTCAGGCGGACAGATTATTGATCCGGACACCGGCAATACCTATCGCTGCGAAGTTTCCCTCGAAGACGGCGGAACTAAATTGAAAGTGCGCGGCTATATCGGTTTCTCCTTCATTGGCAGAACGCAGTACTGGTTACGCGAGGCAGGTGCTCCCAATTGATGAGCTGAGGGAGTGCCGCCTGGCCACAGCCAATCTTGCATGGTGGCCAGGTCTCACTCACCGTGCAGAGAGACGATGGCTTCGCGCTCCGGATCGCCGCCGGGGCTCGCGGCGAGCTCCTCGGGGTCGGGAAAGACCTCGACGTCGAAGCGCCCGCTCATCGGGTCGAAGACAACCCTGCCAGCGGTGCCCCTGACTGCAGTCACGACCGGGGCGCGCGCGGCGTACCCGAACAGGTGCACCGACCTCTCCTGTGCAGCGAACCTGACCCTCGCGGTGAGCCGCCCGGGCTCGTCGCTGAGTGTGGCGATGCGCTTGCGACCGTCCGGGACGAACTTGTCGCGATCGCCCATGAGGGCGATACCGGAACGCGCCACCGGAACCACCACGAAGTACGCCGTCGCGCCCGGTGCGAGACGGAAGGTGAACGGCTGCCCGTCAGCGAAGCGCCGCGCGCTGCCGGTGCGCGTGTCGTAGATGTAGGCGTCGCGTGACACGCCCACCTGCGCCAGCGTGAAGGATGCCCGCAGACGTTGCGGCGTGCGGGGGTAGCTGAAGACGTAGCTCGTTCGCAGCTCACCATGATCCGTGTGGGCGCAGGCGATCATCGGCTCGTCCGACCGTGCCGCATCCTGAATGTACATCGCATCGACCGGAACGAGAGGTGTATCGGGCTTGATAATCACACCATCCGCACGCACGGCGCGCAGCAGGTTCGCTCGGTCCTCGGCCCCGATCGGGTCGCCAATCCCAACCAGGCCTGCCGACAGCGTAGCGAGCAGAAGATTGTCAGTCTCTGCGCTCATGAAAACGTCGCTCCACGGCCAGATGCCGAGCGCACTCGCGAGGCGCGAGGTGTAGAGGAACGCGTCCCATTTTGACCGCTCGAACCGATCTCCGGAGACCCGGGCGCTGGTGAGATTCGCATAGCGGGCGCCCTGCAGAAACTCACGCGGCAGGGCCATGGAATATTGCAAGGAAATACCGCGTCGTTCAGCCGCGCGCGCCATGCCGTCGGTGAATGCTTGCGCCGTCCCCGGCGTCGTGGCGAGCGCCGGCGAGTGCTCGTAGATCACGTTCATCCAGTCCTGCTCGTACGTCACGACATGCGCGCTCGCGATGTACCCCATGATCTCCTGCCACCACGCGGGGTCGATCGCCGCGAGACCGCTGATGTGGTAGCGCTGGTGATAGGGACTCGCAGGATCGATCCAGCGGTTGTGTACGATGAGCGGCAGGCCGATGCGGCTTTGAAACGCCGCCAGGCCATCGGGGAAGACCGCGGGATGTGCTGCGTATCTCAAGAGCCCGCCATAGCGATTCCATTCGCCGAGCGGCAGATCCGGATTCTTCGGTGTGCCGGCTTGCCCGCTCGGATCCGTCAGCGCCTTGTAGTACCACCAGCTGTCGAGCTGCAGGTAGCGGATGGGAATGCTCTCGGCGCGGTAGCGCTCGACGAGCGCCTGCAGCGTGCCGGCATAACCGCGCCGACGATCGTAATTGTAGTAGTAGCTCGCGCCGTTATCGGTCCAGTAGCCCAGATAGCGCAGCCCGGCGTCTGCATCATTCGCCGGACGGCGCGCGCCTTCGAGCTCGAGGAGCCCGCGCCCCCAGGTTTCCCAGGCTGTGTTGACTTGTGCGCCGAAGGCAATGAGCGTCTGGTGCTTGAATCCCGCCGGCAGGCTCGCGATCCCTGCATTGAGGCCACTGGAGATCTCGGCGTTGCCGTCACCCTGCATGCGCGTGAGCATGAAATTCGCCGCCGGCGAGATCACTGCGGCGTGCGCTCGTGCGTCGAACAATAACCAGGGCGTGGCATTCTCCTCGAGCGTGAAGCTCGGCGGAGCGAACGCCCTGTTCTGGTAGCTGAAGGCACGCAGATCTCGCGGGAACCGGGTGAAACGCGGAAAGCGGAGACTCGAGGGATCCGAGTTCGCTGTTTCGGTCGTTTCGCTGAAGAGCACGATGGGTTGGCCGGTGTACGCGCGTATGCGCCCCTCGAGCGCAAGCGGCCGCTGCCAGCGAAACTGCAGCTCGCGGTACGGCCCGAGGCGATCCCGGCCCTCGTGCATGCTCAGCTCCGACACCGGCGCCGCAAGCGTACCGGCGAACGCCCAACCGAGAGCGCGGCTGCGCACTTCGTAGCGACCCGATACGGCGTCCAGCGTCGCCTGCAGTCCCTGCGCACCTTCGACAGCGAGACTCTCACCGCGGCAGGGCGAGGCCAGCAGCACCCACGTCAACCAGAGCGTTTGATACCCGGAGCGTGCGCGCATGGATATAGTGGGTGGCCTATCCAGGGACTTAATAATCAACCGCTTGCAGATCGAGCGTCGAATTCCACGAGCGCGGTTGCCGAAACGAGGCTATAACTATTCTATAAGCTGGAACGGAGTGCAGGTGCCCAAGAACTATCATCAAGCCCGTAGGCAGAAAGAGCTCGCAAGGAAGGCGCGTCAGCAGGAGAAGCAGCAACGTCGATCGACCCGTCCGAGGGGTGCCGGCGAGACTGCGCCCGGGACCACCGCGGTTCCGGAGTCGGGTACGCCGAGCGACCCGACAGTCGAGAGCGAGCCATGATGGTCGCCCTGGCCAGCCGTGCAGCCGAGGGCGAGGGGCGGCGCGAGCGATTGCGCCGCAGCCGCGCAGCCGCGGTCGCGCTTCGCGTGGCTTTCCCGGCCGTTGAGCAGCTCCGCATCGAGCTGGTATTTGAGGGTTCATCTTCGAGTACTCCGGCGCCGCAGTCGCACGTTCTGCATCCGCCGGCCCGGGCGTTCTTCGAGTTCCCCTGCCCTTATGCGGACTGTGACGGACAGTTCGATCTCAAAGCGGCCGTGAACGCGGCGTTGACGGACGCGACGCATAGGGCGCAGGCATCGCTCGAATGCCCGGGCAAGCGAACCCGGCATATCGGCTCGAAGCAACCCTGCCAGTTGCGCCTCATCTGCACGGTACAGGCGACTTACCAGCCGCAGACCTGAACACCGCCGCACGAGGGAAAGCATGGCGCCAAGCGTCGGGCACGCACGCCGGAAAGTGCAGCAAGGCCGCGGAAGAACCTGTAATCTATGCCCCGGCTCGTAACCTTTCGGCTTGTCTGCCGTGGCCGTGATGCGCCCAGAGCGCTTCCCTCAGGCCAGTCTCTCATCTCGTAAGCTTGACGAACCAAGGGGGCAGGTCCGACCTGCCGGTTAACTTCATCCATTCGTGAGCAGCTTCAGTGACCAAACTATACGTAGGAAATCTACCCTTTACCGCGACCGACGAGGCCGTGCGCGCTCTGTTTTCCAAGCACGGCACCGTCGAGAAAGTCTCGCTGATCACCGATCGCGATACGGGTCGCCCGCGCGGGTTCGGGTTCGTGGAGATGTCGAATGCCGACGCCTCGCGCGCAATGCAGGCTTTGAACGGCACCGACTTCGACGGCCGTTCCCTGAAGGTCAACGAGGCTCAGGATCGCGAGCGTTCGGGCGGTGGTAGCCGCGGAGGGCCACGCCGCTACTAAGCGTCAGGCTCGAAGGGAATCGCTTCCGGCTGCGGGACCGGGGGTTCCACCATGACCGAAAGCAAAACCTCAGTGCCTCACTCTGCGAATGAGTTCGTCAGGACTCAGGCCGAGCGTCTCGCACTCGAACAGCACGAACGCGCGCAACGGCGGCTACAGGAGCTGGCGGAACAGCAATCGGACCTGAACCCGCCCGGCGTTCGTATTCGAGTGTGGGAGAAGGTGCACGCTCTGCGCCTACCGGTCGACCCGGGGCATCCCGTCCTGCGCGTAGTCGCGATCGGCACCGGGCTCACGCTTGCGGAAGTCCAGGAGGAGCAACGGGCTCGCGTGACGCCTCGCACCGCAGGCAGTCACCTCGGCGAGCCGGGCGGCAAGGGCTGATCGGATCCTGGGAACTCGCACCTTCTGGAGCACGGATCCGGCGCGGCAGACCGGGTGGTGGCCCCCGACAGCCCCATCCAACCGAGGAAAGCCGTGCTCAAAAACGGGGGCTGGTACACTCCGGCCGCGCAGAAATTCGAGTAGAACAAGAACAAGTCGATGTCGTTGGGGGTGATTTACAGTGACATTGATCTGCGGGGTCAAGGCGGAGAGGCGGACTATGATCCGCCGACACAGCCGTTCCAATGACCTCAGAGGACTGTCGCAGGTACTAGCCACCTTCGGAGCGCTTGCGCTCCTGTGGTGGGCGGCAGTCCTGAGCATCGACGTTTCGGTGTGGCTCACCGTCGCGGTGGTGTTACTCATCAGCCTGTTCTTCCTGCGCGTCTTTGCCCTGATGCACGAATGCGGCCACGGCAGCCTGTTCCGCACCCAGCGGCTCAACCGCTGGTTCGGGTTCCTGCTGGGCGTCGCGGCCGGCATGCCGCAGTACGTATGGTCGCAACATCACAACTACCACCATGCCCATAACGGCAACTGGGAGAAGTACCGCGGACCCTACACGACGCTCTCGGTAGGTGAGTATGCGGCGCTGCGCCCGATGCAGCAGCGCTTGTATCGATGGAAGTGCAGCATTGCGGGGGCACCCGTCGCCGGCTTCATCTATCTGATCTTCAACCCACGATTTACCTGGCTCAAGGGGAGCGTCGCGCTGCTCGGTCACCTGCTGAAAGGCAAGCTTGCGCAGCCGGGCCTCTCGATGCGTGCGCACGCGGCGAGCTTCAGGGCTCGCTACTGGAAATCCGCCAAAGAGTATCGGCACATGTCGTGGAATAACGTGATGCTCTTAGGCGTGTGGGCACTGATGTGTTACGCAGTGGGCGCATCGCTTTTCTTCACGATCTACGTGGTGAGCCTATCGCTCGCCGGAGGCGCCGGGATCGTACTCTTTACCGTGCAGCACAACTTCAGGCATTCCTATGCCAGCGACGATGCACACTGGGATTGCGACACCGCCGCGATCGAGGGTACGAGTCATCTCGTCCTGCCGGCGTGGCTGAACTGGTTCACGGCCAATATCGGCTATCACCACGTTCATCATCTGTCCGCGCGGATTCCGAACTATTGCCTGATCGGGTGTCACTTTGAGTATCGGCACCTGTTCTCGAGCGTCACGCGTCTGAAGCTCCGCGACGTTCACGACGCTCTGAAATGCATTCTATGGGACACCGGGGCGCGACAGATCATCTCTGTGGCTGAGTATGAGCAACAGCTGGCCGAAGCGCGCTCGGCCGTCGTGAGTTGCTCGCCGATCTCAGGCCGTCTTTGATTGGCTGAGAGACCGACCCGGCAGTTGTCGGCGCCGAGCCAGGCCTAAACGTCCGCAGTTCTGATTTTCCGCGCTTGTATTGCCGATACGGGCGGGCGTAACGTTTACTCCGGTGGAGCACGGAGGACACATGGCGGTCGCTCCCAGACCCGAAGCCCAGGAAAAGCGGCTCAATCCGCGCGCCATCATGGTCGATCCGCTGACGCCCGTCGTCGGCGCCGAGATCGGCGGCATTGATCTGTCGAAACCGATTTCGGCGCAGCAGCTGGGAGAAATCCGCGACGCGTTCAACGCCTACCATGTGCTCGTATTCCGCGACCAGGTCTTGACGCCCGAGGACCACAAGCGCTTCGGCCGCCTGTTCGGCACGCTGCACGTCCATCCCTACAACGCCGAGAAGGCCCAAGCGGGCAGCGCCGCGGACCCGGAGATCTATGTGGTGAAGGCGGATCAGTCGTCGCGCTACGTATCGGGCGAAGTGTGGCACAGCGACGTGACGTGCGACGCCGAGCCGCCCATGGGCTCGATGCTCTACATCACCAGGACGCCGGAGATCGGCGGTGGCGATACGTGCTTCATCAGCGCGATCCGCGCCTACGAGACGCTGTCTCCGGTAATGCAGGAATTCGTCAAAAGTCTCACCGCCACGCACGAAGGCTCGAAGCTCTACGTCGGCGCGCACGGCAACGCGCCGCCGCCCGGCGGATGGCCGAAGACGATACACCCCGTGGTCACCCGCCATCCCGACAACGGCAAGCAGGTACTCTTTGTCAATCGCGGGTTCACGACGCGCATCAATGAACTCTCGCCCGAGGAAAGCGACGCGCTCCTCGAATTCCTCTACCGGCACCTCGAAAGCCATGTCGAGTTTCAGTGCCGCGTACGCTGGTATCCCAATACGCTGACTTTCTGGGACAACCGCGCGGTCCAGCATCACTCCGTATGGGACTACTTTCCCTATTCACGCTACGGCCAGCGCGTTTCGATCCTCGGCACACGGCCCAGGGCATAGCGCGCGACGCCTGGCACGGGTTAAGCAGACAGACGACTCTCGCTAGTTCAGCGGACCGAACACGGCCACGCCGCTGGTCGTGCCCACGAACACCTTGCCGTCGGCGACCACCGGAGTGATGAACTTGTTGCCGGGGCCGAACTCATCGCGGCCGCCCGCCGCCTGGGAGCTGTTGTACAGCTCGTGAGCGAGATTGCCGGCGTCGTAGGCATGCAGCACTGCAGGACTGCTGTTCTCGTGTGCCCAGACGATGGCATTGCTGGTGCCATTCGCCGACACCACCGGGGAGGTGCCCGGATAGGTGAAGTTGGTCGCCGTAGCCGAGGAGGGAGCGCTCGCGAACTCCGCCGCAGTGACCGGGAATGCCATGAGGGAAGCATTCACCGGCCCGTAGTACACCGTCCCGTTGAAATACGCCGGGGTCGACCAGATGCCTCCGGGAAGCACGTTGGTCAGCTGCTGCCAGATCTTGTTGGTGTTGGAATCAAACCTGCCCATCGAGTCGCGATTGACGACGTAGAGGCTCTCGTCCTTGCCGGCGCCGATCGCCAGGTGACGCACCGTGCCGGAGGAGTCCGTCAGATCGGGCAGCAGCATGATGCCGCCGGACGCGAGGTCCTGATCGGCGCCCGACTCGCTCACGGAGTTCCACATGGTGAAGTAGTCGAGGACGCTGAGCGTCCCGCCCGCGAGCGACAGCTTGAGGAAGCTGTTGCCGTAATCCCCGCCGCTCGGGAAGCCGCCAGCGTCGAGCGTCGTCTCGAATACGCCGTTGGCGGTCAGCAGATAGACGTTGCCGCCCGAGTCGGCGGCGGGTCCTCCGCCACTCATCCAGATGGCAGGTCCGTGACCGCCGCTGTTGGCGGCAACGTTGAGCACCGCACTTCGGGCGAGCGTGCTCTCGCTGTAGGCAATGATCCAGCCGTAGTAGGGCGCGGAGTCGCAGTGCGAAGTCCAGCTGGTATAGATCGTGCCGCCCGTGAGTAACAGCGCCGCCCGCTCAAGGTGCTGCGAGGGATCAAAGCTCGTGGTGCCGCCCGTCTTCGGGTAAGTGGCGGAGATCTCGACCGGCCCATTCAGCAGCTCCGCGCCCGTGGTCACATCGAGCGCGTGCAGGCGCTGGTGGTAGGTTGCGCCGCCCGAAGCGCGCGACATGGCCACGACGAAGAGGGTGCCGTGCGCGCCCGCGCTGCGGTCGATCACCGGCGTCGAGGTGATCCCAATCGTGGGCGCCACCTGCGTGCAACCGTAAGTTGGCAGGTCGTCCACGGTCTCACCGGCAGGCAGCAGCGACACGTGCCACAACGTCGCGCCGCTGTCGGCGTCGAAGGCGTACACCGAATCATTCTCGGTCGCCACGAAGACCACGTTGTGCGTGGCACCCTGGACCGTCAGCCCCGACAGGTAGAGCGGCTGAGCATCGACTTTGCCGTCGGCCGTGAGCACGCGCTGCAGCCCGAAGCTCGTCGAGTTCACGTTAGCGAGCGTGAGAATCGACTCGGTCGGGTTCTGGCCGGTTCGGCCGAGATCGTACTTGTAGGTGACGATGTCGGTCGGCTGCGCGGGGCTTGGATTGAGGCCGCCGCTACCGGAAGCCGGCGCGCTCGTTGTCGCGCCGCTACCGCCGCACGCGGTGAGCAGCGCGGGCAGCAGAAGCAGCGCTCCGGTAAGCATGGCTTGCACGCGCAAGGTTGCGTCTCCCTGACACGTCGACGCAATCTTCACACGCCAACAGCCAGCGGCAGGTCGTCGGTGAAGTGCGCGATGTGCGATTTAACTATGTGATGATCGCTCGCTGCAAGTCGCCGGGCGGTAGGGCATCGCCGACTGTCGGCGTAAGACAACCTGTTACGCGAAGAAGCCTCTCTCGTTAGGTTGTACCAGGTACTGGCTGATGCTGGGACAGGCGAATTGCGAGCCTTCCGTTACCGGGAATTCCCACACACCACAGCACATTCCTGACCCGCAAAATCTTGAGTCCGTCACATTCCCGGCAGAGCTTTCCCTGTTTGTGTCAGCCTCCTGACTGCATGAAGAGCAGACACTGGGCTCGATGGGCTGGAGCCTCCACGCTGGCAGCGGTGCTTTGGGTGCTGGCGGGCTACGCGGCGGCCGATGCGACCCCGTACGAGCGTATGGCGCCTCTCAAGCAATACCTGATGCCTCCCGCGCCCGAGATCGCACTCGCGCGCAGTGCCGCGCCGGCCGCGATCTCCGACAAGGCCACGGTCCTGACTCTCGATTCGCACGGCTACCAGACCGCCGTCCGCGGTACCAACGGATTCATCTGTCTCGCGGAGAGGTCGTGGGGGCGCCGTTCCAGAGCCCAGATTTCTGGAATCCGAGGATCAGGGTACTGACATCTAACTTGGACTCCCGGGAAAGCCGGCGAGGTGCACGCTCATGAAGACTCTACGATCGGTGTTTGGAAGTGACGGTGACCTGAGGGCAGCGGCGCTTGTTTGCCTGATGGCAGCCTTGGGGGCGAATCAGGCTGCAGCAGTGACTGATGAGAACCCCTACCCCGCCATGTCGCCCATCGGCCAGTACCGTATGGCGACCGCCGACGAGATCGCGCTGGCCAAGAGCGCCGCACCCGCCCCGGTGGCAGAGCACGCAGAGGTGCTGGTGCTGGGCGAGCATGGCTACGAAACCGCCGTCAAAGGGACGAACGGCTTCGTCTGCTGGGTGGGCAGGGCCTGGGACATGGGCTTCGACAACCCTGAGTTCTGGAACCCCAAGATCCGCGCGCCCGAGTGTGACAATGCGGTCATGGCACGCTCGGTGGACCCGCACTTTCTCACGCGCACCACATGGGTGCTGGCCGGGGTCTCCAAGGCCGGGATGCAGCAGCGGGAAGCGGCTGCATGGGCGTCGGGCAAGTACCAGGCGCCGGAACCCGGTGCCATGTCCTACATGCTGGCGAAGGGCGGCTATATCACTGATGCCGCCGGCCACTGGCATCCGCACGTGATGTTCCTCACGTCACGCAGCGACGACGCGGCCTGGGGCGCCAATCTGCCCGGCTCGCCGGTGGCGGCCGATTCCATCAACATCGAAAAGACCTCCATCTTCATGGTGATCGTGGGCAACTGGTCCGACGGCACGCCGGCACCGTTCCACAGCCACTGACGCAACCATTTGCGCCGGTACATCGAACTGTTGTTTCAGCTGGCAACCCGCAGAAGGAGTGAGGTCCCATGGTCACGATGCGCGTGTCAAAAAGATTCCTATTGGGCTCGACCGCGCTGGGTACGGCGTTCCTGCTTACTCTGACTGCAGGCGCGACGCCTGCGGATTCGCCGTCCCCGCGCGACAAACTCGCGGCCTGGGCCGGACATTGGAAGGTACGCATCGAGACCAAAGAGACGCAGTTTGGCCACGCCGGAACGGAAGACTACGATGCGAAATGTTCTTTTCTCCCCCACGGCGCCTTCATGGTCTGCGAATATCTGAGCCTGCAGCCCGATCCTGTTGACTCAGGCGGCGCCATCAACGACGTCTCGCTCCTCTACTACAGCGACGTCGACAAGACCTTTAAGTATACAAACGTGGCCCCGGAAGGCGGCCCACACGAAAACGTCATGCATGTCGATGGAAATGTCTGGACCAGGCCGTTTGAAATTCCAAGGCGGGGCGGCGGAGTGGCCGATGCTCGCGAAATCTATACGTTCGTCTCCCCCGACAAACAGGCAGCGCGGCTCGAAATATCGCTTGATAAGGGGGCGCATTGGACCGTGGTAAACGAGGCGGTCGGCACGCGAGAGCGCTAGGCGGAGGGCTGATTCCGTTCGATGGGAACGGAATCAATTTCACTTCGGCCAGGACCGCAGGCCTGAAACCAGACCTCGACGCAAGGCGGTGCTTCGTCGATTCGCGTCAGCTCACGGCTGCATCAATTGCATCGCGCCGGAAGGTGACAAGGGTGCTCCCGACACGGTGTTGCCAGGGTTTACGTACATGTTGGCTCCGGGGCAGCCACGTCCGGAGGTTTGCTGCGCTGCCAGAATTGCCCCTCGCTGGCGTACACAGATAGTGTGCTCAGGCGCCATCGACCGGGGCCACATCCTCGCAAAGTGCTAGGCCAGCGAAGCGCGCGCCGAGCGCGCAGCAGCCGGCCAACAATCCGAAGTTTCTCAGGGGGCAGCTATGACGAGCAGAAATGTGTTAACGAAAATGAATCGTACGACGATTCAACTGTCAACGTTTGCCCTGTGCTGCTCCTTGTGCGCGGGTACCGCCTGGGCAGAGGGGGACAGTGTATGTGATGACCAATGCCCTCGGGAATAACCAGATCCTGGTTTACCACCGCGCAAGCAACGGGACCCTGAGCCCCACACCCGTCCAGACGATTAACACCGGCGGTGGCGGCAGCGGTCTGCAGCTCTCTGGGGTTGACTCGCTGGGCCCCGCAGGCAGTGTGCAACTGGACAAGGCACATCAGATGCTGTTCGCCGTCAACACGGAGAGCGCCAGTGCAAATAATGGCGCCGGCACATACAACCGGGACTGCGCACTCGGCACGATCACCTCGTTCCTCATCGCATCCGACGGCACATTGACGTTCGCGGATCGTGTTTATTCCGGCGGGTTGTTTCCCAACAGTCTCACTGTCGAGACAACAGGAAGCGGAGATCTGCTTTGGGTGCTTAACGCCGGGGGCCCGGGCATTTGCGCCATCAAGCCAAATATTACCGCCTTCAGCGTGAACGCAGCCGGCCAGATGGCCTTTACACGCTCACAGCGTGCAATAGGTCCGGGCCCGGCTTCCGCGACCGAAGGCGTGAGCTGCCTCGCTGCGAGTGCCATAGGGTTCATGGATTTGACGGGTGCTCCGGCGGCGGATTTCGCCTGCGGCTTGAATCCGCCTTCGTTTGCCCGATCGCCGGCACAAGTCCGGTTCACGCCCGACGGCACGCAGTTGGTCGTGACAGTCAAAGGGACTAATAAGATCTACGTCTTTCCGATCGACGCAGATGGGAACGCCGGCGAGCCCAAAATAACGCAGGCTCCCGGGCCGGCGTTGCCCAGCTATTTTGGCTTTACTTTCGACGTGAACGAGAACCTCCTGGTCACCGAGCTTTGGGGTACAGCCGTACCCATTCCGGCCGGCGGCGCAGGCGCGGTGTCGTCGTTTAAGGTCGGTAACAAGGGCCGCCCGGACGCGATCAGCTCGGACGTAGGCGATGGAGGGACTGCGGCTTGCTGCATCGCGCTCGAACCCACAGCGGGCCAATACGTATACGTTGCCAATAACCTGAGCGCCAGCATCTCCAGTTACGCGATCGGGAAGCACGGTGCTCTAACGCTGGTATCGACGAGCGCGGCGGGCGTCAGCGGGCCGAACGACCTGGCGACAGCAGCGAATAGCTGTGGCCGCCCGCGCGCACGGCAGTCAACAACTGGTGCTCGCGCGCAAAATTCACGGCCTGCCGGACGTCGGACGCCCCGGTGCAGCGCGCAATAATCGCCGGCTTCTTGTCGAACGCGGCGTTCCAGAGGCGTCGAGTCCGGTCATAGTCCTGGCTGCTCGCCAGCAACACCTCGCCGCGCAGCCCGGCAGCGAGAGCCTCGATCGCCGAACCAGGCAGTGTGACTTCCCCACCAGAAAGAGTCTTGGCCGGTACCTCGCCGATGCCCGTGAGTACGGCCGTGAATCCACGCAGCGGCCAGGTCGCCGCAAGTGCCAGACTGGAACCGACGAATTGACGTCTTTTCATGGATGCCCCCTCTTTTATCGATCGACCTCATGGTCGCTTGATTCTTATTGATTCAGATCTCGCAATCCCGCCGTTCCGGGGTCGCGCTATTGGACTCACGGCACAAGCATGAATCGAGCCGAATCAGCGATGCAACAGGTAAGGCGCCAGAGCGGCCAATATTTCTGACAGATACAGACACTTTAGCCCCTGATTGCCCGGGAGAGCACCACTTGCTGGTCCAAAGAGCGAGCGAGCCTCGTGGGCTTTACCCATCGGAGGTCCAACCCGGACAATGCGCCTATGTCCCTGATCACGCTTCTCGATGCGCATATCGCCTTCGGCGAGCGGCCGCTCCTTGATGGTGCGCAACTCACCATACAGGCCGGGGAGCGAGTCGGGCTGATCGGCCGCAACGGAACCGGTAAGTCGACACTACTCGGTGTGCTCGCAGGCAGCATGCCGCTCGATGACGGGAAACTGCAGCGACGCGAGGGCTTGCGCCTTGCGCTCGTCGAACAAGAGCCGCAGGCCCCCCCGGCAGAAACTGTGCAGGACAGTCTGCTGCTGCGAGCCAAGGCCTGCGCGGTCTGGAGCGCCGGCGCGCCAGCCGATGAGCGCGAGCACTGGCGCCTGGAGTCGCGCCTCGAGGAATTCCTGCACCGCTTCGGCCTTACCGGCGGCACGTCACCGGCGAGTTGCTCGGGTGGAGAGCGTAAGCGCGCTGCGCTTGCCCTGGCGCTCGCTCTGCAGCCCGATCTGCTGCTGCTCGATGAGCCCACCAATCATCTCGATATCGAAGCCATCGAGCGACTGGAGGAGCTGCTGCTCAAGGTGCCTGCAGCCATTGTCGTCACCCACGATCGCGCCTTCCTCGATCGGGTCACCACCCGCATCATCGAACTGGACCGAGGCGTACTGCGCTCCTTCCCCGGCGGCTTCGCGGCCTATGAGCAGCGCAAGGAGGAAGAGCTCGCGGCGGAGGACACTGCGCGGCGTCGCTTCGAGAAGTTCTGGCAGCAGGAAGAGGCCTGGATCCGCAAAGGCGTCGAGGCTCGCCGAACGCGCAACGAAGGACGCGTGCGCCGTCTCGAGCAATTGCGCATCGAGCGCGCTGCGCGGCGCGACCGGCTCGGAAACATTCGGTTCGCTCTCAATGCCGGTGAGCGCTCAGGCGATCTTGTGGCCGAGTTCGACAGAGTGAGCAAACGCTTCGCAGCCCGACCTCTTATCGAGAATCTCTCGATGCGAATCATGCGTAGCGATCGTATCGGCCTCGTCGGCCCGAACGGCGCGGGAAAGTCGACCCTGATCCGTCTCATTCTCGGCGAACTCGCGCCGGACGCCGGCACGGTACGCCTCGGGACCCGCTTGAACATCGCGTACTTCGATCAGCTGCGAGCCCAACTCGATCCAAGCGTGACCCTCGCAGATGCCATCAACCCAGGCTCGGACTGGGTGCAGCTCGGCACCGAGCGCAAGCACATAGTGAGTTATCTGGGGGAGTTCCTGTTTCCAGCGCAGCGCATGAAGTCGCCGATCAGCATGCTCTCCGGCGGCGAGAGAAACCGTCTCCTGCTCGCGCGCCTGTTCGCGCAACCTGCAAACCTTGTCATATTGGATGAGCCGACCAACGATCTCGACATCGAATCCCTGGAGCTGCTCGAGGAGCGGCTGCAGAGCTACCAGGGGACGCTGCTGCTGGTGAGTCACGACCGGCGCTTTCTCGACAATGTCGTCACCCAGACGTTGGCCGCCGAGGGAGATGGGCTGTGGCGCGAGTATGCCGGCGGTTACAGCGACTACCTGCAGCAGCGGCAGCCGCTGCCGGTCGGGCGCACAAATGCGGCCCGTCAGAAGCCCGCGGGGCATGCCTCGGGCGGCCGCTCTGCGGGTGACACTCCCGTAAAGACCCGTACGCGCCTGAGCTACAAGGAGGAGCGCGAGCTTGCGGCCCTGCCCGAGGAGATCGAATCGCTGGAGCGCGAGCAAACTGAGCTCACCGCGCGCATGAGCGAACCGGATTATCACCGACTGGGAGGCGAGCGGCTGCGAGCCGACCGCAAACGGCTCGCGGAGCTCGAAGAGCTGTTACTGAAGAGGTTCGCACGCTGGGAATCGCTTGAGGAGCAGCGCGCACGGTCAGCATAGTCACAGCTCTGATCGAGCAATGAGGAACGCCGTAGTTACTAATCCGACGCGCCGGTTGCGCCGAGCCGCATCGGCCGCGCGCTCATCATGTTCAAAGCGGGTTTGAGCACGACAGCCACAGCCTGATCTTGATGGTGGCCAGGGACGGAATCGAACCACCGACACGCGCATTTCAGACCGTTTGCAGCGCTTGCCAGCCCAGACGTCAGGCTCACCAAGGCACACCTACGGCACACCCAATCTGAGTTCGGCACAATCTCGGGCTGCTCGCGGCAGGGGAGCTCGCTATAGCCGCGCTTGCGGCGCTCGCCATTCGCTCAGGCAGTATAGAGGGGGCGGCTGCGGGGCGGTGGTTCGGCGCCGGCGCTACGGCGCGCCGGTGATTGAATGCAGAGAACTTGCTGCGTCCGCGTTCGTCGGATCGATCTCGATGCTGCGGCGGTATGCGCCGATTGCGTCATCCTTTAAACCGGCCGCTGCATAGCCGTCTCCGAGGCTGCCCCAGGCATTGGACGACGTGGGATGTGCAGTCGTGTTGATTCGAAATACCACCACGGCTTTTGCGGGTGTCTTTTTCGAAAGTAGATCGTACGCGAGCGTATTGAGCCGCCGCTCGAGCCCGTGGACGTATTTGTGCCGCGGATCTCCCACGAAGGCAACGTATTCCCGGTAAGCGCGATCGAATCCAAGCGCCGACGCTGCCCGCAAACGCTCTTCGAGCGACATTTCAGGCTTGTACGCCAGGGCCGCTGACAGTGCGCGATCTCTGCCGGCCAAAAAATCGTCCAATGAGGGGTCGACCGCGACGTCAGGATACAGCGCTGCGCGCCGATCGCGTGGGTCGCCATCCTGCCAATATAAGTGCGAAATGTGGACCTCGATCTTCGTGTTTGGAAGGACAATGGGCCGGATGTCGGCATAGAAGTTCACGTTGTCCGCGGTCGGCTGGCCGATGAACACCGCGTTGCTGTCGTATTGCAAGCGATCGCACAGATTTTGCGCCGCTGAAAACGTCTCGGGACCGATGAGAACGAACAGAGCGCCGGGACGGTTGACGGGCGCCTGGATCAAGCTCATCACGAGCGGCCGCAACAACGTGTTGTCTCCGCCGGTATTCAGGCGCAGGTCGAGAATCAATCGCTGCGGCTTTTGCTTTGCGATTGCATTCGTCAAGCGCGATGCGAAGTGCGCAAGCGTCTCGTCCGGGCCGTCGAGGACATTGTTGAGCTGGACGTAGAGCACGCGCTCGCGGGCGAGATATGCGTACCAGAACATGCGGCGCGGACGCGAAAGCCATAAGGGCGGACGGGCTGGTGCTTGCACCCAGTCGTTCGCAGGAACGACTGTAACCGGCTGTACGACGTCGAGCCACGAAACCGATGGGCGCAGCGTCGCGTGCACGGTCGTGCCGCGAACCTCTACGGTATATCTAGCGCTACCGCTCTGATGTGTTATGCCGAGGGCATGGAGAATTCCGGAGCACGTCAGGTAAATCGTAGGATGCGCCTGCAGTCCGCCCTCGACGTTGCCGGCGTCGTGGGAGATCAACGGCAAGAGCTGACTCCAGACTTTCCCGATCGGTGTGTCATCGATCGCTTGCAGCGTCCCGCCGACTATGGATGCGTTTTCCGGCGGCGCAGCGTCAATCACGATCCCCTGCGAAAACCATACCAACCTCAAGGGATAATTCGTCGCGTTGCCCTGGCCGCACGGAAATTCGATCTCGTTATGCGCGTCCTGAATCGTGGCGACGAGACGCATGATTGCGACGATCTGTTCTTCGCGTGTTTCGAACGGCGCGCGCTTGGCCTGTTCCAACGCCGTGTCCCATTGCTGCGGCGTCATGGCATGAAAGAGTTTGGGGTGGATTTGTGCGGCTTGCTGCGCGAGGTAATCCATATCGGCCCGCCAGTGCTGCGCAATGATCTGCGCCGTATCGGCGTGCACGCACGCGAGCGCAAGGAAGAAAGCGGCGATCGCGCCATGCATACGCGTCAACATGGCGTTCCTCCGCCACTTGGTTTTGGACATAGTTCCCTCATGAGTCGTCATTCTCGACGCAGCTCAGTCGACTCGGTTGATCCGGCAGCGAAACGGCAGGCACCGACGCCAAGCCGCCCGGCGCAAACGTAGGGTTGCGGGCAGGCCAGTGCAGTCATCGAATTCTGCGTCGTTGGGCCTCCAGCGTCGCCATTATTGGTACGGGCGATGGTCGGCGCTGGCATGGGTCTTGAGACCTTAGATTGATCGAGTGGTGGCCAGGGGCAGAATCGAACCACCGACACGCGGATTTTCAGTCCTTCAAACTCTGTATCAAGCAGCATTCAGGATCACCTAAAGCAACCTGTTAGGCGCGGAACACCCGTCGGCAGGTGCTCCTGTGTGCTGGTAGGTGACTCTGGGTTGGAAACAAACGTGGAAACCGGCAGAGGGCGACGAGCGAACCCCGATTAGTATATGACCAAGTGAGCACGGCTAGATCTGGCCGCAATGAAATCCAACGAACTTGCGCTGACCCGGCTAGCCGCCACGCTCGATGAGCGCAATCCGCGAGCTCTCCTGAATGCGGTCGAACAGGATTACGCTACCGTCACGCGACAGGTCAAAGTCGCTGATGGAGATGTCTGGGGCGAGCTGGCTGATTTGCCGTTCCGCTCCCGTGCGAAGGTCCACGAGCCAGAAATTCTTGCGGCCCACGTCGCCGCGGAGCAGCACTATCGAGCGAGCGTCGGGACTAAAAGCTACACGGCGCGCTCCGCGGGTCAGGATCAGCGCCGGAATGGGGTATGGCCTCCCGTCCCGCGCCACGGCCCGAAGCGCGAACGTCGTCCCCACATCGGCACCAGAATAGATCAGGAATTGGCCGTCGGGGGACCAGACAGGATCGATCGAGTACTCGGACACGAGTGTACTCGGCGTGCTGTTATCCAAAAAGATGCTCATCAGGCGCGGCTCGCCATCGCGGAGCACGGCGGATACGATCGAACGCCCGTCGGGTGACCAAGCCGGGTTGCCGCGCAGGTCGAGAGAGTGTGTCAGGGCTCGCACGTCTCTGCCGTCGCTGTCCATCGTGTACAGGATCGTCCGCTCGTCATTGGCAACCGTGAAGGCAATGTGCCGGCCGTCCTGTGTGATAGCGGGTGCACCCACGATGATTGAATGGGCGTCGCTCCACAATTCGCGGCTCTGGCCGTCTGCCGTCCTCCAGATACCCTGGCGGCCGGCACGCGCTGAGACGTAAAGGATGTAATTGGGTCCCGTGCGGGGCGAGTGACCCGCCGCCGAGACCAGCGCGACGGGCTGGGTCGCGCGCTCACCGACGCTTGCGCCGGGATCAAGGTTGAGCGGCGCGCTCCAGATGCTGGAGTTGGATTCGTCGACGGTTGCTACGAGGCGCGTTCCGTCGGCGCTTGCCGCAAGCGATGTGTAGCGCTCGAGCCCGAAGCTGATGCGATGGGGTACACGCTGTTCGACATTCATAGCGTACAGCCAGGGGCCTGATCCTTGAGGGTCGCTGGCGAGATAGACGAGCATGCGCTCATCGAGCAGCACCGGGTGACTCACCCGCGAGTCGTGGAAAGTGATGCGCTCCAGCCCCGTTCCCGACGGATGAATGCGCCAGATATCCCAGTCGTCAGGGGGTATACCGCGTGCAAAATAGATGTATGCGTCGTCCTTGGACCAGAGCGGAAAGTGACAATGCACGCCCGACGGCGCGACATAGATCCGGTGTGTGACACCACGTGCGTCCCGTACGAAGAGCGGATCGCCAGGCGCGGTCGTGTGATACACGATCTGTCTGCCGTCATGGGACCATGCGACTTCTGCCACGCCGCGGAGAAAGTCGCGCAGCTCACCCCCCGCGGTCGGGGCGGCCATCAGCTTGATATCTTCCGGGTGCGATCCGTCGGAGCTGCGCGTCCATACGGTGACCAGTGAGCCGTCGGCCGAGAAGCCGAGTGTGCGGATGGAGGGATTGACGAGTTCGAAGTTGCCACGGGTCAGATTGCGGTAGCTCCCGCTGCCGATCTGTGTCAGCCACGCATCCATGTGTCCCTCGTGGTCTGCGAGGAAGGATACCCATCGTCCGTCCGGTGATATGTCGGCCGCCTGCTCGATGCCCGGCCAATCTGTGAGACGTGTGAAGGTGGCATTGGCGAGCGGATTACGCCACGTATTGTCCGACGGGTAGCCGAACCTGAGGACTGCGTAGATGAGCAGCAACGCGGCCACCATGGTTGCGGCCAAAGCCGATGGTCGCTTGATCAGCCGCATGAAGCGGGTTGCCGGTGGGTCCGGGGCGACGGCCGTCTCGGGCGCTGGTGGGGCCTTCGGCGATACGGGCGGCGAGTGCGAGGGCGGGGGTTCCGAAAGGGACTCAGGCGCCCTATCGCCTAAGTCAGGAAGCTTGCCGCGCCTACTCTGCCACCAGATATCGAGCTCCGGGCGGAACGCGTACACCGAACCCTGCTTGTCATGGACGTGCCGGTGAACCGGCATGCCCTCGCGATGCTCCCAGCGCTGTACCGTCTTCACGTCACGATTGAAGTGAGCCGCGATCTTCTTCCAGGAGTCCAGCCGGCCCCTCTCCCCGGCCTGCAGCTGCGGGTCCGAACCATCAGTGTGAGTGTCGCTCATGGAGTCCACGCAGTTGCCGATCCTGCAGCGTCCCGCACTGCTTCGTGTTCGCTAGTTTGCGCATTCGAGGGCATCGAGCGCGCTGCGGGTGTGCCGTCGAGTCATTGTAGGCCCATGGACTTGGAGCACGGCAAAGCGCGGCATTCGGCCGCACAGCACGGCATTTCGTCTCTTGCCCTTTGACGGCTGCCGACGGCGGTCGCATACCTCTCCCCCGCGCCGGCGCGTGCGCATTGGCCGGCGCCCGGGGCACAAACCCCGCAGCACCACCAGCGATGGTGGAACAGCTCGGAACCTTGGGTGTAAGTGAAAGAACTCGGAGATTTCCCATGAAAAGCAGAGACTTGAGATGGACAGCACGCAACAGGGCCGTCGGAGCGTTGCCGGCGCTGGCCGTGCTGGCAATTGGTGTCGTCGGACTCCCTCGGGCGCTCGCCGCAGACGAGGCCCGGCTACCGGCGCATTTCAGCGGCCTGCTCAATGACTACACGCCGGCCACGGCGGGCGGTCCGTACGAGATGCATGGCAAGTGGTCGCTGTACCTGAGCGAGGAGCGAGGCGCCGCGACCTTCTCGGCTGAGATGACGATGGAGACGGCCGACTTCGCGAATACGGACGCGAATCACGACCCCACAAACCTCAGTCCTCATACACACCACATCAGCGTGACGGACGGCGTAATCCATAACGACCCGACAGACGCGATCAACTGGAAGACGCAGTGCCTCTCAACACCATTTAAGCCCGCGGTGTCGGGCGGCTTCGTAGTCACCGGGACCGCCTACGTCACGGGAAACGGGGGCAACCCGCCGTTTGGCAACCCGTCGCTTGTGACGATCTGCATCCTCGGTGGGACGCAGAACCCGAGCCTCGCGGGTGCCCAGGCGTTCGTCGAGTTCTCGAACTTCACGTTGAAGTTCGCGACGGGGTCGCCTGCCAGCACTCATTTCGGAACGCAATCGATCAATGGAGTCGTCGCCAGGTGCGAACGTCCCTGGAGTCACGAGTCGAGCGACTGCAAAGTCGCGATCGTCGACTGACCGCGCCAGACGCGCAGGAGTGCCGGCGGATTGAGGTGCACCGCCTCAGTCGCGCCGGACGCAGTCGGAGGCGGTGAGCTTGTCAGGCTGCCGTGGCTGTGTGCGGCACGGCACGCGAGGTTAGAGCCATGCGCAACTCACTTACTCCTCGCCCACGGACACTGATGCTCGCTCTTCTGCTGGCGGAGCTGCTCGGCGCCTGCGGGGGTGGCGGCGGAAGCGGGCAAAGTGGTATGGCGATGAGCGGCAACTCCACCGCGCCACCGGGACCACCAGTCCCAGGCAAAGCAGCAGCGGCCGCCTCGATCCCTATAGCCGTGGCACCGACGCCCATCTTCAACTCCACTCGCTCAGTCCTTCGAGTGCGTAGAGCTTCTTCCAGGACGGGCGAGCTCGCATGTGCGCCGCATACTGATGCAGCGCCGGCCACTCGGTCGCCGGCATTGGCATGCTCCGCGACCAGCGCATCAGCATGATCAGCATGAGGTCCGCTGCCGAGAACTCTGTGCCCAGCAGATACGGGCCCTGCGCCAGCAGATGCGCATCGATTCGCGCCCAAACGCTCTCTATCTTGCGGCACGTCGCGGCGTTCAGTATCGCTTGCGTGTCGGGGGCGTCGCTGACGTCTGCCGGATAAAACCACAGGCGGAAGGCCGGCTGCAGCGTATTGGCGAGATACGCGATCCACTGATACCACGCGGCGCGGCTCGCGGAACCCTCCGCGGGCGCAAGCCGGGTCTCAGGATGTCGGGTTGCTACCGTCATCAACAGCGCAGCCGTTTCGGTCAACGGTGCATCGTCGATCAGCAACGTAGGCACGACTCCTCCGGGATTGAGCCGCAGATAAGCCGGGTCGCGCTGCTGGCCAGCCTGCAAATCCACCCGTACCAGGCGGTACTGCGCGTTTGCCTCGATCAACGCCTGGTGCACGCACATGCTGGCGGTTCCCGGGCTGTAATAGAGCGTATACATGCCGTCTGGCTTCCTGGATCGCTCGCTCGGTGCGGCGGTGCAGCGGGACGACAATCGGGGGAGTTCGGTTTCCAGTGCGGTCAGGATGCCGCGTTAGTCCGACCCACCGAGCAACCGGAAATGGGCCGCAAGTCGCCGCTGGTGCTCATTCTGCCACGCCCGCACGCACCGGGTTAAGCTACCGCACGCCACCACGATAGCGGCGTCCACTGCGCCTCCAGGTCACACAAGCATGGCCGACGTCTTCGTTTCCTATGCCCGCAGCGACAAGGCGCGCGTTGCGCCGCTGGTGGCGGCGCTCGAGGCGCAGGGTTGGTCCGTGTGGTGGGACCCGGAGATCGACCCCGGCCAGGAGTTTGACCGCCTCATCGCGGCGGAACTCAAGGCCGCCGCCGCCGTCGTGGTGGTCTGGACGCCGGATTCGGTGGCGTCGCGCTGGGTGCGCGGCGAGGCGCGAGAGGGGGCGGATCGCGGCATCCTCGTTCCTGTGCGCTTTGAAGGCGCCAGTCTGCCGATCGATGCGCGCGCGCTTCATACCACCGATCTCGATAATTGGGAGGAGGATCCCCGCAGCCCGCAGGTGCAGGAAGTACTGCGCGCGGTCGGCGCAATTATCAAACGCGACCGCGCGCCCAAACCTGCAGGCGCCAGTGGCGACCCGATACCGTCCACTAGTGCCACGGAGCCGGCTCGCATTGCGATCTGCGTGCTCCCCTTCGCCAACATGAGCGGTGATCCGCAACAGGATTATTTCAGCGACGGAATCACCGAGGACATCATTACCGAGCTCTCGCGTTGGCGCCTCCTTGCGGTGCGGTCTCGCTCGGCCTCTTTCCGGTATCGTGGCGTTGCAGTGGACATGAAGCAGGTCGCGCGTGAATTGAACGTCCGCTTCATCCTCGAAGGCAGCGTCCGACGGATGGGCGCGCGCATCCGTATCAATGCGCAGTTGATCGATAGCGACAATGGCAGCCATGTCTGGGCCGAGAAATTTGATCGGGATGTGGCAGAGCTTTTTACTGTGCAGGACCAGGTTGTGCAGACGATCGTCAGCACGCTCGTGGGCCGCGTCCAGGCGTCCGATTTCGAACGAGTTCGGCGCAAGCCGCCGGCGAGTCTCGCTGCCTACGAGTGTGCTCTGAAGGGCAATGCATTGCCCTGGGACGATCCAGATGGCGCAGCGAAGGCCGCGCGATTATTCGAGCAGGCCATCGAAATCGATCCGGGCTATGGTTTTCCCCATGCTTTGCTTGCTTCGATATGGCAAGGGAAGTGGCGGAACGACCCGAGCAGCTCGGATGCTGCGTTGCGGACGGCGTTTGCCCTGGCAAAGCGGGCAGTCGAATTGGATCAAAACGAGAGCACCTGCTTTGCTCTGTTGGGTTGGGTCGAATTGATGCGGCGTTCCCATGATCTGGCGCTGCAACACGTACGGCGAGCGGTCGAGATGAATCCGAACAACCAATGGAATGCGGCCGACATGGGAGGCATCCTGCTTTATGTCGGCGAAGCCGAAGAGGCGTTAGCGTGGTTCAAGCGCGCCAAGGAGATCGATCCATACTTCGATGAGCCCTGGTACTGGCGATCAGTGGGTGAGGCTCAGATGGTCTTGCAGCGGTATCAGGAGGCCTTGGCGGCGTTCGACCATCCGCCCGGCCGCACATATCGCGTGGTCGCATTTATGGCCGGTTGCCATGCCCGGCTGGCCGACATGGACCACGCCAGAGTCAGCGCGGCTGAGTGTCTGGCTATGCAGCCAGACTTCTCGATTGCACACTTTATGGCGAAACACCCGTTCAAGAACCCAGGCGATTCGGCGAGGCTGGCCGAATCGTTGCGTATGGCCGGCCTGCCGGAATGATGACCGAGGCCCCCGGTTTTTAGTCCGCTCTGGCGTGACAATGACGTCCGACATCGATTCGAAAAACCCGAATGTCGAACCGCCCTGGGTCGGCCAAGTAATCCATTTCTGGTTCGAGGAGCTGACGGAAGCCGACTGGTTCGGAAAAAGCGACTCCGTCGACGTGCGAATCCGCGAACGTTTTCTCACGCTTCACGAACGGCTCGTGACTCATGATGGCCTCGGCGCGACCGAGCCACGCCCAATCCTCGCCGTCGTTATCGTTCTGGATCAATTTTCGCGAAACCTTTTCCGGGACAGCCCACGCGCCTATTCAGCCGATTCCATCGCCCGCCGACTCGCCAGAACTGCCATAGAACGGGGCTTCGACATCGCCATGACAAGACAGGAGCGGCTTTTTCTTTACCTTCCCTTCGAACACAGCGAGGATCGCGCGGATCAGGCGTTCTCCCTTAACCTGGTCAAGCAGCTGGGCAGGGAGGGCTGGACTCACTTTGCCGTGAAACACAAGGCAATCATCGATCAATTTGGGCGGTTTCCGCACCGTAACGCAGTACTGAACCGGCCTTCGACAGCGGACGAGATTGCGTTTCTGAAGGAGCCGAAGAATTCATTCTGAGCAGCTGCCCGTAGGACATCGTCCACGACGCCGGCGGGCCTCGAGAAAGATATCTGTGCCACTCGATGCCGATGCCCAGGCGGACGTTTTTCTGGCCACGATGGTTGCGCCAGCACGGCCGATGCCCGTTGAGTGCGTCCCTTCCCTGGTGCGCCATCACTACGGCTTCGAGCCGCGGGCGACACGACTCACCGGCGAGCGAGACGAGAACTTCAGGTTGACCACAAATGACGGCGCGGAATACATCCTGAAGATCGCGAACCCCGCCGAGGATCCGGCCGAAACCGCCTTGCAGACGGCGGCACTGCTCCACATTGAGAAAGTCGATCCCGCATTGCCGTGCCCGCGCGTCGTGCGCGACCGCGGAGGCGGCACTCACGTCCGGTTCGTCGACGAGTGTGGCGCAGAGCGCACGGCCCGCTTGCTGACATTTCTGCCTGGCCGGCTACTCGGTGCATCAACCCGATCGCAGCGGCAGCGCGCCGATTGCGGCCGGATCGGTGCGCGATTGACGCTCGCGCTGCGCGGCTTCGAGCATCCAGCCGCAAAGCGAATGATCGTCTGGGATGTGCGCCACACGAGACACATGCGCCGGCTCCTTGAGGAGCTGCCTCGCTTCCCGTATCGGTCGGCCGCTCGCGAGCTGCTCGAGCGCCTCGTTCCCCGCGTCGAGTCGGAACTACCGCACCTGCGGCATCAGATGGTGCACAACGATCTGAATCCTCTCAACATCGTGGTGGACCCCACCGATGAGGCGCGGGTGACCGGGGTAATCGACTTCGGCGACATGACGCATACGGCGCTGATCGCGGACGTGGCGGTCTGCGCCGCCGAACTCATTCCGCCAGACTGCCCGGATCCGCGCGAGGCGCACGAGGCCATCCTCGATGTGACCAACGCCTATCACGCGTGCGTGCGACTCCTGGAGAGCGAGTTGGCGCTGCTCGGAGCGTTGGTGGCGGCGCGGCTCCTCATGACCCTCGTCATTCACGAATGGCACGTGCAGCGCAACCCGGCCAGTAGCCATTTCAAGGCGCTCGACAGGGATTTCATACGCTCGCGGCTTCATATCGCCGACCGATTGCTGCTCGAGGAGATCCGGCTGTGACGACTCAACCGCAGGTAAACCGCTCAGCAATCCTGGCGCGCCGCGCGCGGGTCCTCTCCCCCACCTACCGCCTCTTCTACGAGCAGCCCCTGCAGATCGTGCGTGCCGAGGGCGTCTGGATGTACGACGAACAGGGTCGCGCGTACCTCGACGCCTACAACAATGTGCCGGTGGTCGGACACTGCCACCCGTACGTCGTCGACGCGCTGACGCGCCAGGCGCGCACACTCAACACGCACACTCGGTATCTCGCCGAACTGCCGCTGCAACTCGCGGAGGAGCTGCTGGCCACAATGCCGTCCGAGCTGGGTAACGTCGTCTTCACCTGTACCGGCAGCGAGGCTAACGATCTCGCGGTGCGCGTCAGCAAGGCGGTAACCGGCGGCAGCGGATTCATCATTACCGATTTCTCGTACCACGGGGTAACTGACGTCCTCTCCGGCATGTCTCCCGAGGACGGCGGGCCGCTGGGACCTGGCGTCTATGCGGTGCCCTCGCCGGCAGCTCCGGGCGGTGCGGCGGCGTTCAGCGAGCACGTCCGCGAAACAATCGAGCGCATGCGGAGCGACGATGTGCGGCTCGCCGCGTTGCTTACCGACACCATCTTCTCGAGCGATGGCGTGTTTGCGGACCCCAAGGGATTTCTCGCCGAGGCCGTCCGCCATGTGCAGGCGGCAGGCGGACTTTTCATCGCCGACGAGGTGCAACCGGGCTTCGGCCGTCTGGGCGAAGCGGTGTGGGGCTTTCAGCGCCACGGCATCGTGCCGGACCTCGTGACGATGGGCAAGCCCATGGGAAACGGACACCCGGTCGCGGCCGTTGCTGCGCGTCCCGAGGTCTTTGCCCGATTCGCCAAACGCAGGCACTACTTCAACACCTACGGAGGCAACAGTGTCTCGTGTGCGGCCGCGCTGGCGGTGCTCGACGTGATCCGCACCGAGAATCTCCTCGAGAACGCACGACTCACCGGCGAGTATCTCAAGCGTGGTCTCAACGCTCTCGCCAGGCAATCCCCCGCGATCGGCGAGGTGCGGGGCGCCGGATTGTTCGTCGGCGTAGAGCTGCGCGCCAACCCGGTCAGTGGGCTCGCCGGCTCAGAGGAAACCAAGCGGGTCGTAAATGGAATGTGCCGACGAGGCGTCCTGGTAGGCTCAACGGGCCGTCACGGCGATGTGCTCAAGATTCGTTCGCCGCTGACGTTCGAGACGCAGCACGCGGACGTGTTGCTCGAGGCGCTCGAGCAGACGCTCAAGGAAAAGGACTGAACGGACGCGTCGATAAATCGACCGGCTCAGGGCAATATCCTGACAAATGAGGCTCGTTGCTTGCCTAGAAGAATCAACACGCGCAACTCGGCCGGCGCCACGCGTCCATGGCGTGAAGCGGCTCATGGACCGCGCTGTCAACATCAGCGACTTGCCGTGCCAGGTCTTTTCCAGTTCAGCCGCAGTTTCTGGCGGCGGTGTGAAAAGGGCATAGTGACTATGACCCCTTGTATGGAGTGAGGGTGGGCCACCTGCTTCGGAGGGCAGTCTGAAGCTTGGAATCGAGCTGACGGACGTCCGAATCAGCGCGCAGTTATGCCCAGCCATCGCCGCCACCCCCGTCAGCCTTCGTGTCAGTCAGTGAGCGGCTACGCTGCGCCAACCGATTCGTTCCACCAGCTCGCTCAGGAGCCTCCTGCGCGCGACTGGTTTCTCCATGGTTCGACCTGGACTGACGTCTGCTGGGTGTTCACGCCAACGAGCGCGCTCGAGGAAGAACGTCCCATACGCATACGCTGGGACTTCACACTCGGTGGCGGCCAACAGTTCACGAGCCCCTCGCGCGTCGAACTCCTCGAGAGCGCGCGCAGGTTCATCGCGTTGATTCGTACGCGCTCTTTGAGGAAGGGACTCGCACAGCGCGCCACATCGGTTTGGATCTACTTCATTCAGCTACGCCTGCTCGTGCGGTGGATGGCACGGGAAGGCCTGACGCGCTTCGCGGATTTGGACTCCGCGGCACTGCTTCAGTTTCGACACACCATCGCGAGCCGCCGGCGACGCGATGGACGACACATCGCGCCCTCGACCATGGAGGCATCAGTTCGGGTCCTCATGTACCTGTACCGCTATAGAACCGAGGTTGGCGATGGCTTATTGATCGATCCGTGCCCGGGGCAGGCCGCGCACACACTGGTCGGGAACCGCGAGACCGAGTGCGGGACGCTCCCCTACACACCCGATATCGTCGCCGTTCCTCTGGTGCAGGGCGCGATCGAGTTCCTCGAGACCGCCGCGATCGCTGTGCTCACCGCCCGGGAGCGCTACGCGGCCGCGTACCAGCGCGCTCGCCGGCGGGGCTTCCAGCGCAAGGCCTGTCGGCGGACCGCGATCCGGACCCTGCAAGCCTATCCGATCCGTACAGTCCATGGCACATTGACGCTGGACTCGCCTGCGGATCTCGGCGCGCTCGTCGATGTGCTCTACAGCGCCTGCTTCGTCGTGATCTCTTATCTGGTGGGACCTCGCGTCAGCGAGATCCTCGCCCTTCGGGCCGGTTGCGTGAGGCCTCTGGATACGGCCCAGCCGAGCGGCCTTGCTCCCACAGCCGTCATCGTCGGCTCGATCTTCAAGCTCGAGCCCGACTATCACGGGCGCGCTCACGAGTGGGTCGCACCGCCTCCGGCGCTCTACGCTATCTCGGTCCTCGAAGCCCTTTCCGAGCCGCACCGGCGACGCACCGGTCGTCAAGACTTATGGCTCCGGCCGCGCAACCGCCGCCTCGGTGCGTCGGAGTGGAGTCCGGACAGTGCGTGGCCGCTCTGGACCGCCAGTACCGGGCGGATCAACCTCGGGCTTGCGCGCCTGTCTACCTGGTTGGCTCTGCCGACGCATCACGGCAAGTCCTGGAAGCTCTCCTCCCACCAGGGCCGCAAGACCTTCGCGCGCTTCGTGGCGCTCCGCGATCGTACCGGATTGTTCGCGCTCGCCCAGCATCTGGGCCATCGCGATCGTACCGTGACCGATGCGGGGTACGTGGGCACCGACTACGCGCTCACCGAAGACATTGACGCCCACATCCTCGAGGAGTCGGTGTCCGCTTGGGAGCACATGCTCAGCGCCCCGGCACTCGGGGGACGTGCCGGCGTCGAGATCCTCGCCAAGCGGCCGCGCTTTCGCGGCGCGCGCATGAAGCAAGACTTGCGGAGCTTCGCGCGGCTCCTCGTAGAGGCTGGACTCACGCTCGGAGTCTGTGACTGGGGGTTTTGCGTGTATCGCCAGGAGCACAGCGCCTGTCTCGGCAGCGCCTCCGGCCCGAACCCGATCTACCGCGAGCCCTCTACCTGTGCCCGCTGCCGCAACTTCGTCGTCACCGCCAAGCACCGACCCTATTGGCAGGAGCAGGCGCACCGTCACGAAGCTCTGCTCAACGAGCCGGCGCTGCCACGACAGACTTTGAAGATCGCTCGTAACCGGCTTCGCGAGGCCTTCGCGATACTCCGCTCCATCGACCACAGCTGACAAGGATGGACACCATGCCACCCATGCATCCTGATCGCGGTCCAGCGGCCGCCGCACGGCTCAAACGAGCATTTGACCTCCTCAAGCAGCGAAGCGGCGGCGACACGCCTGCGCAAGGTGCGACGTTGTCGGAACTCTGCCGTCTCGCGGGCGTGTCGCGCAATTCCGTCTATCGGCATCACCCGGCGTTGCTCGCCGCACTACGCGCTCACCAGCGCGGATCTCGGGTCGATGAGCGCACCCAATCCGCGACTCCAGATTTCGCCTTGCTTCAGGACCAACTTGGCAAACTCGCAGCGCTCGTCGATCATTATTACGCTGCCTACTGCGAGACACGTATCACGCTGGATCGCCGTGATCGTGAGCTCGCCGAGCTGCGACGCAAGCTCGATTGCGCGCCTGTGCCACTCCATCGGTGATCTAAAGAAGGTCTGATTTACCGCCGTCTTTAGGTGTCGCCTCATCGCCGCCATAAATATCCAGGCCGAGCTGGATGTGACGCAGCCCGAGAGCGGCCATGGACTCTGGCGAGATGGACAAGCCTTCATTGCTGCCGCCCATGAACAAGCCACAGAACAAATCGAGTTGGTATGTCTGGGCGATCGAACCCCAGACGTTGAGATCATCGGTGAGCTTCGAGAGTAACTCTGCAATCTGGCCGTCAAGGTCTTCAGGTTCTCGTTTGGACGCGACGAGCCGCCACATACCAGTGGACGCGATGCGGGCCGAACCGGTATTGCGACCAATGATCTGCTCTCCCTTGGTCTGCGCGGCACTTGGCTCACAACCGAGAAGGCGTGTGATTTCCGCGGGCTGCAGATCGTCCCCGGAGATCCGTAAGGTCGCGGCTGAACGCTGCACTTGTGCCATAAATCTCTATATCCAAGGATGTGGCGCGAAGTATGCTCCATCTCTGAGGCACGATCGATTCCGCAAGGAAGTGACGATGAAGCAGCAAACGCTGGGTGGATTTGAACGCTATGGCAAGACGACGCGGCGCGCTCAGTTTCTGGCGGAGATGGATCGGGTAGCGCCTTGGATCGAGCTGCTCGCCGTGATCGAACCCAGAAAGTGCCCTACCGCGGTCTGGCCAAGAACCTGCACCGCCTGCAAGTCACGGCCGCGCTGACCAACTTGTTTATGGCTCGGCGGCGATTGCTAGCAATGTAGGGATCGTGCCGATGAAATAAGGGAACAGCGGACAGAGCAAATGAAACTCGGGCCAAAAATGGACGCGTCCGGCTACTCGGTCGATGCTTCCATCATCTTTGTGCGCCTGCATCATCATTCTCGCGGGTAAATCAGACCTTCCCTAACCGATGTGCGCAGCACCGCCAAACAGTCTGAACACCGGCTGATCAAACCTAAGGCGTGCTATGCTCAAGTGAGTAGCAAGCCCGCCCTCCCCGTTCTTCTTGATCTATCTCGGGGATTCTCGGGATGAGTCCAGCCTTTCTTCGAGGACGTTCAACCTTCCATCAGAACCAATGTTTCTGGTCAGGAACCGCACGGTCGCCCTGTTGCCGCTCTTCACTCGTGCGCCGCTACCGCCTTTCGCGATTTCCAATACCCCGCCATTCGTCTTGCGATCAGCGGACGCCCGCCGAACCACGGCGTCACGTGATGCTCGCGCGAGCCTCCCCTCGCGGTGGGTGATCCGGTTGGCGATCTGAAAACATTCGAGGTAGCCGATCGGCAGCGCCGCGCTAATTAGCCCCTCTATCACGGGCCCATCTCTCTGAGGTGAGGCCTGCCAGAACGGCGGGGCGAGCCCGACCCTGACTGCCTCGCTCTGGCTACGTAGAGAATAGGGCGTGGCCGCATGGAGCCCCCCCAAACCCATCACGAGCCTGGCCGCTTCTTAGGCTCGACCCAGTCTGGGTCCACTGGATGCACCAACGCGTCCCCTGATTGCGGCGCATGTTCCGGCGACTCTTGTTTCTCGCTGGCTGATTCGCGACCCCGGATTCTCGCAGCTTCCTGACTGTCAGAATCCGCCGGGCGAGACTCATCTTCCGTGAAGGGTGGACTGAGAGCAGAACGAACTTCGGCGATGCGTTTGAACATCCCAGCGCCGAAGTTGCTTTGCCTGAGAATGTCAAGTGCGTTTGTCTTCTCCAGCACTCCGGGCCTTAACTCAAAGCGCGGGGACTCGCTGCCGGGCGTCCGTACTGTCACGAGAAAAACAAACTTGCCGTTTAGCAGCTGTGCCAGCTCAACGTTGTGAGTTGTCGCGACAACGAGTCCGTGTTCCGCAAGGCCTTCAAGTAACCCGATGGCTGCGGAAACTGATTCTGCGTGATTTGTTCCGCGAAAGACCTCATCGATCAAGAACAAGCCCGGCTCGGAGAGCGCTGCCTGCCACATTTCATGGGCCCTCGCTACCTCGGCTGCAAAAAGACTGTCTCCCTGATGCAGGCGATCCTCGATGCTAATGCTCGTGTACACGGGCAGATAGGGCACTGTCGCGCGCGTGGCCGAGCAAAACCCGAACGCCCGCGCACAAATTAGGTTGAGGCCGATCGAGCGAAGCAGAGTGCTCTTTCCGGAGGTGTTCTGTCCGGTTACCAGGGCGCCTCCCCCTTGCAAGTGAAGGCTGATCGGCACTGCATCCGAAAGCACCGGGTGCGTCGTCGATTCAAAAGAGAGTGCACAGTCGCCCGTCCACGTCACCCAGCAGGATGCAGCTGCCCGATGGTGCAGCCGGGATGCCAACGTCGCGCTGAGCTCCACCTCTCCAACAATCTCAAAGCAAGTACGAAGGAGTGGGAGATGACGCTGCAATCGCGGCCGTATGCGCAGATATCGCCTAATGTTCCTGAGGAACAGCCAGTTGGCGTATTCCTCCGCTTCAGGCAATCCGCTCAAAACTCGTGACTGCCTCATCCCCTTGAATAGGAGTTTCGCTTCGGTCACGTGCTCGCTGACCCGTTCAAGGACCGCATGTCCGTGAGACGGGACAGATGAGAGGCCCAGCACCACGCCCAGGAGGCGACGCACCTCATCCTCGAGCCGAGATAGCATCTCCATCTCCGCATACAGCCGAGACTGAACGAAGAAGACACCTGCCCCGAAAATGGCTAGCACCACCGCTCCGGTCGCCAGTGAAGCGATCATGGAAGCCGCGCCCGCGACAAAGACGAGGGGCAAAATCCGAGCTACCCACTCCCAGCGAAAGTCTTTGTCGAGCGGGAAGTTAAAGAGCATGCCAACTGCGTCGGGGGAAGCGCTTTTCAGCGGAAGCGTTTTCTGCAGTATGCAGCCGGTTGTTGCGCGGTCCGCCTGCAAGGCTCGAATGCCGGACGCGAGACCGTCCGTCATCGAACGCGTGGTGCGTCCATTTAGGCGATCGAACGCTACGCTCTGAGCAAACAGACTTCCCGTGCCCGCCAGCGCCGCGCACAGCGAATCGCCGTCGAGGTCCGACCACGTTTGGCGGTCAAGGCATTGCATTTCGCTCACCGACTGCAGGTATCGGTGCAGCCCGGAGATGTCACCGATCGCCTGGGGCAACACTTCGCGCGCTTCTGCGGGAGGCCGATTCTTCCGGGATACGCGGGACGTCAGCCGAACGCTCCCAATAAAGAGCTGATCCCTTAGAAAGCCGAGGTACGTGAAAAGCCTCATTCTGATCGGAGCGGAACGGGCGCCGGGGGCTATAGCGCTGAGTCTACATGTGCTGTAGCCCCCGGACGAGTTTCAGTCTCGGCTTAAGTATCCTGCGGCGAGCTCTCTGACCCTCGGGTGCGGGTCATTCACGGCTCTTGCCCACACTGTCCTGGCCTGCTCCTGCGCCAGGATGGCGCTGCACTCAAACGCCGCCAGGCGAATTCGCCAGTGGGCATCGCTTGCGGCCACAGCGACGGTCGCGTCTAGGTTTGAGCGCGAATTCAAAATCGCTGCGAAACTCAGAATAGACAGGTAGGACCCCATGGGCATCGAGACCATCCGTTGAATGGTCGAAGATTCCAGATCGAAGTTGTACTGATCCGCTACATGGCCCGTCGGATCCGTAATGATGAGGTTTAGAGAGATCGAGAACTCATCTGGTGGCCGCTGAGTGTGCACATCCCTCTGGGTACGATAGAGGAGAATCTTGCCGCGCGGCAGGGAGGTGTGCTCTAGAAACTGAAGACCAACCCGTTCGCCGATGTACCCCACGATGCTATCTGGATCGCATTCATGGATATCCGTCCAATAGCCGGATCCAAGATAGCCCACCGTCAACAGCTGGAAATTGTGGTTATGAGCATACTCATATGAGTACACCGCGTTGTCATGGTAGGGCGTGTTCGGTCTTTCCACGGGCTTCTTCCAGATATTGGCACGGACTTTAAAGACGTCGTCGGCGTAAAGGAGGAGCGATTGCGTGGACAGCGCTCTCGCGTTGCCTCGCTTTTCTATATGACGATACAGCTCAGAATTTATCGCATTGATGAGCAGCATCTCATCGTTAGCAAGAGCCGCGAGGGGTTCAGCGGCCGACATGATGCTGTCTTCATTCTCGTAACGGACATTTGCACGGCAGTACGCCAGGAAATCGTCCAGCGTCGTACTGCCCTTGACTCCGCCGAGTAGCTGCCATCACCGTTTGCGGCACCCTTATGCTTCAGTTCCCGCTGCAAAGTCGGCTCGACAGCATGGGCAAATACATCGCTTCTCTGGTCTGGCCTGAACGTCGGAGCGGCGGGCGGAGCTTGCAGGTACTGCTCGCACAGGCGCTCAACGGCGGGTACACGCGTGCCGTCCCGTTTCACGGCGATGCAGGCCGTTGCCACCTACCGCACGAGCACCGAATGCACTGTCTCGGCCAAGATGCTGTACAAATTTCTGGATACCCACTCAGTTGGAGCGGATGTCATTTGCCTTCCGACAGGCGTCTCCGATCCGGTCGCCGCAAAGCGTTAATCTGACTCTCCGCCCAGGCCGATTCTCTGGGTACGTGAAGTCACATATCGCCAAAAATAGGTTACGCCATCCAATCAGATCAGCGGGCACGGCTTCCGGAAGCATGGGCGCGACGCCGCTCGGCGAGCAGGGCTGGCATCCGGACGCGATCGAGCGGCAGCTCGCGCGCCAGGAGCCGAACGACATCAGGGCGGCGTACAACTATGCAACTATGCGAAGCATCTGCTGGAACGGCGGAAGATGATGCAGGCGTGGGCGGACTAACTTTACCGGCTGCGTTCGACAGCCGCCGAGATGCCGTCAAAGAGTGGCGAGGTGGCGCGCGGACGTAAACTCGCGTCTCCCGCGGCCCCACAGAGGAATACGGTCGCGGGTGCGCGCGAGAGGCCGGCCGCCAACGACGATGCTGACCCGCCCAGGGGTGCCACGTGCATAGTATCCACGGCGCGTGTATTTGCGCCGTCGGCCTTGGGACGGTCATGCGGTTGAGCGAGAATAGATGGCCCACAGTTGGAAGGGGCTGGCTAGATACCTCATCCTAGACAAGTAACCAGCCGCCTCGCGCGGCGATCAACCTGAGAGGAGCGACAGGCATGGGCGTGCACCTCAACACGGTCCGGGGATCGCTCGAGCGGTCCCGCGCCGGGAGTTTCCTGATCGGGATCCAGGCGTGCGCCGGCATCGCGCTACTTGCAGGGCCGCCGGCGTTCGCACAGCTCAAGGGGCCGCTGATCCTCAAGGAACAGGGGAGCTTCTTTGTCGGCGGGGAGACCAAGAGCGTGAGCGAGCCCTCGAACGGGATCATCCCCGCCCAGAGCGGAGATATCACGGTCAATCAGATGTACGTGCAGTACCAGATCCCTATGGCGGGCGCTCGGCACGTGCCCGTCGTGTTCGTGCATGGCTGCTGCTTGAGCAGCAAGACCTGGGAGACGACCCCCGATGGACGCATGGGCTGGAGCGAGTACTTCGTTCGCAAGGGGCGCTCGGTCTACCTGGTCGACCAGGTCTCCCGCGCCCGCTCCGGGTTCGATCCGTCGGACTTCAACGCCGTGCGCGCCGGAACGCTCGCCAATGCGCGCATGCCGGCGATCCTCGTTGCGACCCACCAGTTCGCCTGGACCGCGTTTCGCTTCGGTCCCAAACTCGGCGAGGCATTCGCCGATGAGCAGTTCCCGCTCGAGGCGGTGGACGAGTTCTACAAGCAGCTGATCCCGGACCTCAATTCGACACTCCGGCAGAATCCGAACCCGACCTGGACGCAGATGGCGGCTCTCGGCGTGAAGCTGCACGGAGCGATCCTCGTGGGGCACTCCGAATCGGGCTTCTTTCCCGAGCAGGCCGCCCTCATCGATCCCACGGGGGTCCGTGGTATCGTCACGATCGAGACGGGCTGCCCGACCCTGACGCCGGTCCAGCTCGCAACGCTCGCGAAGATTCCGACGCTCGTCATGTTCGGCGATCACCTCGCCGATGTGACGAAGCCCTTGAACTGGATGGGCGCCTTCGAGAGCTGTGAAAAGTTCGTCACGCAACTCAAACAGGCTGGAGGCGATGCCGAGATGATGCACTTGCCCGACCTTGGCATCAAAGGCAATAGCCATATGCTGATGCAGGACAAGAACAGCAACCAGATCGCAGACCTACTGATCGCCTGGATCGATCGTCATGTCGAGACGCAGAGGCATCACGCGCGGTAAGCGCCGCCTCGAGCGGGGCTGCTGAAATCTCAGTCCGGCCGAATGCAACCAGCTTTGCGGGCATCGGCTTCCCCGTCGATCGCGGCCGCTGCCGAGCGCAGCCGCTCGAGATAGTCCGACCACGCCTGCATCATCTTGCGCCGTTCCGGAAGATGCTTGGCGTAGTTGTATGCGGCCCGGATCTCGTTCTGTTCCTGGTGTGCGAGCTGCCGCTCGATCGCGTCCGGATGTCAGCCCTGCTCGTTGAGCAGCGTCGAGGCCATGCTCCGAAACCCGTGGCCGGTCATCTGCTCGCTCGAGTATCCGAGCCTGCGGAGTGCGGCGTTGACTGTGTTGTTGCTCATCGCTCGATCGCGGCTTCGCTCCCCGGGAAAGACGAACCGCTTGTCGCCGGTCAGCGGCTGGAGTTCCCGCAGGATCTCGACGGCCTGGCGGGAGAGCGGCACGAAGTGCGCGGCCCGCATCTTCATGCGCGCCGCCGGAATCCTCCACTCCCCCTCCTCGAGATTGAACTCCTCCCACTCGGCCATCCGCAGCTCCCCCGGCCGCACGAAGACGAGCGGCGCAAGACGAAGTGCACACCGCACGACCAGGGAGCCGGCATAGCCGTCGATCGCCCGGAGCAGCGCACCGACGGCCTTCGGCTCCACGATGCTGGCATGGTGCCGCTCGACGACAGGCGCGAGCGCGCCGAGCAGGTCACGGGTGATGTCACGCTCTGCACGGCCGGTCGCGACGGCGTAGCGGAACACGCGGCCGCAATTCTGAAGCGCGCGGTGCGCGGTCTCGTTCGCTCCGCGCTGCTCGATCCGCTGGACCGCGCCCAGCAGCTCCAGGGGCTTGATGTCGGCGATGGGCTTCGCACCGAGCCAGGGGAAGATATTGAGCTCGAGGCGCCGGATGATCTTGTCCCCGTGCCCCGGCGCCCACGCCGGCGAATGCTTGGTGAACCACTCGCGCGCAACCGTCTCGAACGTGGCGCCCGAGGGGGGCGCTTGAAATGCCATGCCTTGGGTCTTGCGCTCCTCGCCCGGATCGATGCCGGCCCTGAGCTTGCGACGCACGTCTTCCAAGTGGTCGCGCGCTTCCTTGAGGCTGACGTCCGGATACACACCGAGCGACAGACGCTTTTCCTTGCCATTGAAGCGGTACTTGAAGCGCCACCAGCGGCCCCCGGACGGGGAGATCTCGAGGTACAGACCACGGCCGTCGAAGAGCCGGTAGGGCTTCTCGCGCGGCTTCGCGTTGACGATCGCGACGTGAGTGATCGGCATGAATTCCGCTCCTCCCTTGGCCCTGGGAGGCGGGCGCCGTGTTGCCCGACCAGTTGCCCCCAGACTCTCAAAATCGCCGAGTTGCCCCCAGACTGGGCGCGCTGTCAAGCCCTGAGCCGAGAGGGGCTTACGGTCGATTTATGGGATATTTCTGCCGGAAATCAGGGAGTTATTCGTATTGTAGCGCAGCGCGTCGTAGGGCGGCGAAGCGAGGAGAAGGAGGCAGATATGGCCAGGGGCGGAATCGAACCACCGACACGCGGATTTTCAGTCCGTTGCCGGCGATTCCAGGGGCTCAGTAATCAACCGCTTGCAGCGCTTGGCAGCCCCGTCCCCAGGCTCACCAAGGCACAATCACAACACACCCAATCTGAGTTCGGCACATTCCTGGCTCATCGCTGTTCTCCCAAACTAGAAGGGACCACGCGAGTCGTCCGCCGGTCCGGCCCTCTACGTTATAGCACTCAACAATATGACTCCCGATACGATCGCTTCGGAAGTCGGGATGGGCCCTGAACTGAACTAAACGCCACCTTACCTAAGCCGTCGCTCGGACCGACCACATGCATCACGCTTCCGGGTCGTTAGCATCCGGATGGAACACCTGCTCGCCATTAATTTTGTAGTCGCCGATGGCCTTCTGTCCTGCGGGCGATACCAGCCAATCGATGAACTGCTGCCCGAGCTCGCTCTTCACATGCGGGTGCTTGTGTGGATTCACGAGCATGACGCCGTACTGATTCAGCAACCGCTTGTCGCCTTGCATCACGATAGTCAGGTCAATTTTGTTCTTGAACGGGAGCCAGCTGCCGCGATCTGAGATGACGTAGGCATTGATAGCCGACGCAGCAGTAAGGGCGCCACCCATGCCTTGGTCAATCACAATGTACCAAGAACCCTTTTCAGCACTGATGTCGATGCCGGCGAGCTTCCAGAGATCGAGCTCGGCAATGTTGGTACCGGACCTGTCGCCGCGTGTAATGAAGGGAGCACGCATGGCCTTGAGCCTCCTGAGCGCGGCAACAATGTCCTTCGAGTCTTTGATATCTGCCGGATCGCTCTTTGGTCCGATCAAGACGAAGTCGTTATACATCACAGGATAGCGCTTGACACCGAACCCTTCGGCGAGAAACTTCTCTTCGGCGGACTTGGCGTGCACGAATACGACATCGGCTTCACCGCGACGGCCGGTATCGAGCGCCTGTCCGGTGGCTTGTGCAACGACTTTGACGTCGATACCGCTTTTCGCCTTGAACAGCGGCAGGATATGGTCAAAAAGACCAGAGTCCTGCATCGATGTGGTCGCAGCGACCAGGATGGACTTTGTCTGCGCGAAAGCAGACGTGCCGAAGACAAGGCTGGCTGTGATGGCAACGAAACTGCGGCAATTCAGCATGATGGTGACGACTAGATCAACAGTCCACCGGAGATAAACTTCTACGCCTCGGGGTTGTGGAGACGTCTATAGCACGTCTCTTACTCTTTTCCGTCCTGCGCGGGTGCCATCTTTACGGCAACCACCCCCTTGATATCTTCGATAGCCACTAGCAGTGCTTCAATGCCACGCCGCCCGCGCAATTGCAGATGAATGGAGCGAATTTCCGTTTCAGCAGTCGCGGCGTCCCCCTCCACTGCAAGCTCCTGGATCAGGAACCCGCGCCCCATACACATCTGCATGAGCTTCTCCACGGCACCCTTGCCAGGGGAGTACTGCACATGAAGATCCGCTCGCTTAGACGGAATCCGGCGAGCGATGCCCGTGTAGCCATAAACCACCAGAAAATGAGTTCCGGTCACGAACAGCGCTAATAGTGGGAGCCCAGCGCCGCACGCCATACCTACCGCTGCCGTGAGCCAAATGATCGCCGCCGTGGTGAGTCCACGAACGACGTCGCGCTGTACAAAGATTAGTCCGCCGCCGATGAAGCCGATTCCGGAGACGATTTGGGCGGCAACTCGCGAGGGATCAAGGACGATAGCGTACTTGACGATGGTATCGCCGAAGCCGTACTTCGATACCAGCATGATCAGAGCGGCGGCAACACCCACCAGCGTATGGGTGCGGAGTCCTGCGCTCTTCGCCCTGAACTCGCGTTCAAGCCCAATCAAAGAGGAGAGAATCAGCGCAAGAGTGAGCTCACCAATCTGCAGCGCGGACTGTCCACTCGGTTCGGCCGACATGAAATCGAGGATATGCATAGTCCGACCCCTCCGTAGCTGTGCAAAGAAAGTTGCCAGCGGCCGCGAGCAGTGTGCGTGCGTCTCGATCGACCGCGCCATCGCTTCAGCCCCCAGTCTGCTCCTGGATACGGTACCACTTGGATGCCGCTACCCAAGGCGCGAAAGTGTGATCGTAAGAAGGCCGCTTCCAAAGGTTCTCAGCAGCGAGTAGTCATTACAAGGCCTGTCGGAAACCGTCCCCGGTTTGATAAAGGGTGAGAGCCGGGTTCTGCACGAGATGCCGTAGAGTGTCCGGAAAATGCATCCAGTAGTAATAGGGCTGACGCTCTCAGCCGCGGCGTTGCATGCGATATGGAACGCACTGCTACGAAGCGGAGCAGACCGACTCTGGTCCGTCACCGTGATGAGTTTTGCTACGACAGTGGCCGCCGTACCGGCAGCGCTTATCTTGCCGACGCCTCTGCCAGACTGCTGGCCTTATATTGCAATCTCCGCGTTGCTCCAGGTCGGCTACAGCATCTTGTTAGCTTCCGCTTACCGCCACGGCGAGCTCGGCCAGGTTTACCCGATCATCCGAGGCAGCGTGCCTGTGCTGGTAACGCTCGCAGGGTTCTTGTTTGCGAGCCAGACCTTGAGTCGTTTGGGGCTTCTCGGGATCGTCTTGGTCTCGGCCGGAATCGCCAGCCTCGCTCTGGGAAGAGCCCGGGTCAGCACCAAGACCTTGCTGCTCGCCCTTGCAACGGCGCTCTTCGTCGCCAGCTATGTCACCGCGGATGGATTGGGGGTTCGGCGCGCTGGCAACGTCCAATCCTATACCGCCTGGATCTTCCTGACCTACGGCGCGCTGATGCCGATGGCGTTCCTCGTGCTCAGGCGCCGACTTGTTCTGGATCTGAGAGACCGCGAGACCGCCAAAGCAGTCGCCGGCGGAGTGGTGTCCCTGTTGAGCTACGGAGCCATATTAGCCGCCCTCTCGCAGGGAAAACTCGGTCCCGTCTCGGCACTTCGGGAAACCAGCGTCGTCTTCTCAGCGCTGCTCGGTCGCATGGTCCTGGGTGAGGCCCTCACACACCGCCGCATCATCGCTTGTATCGTGGTCGCGATCGGCGCGGCGTGCCTCGGGCACGACGCGTAGATCACCGAATGTTCTCCGCGCGGATCCGGTGCATTGAGGCTCCACGGCTCCACGGCACAGCCCGATTGCAAGCGATGGAAAAATGGAAAGATTGATGGTGGCCAGGGGCGGAATCGAACCACCGACACGCGGATTTTCAGTCCGGTGGAGGCGATTCCAGGGGCTTAGTAATCAACTACTTGCAGCGATTGCCAGCCCCGTCCCCAGGCACACCAAGGCACAATTACGGCACACCCAACCTGAGTTCGGCACGTTCCCGGCACATCTAAGGTGACGGCTCGGTTACGCTTGCCGGCCATCCAGATGATGTATTACAATGTAATACATGGCTACCATTACGCTGCGAGTCCCTGATGAGTTGGACGACGCGCTGGAGCGGCAGAGTAATGCCGCGGGCGTCTCGAAGAGCGATCTGGCGCGGGAAGCCCTGCGCAGGTTCCTGGCAGTATCAGAGTTCCAGCGCTTGCGCGCGAAGCTGGTACGACGGGCTCAGGCCCAGGGAGTACACACAGACGATGAGGTGTTCCGCGTCCTCGATCGTCCGTGAAGGTTGTTCTCGATTCCTCGGTACTGATCGCTGCTGCGATCAGCCGGGCCGGCGTGTGTGCCGAACTTCTCGAGGATGTGCTGACACATCACGAACTGGTGATTTCCGACTTCATTGCCGAGGAACTCGGCCGCAAGCTTCGCGATAAGTTCACCTTCCCCGAAAGCGAGGTTCGTCAGCTGCGCCGCTTCTTGCGGAGAACGGCGACCGCGGTCGTCCCGACTAGCCTCCCGGCCAACGTTTGCCGTGATGCTAACGATATCCCGGTTCTCGGTACGGCCGTCGCAGCCAGCGCATTGGTCTTGGTCACTGTGGACAAGGACCTCCTTGCGCTAGACGGGTTTCAGGGCATCGCCATCATCAAGCCGGGCGAATTCTGGCGTCGGACGACTGGCTGAGGCGTACCCGAATGTCCCCGGTACTTATCCAGCGTGCGCACGTAGGGTGTGGATTCCATGATCTACTTGGTCTCGACTTGGGTGATCCCGGTGCTTCTCGCGATCACCTTGCACGAGGCCGCCCATGGCTTCGTGGCGCGCCGCTTTGGCGACGACACCGCCTGGCAGCTCGGACGAGTCTCTCTCAATCCACTCAAACACATCGATCCGTTCGGCACGCTGTTCCTGCCGGGGCTGCTGCTGCTGAGCCATGCGCCGTTTCTCTTTGGCTATGCCAAACCCGTGCCCGTGAAGTTCGGGCTGCTGCGCAATCCCCGCCGCGACATGATCTGGGTGGCCGCCGCCGGCCCCGCCATGAACCTCGCGCTGGCGACGGCGGCGGCACTGCTGTTGCACACGGTTGACTTTCTACCGCTGGGTATCGGTCAGTGGCTCCTGAGGAATCTCGTCAACGCAATCAGCATCAATGTCCTGCTCGCGGTCTTCAACCTGATCCCGCTCCCGCCCCTGGATGGCGGCCGCGTCGCCGTCGGCATCCTGCCCAATGTCCTCGCAGCACCGCTCGCCCGGTTGGCCCCCTATGGCATATGGATCGTGATCGGGGCCTTTTTCCTGCTGCCGATTCTCGCCGCGCAAGTGGGCGCCCACTTCAGCCTCTTCGCGCAGCTCATCAGGGGCCCGACGAGGGCCATCATCCATGTCATCTTGGTCGTGACCGGCTCGGGTTAGCATGCGTATCTCAGCTGCCAAGCCATGAAGCTGTCAAAGCTACAGGCGCTCGGCGCCGCGCTGGCGCTGTTCGTCGCCGTCTACTTCCCGGCATTCGCGGCAGTTTCGTTGCTTCGACCGCCCGAGATGCTCGGCCTGTACTTCGGCGCTGGCGCTTCGATCCAGGAAGAAGTGATCTTCAGGGGCTTGCTGCAATCATTCCTGCAGGAACAGTGGGCCTGATTCCATTCTCGGCACCGAACCACCAGAGAGATCCAACTCGGTAGCGAGACATCTTCGCGACGGCAGGCCCCGCGCGCAGCTCTGCGGAAAGCTCGGGCATTCTAAGCCCCCAAGACTATGCTTTGGATGCGCCTGGCAGGCGGGCGGCTTGCGTGTCGAAGGTGGCCGTGAGGCGGCAGCCAAGTTGGCGGTTGTGAGCCACGATCAGACAGTCGGAAAATCCGCTTTGGCCATCCTGCCAGTTGAAAAGTGCCTCTTCCACGGCAGCCTCGTCCTCAAATGCTAGTTCCCGCGCCTCTAACGCCGCGCGGAACAGACCCAGAATCGTCTCCCGTGGCATTTCGTAGCGACTTCGGAGAACCCATTCCGTCTCAAGCAGCACGGGGAGTGAAACGAGCACCGGTTCCTCATCGGTAATGGCCGTATCAACCAGCTTTCGCGCGCGCCGAGTCTGCGCCGCGTCGTCCTCAATGAGCAGTCGGACCAGAATGTTGGTATCGAGCCCAAGCATTAGCGATTCATTTGCTCAACCGAAATGCGCTTTCGCGAGGGTGGCTTGATGGCAATGTCCCGAATGCTGCGATTCTTGACACGGAGGATGATGGTGCCGTCAGCCAGGACCGTGAAATGAATCCGATCGCCCGTCTTGAGCCTGGCTGCCGTGCGAACCTCGAGTGGAATGGTTGCCTGCCCCTTGCTGGTCAGTGTTGCGAAGGCCATGACGCCGTCCTTTCAATCTTACACTTTGTAGTATTGTAAGGATCGGCAGCCCTGTCCGCAAGTGATCTGCTCCAGTGGTCATCCAAAGCTCAGAGACCGCGCAAGAATCCGGAAGAAGCGCCGCGAGGCTCCCGCTAGAGTGCGTACCGCGATCCAGATATGAATCGCACTAACTGAACCTAAAGGAGCTACCTCGGGGGTCGGGGCGAATCCGATCTTGGGCTCCTCGCGCTCGGCGAGTTTTCAGGGCATCACCACAATCAAGCCGGGCGCATCCTGGCAACGGACGACTGGCTGGGAGGGCCCTCGCCTCGGAACAGGCCGACCAAGCTCAGGCTTGACGCGAAGAAGCAGCTTCCCTCGGCTCGAAGGGTTCCCCGTGAGTGTAGCCTTGGATGGTGGTGCTGCGCTTTCAGCCGCTGGCTAGGCCGCGTCGCCGAAATTCTTCACAATAACGTCATGCTCAGTGGCCATTCACTGAGCCCAGGGAGCGCTTGTGTGAATGCGACGGCGATCGACAGGGGTGACCTCTCGTTCCTAAAGGGCTCCGGTTCGCTGGCCGACCAGATACGCTCTCTCGACTGGTCAATGACGCCGCTGGGCCCACCAGATCAGTGGTCGCCCACACTCCGCGTCATGGTTCGGTTCATCTTGGCCAATCGCTTTCCCCTTCTGCTGTGGTGGGGCCCCCAGTACGTTTCCATCTACAACGACGCCTACCGCCCGATTCTAGGGACCAAGCACCCGCGCGCACTGGGACAACCCGTCAAGGAGTGCTGGAGCGAGATCTGGCATGTACTGCAACCCCTGATCGACACGCCCTTCAACGGCGGCCCAGCGACCTGGATGGAAGACATTTGCCTGGAAATCAACCGGCACGGCTTTATGGAGGAGACGCATTTTACTGTGGCCTATAGTCCCGTCCCCGATGAGATGGCGCCCCGCGGCATCGGCGGCGTGCTGGCGACCGTGCACGAGATCACCGAAAAAGTGATTGGGGAGCGGCGCATTGCCATTCTCCGGGATCTAGCGGCCCATGCACTAGAAGCCAGGACAGCCGAGGAGGCGTGTGCCATCGCCGCAAAAATCCTCGACCAGCATCGCAGCGATATTCCCTTCGCGCTCTTGTACCTGACAAGTGCCGACCGGACGCGAGCGCGTTTGGCGGGCGCCGCAGGCATCGCGGCTGGCGAGAGTGCGGTTCCGTCAGTGATGGACTGGGCGCAAGGCGGTCCGGCGGCGGCGGCCTGGCCACTGGGCGACGTGGCGCGTACTGAGTCAATGCAGTTACTCGACAATCTCTCCGCCCGCATGTCGCAGGTGCCGCCCGGCCCCTGGTCCGATCCGCCGAATACGGCATTGATCGTGCCGATTCTCTCGAACAAGGCGCACCAGCTGGCGGGATTCCTAATCGCTGGAATCAGCGCACGGTTGACACTCGACGAGTCGTACCGGAGCTTTCTACAGCTCCTCGCTGCACAGGTCGCCACCGCCGTAGCCACTGCCGGTGCGTATGAGGAGGAGCGCCGGCGGGCCGAGGCCCTGGCAGCGTTGGATCGGGCCAAAACGACTTTCTTCTCCAATATCAGCCACGAGTTTCGTACGCCGCTCACGCTGATGCTCGGACCCCTGCAGGACATGCTGACGGATGAGACGACGACGTCTTCGATGCGGCAACGGATCGAGGTCGCGCATCGCAACTCGCTCCGGCTCCTCAAGCTCGTCAACTCACTCCTGGATTTCTCGCGGCTCGAGGCGGGACGGGTGGAGGCATCCTATGAGCCCACGGATCTTGCGGCCCTTACGAACGATCTCGCGAGCACCTTTCGGTCCGCGATTGAGCGGGCGGGCTTGCGCTATCAGGTCGAGTGCTCGATCGAGGAGCGCACCTACATCGATCGCGAGATGTGGGAACAGATCACTCTCAATTTACTGTCGAATGCCCTGAAATATACGTTCGAAGGCGAGATCACAATCACTCTGAAGCAAGAGGGCCGGGCTGCCGTGCTGACAGTTCGTGACACAGGCGTCGGAGTGTCACCTGCCGAACTGCCGCGCCTGTTTGAACGATTTTATCGAGTAGACGGTACCCAAGGGCGATCTCAGGAGGGATCCGGCATCGGTCTGGCACTAGTGCAGGAACTCGTAAAGCTCCACGGCGGAACGGTCAGCGTCGTGAGTACGGTCGGACAAGGTTCGACGTTTCGCGTTTCGGTCCCCTTGGGATCGGCGCACCTGCCCGCAGAGCGAATCCGGGCGACACGGGCATCAACCACGGTCTCGCTCGCTCAGATGTTCGTACAGGAGGCCTCGCGTTGGATTCCTGATGCGGTTGGCGAGGGTGTGTCCCGCGTACCTGCCGTGACCGAAACAGGAATGTCAATTGGCGATAAGCGCTTTGCCAATACCTTTGGAGCGCGAATCGTGCTGGCCGATGACAATGCCGACATGCGCGCGTATCTGCGCGAGTTGCTCATGCCGCACTATGTGATCGAGCTCGCGACCGATGGCGAGGAGGCGCTCGCCGCCGCTCGGCGTGAACGCCCGGACCTGATTTTGTCCGATATCATGATGCCGCGACTCGACGGATTGGGACTGCTGACAGCGATTCGCGCGGATCAGGATCTCCACAGCGTGCCGGTGGTGCTTCTCTCGGCGCGCGCCGGCGAGGAGGCCCGCATCGACGGACTGGATGCGGGAGCAGACGACTACGTGATCAAACCGTTCTCTGCGCGCGAACTCCTGGCGCGCGTGGGCGCACTTCTGGAGCTTGAAAAGATGCGCAGGCGGACCGAGGACGCCTCGCGGCGACGTACGGAACAGTTCCAAACGCTGCTCAACGCGGCACCGCTCGGTGTTTGCTTAGTCGATGCCGACTTTCGCATCCGGGAAGTAAACCCCCCGGCCCTGGCGGTTATTGGCGACATTCCCGATCTCATCGGGCGTGATTTCGACGAAGTCATCCACATCCTCTGGCCACAAGTGTACGCGGATGAGCTTGTGGGGCGGTTTCGGGACACGCTCGAAACCGGCGAGCCTTACGCGATGCCTGAGCGCATGGAGCAGCGACGGGATCGAGGCGTCATCGAATACTACGAGTGGTGGATTAACCGTATCCCATTACCGGATGGGCGATATGGCGTGGTCTGCTACTTCCGCGACAGCGCGGAACACGCTCTCGCCCGCGCGAGGTTAGAAGCGGCGGATCGGCAGAAGGACGAGTTTTTGGCGATGCTGGCGCACGAGCTACGCAATCCATTGGCGCCAATCCGCAACGCGAGCGAACTGCTGGCGCGATCGGCAACCCCCGATGCGCGCATGCAGGTGGCGGCCATTCTGCGACGTCAGGTAATCCATCTGACCCGCCTCGTTGATGACCTGCTTGATGTTTCGCGCATTACACAAGGAAAGATCGACCTCAAGCGGCGTCCTGTGCAGCTGGCCAAGATCATCGAACAAGCGGTCGAGACCGTGGAGCCGCTACTCAAAGAGAAGCAGCACAAAGTCTCCATCGTAAGTGATCGCCGCAGCCTGTGGGTGCATGCCGACCCGACGCGCCTGCTACAGTGCGTGGTCAATGTTTTGACGAACGCGTCAAAATATACACAGCCTCGCGGTGACATCCGTATCGAGTCGCATAACGAGAATGCCCAGGCCGTGCTAAGTGTCGCCGACAATGGAGTTGGAATTGCTCCAGATCTGCTTCCTCATGTCTTTGACTTGTTCGTGCAGAGCGACCGAACGCTCGACCGGGCGGAGGGAGGGCTGGGAATTGGGCTATCGGTTGTCAAGAAGCTCCTGGAGATGCATGGGGGCAGCGTTACGGCCACAAGCGCCGGCCTTGGTTGCGGGGCGGTGTTTGAGATTCGCGTGCCACTCATCGACGGGGCATCCGAGTTCACGTTCGAGCGGCCGCAGATTAAGACTGCGCCGCGGCGCATCTTGGTGGTCGATGACAATCGAGATTCGGCAAACTCCCTCGGTATGGTTCTCGAGGTTGAGGGTCACAAAGTAGAGTCTGTGTACACGGCGCAAGACGCCCTCGAACGGGTGGGGTCCTTCAAACCCGACGTCGTGCTGCTCGACATCGGGCTTCCGGGTATGGACGGCTATGAGGTAGCCCGACGCATAAGAGAACTGCCCGGACTGGAGCGCGTGCGCCTCGTTGCCCTCACCGGTTATGGGCAAGCGGACGACAAGGAGCGGACGCGGAGTGCGGGATTCGACGGCCATTTGGTGAAGCCCGTGGATTTCTCGCTACTCGGGCAAGCATTGACGTCAGGCGATAGCGAGCGGTGATCAGGCGCTGCCTCGTACAGCGCCTATGCCCGCAGCCGGGCGTTCTACGATACGACGCTGTTCTGGCAGTGGATGCGGCTGCCCGGTGATGTGGTCTTCGCGCTGGGCGCGTTGCTGATGGCGTGGGACTTCATCATCAAGCTGCGGCCGCTCTTCCCGCGCTTGGGCGCCGCTCAGGCCATCACGACCGACGACAACTACCGGCAAATCTAATTGTCGCCAGCCACGGGCTTCCTCGAGCGCGCCGTTCGCGGGATGCGCGCCGGCTCCGCAAGCGTGCCGTGAGCGCACAACTCGCAGCCCAGGGCCACTCACTGCGACACTTGCGCGGCTCCGCTTAACTCATTGGCTTTCAGCGTGTCGACTGCAAGGAGGGATGCGCCGCATTGTGTACTGCTGAGTGCCCCGGAGTTAGTCACTTGCACTGAATTTGCACGAAGTGACCAACGGATTTCCGTGTGCACTGGGTCTGTTTGCTCATTGCAATTTCGTGCACTGGGAACAAGCCTGCAGCTAGACGGCGAACGTGCACGCCAGTGGCTACTCGATGAGCGGCTCCGCGTCGGTGGCCGTGAGCAACCGGCGCTTGGGATCGCGATCTGACCATCCAGATGAGCGTTGAGTTTTATTTTCCGCATCCGATCTAACAGTTTTCCCCTGTCGTCTCGCCGCAAGGCCCGCACCGACGCGCTCTTCGGGTGAGGCCGCGCATGCACTTGCAACCTTCGCACAAATCCCCATTGCGTTGAATGGAGCGGAAATTCTCGGACCAAGGTCGCGAGTAGCTCGCACGGAGGTTGCCAAGCGACTGAAGACAAGCCAAGGCCGAGTAGGATTGGTGATTGCGCGACGTCGATCCATGCCGCTCGCAGCCGAGTAAACGCACGTGGCGGCCGCCCCGGCTCGCGGAGGTTTCATCCCAAATCGGCCGCTATCATCGCGGTGCGCCCGCACCTAGTCGCTCTTGAAGCCGCTGCGCAACTCGAAGCGCGTTAGCGATAATGGTAAGTGTCGGATTGACAGCTCCGATGGACGGGAAAAAACTCGCGTCGACAAGATATAAGTTGTCGAGTTCGTGAGCTTTGCAGTCGCGATCAAGAACAGAGGCTGCAGGACTTAAGCCGAAGCGCGCCGTTCCCGCTTGATGTGCAGTCCCACCGATGGGTATGTTTTGCCCAAGATAGAGACTGCGCTCTACTAGTACGGGGTGCGCTCCGGCTGTGCTCAATATTTGCTCGAGCTTTTTCTTGAGGCGATGGTGCGCTTCCCGATTGGTTTCGCGAAGATTGAGCACCACCCGATCTCCGTCATAGTAGATTCGATTCTCCGGACACGGGAGATCCTCGCTCGATAACCAAAAATCCATCGATCGGCGTGCCATTACCTCGAAAGGCAATTTCGGCACCCATTTCAACCAGCCAGCCAACACCTCGCCGCGTATCTGCGCACCGTGCGATTTCGCGCACATCTGAATCAGACCTAAGGGATATTCCGAGTCAGCTGCGCCAAAATAGTAGTCGCTTACGGCCAGAGTCTTCTGAAAGACCGTATCGTTTGGCTCGCGCATCAATGCCATCAGGATTGACTGATTGTGCCGCATGTAGTTGCGGCCCACTTGTCCGGAGCCATTGGCAAGACCGTTTGGATGCTTCTCACTCTTCGAGCGCAATAACAACAGCGCTGAGGACAGTGCGCCGCAGGCTACAGCCACGATGTCGGCGGAATAGCGTTCCTGATGCCCCTCTCTGAGTACATGGACACTCGAGATGCTTCGGCCCGTCACGTCAGTTTCCAGCCTGGCGACGTAGGCGCCCACGAGCAGCGTTAAGTTCGGATGTGCTTTCAGAGCCGGATCCACGCACACGACCTGAGCATCCGCTTTGCCATTCAGAGGGCATGGAAAGCCGTCGAAGGCATCGCAACGAATGCAGATGCTGGCCGGAGTCGGCTTACCATTGTTTTCGTCGAGCAGAATCCCTAACGGAAGATGGAATGGATGCAATCCGTTCTGGGTCATACTGGTGCCGAGCGCTTGAATCGCCGGCTCGTGAGACACAGGCGGATAAGAATACGGTCCACTGGATCGCGGCTCGGTTGGATCCTCCCCCCTTAGCCCGTGAACGTGAAACAGTCGCTCCGCTTCGGCATAGAAAGGCTCAAACTCATCGTATTTAACGGGCCATTCCGGCGAAATGCCGTCCTTGTGGCGAACCTCACCGAAGTCCCGTTCCCGCAGTCGGAATAGAGCGGCGCCGTAGACCTTGGAGTTTCCTCCGACGTAGTAGTGCAGGCCTGGATGAAAGCTGCGACCAGCGCTGTCGTACCAAGTTTCCTTCGTCTGATAGGCACCCTCAACGAACACGGTCCGGGAATTCCAGTTTGCGGGCGAACGGGGCAGATAGTCGCCGCGTTCAAGAAGGAGTATTCGCTTGCCCGTGCGGCCTAACCTCTGAGCGAGCGCGGCGCCCCCAGGACCGCTGCCGATCACGATCACATCGTAGTGGCCGTCGGACACTGGACTCGCCTACCGTCAGCCACCGGTCGAGAAGCCGGGATACAGCGTCATGCCACCGTCCACGAACAAGGTCGTGCCCACCACGTAATCCGACTGATCCGAGGCGAGCCATACTGCCGCGCGCGCAATATCTTCCGGCTCGCCAATGCGCCCATAGGGCACCAGCTTCATCAGCGCGGAATACGCTTCTGGCGTCTGCCAAGCGGACGTATTGATCGGCGTGCGTACGGCGCCGGGCGCAATCCCGTTGACGCGAATGCGCTGGGGCGCGACTTCCTGAGCCAGGCTCTCCATCAATAGCTTAATGCCACCTTTCGAGGTGGCGTAATTGGCGTGACCTCCCCACGGGATTTCCTGATGGACGGAACTCATGCAGATGATCTTGCCCGCCGCACAGGATATGGAGGGCACGACGCCGCGCCGTAAAAATTCGCGAATCGCCTCACGCGCGCACAGGAACTGGCCCGTGAGATTGACGCCGAGCACCGTATTCCACTCTGCCAGTGTCATTTCTCGAAACGGCGCATCGCGCTGCAGTCCGGCGTTGTTGACCAAGATATCGATCGTGCCCAATTCCCGGATCATGTGTCTGAACATCCCCGCCACTTGCTCTTCCGAAGACACATCCGCCTGGTGGGCGATCGCCTTGACGCCGTAACTGCGTATTTCGTTGACGACCACCTGAGCGGATTCCTCGCCAACAACGTAGTTGACCATGACATCCGCGCCCGCTCGAGCTAAGGCGCTCGCGACGCCGCGGCCGATGCCGGAATTGGCGCCGGTGACGAGCGCTTTTTGTCCCGTCAGTAGCGGGTGGATTTTGACGTCAGGCGCGCCGGAGGCCTGAGGGTCCGATGGAATCGATGCTGACACGATGCTCTCCTATTATCGTACACCGAAGCCGATATGAATCCGCGCTACAATATCTGCTGAAACCGATTCGGCTTTCAGTGTAGCTGAAGGCCGATTGGGGGACAGGAATGATGAGCACCTTCATTGTCGTCATTGCACGCTGTTTGCTGGTGCTACTTTTCCTACCCTTCAGTGCGCTCGATAAACTTTTAAACTTCAATCAAGCTGTCGCTCAAGCTTCCCAAGCCATTGCAGCGCCCTGGCTGGCGAAAGTCCTCATCGGTGTCGGTTGTTTCGTAGAAGTGGCGACGTCGATCGCGATTCTGACGGGCATCGCGGACCGGCTCGCCGCGTGCATTCTCGCGAGCTATTGCATTGTCACCTCGATCCTGTGGAAGCCGTTCTGGAAAGCGCCCGATTTCCGCCTCCGCGGCAATAGTCGTGGCCGGGATATGTTTTGGGATTTCCTGAAGAATTGGGCGCTTGCGGGCGGCCTCTTGTTACTCGCTTTTGGGACCAATGCGGCAGGTGTGCAGCGGTTTCTCGATCACCCGCTATCCTCCTCACACCCGTATGCAGCCTTCGATCAGGAGAAAACGCAGCCATGACGGAATCACCCACCGTCCATTATTGGCACTTATGGACCGACGCCGAGGGCGTTAGCCATCAAACACATTGTACGATGACAGAATTCGAACTGAGGTCGATACAACCTTCCGCCGCTCCGCAATGGCTGGGGAAGAACGTCCGCGGCCCGATGTCGGTGTTGACGACGGTGCTGCCGCCGGCATGGAAAGGCGATTGGCATGAGAACCCCAAACCACAATGGATCATCCCGCTGTCGGGTCGGTGGTTCGTCGAGTCGATGGACGGGACTCGCATCGAAATGGGTTGCGGCGACATTTCCTTCGGTGCCGACCAACACTGTCGGCCGATCGCTGGCAGGCGGGGGCACCGCTCGGGTACGGTGGGCGAGGCACCCGTGGTGTTGATGCTGGTGCAGTTCGACGATGCAAGCGCGCCGCGGGGCGCTTGCGGCTTTCGCTGAGCCCATGGACGGGTTCGAGGTCTATGATCCGCGGTTCGCGCACTACCTTCTCGCCAACGCGAGCCTTGAGACACTAGCGACCGGCTTTCGTTGGATCGAGGGACTGGTGTGGGTGGGCGATGCGGGGTGTCTGTTGTTTCAGGATTTACCGCGCGACCGAACCATGCGCTGGATCGAGGGGCAAGGCGTATCGGTGTATCGGGCGCCGTCGGGGTATGCGAACGGCCAGGCGCGCGACCGACAGGGTCGGCTTATCAGCTGCTCGCATCGCGAACGGTGCCTGTTTCGCACCGAACTAGACGGCAGCGTTACGCGCCTGATTGATCGCCACGGGGGCCACCGCCTTAACTCTCCCAACGACGTGGTCGTCAAGTCGGACGGGTCGATTTGGTTTACCGACCCGCTGTATGGCATTCAAACGGATTACGAAGGTGGCCGTCAGGTGTCCGAACAACCCCCTGCCCTCTATCGCTTTGACCCGATAACCAATCAGATCAGCGTGGCCGCTGGCGATTTCGATGGTCCTAACGGCCTCGCCTTTTCACCCGACGAGCAGCGCCTCTATGTCGCGGAAACCGGCGACCAAACCTCCGACACACCGAAACAATACATTCGCGTATTCGATATCGGTCCGGATGGAAAGCTACAGGGAGGGGAAGTCTTCCATAAAATCGAACCGGGCTATGCGGATGGCCTGTGTGTAGACGAGGACGGCAATCTCTGGTCGAGCGCGGCCGATGGCGTCCACTGCATCGATCCCGGGGGGCACGTCCTCGGCAAAGTGTTCGTACCCTTCCGGGTATCGAATCTGAAATTCGGTGGCATGCATAAAGACCGACTGTTCATCGGCGGCTCGCACACTCTTTACGCCATATTTCTAAATCGACGCGGAGTGACGTGGCCTTAAGCAAGACTGACGTGCCAGGCGTTTGGCGACTTGCGCGAGTCGGTTTGATTACCCACGAGGCGAGTCGCCTGGCTACTTTCTACGAACGTGCTTTCAGCGGTACAGTGGTATCGCGGGAGCATCGTTCCGGTACCGCCTTCGAACGACTCACGCACGTCCGCGGTGGCGCTCAGTGCGTAACGGTGGCGATCGGCGATCAACGCGTCGAATTGTGGGAATTTGACCAACCAGGGCATCCCTATCCTCATGACTTACCGCCTTACGATGTGCGCTTCCAGCATTTTGCAATCGTCGTGGCGGATATGGCGCAGGCGATGAGCGCGCTGTCGAATGTCGAGGGATGGACGCCCATTTCAACCGCCGGACCGCAACACCTACCGCGCCGCTCAGGTGGCGCAACCGCGTTTAAGTTCCGCGATCCGGAGGGTCATCCTCTCGAGCTGCTGGCTTTTGCCGCCGGCAAGGCTCCTGATCACCGGTGCCGTCACTCAGGACAACGGGTGTTTTTGGGAATAGACCACTCCGCCATCAGCGTCGAGAACGTTCGACGCAGCGTCACTTTCTACGAGGACCTTGGACTAAAGATAGTCGCGCGCACACTCAATCATGGCCTCGAGCAGCAGCGCCTCGATGGGGTAGTGGATCCGCAAGTGGACGTCATTGCGCTCGCACCCGAAGTCGCTACGCCGCATGTTGAGTTGCTGTGCTATCGAAGCCCTTCGCGCGCGCAAAGCCCCCCTTTACGCAGCAACGATGTCGCCGCGACCCATTTAATATTCCAAGCCCCCTCCCGGGCAGCCGCCTCCATTGCTCATTATTACGAGCACATCATCCAAGATCCGGATGGCCATCACCTGCAGATCACGACGGTCTATGAGTAACGGACGTGTCAAGCTGCATTTCATGTGGACATCGGTGTACTAACAGCCTGCTTTCCGTGGGCAGCGGCTGGCGGCCGAACTCGCGGCCTGTACGAAGTGACCAATAACGCTCTCAAGGATGCACTGATCATGAATGCTCGATTCGCCGCAGATCTGCACGGACCCGCCACCCCGTTCCCGCATTTCTGGGAGCATACCGTGGGCAGCGGTCATGCCACATTGGCTCTGCGGGCGGATTGGCAAGCGCAATTGAAACGCGCCAACGCGGAACTGGGTATGAAGCACGTCCGGTTTCACGGGCTACTGTCGGATGACATGGGCACGCTCGTTTGTGAGAACGACACCTTGTTGTATTCATTTTTCAACGCCGACCAAATTTTTGATTTCTTGCTCTCGATCGGGATGAAACCCTTCGTCGAATTGAGCTTCATGCCCTCCGCCTTGAGCTCTGGAAACAAAACCGTCTTCCATTATCGAGCCAACGTCACCGCGCCGAAAGACTACACGCAATGGTCGGTCTTGATTCGGCGATTGGTGGAGCATTGGGTCGAGCGTTATGGACTAGCGGAGGTACGCCAGTGGTTTTTTGAAGTGTGGAACGAACCCAATCTGACGGCGTTTGGTAGCGGCAAGCAAAGCGATTATTTCGAACTGTATCGGTACACGGTGCAGGCCATTAAGGCCGTGGATGATTCCCTCAACGTCGGCGGTCCGGCGACAGCTGACAACGCGTGGGTGGCCGAGTTCATCGCTTTTTGTAAGGCCAATAATCTTCCCGTCGATTTTGTCACGACGCATCATTATCCGACGGATGCGTTTGGCAAGCCTGGCGATGACACCGAGAAGCAGTTATCGGAAAGCCCGCGCAGCATCCTGCGCACACAGACCCGGGATGTACGCGCCAAAGCGGGCACGCTACCCGTTTACTACACCGAGTGGAGCACTTCTTCGAACCCCCGCGATCCCATGCATGATGATCCTTACGCGGCCGCGTTCATCGTGAAAACTGTTCTCGAGGCGACAGGCTTGGTGCAGGGCTACAGCTATTGGACGTTCTCGGACATCTTCGAGGAGAATTATTTTCCTTCCGTACCGTTCCACGGCGGATTTGGCTTGCTCAACATTCACGGCATCGCGAAACCCTCATACCGTGCCTTCGAACTGCTGCACACGCTCGGGGACGAGCTCATTCAATGTCCAGGCTCGCACCCCACGGTTGATGCGTGGTTGATCCGGGGAAATCGCAGCGCAACAATAGTATTGACCAATTTCGCGCTTCCACGTCATCCCATTGCTACCGAATCCGTGACCTTTTCGGTATGCGGTGCGCAGGCCGCTGCCAACGGCACACTGCAGCGAATCGATTTGCATCACGCGAATGCGAAACATCGCTGGGAAGAGATGGGCAGGCCCGAGCATTTGTCTGCGACGATGGTCAACGAATTGGATGTTGCTTCGCGTCTGCGTTCTGAGAAACAGACAATGGCGCTCAGTGACGGAACGTTAGACCTCGAGGTATCGCTGCCTCCTCAATCGGTGGCGACCATCCAATTCGCCTATGAGAACCGCTAGCATCGCCCTTGCGAGCTTGTCAGATGAGGCGTTGCTCAGGCGCCTGCAGCGGGGCGCATTCACCTATTTCACGCAATACGCCAATGGTAAGAACGGTCTAATCCCCGATACCTCACGTGCGGGATCCCCCTGCAGCATTGCGGTCGTAGGCTTCGCGCTGTCGTGCTATCCGATTGCGGTAGAGAGAGGTTGGCTGTCGCGAGCAGCCGCTGCGGCCCTCACACTCAAAACTCTCCAGTTTTTCTGGGATAGCGCGCAAAGCGATCAGCCTGACGCCACAGGCTTTAAGGGATTTTATTATCACTTTCTAGACATGCAGAGCGGCAGGCGCGTGTGGCAATGTGAATTGTCGCTCATCGACACCGCATTGCTCATCGCGGGAATGCTCATTTCTGGAAGTTATTTCGACGGCGAAGAAGAGGCTGACATCCGTGAACTGAGCGACGCCTTGTATCGACGCGTCGATTGGCGCTGGGCCCAAAACGGAAAGGAAACCGTCTCCCAAGGCTGGAAACCGGAATGCGGTTTCCTTCACTATGGTTGGGAGGGTTATAACGAGGCGACCATTGTTTATGTCCTCGGCAGCGGTTCGCCGAACCATCCCCTTTCTTCGAGCAGTTTCATCGGCTGGACGTCCACCTATCAATGGGAGAACTTGCTAAACTGCGACGTCCTATATTCCGGCCCGTTATTCACGCATTTATTCTCCCATGCGTGGATCGACTTTCGCGGTATTCGCGATCCCTTCATGCGTGAAAAGGGCAGTGACTATTTCGAAAATACGCAGCAGGTGATCGCGGTGCATCGTGAGTACGGCGCTCGCAATCCTCACGGCTATCGGGGATATGATCGAAACCTCTGGGGCATCACCGCCGGCGATGGTCCGGACACTGAAGAATTGCGTCAAGGTGACAACGGTCGCCGCTTCTTCGGATACATGGCGCGCGGTGTGCCCTATGGACCCGACGACGGAACCCTGGCTCCTTGGGCAATGCTGGCGACGGTGCCGTTTGCTGCTGAAGCGGCCCTTTTGGGGACCCGTCATCTGCTGCATAGCTACCCCCAGGTATGTACCAATGACCGCTTTTCCAGCGGCTTTAATCCGACATTGACTCACAACGGTAGTGGCTGGCTTTCCGAAGGTTGTTACGGACTCGATCAAGGGCTACTAGTGATGATGATCGAGAACTATCGCACCGGCCTGATTTGGCACCTGACGCACGCAAACGCCGTGATTCGCGCGGGCTTGGTCAACGCAGGCTTTGCGGGCGGCTGGTTGTAGCGATGTCATCGAATGCTCCGCTGCCGGGGTCGGATTACGTAGACGAAAAAGCGTATCTGCGGCGCGTGCGGCCGGTTGGGTGGCTGAATCCCACGCCCAAACGCCTCTATGATCTGGCCGTCTTAGGCGCGGGACCTGCCGGCCTGGCGGCCGTTGAGTCGGCGGTCCGCCACGGACTCAAGGTGGCTCTCATCGAGCGGTATCGGCTCGGCGGCAATTCGCTCAATGCCGGCTCCATTCCCTCCAAGGCGATCCTTCGAACGGCGCGCGCGGCCGCGGTGATGCGCGACGGCGATGCATGGGGCGCCACGGTGCGCCCACAAGTGCCCATGGATTTTGGCGCCGTCATGGCCCGCATGCGAGGTATCCGCACGCGTATCGCTGAATATCATTCCGTCGATCGCCTGTGCGCCGATGGGGTTGACGTCTTTTTTTGCGACGCCTGTTTCATGGGCCCTCACGAGCTGGGCGCCGGTGAGGCGCACTTATCCTTCAAAAAGGCGATCATCGCAACGGGTGCAAGGCCCCGCCCTAGCGAGATTCCAGGGCTCGGCGAGATCGAATATTTCACCAGTGAATCGATCTTCAACATCACCACATTGCCTCGACGGTTAGGCATCATTGGTGGAGGTCCCCTCGGCTGCGAGTTGGCGCAGGCGTTTTGCCGGTTAGGTACACATGTGATCATCCTACAAAACGATCCGCAGTTTTTGCCGCAGGAGGAACGCGACGCCGCCCAGCTCCTCTCCCTTTCGCTGTCGCGCGACGGGGTGGAAACGCGGTTGAATACGACTGTCGTGGGCGCGCGCAGTGAAAAGCAGAAAAAATGGCTCGATACCGTCAACAATGATGTCAAGGCGTCTTTCGCCATCGATGACATCTTATTGAGCATTGGACGGATACCGAATGTCGACGGGCTGAATCTGGCGGCAGCCAACATCGACAGCGACTGCGACCAGGGCGTCACAGTGGATGATTGTCTGCGAACCACAAACTCCGATGTTTATGCGGCCGGTGACGTGTGCAAGGCACACCGGTTTGCCAACGTTGCAGACGCGACGGGGCGCATGGCGGCGCTCAATGCCTTCGCGGACGAACGCGAACGACAGAGCCATCTAATGATTCCATCGTGCACCTATTGCGATCCGGAAATCGCACGCATCGGCATGAATGTCGTGCAGGCGCGGCAGCGATCGGTCTCGGCAAAGAGCTTTACGATAATGATGCAGGATGTGGATCGCGCTATCACAGATGGGCAGGACGACGGCTTCGTGAAGATTTACGTGAGGGAAGGCACCGACGAAATTGTCGGTGCGACTATTGTCGCTGCGCGCGCGAGCGAGATGATCAACGAAATGGCCGTCATCATGAGCGCCAAGATCGGTATGCGGCAGTTGTCCAGGATCTTACACAGCTATCCGGCACAATCTGATGCGATCCGATTGGCTGCCATGGCGTACGTGAGGAACCAACCGGCGTTGCCATGGTGAGGGTCCCTCCGAGGTAGAGGCGGACATCCGGATTTGCCTCATGAAGATCCACCCCCGATCGTGAATCCAAGAAGCGGACCGACTCCTTATCAACGCAAGTGCAACTGCTAATGCACCAGAACCTCAACGGCACACCCCGATTGCAGATCGTTGGAAAATAATGAAATTGCTGGTGGCCAGGGGCGGAATCGAACCACCGACACGCGGATATTCGAACCAGGTCATTGATGAGACAGCAGAATGACCGCACCCTGTGTCTAATATTTCAGCGACTTACCAGTAGATATGCCCCCCTGATTCGTCGAGATCAGACGCCGGAATATTAGACAGGCCGTAACTGGGCGAGCCGCAGTGGGCGCTCAATCAGCCTAATCGTCGCGCCGCCCTCAGTTAAGGTTGAGGATCACCTCCCGGTTGGGATCCAGGGTCAACTGCCGTCGGCAGGCCCTATCGGACCCTGACTGCCCTCAGCCGGACCAGAGCTGCCTTCAAGTCCTGCTGCAATAAGGCGATCTCGAACGGCTTGAGCATCCGGGGAGTTTTCGAGGTAGCGAGCTTCCGACCGGGTAAGGCAGTCGAAGCCAAACCCGAGCCTTTCTCGCCACCAATCTTCGAGGTCTTGCCCATGCTTATCTCTCAACGCTTCAATCAGTGCATCGTCGGGCGCCAGCTTGGCGGAGTACGGTTTTCCGGTCAAGGCTGTAGCTGCGACAGCGTGACCGCCTTTGCTTTCTATGTGGCCAATGAGGTTTGCAAGGGTCCCACCCTGTCCGACGAAATCGTCTACCAGAAGGTACCAATGGCCGCTCTCCACTTCACCAGCGAAGAAGGCTTGGTTCGCGAGCCTCTGAAAACCGCTCGCCCCCGTGTGACCTACGGTATTCGATTGCACGACAGAATCGGTAATTGGCAAGCCGAGCCACTCTGACAGCAGGTCTGCCAACGCGGCCGGGATCTCGTTGACCCCTTCCGATTCTAGAGCATGCACCGGCAAGAGTCGGACAGACTGTCCCCGGAGCAGCGCGACCACATTTGGCACGCAACTCCGGCGGGCCAAGTGGGCAACAAGGGCTTTGGCAGCATCGGGGTCACCCGTTTTCGCGGCTGAATACTGTGGGTGCCTCTTGACCGCCAATTCGTCGGCGTGCAGCACCACATCAGGGAAGTCGTACAGCGGAACGCGAAACGGCTTCGGCCTCATAGAGTCATAACTATAGCCCGCGGTTGAAGTGTCTGGGGTCTCTTCTGCGAGAACATCGCCATATCCCGCAATCGGTGCCGGAACCACTGTAATCCTAGGACGCGAGAGTTACGATCTATCCGATGACGCGCTCGAGAGATGGCATCTTGCACGAGCTCGCCCGCGAGAACGCGAGACTAGCGGAGCTTGAGCGTACGCGCGATGAAGCACGGGCGAGGATCGCATCGCTGCACTCGGAGCTCGCTGCCTCGTCCATCACGGCGCCCGCATCGCTTCCGCTGCCTTTTGCAGTGGCCGGCAAAACGCACACGCCGGCTGACAAAGTGAAATTGTTCCGATCCTTGTTTCGCGGTCGCTCCGATATATTTCCGGTCCGGTTCGTAAGCAAGAAGACCGGAAGACCCGGGTACGCTCCCGCCTGTTCGAACAAATGGGAACCAGGATTGTGCTTGCTGAGGACGGGTGGCAAGTGCAGTGACTGTGTGAATCAAGCCTTTGTCCCCATCAGCGACCAGGTCATTATCGACCACCTACAGGGCCGACACGTAGCCGGTGTGTACCCGCTTCTGGAAGACGAGACTTGTTGGTTTCTCGCAGTCGATTTCGACAAGAACTCATGGCGTGAAGACGTCTCCGCCCTCGCCGAGACTTGCCGATTGCGCGGCATTCCCGTCGCGATCGAGCGTTCTCGCTCCGGCAACGGTGCGCATGCTTGGTTCTTTTTCGCCGCGCCGGTCTCCGCGAATGTGGTGCGCCGAATCGGCTGCTACATCATCACCGAGACGATGGGTCGTCGTCATGAACTGAGTATGGAGTCCTACGATCGCCTCTTCCCAAACCAGGACACGATGCCCCGTGGCGGCTTCGGAAACCTCATCGCACTGCCGCTGCAGTATGAGCCCCGGCAGCATGGCAACAGCGTATTCGTTGACGAGCAGTTCGAGCCCTTTCCGGACCAGTGGGCATTCCTCGCGTCTCTGCAGCGCATTGAGCCTGATACGGCGGAGGCGATCGCGACAGAGGCCACCCGAAGCGGTCAGGTTATCGGCGTTCGCTTCCCCGAAGTCATCGATGATAGCCACGCGATTCCCCCCTGGACGCTGCCGCCATCGGGGCGGACACCGGCGGAGCGGATCGCCGGACCGCTCCCGTCTGGGGTGAAGGCCGTGCTCGCACAGCGTCTATTCATCGAGAAGGCGCGTGTCCCCGCGCTGCTACTGAATCAGTTGAAGCGACTGGCGGCATTCCAAAACCCGGAGTTCTACAAGAGGCAGCGGATGCGCCTATCCACCGCGATGACTCCGCGGGTGATCAGCTGTGCTGAAGAGCTCGCTCAATACATCTCGCTGCCGCGGTGTTGTGCACTCGAGGTCAAGCAGCTACTCGACGAGCATGGGGTCGCGCTGACGATTGAAGATCAGCGGCACGACGGGGCGCCATTGGAACTGAAGTTCAGCGGCGAGCTGACCGCCATCCAGCGAGAGGCATCGCGCGCGCTCCTGGAGCACGACACGGGGGTATTCGTAGGGCCGCCCGGTATAGGCAAGACCGTTCTTGGCACCTACCTCGTTGCCCAACGCGCTTGCAGTACGTTGATCCTTGTCCATCGCAAGCCGCTCCTCGAGCAGTGGGTTGCGCAACTGGCAATGTTCCTCCACGTCGACGAGAAGCAAATCGGTCAAATCGGAGGCGGCCAACGCAAGTCCAACGGTCGCCTCGACGTAGGAATGATCCAGAGTCTCGTACGCAAGGACAAGGTTGACGACCTCGTCGCCGACTACGGGCATGTCATCGTCGATGAGTGCCATCACGTTCCGGCTATGTCCTTTGACCGGGCGCTGTCCGCCGTGAGGGCGCGCTATCTCGTGGGGCTCACTGCGACGCCTCAGCGCCGCGACGGGCACCATGCGATCACACAAATGCAGCTCGGGCCGATCCGCTTCAGAGTTGATGCGAAAAGCCAAGCTGCGCACCGGCCGTTCGAGCACCGGCTCATTGTGCGAGAAACCGGATTCCGGACGGCTGGTGATAGCCCCAACGTTGGTATCCAGGAGACTTACCGTGCGCTTGCAACTGACGAGCCTCGGAACAGACGCATCGTCGACGATGTCATTGCGGCCGTCCACGAGGGCCGCTCGCCCATCCTGCTCACCGAGCGAAAGGACCACCTCCAGCACTTCGCCAAGCAGCTCCGCGGGTTCGTCCGGCACATCGTCGTACTACAAGGCGGCATGACCGCCAAGGAGCGGCTCCGCTCCGCCGACCAGCTCTCGTCGATTCCGGATACAGCCGAGCGGCTCGTGCTAGCAACAGGCCGCTACCTCGGCGAGGGGTTCGATGACGCCCGGCTCGATACCCTCTTTCTCGCAATGCCAGTCTCGTGGAAGGGCACGCTGATTCAGTACAGCGGCAGACTCCATCGCCGTCATCCAGCGAAGACCGAGGTGCGGATTTACGACTACGTCGATCGTGAGGTTCCGATGCTGCTGCGGATGTTCGAAAAGCGACTGACCACCTACCGCGCAATCGGGTACGCGCGCGACGAGGCACCGCTCGGATTCTCCGAACCACCCGAGGAGCGGACCATTGAGTACGACGAGGAGGCTCTTCGCCACTTCAAGGAAGAAGACTTATGACGGCGTGAACGACCGGCGCAATGAGAGCAGTCGTCGATGCCTACGGTCAAACAGAACAGCGCCAGCCGCGCATGACCGCGAGCTTGATCGACATCCGCTTACAGCGCCTTTTATTAGACACCCGCGCAAAATGGCCCGTTTATTAGACAGGCGAAATTCCGGAGCGCAGGCAGACCTTTTGATTGATGGTGGCCAGGGGCGGAATCGAACCACCGACACGCGGATTTTCAGTCCGGTGAAGGCGATTCCAGGGGCTTATTAATCAATCACTTGCGGCGCTTGCTACCCCCGTCCCCAGCCTCACCACGGCACAATAACGGCACACCCAATCTGAGCTGGGCACATTCCTGGCACATGAGCATCGAGGGACGGATCATGGTTTCTTAGCAACTACCTTTCCGTTCTCCCAGACATAGATCGGTGTACCGTGCGTGCGCGCGACTTTGCGCGCGGTCCGAGCGGCAAGGCGCAGACCCCGCCCGACGCCAGCGGCGAAACTCTCCGTTTTCTTTCGTCGAGCCGGCTTGCTCATGGCCAACGCTCCAGTAACTGAGGTGACTCACCCGAATTGTCGTACACCGCCCATTCGTCCGCCAGCGGGCGATAGGTGTGCACGAAATGCTCCCATCCCCGCTCGAATCTCCTAAACACGTCCGTTCGCGGCACATCGTGCCCACCCTGACGTACGCGGGCCGCGATCCTGCGCAAGGCTAGCTGCGGCGACTTCAGCCGCAGGTAGACGACCTCGATGCGATAGCCCTGCTCTTTCCACGCGGCGAGACGCCCTGCATAGCTCACGCCGCTCAAGGTGGATTCGAACGCGAAGTCCACGTGCGCGGCGGCCAGGCGAGTGATCTCCCGCAGGAGCAGACGGCCGGCGGCCAAGGCCGCAAGTCGAGGGGCGAGCGGAGCCAATCCCTGGGCGATCAGGTCCGCGTTGACGAACTGAACTACCCCAGCGACCTTGGGCAAGTACTCTCGTGCGAAAGTCGTCTTCCCGGCACCGTTGGGGCCGGCGATCACAATGCAACGAGGTGAGTGCTTTCGCCTTGGCACCCGGTCAGCATACGGGTGCCTTGGGGGCTGAGGAAAGCGTTTGAGCGCACGCCGCTTAGCGGAGCCGTCCGTCCTAATGCAGCAAGCAGGACTGATTTTTACGTCGCTTTGTATTCGCCGAGCAGTGACCAGTCCCGCACGCCCGGTTTCATATCGACCGCTACCAGATTTCCGGGCATCGCAACTTTGTTGAGCCCAATACAGCGAACACCGCAAACTTCTGCGTCGACTCGGGTGTGATGATGGCCAAAGAAACAGACGCGCGGCCGGAGCCGTGCAAGTAGCGTATCCAGGCCAACCGCTTCGCTGACGTAACCAGCGCCGCGACGATGCCGCTCGAAGCGCACGCCGGCCGGCGCGTCATGCGTGAGCACGACGTCCACGCCCGCAGCCCCCGCAAGCTGTTCGATCTCGTCTGTAGTGTAGTGTCGCTTGGCGGAGCCTTGAAGCCGGTCGGAGCGTCGTCGGTAATCAGACGGTCCGTAGCAACCGCCGACGCCCCCCACGCGAATGGCGCCCACACCCCGGTCTTGGATATCGACCGTGCATCCATTACGCAGATAGGTCAGGCCGGGAAGCACTTCCCGATCTTCATGCGCATCGAGCCACACGAAATCCTCATGATTTCCCTTGATGAATAGGGTCGACCGGGGCGCCTCTCGGTTCTCTCCGAGCCACACGGGAAAGTCGCCCACCCCATCATGATGGCGCGTCGCCTTATCAATCCGGTTCGGATCGGGCCAGATACCGAAATCGCCGACGTGCAGCACGTAATCGAAGCGCACTCCAAGTGCAGCCTCGAACGCGAGCACGTCATGATAGAGGCGGCCCATCGCGCCGTGAATGTCGCCCGCTGCACAGATGAGCATCTCAAGCACCTTCTTGCCTAGCGCAGACGATGCGCTTTGATCTCTCGCGTTGACATCTGCTGCTTGCTAACAGCGTAGAGCTCGTCAGATCCGTACAGATGCTTGCATTGCTGCAGATCAGCGGGCACCGCGCGAGAGATGTGCCGCCGCAGTACGACGTCATAGCGCCGCTCAGCAATTACATGCTTATGCTCCTTGCCGTCGACCGCCTTCTCGACCAACCGTTCCTCCGGCAGCACATCGACCTCAACGCGAAACCATGTGTCGTTCAACAGCAGCAGAAACGTTCGCTCATCCACTACGCGACGGCGCTTTGCAATCTCGACCTGCTCACGCCGGCGGCGCTCGGCAGCCCGGTGACGCCAGGAATGGTAGCTCTTGTTCTGCCGGATCAGACCCGTGCGCGGATCGACATATAATTCCTGAGTTATTCCGGACTCCCGCCGCAGAAATCCCCAACGAGGTGCCAGATCGACCAATCGTCCGTCGCCAACGGCAACGTCGATCGCAATAAAATCACGGATATGCTGGTGGATGTGCTGCTGCACTGTGTTGCGCCGATCGATGCCGGAGCAGATCTCGCTGAACACTTTGTTCCACGGACGCCCGACCTGGGCGTGCAGGTAGCGTCGCAGCGGCGCCAGGTTCTCGTTTAGGCTGCGATAGCCATACCCCGCGCGCGCGCCGAGTCGCATTGGCCCGCCAAGATCGTTACGCAGCCGAGCGGCGAGCGCGTCTCGCTCTTTGCCGCGACGCGGCCGCTCGACTATTACTTTGTACATGTCTTCGCGCATAGACCGCTCCGAACAGCAAAAAGCCCTCGGCAAGAATCCCTGCCGGGGGCTTACGTGTTCGCGCGATGCGAAGATCTGCCCAATCGGCTTCGGGTAATGCGCTACCCGCAACCGTGAGCGTGCGGGCTGGCGCTATATTGTGTGCATGTGCGTCGATTTCGCCGAAATTCGCATGTCGTGCTCCAAATTCAGAGCCGCGCAGGATACAACTTAAGATTGATAAGTCAAGAGTCTCGAACCATGGCTGACCGATTCCAAATTGCCCTTGGCTCTCGATACGGGCAGCTCCGACACCAACCACGGGACCGGATGCGCGGCGGTATCATTCGCACTCCGCTTCGACAATGTGTGAATCAGCACTATGACACACACAATTGCAGAGGCTGACTGGAAGGTGCTGAGGCGCGTCCATCCGCTGGCGCTCGAACGCTATTGCGAACGTGTGCTTGCCGAGATAGAAGGCATCAGGCGCAACAGCGTTCAGAGTGCTCATCAGCGCTACCTCAATATCTTCAAGATCGTCGAGCAGCGCAACCGGGAGATGGCAAGCATTTTTCGATAACCCGCGACGCTCGAATGCGCTGACGATGCTGGCTCGGATGCGCTCGGAAGGATTGCTAATGGCGGATGAATTCTCCGGTCTAAGTCCGGAAACGCGCGGGGCGATCCAATTGCTGTTGGACGCCGGGTGAAGCGCCGACATGGCCACACTCTTCCGCTTTTCCACCTCAACGATCGTTGCCTCAAACGGACTCGTCCCTTGGCTTGCGGCACAAGGACCCCTGGCTTACAGCCCCGTCGAGCAGCCGGCGAGAGACTACTTTTTCCAATATAGTTGGATCCTGCCCGGGATCTTCGACCCGAAAGTCAATCTGCGCGAACACCGCTACTTCGGTCGGTACCGCAAGGACAGCGCGAGATTTCTTTTCGACTTCTGGGGTAAGGCCCGCAAGGGTTGCGCAGCAGCGCTGCAACAGTACTGCGAGCAGGGACATTTCTCGGATAGCGAAGTCAGGGCGCCGCTCGCCGCCTACCACCACGTTCGCAAGTACTGCGATACGGTGGGCTCGCTGTTGATTCAGCACGGCAGCTATCAATGGATCTCCCGTGAGGACCAGCCACTCATCGAACAGGGAGAGGTCCTGCTGTACCGAGGAATCGGGCAGGACGCCGTTTTCCGCTGCCTGCAGTTCGAGCCGGACGATCTTGCCGCAGCGAATTGCGAGATCTGGCGCAGGTACATGCGCTTACAGGCTGAAATGTTGTCGGACTCCGTCCTGTCGTTCAACAGCATTCACGATCGCGTCAAGCGCAGCGAGACCGAGGGGCTGCGCCATGGAACGTGGCTGGGCGACAAAATGGCGACGCAGGCTGGACTCGACATCGAGTCGCCGGGCTTTGCCAAGAACCTTTGGCGTGCCGGCCAGCAGTCGTATTCGCTGGACCCAGTGATGGGAGCCCGGAAATTCGGTCCTCATCATGTCGTGCTGAAAACCTCGCTTAGCAATATCCGGCTCACGACGTTCTTCGCGGGCGAGTCCGAGGTGAAGATCATCGACCCAAGGCGGATCTCTCTGGTCGACGCCGTCGGCTGCCAGGTGGAATTCATCCCCCAATAGAATGTGCACGCATGATTTTCTAGGTCTCACGCTGACGAAGCCAGGCGCCGAGTTGACTCTGCCTGACACACTTTCGCGGACTGACATTCGTCAGCGCCACGAAGCTCCTGAGAGCCGACGGCGACCGGCTCATCGCCGGGCGCAAAGAGACGGATCAACGGTCGAGTCCTTACTTCGGCGGGTTCGCCAGACTGGAAACCAGACGTGAGAGCGCCTCGCTGAGTTGCTGTACCACCTGCAGGTCGGGCACAGGAAGCTTGAGGTAAGTGCGACCCGTTTGGGCGTCGGTCTCGATCCACCGAGGATTAACTTCTCCCGTAGTTGCGTTGCCGTTGCCCTGGGGCGCAGCAGTCATGCTTTCAATGAGCTTCAGGCCGGCGGTCAGGAGCGGTGCCCATTGATTATTGGATGGTTGTCCCTGATCAGACATCGCAGGTGGCGCGGTTATCTGTCGTTGGCGTGCCTCCTTCACGTCTCGGGATATCTGCGAAACACCCGCGGGCTTTGTTCTCGAGTCAATCGTTGCCACGTGCCGCTCGCTCGTGTCTCGGATAACTGGTGTATCAGTCGCGGCCGTGTGCGCTTCGGTTGTCGACCCGGCCTGGGTGGACACAGTAGTCACGGCTTCCACGCTCTCCATGAATCGCGTTAACCGCGAGCCTCCGAGAAACACCTCTCGAGCACCGCCGTCCAGCACGCCGGCGAACAGTGACTTCTTGAAGGCGAGCACCGATAGCATGCCCTCCTCGATCGTACCTTGAGCGACGAAATTCACCACCCGAACCCCACGCGTCTGCCCGAGGCGATGCACACGGCCGACCCGCTGCTCCAGGACGGCGGGATTCCAGGGCAGATCCATGTTGATGACGACGGATGCCGCATGCTGAAGGTTTAAGCCGACCCCACCTGCATCCGTCGAGAGAAAGACCCGACACGTCGGGTCGCGATGGAAGCGCTCCACGAGTGCGCCTCGCTGGGACGCGGGTACACCGCCGTGGAACAGCACGTGCTTCCACCCGTGCGACGTGAAGCGGCGCATGATGAGCTCGTGCATGCGCCGCCACTGGCTGAATATCACGACCTTGATCTCGGGTTGCTCCAGTAGCTCCCGCATCAACGGGATAAGCTCCTCGCACTTCGTTCCGTGGTCGGTCTTGCCGTCGAGCAGGTACGTGCTGTTACAGGACATGCGCATGTTCTGCAGCGCAGCCATGAGCCGGCGCTGATTGACATCGGACAGAAACCCCGTGCGGCGCCAGCGCTGCACGATCTGTTGTACGCAGACCGCATTGGATTGGTGTTCCGCTTGTTGCTGCCGGGTCATCGACACGAAGACGGTCTTTGCGACGCGCGCCGGCAGCTGCGCGAGCACGTCGGCCTTGCGCCGGCGCACGAGTACGGTTCGGAGCGTCTTGCCGATCCGGTCGAGATCCTTGTAACCGACGACGCGGCCGGACTCATCGAGCACCTGGTGCGCGTGACGCAATCGCCAGAGCGGACCGAGCCGGTGGCCGTCCACGTACTGAACGATGGACACCAGCTCCTCCAGGCGGTTCTCGAGCGGAGTTCCGGTAAGGACCAGTGCGTAAGGGCTCTCGATGCGCTTCAGAGCGCGGGCGGCGATCGTGTTCCAGTTCTTGACCCGCTGCGCCTCATCGACGATCACCACATCCGGCGACCAGGAGTGGATGAATTCGAAATCGCGTGCGAGGGTCTCGTAGTTCGTGATCTTGCAGAATCCGGGCTTCGAGTAACACTGCATGCGCGAGGCACGTCCGCCACCTACGACTTGCGTCTCTCGCTGCGAAAAGCGCGCGATCTCTCGCTGCCACTGGTGCTTGAGCGAGGTCGGACAGACGATGAGCACACGCTCGGCGCCGAAGTGTCGAGCGAAGAGCTCGACGGCCGCGAGCGCCTGGAGCGTTTTGCCGAGCCCCATCTCATCGGCAATGAGGCAGCGTCCAGCGCGCGCCGCGAAGAGCGTGCCTTCGGCCTGGTACGGATACAGCGTCGCCTTGAGGAGTCGTTGCAGCGCCGGGCTGGCTGCGCCATCGGGATAGGCCGTGTCGATTGTCTGCCGGCGATGGGCTGCATCGCGCGCCTGCGCGATAAAGCGCAGAGCGTCTTCATAGCAGCGCAGCTCGTGGCCGCCCTTGCGCGCCTGGGCGATGAAATCGTCGAGCTGGGATAACTTCGCGAGCGGGAGGACGGCCACCGGCGGACCACTGAATAGCGCCGCGGCGCGCTTTGCGAGCGCCGGTGGACAGGCCGAGCCTGCACGAAACCGCACCTGCCGTTCACCGCCGTAGCGGAGGTAGACCTCGCTGTACCGCGGATGAAATCCTCGGCGCAGCGCTTGTAGCCCGCCGCGGCGTCGCTCGATGCGCGCCAGAACGAACTCGATGTGCTTGCAAGTACCGAGATCGTTCGTCGCGAAGTCAGGACAGGCACAGAAGTTGTCGCCGGGATGCGCGCCCCGAATGGCGAGGCGATAGCTCCCGCCGCTCTTCGGGTTGCTGACGCGGAATTCCGAGAAAATCTCTTCCTCACCGAGGTTCTGGAGCGTGAACTTTTGCGCGCGCCCGAACTGTCGGCGCAGCTGCCTCTGCCACAGGTCCGGAGTGAGATCGGGCGGACGGCGCAAGTGCGACAGCTTCGTCTTCCCCATCCGAGCGCCCGCATTGCCGCTCGAACGGGTACCGCGCGCCTGATGAGCGGCTCGTGACGGGGGCATGTGCAGACCCTTCGACTGTGAGGCGCGGAATGATACCGGAGATCTCTGCTGTGGTCCGGCAACCGCTGGCGCTGCACACCGAGGGCCCGGGGCTCTGGCAGACGTCCGCTCCTAGCAAGAACCACTACCTAGCAACCCCCCGCACTGAATCTGCGCATCTGACGGCGCGCAGACTGGGCTTCGGCTTTGCCATGTAGGTAGAACAAGAAAACCTGGACGGGGCTTCGATAGGTAACAGCATCGGTCGGTTTGATGTCTCGAGAGGCTTCTCATTCACGTCTGATCGTCGACGGTCGGAGGCACCTTCGGCGCACGACGCAGGTACTTCAGCATGTCCTTCGGCTTCGCCGACCCGGCACGCTCGCGCAGGAACTCCCGAGCGGTTCGCAGGCACCCCACCTTCTCCGCAACCGCTGCAGCGATGAACTGGTTCAGCGAAACACCGTCACTCGCTGCCAGCTCGGCGGCCGCCTTCTTGATGGAAGTCGGCAGCTTCAGAGGGTAAGTGCTCTTACTCATGTCTCGATCCTCCTCAACAGGGTCCCCGGTGTAACGATCGCGATCCTGAGCTCCCGAAACGCCGGCAGGAAATCCCGCACATTGTGCGTGACAATCGCCTCAGCGCGACCGTTCACGGCGCATTCCAGGACGAGCTCGTCGTCCGGATCAGCAAGCAGCGGACGCCAGAGAAAGTGCACATCGACCGGTTCCGCCACACTTGCGAACGCCGCCAAGAATCCTGCGACATCCTCTTCACTCATTCCTGTAACCAGACGCTGCTCGGGGCGCTTCAATACTTCCTCATACTCGAGAAAGAGCGCGGTCGTCACCAATGCCACGAGCCGCCGCTCCGTAACCAGCTCAAGCAGACGATTACTAGCGCCCAGGCGGCTGCGCAGCCCAGCCACGATGACTGAAGTGTCCAGGGCGACGCGCGGAGCCTCCATACCATGTGGCATCCTATAGGATGTCACATGCCATAGAAAGTGATTCGGAGGTCAATCCGGTGCTCGGGCACTGTCTCTCTGAACAGCGGTCATCTGCTAAGTGACTGAAATGATTGGTGGCCAGGGGCGGAATCGAACCACCGACACGCGGATTTTCAGTC
>CAWJOW010000004.1:0-585000 GCA_963844595.1 uncultured Gammaproteobacteria bacterium
CGCTGCTCTACCAACTGAGCTACCTGGCCGCCGGGTGGAGGGCGCGTATTACACCCGGCGCGCGGGCGAGCCGTCAAGCAAGCGCACGCGCTTAAGCCTTTGATTCCTGTGCCGGTTCGGGCCGCCGAACTCTGCGCACATCTGCGCTCCGCGGGCGGCTCACCCGAGGTGTCTCTCTCGAAGGGGCGAGGCCGGGGCCTGCCAGTGGGGAGTCCTGACGCTAAGTGAGGCCGGCTCGCGTGCCGAGCGCGCTACACTTCATGCCCCGCCTCGCCCACACGCTTCAGAGGCCTGCCTGTCCATGAACGCAGACGTCGCCCAGCTCGCACTCCAGGCGGAAATCCAGCCGGAAACCTTCCCCTGCGCCGAGGAGCTGACCCGCATCAACGAGTCGCTGCAGGGACGGGAGCGGCTGCTCACAGCAACCGCAAAAGCCAGCCGGATACTGCTCGAGGCGCCGGACGTGGGCGCCGCGATCCCGGGCGTGCTCGGCATCATCGGCGAAGCCGCGCACGTCGATCGTGTCAACCTCATGCAGACCCGCACGGGCCCGAACGGCGAGCCGCTCCTCGCGGTGGTGAGCGAGTGGAAGGCCGAGGGCGTGACGCCCTCGTCGCCGGTGGCGACGCCCTGCACGTGCGATGAGCGGCAGTACTCCGCAATCTGCGCCGAGCTGCGCGCCGGGCGCAGCGTCTGCTTCAGCAAGGAGGAGATCGTCCCGATGGGTGCGTTCTCCGCCATCCAGGGCGTCGGGACCCAGACCAAGGCGCTCGTGCCGATCTTCGTCGCCGCCGAGTTCATCGGCGTGGTGGGCTTCGACAACACCCGGCAGCACCGCGCCATCGAGCCGGCCGAGCTCGCGGCGCTCGAGACCGCCGCCGGAGTGATCGGCGCCGCGCTGCACCGCGAGCGCCTGGTGGACGACGTGCGCCACGAGCGCGAGCACGCCGTCGAGGAGCGCTTCGCCGAGCTCGCCAAGGCAAACGCGGTGATCCGCGGCAACCTCGAGCGGCTCGCCGGCGAGGCCGATCTGCACAGCTTCATGGGGCACATGCTGCTCGAGGCCACGCGCCAGTTCGATGCGACCTCGGGAGCGGTGGTGGTGCTGAAGGACTCGCTGCAGCAGTGGCGCATCATCGCGCATGTGCGCAACGGCCAGCTCGCGCAGCCTCCCTACCCCACCTCGGTGCCGGTCGCGGACTCGCCCTTCACCCGCCGTTTCGGCGAGCTGCGCGGCCCCCTGTACGTCGAGCTCGCCCGGCAGCACGAGGAGATCTGGCCCGGCGTGCTCGCCTTTCACCAGCGCGAGGGCTGTGTCGGCACCGTGGTGTATCCGCTGGTGTTCGGGGCCCGCAACGTCGGTTTCTTCATCCTCAGCTTCAAACGTCAGGCCGAGGACGTGCAGCGCAGCGAGATGCTCGTGGCGCTGGCACAGCAGGCGACGCTCGCGGTGCAGCTGACGCGCCTCGCCTACTCCGCGAAAGAGGCCGCGGTGCTCATGGAGCGCACGCGCATCGGCCAGGAGATCCACGACGGGCTGGCGCAGGCCTTCACGGGCATTCTGATGCAGCTCGGCGCGGTCGAGGAATTCCCCTCCTGCAAGAAGCGCAACTCGGAGCTCGCGGTGACGCTGACGCGCATCCGCGACCTGGCACGCGACGGCCTCGCGGAAGCGCGCCGCTCGGTGATGGCACTGCGCATCGACCAGACGCGCCGCGCCGGACTGGAGACCGCGCTGCGCCAGCTCGCCGACCGCTCCACCGTCCCCGGCGGCGTCACCTGCACCTTCGAAGGCGGCGGCGTCTCGACCGGGCTCAAGCCCGAGCACGAGCACGAGCTGCTGCGCATTGCGCAGGAGGCGGTCAGCAACGCCGTGCGCCACGCGCGCCCGCACACCGTGCGCATCACGCTGATGGACGAGGTCGGGCACTGGATCATGGCGATCATCGACGACGGGGTCGGCATGGAGGAGCGTCCGGACTTCTATGCGCGGCAGGGCTTCGGACTCTCGAGCATGCGCCAGCGCGCCGGCGCCATCGGCGGGGAATGGCAGATAGAGAGTCAGCCGGGTCTGGGCACGCGGGTGAGCGTGCGCATGATCAGGCGCAACGCCGCCTGAGTGGTCGCGGTCGTGAAAAGCAATATCCGCGTCGTGCTGGCCGATGATCATCCGGTCGTGCGTGACGGGCTCGCCGCGATGGTGAACCAGCAGCCGGACATGGAAGTGGTCGCCGAGGCGGGCGATGGCGATGCGGCCATCACCTCCTACGAGCAGTACCGCCCGGACGTGCTGGTGCTGGACCTGCGCATGCCCAAGCGCGACGGTGTGGCGGTGGTGCAGCGCGTGCTCGAGATCAATCCCAAGGCGCGCATCCTCATCATGACGACCTACGACGGCGACGAGGACATCTTCCAGTGCCTGTCGCAGGGAGCGAAGGGCTACCTGCTGAAGGACGCGCCCCGGCAGGAGATCCTCTCGGCCATCCGCGCCGTCAGCGAGGACCGCCCCTACACCTCATCGACGGTGGCCGCCAAGGCGCTGCAGCGCATGGCGAAGCCGAGCCTCACGCAGCGCGAGCTCGGCGTGCTGCAGCTGGTCGCGCAGGGGCGCAGCAACAAGGACATCGCGCGGCGGTTGTCGATCACCGAAGGGACGGCGAAGACGCACGTCAAGGCGATCCTCACCAAGCTCGACGCCATCAGCCGCACTGAGGCGGTCGCGGTCGCGCACAAACGCGGCCTGATTCACCTCTAGGCCTGCGGCGGCTGGTACCCTTCCGGCGCCTTCGAGCCCGAGCCGAAGAAGAACTTCTCCATCTCGGCCTCGAGAAACTTGCGCGCCTTGGGATCGATCGGCGTGAGGCGATACTCGTTCATCAGCATGGTCTGGTGGTTGAGCCAGCGCGCCCAGCCTTCCTTCGAGACGTTCTCGTAGATGCGGCGGCCGAGCTCGCCCGGGTACGGTGCGCGCTCGAGGCCCGGCGCCTCGCGCTTGAGCAACACACATTGCACCATTCGGGTCATTGCTGGCGCATTGTAGTACCACTCACCCCGGCAGCGCCTTGCTTCCGCGACGGCGCTGCGTTCGGGCAGCACGCCCGCATCACTCTCGTCATCGCGTTACCGCGCGGCGTGCGGCGCATCGAACATGGTTTCCCCGGCAAGGCGCGCGATGAGCGCGCTGATCGGCGCGGGCAGCCCGATGCGCGGGGGCTCCTTCGGCTGATACCAAAGGCTGCGCGCTTCGTCCACCACCGCGGCGGCCCCGGCGCAGCGCACCAGCAGGGGCGTAATGATCAGGCTGAAGTGTGTGAAGGCATGTTCGAGCGCGCTCAAAGGCTGCGGCTCGATCGCCGCCGCGGTAAGCGACTGGCGGATGAAGGCCTGAGCGGCCGTGGCAGTCGCGAACTCCGGCAGGCACCACAGTCCGCCCCACACACCGTGCTCCGGGCGACGCTCGAGCAATACGCTGCCGTCCGCATGCAGCGCCACGACCATGAAAACCTGCCGCGCCGGCCGCGCGCGCGACGCCCGGGGCGCCGGCAGCTCGTGCTGGCGGCCGGTGCGGCGCGCGAAGCACCCGACCGACAGCGGGCAGTACTCGCACAGCGGCTTGCGCCGCACGCACACCGTGGCGCCCAGATCCATGATCGCTTGCGTGTAGTCTGCGAGCTGCGTGCCGGGAGTGCAGCGCTCCGACAGTGCCCACAGACGCCGCGTCACCGCGCTGTCGCCGGCGGTCCCCGCCACGCCGAAATAGCGCGCCAGTACGCGCCGCACGTTGCCATCGAGAATCGCGAAACGCTCGCCCGAGGCGAGCGCCAGGATCGCGCCGGCAGTCGAGCGGCCGATCCCGGGCAGACGGGCGAGGTCCTCGAGGCGGCGCGGCAGGACGCCTGCGAACTCGGTGCAGATGACCGAGGCGGCACGGTGCAGGTTGCGCGCCCGCGCGTAATAGCCGAGCCCGGACCAGAGATACAGCACCTCATCCACCGGCGCGGCGGCGAGCGTCCCGACATCGGGAAAGCGTCGCAGGAAGCGCTCGTAGTAGGGGCCGACGGTCGCCACCTGGGTCTGCTGCAGCATGATCTCCGACACCCACACCCGATACGGCGTGGGGTCCTGCTGCCAGGGAAGGTGGTGACGGCCCTCGCGGGCGTGCCACTCGATGAGGGCGGAGGCTATGGGTGAGGCGGGCGGATGCGATGAGTCATGCGGCGCGGGCACATGAGGATTCTAACCACGGCCCGCGTTTCCCGTGCGCTCAGCGATCGCACAGCTCGACATCCCCGCTCATGGTCCGCAGCCGCAGGCGCGCACTGCCGCCGCCGCGCGTGCCGCGGAGGTTGTGCCCCGGCCCGTACTCGCTGCTGCGCTCGGCCTTGACGTCGAAGCAATCGCTGATCTCGCCGCTCAAGGTGCCCACGTCGTACTGAAAGCCGTCCTCGGAAGGCGCATGCACCTTGACCTCACCGCTCACGGTCTGCGCCTCGAACTCGGCGCCGCGCTCGAGTCGTGCATCGATGCGCACGTCCCCGGAGGTGCTGTGCGCGCGCACTGAGTGCGCGCTGTCGAGCGAAGCGGTGATCTCGCCACTCACCGTGCTCGCCTCGAGCGCACCGGCGCCGTGTTCCAGGTGCACATCGCCGCTCACCGTGCCGACGGTGAGCTGGGCCGGCTGGCCGTGGCCGCGCAGCTTCACATCGCCGCTCACCGTCTTGAGCTCCAGGTTGGACGGTCCGAGCTCCGCGGCGACATCGCCGCTCACGGTGCGCAGCCGCTGCACGCCCAGCACGCCGTCCGAGGTGACGTCGGCGCTCACCGTGGTGACATCCAGCTCGCTCCCCTTCGGGATCTGCACGTGCAGCCGCGTATTGTTACGACCGCCGGAGAAGAACGAGCTCATGACCTGCGGGCGCAGCAGCACCTTGACGACGGTGCGGCCCTGCTCACTCGTCACCTCGACGTGATCGACGCCCGTGCCGAGATCGGCGTGCACGCTCACCTCGGCGCGGTCCCAGCCGGTGACCTCGATCGTGCCGGCGGTGCTCGACACGTCGACGACCCCTTGCGGCTGGGCGGCCACTTGCCGGTCGAAGGTCGTAGTCTCCGCGGCGTGCGCGCCTGAGCTGGCGAGCAGCAGCACCGCGACCGGCCAAATAACAGTGAATGAACGCATACTTCAGATCCCCTTGCCGGCTTCGCCGGCCTCGCGCACGTCGGTGAGGACGCGCATCTCGTCCTGGTAAGTGTTGACGAGTAACTCCTGCAGCAGGGCGTTGCTCGGGTCGCGCCCGAGCGCCTGCTCCAGGTCCTGCCTGGCATGTTCGATCGTTGCCAGGCTCGCCATGACCTTGGTCCGTGTGGGCGCCGGCAGCGTCGCGAGCTGTGCCTGGAGCGACTTCATGAGCGCTGCGTGCTCGCGCTGGTAGCGTGGGTCGCTTACGTAGACCGCATCGAGCATGGACCCGCTCCCGACGCCCGGCGCCGCACCAGTATTGGCGGTCACGGGACCCGCTCCCGGCAATGCGGCGCGCCCGATCCACACGCCGACGGCGACACAGGCCACCATGGCCGCGGCCGCCAGCCACGGACGGCTGCGCATGAAGAAGACGGCGCGTCGCCCGCCGGTGGGTGCCGGGGCGATGCCCTGTCGCGGCGCGCGGATCCCAGCCTCGATCTGCGGCCACAGGTCGCGCCCGGGAGCGACCGACTGCGGCAGCTCGTGGAGCGACCTCACCGGACCGGATCCGTTTGCGGGCGAGTCTGTCATGTCAGTTCACCTCCACGCCGAGCCGCTCGCGCAACAGGCGGCGTGCGCGGTGCAGCTGCGCCTTGCAGGTGCCCTCGGCAACGCCGAGCATCTGCGCCGCCTCCGTGTGCGAGTAGCCGTAAAGCGCATGCAGCACCAGCGCATCGCGAGCGCCGTCGGGAAGTCCGGCGATGGCGGATTCGATCTCCTGCACCTCGACGGGGGTTTCGAGCGTCCATGCAGACCCCGCGTCCTCGTGTTCCTCCACGGGAGTCTCGACCAGGCCCGTTTTGCGTCGCTTGGCCAGCGTGACGTTGACCGCGATGCGGTGCAGCCAGGTGGCGAGCGAGCTGCGCGTCTCGAACTTGCCGAGCGCGCGCCAGGCGTTGATGAAGGTCTCCTGTGTGCAGTCTTCAGCCAAGTGTGGCTCCCGGGTCATGCGCAGGCACAGGCCGTACACCCGACCAGCGTGCTCTCGGTAGAGCCGCTCGAAGGCGCGGGTGTCCCCGTTGCGGGCGCGCTCAACGAGCGCTCCCTCCCAGTCGATCCGCGTCTCCTCGGCCTGCGCGAGTGTCATCGGTCCCTTAGAGAGGCGCTGCGGGCCGTGCGTTTAAACGGATTGAACCCGGCCCGGAGCCCGCGTCGCCGCAAGGCAACATAATCTCGGGGAACTTGGCGGGGGCTTCAGAACTCAGCTGCCAGATGCGGTACAGGCAAGGGAAGGAGCGGCGTATGGAACCGGAAAGCCTCTGGCGCCAGGTTTGGCGATCACGAGCGGAGACCCTCGAGGCCATCGCGGGAGTACTGCGCGCACGCTGGCGCGCTGCCCGCACGCGAACGCCGCAGCCCCTGTGGACAACGCGCGGGAGCTGGCTCCGGTCCCGTCGGGCCGGGAACACGGCTCACCATCTCGCCAAAGGCGGCAAGCTCATCAGGTAGGCATCCGGGTCCGCGTCCGTGCTGAAGCCGAAGCGAGTGCCGCGGTCGTAAACCAGGTTGAACTCCACGTAGCGGCCGCGCTTGATGAGCAGCCGCTCGCGCGCCGCCTCGTCGTACGGCGTGTCCCTGCGCCGCGCGACGATCCGCGGGAAGACGCCGAGCACGGCCTCCCCGACGCCGCGAACGAAGGCGAATTCGGCCTCCCGCCCGGCGGCCAGGTCGTCGAAGAAGATGCCGCCGACTCCGCGCGGCTCCTGCCGGTGCGGCAGATAGAAGTACCGGTCGCACCATTCCTTGTATTCGCGGTAGGCACCCGGGCGGTATGCCTCGCACGCCGCTTCCAGTGCGACATGGAATTCGGCGGTGTCCTCGGCCTGCGGGAAGGCCGGCGTGAGATCCGAGCCGCCACCGAACCAGGCGCGAGAGGTGGCGAGATAGCGCAGGTTCAGGTGCAGCGCGGGCACGTAAGGGTTCACCATGTGCGCGACGAGCGAGATGCCGCAGGCTATGAACCGGCCCCCGGACTCGGCGGCTCCGGGCAGTTGCGCGCGGCCTTCCGGCGCCATCACGCCCCAGACGTGGCTCACGTTGACGCCGACCTTCTCGAAGACCTCGCCCCGCATGAGCCGGGCCTCCCCGCCGCCCTGCAGCCGGTGGCCGGCGGGCTTGCTCCAGCTGCGCGCCTCGAAGCGGCTCGTGGTCTCGAACGACTCGAAGGCCGCGCACAGCCGCCGCTGCAGATCGCGGAAGTAGCCGTTCGCGCTCGCAGCGAAGTCGTCAGCGGTGCCGTTGTCCGCGGGACTCATCATCGGCGGTACGCATGCACGCAGTCGATGAGACGCGCCACGGCGTCCGGGTCGGTGTCCGGCCAGATGCCGTGCCCGAGATTGAAGATGTGTCCGGGAGAAGCTCCCGCCTCATCGAGCACCGCCTGCGCGCAGCGTCTGAGCTCCTCAGGCGGCGCAAACAGCGCCGCCGGGTCGAGGTTGCCCTGCACCGCCTTATCGGGCCCGAGTACCCGCCGCACCCGGGTGAGGGAAGCGCGCCAGTCGACCCCGACCACGTCGACGTCGAGTCCCGCGACGGCGGGCATGAGCACCGAGCCCTGATTCACATAATAGATGAGTGGCACCCCGAGGCTCCGCAGCGGCGCGAGAGTTCGCCGCACGGCCGGCAGGGCGAACGCGGCAAACTCGCGCGGGGCGAGCAGCCCCGCCCAGGACTCGAACAGCATGAGCGCCTGGGCGCCGGCTGCTGCCTGCGCCGCGAGATAGGCCGCCATCGCATCCGCGAGGCGCTCGAGCAGCCGCTGCGCGTCCGCAGACTGCGCGTACAGGAACGCGCGGGCTTGCGCAAACTCCTTCGACGGCCGGCCGGAAACCAGATAGCACAGGAGTGTGAACGGCGCGCCGGCGAACCCGATGAGCGGTGCGCCGCGGGGGAGTCCCGCGCGCACGAGGCGTACGGTGTCGAGCACGAAGGGCACGTCGCGCTGTGGCACGAGCTCCGGCAGCGCCTCGATCTGCGCACGCGTACGGATCGGCTCGCGCACGACGGGTCCGGGCTCGAAGCTGAGCGCAACGCCGAGGCCCTGGACCGGGGTCATGATGTCGCTGAAAAGGATGGCGGCATCGAGCTCGAACCGCTTGAGCGGTTGCAGCGTCGCCTCGGCCGCGAGCTCCGGTGTGCGGATCAGCTGCTCGAACGATACCCGCGCACGCAGCTCGCGGTACTCCGGCAGGTAGCGCCCCGCCTGGCGCATGATCCAGATCGGGCGGTGCGGAGCCGGCTGACACCGGCAGGCGGCGAGGAATGCGTTCGTCTCGGCCGCGCCCGCCTGCGGCCCGGGGGCACCGTGAGTCTTCACTCGCGCAGCCACCGCGCCACCTCCGGTGCAAAGTAGCTGATGATGAGGTCGGCACCCGCGCGGCGAATGCCGGTAAGCGTCTCGAGCACCGCCGCACGCTCGTCGATCCAGCCGCGCTGGCTCGCGGCCTTGATGAGACTGAATTCTCCCGACACCTGGTAAGCGACCACCGGCACGCGCACCGCATCGCGCACCTGCCTGATGACGTCGAGGTAAGGGCCGGCGGGCTTCACCATGACGAGGTCCGCGCCCTCCTCCACGTCGAGCAGCACCTCGCGCAGCGCTTCGCGCGCATTGGCCGGGTCCATCTGGTAGGAGCGGCGATCGCCGAACGCCGGCGCCGACTCCGCCGCTTCGCGAAACGGCCCGTAGAAGCACGAGGCATACTTGGCGGCGTACGCGACGATCGGAATCGTCGCGTGGCCTTCGCGGTCGAGCAGCGCACGGATCGCCTGCACCCGGCCGTCCATCATGTCGCTCGGGGCCACCGCATCGGCGCCGGCGCGCGCGTAGTTGAGCGCGACTTCGGCGAGCGTCTGGATCGAGGAGTCGTTGTCGATGGCACCCTGGGAGAGCACGTGCCCGCAGTGGCCGTGGTCGGTCGCCCCGCACAGGCACACGTCCGCCCACACCAGGAGCTCGGGGCAGGCGTCCTTGATGGCGCCGATGGCCTGCGCCGCGAGCCCGTGGCTGTCGCGCGCTGCGCTCGCGCGCGCGTCCTTCTCGGCGGGCGCCGCAAACAGCAGGACCGCGGGCACCCCGGCGCCGCGTACGCCCTTCGCCTCCTTGACCACTTCGTCGACCGACAGCTGGCTGACACCCGGCATGCTCTCCACTGGGTGGCGCACGCCGCGTCCCGGAACGACGAACAGCGGATAAATGAGCTGGTCGGCCACGAGGTGCGTCTCGCGCACCATGCGCCTCCAGGCGTCCGACTGCCGGGTGCGGCGCGGTCTCTCGGCCGGAAATGCCATAGCTGTTAGCTCCTGCGTCTTGACTCAGGCTGTCGCCTGCAGCATTCGAAGTGTGGTGCGCGCCAGGCTCTCGAGGGTTGCACTCTCGGAAATCACGGGCCTGAGCCCTTGCCGGGTGAGCTCACGCGCGGTGGTGCGTCCGATCGCCACCGGCCGCGCGTCGGCCAGCAGCAGAGCGAAATCCTCGTCCCCGAGCGCGCGGCGGAGCTCGATCACCGCCGAGGGGCTCGCGAAGGTGACCGCGCCGACGGCGCGGCGCTGGATCCAGGCGCGGCAGCCCTCGACATCGAGCGCGGCGGGTTCGGTGCGGTACGCCTCGACCTGAGTCACCTCGAAGCCGAGCGCCTTGAGGCCCGCGGCGAGTGTCGGCAGCGCGCGCGAGCTCGCGGGATAGAGAAACCTCACACCGCGGTCCGCCTGGGTAACGCGCGCGGCCAGGGCGCCGATGAGCGCGCCCGCGTTCGCCTCGTCGGGCGTCAGGTCCACGGGCCAGCCCCGCTGGCGCAGCACCTGCGCGGTGGCGCGCCCGATCGCGGCAACGCGTACGCCGGCGGGGGCCGCCGGCAGCCGCTCGAGCACGGCCGCCACGGCGCGGCGGCTTGCGAACACGATCCATCCGAAGGATCCGGCGTCCCGCAGTGCAGCCTCGAGCGGTCGAGGATCGCCGGCCGTGATGCTCACCGCCGGCCAGAGCAGCACCGCGAGTCCGAGCGCCCTGAGCTCGCGGCTGAGCGGCCCGTCGGCGCCTTCGGCGCGGGTCACGACCACCGGGCGCGCCTGGGTCGCGGCGCTCATGGAGCCGGCACCGCGAGCTCGCGCCGCTCCCCGGCGATGAGCTCAGCCGCGCCCTGCGCGAGCAGCTCCCGGGCAACCTGCTCTCCCAAAGCGGCCGCAGCATGCAGCGCACCCGGCAGCGGGTAGGCCTGGGTCGTGCCGTGCGCGCGCAGCAGCCGAGTGCCATCGAGCGTGCAGACGCTCGCCTCGAGGCGCAGCTGCCCGTCGTGGATCGAGGTCAGCGCGCCGACGGGCACCTGGCAGCCGCCTTCGATGCCACGCAGCAGCGCCCGCTCGGCACAGGTCGCGAGGCGCGAGTTCTCGTCGTCGAGCGGCTCGAGCCACCGCAACGTCGGCGCATCGTCCGCGCGCACACACACGCCGATCACGCCCTGCGAGACGGCAGGCGGGAACTCCTCAGGCGGCAGATACTCGGTGATCTCCGCCTTGAGCCCGAGTCGCTCGAGCCCCGCCGCCGCGAGGATCACGGCGTCGTAGTCCCCGCGCCGCAGCCGCTCGAGACGCGTCGGCACATTGCCGCGCAGCTCGAGGAGCATGGCGTCCGGGCGCGCCCGGGCGAGGAACGCCCGCCGGCGCAGGCTGCTGGTGCCGATGCGCGCCTCCCGCGGCAGGTCGCGCAGCCGCGCGCCGGTGCGGCTGACGAGCGCATCGCGCGCATCGCCGCGCGGCAGCGTCGCCGCGAGCACCAGTCCCGCCTCGAGCTGCGTCGGCAGATCCTTGAGACTGTGCACCGCCACGTCCACCTCGCCCGAAAGCAGCGCCTGGTCGATTTCGCGCGTGAAGAAGGCACGGCCGCCGACCCGCCACAGCGCCACGTCCGCCTGGCTGTCGCCATGCGTGCGGATTTGCACCAGCTCCACCGGCGGCGCGCCGGCGAGTCCGCTGAGGAGCGCCCGCACATGCCCGGCCTGCCAGAGCGCCAGCTGCGAGGCACGCGTGCCGACCCGCAGCGCCCGCACTTCGCTCACGGCCGCCCCGCTCACGGCTCGCCCCCGGGGAGGAAGCGGTAGCCCACTCCCCAGACCGTGAGGAAGTGCCGCGGATTGGCCGGATCCTTCTCGAAACGCTTGCGCAACCGCAGGATGAAGTTGTCGACCGTGCGGGTCGAGGGGAACACGTCGTAGCCCCAGACGCGCTCGAGCAGGTCCTCGCGCGAGACGATCTCCCCGGCGTGCTCGGCCAGCACCTTGAGAATCATCGCCTCCTTCTCCGTCAGCTCCTGCGGCTCGCCGTTCCAGGCCCGTGCGCGGAACGCCCGGAAATCCACCTCGTTGCCGCCGAAGCGCAGCGCCGCGGTCGCGGCGGTCGCGGACACGCTCCGATACCAGTCCCAGCGCCTGAGGATCGCGCGTACGCGCGCCAGGAACTCCGCCAGGTGGAAAGGCTTCGCGAGGTAGTCATCGCCTCCGGCCTCGAGCCCGCGCACCCGGTCGGCCGGATCGCCGCGGGCCGTGAGAAAAAGCACCGGGGTGGTGTTGCCCTGCTCGCGCAGGCTGCGGCATACGGCGAGGCCGTCGATCCCGGGCAGCATCACGTCGAGCACGATCAGGGCGCAGCTCCTCTCGCGCAGCCACGCAAGCGCCGCGTGGCCGTCGCCCGCCGACTCGACCTCGTACCCTTCCGCGCGCAGATTCTCCATGACGCCGGCGGCAAGATGCGGGTCGTCCTCGACCACCAGCACGCGTGCGCTGCCGGGGGCGCTCGTGTCTGTCGGCGCGCTCATGTGGGGGGCGCCTGTGCCTGCGGCCAGGTGAGCGTGAAGCGCGCTCCCTGACCGACGCCGTCACTGTGCGCGCTGACCCGGCCTTGCGCGAGCTGCATCAGCCGCCGCACGATGAAGAGGCCGAGCCCCGTGCCGTACTGACTGCTGCCGCCGCCGGGATGCAGCCGCGTGAACTTCTCGAACAGCCGCGCGCCGTCGGCGGGCCGGAAGCCCACGCCGCTGTCGTGCACCGACAGCTCGACCTCGCCGTTCGCGGCGCGCGCCGCGAGCGCGATGCGGCCGCCGCCGACCGGCGTCACTGCGGCGAGCGCGTTCTCGAGGAGATTGCGCACGATGACATCGAGCGCCAGCGGGTCGGCGAGCACGTACAGCCGCGGCGCAATGTCGCTCGTGATTGCGACGCGCTGCTGGCGTGCGCGCTCCTCGAGAGTCGCGACCACCCGCGCCACCGCCGCGCCGAGCTCGAGCGGCTCGGACTTGAGGTCGACCCGGCCGCGCTCGAGGCGCACGCTCTCCAGGATCTGCGTGACCATCGCCTCCATGCGCGCGAGGTCCGCCAGCATGCGCTCGATCAGCGTGCTGGCGCGCTCGGGCGCGAGCCCGCGCAGCGCCATGGTCTCGAGCGACAGCTGCAGGCTGGCGAGCGGCGTCTTGAACTGGTGGGAGACGAGCGCGAGGAAGCTGTCCTGCTCCTCGAGCACGCGCGCCCCGGCACGCAGCGCGAGCGCAATCACCGCGATGCATACACCGAGCGCCAGCAGGAAGAAGGCGCCCTCCCAGGCGTACTGGTTGGAGCGATGGCGCGCCTCCGTGAGCAGCCTGGCATCGACAGCGGGATCGAGCGCTGCGTGTCCCCCGGTGACCGCGATGGCGGGCAGGAGCTCGTGCACACGCCCGGCGCTGGTGCCGGAATCGAGGAGTGCCTGCGCGGCCGCGGTCTGTCCGGCGTAAGCGCCGCGCGCGAGCCGCAGCCGTTCCTGCGTATAGGCGTGCTGATCGTAGAGCCACCAGCCGACCTGCACCGCAGATACCACGACCAGCGCGAGTGCGGTCAGCTGGAAGACGCGGGTAGCTTTCATCCGGGTGGCCTTGACGCGCTGGCTTCAGGCGATGGTGGCGAGCGACTCGCGCAGCGCGTGTGCGAAGCGCGCGAGATCGGCGTTCGAGTGGGCGAGCGACAGGAAGCAGGTCTCGTAGGCCGAGGGCGGCAGGTATACGCCGCGATCGAGCATGGCGTGGAACAGCGCCGCGAAGCGCGCAGCCTCCGCCTCACTGAGGGAGGCCGCCGTGCGCGGTGCGCCGCCGGAGTGCAGCGACAGCCAGAAAAGCGAGCCGGCGCGCACCAGGTGGATCGGAAAGCGCGCCGCCCCGAGCGCAGGCTTCACCAGCCGCTCGAGCTCCGCGCCGCGCGCCTCCAGGCGCTGCCAGGCGGATTCACGCACCAGCAGGTCGAGGGTCGCGACGCCGGCAGCCATCGCGACCGGATTCCCCGATAGCGTGCCCGCCTGGTAGGTGTCGCCGTCGGGGGCGAGGCGCGCCATGATCGCGCGCGCGCCGCCGAACGCGCCGACCGGCATGCCGCCGCCGATCACTTTGCCGAAGGTCGCGAGGTCGGGCGAGATGCGCAGTAGCTCCGCGGCGCCGCCGCGGGCCAGCCGGAAACCCGAGATCACCTCGTCGAAGATGAGGAGCGTACCGTGCGCGCGCGTCAGCTCGCGCAGCCGCTCGAGGAATTCGCGCCGCTGGGGCAGGAGCCCGTGGTTGGCCGGCAGCGGCTCGATGATGACGGCGGCGATGCGCGCACCTTCCGCGCTGAACAGCGTCTCGAGCGCCGCCTCGTCGTCGAGCGGCAGCACGCGCGTGCAGCCAATGAAGGCTTCGGGAACGCCGGCGGAAGACGGCCGGCCGAAGGTCGCGAGCCCGGAGCCCGCGGCGACCAGCAGGTGATCGGCGTGCCCGTGGTAGCAGCCGGCAAACTTCACGATCAGGTCGCGGGAAGTGAAGGCGCGTGCGAGGCGGATCGCGCTCATCACCGCTTCGGTTCCGGAGGAGACGAAACGCACCTGCTCGGCCGCCGGGTAGCCGGCCACCACGCGCTCGGCCAGCTCGACTTCCGCCGCGCACGGCGCGCCGTATGTGGTGCCGCGCCCGAGCGCCTCCTGAACCGCGGCGAGAACCGCCGGATGCGCGTGGCCGGCGATCAGCGGCCCCCAGGAGCCGACGAAGTCGAGATAGCCGCGACCGTCGGCGTCGTAAATCATCGAGCCCGAGCCGCGCGCGATGAAAAGCGGCGTCCCTCCCACGGCGCGGAAGGCGCGCACGGGGGAATTCACGCCTCCCGGAATCACGCGGCAGGCGCGCTCGTAGAGCTCGGCCGAGCGCGGGTGCGGCGCGTGTGCAGCGCCCCCGGGCCGTGGTGCACTCATGTGGATTTCCCGCCGGACCGGGTCTGCCCGTTGCCCCGGCTCCGGCCGCATTTTGCCGCGTTGAAGAACGCGTCGACCGCGTCGGTACCGGCGTACACCGCGGCGGCGCGCAATCCGGCCAGCGGCAGATGCGCGAGCCGCCGGGCGAGTCCCGAGGCGAGCCGCTGCAGCTGCGCGCGCTCGCGCGCGTCCAGCGTGCGCAGCTCGCGGCGCAACGCCCGCTCGACCTCGAGAGCCGCGATCTGCTCGAAATCGCCCTTGAGGCCCGCGAGCCTGTCGCCGATCGCGCGCGTCGCAAGCTCGGCCCGCAGCCGCGCGAGCCGCTCGTCGATCGCCGCGCGCACCGGGGCGAGGCGCACGAGCTGCGTGAGGCGCTGCCCCTGCGCAGCCGCGATCAGCTCGTCCATGCCGAGACGCGGTATTCCCGCGCGGCGGGCCGCCTCGGGCTCGACGTTGGGCGGCACGCCGAAGTCGATGATGAGCGCAGCATCGCTGCCGGGACGCGCGAGGCGCGCGAGCACCGCCTCGTCGAGGAGCGGCTGTCCGCCGCCTGCGGCCAGCACCAGCGCGCCGCCAGGCTCGGGGCGGGCGCGGAAGTCATCGAGCGACAGCCACTCGCCGTTCACCGAACGCGCCAGCTCGGCGGCGCTCTCGACCGTGCGGTTGACGATGAGGAGCGGCACCCGCGCCTCGTGCAGCCGCGCCGCGCAGCGGCGCGTCATCGGCGAGACGCCGAGGAGCGTCACGCGCCGTGGCGCGCCCCGCAGGTGCTCGACCACGCGCTCGGCCGCCAGATCCCCGAGCGAGGGGACGCGCACGCCGGCGAGCCGCTGCATCCGCCGCGACATGCCCAAGGCCTCGCCGAGCAGACGATCGAGAGTTGGACCGCAGGCGCGCGCGGCGCGCGAGTGTTGCCAGGCGGTGCGCAGCTGTGAGGCGATCTCGTGTTCGCCGGTCTGCGCGGAATCGAGCCCGCAGGCCACCAGGAACAGGTGCTCGACCGCCGCCTCCCCCGTCCACGCGCGCAGCAGCCGTGCCGCCTCGCCGGGTTGCGGCTCGCGGCCGGTCAGGATCCGGAACACCGTCTCGCGCGCGTCCCCGGCGGGGCTCCCGTCACGGCTAGCGTAGAGGAGCTCGACCCGATTACAGGTGCCGAGGTAGAGCGCCTCCGCGGCGCCAAGCTTCGCCGACAGGGCCTCGAGGCGCGAGGCGACCTCGGATCGCGGCACGCTGAAGCGCGCGATCTCGTCCACTCCCGCGTGGCGGTAGGACAGGCCAACCACCCCGATCTGATGCATGGCGGATTTGTAGGCGAGGGGCGGGCCGCGAATGTCACCGAACGGTCACGGCGAGACCCCGCGACCCGCGGAATTGTGAACTCGCACCGCCGTGCGCAGGAAATCGGCCCCCGTTCCTGGGGGGCCGATCGCCTTCCGTCCCGAGCCTGCCCGGGCAGCGTGCCCGCTCAGAAGAACTTATAGTTGAATCCGAGCATGAAGAACCGCCCGACCGCTCCGTCCTGGTCGAGAGCGGCGTCGTAATGCAGCTCGGCGCCGCCGCCGTAGGTCTGCAGGTCGATCGGCGCATCCGAGTTCATGAGGTTGGTGATCGAGCCGTGAACCTGGAAGTGGTCGGTCACCTGGTAGCCTGCATAAAGGTTCACGTCCGTGAAGTGCGCGACCGAGCAGTACTGACTCCAGGCGCCGGGCAGTGTCGCGGGCGGCGCCCACACCGGTCCGTAGGCCGACGGCGCACCGGAGCTGATCGCCTCGAGGCAGTTGTTGTAGCCCGACGACGGGTCGGTGATGCTGAACGAGCTCGTATAGTTCACCGACAGCGTCGTGGTGAAGGGTCCCTGTTCCCAGGTGAGCATGGCCGTTGCGCGATCCTTCGGATTGCCCGTGTCGCCGGAGATACTCGACGGCCCGTGGGTCCCGGCCAGGTGGTAGGTCGTCCCGGCGTAGCCGTAGTCGTACTCGATCATGTGCGTCCAGGTGACATCGCCCGTCAGCCGGCCCGCGGCGCCGACGTCCCAGCGGGTTCGCAGGTCCACATCGAACCCGTCGGTGGTGGTGATGCCCGCGTTCACATAGGGCACGACGGTGTAGGCCGGAAGGCCGACGGGGGTCGTCACGGATGTCTGTGGGCAAGTGCCGGTGGTGACGGTCGCCGTACATACCAACTGCTGGGCCGGTGCTCCGCGCACCAGCTGCAGGAAGGACGCCCCGAGACCGCCGGCCGCGGCCGCGGAGATGATGTCGTTATTGAGCTGGATCCAGTAATAATCGACCGACGCGTTGAATTGCTGCAGCGGCTCGAAGATGACTCCGAACGTCGCATTCTTCGAGGTGACGGCTTTCAGATCCGGGTTGGCCGAACCCACGCCGACGCCGGGATAGGCGCAGAACGCGTTGAAGGTGCCCTTGACGTTCGCGACGCCGTTCGGGCACAGCACCGGGTCGTTGATGTTGCCCTGGCCGAAGGCATTACCTGCGATCCCCGATTCCGCAATGGACGGCGCACGGAACCCCTTGCCCCAGGTGCCGCGCAGCGACAGCATGTCCACCGGCGTGTACTTGAGGCCGAACTTCGGCGTCGCCGAGCCGCCGTACGTATCGTAGTGGTCGTAGCGGACCGCGGCGTCCACCTCCAGCTGCCTGACCGGCTTGCCGCCCACCTCGAGGAAGGCAGCGGTGTCGTCCTGCGAGCCCACGGCGAAGGCCGAGGCCCCCTCCTGCACGCCTGAGATGACGGTGGCCGGATTCACGTAGTTCAGCGCCTTGTGGAAGTACTGCGCGCCCACGGCCAGCGTCATCGGTCCGCCCGGCATCTGGAACAGGTCATGCGAGCCGTGGAGGTCGACGACGTCGAGGGTGCTCGAGGGGTCGGTGGTTTCCACCGGCGCAAACAGCTGCGCGCCGTTGGTGCTGACGCCGGGGACGTAGCTCAGATTGTTGAGGTCGGTCTGTACCGCGCCCGGCTCGAGGAAGCCGGAGATATGGTCGCTCATGCGCGCGTACATCGCGCCGATGGCGCCATCGAGGTCCCAGCCAGCGGCCGTGCCCCGGAAATCGGCGAAGAGGCGATAGGTAGTCGTCTCGACGTCGGTCACTTCAGGACCGACGTCGGGGAAGCTGTAGACCAGCTGCGCGGCCCCGCCGTACGGATTCAGCGGTGAGTTGCCCGGCAGCGTGAACACCGGGTACGACACCAGCGACGCCGGCACTCCGGGCCCGATGGGCGTGAGCGCAATGCTGCCGTTGTTGATGCCCGTCTGGTTGAGCGCGTGGCCGAACGGGGGAGTCTCGGGTGCGACCTGCTCTGCGCTGCTGTCGAAGATCGAGGCCGTCCAGGTCATCTTCCAGTCATCTGCCAGCAGATGGGTGAACTTGGCGAGGAAGTTGGTCTGCTCGGTGGGAGGCTGGATCTGTCCGGGGAAGGCGAACTCGCAGGCGCCGGCCGCCTGTGCGGCCTGGCTGTTGCAGCCGGGCTGCGGCCCCTGGGTGAAGAACGTCTCCGCCGGCAACTTTTTCTGAGCGGCGGTCTGCTCCGGATTGACCACATAGCCCTGGATGCTGTCCGGATAGGTGAACAGTCCCTGCGTCGGCGAGCCCGGCGTCTCGTTGATGCCGTTCGGCAAACCGGTCCAGTTGAGGGTCGTCCAGGGACCGGTGCGGTTCGAGCCGAGAATCAGATCCTGGCGATGCCAGTCGAGAGCCATGTAGATGTTGTAGCCGTCGTTCGCCAGATCGCCCCAGCCGAGGATGCCGGCCGCATGCCAGGTCCAGCCGTCGTCATGCTGGGTGGCGCCGCCTTCGCCGGTGAACTCCGCGCCCTCGTAGGTCTGTTTGAGCTTGATGTTCACCACGCCGGCGATCGCATCCGCGCCGTACAGCGCCGAGGCGCCGTCTTTCAGCACCTCGATGCTCTCCACGGCGTTGAACGGGATGGCGGTGGTGTCGACAAAGCTGCGCTCGCCATCGTCACTCAGCGGATAGGCGACCATGCGCTCACTGTCGATCAGCGTCAGGGTATCGCCCACGGTCAGGCCGCGCAGGGCGACGCCGGAGGCGCCGGCCGCGAACGCCTCGGTGAAACCCTGGTTGAGAGTGCCCTGGCCGTTGGCGGCGAGGTTGCGCAGGACGTCGTTGACGTTGGTGTAGCCGCTGTTGACCAGGTCCTTCTGGCTGATGATCTGCACCGGGCTTGGGGTCTCGGTGTCGGTGCGCTTGATCAGCGAACCGGTGACGACGACCTCCTGTAACGGTGCTGCCGTGGCGGAGGCCGGTTGTTGCTGGGCGCCGGCCGTGCCGGCGTAGGACATGAGGGCAAGGGCCAGGAAGGGTGTGAGACGCGCTATTGCGCCTGTGATCCGCATGACGAACTCCCCGCTCGCATTTGTTTGTGGTGTTGCGCGAGCGCAGCGCCGGTGGTCGGCTGCGCAAGCGCTCTCCCTTGCAACCAAGCATAGTCAAATTCTTGTGCGATAAAAAGAATGTTGCCCATGCGCAACAGCCCGGCGGTGCAGCGTGCGCTGGTCCGTTACTCAGTTGCGGTCGAGGGCCATGACACAGGGGCCGGGGCGTGCGTTACCGTTCATGACACCTCGGATCGGAGCTCGAATGACATGAGCAGAAGCGCAATTCTGAATGCCTTCGCGGCGACTAACGGCAGGGTACGTGCGCTCGTCTGCGCGCTTCTCTACTCGGCTCTCGCCTTCTGGCTCTTCACTTCCGGCTGGCTTCTGGGACCGGTGCTCCGGCCGCTCGCGAGCGCACTGCATCTCGGCCGGCTCGACGCCCCCACAATCGCGTTCTACGAGGCCGTCAACCTCGGCACCGCGCTGCTGCTCACGGCAATCTTCGCCTGGTACGAGCACCGGCGGATCGATTCCTACGGACTTCCTCTGCGGGGCGCCTTCGGAGCGCTGTTCTTCGAAGGCTGTGCCCTCGGGGTCGTCAACGCGGGAGCGGTCGCCCTCGGCATGATCGCCCTCGGCGGCATGAGGGTCTGCTACAGCGTGCTGCGCACCGGTACGCTGTGGATGGCCGTGGGTTATCACGTGGCCTTCGATTACATGCAGCTGTTCGTCATTGGTACGCGCAACGGCAACGTCGAGCCCGAGGGGCACCTGCTGCGGGCGTCGTTTCAGGGGCCAGCCTGGGTAACGGGCGGGGTGCTCGGGACCGAAGCGAGCTTCCTCATGTACCCGCTGATCGCCCTGATGTTCCTGTATGTCCGGTGGCGCTTCCGGCACCCGGCGGCCGGGGCCTTAAGCGGGAATTGGAGCGGGTGATGGGAATCGAACCCACGTTAGCAGCTTGGGAAGCTGCAGTTCTGCCATTGAACTACACCCGCGCGCTTCGAGCCGGGAGTGTATTCGGGCGGCCGCCGCAGCGGCAACCGCATGCGGTTGCGCGGCCCGGCGCCGCTCTCGGCAAATGAGGTCGTGGTCCGGCGCTTCGCGATGACATAGGGCGGCTTGGCCGCGTCTGCCGCGGGGAGTATAAGGAGTCGCGCCGCGGAGGCACGGGAGGGCCACCACTACAGCCGCAGGCCGGTATCGGGGGAGGTTGCGATGCAATCCGAGGTCGTGCTGCGACGGCATCTGCTGATCTGGCGCGACCCGCCGCTCTGGCCTTTCCTGTGGCGCGGGCTGCTGCCGTTGCTCGCGCTGGCTGTCGCGGCGGCGTTCGCCCTGGGTCCGGTCGCGCGCCAGTGGATCGAAGCTACCGTGCAGCGCGAGACGCGCGCCCAGCTCGATGCCGCCGGCTACCGCTGGGTGCAGCTCGCGGTCTCCGGCCAGAGTCTCACTCTCTCGGGCGAGGCTCCCACCGCGGATGCGGGCAGTCGTGCGCTGATGCTGGCACGCACGGCCACATGTCCCACCTGGACCGGCAGGCGCACTTGCGCGGCGAGCGTCACGGGCCACTTCACCCTCGCGCCGCCGATCGTGGCCGCCGTGACATCCGCAGCCGCGCCGCTCGCGGGTCTCGTGCGGGCGGCGACCGCTGCACCGCTCTCAGCTCCCCTGCCCGCCGCGACGCCCGCGGCCGCACGCCAGTGCGAGCGCTCGCTCGCGGGCCTTCTGCAGAGACAGCAGATCGACTTCAAGTTCGGCAGCGCCACCATTGCAGCAGGCAGCGCGCCGCTCCTCGACCGGCTGGCGAAGCGGGTGGGCAACTGCCCCGGCAGCATCCGTATCGAGGGATTCACCGATAATGTCGGGCGAGCGGCGGTGAATCAGGCCTTGAGCGCGGCGCGGGCAGCCGCGGTCCGTGAGGCGCTCATCGCCCGCGGCATCCCGGCGGAGCGCCTCGAGGCGCAGGGGTTGGGGGCGGCACACCCGATCGCCAGCAATCGCACGCCGAAGGGCCGCGCGCGCAACCGCCGTATCGAGTTTCACATCGACCTGGATCGGGCTTGAGGCTTCGCGCCGTCGAGGAGCAACTACATGGGCTTTCTGCTGGCGAAAATCCTGTTCCTTCTGATCGTGGCCGCTGCTGCCGGGGCACTGCTTGCCTGGTGGTGGTTCCGCCGCCACTACGAGGACGTGACCTTCGAATACTCGCGCTCGCGCGAGGAGTGGGACAGCTGGCGCCGCAGCTTCGAGGAGCGCCTCGCCGCGCGCCCCGAGGTCGACCTGCGGCCGCTCCTCCAGCAGCTCGCCGCGCTCGAGCAGGCGGTGCGCGGGATCGAGATCCCACAGCCGAGACCCACCGACCTGACCCCGGTACTCAGCGCACTGGCGGCGCTGCGGACGGCGGCACCGCGCGCGCCGGCTGCGCGCGCGAGCATCGACCTCGCGCAGGAGCAGCTGCGGCTCGATGACCCGGAGGAGGAAGGTGTTGCCGACATGTCCGCGCCGGAATCTCCGGCACCGGAGGCACCGGGTGCGCTCACCGGGTGAGCCGACAGAATGAGCTCGCCCGGCCTGCCGAGCAAACGGGCGGTCTGTGTCTACTGTGCCTCGAGCCGGCAGTCGCACCCCGACTATCGTGCCGCCGCGCGCCGCCTCGGTGAGGTGCTGGCGGCTGAAGGCATCGGCATCATTTATGGCGGCGGCGCGGTCGGCTCCATGGGGGCGCTCGCGGACGGCGCGCTGGCGCGCGGCGGACGCGTGACCGGGATCCTGCCGCGGTTCATGGCGGACCTCGAGTGGGGACACCAGCGGCTCACCGAGCTGCAGGTGGTGGAGGACCTTCGAACCCGCAAGCACCTGATGCTCACGCTCAGCCAGGCGGCGATCGCGCTGCCCGGCGGCTCGGGCACGCTGGAGGAGCTGCTCGAGGCCATCACGCTCAAGCGCCTCGGCCTGTACGTAAATCCCATCGTGCTGGTCAACACACGCGCATTCTTCACGCCGTTGCTGACACTCCTCGAGCACGCGGTCGCGGAGCACTTCATGGATCCGCGGCACCTCAGCATGTGGCAGGTGGTCGAGACTCCAGAGGAGGTGCCCGCCGCGCTCGCCAGCGCCCCGGCGTGGAGCGAGGAGGCACGCGCCTTCGCCGCGCTCTGACGGCTGCGCAGCCAAGTCCCTGAGGGGTGTGCGCGCCAGGTGTGATGGCAGGCGCGCTTTCCGTGCCCCCGCCATCCCCCCTCCGGCATTAACGGACTTTAATCAATCGCCCACGGAGGGGGAACGTGACGGGGATTAGTGTCGCGCGATGCATGCCGTGGCGCCCCCGACGCGTCCGACGGGCCGGTTTCCCTTCGCCCGGATCCCGACCGGGGCCGCGCTCCTTGCGTTAAGCGCCTGCACCGTCGGACCGTGGTACCACAAGCCGGCGATCACTCCGCCGCAGACCTGGACCACCGCCGCCAATCCCGCGGCCGCGCAATGGCCGGCCACCGACTGGTGGCGCGGCTTCAAGTCCCCGGACCTGGACGGCTACATCGCGCAGGCCGAATCTGCCAACGACGACCTGCGAGCGGCGATCGCCCGCGTTGAGGAGGCCGATGCCCAGCGGCGCATCGCGCTCGCCCCGCTGCTGCCCTCTGTCGGGGTGAGCGCCGACGCGAGCCGCGGGCGCCAGCCCGTCGCGACCAGCTCCGTCTATCAGACCAGCAACGACTTCAATCCGCTCGTCACGGCGAGCTACGAGCTCGATTTCTGGGGAAAGAACCGCGCCGGCTACCAGGCGGCGGCCGCCACCGAGAACGCGAGCCGCTACGACCGCACGACGGTTGAGCTCACGGTTCTGTCCGGGGTGGCGACGACCTATTTCCAGACGCTCGAGCTGCGCGATCGGCTGCGCGTCGCCGAGAGCAACCTCGGCAACGCCAACGAGGTGCTGCGGGGCCTGCGGCTCGAGGCGCAGGCGGGCACCGCGACCGCTCTCGACGTAGCGCAGCAGGAGACGGTGGTCGACACCGTCAACGCAACGATCCCGCCGCTCAGGGAGCAGCTGCGCCAGAGCGAGGATGCGCTCGCGATCCTGGTCGGCAGCACGCCTGAAGCCGTCGCCGTCACGCGCGGCCAGCTCGATGACATCGCACTGCCGCAGGTGCGCCCGGGACTGCCCTCGGAACTGCTGGCACGCCGGCCGGACGTCGCCGAAGCCGAGGCGCAGCTGATCGCGGCCAATGCCAACATCGCCGCGGCGCGCGCCGCGTTCTTTCCGAGCATCTCGCTGACGGCGAATGGCGGCTACGAGAGCGCGGCGCTCGCGACACTGCTCACACCCGCGAGCCGCGTGTGGCTCATCGGCGCGGATCTCACGCAGCCGATCTTCCAGGGCGGGGCGATCCTCGGGCAGTACCGCTACAGCCAGGCGCGTTATCGCGAACTGCTCGCCGACTACCACAAGGCCGTGATCTCGGCGCTCGGCAACGTCGAGGACGCACTCATCGCCGTACAGCAGACCGCCGACCAGGTGGCCCGCCAGCAGCAGGCGACCGAGCAGGCGCGGCGCGCCTACCACTTCGCGGACGCGCAGATGCGCGCCGGCACCATCAACGTCCTCACGCTGCTCAACACGGAGACTGCTTTGTTCACCGCCGAGGACGCCCTGGCGCAGGCGAAATTCGCGCAACTGCAGGCGCTGGTGTCGCTGTACCAGGCGTTGGGCGGCGGCTGGCAGGAGAGTGCACCATCATGAACACGCGTTCCCTGCGTGAACCCCGCTTCATCCTCGGCGCAGCCGGCGCGCTCGTCTTGCTGCTGCTCGCCTGGAACTGGATCGCCGCGGCGCTGCGGCCCAAAGTCGTGGAGAAGCCGACGCCGGTTGCGGTGGATGTCGTGCCCGTGCGGCGTGCGGACGTGCCGGTGTACCTCGAAGGGCTCGGCACTGTTCAGGCGTTCTACACCGTGACCGTCACCGCGCGGGTCGACGGTCAGATCGATAAGGTGGCGTTCAAGGAGGGCCAGGACGTCAGGAAAGGCGACCTGCTCGTGCAGATCGACCCGCGGCCGTATCAGGCGGCGCTCGGCGTGGCCGTTGCCACGCGCGACAAGGACAAGGCGCAGCTCGCCAACGCGCACCTCGACATGGATCGCTACGCGACGCTCGCGCCCGAGGACCTGGCGAGCAAGCAGACCGTCGACACGCAGAGGGCGCTCATCGCGCAGCTCACCGCGCAGGTCAAGGCCGACGAAGCCGCGATCGACAACGCCCGCACGAACCTCGACTACACCACCATCACCTCGCCGATCGACGGGCGCACCGGCATCCGCCTGATCGACCCAGGCAATATCGTGCACGACACCGACACCACCGGCATGGTCGTCGTGACCGAGCTCGAGCCCATCGCCATCATCGTCAGCCTGCCGGAGGAGAACTTCGGCGAGCTGAACGAGGCGCTGCAGCGCGGCACCGTGGCTGCGACGGCGCTGTCGCGCGACGACAAGGAAGTGCTCGATACCGGCCGCGTCGAGCTCATCGACAACCAGATCGATCAGACCACGGGCACGATCCGCGTCAAGTGCATTCTGCCGAACAAGCAGCGCCGGCTCTGGCCGGGAGAGTTCGTCAACGTACGGCTGCTCACGCAGACCCGCCACCAGGTGCTCACCATTCCGGCGAGCGCGCTCGAGCGCGGCCCGGAGGGCACGTTCACCTACGTGGTACAGCCGAACTCCACCGTCATGATGGCCCCTCTCACGACGCTCGAGCAGAACGGTGACATCGTGGTGGTGGACAAGGGCGTCACCGAGGGCGAGCTGGTGGTGGCGAGCAATCAGTACCGGCTGCAGCCCGGCACGCTGATCCGCGCCAACACACCGGCCTCTGGCAGCGCCTCAGCCGCGCCCACCCCGCCCGGCGCACCGCCCTCGGCCGATACTTCGCCCGCCCCCCCGCCGGGTGGCGCTGCGGACAATGCACCGCCCCACGCGACCGGCGCTGCGGCCGGCGGCCCGGGCGGCGTGCAGCTGCCCGCCTACGCGCATCTGCCGCCGGCTGGATCCGCGCGGACCGCTCCGTGAACATCTCCAAGCCCTTCATCGAGCGCCCGGTTGCCACGACTCTGTTGATGGCAGGCCTCGCGCTCATTGGCATCGCCGCCTTTCCTTTCCTGCCGGTGGCACCGCTGCCGCAGGTGGACTTCCCGACAATCCTGGTGACCACGCAGTTGCCGGGTGCGAGCCCCGAGATCATGGCCTCCTCGGTCGCGCAGCCGCTCGAGACGCAGTTCGCGCAGATTCCCGGTGTGTCGCAGATGACCTCGAGCAGTGTGCTCGGCGCTACGCAGATCACGCTGCAGTTCGATCTCGACCGTAACATCGATGCGGCGGCGGGCGACGTCCAGGAGGCCATCAACGGCGCTGGTGGCCAGCTGCCGAAGAACCTGCCCTCGCCGCCCTCGTACCGCAAGTACAACCCGGCGGACTACTCGATCATCATCTTCGCGGTGCACTCGGACGTGCTGCCGATGACCGAGGTCGACGACTACGCCGAGACGGTGATCGCTCAGCAGCTCTCGCAGTTGCCGGGCATCGCGAACGTGGGCGTCGGCGGCCAGCAGAAGCCCGCCGTGCGCATACAGGTCGACCCGGTGAAGCTCGCCGCAGTGGGCCTGCAGCTCGAGGACGTCGCCAACCTCATCACCACCGCGACGGTCGACACGCCGCAGGGTGCGATCACCGGAGTCCACGAGAACTACACCATTTACGACAACGACCAGCTGCTCAAGGCCGCGCCGTGGAACGACGTGATTGTCGCATATAAAAACGGCGCGCCGATCCGCATCCGCGACATAGGAGTGGCCGTCGACGGCCCGGAGAACAGCCAGTCGGTCGCCTTCCAGAACGGCCGCACCGGGGTGCTGCTGTTCATCCACAAGCTCCCAGGAAGCAACGTGATTGATGACGTGCGGGAAGTGAAGGCAGCTCTGCCGCACATCATGAGCTCGGTACCCCCGTCGCTGAAGCTCGACCAGATCATCGACCGCACCGTCACCATCCAGGCCTCCGTCAACGACGTCGAGATGACGCTGCTGATTTCCATCGTGCTGGTGGTGATGGTGATCTTCCTGTTCCTGAGGAACTTCTGGGCCACCGCGATTCCGGGAGTGACCGTTCCGCTCGCGCTGCTGGGCACCGCGGCGCTCATGTACGTCGTCGGTTACAGCCTCGATAACCTGTCGCTGATGGCGCTCACCATCGCGGTGGGCTTCGTAGTCGATGATGCGATCGTGATGCTCGAGAACATCTACCGGCATATCGAGGCCGGGCTGCCGCCCTACGAAGCGGCCATCAAGGGCGCCGGCGAGATCGGCTTCACGATCCTCTCCATCAGCATCTCGCTGGTGGCGGTGTTCATCCCGCTGCTGCTGATGAGCGGGATCGTGGGCCGATTGTTCCATGAGTTCGCCGTCACCGTGACCATGACCATCGCGGTTTCCGCGATCGTCTCACTCACCCTCTCGCCCATGATGGGCGCGCTGTTCCTGCGCGACGAGCGGCACGTCAGCCACGGACGCCTTTACATGGCGCTCGAGCGCGGCTTCCAGTGGATGATCGAGCATTACACCCGCGGACTCGACTTCGTGCTGCGCCACCAGCGCGCGACGCTGATGACGTTCCTCGCCACGGTGGCCACCGCCGTGCTGCTCTACCTGGTGATCCCCAAGGGCTTCTTCCCGCAGCAGGACACCGGCGTCCTCGCCGGTGTCACCGATGCGCCGCAGGACGTGTCCTTCGATGAGATGGTGACCCTGGAGCGTCGCCTCATGAAGATCATCGGGGACGATCCTGCGGTCGCGGGCTGGGCCTCCTTCGTCGGTGGAAGCCAGCCGCTCAACAACGGCTTCGTGTTTCTGGGGCTCAAGCCGCGCGATGAGCGCGATATCACCGCGGATCAGGTCGTCACGCGGCTGCGCAGGAAGATCGCCGCGGTGCCCGGCGGCACCGTGTTCCTGCAGGCCGCGCAGGATCTGAACGTCGGCGGGCGCACCTCACGCACCCAGTACCAGTACACGCTGCAGGATGCCAATATCGAGGAGCTCAACGAGTGGGCGCCGCGCCTGCTGGCAGAGCTGAAGAAGCTACCGCAGCTCACCGACGTCGCCTCCGACCAGCAATCGAGCAGCACCAAGCTGTCGCTGGTCATCGATCGCGACCAGGCCGCACGCTTCGGCATCCAGCCGGCGCTCATCGACAACACGCTCTACGACGCCTTCGGCCAGCGCCAGGTGACACAATACTTCACGCAGCTCAACAGCTACCACGTCGTGCTCGAGGTGCTGCCGTCGCTCCTCGGCCAACCCGGCACACTCAACAAGATCTACATCAAGTCGCCCACCACCGGGCAGCAGGTGCCACTGTCGGCGTTCACCAGATTCGACACCGGACACACGACTTACCTGTCGATCAACCACCAGGGGCAGTTTCCGGCGGTGACGCTGTCTTTCAATCTGGCTCCGGGCGCTGCGCTCGGTGATGCGGTTGCGGCCATTCAGAAAGTGGCTGCGTCGATCCACATGCCCGATTCGGTCTCCGGCACCTTCCAGGGCACCGCCCAGGCCTTCAAGTCGTCGCTGAAAACGCTTCCGCTTCTGATCCTGGCGGCGTTGCTGGTCGTATACGTCATCCTCGGCGTGCTCTACGAGAGCTACATTCACCCGCTGACCATTCTCTCGACACTGCCCTCAGCAGGCGTCGGGGCGCTGCTGATGCTGATGCTGTTTCACTTCGACCTCTCGATCGTGGGAACGATCGGCATCATCCTGCTGATCGGCATCGTCAAGAAGAACGGCATCATGATGGTCGACTTCGCGATCCACGCGGAGCGCAACGAGCATCTGGACCCGCAGGCCGCCATCCGCAAGGCGTGCCTGCTGCGCTTCCGGCCCATCATGATGACCACTATGGCGGCGATCCTGGGAGCGCTGCCCCTGATGCTCGGCCGCGGCACCGGCTCGGAGCTGCGCCAGCCGCTCGGCTATACAATGGTCGGAGGCTTGGTCTTGAGCCAGATGCTGACACTGTTCACGACACCGGTGATCTACCTGTACCTGGATCGTCTGGTGGTGCGCTGGGCACGCAAGCATCCGCACCAGGAACCCGGATCGCACGGCGACCTCGCCACGCCGGCGGACGCGGGAGCCGCGCCGTGAAGGTCCTGATCGTTGAAGACAACGAGCGCGTCGCGCGCTTCATCACCAACGGGCTGCGCGAGTCCGGCCACACGGTCGAGCACGCTGCCAACGGACGCGACGGCCTGTTCCTCGCGAGCAGCGAGCCCTACGACGTCATCGTCATGGACCGGATGCTGCCCGGCAACATCGACGGCCTCGGGATCATCGACGCGCTGCGCAAGTCGGGCAACCGCACGCCGATCCTGATCCTGTCCGCGCTCGATGCGGTCGACGAGCGCATCAAGGGTCTGCGCGCCGGCGGCGACGATTACCTGACCAAGCCCTTCGCCTTCGGCGAGCTGCTGGCGCGCCTCGATGCGCTCGGGCGGCGCGCCGAGGGCGGCGATGCCAGCGAGCGCATACTGCAGGTGGGCGATCTGCGCATGGACCTGCTGTCACGGCGCGTGACACGCAGCAGCCGCGCGATCAACCTGCAGCCTCGTGAGTTCAAGCTGCTGGAGTACCTCATGCGTCACGCCAACCAGGTAGTGACGCGCACCATGCTGCTGGAGGCGGTGTGGGACTACAATTTCGACCCACAGACGAACGTCGTGGACGTGCACATCTCCAAGCTCCGCCAGAAACTCGAGCTCGATTCCGAGCGGCCGCTGGTGAAGACCGTGCGTAATGCGGGCTACATGTTGAGTGAGCATGAATAGGCTGATCCGCTCCTCCGCCCTCACCTGGGCGCTCGGCTACGTGCTGCTGGGACTTGCGGCACTCGGCGCGTTCGCGCTGGTGCTGTGGTACGCGTGGAATGTGACCATCTTTGCCGACCGCGAAGAGGTGCTGCAGGATGACGCGCAGCGGCTCACGGCCGTTTTCAACCGTGACGGCGTTGCCGGCTTGAACGCTTACATCAACGCGCGCGTCGCTCTGCAGATCGTTGGCGAGCGGACGCTGCTCTTCACCGACAGCGCCCACCATCGCCTCGCGGGCAATATCACCGCCTGGCCCCAGGGTGTTTCCGACGAGCCCGGCGGGGGCGCGGTGATGGTCGACCTCGCTGGCGAGCCGGTCCACATGCTGCTGGTGCGCACGACGCTCCCCGGGGGTTATCACCTGCTCGTGGGCCGCGATCTGGCGTTTTTCAAGCCGCTGGAGCGACGCTTCGTGTGGGGCCTGCTCGCCGCGATGACCTTCCTGTTCGTGGTCGGCGTGGGCGCGGCGCTACTCATGCGCCGTCAGCTGCTGTCGCGTGTCGAGGGCATTCGCCAGGCGGTGTCGGCGATCATGCAGGGCGACTTGCGCCACCGCCTGCCCATCCGCAGCTCCGTCGACGAGCTCGACACCCTGTCACAGACGCTCAATGGCATGCTCGACCACATCGAGCATCTGATTGCAGGCATCAGCAACGTCTCCAACTCCATCGCGCACGACCTGCGCACCCCGCTGGCCGAGCTGCGCTCGCGGCTCGAGGAGCTGTCGCTGACGCGACCGTCGGCGGCCGAGACTTTCGCCGAGGTGGACGCGGCGGTGGCCGACGTCGACCGCGTGATACGCATCTTCAACGCGCTGCTGCGCCTGTCGGAAATCGATACCGGCGCGCGTCGCTCGGGCTTCGTGCTGGTGGACGCGGCGCGGGTGGCCGCCGAGGTCGTCGAGTTCTACGAGCCGGCCGCCGAGCAGAAGGGCGTGAGCGTCTCCTTCGAGGCCGACGGCGCCGCGGCGGTCGCGGGCGACCCGGTGCTGCTCGCCCAGGCGGTCAGCAACCTGATCGACAATTCGCTGAAGAGCGTCTCGGAGCACGGGGCAATTCGTGTCCATGTCGGCTGCCGTGCAGACGGCGCCGTCGAGATCGCCGTCGCCGACAACGGCCCGGGCATCGCCGAAGCCGACCGGTCCAAGGCCACCGAGCGCTTCTTCCGCGGGGATGCGAGCCGCGGCACCCCCGGAGTGGGGCTCGGACTCTCGATCGTGGAGGCAGTCGCCAGGCTCCACGGCGGCGTGCTGCAGCTCCTCGACAACCATCCGGGCCTGCGCGCCCAGATGGTGCTGCCCGTCACAGACGGTCGGTCGAGTCGATGAACTCGTCGAGATCGCGCTTCATCTTCGCGAGCGACGGCGGATGTACGTACATCATGTGGCCCGCCTCGTAGTACCTGAGCTGAATGCGGGCGCTCGCAGCGGGCGGCACTCCCAGGTGTGACATCACGTACTCGGTCGCCGAGAACGGCGTGGCGAGATCGTAGTAGCCGCACAACACCAGGACCTTCAGATTCACGTCCTGGACGAGCGCCTGGGCGAGATCGACGTCCGAGTTGACGATCGGCTGCTCGCCTTGATCGGTCTTGTGGGTCCACTTCCACTTCTCGCCAATGCCGAAATTGGTGGTGTGGTAGGTGACGCCCTGCCCGAATTTGAGCGTGCCGTGGTAGTAGTCGAGGAATGCCGCGGTGAAGGCGGCGCCGATGGCGGCGGACTGCGGGTCGTAGTCGGCCTCCTTCGCCAGCTGGTCCTGCGTTGGACCGACGAAACGTCCGTCGAGCCGGCCGACGGTCTTGCGCTCGCTCTTCAAGAGCTCGTGGTCGAACTCGACCTCCGAGACGCGCAGGTTGGCGTACTTGAGGTACTCCGTCGACAAGCCGGTGTAGGCATGCAGCTGCGCGGCGACCGCATCACGCTCGGCGTCCGTGAGCGCATCGCCCTTGATGAGCGCCTGGGTGTAGGGCCCCAGAGCGTAGGCGCGCACCTCGGCGAGGAACGGCTCCAGCGCCGGCGGCTGCTGCGGCAGCGCATGGTGGTACCAGGCCACTGCCGCATAGCCCGGCAGGTACACCGCGTACGGCCGGTCGTTGCCGGGAAGCTCGGCGAAGATCGCCTCGATGTCGGTGGCCACCGATACCAGGATCAGGCCGTTGAACTCGAGCGATCGCTTGTCGCGCAGGTAGTTGACGATCGCCGCCGCGCGTGTCGTGCCGTAGCTCTCCCCGAGCAGGTACCTCGGTGAGGTCCAGCGATTGTTGTCGCTCACGTACTGGGCGATGAAGCGGCTGATGGAATCGATGTCGGGATCGACACCCCAGAATTCCTCGTCGCGGTGATTGCACACCGCGTGGCTCAGGCCCGTGCCGACCGGGTCGATCATGACGAGATCGGTCTTGTCGAGCACGCCGAAGCTATTCGGCACGGTGCGGTAGGGCGCGTTGGGCGTCGGCTCGGGATCCGAGACCACCACGCGCTCGGGTCCGAGCGCGCCCATGTGCAGCCACAGGGAAGAGGAGCCCGGGCCGCCGTTGAACGCGAACATGATCGGCCGCGGCTCCCCCTCGTGCGCCGGCCGACGCGTGTAGGCGACATAGCCGATGCTCGCCACCGGCTTGTCGTCGTCGTCGCGGACGATGAGGGTGCCGGCGGTAGCGGTGTAGTCGAAGGACTGCCCGCCGGCGCTGAAGTGATGCTGGGTGACGGAGCTTTGCGCCTCGGGCAACCGGCGCCATTCCTGTCCGAGCTCACCCTTGACGTCGATCTCGCAGCTCCGCATGAGCTCGGCCGCCCAGCCTGCAGGCGCCGCGGGGTGCGTCGCGGACGAGTCCGCGTGCGAGGCAGCGGACCGGCTCACCGGTGCTTCCTGCGCGCCACCTGCCGCCGCCCAGCAACTCGCCAGGACCACCGGGAGACTCACCGCCAGGGACTTGCGCATCGCCTGCCTCCACTTGATTTTCAGCGCGCGCTTATACCACGGCCCGGCGCCCGCGTGCTTAGATGCCGCCGTGCCTGACCTCGAACATCCGCGCTCGATCCGCTCGTTCGTGACCCGCGCCGGCAGGATCACGCCCGCGCAGCAGCGCGCGCTCGAGGAGCTGTGGCCGAGGTACGGGGTAGCCCCCGCCCCGGGTGAAGACCCTGGCGCTTCCGCGTCCACGGCGCCTCTCGAGCTCGCCGCGCTCTTCGGGCGCGAGGCGCCGCGCACGCTCGAGATCGGTTTCGGTAACGGCGAGAATCTTGCGGCGCTCGCCGGTGCCCATCCCGAGCGCGACTTTCTCGGCGTCGAGGTCCACCGTCCGGGCATCGGCCGCGTGCTGCGGACGCTCGAGGAACGTGGCCTCGGGAACGTGCGGCTGCTCTGCCAGGATGCGGTGGAGCTCCTGGGTGGACGGATCGCACCCGGCTCGCTGCACGAGATCCTGATTCTCTTTCCGGACCCCTGGCCGAAGAAGCGCCATCACAAGCGCCGGCTGGTGCAGGCGGGGTTCGTAGCCTCGGCCGCGCGCGCGCTCGAACCGGGCGGGGCGCTGCGCCTGGCGACTGATTGGCAGCCGTACGCGGACGCGATGCTCACGGTGCTCAACGCCGCGGAAGGGCTCGCAAATCTCGCCCCCGACGGCGGCTTCGTGCCGCGGCCCGCGGAACGGCTGCCGACACGCTTCGAGCTGCGCGGGACCCGCCTCGGCCACCGGGTCTGGGATCTCGGGTTCCGCCGTCAGCCCCCGGGACCGAACGCCTGACGCAGGCCGTCCAGCACGAACTGCACGGCGAGCGCTCCGAGGATCACCCCGGCCACGCGGCTGGCGACGTTCGCGCCCGTCACCCCGATCACGCGCATCAGCGGCTCGGCCAGCCACATGAGCGCCAGCGAGATGGCGAGCACGACCGCCACGGCCGTCAGGAGCCCCAGGAACAGCAGCGTCTCGGTGGTGGCGTGCACGCGGCCGAACCAGAGCAGGATGGTGGCGAGCGCCCCGGGGCCCGCTATGAACGGGAAGGCCAGCGGAAAGACCGAGATGTCCGCACGCCGCCGGTTCTCGGCCGCCTCGCCGCTTGAGGTGCGGGTGCCGGACTCGCGGGCGAAGACCATGTCGAGGGCGAGCAGAAACAGCAGCAAGCCGCCGAATATTCGGAAAGCTTCGAGGCTGATGCCCATCAGCTGCAGGAATGCCGCGCCGCCGAGCGCGAACAGCAGCAGGATCAGCGCCGCCACGCACACGGCCTTGACTGCCATGCGGCGCTTGTACTCGGGGCTCGCGCCGCTCGTCAGTCCCGTGAACAGCGGGATCAGCGAGATCGGCTCGACCACCACGAAGAACACCACGAAGAATTTCAGCGGCTGCTCGAGCATGGATCCGGATTGATGCTGTGCGCAACGATCTGCCGGCGACGCAAGCCCAAGCTTCGGCGCCCGCCGCTTGTCACCAATTTGTCCTTGAAAGCGCCACAGGCGAGGTGCAACATGAAACGCGCTGCGCGACCGCTCTCAAAGCTGTCCTGCCGCTGATCCTTCGAGCGGCGAGGCATAGTATCCCGGTTGCCGCGGCTTGCGGGAGGTTCGACGATGACGGCTCCTCATCCAGGTATCGGCGACTGGTACTGCGCGAGCGGCGGGCAGGTGTTCGAAGTCGTCGCGCTCGATGACGACGACGGCACCATCGAGATCCAGTACTTCGACGGCACGGTCGAGGAAATGGATGTCGAGGACTGGGAGGCGCAGTGGGACGACGGGGTGCTCGAGGCCGCGGAGGCCCCGGAGGACTGGAGCGGCTCGGTGGATGCCGAGAGTACCGACGATAACGGCCGCAACGTCGAGCCTTACGGCGAGGATCGCGATCTGCGCGCGAATTCCCTGGACGGCATCGATCTGTTCGAGTGAGCCGGCCGCGCTCCGAGGCCTGAGGCGCTCAAGGCCCCTGGAATACTTCCGCGGCCAGCGCCGCGACGTCGACCTGATCGGCAATCATGACGAAGCCGCTGCGCACCTCGAGCGGCACACCGGTCAGCGATTTACCGGGACATGGACCGGCCACGCACAAGCCGCCCGCCTTCTCGAACACTGCGCCGTGCGCCGAGCACAGGATCAGCGCGCCGTCCGGGGTCAGAAAGCGGTCGGGGAAGAGATTCAACGGGTGGCCGGCGTGCGGACAGCGATTCACGTAGCCGAAGACACGCTCGCCGGTGCGCACCACGAAGCCGCGAAGCGGCCAGTCCCCGCCGCCGATGACGAAGCCGCGTGCCCCCTGCGGCTCGAGCTCCGACAGCCGGCACACCACCCGCTCGACATCGAGCGTGACGGCCGGGCCTGCGGGGGTCGCGCCGCTCACGGCTCATCGCGGGCGCGCCGCTGATCGAGGGCGACGATCTTCGCGCGCGTCAGCCACACCATTGCGAGCCCCGGCAGCGCGATCGCGAAGCTGGTCACATAGTAAAGGTACCAGCCGCCGTGGTCGGCGACCCAGCCGGCCGGGTATCCGAGACTGTAGCGCGGCAGCAGCGCGACTGCCGACAGCAGCGCGTACTGGAAAGCGCTGTAGCGGCGGTCGCAGAGCGCCATGATCAGGGCGACGAGCGCGATACTGCCCATGGCCGCGGCGACGTGCTCGACGACCACCGCCACACACATGATCGGATAACTCTTGCCCGACACCGCGAGCAGGCAGTAGAGCAGATTGCTCAAGGCCTGCAGCAGGCCGAAAGCCAGCATCGAGCGCATCAGGCCGAGGCGCACCATCAGTACGCCGCCGAGCACCGAGCCCACGAGCGAGCTGGCGGTGAACAGCAGCTTGATGATGACGCCGATCTCGGTCTTCGAGAACCCGACATCCATCATGAAGGGCGTGAACAGCTTGTTGGCGAAGGCGTCGCCGATCTTGAACAGCAGCACCAGCGCGATGAAGGTGAGCGCGCTCGGTGTGCCGAGGAGCTCGCGCAACGGCTCCAGCACCGACTCGCCGAGCGATCGCGGCTGGTAGCGGTTGTGGGTGGTGGGGGCGAACACCGTCGACGCGCAGAACAGCAGCATCCCGACCGCCATGATCAGAAACGCCGGTCGCCAGCCGAAGTAGTCGGCGACGATCAGCGCAACCGCCTGTGCGGCGTAGGATGCGGTGCGGTAGCCGAGATTGGTCGCGGCCGCGGCGACGCCCCGCTCGCTCGGCAGCGACACGTCGGTGCGGTAGGCATCGATCGCGATGTCCTGCGTGGCGGAAAAGAACACGATCGCTGCGGCGCACCCGCTCACGGCGGCGAGCGAGGTGGTCGGGCTCTGGAACGCGAGCGCCGCCAGGGCGGCGGCGATGGCCAGCTGCATCACCAGGATCCATCCGCGCCGCCGGCCGAGGAAAGGCAGCGGATAGCGGTCGACGAGCGGAGCCCACAGCGGCTTCAGCAGGTAAGGCAGCGCCACGTAGGAGACCAGACCGATCGTGAGGTTGGTTGCGCCCGAGTCCTTGAGCCACGCCTGCAGCGCGCTCTCGGTGAGCTGGTTGGGAAATCCGGACGCGCCGGCGAGCAGCAGAATCGCGAGCATCTTGCGGCTCGCAATCACGTCCCGCAGCCGCGGAGCCCTCTCCCCGGCCGCCGCGCTCAAAGATCGTAGTCCATGATGAGCGGCGCGTGATCCGAGAAGCGCTTCTCCCTGTAAATGCGGGCGGCGCGCGCCCGGCCGGCGAGTGCCGGGCTCACCACCTGGTAATCGATGCGCCAGCCGACGTCGTTGGCGCGCGCCTGGCCGCGGTTCGACCACCAGGTGTAGAGCCCCGGCTCCGGGCGCACCTCGCGGAACGCGTCCACGTAGCCGCCCGGCACAAACAACCGGTCCATCCAGGCACGCTCCTCCGGCAGGAAGCCCGAGTTCTTCTGATTGGAGCGCCAGTTCTTCAGGTCGATCGGCCGGTGCGCGATGTTCCAGTCGCCGCTGAGGATGACGCGCCGGCCGCCTCTCTTGAGCCGCGCCAGGTGCGGCGTGAAGCTCTCGAGGAAGCGGAACTTGGAGGCCTGGCGCTCGGGTCCCGCCGAGCCCGAGGGCAGGTACAGCGACACGATCGACAGCTGCGCGTAGCGCGCCTCGAGGTAGCGTCCCTCGCGGTCGAACTCCGGCACGCCGAAGCCGTGGATGACCCGCTCGGGGTGGTGGCGCGTGTACACGGCGACGCCGGCGTAACCCTTGCGCTCGGCATCGCAGTAGAAGCTGCGGTAGCCGGGCAGGACCACGTCATGCCCGTCGAGCTGTAGCGTATGGCAGCGGGTCTCCTGCAGGCAGATAAAATCGGCGCGCTGCCGGCGCAGCCATCTGAACAGCCCCTTCGCCGCGGCCGAGCGGATGCCGCAGACGTTGACGGTGATGACGCGCATCAGGCAATGATATGACATGCACCAGTACCAGCTCACGTTCATCGACCTGGCGCTGAAGCGCGCCGCCCTCACCTTCGGCGAGTTCCGCCTCAAGTCCGGTCGCGACAGCCCGTACTTCTTCAACGCCGGCCGCTTCAGCGACGGCGAGTCGGCAGCGGTCCTCGGGCGGTGTTACGCAGCCGCGATCGCCGCCTCCGGAATCGGCTTCGACATGCTGTTTGGTCCGGCCTACAAGGGCATCCCGCTGGTGACGGCGGCAGCCGTGGCGCTCGCCGAGCAGCATGGCCGCAGCGTTCCCTACTCCTTCAACCGCAAGGAGACCAAGGGTCACGGCGAGGGCGGCAGTCTGATCGGCGCACCGCTCGCCGGGCGCGTGCTGATCGTCGACGATGTGATCACCGCCGGCACGGCGGTGCGCGAGTCGCTCGAGATCATCCGCGCGGGCGGTGCGCAGCCCGCGGGCGTGGCGCTGGCGCTCGACCGGCAGGAACGCGGCGAGGGGACGCTGACGGCGGTGCAGGAGGTCGAGACCCGCTACGGACTCAGGTGTGTGAGCATCGTCACACTTGCCGATCTCATCGAGGCGCTGTCGCGCCCGGCCGACGCAGCAGCGCGCATTTCTGCAGAACAGCTCACAGCGTTGCGCGCCTATCAGGCGCGTTACGGCGCCTGACGCGCTTGCCAGCGGTGCGCCCGTGGCCGGAATATAGCGGCATGGGCTTGAAGGCACCGCGGCTGCTTTTGTTCGTGTCGGCGGCGATGTTGGTGGCAGCGGTCACGCCCGCCGCCCCGCCCGGCCAGAGCAAGGGCGCGGTGACCTACCGCTGGGTCGACGACCAGGGCGTGGTCCACTACGGCGACACCGTGCCGCCACAGTACGCTGCCAAGGACCGCGAGATCATCAACGGCGACGGCGTGCCCGTCGGCCACCTCGACGCGCAGAAGACTCCCGCGCAGCTCGCCGACGAGGAGCGCGAGCGCACCGAGATGATCAAGCAGAAGCAGCACGACTCCTTTCTGATCACGACCTACACCTCTGTGAAGGACATCGAGGCGCTGCGCGACGCGCGCCTCGAGCAGCTCAGGGCCCAGCAGTCCGCCGGGCAGCAGTACGTCGAGAGCCTGCGCTCGCGGCTCGCCTCGCTCCAGGCGCGGGCCATGAGCTACCGCCCCTACAGCGACAATGCGAATGCGCGGCGCATGCCCGATGACCTGGCGGAGAACCTGGTGCGCACAGCCGATGAGCTGCACGTGCAATCGAGCTCGCTCGCCGCGCGCGCCTCGCTGGCAGCCGGCGTGAGCGCGGAGTTCGACGCCGACATCGCCCGCTACCGCGAGCTGCACACCATCCACGCGGCCAACTGACGGCGCGGGTCAGCGCCGGCCGGAGTGGCCGAAACCGCCGGCGCCGCGCGCCGACTGCTCGAAGTCCGCGACCACCTCGAGCTCGACCTGCAGCACCGGCACGACCACCAGCTGCGCGATGCGCTCGCCCGGGCGCACCGTGAAAGACTGTCCGCCGCGGTTCCAGCAGGACACCATGAGCTGTCCCTGGTAGTCCGAATCGATCAGCCCGACGAGATTGCCGAGCACGATGCCGTGCTTATGACCGAGACCCGAGCGCGGCAGGATCACGGCCGCAAGCCCCGGGTCCTCGAGATGGATCGCAAGTCCCGTGGGAATCAGCTCGGCGCTCCCCGGCGGCAGCTCGACGGGCGCCTCCGGGCAGGCGCGCAGATCGAGCCCCGCGGAGCCGCTGGTCGCGTATGCCGGCAACGGAAACTCCGTGCCGATACGCGCATCGAGAATGCGCACCTTGAGCACGCGGCGCGCGGTCGCGCTGCCGGCGAGGCGTGGCGCTGCGCCCGGGCTCACGCGAGCGCGCTGCCGCGCGCGCGCGATCCGGCCCGCGATTCGAGCTCGCGGGCGATGAGCGCCACCAGGCCGCGGGCGAGCGTGAGCTTGCTGCCGCGTCCGAGCTCGTGCCGCGCATTGCGCGACAGCACCACCAGCTGGTTGTCCTCGGCGTCGAACGCCTTGTCGTCGCCGACCTCGTTGGCCGCAATCATGTCGAGATTCTTTTTCATGAGCTTGGTGCGCGCGTTCTGCTCGACCGCCTGCGTTTCGGCCGCGAAGCCCACCACCAACGGGCGGTCCGCCCGTGCCGCCACCGTGGCGAGCACGTCCGCGGTGCGCTCCATGGAGAGATCGAGCGTATCGCTCGTCTTCTTGATCTTGTGTTCGGCAGCGCGCACCGGACGGTAATCGGCCACCGCCGCCGTCGAGACGAACACGTCGATGCCGGCAATGGCGCGCTGCACGGCGGCGAGCATGTCGGCGGCGCTCTCGACATCGATGCGCGTCACGCCCGCGGGAGTCGGCAGGCTCACCGGGCCCGCCACCAGCACCACGCGCGCGCCCGCCTCGTGCGCCGCCTGGGCGACGGCGAAGCCCATCTTGCCGGAGCTGCGGTTGCTGATGAACCGCACCGGGTCGATACGCTCGCGGGTCGGCCCGGCGGTAACCAGCACGCGACGCCCGGCGAGCGCGCCGCCGCCGAAGAGTGCCTGCAGTCGCTCGGCGAGCTCGAGCGGCTCGAGCATGCGACCTTCGCCGACCTCACCGCACGCCTGGTCGCCCTCAGCGGGGCCGAGAATGCGCACGGCGCGCGCCGTCAGCGTCGCAACGTTGGCGCGCGTCGCGGCATGCGCCCACATCATGTGATTCATGGCCGGCGCCACCGCGATCGGCGCCTCGGTCGCCAGACACAGCGTCGCGAGCAGGTCGTCGGCGAGCCCGGCCGCGAGCCGCGCGAGAAAGTCCGCGCTCGCGGGGGCGATCAGCACCGCATCCGCCCAACGCGCCAGCTCGATGTGGCCCATGGCGGCTTCCGCCGCCGGATCCCACAGGTCGGTGCGCACCGGGCGGCCGGACACCGCCTGAAAGGTGGTCGGCGTCACGAACTCGCGCGCGCCTCGCGTCATGACGACCTGCACCTCCGCGCCCCGCTCGCGCAGCCGGCGCACCAGGTCCGGACTCTTGTAGGCGGCGATGCCGCCGGTCACGCCGAGCAGGATGTGTTTGCCTTGCATGGGAGAGTGCCCTCGTTGGCAGGAATTATCTCACTGCGTGCGGTGGGCGGCGCAAACCGCCGTGCAATTGTGGGAAATGGCGCTGCTTGGGCGCTTTTGCCCCCTGTCCGGCCCGAGCAACCGCTGCTTAGACTGGCCCCAACGGTGCTTAGAACGGAAAGTCATGAGCATGACCATTCGCCACTGGCCGGGCGCCGAGCGCCCGCGCGAGAAGCTGCTCGAGCGCGGCGCACATGCGCTCTCGGATGCGGAGCTGCTGGCGCTGCTCCTCGGCTCGGGAGTCAAGGGCCGCTCGGCAGTGGAGCTCGCGCGCGATCTGATCGCGGACTTCGGCTCGCTGCGCAATCTGCTGGCCGCCGACGGGCCCCGCTGCCTCGAGCGCACGGGCGTCGGTCCGGCGCGCTACGCGATCATGCAGGCGGCGGTGGAGCTGACGCGGCGGCACTTCCGCGAGGCGCTGCGCCTCGGTCCCGCGCTGGCCGCGCCCGAGGCCACGCGGACCTTTCTCCTGGCACAGCTTCGGGACCGGCCCTACGAGGTGTTCTGCTGTCTGTACCTCGACAACCGCCACCGGCTCATCGCCTTCGAGGAGCTGTTCCGCGGCACGATCGACCGTGCCGGCGTGCACCCGCGCGAGGTGCTGCGCCAGACGCTGCTGCACAACGCGGCGGCTGTGATCTTTGCGCACAACCACCCTTCCGGAGTGCTCGAGCCCAGCCAGGCGGACGAGCTCATCACGCGGCGGCTGAAGGAAGCACTCGCGCTGGTCGACGTGCGCGTGCTCGATCACTTCATCATCGGCGATGGGCACTGCTTCTCGTTCTCCGAGCACGGGCTGATCTGACGCGGGCGTTACTGCGGGTGATACCTTTTGTATGCGGGCAGGTCCTTGAAGAGCTGGCCCGGCGGCGGCCCCGGAGGAGCCTGACACGCCACTTTAGTGCCCTGCGAGCGCGCGAACACGTCCGGCGTTCCGAGTGGCGCCGGCTCGGAGACGATGTAGCAACGGTCGCTGACCCACACGATCGACTCGCCCGTGTCCAGCCGATACTGGTCGCCGGCCTTGTGTGCCGGCGCGTGACGCGGGGATCCGAGCCAGGAAGGCCCTTCGGGTATCTTGCCGAATGCCCGCGTGTGCGGCGCCGCGGTCGTATCCTCCGCGGCCCGGGCCGCCTCGGCCAGCCAGTCGATCGAGCCGGGCGCATCGCCCTGGAGCCGGATGTCGGGCAGCGGAATCGGCGGCAGCGCCAGCGGCTCGATGGGCGCGGGCTCGATGTTACGTTCCGCACGCCGCTCGCGAGTGCGAGGCGACGCAGGCAGCAGGATCCAGGTGCTGACAGCACCGGCCGCCAGGCGTGGCCGGATCCGCGTGTCGAGCGTGATCACCAGAATAAAGAGTGCGCCGGCATGCCCGGCGGCGACGACGGCGAATGCGGCGGCGCGTCCCGAACCCGAGCCCCTCGATCCTCCCATCGCTCTCCCGCCCCACGAGCCGACACGCGCTCAACTGGGACCGGAGGCCAGGGCGCTTGTTCCCGCGCGCCTTCCGGATGTCAGCGGCGGTACTATGGCAGACCTTGTCCAGACCTGCGGGGAGACGGCCTGTGTTCCTTACCACACGAACCTTGAGTGCGCTCGTGCTGTCAGTGGCTCTCACCGCCGCAGCCGGCGCCGAAGCCGCCGCAGGGACTACGGATCCGCTCGTCGCGGCGATCGCAAGCCCGGCACGCACGCCGAAATTCATCGTGCGCGACGTCTATCGCCACCCGTTCGAGACGCTGCGATTCTTCGGGCTGCGGCCGGATCAGACCGTGGTGGAGATCTGGCCGGGGCGCGGCTGGTACATGGAAATCCTGGCTCCCTACCTGCACGACCGGGGGAAGTACTACGCGGCCATCGAGGCTGCGGATGTCGCCGGTGCATCCCGGGAGGTGAAGGAGAATGCGGCCTTCCTCCGCAAGCGCATAGCGAGCGATCCGGATCACTTCGGCAGAGTGATCGTCACTCAACTGCACCCGCCGGAGTACACCGAGATCTGCCCACCGGGCACGGCCGATGTCGTGCTGACGTTCCGCAACGTGCACAACTGGATCGCGGCGGGCGATCAGCAGGCGCAGTTCGATGCGTTCTTCAAGGCGCTGAAGCCCGGTGGCGTGCTCGGGGTGGTGGAGCACCGCGCGAAACCCGGAACCAGCCTCGAGGAGATGAGCAAGTCGGGATACGTCGATGAGGCTTACATCAGGAAGCTGGCGGCGGCCGCCGGCTTCCGCTTCGCGGCGAAATCACCGATCAACGACAACCCGAAGGACACGAAGGACTACACGGAAGGGGTGTGGACCTTGCCGCCGACACTCGCCCTCGGGGACAAGGATCGGGCGAAGTATCTCGCCATCGGCGAGTCGGACCGGATGACGTTGAAATTCGTGAAGCCGAACCGGTAGGAAGCCCCCTGCCATCAATTCCTGCCGAGCGTCTCCGTGGCCAGGGCCGTCCGCGCGTGTGCGATCTCCGGGCGGCTGGAATGGGCCCCGCCTTCGGTCGATTTCAGCAGCGCCGCGAAGTAGTGCCTGGCGCCGTCAGGGTCGCCGGCGGCCTCGGCGGCCCGGCCGGCGTTGTAGAGTCCGTTGAAGCGGTTCGGGCTGAGCTTTAGCGAGCGCTGATACTCGGCCAGCGCTTCCTTCGGCCGCTTCGACTCCAGCAGCATGTCGGCCAGCATCTCGCGCGCCGGGATGTCCACCTCGCCCTGGCCCACACGGTCCTGAAGCTCCGCGCTCTCGCGCATCTGCCCCAGCGCCTCGGCAAGCCGGCCATCGGCGAATGCCTCCCAGGCCAGGATCTCGCCGCGCTCGATCTTCGCACCTGTCGATTCGGCCAAATAGGCGTCCCGGCCCTTTCGAACCTGTCCCACGAGGGCGTCGTAGGCGGACAGGTCGTGCCGGGCCTCCGCGGCGCGATGCAGATGGCCGGCGGCGATGGCGCGAGCCCAGTAGACCTGCGTCTGAGTCTCCGCCGGCGCGCCGGCGATCGCCTCGAGTTTCAGTGTCCCGGACCAGTCCCGGGTCTCGAGGTCGACGAATATGGGCAGCTTGAGACGGTAGTAGGGAAACATTCCCGTCATGTAACTGCTACCCGTCATGCCAGGCATGGACTCGTAGTGGGCGATCGCCGCGTTCGCTGCCGCGACCACGGACCGCGCTTCGCCCTCCTGTCCGCTCTGCAGATACGCATACACCAGAAAATCGTCCGAGTGAAACTGATCCATCCAGCCGCTCTCGTGACGCGCCTCGGCCGCCCGTGATGCCTCCACCGAGGCGGTGTTCGCCGCGATGTCCTCCTGCCACAGGCCGAGCCGCGCAAATATGTGTCCCGGCATATGCACGGCATGCGGTCCGGCAGGCGCGACCCTGCCGTACGCGCGGGCCGCCGCGAGCCCCTCGGGCGCGAGCGTCGGGTTGTCGCACGCATGGATGATGTAGTGCACGAGGCCGGGGTGGTCCGGATACTTCGCCCAAAGGGGCGAGAGCACCGCCATCGCCTTGCGCTCGTGGCTGAGGCTGGCATCGGAGGGAGCGATCGTCGCGAGCAGCGAGAGTGCATAGAACGCGCCCGCATCGACGTCCTCGGGATGAGCGGCGTAGAGCTCGCCCATGGCGGCCGAGTACGCGTCGATGCGCGCCTGGTAGTTGTCCTGTCCCGGCTGAAAGAACCTGGCCAAAGCGTCGATGTAGGCGCGCTCACGGGCGGTCGCCGGGGGGTGCTTGCGGGCGGCCTCGATCTGCTGCCAGCCGGCTGCCATGGTGGCCTCGTCCGGCCGGTCCCAGATCTGGTGGAACGTGCTCATGGCGATTCCCCAGTGCGCCATGGAGCATCCGGGGTCGCTCTTGACGATGCGCTCGAACTGCGGCCGCGCTTCCGCGTACCAGAAGTCATGCAGCAGGGCGACCCCGCGGTTGAAATCGGGTTGCACCGCAGGTGCGCAGGAGACGGAAAACGAGACGGTGCCGAGACGCTCGCCGGCATTGGCAGGTGCCGCGGCAAAGGCCGCCTGCGAACATGGCAGGGCGAGCAGCCAGCCCACCCCCATCGCTCTCAACCACGCGTTTACTCTCACACAGCCCTCCCGTTCATTGCCCGCTCACCCGGCCGGGCGCCGATGATACCGCCGCAGCGCCCTGCCTTCAGTCAGCGAGTGAAAACCGCTCCATGTGGTGCGCCCACGCCGCGCCAGCCGTGCGGCCACGCCGTCGTCGATCTCGACGAGCCCGCCCGTCTTGCCGGGGGCGCCGGGATTGCTGCCATGGTGCTGGTGCTGGAACGTCGCGAGGACGTGCCCGTTGGGCAGGCGCACGTAAGAGTGCGGATGCATATAGCCGGCCATATCCGTAAAGGACGTCACGATCCTCGGCTTGAGCGGCTCGCGCACATCGAAGATGAAGGTCCGGCCCGCGTCGTGATCGTTGGCGAACAGCATCCCGCTCGCCGGCATCGTGTATTCCGTGTGATGCACCCGCACGGTCTGCTGATCGGTCGCGAGCGTCGTCATGAGCCGACCGTAGGACGCCGAGGCAGATCGGCATCGATGACGGCGAGGAAATCGTTGCCCTTTTTGGCACGATCTCCGACCCACACGATGAGGTAGTGGCCCGGAGCGGCGTGGGACTGCGGCAGCATCGTCGCTGGCGTGCTCGCGGAGCATAATCCGGCCAGAAGCGCCACCAGGACGCACGGCGTCAGTAGTTTCCTCATGAAAGACCCCAGATCGGATCCTTCGGGCGAGTGCTCGAAGGTTATCGCGACAGTATGCCGGGATTCCGCATCGCTACGAGGTCTCGGATTACAGGCGTGTTCAGGTCGTCCTGAAATCCGGCATCTGGGCTTGGGCCTACGTCAGGGCATGATCCTCCCGCCGGCGTCCATCCTTGAGCTCGCGCCCCCGGGCTGGTATAAAGCCCGCCCCGGAAGCCAGGGCGGCCGCCCGGCCTGAAGCTCCCAAGTTATTGAATCTTCTCAAGGTTGCTCGCATGTCACGCGTCTGTGAGATCACCGGCAAGAAGCCGGCCGTCGGTAACCGCGTCTCCCACGCGAACAACAGGACGCGGCGTCGCTTCCTGCCGAACCTGCACACCCAACGATTCTGGGTGGAGTCCGAGAAGCGCTGGATCACGCTGCGCCTCACCACCAGCGGCATGCGCACCGTCGAGAAGAAGGGCATCGACAAGGTCGTCGCCGAGCTTCGCGCCCAGGGCCATAAGGTCTAGCGCGCGCCGCCGGACGCGGAGAGCCAACCATGCGTGAGAAGATCAAGCTGCTGTCGACGGCCGGGACCGGCCACTTCTACGTCACGACCAAGAACAAGCGCCTGCACCCGGACAAGCTCGAAGTGCGCAAGTTCGATCCGGTCGCGCGCAAACACGTCGCCTACAAAGAGTCCAAGATCAAGTAGCCGCGCGCACCGCCTGCGCGCTTGCCGGAGCTTCCCGAAGTCGAGACCACGCGGCGCGGACTTGCGCCGCACGTGCGCGGCCGGCGCATCGTGGCGCTCGAGCTCTACGAGCGGCGGTTGCGCTGGCCGGTGCCGGCGGGACTGCCGCGCGCGCTGCGCGGTCAGCGCATCGTGGCTGCCGGCCGGCGCGGCAAGTACCTCTTGCTCGAGCTCAGGGACGGGACGCTGCTCGTGCATCTGGGCATGTCGGGGAATCTGCGCCTCACCCCCCGGCATTCGCCGCGCGCATCGCACGATCATTTCGACCTGGTCCTCGATTCGGGAGTGGCGCTGCGCTTTAACGATCCGCGCCGCTTCGGGAGCCTCCACTACACGCGCGGCGACCCGCTCCGGCATCCGCTCCTGAAGGATCTCGCTCCCGAGCCCTTCGCTCGCTCGTTCGACGATCCCTACCTGTGGGGCATCACCCGCCGGCGGCGTGTCGCCATCAAGCAGCTGCTCATGAACAGCCGACTGGTCGTGGGCGTCGGCAACATCTACGCGAGCGAGGCGCTGTTCCGCGCCCGCATCCGGCCGCGCCGCCAGGCGCGCAGTCTCACCCGTGCGGAGGCCGCGCGCCTCACGCGTGCCGTGCGGACGGTACTCGCCCAGGCGATCCGGGCCGGCGGCACGACGCTGCGCGATTACCTCGGGGCCGACGGCGCGCCGGGCTACTTCCGCCAGCGGCTGCATGTCTACGAGCGCGCCGGCAGGCCCTGCCGGCGCTGCGGCTCGGCGGTGCGCGCGCTCACGCAGGGGCAGCGCTCAACGTACTATTGCCCCTCCTGTCAGAAGTGATCGGCCCCGTGAGCCAGCACATCCTGCGGCATCTCACCACGGCGGACCCGGTGCTCGGCGCACTGATCCGCGCCGTCGGCCCGCTGCGTCTTGCGCCGCCGGGCGACTGCGAGCCGTTCCGGACGCTCGCTCAGGCGATCGCCCACCAGCAGCTGAACGGCACGGCCGCTAACAGCATCCTCGCGCGCCTCGTGCAGTCCTGCGGTGAAGCGGGCGCCTTTCCGACTCCGGCGAAAATCCTCGCGACGTCGGTCGGGAAGCTGCGCGCGGCGGGCTTCTCGTTCGCGAAAGTTGCGGCGCTCAAGGACCTGGCCACGAAGGCGCTCGCGGCCGTGGTGCCCGATCGCGCGGGTCTCGAGGCGCTCACCGACGAGGCGATCGTCGAGCTCCTCACGCAGGTGCGGGGCATCGGCCGCTGGACGGTGGAGATGCTGCTGATCTTCAACCTCGAACGGCCGGACGTGCTTCCGGTCGACGACTTCGGCGTGCGCAACGGCTTCCGCGCCGCCTACGGCCTGCGCAAGCTCCCGCACCCGAAGGCACTCGCGGCCTGGGGCGAGCGCTGGAGGCCGTTTCGCTCGGCCGCGGCCTGGTACCTGTGGCGGGCAGTCGAGCTCGAGCGTGCCGGAAAGCTCCCCAGGCCCGTCGAACGCATCCGCCTGCCGCGCATCCTCAAGCGCCGCGCCCGCATCAAGGCCGGCGGTGCTTCTTCAGCTCGGCTTCGACGATCGGGTGCACGAACTTCCCCACGTCGCCGCCCAGCACCGCAACCTCGCGCACCAGGGATGAGGAGATGAAGGTGAACTGTTCCTGCGGGGTCAGGAACACCGTCTCGATCTCCCGCTCGAGGTGCCGGCTCATGTTAGCGAGCTGGAACTCGAACTCGAAGTCCGATATGGCGCGCAGGCCCCGTACGATCACGCTCACCTGGTGCTGGCGGGCGAATTCGACCGTGAGGTTCGAGTAACCGGTCACTTCCACGTTCGGCAGGTCGTGCAGCACGCGCCGCGCGAGATCCACCCGCTCGTTCAGGCTGAACATCGGTGTCTTGTTGGGATTGGCCGCGATCGCGATGATCACGCGGTCGAACAGCCGTGCCGCACGGCGCACCAGGTCGTGATGTCCGTTGGTGATCGGATCGAAGGTGCCCGGATAGACGGCGTTGATTTTCATCTGACCTTGAGCTCAGTCCGCGCATAGAGATGATACCCGACCTCGCCGGCCTGCTTCGCCTTGAGCGCCGCCCAGCCCGCCGGCAGCGCCGGCAGGCCCTCGCCGGCCGCGCACTCGACATAAATGCGCGCCCCGGGTGCCAGCCAGCCGCCCTCCTCGAGGCGCGCGGCGGCGGTGCCGAGCAGTTGCGAGGCGAAGGGAGGATCGAGGAACGCCACGTCGAAGGGGCGCGGGCCGCCCTCGAGGTAGCGCAGCGCATCGGCGCACTCCACCTCGGCGCCCACGGCGCCCCATTCCGCGAGCCGCGCGCGCAGCTCGCGCGCGGCAGCCGCGTCGCGCTCGACGAAGGCCACGTGTGCGGCCCCGCGCGACAGCGCCTCGAGCCCGAGAGCGCCGCTGCCTGCGAACAGGTCGAGGCAGCGCGCGCCCGGGACACGCCCGCCGAGCCAGTTGAACAGCGTCTCGCGCACCCGGTCCGGTGTCGGCCGGATTTCGCCCGTGCCCGGGAAGCGCAGCTTCCTGCCGCGCCAGCTGCCGCCGATGATACGCAGCACGCGCGCCTGTGCTCCGCGCGCGGCGCGCGCAGGGCCGCGTTGGGCCGGCGTGCGCCTGTCAGAGTTGCCGCTCGAGTTGCGTTTGAACGCCACCGACCCCGCGCTCCGGCACGCGCCCGTTGTGCCCTTTCGCACCTTAAGCGTACTCCAGCCGGGCTGCTGCGGAAGCTACCCGCCGTTCACCGCAGGCGCGCGGGCTGCGGCCCGCTACAATGCGGGCCGCCTATGTTCAGACGCGCTTCCGAAGATCAACCCGCCGCGGCCGGTGACCGGCCGGGCTTCCTCGCGCGGCTGCGCGGACGGTTGCAGCGCGGTCATGCATGGCTGACCCGCGATCTTGCCGGGGTCTTCGCCGGAAGGCAGATCGATGCCGCGCTGCTCGAGGAGCTCGAGACGCGCCTCATCACGGCCGACGTGGGCGTCGAGGCCACCGAGCGCATCCTCGGGCAGCTGCGAGCACGCGTCGCACGGCGTGAGCTCGCCGACATCGCCGCGCTGATCGCCGCCCTCGAGGCGGCCATCATCGAGATCCTCGCCCCCTGTGCCCAGCCGCTCGTTATCGATCACGCCCGCAAGCCCTTCGTCATCCTGGTCGTCGGGGTGAACGGCTCGGGCAAGACCACCACGATCGGCAAGCTGGCCCGGCGCTGTGCCGCGGCCGGCGACAGCGTGCTGCTGGCCGCGGGCGATACCTTCCGCGCCGCCGCCATCGAGCAACTCAAAGTGTGGGCGGAGCGCTCGGGCGCCCAGTTCGCCGCGCAGCTGCCGGGCGCCGACCCGGCCGCCGTGGTGTTCGATGCGCTCGAGGCGGCCCGTGCCCGCGGCTGCGACGTGGTGCTGGCGGACACTGCCGGCCGGCTGCACAGCCAGTCGCACCTCATGGAGGAGCTGAAGAAAGTGCGCCGCGTGATCCAGCGCAGCGACAGCTCCGCGCCCCACGAAGTGCTGCTGGTGCTCGACGCCAACCAGGGGCAGAACGCCCTGGCGCAGGCGCGGCAATTCCACGCGGCGGTCGGGGTCACCGGGCTCGCGCTCACCAAGCTCGACGGCACCGCGAAGGGCGGCATCGTCATCGCCATTGCGCAGAGTCTCGGGCTGCCGATCCGCTTCGTCGGTGTCGGCGAGAGCCTCGAGGATTTCGGCGAATTCGACGCCGCGGTGTTCGCGCAGGCCCTGGTCGAAGGGCCGGCCGGGGCCTGAGCGGCGGAGTAGGAACCGCGCCCATGATCATCTTCGATCGCGTGAGCAAGCGCTACGCCAACGGACGCGAGGCGCTCAACAACATCAGCTTCAGCGTGCACAACGGCGAGATGGTGTTTCTCACCGGGCGCTCGGGCGCAGGCAAGAGCACGGTACTGAAGCTGATCGCCCTCCTCGAGCGCCCGACGCGCGGCAACGTGCTGGTCAACGGCCGCAACACCCAGGCGCTGAAGCCGCGGCACATACCCGCGTTCCGCCGCCATATCGGCGTGGTGTTCCAGGATCACAAGCTGCTGACCGACCGGCCGGTATTCGACAACGTGGCGCTGCCACTGGCCGTCGCGGCGACGCCGGTGCGCGAGATCGACAAGCGGGTGCGGGCAGCGCTCGACCAGGTGGGGCTGCTCGGCAAGGAGCGTCTCCTGCCGATCGAGCTGTCGGTCGGCGAGCAGCAGCGCGTCGGCATCGCGCGCGCGGTCGTGAGCAAGCCCCCGCTCCTGATCGCCGACGAGCCGACCGGCAACCTCGACCCCGACCTGTCGCGCGAGGTGATGCGGCTGTTCCGCCGCTTCCAGGACGTCGGCGTCACCGTGGTCGTGGCAACCCACGACCTGCAGCTGGTGCATGAGTTCGGCCAGCGCGTGCTCTCGCTCGAGGACGGGCAGCTCCTCGGCGGCGGCGCCGACACGCTGCCGAGCCTGGTGGCGACGCGATGAGCCTCGGGGTCTCGGGCTCGCGGCATGTGCAGGCGCTGCTCGGCTCGCTCGGACGCCTGTCGCGCAATCCGCTGGCGACGCTGTTCACGGTGCTGGTGATCGCCGTCGCGCTGGCACTGCCGGCGGCGCTACGGCTGCTGGTAGCCGACGCGCAGGCTGCGACCGGAAACTTCGCCAACGCCATCGAGCTGTCGGTGTATCTGAAGACCGAGGTGCCGCTCGCCAAGGCGCAGCAGCTCGCCGCAGCGGCGCAACAGCGCGCCGACGTGGCGCAGGTACGGCTGATCTCGGCACAGCAGGGGCTCGAGGACTTCCGCAACTACTCCGGCTTCGGCGATGCGCTCGCGGCGCTCAGGGAGAATCCGCTGCCGAACATGCTGCACGTGCGGCCGCGCCCGGAGTACAGCTCGAGCGCCGCGCTGGACGCGCTGCGCCGTTACTTCACGGCCTGGCCGGAGGTGGATCTGGTGCAGGTGGACTCGCAGTGGGTGATGCGCTTCAACGCGATCCTGGACGTGCTGCGGCGGCTGATGCTGATTGCGGCGGCGCTGCTCGGCGTGGGCGTGCTCGCAGTCGTCGGCAACACGATCCGGCTCGAGATCGCCGGCCGCCGCGCGGAGATCGAAGTCACCAAGCTGGTCGGTGGATCCAACTCCTTCGTCCGCCGGCCGTTCCTCTACACCGGCGTGCTCTACGGGTTCGCCGGCGCGCTGCTCGCCTGGGGCATCATCGCGATCGCGGTCGGCGTGCTCGGCGACTCGGTCGCGAGCCTCGCGCGTCTCTACGGCAGCCGCTACGTGCTCGGCGGCCCCTCGCCGCAGGAGGTCGGGGTGCTGCTCGGTGCGGGTATCGTGCTCGGCTGGCTCGGGGCGTGGCTGTCTGCCACGCGCCACTTGCGTAGCATCGAGCCGCGCGGCTGAGAGGCACGCGAGCGCCGCCGCGACCCCAGGCGGGCGTCAGGTCGTCGCGGGCCCGGGCAGCACGCGCGCCACCTGCTCCCTCGACTCCACCCAGCGGCGAACCCGGCGGGCGTCGGCCACACGGGTGCGCTTGCCGTAGGAATTGAGCAGGACGATCACGAACGAGTGCTCATGGAACACCGCCTGCATCACGAGGCAGCGGCCGGCTTCGGAGATGTAGCCGGTCTTCTGTACGACGATGTCCCAGTCGGCTTTGGATGTGAGCGAATCGGTGCTGCGGAAACGCACTATCCGGCGGCCGATCCGCACGTCGTAGTAGCTGTCGGTCGAGTAGTCGCGGATCGCCGGGACCTTGGCCGCCGCCATCACGAGCCTGGAGAGATCCGCAGCGCTCGCCACGTTCTCATCCGACAGCCCGGTCGGCTCGACAAAGTGCGCGCTGGTCATGCCGAGCTCACGCGCCTTGGCATTCATCGCCGCGACGCAGGCCTCGATGCCGCCCGGATAGTTGCGCGCCAGCGCATGCGCGGCGCGATTCTCGGAGGCCATGAGCGCGAGGTGCATCAGCTCGCCGCGCGTCAGGTGAGTGCCGAGGAGCAGGCGCGAAAAACCGCCCTTGCCGCTCCAGCGGTCCTCGGGCGTGATCGTGAGCGTCTCATCGAGCGGCTGGCCGGCCTCCATCACCACGAGCGCCGTCATCAGCTTGGTGATCGAGGCGATCGGCATGGCGACGTCCGAGCGCCGCGCGTACAGGACCGTCGCGTTGGTCACGTCCATCACCAGCGCGGCGCTCGAGTGCAGTGCCGGCGCATCGAGGCGCGCGGATCCCGCGTAAGGCACCCGCGTGCGCAGCAGCGCGCCGTCGGCATCGGCGGCCCGGCAGGCGGCGACATGGGATCCAGCCAGGAGGAGCAGGCAGCTTACGGCCAGCAGACGCACAGCACGACCCTGATTCATTGGTAGCGAACGCCCCGCAGGCATCTCGTTTTGCAGTGAGTGTATCAGACCATCGCTTATGTCACGCGGGCGTGACGGACTCTTAAGTTTTCAGCGCGGCGGCGCGCGCGACTCACGGCCACGCGCCGTGCGAAGAACCGTCACGGGCATAACACACCCAGCGCGTGACGCAGTCGACGCCTGGGCGGGGCCGGTGCGCACTGCGCGCGCGGCGCGCCTCACAGCGGCTAGCGCGGCCAGAGCCAGCCGAAAGTGCCTGCGGTGAGAGCGCCATAGATCAGCCCGTCCACGAGCGACTTCAGAGTCAGGCTCCACGCGCGCCGATACCAGATGGACAGCTCGCAGAGCGCGAGCCCATAGCCCATGAAAGCGACCGTGCCTGCGACTTCGAACACCCGCGGGTACGGTGTGTTGATCGGCAGCGTATGGCAGGTGACCAGCGCCACGAGGGTGCTGACGACGAGCAGGAAGATGAACCACTGCACGAGGCTCCGGCCCATAGCGACCGGCCCGTTGGGCATCACCGTCAGCAGCGCTACCGGGCCGCTCCGCATCTTGTCCTTGAACTCCGGCGTACGCATCTCGCTCATACCCGAGGCGCGCGGAATGAAATAGTCCCCTGGCGGAATTGCGAGCGGCCGGAGCGCGCTCAGGACCTCCTCCTCCCGCGCCATCCTCGGAAAGTCGTTCTTGTGCCAGAGCGGGGTCATATGAATGAGCGAGCTCGCCACGAAGACGATCACGGCCGCCAGCACGATGGGCACCCACAGAGACAGCAGACTGGGCATGGACCCTCCTCCCCGGAAATTCTTTTAATGCTCGGTGGTGAGCTTAGGTTCACGGGCACCTGACCCGGGCCGGGACTTTACGCCGGCGCGCGCGGCCCCCGCCAGTCTCGAGCCCCTATCCTGGACGTCCCCCCGGTACCCCTCGGAAGGGGGATTCCAGCCTGCCCGGAACCCCTCTAGCCTGTTGTTTATCCTGGCCTAATAGGCTGGCCCGCGCGGAACCTTCCCAGCACTTAGCACTCTAATAGGTCGACTGCTAGAATGCCTACCCAAGCCACGGGAGATTCCATGACGAGTACCGCATTGGTTACCCGTTTCGGGGACCAGGCTCTGGCCGGCCCGTTGGGCAGCCTCGATGCCTACCTCGAGCGGGTCAGCCGCATCCCGGTCTTAAGCCGCGAAGAGGAGCGCCGCCTCGCGGAGCGCTTCCGCTCGCACGACGATCTGGCCGCCGCCCGGCAGCTCGTGCTGTCGCACCTGCGTTTCGTGGTGCACATCGCGCGCGGCTACAGCGGCTATGGCCTGCCGGTCGGCGACCTCATCCAGGAGGGCAACGTCGGCCTCATGAAGGCGGTCAAGCGCTTCGACCCCTCGCTCAATGTTCGCCTGGTGTCGTTCGCGGTTCACTGGATCCGCGCCGAGATCCATGAGTATGTGCTGCGCAACTGGCGGCTGGTGAAGATCGCCACCACCAAGGCACAGCGGAAGCTCTTCTTCAATCTGCGGCGCCTGAAGAAGAACCTCGCGTGGCTGTCGGCCGAGGAGACTGCGGCGGTCGCCCGCGACCTCGGCGTCACGGTCGGCGAAGTCACCGAAATGGAAAAGCGTCTTGCCGCCCGCGACCTGTCCTTCGATCCCGCGCCCGAGGCCGATGACGAGGAGGCCTACACACCCGCAGCCTACCTCCCGGCGCCGGATTCAGACCCGGCGCAACACGTCGAGGCGGACGAGAGCGCGGCCAATTCCTCGAGCAGCCTGCGCGGCGCGCTCGAGGCTCTCGATGCGCGCAGTCGCGACATCGTCGAGCGGCGCTGGATGTCCGACAGCAAGGCGACGCTGCACGAGCTCGCCCGTCAGTACGGCGTTTCGGCCGAGCGTATCCGCCAGATCGAGGCTGCAGCGCTCGGCAAGCTCCGCGGCCTGATGGCCGCTGCCTGAGGCTCCCCGGGGGCGGACCGACGGTCCGCCCTCGTCGCTCAGGCGCCGGCCGCCGCAGCAGCGGCGCGTACCGCCTCCGCGACTTTCTCGTGAACCTCCTTGTTGAGGGGATCGGGCACCAGCTCATCCTCGGCGCGCGCGAGACCCGCAAGCGTTTCGGCCGCGGCGATCAGCATGGAGTCGGTGAACCGTCGTGCCCGGGCATCCAGCGCTCCCTTGAATAGGCCGGGAAAGGCGAGCACGTTGTTGACGCCCTTGCCATCGGCGGCGAATGCGGCGCCGTGCTCGCGGGCTACGAGGGGCTCGATCTCCGGATCGGGGTTGGAGAGCGCCAGGATCACCTGCCCGGGCCGGACCCACTCCGGCCGGATGAGCCCTTTGACGCCCGTGGTCGCGATCACGATGTCGGCGCGCTGCATGAGCTGCTCGAGCGTGCAGCCCTCCCCGCCCATCCCTGCCAGGCGCTCGACGGCCGCGGGGTTGCGATCGGTGCCGAGGATGTCGCCGACGCCGTAGGCCTTGAGCAACCGCACGATGCCGATGCCCGCGGCCCCGAGCCCGATCTGTCCTACGACGCTCTCGCGCAGCGCCAGATGGGCGTTGCGGGCGCCGTTGATCAGAGCCGCGAGAGTCACCACCGCCGTGCCGTGCTGGTCATCGTGCAGCACCGGCTTATCGAGCCGGCGCCGCAGCTCCTCCTCGATGGCGAAGCACTCGGGAGCCGCGAAATCCTCGAGCTGGATCGCCCCGAAGGACATCTCGATGCCGGCTATGATCGGCACGACGCGCGCCGGCTCGGTCTCGCGAATCAGGATCGGCACGCCGCTGATGCCCGCCAGGTCGGCGAACAGCGCCGCCTTGCCCTCCATGACCGGGAGGCCTGCGAGGGCCCCGATGTTGCCGAGCCCGAGCACGGCCGTGCCGTTGGTGATGATGGCGACGGTGCGATCGAGGGCGGTGAAGTCCCGCGCGGCTTCAGGATTGTCGCGGATGGCGAGCGCTACGCGCGCGACGCCGGGGGTGTATACGTCCCGCAGCATCTGCCGGGTGGTAATCGGCACGCTCGCGACGGTGCGGATCTTGCCGCCGCGGTGCCGGTTGAACACGCGGTCGGACTTGCCGACGAAGCGGGCGGTAGGCAGCGCCCCGATGCGATCGTAGAGGGAGCGGTCGGCCTCCTCATCCATCTCGACCGTGATCTCCCAGAGGGTCTTCCCCTGGTCGCGCCGCAGTGCGGTGAGATGCTCGATCGTGAGTCCGGCGTCCCCGATCACCTGCAGCACCTTGGCGAGGCTGCCGGGACGGTGCACGGTCTCGACCATGAGAATCTCGGGAATTTTCATGACTCGCCCCCCCGGTGCGCGCAAATCTCCGGCCGGTTTTCTAGGATACGATACCCGCCGGCACGGAACTTGGAGAGCCCCTGAGTGGATACCGCCGAATCCCCGCGAGCATCCGCCCTCGATCCGCTGGATCTGTTCGGCGTACGCGCCGCGCTCACCGAGGAGGAGCGCATGGTGCAGGACTCGGTGGCGCGGCTCGTCGACACCGAGGTGCTGCCGATCATCCAGCGCTGCTTCGAGGAGCATCGCTTCCCGAGGGAGCTGACGCCGAAGCTCGCGGAACTCGGGCTGCTCGGTTCCTCGATCCAGGGCTACGACTGCGCCGGCCTCAACGCCATCTGCTATGGCCTCATCTGCCAGGAGCTCGAACGCGGTGACTCCGGCATCCGCAGCTTCGTCTCGGTGCAGTCGTCGCTGTGCATGTACCCGATTTTCGCCTTCGGCTCGGAGGAGCAGCGGCAGAAGTACCTGCCGGCCATGGCGCGCGGCGAGATGATCGGCTGCTTCGGGCTCACCGAGCCGCACGGCGGCTCCGACCCGGCCAACATGAAGACCCATGCGAAGAAGCGCGGGCGCGACTGGGTGCTGAACGGCTCGAAGATGTGGATCACCAACGGGGCGATCGCCGACGTCGCGGTAGTGTGGGCCATGACCCCCGAGGGGGTCCGCGGCTTCCTCGTCGACCGCGGTTCCCCCGGCTTCACCGCCCCGGAAATCCAGCACAAGTTCTCGCTCCGGGCCTCGGTCACCGCCGCGCTCTACTTCGACAACGTGGTCGTGCCCGAATCCCAGGTACTGCCCGGGGTGAGCGGGCTCAGGGGGCCGCTGTCGTGCCTCACGCAGGCGCGCTACGGCATCGCCTGGGGAGTGATCGGCGCCGCCCAGGCGTGCCTGAAGCAGCTGCTCGATTACACCGCAACGCGGACTCTCTTCGGGCGGGCGCTTGCCGCGAACCAGACGATCCAGGTGCGCCTCGCCGACATGGCGCGGCGCATCACCACCGCGCAGTTGCTGGCGCTGCAGCTCGGGCGGCTCAAGGACGCCGGCGCGATGCACCCGGCGCACGTGTCACTCGCCAAGTGGAATAATTGCCGCATGGCGCTCGATATCGCACGTGACTGCCGCGACATGCTCGGGGGCGCCGGTATCAGCGCCGAGTACGCCCCCATCCGTCACATGCTCAACCTCGAGAGCGTGATTACCTACGAGGGGACCGAGACCATTCACCAGCTGAGCATCGGCCGCGAGCTGACCGGACTCAACGCCTTTTGAGTGAGAGCGCTGCGGCTCGAACGGCCAGACGACACCGAGGGCAAGCAGCGCCAGCAGTCCCAGCCAGTTGGCAAGTGCCTGCCGGGTCAGCGCCGGCGTGCGGCCACGTGACGGCTGCGACTGACCCGAACACGACGATCTGTGACGCTGCGCCTTCATGCAGCTCAATTCGAGCGCGCGGCGATTGCGGTGCAGCGGCGCAAATCGGGCGCGCTGCGGGCCAATCATGGCGAAAAGTGTCGACGCGTTCGGCTTCCGCGCGCCGCGCAGCGGCGGTAGCCTGTGGCCTCATGAAGCGTCAGATCGTCATCGTCGAGGACGAAGCAGCCATCCGCGACAACTATGCGGCCGCCTTCGAGCGCGAGGGCTACAGCGTGCGCAGCTACGCCAACCGCGCGCAGGCGATGGCGGCCTGTAACGCCCGGCTGCCCGATCTCGCCGTCATCGACATTTCGCTGGAAGACGAGCCGGAGGGCGGCTTCGAGCTGTGCCGGCAGCTGCGGGCACGTTCCGCCGAGCTGCCGATCATCTTCCTCACCGCGCGCGACACCGAGCTCGATGCGGTCTCGGGGCTGCGTCTGGGCGCGGACGACTTCCTCACCAAGGACTTGAGTCTTGCGCACCTGGTGGCGCGCGTGAACGCGCTGTTTCGGCGCGTCGAGGCGCTGCGCCGCCCCAACGAGCCGGGCGAGATCATCCGCCGCGGCGCCCTGACTCTGGATGCCGAGCGCATGCAGGCGCAGTGGGACGGTAAAGTTGTGCTGCTGTCGCTCACGGAGTTCTGGATCGTGCACGCGCTCGCCCGCCATCCCGGCCACGTTCGCAACCGCCAGCAGCTCATGGACGCGGCCAACGTCGTGCTCGACGACAACACCATCACCTCGCATGTGAAGCGCATCCGGCGCAAGTTCCAGGCCGTCGACCCGAAGTTCGACGCCGTACAGACCGCGTACGGCATGGGCTATCGCTGGGCCGAGTAAGCGCTCGCAAAGATGTCGCTGCGCCTGAAGCTGCTGCTGCTCGGCCTCGCCACGCTCGTGCTGCCGTGGGCCGGCAGCCGCTACGCCCGCGAGATGGAGTCGGCGCTGCGCGAGGGGGAGAGCACCTCGCTCCTCGCGGTCGCCGACACCGTCGCCGCCTCCCTCCAGGGACGGGTCGATCTGATGTATCGCGCGCCGGTCGACACCGCCGCGGCGCAGGCGGCTCCCGAGCCCGGAAAGTACGACCTCGAGCCGCTGGTACTGAACGCTGCACCGCTCATCGACGGGTACGCGGACGACTGGCCGCAGCTGCCTGGCGCCTGGCAGTGGTTCAAGAGGGACGATGAACATCGCTTCGGCGTGCTCACGGGCGTCTACGATCGTGTGCTGTACCTGCTGCTCGACGTGCGCGATCCGCATCCGGTATTCGATGCGCCGGGCGCCTCCAGCCTCGACCCCGCGGCCATGGGCGATCGCGTGTGGCTGGGATTCCAGAACCGCGAGGGCGCCGAGCAACAGGTGTTCTTTGCCGCCAGCGGCCCCGGTGCGCTCACCGCGCGCCGCATCGAGTCCGGCGAGTACGGCGAGGAGCTGGCGGTGATCGAGCCGCGGATCCGCGGCGCCTGGCAGCTGACACCGACCGGTTACCGCCTGGAAGCGCGTGTGCCGCTGTCGATGCTCGGCGGGGGCTTCGGGGTCCTCATCGACGACCGCGATCAGCGAGGCGCGGCGCCGTCGAGCTACGGCATGCTGCGCCCGGACGACCTGCACACCCAGGGAAAGCTGATCGTGGCTGCGCCCGAGCTCACCACCTACCTCGAGCAGTTCGCGCAACCCGGGCTGAAGCTCGTAGTGACAGCACCCACCGGCCAGATGCTGGCGCGCGTCGATGCGCTTGCCCAGGTGGCCGACCTCGACTCCGAGCCGCCCCCGCTCCTCGCCCGGCTCTACCGGCGCTTCGTCGACCGTCCGGGCGTGCGCCCGGCGCTCGAGTCACAGGCGCCGATCTACGACCGCGAGCACCACGGCGTCATCGGCACGCTGGAGGTGACCCAGACGGCCGACCGCTGGGTGCGGCTGCGCGACCACGCCCTGACCCGGATGCTCAACCTCACGCTGGCCACCTCGCTCATCGCGATCGTCGTCATGTTCACCTTCGCCGCCTGGCTCGCCCTGCGGCTGTCGCGGCTGCGCAAGGCGAGCGAATCGGCCCTGACCCGCACCGGGATCGTGACCACCTTCCCCGACACCGACGCGCGTGACGAGCTGGGCGACGTGGCCCGCAGCTTCGCGACGCTCCTGGCACGCCTGAACGAGTACACCGGCTATCTGCGCACGCTCGCCGGCAAGCTCGCGCACGAGATCCGCACGCCGCTCACCATCGTGCGCTCCTCGCTCGAGAACCTCGAGACCGAGCAGCTGCCGCCAGGCGCGCGCGCCTACCTGGAGCGTGCGCGCCGGGGCAGCGAGCGGTTGGGCGCCATTCTGCTGGCCATGGGGGCAGCGACCCGGGTCGAGGAGGCGATCACGGGCGCCGAGCGCACGCGCTTCGACCTGGTGCCGCTGGTCGCATCGGCGGTGGCGGCCTACCGCAGCGCCTTCGCCCAACGCAGCTTCGGTGCCGAGCTGCCCGCGCAGCCGGTTCCACTCGACGGTGCCCCCGATCTCATCGTGCAGATGCTCGACAAGCTCATCGACAACGCGGTCGACTTCTCGCCCCCCGGCGCCCTCATCACGGTACGCCTCAGGGTCGAGCCCGGCGCTGCCGTCATCGAGGTGGACAACCCCGGCGCCACGCTGCCGCCGCAGCTCGCCGGGAAGCTCTTCGAGTCACTGTGGCAGTCGCGCCCGGACGGGGTCCAGACGCGCCCGGACGCCGATAACCGGCCGCACTTCGGGCTGGGGCTCTACATAGTCCGGCTGATCGCCGAGTTCCATCGCGGAGAGGCCCGGGCAGAGAACCTGTCCGACGGGGGCGGGGTACGGTTTGCGGTCAGGCTCGCGAGCTGAGGAGCCCGCCCCAAACGGCCCGGCCCTGGCTGCGACGGGGCGATATGTCGACAAATTACGACATGCCTTTTTGCCTTGGAACAGGTACAATTTAGTTGCAGAAGTAGCGGTCCGGAAAGGATTTTATGTCATCGGGTCGTGGGTGGGTCACGCCGGTGATGCGGATAAGCAAATAACTCAGAGAGGGATGGAGAGGGTTTCATAACTACAGAACTCGGGGATCGACGCGGGCACGGGTGAAGACGGCGGCTAACTTTTAGCCACTGTCAGGAACGAAAGAGGGCGTGGATGAACACGCCGGCCTCGCGATAGAAGCCGGAGCCTCGGCTCCAACGTTTCAGCCGGAAAGTTTAGATGCTCGTGATGACGCGACATGCCGGTGCGCAGCGCCGACTCGCTTAGAGTCACTGAAGCGCTCGCGCCGGACGGAGCTGACAGCGAACTACCGGGTCGGTTGAACGGTGAAAGTGTTGTAAAGCCCCGCTCTCAACCAGCGGGGTTTTTTTTATCATGCGCCCGCGCAGTCCACCGCTCGGGGGATGATCCGACGTGAAGACTCTCATCGCTCTCCTGGCATTGCTCGCCTGCCGCACCGCCCTGGCGCAGAACGCCGCCGTCGCTGCGGACTCCCTGCCCTTCGTACTCAAACCCGTGGGAGCGGGCGTCTATGCCGCCATCGACAAGCCCGATCGCCGTGGGCTCGCGAACGCCGGCTTCGTGATCGGCGACGACGGCGTCGCGGTGATCGACACGTTCGCGGATGCCGGTGCGGCGCAGCAGCTGCTCGCAGAGATCCGCAAGCTGACTCCGCTCCCGGTCAGGTACGTGATCAACACCCACTACCATCTGGATCACGTGGCCGGCAACCGGGTGTTTGCGGACGCCGGCGCGGTCCTCGTCGGGCACCGCAACATCCGCGCGTGGATTCACACCGAGAATCTCAAGTTCTTCCCCGACATCAAGCCGGAGCGGCGCGCGCAGATTGCGGCATTCGCGGCGCCCGAGGTCGTTTACGACTCGTTCATCGAGCTGTATCTCGGCTCGCGGCAGCTTCTCGTGCGGGCGCTTCCCGGCCATACCGGCGGCGATTCAGTCGTCGTCGTGCCCGACGCCCGGGTCGTCTTCTGCGGCGATCTTTTCTGGAAGTCCACTTTGCCGAATCTGATCGACGCTTCCACGGGCCCGTTGATGAGCTCGGACCAGAAGCTGATCGACGTGTTTCCCGCGGCGAGCTTCGTGCCCGGTCACGGCGATGTCGGAGAGGCGGCCGATGTGCGGGCGTTCGTCGGCTACATCGCTGCCTTGCGCTCGAGCATCGCCCGGGAGCAGCAAGCAGGCCTTGCGGGCGATGCGCTCGTCAACGCCGTGCTGCCGGGACTCAAGCAGCAGTACGGCAGCTGGGATCTGTTCAGCCACTTCGCCAGACGCAATATTCTCGACACCGACCAGGAGCTGCGCGGCACCAAGCGTCTGCCGCAGCCGGTGCCGCCGCCGCCGCTGTAACGGGGCCGGCTGACTCAGAGGCTCGCGCCGACCCCCAGATAGTCGAGAATCCCGCGCGCGGCGCCGCGGCCCTCGAACACCGCGGTCACCACGAGGTCCGAGCCGCGCACCATGTCCCCGCCGGCGAATACCTTCGGCTGAGTCGTCTGGAACGGCCGTGCGGCAGTTGCCGACACGCGCACCCGGCCGTCGGGATGCACGCGGATGCCGTGTGTGTCGAACCAGCGCGGCGGACTCGGCAGGAAGCCGAAGGCAACGATGACCGCATCCGCCGGCACGATCCGCTCCGAGCCGGCAACCGCCTGTGGCGCGCGCCGACCGCGCGCGTCCGGCTCCCCGAGTCGCGTCTCGACCAGCTTTACCCCTTCGACGCGCCCGGCGCCGACGATCTCGATGGGCTGCGTGTTGAACAGGAACTGCACGCCCTCCTCGCAGCTGTTGCGGTAATCGCGCCGCGAGCCGGGCATGTTGCTTTCGTCACGCCGGTAGGTGCAGCTGACCGAGACGGCGCCCTGGCGCACGGCGGTACGGTTGCAGTCCATGGCGGTGTCGCCGCCACCGAGCACCATGACACGCTGGCCGCGCATCGTGACGAGCTGCGCGGCGCTGCCGGGCAGCCCGAGCTCATGGCTGACGTTGGAGATGAGATAGGGAAGCGCGGCATGCACGCCCGGCAGGTCCTCGCCCGCGAAGCCGCCGCGCACCGCCGTGTAGGTCCCCATGCCGAGGAACACCGCATCGTACTCGGCGAGCAGCTGCTCGAAAGCGAGGTCCACGCCGATCTCGCAGCCGAGGCGGAAGTCGACTCCCATGCCCTGCATGATCTCGCGGCGCGTCTCGACGATATCCTTCTCGAGCTTGAAGGGCGGAATGCCGAAGGTGAGCAGGCCGCCGGCGCGCGGGTGGCGGTCGAAGACCACCGGCTGCACACCGTTGCGCACCAGGATGTCGGCGCAGCCGAGGCCGGCTGGCCCGGCTCCCACGACTGCGACGCGCCGGCCCGTGGGCCGCACGTGCGCCATGTCGGGTTTCCAGCCGCGCTTGAATGCTTCGTCGGTGATGTACTTCTCGATGGCACCGATGGTGACGGCACCCAAGCCGTCATTGAGCGTACAGGCGCCTTCGCACAGCCGGTCCTGGGGACAGATGCGGCCGCACACTTCCGGCAGCGAATTGGTCTTGTGCGAGAGCTCCGCCGCCTCGAAGAGGTTGCCCTCCTCGATGAGCTTCAGCCAGTTCGGGATGTAGTTGTGCACCGGGCATTTCCATTCGCAGAACGGACTGCCGCAGGCGAGACAACGCCCGGCCTGCTGGGCGGCGGCGGCGGCATCGTAGGGCGAATAGATCTCGCCGAAATCCCGCAGCCGCGCCTCGACCGGCGCCTTGACGGGGTCGGCGCGCGGCACCTCGAGAAACTGCAGGTTCCTGTCAGCCATTACCTTAGGCTGCGCGCGGCTTCAGGCCGCGCGCCTCAGGTTCTCGATCAGCGAGTCGATGGAGGCGGCCTTGGGTTTCACCACCCAGAACTTCGGCAGGTAGGTGCGCAGGTCGCCGGCGATCTCCTGCGCCCAGGAGCTCCCGGTCTCGGCGACGTGGCGCTCGAGCAGCCATTCCAGGTGCTGCACGTGCGACTGCATGGCCTCCGGGTGAAAGCGGCTGATGTCGATCAGCTCGTGGTTGTAGCGGTCGACGAAGTTGCGCTCGAGATCGAGCACGTAGGCGAAGCCGCCGGTGAACCCGGCGCCGAAGTTGACGCCGGTGCGGCCGAGAATGCACACGGCGCCTCCGGTCATGTACTCGCAGCAGTGATCGCCCGCGCCCTCGAGCACGGCGAGCGCGCCGGAATTGCGTACCGCGAAGCGCTCGCCGGCCACCCCGGCGGCATACAGCTCGCCGCCGGTCGCACCGTACAGGCAGGTGTTGCCCATGATCACCGTCTCGCGCGGCTCGTAGCGTGCCTCGCGCGGATGGCGCAGCACGATGCGCCCGGCCGCCATGCCCTTGCCGACGTAATCGTTGGCGTCACCCTCGAGATACAGGTGCAGGCCGCCGGCGTTCCAGGCGCCGAAGCTCTGACCGGCGTTGCCGGTGCAGCGCACGCTGAGCGGCGCTGCGTGCATGCCGTAATTGCCCCAGCGCCGCGCGATCTCTCCCGAGAGCCGCGCGCCGATCGAACGGTTGAAATTGCTGAGCTCGTAGCGCCACTCGCCGCCGCTTTGCGCCTCGATCGCCGGCAACATGTCGCGCACCATGCGCTCGGCCAGCTCTCCTGAGTCGAACGGCGCGTTCGACGGCGTGGTGCAGAACTGCGGCGCATCACGCTCGAGGCCCGCGGTCGAAAGGATCGGCGTGAGATCGAGCTTGCGCTGCCGGGGCGTAGCGCCGGGCAGCGGCTCGAGCAGCTGCGTGTGGCCGATGATTTCCGCGAGGCTGCGCGCGCCGAGCGACGCCAGGATCTCGCGCACCTCCTCGGCGACGAAGCGGAAGTAGTTGATCACCATCTCCGGCAGCCCCGTGAAGTACTTCGAGCGCAGCACGTTGTGCTGGGTGGCGACCCCGGTGGCGCAGTTGTTGAGATGACAGATGCGCAGGTATTTGCACCCGAGCGCCACGATCGGCGCGGTGCCGAAGCCGAAGCTCTCGGCGCCGATGAGCGCGGCCTTGACGACGTCGAGGCCGGTCTTCAGGCCCCCGTCGGTCTGCAGCCGCACGCGGTGCCTGAGGTCATTGACGCGCAGCGTCTGGTGCGTCTCGGCGAGCCCGAGCTCCCACGGAGTGCCGGCGTACTTGATGGACGACAGCGGGCTCGCGCCCGTGCCGCCGTCGTAGCCGGAGATGGTGATGAGGTCCGCATAGGCCTTGGCGCAGCCGGCGGCCACGGTGCCGACGCCGGGCTCCGCGACCAGCTTGACCGATACCAGCGCGCGCGGATTCACCTGCTTGAGATCGAAGATCAGCTGCGCCAGGTCCTCGATGGAATAGATGTCGTGATGCGGCGGCGGGGAAATCAGGCCGACTCCGGGACGCGCAAACCGCAGGCTCGCGATCATCTCGTTGACCTTGTGACCGGGCAGCTGACCTCCCTCGCCCGGCTTGGCGCCCTGGGCGATCTTGATCTGCAGCACCTCGGCGTTCACCAGGTACTCGGGTGTGACCCCGAAGCGTCCGGAGGCCACCTGCTTGATCCTGGAGTTCTTCTCGGTGCGGTAGCGCGCCGGATCTTCGCCCCCCTCGCCGCAGTTCGAGCGCGCGCCGAGGCGGTTCATGGCGATGGCGAGCGCCTCGTGCGCTTCCGGCGAGAGCGCCCCGAGCGACATGCCGGCGCTGTCGAAGCGCGCCAGGATCGCCTCGGCCGGCTCGACCTCACCGAGTGGCACGGGGGATGAGTGCGGCTTGAGCCCGAGCAGGTCGCGAAAAGTCGCCGCCGGGCGAGCGTTCACGAGCTGCGCGAACACCTTGTAGTCGGCATAGTCGCCGGTGATTACGGCCGCCTGGAGCGCCGCGACCACGTCGGGGTTGTACATGTGGTACTCGCCGCCGTGCACGTACTTGAGGAGGCCGCCCTGCGCGACCGCGGCGCGCGGGTCGAAGGCGCGCGCGGCGAGCGCCTCGAGGTCGGCTTCGAGATCGGTAAAGTCCGCCCCCTGGACGCGGCTCTCGGTGCCGGTGAAGCAGAGCCCGACGACCTCGTCGGCGAGCCCGACGATCTCGAACAGCTGCGAGCTGCGATAGCTGGCGATCGTCGAGATGCCCATCTTCGACATGACCTTGAAGAGCCCCTTGCGTACCCCGGCGCGGTAGCTGCGGCCGAGCTCGAGGCGCGCGGCGAAATCGAGCTTGACGCGCCCGCGGCGCATCATCTCGAAGAGCACCTGATACGCCATGTAGGGATACACGGCGGTGGCCCCGTAGCCGAGCAGGCAGGCGAAGTGATGCGGCTCGCGCGCGGTACCGGTCTCGACCAGCAGATTGCACTTGCAGCGCAGGCCGGTCCTCACCAGATGCTGGTGCACCGCCCCGGTCACGAGCAGCGCGTGCGCCGGGATCCGGCCGCGCACCAGATAACGGTCGGAGAGCAGCAGCACCAGCTTGCCCTCGCGCACCGCGCCTTCCGCCTGGGCGCAGAGCCTCTGGATGGCCGCCTTCAGCCCCTCGGCCGGCTCGTACTGCAGGTCGAGAAACTCGTGGCTGACCTCCTCGATCGCCAGGATCTGCCGCAGCTTCCTCTGCGAGAGGATCGGCGAGCCGAGCACGATCTGGCGGGCATGCCCGGGCGCGGGCTCGAAGATGTTGCACTCCGGCCCGATCTGCGTCTGCAGCGACATGACGATGGATTCGCGCAACGGGTCGATCGGCGGGTTGGTGACCTGCGCGAACTGCTGCCTGAAGTAGTCGTAGAGGGGGCGCACCTGATGCGACAGCACCGGCATCGGTGTGTCGTCCCCCATCGAGCCCACCGCCTCGCTCTCGTCCTCGGCGAGCACCCGGATGATGTCGTCGCGCTCCTCCTGGGTGATGTTGAACATCTTCTGATAGAGGGCGAGCGTGTCGCGGTCCATGGGCTCGGCGGCGAGGCGCGCGTCCACCAGGTCGCTCTCGAGGTAGCGCACGCCCTGGCGCAGCCAGCTCTTGTACGGATGGCGGCTCTTCAGGAGCTGGTCGATGTCCTGCGAGCCGAGCACCCGGCCGGTTGCCAGGTCGAGCGCCAGCATGTCCCCGGGTCCGAGCTTCCCCTTCCTCACGACATCCTCGGGGCGGTAGTCCCAGACGCCGGTCTCGGAGGCGACGGTCAGCACACGGTCGTGCGTGATGCAGAAGCGCGCCGGGCGCAGGCCGTTGCGATCGAGCGTACAGATGGCGTAGCGGCCGTCTGTGAGCACGATGCCGGCGGGCCCGTCCCAGGGCTCCATGTGCGGCGAGTAGTACTCGTAGAAGGCGCGCAGGTCCGGGTCGAGCGCATCGAGCCCGTGCCAGGCGGGCGGTATCAGCAGCCGCATGGCATGCAACGGGTCGAGGCCGCCCATCAGCAGGACCTCGAGCATGTTATCGAGGCTTTGCGAGTCGGAGCCGGTGAGCGATACCAGCGGCAGCAGCTCCTGCAGCTGCGGCAGCAATGCCGAGCGCAGCAGCGGCCCGCGCGCCGTGGCCCAGTTGCGGTTGCCCTGCACGGTGTTGATCTCGCCGTTGTGGGCCAGGTAGCGGTAGGGGTGCGCCAGGCGCCACTGTGGCAGCGTGTTGGTCGAGAAGCGCTGATGAAAGACCGCGACCGAGGCCTGCAGCCGCGGATCGGCCAGATCCGGGTAGAACTCGGCCAGGTGCTGCGGCATGACCATGGCCTTGTAGACGATGGTGCTCGCCGACAGGCTCGGCACGTAGAACGCCGGCTCGTCGCAGAGTGCCTTCTCCGCGAGCCGCCGCGCCACGAACAGCCGCCGGTTGAATGCCGCCTCGTCGAGATCCGCGGGACAGTCGACGAACAGCTGCCCGATCTCAGGCAGCGTCCGTAGCGCCTCCGCCCCACAAGCCTCGGGGTTCACCGGCAGCGTGCGCCAGCCGTCAACCTTGAGTCCCGCCCGCTCGAGCTGCACCTCGAGCGCCCTGCGCGCCGCGCGCGCCCTGGCCGCATCGCGCGGCAGGAAAACCAGCCCCGCCGCGAACTCCGGGGCGAGCGTGATGCCGGCCTCGGACGCCACGGCGCGCAGGAATCCCGCGGGCTTCTTCAGCAGCAGCCCGCAGCCGTCACCCGTCTTGCCGTCGGTCGCGACCGCGCCGCGGTGAGTCAGGCGGTTGAGAGAGGCGATCGCCGTGCGCACCAGCGCGTGGCTCGGCGCATCGTCGAGGCTGGCGATCAGGCCGAAGCCGCAGCTGTCGCGCTCGTACGCGTCTTTGTAGAGTCCCCGGGAGGGAGCGGACATGAGAGGCGCCTCGCAGGTCGTGGCTCGAAGCAGGCGCGCCGCCGCCGGCCGTGGGCCGGGTGAGGCCGCGAGCCTGTCGGGACGATCCTGTAAATTCCTGCGCTGAAGGAGATCCGCGTGGAACGCAAGCGGTACGCGGACGACGAGCCGGGCTGACGGGGGCAATGCCTGCGCCTCTCCCGTCGATCGACTGTCTTACACCATCACTATGGGATCGATAATACCGGCCCGTGGAACCCTTGCAAGCGCCGGCGAGCACCCTGACGACCCCGCGACTCGAGCTGCGGCCATGGCGTGCGAGTGACCTCGGGCCCTTCGCGGCGCTAAACGCCGATCCGGCAGTCATGGAGTTTATGACCGGCTGTCTCACCCGAGCCGAGAGCGATGCGTTTGCCGAGCGGGCTCAGAGCGCGCTCGCGCAGCGCGGCTTCGGACTCTGGGCCGTCGAGCTGCGCGACCGGGGTGAATTCATTGGTTGCGTCGGGCTCTCGGTCCCCTCCTTCCAGGCCGAATTCACACCCTGCACGGAGATCTTGTGGCGCATCCGGCGCTCGAGCTGGGGCCGCGGCTACGCGACCGAGGCCGCGCGGGAGTGCCTGCGGTATGCCTTCACGACACTCGCCCTTGGCGAGGTCGTGTCGTTCACCGCGACCGGGAACCGACGCTCGCGCGCGGTGATGGAGCGGCTCGGGATGCGCTACGCGGGCGAGTTCGAGCATCCGCGCCTGCCCGCGGGACATCTGCTGCGAACGCATGTGCTCTATCGGCTGGCACGCGCGGCGTGGCGCGCTGCGCCTCTTGCATCCTGAGGCACGCATGCCCCCAACCTGGTCTCGGGGCCGCTCAAGTACACGCCCTCGTCGCGACCTCACACCCGGCCAGCCTCCTTGCTCATCGGAGATTTTTGGCTAAAATAGCCAATATGAGTAAGAAGATTTCCGCCACGGACGCGAAGAACAACTTCGGCGGGCTGCTCGAGGACGTCGCCGCACTGGGACAGGTCGAGATCGTGAAGCACGGCCGACTGGTTGCGGTGATGTTCTCTCCCCAGGCGCTCACTCGCGCCCTGGGCGAGGGCGAGCGACGCGATGCGCCTGCCTGGGGTGCGCAGCACATGATTCCGCCGGAACGCGCGGCCGCCGCGCGCGTGCTGCGAGCCTCGCGGGGTTTCTATGAGGAATGAGCGCGACGTCGAAGCACCGCTGACTCCCGCCGAGGTCGCCAGGATCCTGGGCGTGTGCTCGCCGCAGGGGCTGCTGGTCGGCGGCCAGGCGCTGGCCTTCTGGGCGGACCACTTCCGCGTCAAGCGGCCGGCCGACCTGGTCTCAGGCGTCACAGCAGACGCGGACTTCATTGGCGATTCGGCGCTCGCCAAGCGCCTCGGCAAAGAGCTCGGCTGGACTACCTGGATACCCGGTCTGGATGACGCCACCCCGCAAACCGGCAAGGTCACCCACCGCCTCAGGAACGGCACGGTGAAGCAGGTGGACTTTCTCTCGGGGGTCGTCGGTCTCACGACCAAGGATCTCGTCCGCCGGGCTGTCGAGATGGAAGTGCCCGGCATCGGAGTACTCCGCGTGATCCATCCCATCGACGTGCTGGACAGTCGGATCCAGAATCTGCATCTGCTGCCAGGGAAACGCACTCCTGCCGGAATCGCGCAGGCGATGCTGGCGGTCGATGTCGCGCGCGCCGCTATCCGCCGGGAGCTTGCCGAAGTCAGCGAACGGGCCGGGCTGAGGCTCCTCGAGCGTGTCGCGGAGATCGCCGCCGACATCGCCGCGGTGCGCGTCTTTCTTCTTTATGGAGTCGATCCCCTGCTGGCAGTGCCGCTCGAGGACTTCCGCACGACTTCGGCGTTGCACAAGGCCCGCTGGCCGCAGATCCTCAACGCGGTCGCGGAAAAGCGCGGCACCATGCAACGGCTCGCATCGAGGCGTGCGAAGGCGGGCGCACGCCAGGCGTGATCTGTCGCTCGAAACTGTCTGACACCGCTTGCATCCTGACCCCCGCTACCCCAACATGCGCGCCGCCGCAACCGTGAGCGGCGAGCGAGGTGTCCGCACCGAAGATGAAGCAGCGCAAAGTGTCGACTGACAGCGACCCTGGACCCCGTCTGCAACGTCTCAACGAGTATCTCGAGAAGAATTTCCCCGACTTTTTCGCCGAAGCGCGCTTCCAGGTCGGGGATGACGACTACTTCCTCTACGCCCGCTTCGGGCAGTACCTGGCACGCACCATCGAGCGCAACGGCGCCAGCGGGCGTGTCGTGAGCCGCGGGTTCACGCTGCTGAACCGCATGGCGCGCGCTGCGCTACGCCATCCGCGCATCCGCCAGATGCTGGTCTCAGGTCCCCTCGAGTACATCGTCGACGCGCCCAAGGCACGGGCGCTCGCCCGGCGGCGGCTGTCGCCGGCCGCGCAGGGCTATCTCGAGAGTCTGTGCGAGTGAGCTGAGGCGCCGCAGCGCGTCAGGCCGCCGGCGGCTCGCGCACCATCAGCGGGACCTCGAGAAGCTGCATCCGGCGCACGACCTTGAGCGTGAGAAGGCTCGCCGGGGGGACGCGCGCGAGCTCGCGGTGCAGCGCGTCGACGCCGTCGACCGCCACAGCGTTCACGCCCACGATCAGGTCCCCGGGCCGCAGGTCCGAGTCGGCCGCCGGCCCGGCGCTCTCGCGCGACAGGATCTCCACTGCGCCGCGCGTGCCGAGCGAGAGAGCGCGTACCAGGCGCAGATCGAGCGGCCGGTCGCGCGCGGCAACGCCCAGCCAGGCGCGCCGCACACGCCCCTGGGTGAGGATTTCGGTCAGCACCCACTGCGCGGTGGCCGCGGGCACCGCAAAGCCGATGCCCTGCGCCACGGCGATGATCGCGGTGTTGATGCCGGCGACGCGCCCGCGCGCATCGACGAGCGGACCGCCGGAGTTGCCGGGATTGAGCGCCGCGGTGTGCTGCACGATGCCCTCGATGAGGCGGCCCTGGCGGCTGCGCAGCGAGCGTCCGAGCGCGCTCACCACGCCCGCGGACACGGTGGATTCGTAACCGAACGGGTTGCCGACCGCGACCACCAGCTGTCCCGGGCGCAGGCGCTGGTCGCCGGCGAGTTGCGCATAGGGGAGCGTGGTCGCCTGCGCGCGCAGCACCGCAAGATCCGTCGCCGGGTCGCGCCCGGCCACCACGGCCGACGCAGTCCGGCCGTCGACGAACGAGACCCGCGCCTGCTGAACGCGCTGCACGACGTGCTCGTTGGTGAGCACGTAGCCGTCGGGCGTCACCACCACCCCTGAGCCCGCACCGCCCTGGGCCCGCGCGGCTTCCGCCGCACCGCCGACGTAGACACTGACCACCGCGGGCGCGACAGCCTCGACGGCACCGATCACGGCGTCGGAATAGGCATCGAGCGGCTCGCCGTTGAGCATCGGGCAGGCATGGGGATCTCGGGCCGCAAACTCAAGGGACTCAGGGCCGCAATTCCTGCCAGAATCACCAGGGTCCCATGATCCCGCTTACCCAGATCGCCGCGCTGCTCGCCGCCGCCGTCATCGCGGTGTCGCTGTCGCGCTTCCTGCGCCTCTCATCCATCCTCGGCTACATCGCCGCCGGCCTCGTGCTCGGTCCCTGGGGCCTGAATGTCGTCGGTGACGTCGCCCACCTCATGCGGGTGTCGGAGTTCGGCATCGTGCTGCTCTTGTTCGTGATCGGGCTGGAGCTGCAGTCGCAGCGGCTGTGGGTGATGCGCCGGATCGTGTTCGGGTTCGGCGCCGTCCAGGTGCTCGCCTGTGCGCTGCCGCTCGGGGCCGCGGCCTGGGCGCTCGGCGTGCCGCCGATCACTGCCGGTGTCATCGGCGTCGGGCTGTCGCTCTCGTCCACGCCGCTGGTGTTGCAGCTGCTCGCCGAGCGCGGTCAGCTGCAGACTAAGTACGGCCGCGCGGCGTTCGGCATCCTCCTGTTCCAGGACCTGGCGGTGCTGCCGGTGCTGGCGATCCTGCCGCGGCTCGCTCCCGGGGGACAGCTCGCCGGGCACGGCACCTGGTGGCTGGCGCTCCTCAAGCTGCTGCTCGTGATCGCCGTGGTGGTCGTGGCGGGCGGGCGGCTGGTACTGCGGCCGGCATTGCGCATCGTGGCGCGGGTGCAGGTGTCGGAGGTGTTCACCGCTGCGGCGCTCCTCATCGTAATCGGCACGACACTGCTCGCCAGCCGGATCGGCCTGTCGGCATCGCTTGGCGCGTTCCTCGCAGGCGTGCTGCTCGCCGACAGCGAGTTCCGGCACGAGCTCGAAGCGGACCTCGAGCCGTTCAAGGGCCTGCTGCTCGGGCTGTTCTTCATTTCGGTAGGGATGGCGGCCAATCTCGGGCTGCTGCGCTCCGAGCCCCTGACGCTGCTGGCCGTCACCGCGGGCTTTCTCGCGGTGAAGATCCTCGCTGTGACCTTGCTCGCGCGCCTTGCGGGCCAGAAGCCGGATGCGGCCCGCCGGCTGGGCTTTACGCTGCCCACGGGCGGCGAGTTCGCCTTCGTGCTGTTCACGCTCGCCGCCCGCGAGCGGTTGCTCGATGCCGCCACCGCCGACCTGCTGATACTCGCGGTGACTCTCTCGATGATGCTGGCGCCCCTCCTCATGATCGTGTACGACGCGGTGAGCGCCCGCTGGCTCGCCCCGCCCGCCGCCCCCTACGATGCCATCGACGAGCACGACAACCCGGTGATCATCGCCGGCTTCGGGCGCTTCGGGCAGATCGTGGCGCGCATCCTGCGCGTCAAGCACGTGCGGTTCACCGCTCTCGACAGCAGCCAGACGCACGTCGACTTCGTGCGGCGCTTCGGCAACCGGGTCTACTACGGCGATGCCTCGCGCCTCGACCTGCTGCGCGCGGCCGGAGCCGCCACTGCCCGAGTGCTGGTGCTCGCGATCGACGACGTGGACGCTTCGATCCGCACCGCGCAGCTGGTACGCGCGCAGTTCCCGAAGCTCAGGATTCTGGCGCGCGCCCGCAACCGCCAGCATGCGTTCGCGCTCATGGACGCAGGCGTGACGGCGATCATCCGCGAGACCTACGCCTCGAGCCTGGAAATGGCGGGTCGCGTGCTGGAAGCACTCGGTGTGAGCCGCGCCGAAGCCCGCGAGGCGATCCAGACGTTCCGTCAGCACGATGAGGCGACGCTCGCCGCGCAGTACCAGGTGAAGGAGGACGACGCGAAGTTCCAGGCGACCACGCGCGAAGCCGCGCAGCAGCTCGAGAAGCTGTTCGAAGCCGACCAGGCACGGCGCGAGGCCACGCGTGGGGAAGCGACGCATGGATGAGGCGCGCGCGGTGCGCGACTTCTGGTTCGGCCGGCTGCCGCTCACGGCGCAAGCGCTCGAGCGCCGCGTGTGCTTCTGGTTCGGGGGCGACGCCGCGGCGCTCAGGCGGCGCGACGAGCTGATCCGCACGCGCTTCGGCGCGCTGCTCGAGCGCGCCGCGGCCGGCGAGCTTGCCAGCTGGGCCGACGGGCCGCGGCGGCGCTTGAGCCTCATCGTCTTGCTCGATCAGTTCCCGCGCCATATCCATCGCGGCACAGAGCGGGCGTTCGACTGTGACGGGGCGGCGCTCTCGCTGACGCTCTCCGGAATGCAGTCGGCGGCGGATGCGGCGCTCGACGTGGTCGAGCGGATCTTCTTCTATATGCCGATGCAGCACGCCGAGAGCCGCGAGGCGCAGGAAGAGTCGATCGCCGCTTACCGCCGGCTGCGCGCCGAGGCGCCGCCGGAGCTGCACGCAACCTTCGAGGCGTGCCTGCGATCGGCGGAGAACCACCGCTCGATCATCGAGCGCTTCGGCCGCTTCCCGCACCGCAATGCGCTGCTCGGACGCGCCGCCGCGCCGGGCGAGCCCGAGTGGCTGCAGGGGGGCGGCGAGCGCTTCGGCCAGTAGCTTCAGTCTCCGGCGATGAGCCGCTCGAGCGCGCGGATCCGCCGCTCGAGAGAGCGCTGCGACTCGAGGAGCTCGAGTGCCAGCGCGGCGCCGCTGACGTTGACGCCCAGATCCCGCATCAGGCGGCCGACGATGCGCAGCCGCGGCAGCACGGTGGCCGGGAGTTGCCACTCGGGCGCGCGCCGCTCGCGCGGAGAGACCACGCCGAGCTCGGCCAGCTCCTCGACCGCCGCAAGGTCGAGCCGGCACAACTCGCACAGCTCCGTCACGGCGATCCAATGGGTCTCGGTGAGCACCTCTGCGGTCGCTACCTGCGGTGTGCGGCTCATGTTGAGCTCCTCTTAAGCTCCGCGCGCGGATCGAAATCGAGCGCGCTGCGCATCTGCTCGTAGAGCGATCTTGCCTCGGGCGTGGACGCCGGCGGCAGCACCACTTTCAGCTGCACGTACTGGTCGCCGGGGGGCTGGCCCGGAAGTCCGCGCCCGCGCAGCCGCAGCTTCTGACCCGACTGGGCGCCCGGCGAGATGCGCATCTCCACCGGGCCCCCGGGCGTCGGCACGGTGACGCTCGCGCCGAGCGCCGCCTCCCACGGTGCCACCGGCAGTGTCAGCGTCACGTCGCGGCCGTCGAGCTGGTAGAGCGGATCGGGAAGGATGTGCGTCTCGAGGTACAGATCGCCCGCGCTGCCGCCTTCCGGCGCGGCCTCGCCCTGTCCGGCGAGGCGAATCAGCTGTCCCTCGGTGACGCCGGCGGGAATGGTGACGCGGACAGTGTGCGTGCGCACTTCCAGGGTGCCGTCGGGCTTGAGCTCGGGACGCTTCAGCTCGAGCAGCGTCGTCGTGCCGTGGAACGCCGCCTCGAGGCTGATGTCGATGCGCGCGTGGTGGTCGCGCCCGCCGCGTACACCGCGTGCCGCAAACGGCGAGCCGCCGCCGAACAGCGACGAGAAGAAATCGCTGAAGCCGCCCTCTTCGAACCCGCCGTCCGCCGCGCCGCCCGCGCGCTGCGCGCGCGCTCCCCGCCGGCCATTCCCCGGGGCACCGCGAAACTCGAAGCCGCTGCCCCAATCGGGCGGGGGCCGGAACTGCTCGCCGGACTTCCACTGGCTGCCGAGCTGGTCGTAGGCGGTGCGCTTCTCGGGATCCTTAAGGACCTCGTAGGCCTCCTGCATCTCCTTGAAGCGCGCCTCCGCGTCCGGCTCCTTGCTGACATCGGGGTGGTACTTGCGGGCCGAGCGCCGCCAGGCGGACTTGATCTGCTCGGCGGTCGCGTTGCGCTCGACACCGAGGACCTTGTAGTAATCGCGGAATTCCACCGATTGATTGTATGGGCGCTACGGCCAAAAAAATGCGCCGCGATGCGGGGGAAGTCGCATCGCGGCGCGCAGGAGCGAACACGGGGAAGTTGTTCGCAACCAGGTCTCAAAGGCACGGGGTCATGGAAAAAGCATCACGGCCCCGCCCTGCGGGGCTCTCACTCAAAAAGCCCCGCACCCATAGCTGGAGCAAGGGCTGTGCCAGATCTGAAATATTTTCTAAAACAAGTACTTAATAGCGGACCCGCCGCCAGCGACAGGTGACGCGAATTGTCAGTTTGGAGCGAAGGGGAGCAGAGACGGGCAGTACTGCGGCAGCCGCTACCGCGGCACGACGGGCATACAGGACTGCGATTGCTGCCTGAGCGAATCGCACAGCGCACGTGCCTGCGCCTCGCCTGCGGCCGCAACCTGCAGCCGGTAGAGCTCGCCCCCCGAGGTGTCGGCGGCGACCACCCGCGGCGAGAACCCTGAGAGTTGCGTGGCGAAGCGGGTCTGCAGCCGCTGCCACTCGCGATCGGCGCTGGCCTGGGTGCCAAACGCGCCGAGCTGCACGGCGTAGCCCGCGGCGACCGGGTCGAATGCCGCCAGAGGCTGCGCGGCCTGCACGCCTTCAGCCGGCTGCGCGGGCTCACCGGGCTGTGCCAGGGTACCGGCTCGCGCCATCTCAGCCGGCCGGGCGATCTCGCCGCGCTGTGCCACTCCCGCAGCCGGCGAGGGAGAGGCGGCGGACGATGAGCGCGCGGCGATCGCGAGCTGCAGGAGCTTCACCCCGCTCGGCGGGGCGGCCTGGGATTCGGGCGTCTGGGGCGCGATCGGCGCGATCGAACCGAGCGCAGCGCTTTCAATCCGGATACGCGCCTCCTGGGAGTACCTGCCAGTCGGGTAGTGCGCAAGAAATTCCCGGTACGCATCGAGCGTGCCGTCGCTGCGCGTGCGCTGCCAGTCGCGCTCCAGGGTGAGCTGGTGCACGCGGTCGTGCGCCTGGCGGGCGAGCTCGCTGTCGGGGTGCTGATCGATGAAGCGGGCGTAGGCCTCGGTGGTATCCGCGGCCTCCGCGGAACGCCAGTCCTGTTGCTCGCTGCTGCAGGCGGCCAGCGCCAGGCCCACGGCGAGGAGCGCTGCGGTTGCGGCGCGGAATGTGATCATGGTCGGCATCCTTGTGCGGCCGGCGGCCCGTATTATGCCCCTCGAAGGCACAGCCGGCCGCCTCGGGAGGCAACTCAGTGTCCGAGCCCCAAAAGCGCAGATTCCTGGACCAGATCGGCGAGTCGCCGACGTTCGTCGCGCCGGGGTCCCGGCTCACGGGTGACCTCGAGACCGATGGTCCGCTGGTGGTCTGCGGCGCCGTACGCGGCGACGGGCGCGTGGCCGGCGCGCTCAGCATGGCCGCCGGCTCAGAGTGGCACGGCGAGATCCACGCGCGCGCCGCCGTGATTGCCGGACGCATCACCGGGCGGCTGGTCATCGAGGGGAAGCTCGAGGTCGGTGCCTCGGCGGTGATCCAGGCCGACGTCGTGGCGCGCACCGTCGCCGTCGCTCGCGGCGCAGTGATCGAGGGGGCGGTTACGGTCACCAGTGGCGAGCCGGTGACCCGCTTCGACGAGAAACGCCACGGTGACTAGGGCCCGTTCACACCCGCGTTCACAATAATCGCCGCAGGCGATTTTTCCAATGGACTAGGCGCCGAGCTGCGTGAGGATCTGGCGCTCCACCCAGGTGGGGCCGGAGAGCCGCTCGAGAAAGCCGCAGTGTCCGCCGTAGCGGGTCACCGTTACCGACAGCGCACCGGTGTGGGCGAGGCGCGTGAGTCCACTCACGGGGATGATCGGGTCATCGAGCGAGATCACGATCCGGGCCGGCACCTCGAGTGTCGCGAGCCGCTCGCCGGTGATGGAGTAGCCGCGCAGGTAGTCCTCCAGCGTCGCGAATTCCGAATGGCGCCGCACGAGCTCGGCGGTCATGCCGCGCAGGCCGCGCAGCCGCGCGATCTCGCTGAAGTCGTAGACGTCCGGCCAGGCGGCCTGCTTCTTGCGCAGCGAGCGCATCCATTTGCGCACGAAGTAGCGCTGGTAAGCCGGCAGGCTGCGCTCGAGAGCGAGCAGTGTCTCCTCCGGATCCAGCACCGGCGACACGGCGATCACGCCCCCGAGCCTGAGGCCCGCCTCCCGTGCGCGCGCCGCTACCCGCAGCAGGAAGTTGCCGCCGAGCGAGAAGCCCACGAGCTGCAGGGCGCGGCCCGGGAAAAGCGCCTGCAGCGCTTGCACTGCGCCGATCACTTCCGGCAGGCGGCAGGAGTGGAACAGGTCGCGGTTCAGATGATGAGTCTCGCCGTGGTCGCGCAGGTTGAGACGCACGACCTCGAAGCGCTGCTCGAACAGCTGCTGCGCGAGCGACAGCACGTAAAGCGACTCAGCGCTTCCCTCCCAGCCGTGCAGCACCACCGCGACCTGCCCGCTGCCGCGCGCAGGCGAGGAGGCGAAGCACTGCAGCCGCACGCCCGCGCCGCACTCGAGCAGCAGCTCGCGCTGCGCGGCGATGAGCGGCGCGGCGCGCCGCAGGATGCCGCCGCGGCGCACGAAGGTGCTCGCCAGCATCGACTGCAGGTGGCGGTTGCGCAGCCAGCGCGACGGCCGGAAGCCTTCAGCCGGCGGCATACTCGCCCAGCACCGGGCTCAGTGGAGGCGGACTTCGACGCGGTTGTTGGCGCCGGCTACGCGGTTCCACTCGCCCGCGCTCAGCTCGCCCGCCACCTGTGGATAGGGCGTGAGCAGGTTGGCGGCGTCGCCCACCGACACCTGCACGTCGAGGGTGCCGTTGGTGGCGACACGGGTCGCGCCGATGAGGTTGGCGAGTGCCAGCGGCATGCGCTGCGTGGGCGAGAGGGTGTCCTCCGCAGGGTTGCCGACGATGTCGCACTTGGCGAATGGCATCTCCTCCGGCGGCAGCGAGTAACCGTCGGCCGCGTTACCGACCAGGCAGAAGCGGCCGGCATAGGTGCGCACCTCCACGACACCCGCGACCTTCTGCCGCGTGAGGCGCGCGAGGAGCCTGCCGATCGCCTCGAGGCGCGCGCCGCCCAGGGCCTCCGAGCCGTACGGCACCGGCAGGATTATGGGCCGGGTCTCCGCCGCAGCGGGCGACGGTGCGGCGGCCGGCGCCGGCGCACGCGAACCCGGGGTGCCTGCTCTGGCCGCCTGCGCGTGCAACTGTCCGACCTCGACCGTGAGGGAGTCGAGGGCGCGGACGCTGCGCCACCAGAGCGCGGTGCTGCCGAGCGCGAGCGCGAGTGCGGCGCATGCCACGATCCACGGCCACGGCTGGTTGCCGGGCGGCCTGCGGTTCGCCGACGGCGGCAGGGACTCGAACAGGAGTGCGCGTACCTCGGCGGTGATGCGCTCGGTCTGTGTATCGATGCCGGCCACGAGGGCGCGCCGCAGCTCCGCGAAGTGCTCGCGCAGCTCGCTCTCGGTGAGAGGTCGCGAGGGCGCGGAGTGGGCAGCTGGCGCGGCAGGCTCCCCAGCCGGTCTGAAGGTCGACTGCTCGCTCGAGCGCCGCTCGGGAACCAGGTGCAGCTGGTACAGGATCTTCGAGACATCCGTCGGCTTGATCTGCTTGGGAAGCACGCCGACCGCCCCCAGCGCGCGCGCCTGACCGAGGTACAGCTCTCCCTCCTGCGAGGTGTACATCATGATCGGGATGCTGGCGGTATGCGGGTCGTTCTTTATGGCTTTGACCGCCTGCAGGCCGTCCATACCGGGCATCAGGTGATCCATGAAGATCACGTCCGGACGATTGCTCGCGAGGTAGGCGATCGCGGCCTCCGCGCTCTCGGCGCTGTCGACGTCGATGTCGTAGCGCTCCAGGGCGCGGGCGAGGAATAAGCGCGCGGACTTGGAGTCGTCGACGATCAGCGCGCGCTTTGCGCCCATGCTCCCTGACAGGTGGTGAGACCGCTCGAAAGTGTAGCTCAGCACCTAGTGCTTTCAACCGTCGCCCGCGGGCGACGCCTTGGACAGGGTGCCTGCAGCCGGCGACGTGTCAGTGTCCCGCCGGCTCAGCACCCTGCCGGTCCCCGCCCCCGCCCGTCAGGCCGCGCAGCGCGCCGGCGCGCGCGGCGTGGAGCCTCTCGTAGAGCCCCTTCAGCCGCCGTGCCTGCGCCGCCGACGACCAGGTGCGCGCGTAGCTGCGTCCCAGCGCACCGAGCTCGTGACGCAGACCCGGCTCGCTCAAAACGCGCACCACCGCGGCGGCGAACGCGTCCGTGCGCTCAGGCGCCACCAGCGCACCGCAGCCGGGCTGCAGCACCGAGCGCGTGCCGAGCTCGGCGGTCGAGACGACGGGTGCGCCCTGCGCCATCGCTTCGAGCAGCACCAGTCCCTGCGTCTCGGTGCGCGACGCGAACACGAACACGTCGGCCGCCGCATAGCAGTCGAGCAGTGCCGAATCGCGCTCCAGGTAGCCGGCAAAATGCACCTGCACGCCGAGACCGATGCTGCGCACCTGCTGCTCGAGCGAGGCGCGCGCCGGCCCTTCGCCGGCGATCACCAGCAGCGCGTTCGGCACGGACTTGAGCACCTCGCGGAACATCTGCACCAGGAAACCGATGTTCTTCTCGTACGCCACCCGGCCGACGTAGGTCACGAGCGGCCGCCCGGGCGCGAGCCCGGCGGCGGCACGAAAGCGCGCGCCGTCACCCGCGCGGAAGCGGTCCGCAGGCAGCCCGGTCGGCAGCACGTGGATCGGCGTGCTCACGCCATAAGCCAGCAGCACCGCGCGCATCGGCTCGGAGGGCGCGATCAGCGCCTGCACCGCGGCGCACTGCGAGCGGGTGAAGCCCCGCGCCAGGAAGCGGCCGATGCGCCGCGGCAGCGCCGGGACATAGTGGTGCAGGTACTCCTCGAAGAAGGTGTGATAGGTCGCGACCGCGGGAACTGCGGTACGCCGGGCGGTGCGGACCCCGGCGTAATGCGCGATGAACGGCGTCTGGATGTGCACCAGGTCAAAGGCGCCGCGCGGCAGGCGGTCGAGCAGACGCGTGAGCGCGCGCCAGCGCATGCGGCGGTCCTCCGGGTCACCGGGCACGCCCGCGGCCGGCACGCGCAGCACGGCCTCTGCGGCATCGCCGGGAGCCTCTGCCGGGTAACGCGGCGCAACCAGCAGCGTCTCGACGCCGCAGTCCGCGAGGTCCTGACGGAAAGTGCGGATCGAAGTGGAAACGCCGTTGACGCGCGGGAAGTAGACGTCCGAGACGTAGAGGACGCGCACGCCGCTCAGGCTGGGACGCGCCCTGACGGGCGGGATCTCATCGCCCCACTCTACACGATCAACCGAGCGCGAGTCCGACCTCGGCCAGCACCGCGCCGATCGCAGCGCCCGCGAGGACGTCCGACGGATAGTGCAGGCCGAGCACCACGCGCGAGGCGGCAATCAGTCCCGCGAGCGGCAGCAGCACCCAGCCGAGCTCGGGGAAGTGCGCGCTCGCCTGCCAGGCGAACGACACTGCATGCAGCGTGTGGCCGGAGGGAAAGCTGTAGCGATCGAGCGGAGTCGCCGCGAGATCGATCGCGCGGTGAGTGATGAAGGGACGCTCGCGCACGAACACACGCTTCAGCAGCCAGTAGATCGCCACTCCGCAGCCGCCGGTGAGCGCCATCACGAGCGCGGGCCGGAGCGCGGCGCTCCCGTAAAGAACGGGCAGCAGCCCAATCAGGAGGTACCAGAGGATGCCGTCGCCCAGGCGGCTCGCGACCCTGAACACCAGGCAGGGAATCGCGAACGAAGCCCCGCGGTTCAGGCGGCGGCAAAGCCCCGCCTCCGCCGCATCGACGCGCGCCATGAATGTGCTGAAGCCGGTCGCTTTCATGCGCAGCCAGCCTCGCGCCGCAGCGCGTCAAAATCGTGTCAGAAATATGAAAATTTTGTTACTACAAGAAGTTGCAGCTGATTTTGCGTGCTCTACTTCACATATCTCGCGAGCAGCGCCTCCGCCAGGCAGGTCGCCGAGCCTGGCGCACGGCCGAAGAAAAGGGACGGCTCGGTGAGCTCGAGCTCGAGGAGCAGCGAGCGGCCTGGATCGTCCCGGATGAGGTCGATGCGGGCGTAGAGGGGGACGGCAAAAGGCAGTGCCCGCAGCACCCGCTCGGCAGTCTCCAGCTCATCGGGCGCGGCCGTGCGGGTGCTGATCTCCTCCGGGGCGAACAGCACCGCCGTGCTGGCAGCTGCGGCGGGCAGAAGCGGCCCCTTGCGGACCGCATGACTGAAGCGCCCCTCGAAATAGATGAGCGCGGTCTCGCCGTCGCGATCGACGCGTCCGAGGTAGGGCTGCAGCAGGACGCTGCGCCCGGCCGCGAGGAGCGCCGCGATGTGCGCGCTCGCCACCGCGCGTGCACCGCGGGCGTGGCGGCGCGCATCGCGCGAGCCCGCACCGACTGCGGGCTTGACCACGAGCTCCGCGCCCGCCTCGGCGCCGAGGAACTCTTCGAGCGCCCTCGCGGCATCCTCTCCCGGCTCGACGAACCGGCTCGCCACCACCGGCGCACCCGTGCGTGCCAGCTCCCGCAGGTAATGCTTGTCGGTGTTCCAGCGCACGACGCTCTCGGGGTTCACGAGGCGGGTGAGCTGCGAGACGCGTGCGGCCCAGGCGAGAAACTCGGCACGGCGCTCGGCGTAGTCCCAGGCGGAGCGCAGCAGTGCGCAGTCGAAACGCTGCCACTCGATGCGGGCATCGTCCCAGTCGGTGATCTGCGTGCGGGCACCCAGGGCGGCGAGCGCCGCCGCGAGCGGCGGCATGTCCTCGTCGTGACCGCGCGCCGCGCGCGCGGTCACCAGCGCGATGCGCGCGCTCAATCCCGGATTCCCGTGCCGCGCTCCATGAGCACGACCGAGACGGCGAACAGCACCGCCGCGGCGAGCACCATCAGCGCAAAGGCACCCACGACGTCGACGTCGGACACGCCGAGGAAGCCGTAGCGGAACGCATTCACCATGTAGAGGATCGGATTCCCGAAGCTCAGCCGGCGCGCCCACTCCGGCAGCAGCGCGATCGAGTAAAACACGCCGCCGAAATAGTTGAGCGGCGTCAGCACGAAGGTCGGAATCCAGTTCACCTGGTCGAAGTTCTTGGCGAACATCGCGTTAAGGAAGCCGGCGAGAGCAAAGCTGAACGAGGTCAGCAGCACCGCCGCCACGATCACCGCCAGGTGCTGCACGTGCAGGTGCGTGAACAGGAGCGACACCACCGTCACCGCCGCGCCCACCAGCAGGCCGCGTACCACGCCGCCGGTGGCGTAGCCGGAGACGATCACCCAGCTCGGCAGCGGCGAGACCAGCATCTCCTCCACGTGCTTGCCGAACTTCGCGCCGAAGAACGACGACACGACGTTGCCGTAGGAGTTGGTGATCACGGCCATCATGATGAGGCCGGGGGCGATGTACTGGCGGTAGTCGAAGCCCCCCATCGCCCCGACGCGCCGCCCGATCAGGCTGCCGAAGATCACGAAGTACAGTGTCGCGGTCACTACCGGCGGCACGATCGTCTGGCCCCAGATGCGGATGATGCGGCCGTATTCGCGGATGACGATGGTCTTGAACCCGATCCAGCGCGCGCGGCCCAGGTGCACCGGCGGGGCAGCGAGCGGCGCGGTCGTCGGCAGCGCGTGGCTCACGGCGGCGCTCCGGCGGCGCGGCGCGCCGACGCCGGCGGCTCGGCCGCAGCGTCGCCGCCCGTGCCGCGTCCCTCGACCAGGCGCATGAAGATCTCCTCGAGACGGTTCACCTTGTTGCGCATGCTCAGCACTTCGATACCGAGCGCCGACAGCCGCGCGAAGATGCCGTTCAGGTTCTCGTCCTTCGACACCTCGATTTCGAGGGTGTGATCATCGATGAGACGCACGAGGTAGCCGGTCAGCTCGGGCGCGACGGCGAGCGAGTCGCGCAGGCTCAGCACGACGGTCTGCACGTGCAGGCGGCGCAGCAGGCTACTCATGCGGTCGCGCTCGATGATGCGCCCGCCGTTGATGATGGCGATGTTGCGACAGAGCGCCTCGGCCTCCTCCAGGTAGTGGGTCGTGAGGATGATGGTCGTGCCGCGGGCATTGATCTCGCGCAGGAACTCCCACATCGAACGGCGGATCTCGATGTCGACGCCGGCGGTCGGCTCATCGAGGATCAGCAGCCGCGGCTCGTGCACCAGCGCCCGCGCGATCATCAGGCGCCGTTTCATGCCGCCGGACAGGCCGCGCGAGATGCCGCCGCGCCTGTCCCACAGGTGCAGCTGCTTCAGATACTGCTCGGCGCGCGCCCGCGCCACCGGGCGCGGGATGCCGTAGAACCCCGCCTGGTTCACCACGATGGTGTAGGGGGACTCGAACATGTTGAAGTTGATTTCCTGCGGCACGATGCCGATGCACGCCTTGGCCGCCTCGAGCTCGCGGTCGATGCTGTAGCCGAACACCCGCGCCTCGCCCGCAGTCTTGTTGACCAGCGAGGTGATGATGCCGATGAGCGTCGTCTTGCCGGCGCCGTTCGGGCCGAGCAGCGCGAAGAAATCGCCCTGCTCGACGTCGAGGTCGAGGCCCCTGAGCGCCTGTACGCCGTTGTCGTAGGTCTTGGTCAGTCCGCGGACCGAGAGCGCATTCATGCCGAAAGCATCGCCCCCTCGCGCCCACCGGCGCAAGGGCACGCCGGGGGTATTGACTTCGGTCGGCGCGGTTGCGCCGGGCGGCGTGAACGGCAGCCCTCAGTCGGCGAAATAACGCGCCAGGTACTCGTCGAACGTGCCGTGGTCGGCGGCCTCGATGGCGCGCTGCGCGGCGAGCGATTCCTCGACCTCTGCGGCGAGCTCCGACAGCCGCGCCTCGTTGGGCGGGTAGAGCTCGAGAAAGTACGCCTTGTGCGCGGCCGACATGCGCAGCGCCAGCTCGAAGAACGATTCCCCGGCGGCGAGCTCGCTCATGAGGCGCGCCGAGGGCGTCAGCGTCACGTCGGCCACCTTGGCCGCCTGGACGGCGAGGGCCTGCGTGTACGGCCGCGCTGCATCGCCGCGGTCGAGGATCTCGCAGATGCCGGTGAGCGAGTCGAGCAGCTCCTGCGCCCAGTCGCGAAGGCCGACGCGCCGGCCGTCGCGCCACAGCGTCAGCCCCGGATCGCGGCCGCGTCGCGCCACGGTCATGTGATTCTCGTCGAGCAGGTCCTGCTCAGCGGCGCCGATCGGCGCACTCTCCTTGAGCAGGCAGAGCGCGAGAAAAGCTTCGAGGAAGCGCAGCTTGTTCTGGTTGACGCCGACCGGGTCGAAGGCGCTCACGTCGAGCGCCCGCACCTCGACGTACTCGACACCGGCGCGTCGCAGCGCCTTGGTGGGCCGCTCACCCGAGCGCGCCACGCGCTTCGGCCGGATGAAGCTGTAGTACTCGTTCTCGATCTGCAGGATGTTGGCGTTCAGCTGCCGGTACTCGCCGTCGACACGCACGCCGAGCGCCTCGTAAGGCGGGTACGGCGTGCTGATCGCATGACGCAGGTCGCGGACATACTCGTCCAGGCTGTTGACCGAGACGGTGAGCCCCGCCTGGTTGCGGTTGCGGTAGCCGACGTCGCTCATGCGCAGGCTCGTGGCGCAGGGCTCGTAAGCGGTGCCACCGCCGAGCTCCTCGAGCTGCGAGCTGCGCCCGCGCAGAAACGATTTGCACACCACCGGCGACACGCCGAACAGGTACAGCACCAGCCAGCCGTGACGCCGGTAGTTGCGCAGCAGGTCGAAGTAGCAGGCGGAGACGAACGGCGCGCCATGGGTGCGCGAGCCGCGCACCGCGGCATACGCCTCCCAGAACGGTATTGGGAACGAATAGTTGTAATGCACCCCCGAGATCGCCTGCATCATCCGTCCGTAGCGCAGGCCCAGGCCGTTGCGATAGACGGTCTTCATGCGCCCGACGTGCGAGCTGCCGTATGCGGCAAGCGGGATGTCGGCATCGCTGTCGATGGCGCACGGCATGCTCGTGGCCCAGAGCAGCTCCTCGTCCAGGTGGCGATAGACGAACTGGTGCAGGTCGAGCAGGTACTGCAGCAGCTCCCAGCTCTGGGTGAACGCGGGCGTCACGAGCTCGATCAGCGACTCGGAGTAGTCGGTGGTGATGTGCTCGTGAGTAAGCGCCGAGCCGAGCGCGCGCGGGTGGGGCGTGTGCGCGAGCTTGCCCGAGGCGAGTACGCGCAGCGACTCCTTCTCCACGCCCTTGCGCCCGCCCTGCAGGATCTGCGGCTCGCCGCCGTTGACGAGGGCGGCGAGGGATCGCTCGAAGACGCGGTCGATGCCGGTCACTAGAAACGCAGCCGGCCGGTGAGCGCCTCACCGAGCATCGTGAAGTCGCTCGTGAAGCGCGCCGGCCCCGCCGCTGGATCGCTCGTCATGATCCTGAGCAGTCAGAACAGCTCGCCGTGCCACGCCCGCCGGCTGCGATAGGCCTCGAGCCGCTCCTGCATGGGCTGAGTGCTCCAGCCCAGACGCCTGGCGCTGTCGATCGCGGTCTCCTGCTCGGCGGCGGCGCGCGCGAAATCCCCGTTGGCTGCGTCGGCGGCCGCGATCGCCTCGAACATCTGCGGGTCCGACTGGATCTCGCCTGTGGCCAGCCGCCGGGCGACACTCAGCGCCGTCGCCGGGTCGCGCACCGCCTCGCTCGGCGAGGCGGCGAGCAGCGCCACCACATGCTTCATGGCGTAGTAGTCGGTGGACGGCGCCGCGCTCTCGAGCAGAGCGCGCGCCTCGGCGACCTGCGCCGCTACGGGTGTGCCGCTCAGCAGGTCGCGGGCCAGCATGACCTGCGCGGCGGGGGCGCCGCCCTGCGCCGCCCGTTTCAGCCATGCGGTGCCCGTGATGTCGTGATGGCAGGTGGAGGTCGCGCGCAGGCGCGCTGCGATCCAGTACTGCGCCTGCGGGTTGCCGTCACGCGCCGCCCGCAGCACGAAGTCCTCGGCCCGCGCCGAGTCGCCCGCTGTTCCGTAGCTGGCGAGTCCCAGGCGGTATTCCGCCCCCGGGTCGCCTGCGTTGGCCGCCTGGCGCACATCCTTCAACGGCGCGGTGCTCCACAGGTCCCCGCCCGCCTTCTGCGTGAACACGTAGCGCACCTGGATCTGGCTGACCACCGGCACGCCGCCGCGGGTCGCCGCCTCGAAGCGTCCGTGCATCCAGGCCTCGACCGCTGTGGCCGCGAAGCCCGCGCCCGGACCGGCGAGCAGGATCTGCGGGTCGCGTGGAAAGCCGTCCGCTCCGATCGTCAGCACGGCGATCACCAGCCCGTCGGCGGAAGCCACCCCGCCCGCGTCCGGTGCCGGCACTTCGAGCACCGCGGGCGCGGTCTCGTCGCTGCAGGCCAGCTCGGGGTCGACGACACCCTCGGCACGCAGCGCCGCACGCCCGTAGTGCGCGACGATATCGGCAGCGCTGCGCTGCTCGGCATCGCTCAGCTTCGGCTTCAGCGACGCGAGCCGGCTGCCGACCAGCGCGCCGCAGCCGTTCTCGATCGCCGCCTCGAGCCAGCCGGCGCCGGTGCCTGTGTCCTGCGGACCGCCCTGGCCGTGCAGTGCCATGGCGCCGAGGTTGAACTGCGAGGAGCAATCGCCGAGCGCCGCCATCTGCAGGAACTGCGCGTGGGCGCTGTCGTAGCGGCCGGCGTGATAGTCGTTCACCGCGGTGTTGAAGTCGCCCCAGGCGGCGAAACTGACCGCCATCGCGAGCGCCGCCAGGGCGGCGCGCATTACTACGGTACTCATTGTTATCCACTCCTCCGGCCGATGGCCGGCTCAGCGCTCGATGATCGCGGTAACTCCCATGCCGCCGGCGGTGCACACCGAGACCAGACCCCGTCTCGCATGTGCATCGCCGGCGAGGATCTTGGCGAGCGAGGCGACGATGCGCGTACCGGTGGCGGCGAACGGATGGCCGACGGCGATGCTGCCGCCGTGCACGTTGAGCTTCGCCCGGTCGACGCTGCCGAGCGGCCCGGGCAATCCGAGCGCCTCGCGGCAGTATTCCGGAGTCTCCCACGCCTTGAGGGTGCACAGCACCTGCGCGGCAAACGCCTCGTGAATCTCGTAATAGTCGAAATCCTGGAGCCCGATGCCCGCATCGCGCAGCATCGCCGGCACCGCGTACGCCGGTGCCATCAGCAGTCCCTCAGCGCCGCTCGCGAAATCCACCGCCCAGACCTTGCCGTAGGTGAGGTACGCCTGCACCGCGAGCTTGCGCTGCGCGGCCCACTCGGGCGTCGCCAGCAGCACGGCGCTCGCGCCGTCGGTGAGCGGCGTGCTGTTGCCGGCGGTGAGCGTGCCGTCGGCGGCGAAGCTGGGTCTGAGCTTCGCGAGCTTCTCGAGGCTCGTGTCGGCGCGCACATTGCTGTCAGTCTTCAGGCCCGCGTACGGGATCACCAGGTCGTCGTAGAACCCGGACTGCCACGCGGCGGCCGCCTTGACGTGGCTGTCGTAGGCGAGCTGATCCTGCTCGGCGCGCGGGATCTGCCAGCGCTTCGCCATGAGCTCGCAGCTCTGGCCCATCGACAGCCCCGTGCGCGGCTCGACCACGGCGGGCAGCACGGGACGGAAATGCCTCGGGCGCAGGCCCAGCCACGGCGCCAGGCGCCGCCAGGCGGTGCGGCCGCGGTGGCTGGCGAGCAGCAGCTGCTGGTAGGAGCGCGGGTAGACGATCGGTGCATCGCTGATCGAGTCGCTGCCGCCGGCGATCCCCGCCTCGATCTGCCCGAGCGAGATCTTGTTGCCGATCGCGATGGTCGCCTCGAGGCTCGTCCCGCAGGCGCGCTGCAGATCGAGCCCCGGGGTCTGCGGGTCGAGGCCGGTCGACAGCAGACTCTCGCGCGAGAGGTTGTAGTCCGAGGAGTGCTTGATCACGGCGCCGGCCGCCACGTCGCCGAGACGCTCGCCCTCGAGCTTGTAGCGCTCGACCACGCCGCGAAACGCGGCGGTGAGCATTTCCTGGTTCGTAGCCGTAGCGTAGGCGGTGTTCGCCCGGGCAAACGGAATGCGCACGCCACCGAGGATGGCGACGCGCCGGACTGCGGCTCCGACCAGCATGACTTCTCCCGAAGGCGCGGCGCGTTAGAATGCCATGGGCGGTACGGCGAAGCCATTCCGCAGCACTTTGTCGACGGGCGAGGTCAATGGGCGAGCTCACCACCATCATGGCGCGCGATGGTCACGAGTTTCAGGCGTGGCTCGTGGCCGCGCCCGCCAAGCCGCGCGGCGCGGTGGTGGTGGTGCAGGAGATCTTCGGCGTCAACGCCCACATCCGCGCGGTCACCGACGGCTTCGCCGCCCAGGGCTACACCGCCATCGCGCCGAGCCTCTTCGATCGGGTGCGGCGCGGCATCCAGCTCGGCTACGCCGAAACGGACACGGAACAGGGTGCCGGCTACCGGCGGCAGATCGAGCCCGACACCGCTCTGAAGGACATCGCAGCAAGCGCGGCAGTCGTGAGGAACTCCGGGCGCACCGCCGTGGTCGGCTTCTGCTGGGGCGGCGCGCTCGCTTACCTGGCCGCCTGCCAGCTGCCGCTTGCCTGCGCCGTGGTCTACTACGGCAGAGTCGCGGAGTACCTGGATCGCAGGCCCCGGTGCCCGGTCATGTATCACTTCGGCGGCGCGGACCGGAGCATTCCGCCGGGCGACGTGGAGCGCGTCAGGGCCGCCGCCCCCCCCGGCACGCCGCTGTATGTCTACGAGGGCGCGGGCCACGGCTTCAACTGCGACCAGCGCGCGAGCTATGACCGGCCGGCCGCCGGGCTCGCCGCGGAACGCACCCGCGAGTTTCTCGCCCGCTATCTCAAGGGCAGTGGCGGCAACCCGCAAGGAGGCAGCGATGAAGCTACGTGATCCGGACCTGCTGCGCACCCGCGCCTACGTCGGCGGCAAGTGGCTGGATGCGGCGAGCGGGGCGACGCACGCGGTCGCGAATCCCGCGACCCGCGAAACGATCGGTACCGTGCCGGACATGGGCGCGCCCGACGCGCGGCGCGCCGTGGAAGCCGCTGCCCAGGCGTTGCCTGCCTGGGCAGCGCACACGGCGAAGGAGCGCGCCGGGGTGCTGCGCCGCTGGTACGACCTGATAATGGCGAACCAGGAGGACCTGGCCACCCTGATGACCGCCGAGCAGGGCAAGCCGCTCGCGGAGTCCAAGGGCGAGATCGCCTACGCCGCCGCGTTCATCGAGTGGTTCGCCGAGGAAGGCAAGCGACTCTACGGCGATGTGATTCCTGGCCATCAGGCCGACAAGCGCCTCCTCGTGCTGCGCCAGCCGGTGGGTGTGGTCGCTGCTATCACGCCGTGGAACTTCCCCGCCGCCATGATCACCCGCAAGGCGGGCCCGGCGCTCGCGGCAGGCTGCACCGTCGTGGTGAAGCCCGCGAGCCAGACGCCGTTCTCGGCGCTGGCGCTCGCGGCGCTGGCTGCGCGCGCCGGCGTACCCGCGGGGGTCCTCAACGTCATCACCGGCGGCGCGGCCGCCATCGGCGGCGAGCTCACGACGAACCCCACCGTGCGCAAGTTGAGCTTCACCGGCTCGACCGCGGTCGGCAAGCAGCTCATGGCGCAGTGCGCCGGCACTCTCAAGAAGCTGTCGCTCGAGCTCGGGGGCAATGCGCCGTTTATCGTGTTCGACGACGCCGATCTCGATGCCGCGGTCGCCGGGGCGATCGCCAGCAAGTACCGCAACACCGGCCAGACCTGCGTGTGCGCCAATCGGCTGCTGGTGCAGGCCGGCGTCTACGAGGACTTCACGCGCAGGCTCGTGCACGCCGTGGCGCAGCTGCGTGTGGGCGACGGGCTCAAGGGGCCCACCGACCAGGGGCCGCTGATCGACACGCGCGCGCTCGCCAAGGTCGAGGAGCACGTCGCGGACGCGGTGGCCAAGGGGGCGCGCATCGTGCAGGGCGGCAGGCGCCACAGCCTCGGCGGAACCTTCTTCGAGCCGACGGTGCTCACCCACGCGACGCCGGCGATGCTGCTCGCACGCGAGGAGACCTTCGGCCCCGTGGCGCCGCTGTTCCGCTTCGAGACCGAGCAGGACGCGATCCGCATGGCGAACGACACCGAGTTCGGCCTGGCGTGCTACTTCTACACGCGTGACCTGGCGCGCTCGTGGCGCGTCGCCGAGGCGCTCGAGTACGGCATCGTGGGCCTCAACACCGGACTGATCTCCACCGAGGTGGCGCCCTTCGGCGGCATCAAGGAATCCGGAACCGGACGCGAGGGCTCGCGCTATGGGATCCTCGATTACACCGAGCTCAAGTACGTGTGCGTAGGGTTAGGTTGAGCCATGCGCTACGTGAGCTCTCCCGATTACCACCACGACGGCGCCGAGCGCATCGGGATTCTGCTGGTCAATACCGGCACCCCGACCGCACCCAGCGCGCGCGCCGTGCGCCGCTTCCTCGCGCGCTTTCTCGCCGATCCGCGCGTGGTGGAGCTGCCGCGCGCGCTGTGGCTGCCGCTGCTCTTTGGGCTGGTGCTGCCGCTGCGGCCCGCGCGCACGGCCCGCAAGTATCGGCGGATCTGGTCCGCCTCCGGCTCCCCGCTCGCTGACCTGTGCGAGCGGCTGCGCCAGGAGCTCGCCGCAACGCTCGCCCAGCACGTGCTCGCCCCGCTGTCGGTGGAGCTGGCGATGCTCTACAGCCCGCCGGGAGTGCGCGAGGCCCTCGGCCGGCTGCGCGCCTGCGGCGCGCAGCGCATCCTGGTGCTGCCGCTGTATCCGCAGTACTGCGGCGCCACCACCGGGGCGGTGTACGACCAGGTTAGCGCCGAGCTGCGCCACTGGCGCTGGTTGCCCGAGCTGCGCTTCGTCGCCGAGTACCACGACCATCCGGGCTACATCGAGGCGCTGCGCGCGAGCGTCGCGGCGCACTGGGAGAAGCACGGCCGCAGCCCGCATCTGCTCATGTCCTTCCACGGCATCCCCGAACGCTATTTCCACCAGGGCGATCCGTATTTCTGCAAGTGCCAGAAGACCGCCCGGCTGCTCGCCGACGAGCTGCTGCTGCGCGACAACGAGTGGAGCGTGAGCTTCCAGTCGCGCTTCGGCCCCGGCGACTGGCTCAAGCCCTACACGGCGAGCGTGCTCGAGGCGATGCCGGGCCGGGGCGTGCGCGAGGTGACGGTCGTGTGTCCGGGATTCGCGGTCGACTGCCTGGAAACGCTCGAGGAGATCGCCATCGAGAATCGCGAGCGCTTCCTGCACGCCGGCGGCCAACGCTTCCAGTACGTGCCGGCACTCAACGCCGACGCCGCGCACGCGCTGTGTCTCACCGAGCTCATCGTGCAGCACTGCCAGGGCTGGACGCACCTCGAGCGCGGCCGGCGGCCGCAGACTGCGCGCGGCGCCTCAGCCTGATGGCCGGCGTGGCGCCGCTGCCGCTCGGCCGCTTTCACGAGCTGAGCCTCGCCGCCGCTGATATCCGCGCGTCGGTCGACTTCTACGAGCGGCTCGGCTTCTCGCAGGCCACCACCGCCGACTCCTTCACGCACCCCTACGGCGTGCTCACCGACGGGCGGCTGTGCCTGGGACTCCACCAGCGCGCCGCAGCCCCGCCCACGCTCACCTTCGTGCACGCGGACATTGCGCGCTGCGTGCCCGCGTTCGCCTCGCTCGGCATCGGGCTCACTGTCTGCCACACCGGCGAGGAGGTGTTCAACGAGATCGGTTTCACCGATCCTTTCGGCAATCCGGTGACGATTCTCGAGGCGCGCACCTACTCGCCGGTAACCCGCGAGCCCACGGAGGTCTCGCTGTGCGGGGAGTTCGCCGAGGTCAGCCTGCCGGCGGCCGACTTCGCCGCTGCCCAGGCCTTCTGGGAGCCGCTCGGCTTCGTTGCGATGGGGGAGACGGACGCGCCTTACCCGCATCTCGCGCTCACCAGCGACCACCTCGACCTCGCGTTTCATCGCCCCGGCACCTGCGATCGCGCGCTGATCGTGTTTCGCGCGCCGGATATGGCCGAGCGGGTCGCAAGACTCGAGCTGCTGGGCGTCGTGGACGCAGGCAGGCTGCCGCGCGGCGTGAGCGCGGGCGACAACGCGCTGATCGGAACTCCGGAGGGCGCGGCGCTGCTGCTGCTCACGGACGACGGTTAGCGAGCGGCCGGCCGCGAGCCGCGACACGCCGCGGCCGATGCGGGCATAATCGCCGCCACGTGCGAAGAGGGCCGACCGAAGGCCGCCCCGCAAACCACAAGTAGAGAGGTCTCCATGCGCCTGCGACACCTGCTCGTTCTCGCCGTGCTCGTCCCCGCCGCAGTCGTCGTCTCCACCCCGGCCTTCAGTGACGCGGGTATGTGGACCTTCGACAACTTCCCGAGCGATGCCGTGAAGCGCGAGTACGGCGTCGACATCGACAGCGCCTGGCTGGCGCGCGTGCGCACCGCGACCATCCGCCTGTCGAACTGCACGGCGTCATTCGTCTCTCCGGACGGCCTGATCCTCACCAACCACCACTGCTCGGAGACCTGTCTCGACCAGCACTCGACGGAGCAGTCGAATCTGGTGCGCAACGGCTTCCTCGCCCGCACGCGCGAGCAGGAGCTCAAGTGCGGCACGCAGATCGCCGATGTGCTGATGGAGACCGAGAACGTCACGGCAAAGGTGAATGCGGCGCTCGCCGGCCTCGATCCCAAGGCCGCGAACGAGGCACGCAAAAAGACCCTCACGCAGCTCGAACAGGCGTGCGAGGAGCAGGGCCGGCATGCTGCCTCGGGGCCGCTCAAGTGCGAATCGGTGACGCTCTACCAGGGCGGCCAGTACTGGCTCTACAAGTACCACCGCTACTCCGACGTGCGGCTGGTGTTCGCCCCCGAGCGCGGCATCGCCGCGTTCGGCGGCGATCCCGACAACTTCCAGTTTCCGCGCTGGTGTCTCGACATGTCGCTGCTGCGCGCCTACGGGCCGGACGGCAAGCCGGCCGCCACGCCGAACTTCCTCACCCTGCGGCCGGCCGGACCGAACGCCGGCGAGCCGGTGTTCGTGGCCGGCCACCCGGGACACACCGACCGGCTGCTGACGGTGGCGCAGCTCCTCGAGCTGCGCGACGTGTTCCTGCCGCGCTGGCTGCTGCGCGCCGCCGAGCTGCGCGGCCGCTACATCCAGTTCGCCAAGACCGGAGCGGAACCGAGCCGCATCGTCGAGGATCCGCTCAACTTCCTCGAGAACTCGATCAAGGTGCGCCGCATGGAGCTCGAGGCGCTACTCGATGACCGGCTGATGGCCGCCAAGCGCGCCGACGAGGCGGCGCTGCGCGCCAAGGTCGCCGCCGATCCGAAGCTCGCCGCAGCCACCGGCGATCCGTGGGCCGGGATCGCCACCGCCGAGCAGCACGCGCGCGAGCTCGACCTGCCTCACACGTTCCTCGAGCAGGGCGCGGGCTTCAACAGCCAGCTGTTCGTCTATGCGCGCATGCTGGTGCGCGGCGCCGCCGAGCGCGCCAAGCCCAACACCAAACGGCTGCGCGAATACAGCGACGCGGCGCTGCCGCGCGTCGAGCAGCGCCTGCTCGCACCGATACCGGTGTATCCGGCTCTCGAGAAGCTGACGCTGTCGTTCTCGCTCGAGCGCATGCGCGAATGGCTCGGGCCCGATGCACCCGTGGTGCGCCGGCTCCTCAGCCACGATTCGCCCGACACGCTCGCGGCGCAGCTGGTCGACGGCTCGCAGCTCGCCGACCCCAAGGTGCGCAAGCGCCTCTGGGACGGCGGCGCGGCCGCGATCGCCGCCTCGCACGACCCAATGATCGAGCTCGCCCGCAGCCTCGACCCGGAGGCGCGCGCAGTGCGCAAGCGCTATGAGGACGAGGTGGAGGGCCCGGTGGATGCGGGCGCGGAGAAAATCGCGCTGGCGCGCTTTGCCGTCTACGGCACCCAAGAGCCGCCCGACGCCACCTTCACGCTGCGCCTGAGCTACGGCAAGGTCGCGGGCTGGAAAGAGGACGGCCAGGAGGTCGAGCCGTTCACGCACCTGGGACGCCTGTTCGAGCGCGCCACCGGGCAGGATCCGTTCCGCATCCCGGACAGCTGGCTCAAGGTGCGCGGCGAGCTCGACATGCAGACGCGCTTCGATCTCTCCAGCACCAACGACATCATCGGCGGCAACTCCGGCAGCCCGATGATCGATGCCGGCGGCAGGATCGTCGGACTGATATTCGACGGCAACATCCACTCGATCTCCGGCGACTACTGGTACGACGCGGAGCTCAACCGCTCGGTCGCCGTCGACCCGGCGATCATCTTCGAGGCGCTGCGCAAGGTGTACAAAGCGAACGAGCTGCTCAAGGAGCTGGGCGCGAAGTAACAGCGACGAGGCGGATCGACACCTGCATCTCGTCCTGCACGGCGAGCGCGCCAAGGAGCGCGGTGAAGGGCGTGAGCCCGAGCGCACTCTGCGTGAGCGGCGCGTCGGCGGACACGGTCAGCTCGCTCCCGTGCAGCTCGTAGCGCACCGGCACGGTGATGCTGCGCACCTCGCCGCGCAGCTCGGTGCGGACGTGCGCCAGCACTTCACCGGGGGAGCCTCCGGGCCCGGGCTCGAGGCGCTCGGCCTTGAGCACCAGATCCGGAAAGTCCGCGGCATCGAGCAGCGCCGGCCCCAGCATGTTGTGCCGCGTGGCCGCGCGCGCCGAGTCGCTCATGTCGGGAGGGAAGTCGGCGCCGGCTGCCGCACGCAGCGGCGGCTCGTCGACCGTGAGCCCGGACGCGGCAATCCGCACCTCGAAGCTGCTGCGGACGAGATCTGTCGGCACGTAGATCGTGCCGCTGAGGGTGTGGCTGGCGATGACGTGGTTGTGACCGGCGGACGCGAGCGCGCCGCCGCGATACACCCGGACGGTGAGCAGCGAGCGCTCGGCGACGATGTCGTAGGGACGGCCGAGGTGCGCGGCCACGGCCGGCGCGCCGGCCACCGGCTGCGCCGGCATCGCTGCCGGTCGCGGCTGCGTCGGGCAACCGGCGAGCCAACACGCCGGCAACAGCAGCCCTAACAGCCGGAGCTTGCAACCGCTCGTCACCCCTTTAAGCTTAAGCGGCATGGGAATCCGCAACACCACCCGGCGCTGGGGCAGCGTGACTCAGACGCTGCACTGGCTGATCGTCGCGCTGATCGTCGTGCAGGTGACCCTGGCCTGGATCGCGGACGACCTGCCGCTCGGTGAGAAGAAGCTGGCGACGCTCGCGTACCACAAGTCTGTCGGAATCACTATTTTTTCGCTCGCGATCATCCGCCTGGTGTGGCGCTGGCTGAACCCCACGCCGGAGCTGCCGGGAACACTCAAGCCGTACGAGCGGCTGCTGGCGCGCTTCACCCACGCCGCGCTCTACGTGCTGCTGTTCGCGATGCCGCTGTCGGGATGGACGATGTCCTCGGCGCGTGGGTTCCCGGTGAGCTGGTTCGGGTTCTTCCAGCTGCCGGACCTGGTGCCCAAGAGCAGGCCGCTCTACAACGCGCTGCTCGACACGCACGTAACGCTCGCCTGCGCGCTCGGCGTGGTGGTGGCGCTGCATATCGCCGGCGCGCTCAAGCATCACTTCATGCTCAGGGACGACGTGCTGCGCCGCATGCTGCCGTTCCCCGGTAACGACTGACCCGCAAGCGAGGGACCGACCTATGCGCTATCTGCTGCCGGGCGCCGCCGCGCTCTCCCTGACCGTCCTCACCGCCGCCTTCGCGGCCGATGCCCCCGCCGCCAGGCATTACACGCTCGATGCCGCGAAGAGCTCGCTGCAATTCACTTTCGTGCAGGCGGGCGCGCAGAACACCGCCGGGTTCAAGCGCTTCAGCGTGAGCTTCGACCCGCCGCCGGCCGGCTCCGCCGCCGGCCGGCTCGAGGTCACGGTGGACGTGGGCTCTCTCGACACCGGTGACAGCGATCGCGACGACACGCTGCGCGGCGCGGACCTGTTCGACGTCGCGAAGTTTCCGCAGGCACACTTCAGCGCCGCGCAGATCGCCAGGACCGCGAACGGCTACGAGGCCTCGGGCAAGCTCACCATCCGCGGTGTTGCGCGCGACGTACGCATCCCGTTCACGTTCCGCGAGACGAGCGAGAGCGGCGCGGCGGCCGGCTACATGAGCGGCAAAACCGTCGTGCGGCGTCTCGACTATGGCGTCGGCCAGGGCGACTGGAAAGCCACCGACCAGGCGGGCAACGACGTCACCGTGTCCTGGTCGCTGCGGCTGACGGCAGCGGCGCACTAGCTGTACGGCGTACCGTCGCGGTGGGTGATCGTGCCGCGCGCGTGCGGCGCGCTCCAGACCATGTCGACGTCGGGGTCGGAGTAGTACGCCGTATCTTCGGGGTGGCGGTTGCTCACCTCGAGATACACGGCATCGCGGTCGGTGCGGTTGATGAGCTGGTGCCCGTCCTCGTAGCCGGCGGGAAACCCGGCGCACATCCCGGCCGTGAGGACCTGCTCGCCCGAGCCGGTGCGCAGCACGAGCTCGCCCGCGAGCACGTAGACGAACTCGTCCTCGTGCGTGTGCCAGTGGCGCATGGAGGACTCCTTCCCTGGCGCGATCGTCGTCTGGTTGATGCCGACGCGGGTGAGGCCGAGGGCGTCTCCGAGCCGGCGTCTCTGCCGGCCCGAGATCCGCGAGCGGTACGGCTCGGGGTAGCTGGTGCCGGACACGGCGGTCGCGCCGCGCGGATCGAGGGCGGGTTTCTGCAAAGTCATCCGGGTACTCCTGGCGCGCCGCAGCGCACATAGGCTTTTCTCAATAGTGAACCAAGTAGTTCACTGTCGGGAAAAGATGTATCGCGCGCAGGCCGGTGCCCCGGCGGCGCCGGTGCCTCAGCGCCGCCGGCGCCCTGCCCGGCGGCCGCGCGCGCGCTTCACCGCGGCCCTGCGAGTCACGGGCCGGCTCGCCTGAGTACGGCCTTTGCGGCTCGCCTGGGCACGACCTTTCCGTCCCGCCGCGCCGCTCCTGTTCTTAACGCCCCGCGTCGCGACTTTGCTCTTCGCTGTCCCGGATCTCTTCGTGCCCGCTCGCGCGCCCCGGGACTTGCCGGCGGCTGCGGCAGGGCGCGGCGCGGCGTTCGTCCCGCCGGTAGCAGCGGCCGGCGCCCCCTCGCCGCGCAGCTGCACCAGGATCGCCGGATTCTCGAGCGTCGAGACGTCCTGCGTGATCTCCTCGCCGCGCGCGATCGCCTTGAGCAGCCGGCGCATGATCTTGCCGGAGCGCGTCTTCGGCAGGTTGTCGGCGAAGCGGATGTCATCGGGCTTGGCGATCGGACCGAGCTGCTCGCTCACCCAGTCGCGCAGCTCCTTGACCAGCCCCTGCGTATCACCCGTCGGCCGCGCTCCGCGCAGCACCACGAAGGCGAACACCGACTCGCCCTTGATGTCGTGTGGCTTGCCGACCACCGCAGCCTCGGCGACGCGCGGATTGGCGACCAGTGCCGACTCGATCTCCATCGTGCCGAGGCGGTGGCCGGAGACCTTCAGCACGTCATCGATACGGCCCATGATCCAGAAGTATCCGTCCGCATCCCGATGCGCGCTGTCGCCCGCGACGTAGTAGCGCCCGTCGAACTTCTCCCAGTAGTTGGCGATGTAGCGGGCGTTGTCGCGCCAGATCGTGCGCAGCATCGATGGCCAGGGCTGCCTGATCACGAGATAGCCGCCGGCGTCGACGCGCCGCACGCTCGCACCGCGATCGTCGACGATGTCGGCGTCGATTCCGGGCAGCGGCTCCGTGCACGAGCCCGGCTTGGTCGCGGTGACGCCGGGGAGGGGCGAGATCAGGATCGCGCCGGTCTCGGTCTGCCACCAGGTGTCGACGATGGGGCAGCGCCCGCGGCCGATCACCCGGTGATACCACACCCAGGCCTCGGGGTTGATGGGCTCGCCCACGGTGCCGAGCAGTCGCAGGCGCGACAGGTCGTACTTGCCCGGCAGCTCCTCGCCGAGCTTCATGAGCGCGCGGATCGCAGTCGGTGCCGTGTAGAACACGGTCACGCCGTGTGTCTGGCAGTTCTTCCAGAAGCGCCCGCCGTCGGGCGTCATCGGTCCGCCTTCATACATCAACACGGTCGCACCGAGCGCGAGCGGGCCGTAGCAGACGTAGCTGTGTCCGGTGACCCAGCCTACATCCGCCGTGCACCAGAACACGTCCTCGTCGCGCAGGTCGAATACCCACTGCGTGGTGAGCTTGGCGCCTAGCAGGTAGCCGGCGGTCGAGTGCTGGATGCCCTTCGGCTTGCCGGTCGAGCCGGAGGTGTAGAGCAGGAACAGCGGGTGCTCGGCATCCACCCATTCCGGCTCACAGGCCGGCGGCTGGCCTTCGATGAAGTAGTGCCACCAGCGGTCCCGCTTGGCGTGCATCGTGACGGGCTTCCCGGTGCGCTTGAGCACCACGACCTTCTTCACGCTGCGGCAACCGCTGCTCAACGCCTGGTCCACCGCCGATTTGAGGTCTACGGCCTGGCCCGAGCGAAAGCCGCCGTCGGCAGTGACGACCAGCTTCGCTTCCGTGTCCTCGATGCGCTCCTTGAGCGCCCCGGTGGAAAATCCGCCGAACACCACCGAGTGAATAGCGCCGATGCGGTTGCACGCGTGCATGGCGACCAGAGTCTCCGGCACCATGGGCATGTAGATGATGATGCGATCGCCGCGCCCGATGCCCTCGGCCTTGAGCGCGTTGGCGAACTTGCACACCTCGGTGTGCAGCTCGCGGTAGCTCAGGTGCCGCACATCTCCGGCCTCGCCCTCGAAAATGATCGCGGTCTTGTGGCCGCGCTCCTCGAGGTGCACGTCCAGGCAGTTCCACGAAGCATTCAGCTTGCCGTCGCTGAACCAGCGGTAGTTGGGCGCCTGGCTCGGGTCGAGCTTGACCGTGAACGGCTTGTGCCAGACGAGCTCCCGGGCGGCGAGGTCCGACCAGAATCCGACGTGGTCCTCGCGCGCGCGCTGGCGCAGGGCACCGAGGTCCACGGGCTTGACAACTGCCCGCGCGGTGAAGTCCGGCGGCGGCGGGAAGCTGCGCTTCTCCAGGAGCACCGACTCGATGTTCTTGTTAGCCATGGCTGTCTCCGGGACGTCCGCCCGCAGCAGGCGGGTGGCGGGCTCAAAGGATAGCCCAATCGGATGGCCGAATCGCGCGCCTCGCCCGGCTCAGCCGCGCAGTTGCGACAGCAGCCGCTGCATCATGGCGCATGCCTGAGCCGCATAACCGCCGCCGAAGAGATTCGTGTGGTTGAGCACGTGGTAGAGGTTGTACAGCTCGCAGCGGACTGAGGCTCCGTGGGGAAGCGGTGCAGCGGCCTCGTACGCCCGGTAGAAGGCCGCGCCGAAACCGCCGAACAGGCGCGTCATGGCGAGGTCGGCTTCGCGGTCCCCGTAGTAAACCGCGGGGTCGAGGATCGCCGGCTCGCCCGTGGTGAGAGCGAGCCAGTTGCCGGCCCACAGATCCCCGTGCAGGAGCGAGGGCTGCGGCCGGTGTCCGCCGAGAAGCTGCGGCACGGACTCGAGCAGCCGCTCACCCCAGGGCTCGAGCTTGGCGTATCCGCGGCTTGCCGCGAGCGCCAGCTGGGGCCTTAGGCGCCGCTCGCGGAAGAACTCTGTCCAGTCACCGCACGGCGTGTTCGTCTGCGGCGTGCTGCCGATGGTGTTGTCGCGCGACCAGCCGAAGCGGTCCGCGGTGACCCGATGGAGGGCGGCGAGCTGCTCGCCGAACAGCCGTTCGCACGCCGTGTCCGCGCGTCCCGCCGTGAGCCACTCGAGGGCGAGGAAAGCGCTCGCCGCGGCGGGTCCGACCGCGAGCACCCGCGGCACGCGCACGGCGTTTGCGCCGGCGAGCTCGGCGAGTCCGGCGGCTTCCGCCACCAGCATCGGCAATGCTTCGATCGCCGCCACCTTCACGAACAGGGGGCCGGCGTCCGACAGCCAGCGGTAGCAGACGTTGATGCTGCCGCCGGCTACGCGGCGCTCGGGGGAGTCCCGGCAGGGCGAGCCGATAGTGCTCTGGATCGCGCCGGCGATAACCGCAAACATCTCCATGGGGCGCCGGTGCTCAGGACAGCGGCAGCTGCGCGAGGCGCTCTCCCTGGCGGCGCAGAAACGGCCCGAAGCCGAGCTCATCGTAAAGCTGCGACAGGGCCGGCATATCCGGCGAACGCCGCATGAGTGCCTCGGGCCCGACGCCGAGCGGCAGGTGGCAGGCGATCTGCGTCAGGCGCCGGGCGAGGAATACCGACTCGCGATGCTCCGTGAGCCGCGCAGCGAGCTGGGCCGCGCCGCGCACCTTCAGGCTCGCCACCCGCGCGAGGTCGCCGTACAGCTCATCGAGCGAGGCGAACGCCTTCATGAGCGACACGGCAGTGCGATGGCCGATGCCGGGCACGCCGGGAATGTTGTCGACGTCATCGCCGGTCAGCGCGAGGTAATCGGCAAAGCGCTCGGGCTGGACGCCGAAATGCCGCTCGATATCGTGGTAGCCGAACTGCTCGCGGGCGCCGAAATCCCAGAACAGATCGCCGTCGCGCGGCAGCTGCGCCAGGTCCTTGTCACGCGTGATGAAGGCCGAGCGCACGCCCGCCTCGCGCATCAGGCAGCCGAGCGTGCCGATGAGATCGTCGGCCTCGTATTCGGGGTCGACGAACACGGCGATTCCCAGGTGGCGGCACAACTCGCGGCAGCGCTCGAACTGCAGCGCGAGATCGGCGGGCGCGGGCTCGCGATTGGCCTTGTAGGCCGGGAAGATGCGCGCGCGGTACGAGCCCGAGCGGCGCTGGTCGAAGGCCACCGCGATGTAGCGCGGCCGCACGCGCTCGATCAGGTCGCCGAGGAAGCGCGCGAAGCCGAACACGGCATGCACGGGGTTGCCGTCCCGGTCACGCATGTCGGGCAGCAGCGAATGGTAGGCGCGGAAGACGTAGACCGAGGCGTCGACCAGGAAGATCAATTCAGGACAGCCAGCGCTGAATGCGGTCGTGCAGCGGGCTCGAACGCGGGAAGTGCGCCAGCAGGTACTGCATCTGGTCCGCGAGCACGCGCCGGCCCTTGAGGAATATGTATTCCGCGTAGGTCGGCGTGAAAGGCACGGCGATCAGCTGCATCTTCGCCTGCTCGGGAGTGCGCGAGGCCTTCTGGTTGTTGCAGCGGCGGCAGGCCGCCACCACGTTCATCCAGTTGTCGGTGCCGCCCTGGCTGAACGGGCGGATGTGATCGCGCGACAGCTCGCGCGCCGGGAAGCGCATGCTGCAATACATGCAGATGTAAGCGTCGCGCCGGAACAGCGTCTGGTTGTTGAGCGGCGGCACATAGTCGTGGCGCGTGTTGCCGGGATTGCCGGTGTGGCCGATGGTCGCGACGATGGAGTTGACCTCGAGTCGCGTGCGCCGCCCGGTACGGGCATTCACGCCGCCGAGGAGCTCGTAGAGCCGCGAGCCGCAGGTATAGGCCACCTGCTCCTGGGTGTAGAGTCGCGCGGCTTCCCTGTAGTCGATCCACTCGAGCGGCATGCCGGAGACATCGGCACGCAGCACTAGCTGCGTCAGGCCGCGCGGCGCGTGAGAGGCAAGCAGCGCGAAGTCTTCCTGTCCGCCGCGGTCGGCGCGCTCGAGATCGATTCCCAGCATGGCCGCTGTAAGATACGGCAGTTTTGTGCAAGAATTCAACATCGCAAGACTCTAATTCACTTGAGGATTTTCGGGCGCGTGGCCGACCAGCCACGCGATATACGGCGAGGTGCGTGAATGTCGATAACGATCGGCGCGCTCCGGGAGAGCGCCCCTCTCGAGACGCGCGTCAGCCTGGTGCCCGAAGTTGCCGAGAAATTCGCGAAGGAAGGCGCGCGCATACTCATCGAGCGCGGCGCCGGCGAGCGCGCCCGATTCCCCGACGCGCTCTATAAGAATGTAACGTGGGCGGCATCGGCCGCGGACGTGCTCGCGCAGTCGGACGTGCTGCTCAGCGTGCAGCCGCTCCCGGTGGCACAGATCGGCGCGCTCAGGAAAGGCTCGGTGCTGGTCGGGTTCATGCAGCCGCACGCGCGCAGCGCCGAGGTGCGTGCGCTCAAGGAGCGTGGCGTCACGAGCTTTGCCATGGAGCTGGTGCCGCGCATCTCGCGCGCGCAGTCGATGGATGCGCTCTCCTCGCAGGCGGCGATCGCAGGCTACAAGGCGGTGCTGATCGCGGCGAGCCAGCTGCAGAAGTTCCTGCCCATGCTGACCACGGCCGCCGGCACCATCCGCCCCGCGCAGGTGCTGGTGATCGGCGCGGGAGTTGCGGGGCTGCAGGCGATCGCCACCGCGCGGCGGCTCGGCGCGGTGGTCGAGGCGTACGACGTGCGCAGCGCCACGCGCGAGCAGGTGAAGTCGCTCGGCGCGAAGTTCGTCGACACCGGGGTGAGCGCCGAAGGCAGCGGCGGCTACGCCCGCGAGCTCACCGCCGAGGAGCGCGCCAGGCAGCAGGAGGTGCTCGACTCGCGCATCGCCGCCGCTGACGCCGTGGTGACCACCGCCGCGGTGCCCGGGCGCGCGGCGCCGAAGATCATCCTGCGCGCTGCGGTCGAGCGCATGCGCCCCGGCTCGGTCGTGGTGGACATCGCTGCCGAGCAGGGCGGCAACTGCGAGCTCACCCGTGCCGGCGAAACCATCGAGCACCAGGGCGTGAAGATCATCGGCCCGCTGAATCTCGCCGCCGAGCTCGCCTACAACGCGAGCGAGATGTACTCGCGCAACCTCTTCAACTTCCTCAAGCCCGCCATTGCCAAGGGCGAGCTGAGTATCGACTGGAACGACGAGGTGTTCGCGCAGGCGTGCCTGACGCGCGACGGGGAGATCAGACACGCCCCGACCGCCAAGGCGCTGGAGGGCTGACATGACCGGAATGGTGGCACTCTACATCTTCATGCTGGCGGCCTTTACCGGCTACGAGGTCATCGCGCGCGTGCCGGTAATCCTGCACACGCCGCTCATGTCGGGCTCGAACTTCGTGCACGGCATCGTGCTGGTGGGCGCGATGGTGGCGCTCGGGTCAGCGCATACGCCGCTGGAAAAGATCATCGGCGTCATCGGCGTGCTGCTGGCGGCCGGCAACGCGGTCGGCGGCTACGTCGTCACCGAGCGCATGCTCGAGATGTTCAAGTCGAGCGGGCAAGGCGCGAAGCGCCGCGCGTCCGGCAAGGAGAGTCACTGATGCCGGGGGCGTGGGCCTCGGCGGAGCTCGCCATCCAGGCGAGCTACTTCGTGACGGCGGCGCTCTTCATCCTGGGGCTCAAGCGCATGAGCTCGCCGGTCACCGCGCGCAGCGGCATCCTCTGGGCCGGCGCCGGCATGCTGGTCGCGACGCTCGTCACCTTCCTCTATCCGGGGATGTCCAACTACGAGCTGATCCTGCCGGCCATGCTGGTCGGCGGTGTGCTCGCCTGGTGGAGCGGCAAGCGCGTCGCCATGACCAACATGCCGCAGATGATCGCGCTCTACAATGGCATGGGCGGCGGGGCCGCGGCGGCCATCGCGGCGGTTGAGCTGTATCGCGGTGAGGCTACGGGCTATGTCATCGACAGCCTCGCGGTCGCCGGCGGCATCATCGGCGCGGTGTCGTTCGCCGGCAGCGCGATCGCCTTCGGCAAGCTCCAGGGGCTCATCACCCGCAGCATCCGCTTCAGCGGCCAGCAGATCCTGAACCTGCTGATCCTGGCGGCCACGATCGCGGTCGGCGTGCTGGTGGCGGGCCACTTCGATGCTGCGCCGCCTGCGGTGACCGGCTTCTTCGTGCTGGCGCTCGTGCTCGGGGTCAGCATGACGCTGCCGATCGGCGGCGCCGACATGCCGGTCGTCATCTCGCTCTACAACGCGCTCACCGGGCTCGCGGTCGGGCTCGAGGGTTTCGTGCTCAACAACGCCGCCATGATCATCGCCGGCACCGTGGTCGGCTCGGCCGGCACGCTGCTCACGCAGCTGATGGCCAGGGCCATGAACCGCTCGCTCGGCAACGTGCTGTTCTCCGGCTTCGGCGATACCGGCGCGGCGCCCACCGGCGAGGTGAGCGGGAGCCTGAAGCCGATCGAGGCGAGCGACGTCGGCGTGATGATGGCCTTTGCCAGCAAGGTGATCATCGTGCCGGGCTATGGCATGGCCGTCGCGCAGGCGCAGCACAAGATCTGGGAACTGGCGCAGCTGCTCATCGACCGCGGCGTGACCGTCAGGTTCGCGATCCACCCGGTGGCGGGCCGCATGCCGGGGCACATGAACGTGCTGCTGGCGGAAGCGGGCGTCCCCTACGACCTGATCTCGGATCTCGACGAGATCAACGCCGAGTTCGAGACCGCCGACGTGGCGCTCATCATCGGCGCCAACGATGTGGTGAACCCGGTGGCGCGCACCGACAAGTCGAGCCCCATCTACGGCATGCCGATCCTGAACGCCGACAAGGCGAAGAACGTCATCGTCATCAAGCGCGGCAAGGGCGCGGGGTTCTCGGGGATCGAGAACGCCCTCTTCTATCTCGACAACACCCGCATGCTCTATGGCGATGCGCAGAAAGTCGGCGCCGAGCTGATCCAGGCAGTGAAGGCGGTTTGATGGAGCCCGGCGAGGCGGCCGCCGCGGTGCGTCGACGAGATCTTCTCCGCGCAATGGCCGCACTGCCGCTGCTGGCGCTGCCGGCGCGCCTGCCGGCGGCCACGCACGGGCCGCTCGCGCGCGTGCGCCCCGGCGATCCCGGCTGGCCATCGGCCGCGGCCTGGCGGAGCCTCGACAATGCGGTCGGCGGCAATCTCCTCGCGGTACAGCCACTGTTCGCCGCCTGCGGCAAGCAGCCGCACGGCGCCGCCTGCCGCGAGGTGCTTGCCAACATTCACAACCCCTTCTACATCGGTGATCAGGCCGGCGGCACGCAGGTATCCGGCTGGCTCGATGCCTGGAGGCCCGCGCCGAGCGCCTACGCGGTAAAAGCCAGAAGCACCGCGCATGTCGTCGCCGCGGTCAACTTCGCGCGCCGCAACCGGCTGCGGCTGGCCGTCAAAGGCGGCGGTCACAGCTACCAGGGCACCTCCAACGCCGCCGATTCCCTGCTCGTGTGGACGCGCGCGATGAACACGGTGACGCTGCACGACGCGTTCGTGCCGGAGGGCTGCGCCGGCAAGGTCGCGCCGCAGCCAGCCGTCACGGCCGGCGCGGGCGCCATGTGGATCGATCTCTACCACGCGGTGACCGCGGGCGCCGGCCGTTACGTGCAGGGCGGCGGCTGCACTTCGGTGGGAGTATCCGGGCTGGTGCAGAGCGGCGGCTTCGGCAGCTTCTCCAAGGGCTTCGGCACCGCCGCCGCAGGCCTGCTCGAGGCGCAGATCGTGACCGCCGACGGCCGGACTCGTACCGTCAACGCCTGCCGGGATCCTGATCTCTTCTGGGCGATCAAGGGCGGAGGCGGCGGCAGCTGGGGCGCCGTCACGCGCCTCACGCTTCGCACCCACAAGCTACCGGAGTTCTTCGGCGCCGCATGGGGCAAGATCAGGGCGCGGTCGGATGCGGCTTTCCGCCGCCTGCTCGCGCGGTTCTTCGAGTTCTACGCGGCCAACCTGCTCAATCCCCACTGGGGCGAGCAGGTCCACATCGGATTGGACAACGAGCTCGAGCTCTCGATGGTGCAGCAGGGACTCGACGGCGACGAAGTATCGAAGCTCTGGCAGCCGTTCTTCGACTGGATCGCGGCCGCACCTGCGGATTTCAGTGTGACCGAGAAACTCACTGCACGAGCCACGCAGGCACGGCACTGGTGGGACATCGAGGGCAATCCCTCGATGATCGCGGACAAACGCCCGGACGCCGCTCCCAATCACGGCTGGTGGGAGGGCGATCAGGACCAGGTGGGCGCGTTTCTGCACGCGTTCGACTCTCTGTGGCTGCCCGCGGCGCTGCTCGCCGAGCCCGAGCGTCCGCGGCTCGTCGGGGCGCTGTTCGCGGCCAGCCGCCACAAGCGCGTGCAGCTGCATTTCAACAAGGGGCTGGCCGGCGCTCCCGCCGCCGTGCTCGCCGCGGCGCGCGACACCGCGACCAACCCCGGAGTGACCGGAGCCTTCGCGCTGGTGATCATCGCCGACGGCGAGCGCTCCTCCTACCCAGGCGAGCAGCGCCCGCCGATGGAGCTCACCGCGGCGCATGCCGACGCGCGCGCGATCGAGCTCGCCACGGCCGAGGTACGCAAGCTCGCACCCGAGGCCGGCTCCTACGTCTCCGAGAGCAACTACTTCAATGAGCACTGGCGCGAGGCCTTCTGGGGGCCGCACTATCCGCGCCTGCGGGCCATCAAGTACCGCTACGATGCCGACGGCCTGTTCTTCGTGCACCACGGCGTCGGCAGCGAGGACTGGAGTGCCGACGGATTCACCCGCGAGGGCAGGTAGCAGCCATGCAAGATCATCGACGAGGCGACGGACCCCCGCGGGAATGGGCGCGATGCGCCGCGCTCGCGACGCTCGCGGCGGCAACGCTGCTGGCCGCCTCATCCGCCGCGCCGCGCAACACGGCGTTCGGGGCTGCTCCGCCTGAAGCCTCGCAGAAAGCGCTGACCGTCGAGCAGGTGCTGGCCGCCTCGGCGCCCACGGACTGGCGCGAGCTCGATCCGCACAACACCTTATATATGGAGCTGCCCGGCGGGCGCGTGGTCATCGAGCTTAGCTCCCAGTTCGCGCCCCATTACGTCGCCAACGTCAAGGCGCTCGCCGCCGAGAGGTATTACGACGGACTGCCGATCGAGCGCGCGCAGGACAACTACGTGGTCGAGTGGGGCGATCGGACGGGCAAGAAGCCGGTTGGTAACGCGCAGCGCACGCTCGCCGCCGAATTCGAGCGCCCGCTGCGCGGGCTGGCGATCACGAAACTCCCGGATCCGGACACTTACGCACCGGAGGTCGGCTTCGTCGACGGCTTTCCGGTCGCGGCGGACAGCCAGGTCGGACGCGCCTGGCTCGTGCACTGCTATGGCATGGTCGGCGCCGGACGCGACACCGACGTCGACAGCGGCAGCGGCACCGAGCTCTACGTAGTGATCGGCCAGGCGCCGCGCCATCTCGACCGCAACGTGACGCTCGTCGGGCGCGTGGTGGCCGGTATGTCGGTGCTGTCGGTCATGCCGCGCGGCAACGGCGTGCTCGGTTTTTACGAGCACCCGGAGGAGCGCACGCCCATCCGCTCGGTGCGGCTCGCGGCCGATGTCCCCGCGAGCGAGCGCACGCAGCTCGAGGTGCTGCGAACCGACACGCCCACCTCCGCCGCCTACGTCGAGGCGCGCCGCAACCGGCACGATGCCTGGTTCAAAGTACCCGCAGGCCGGGTCGACGTGTGCAACGTGCCGATCCCGGTGCGGCCCATCGGAGGCAAGGCCAGGTAAGCGCGCTCAGGGCCGCGGGCGCGGTCCGCCGCCGGGATGTCCCATGCCGGGGTGCCCGAGCCCGGGGCGCCCCGCGCCCGGGCGCTGCATACCCTGCTCGCGCACGTGCTCGACCATGCGCTGACGCTGCTCCGGGGTCGCATTGCGCCACTGCTGGCGCAGCATCTCGCGCCGCGCGGGCGGCATCTGCTGGAAGCGGTGGAAGTTCTCGCGCACCCTCGCCTGCTCGCCGGGGGACAAAGTCTGGAAGCGCTGCCAGCGCTCGCGCAGCGCGCGGCGCTGCTGCGGCGGCAGCGCGCGCCAGTGCGTATAGCGCTCCCGCGCCTGGTCCCGCTCCGCGGGCGACATCGCCATCCAGCGCTCGCTGCCGCGCGCCAGCGCCTGCTGCCGCGCGGGCGGGAGGCTGTTCCACTGGCTTGCGACCGGTCCGAGCAGCCGCTGCTGCTCGGGCGAGAGGTTCGACCACGGCACGGGCGCTGCGGGGGCGGCAGCCGGGGCCGCAGGGACAGGCGGTGGCTCCTGCGCAAGCACAGGCGCCGCGCCGAGGAGCAGCGCGCACATCGCGAGCATCACCGGGGCGAACCTCACCGGACGTCTTTTGTTATCCATTGTTCTTGACTCCGGGCGGGTTCGGATTCGGCGGCGACGACGGCGGCTGGGTCGGCGGCTGGGCCTGCGCCGGCCGGATTGCACCCGGTGGCGCCTGTGCGGCCTTCGACGGATCCACCTGCGAGAGATAGTCCGGATTCACTTCCGAGAGCCGATCGACGCTCCCCAGGAACTCGAGAAACCCGGCGTTCGGATCCTGCGCGCTGCGCGGTGGATCGCCCGCGTGCGCTGCTGCCCCGGCGAGCACCAGCGCCGCGAGCCCCACCGCCGCGGCGAAGCGGAACCACATCAGCCGCGCTCGCCATTCGCATCGGATTGCGCGGCGGCCCACTCGTAGAAAGAGCCGTCCCAGCCGTCGAGCAGGTCCATCGCGTCCTGGTCGGTCAGGAGGTCCATGTCGAGGGCGGCATCGCTGCTCGCTTCGATGGTCGGCAACTCGGCCTGCGGCGCGCGGTGCCAGAGCACGATGGCGACGAGCAGCGCCGCGGCGGCCGCGCCCGCGGCCGGCATCAGTGTGAAACGCCAGAGCGGGCGGCGCTTGTGCGCCGCCTCGAGTGCCGCCTGGCGCGATTCGTTCAGGCGCGAGCGGGTGCGGGCGTCGACGCGCAGCACCGCTGCGGCGAGCACCGCCCTGGCATTGCGCTCGAAGTCCGTCAGTGACTCGTTCATCGGGCTCATACGTAGAGCTCTCCAAGCTGCGCGCGCAGTGCCTGCACTGCGCGAAAGTAATGCGTCTTCACGCTGCCCTCCGAGCAGCCCATGGCGGCGGCGGTCTGCGCGACGTCGAGTCCCTCGAGCGAGCGCAGCAGAAACGCCTGCTGCTGTCGCCGCGGCAGCCCCGCGAGCGCCTTCTCCAGCGCCCCCATTGCTTCGTCGATCTCGAGCCTTCTCACCGGCTGCGGCTCGGTGCTCGCCGCCTGCGCGATCGGGTCCGCCTCTTCATCGTCCTCGTCCGCGCGGAACGGCAGCCATGCCATCACACGCCCGCGCACCGTGCGACGCCTCTGCATGTCGCGGATGCGGTTCTCGAGGATCCGGTAGAAGAGCGGTTTCCACTCCTCCGGCGGACGCTTTGCATAGGCCCTCGCGAGCTGCAGCATCGCGTCCTGCACCGCATCCAGCGCGTCGTCCTCATGCCGCAGTGCCGCCTGCGCGATCTTGAATGCCTTGATCTCGACGCTGGCCAGAAACTGGTTCAGCGCGCGGGTCCGGGTCTGCTCAGCAGGGTCTGTAAGGTCCACGTCGCCGTGAAATGCGGCCGGCATGCTATAAGGCGACGCGAGCGTAGCAAACCCGGGCATGGCCTGTATAACGCGCGCGCTCGTCCCCCGGTTGACGCCTGCAGGAAGTGCAAGTCACTGATTTGGCTTATCCGTGAGCCCCAAGTTCACAGTTTTTCGAGTGGCGCTCGATACCCCTCTGAGAAGCCTGTTCGACTACCTGCCCCCCGTCTCATTTGCGGCAGCCGGGCTGCGGCCCGGCATGCGGGTGCGGGTGCCCTTCGGGCGCCGGCGCCTGGTCGGGGTCGTGATGGAGGTCGCGGACACCTCCGACGTCGCGCCCGAGCGGCTCAAGCCCGTCCTGGAAGTGCTCGACTCGCGGCCGGTCCTGGACACTGCGGCCCTGGGGCTCATCGAGTGGGCGGCCGAGTACTACCACCACCCGATCGGTCAGGTGGTCAGCGCGGGGCTCCCCAGGGCGCTGCGCCTCGGAGCGCCCATCGCAGCGCACGAGGAGCGCTGGACGGCAACCGCCGCCGGGGCCGCTGCGCAGGCCGCGGACTCGCTTCGGCGGGCGCCCCGGCAGCGGCGGCTGATCGAGTTTCTCATCGAACAGGGCGGGGCTTCCCCCGCGACGCTCGACGAGCTGCTGCGCCCCTGGCGGGATGCGGCGCGCGCGCTCGCAGCCCGCGGCCTCATCACGAGTGTCGAAGTGCCCGCGGAGCGCCACGAGTCGCGGTCCGCCGCGGTAGTGGCGCAGACGGCGGAGGCGGCACCTGTGCTCCTGCCGGAGCAGAGCCTCGCGGTCGAACGGGTGAGCGAAGCGTTCGGCTCCTTCAGCGCTTTTCTGCTCCACGGCATCACCGGCAGCGGCAAGACCGAGGTGTACCTCAAGCTCGTCGAGCGCGTCATCGCGGCCGGAAGGCGTGCTCTGGTGCTGGTGCCGGAGATCGGGCTCACGCCGCAGCTCGTCGGGCGTTTCAGCGCGCGCTTCGCCAGACCGATGGCGGTGCTGCACTCCGCGCTCACCGAGCGGGAGCGCCTGGCCGCGTGGCGCGATGCCTTCAGCGGCGCGGCGCACATCGTGCTCGGCACCCGCTCGGCGGTGTTCGCACCGCTCCCAGAGCCCGGCATCATCATCGTGGACGAGGAACACGACGGCTCCTTCAAGCAGCACGAGGGAGCGCTGCGCTACTCGGCGCGCGATCTTGCGGTCGTGCGGGCACAGCACGCCGGCGTGCCGGTGGTGCTGGGCTCGGCAACTCCCTCGCTCGAGACGCTGCACAACGCCGCCGCCGGCCGCTATGTGCGCCTGCAGCTCTTGCGCCGCGCCGCGCGCGAGGCGCAGCCGCCGAGCCTGCAGCTCCTCGACCTGCGCACCGCCGCGGTGCACGCCGGGATTTCGACACCGGCGGTACAGGCGATCGAGCGCCATCTCGCCGCCGACGGCCAGGTGATGGTGTTCCTGAACCGCCGCGGCTACGCACCGACACTGCTCTGTACGGGATGCGGCTGGATCGCGCCCTGCCACGACTGCGACGCGCGCCTCACCGTGCATCTCGCCGCCGGACGACTGCGCTGTCATCACTGCGGCGCGGACGCAACGTTGCCGGCCCGCTGTCCGCAGTGCGGCTTCAGCGTCAAGCCCGTGGGCCAGGGGACTCAGCGCATTCACGAGACCCTGGGTGCGCTGTTCCCGGGTGTCGGGCTCGCGCGGCTCGACCGCGACGTCGTCCGGCGTCGGGGCGACATGGAGAGCGTGCTCGGGCGCGTGTCATCCGGCGAGGCGCGGATCCTCGTCGGCACGCAGATGGTCACCAAGGGCCATGACTTTCCCGATGTCACGCTGGTCGTGGTGCTCAATGCCGACCAGGGCCTCTTCAGCACCGACTTTCGCGCCCCCGAGCGCCTGGCACAGACCATCGTGCAGGTCGCCGGACGCGCCGGACGCAGCGCCCGGGCGGGCGAGGTGCTGATCCAGACCGAGTTTCCCGAGCACCCGCTGCTCGCGAGCCTGCTCGCCGAGGGCTACGACGGCTTTGCGCGCGCCGCATTGGATGAGCGTCGCCAGGCGGCGTGGCCGCCCTTCAGCCGTCTGGCGGCGCTGCGCGCCTCGGCAAAGACGCGCGACGGCGCGCTCGGCTTCCTCAGCAGCGCCCGCGCGCGCGCGGGCACGCCGCCGGGCGGCGTGCGGCTACTCGGTCCCGTGCCGGCGGCCATGGCGAAACGCGCCGGCCGCTACCACGCACAACTCCTCATCGAGAGCCGCGAGCGGCCCGCGCTGCACCGCTTTCTGGGCGGCTGGCTTCCGGCGGTCGGGGAACTGCGCGGTGCGCAACGCGTGCGCTGGGCGCTCGACGTCGATCCACTCGAGCTGTTCTGAGGGCGTGCGTGCGGTTGACCGAGACGGCCCTCCGGAATAACATTGTGTATACCATGAAAGCCCTTCAGATCAGCGTGCGTCGCATTGGCAACTCTCTCGGCGTCGTCATCCCGAAGCCGGTACTGTCTCAGGTCGGACTGGTCGGCCGAGCCGAGATGACGGTCGAGCGTGGCGCGATCGTGCTGCGCAAGCCGAGGAAGACGATCCGCAAGGGCTGGGCTGCGGCGGCGCAAGGGGTCGCCGAGCGTGGCGACGATGAGCTGCTGACGGGCGAATTCGCCAACGCGGCGGATACGGAGCTCAGCTGGTGAAACGCGGCGAGATCTGGCTCGTCAACCTCGATCCGGCGGTCGGCAGCGAAATCCGCAAGTCGCGGCCGTGCGTGATCGTGTCTCCCCCCGAGCTCAACGAGTACCTGCGAACTCTCATCGTCGCTCCGATGACGAGCAAGGGATTCAGTGCGCCTTTTCGGATGCCCGTGACTCACGCAGGCACCAGGGGACTGATCGTGCTCGATCAGATCCGGACGGTTGACAAGGTTCGCCTGGTGAGGCGCCTGGGTGCGGTCAGCCGCAAAACGCTGGCGGCGACTCTGGTGACGCTGCAGGAACTGTTCGCAGAGTAGGGTCGTGAAGCAGGAACTCGAAGAGCTGCTGCGCGCAGCGCTGGCCAGCCTCGCCGGCGGGATTCTGCCCGAAGCGCCTGCCGCATCGAGCGTCGTGGTCGAGCGCACACGCGATGCGCAGCACGGCGACTTCGCCAGCAACGTGGCGCTGCGCCTGACGAAGGCCGCACGGCGCAAGCCGCGCGAGCTCGCGGCCGCGATAGTCGCCGCCCTGCCGAAGAGCCCGCTCATCAGGCGCGCGGAAGTCGCCGGCGCCGGCTTCATCAACTTCCATCTCGCGCCCGAGGCTTACGCGCGCGAGCTCGCCGCCATCCACGAGCTCGGCGCCACCTATGGCGGCAGCGACTTGGGGCGCGGCGAGCGCGTGCTGCTGGAATTCGTCTCGGCAAATCCCACCGGCCCGCTGCACGTCGGCCACGGCCGCCAGGCGGCCTACGGGGCGACGCTCGGCAACATTCTCGCGGCGTCCGGCTTCGGTATCGAGCGCGAGTACTACATCAACGACGCCGGTCGCCAGATGGACATCCTCGCCGTCAGCACCTGGGTACGTTACCTCGAGGTTTGCGGTGAGCAGCTGCCCTTTCCCGGGAACGGCTACCGCGGTGAGTACGTGCTGCCGCTCGCGCGGCAGCTTCAGGCCGAGGTGGGCAAGCGGTTGCACCGGCCCGCGGCTGAGGTACTGGCCGGCCTCCCCGCTGATGCTCCCGCGGGTGACAAGGAGGCCTACATCGACGCGCTCATCGAGCGGGCTCGCCGGCTCATCGGCGCGGATGGCTTCGCCCGCGTGCTGGCACTCTCGCGCGACGCCATGCTCAGTGACATCCGCGACGACCTCGCCGAGTTCGGCGTGCGGTTCGACCACTGGGCGTCGGAGGCGGCGCTGGTCGGCAGTGGCGCCATCGATCACGCGCTCGAGATCCTTGAGAAGCAGAGCCGGCTATACAGGCAGGACGGCGCCCTCTGGTTCCGCGCCAGCGAATTCGGCGACGAGAAGGACCGGGTCGTGGTGCGCGAGAACGGCCAGAAAACCTACTTCGCCTCCGATATCGCCTATCACCTGCAGAAACGCGAGCGCGGCTTCGCGCGCCTCGTCGACGTGCTCGGTGCCGACCACCATGGCTATGTGGCGCGGGTGCGGGCCGGACTCGCCGCGCTCGGGCAACCGCCCGACTGCCTCGAGGCTCCCCTGATCCAGTTCGTGAGCCTCTTCCGGGGCACCGAGAAGATCCCCATGGGCAAGCGCGAAGCGCAGTTCGTGACGCTCCGGCAGCTGCGTTCCGAGGTCGGGAACGACGCCTGCCGGTTCTTCTACCTGATGCGCAGCCACGAGCAGCCGCTCGATTTCGATCTCGAGCTGGCGAAGTCGCGCAGCAACGAGAACCCGGTGTATTACATCCAGTACGCGCACGCGCGGGTCGCGAGTGTCATGAAGCAGCTGGCCGCGCGGGGACTCGCGTTCGATCGGGCCGAGGGCCTCGCCAGCACGGCGCGGCTGTCGGCAAGCCACGAGCAGGCGGTCCTGAGCTCACTCACCCGGTACCCGGAGGTGGTGGAGCAGGCCGCCGTCAACCGCGCGCCTCATGCGCTGGCACATTACCTGCGCGAGCTGGCGAACGTCTTCCACACCTACTACAACGCCGAGGCCTTCATCGTCGCCGATGCGGCGCTGCGCAATGCCCGTATCGCACTGGTGCTCGGAGTGCAGCAGGTGGTGCGCAACGGCCTCGCGCTCCTCGGGGTGTCCGCCCCCGAGAGCATGTGAGGGCACGAACCGGCATGGCAAAGCTCACAACCCGCGATTACAAGAAGACCTCCCGCCGCACGCTCGATCTCGGCCGGCATCGAGAGTTCGGCTACGGCCTGCTGGTGGGCCTGGTGCTGGCCGGTGCCGCCTTCGCCTACCTCGGCAACGCGCGACACGCCAGGGACACGAGCGACGTGCCGCGTCCGCAGCCGAATCGCGCCGCGCCTGTCGACCCTGACGCGAGCGGCGACGGTGAGGCATCGAAGAAGTACGACTTCTACGAGATGCTGCCCAACTTCGAGGTCGTGGTGCCGGAGAAGGACAAGGACGTCAAGCGCGACATCCCGACCGCGAAGATCGAGCGCCCCGGAGTCTACGTGCTGCAGGCGGGCTCCTACCGCAACCAGGCGGACGCCGACCGCGTGGCGAAGCAGCTCACGCTGCAAGGGGTGCCGGCGAAAGTGCAGCGCGTAGCGGTCGATGCCGACGTCTGGCATCGGGTGCGCATCGGCCCGATCAGCAATCTCGATGAGCTCAACCGCGTGCGCAAGCAGCTCGAGGCAGCCGACGTGGACGCGCTCCTCATCAGAGTGGGAGACTGACGACTCGCCGAAGACGCCATTCGGAGGTTAATCCCATGAGAGTCATCCTTGTGGCCCTGCTCGCGACGCTCGCGCTGCAGCCGGCCTTCGCCGCGGATCCCCGGCCCAGCGAGCAATCGGTCCTGCAGCTCTTCCAGCTGATGCATACCCGCCAGCTCCTGGAAAACGCTACCGCGCAGATGGACGACAGCATGCGCAGCTCCATGAAGGCGGCCATGCAGAGACAGCCGCTCAATGCCGAGCAGCAGAAGATCCGCGAAGAGTCTCAGGCCAAGCTGATGTCCATCATGAAGCAGGCGCTCGACTGGTCGAGCTTCGAGCCGCTCATGGTGGAGGCCTACCGCAACACCTTTACCCAGGAAGAGGTGGACGCGATGCTGAAGTTCTACACCTCGCCCGTCGGCCAATCGGTGGGCGCGAAGCTCCCGGCCGCCAGCCAGCAGACGATGCAGCTCATGCAGCAGCGCATCCACGACTTGATCCCGCAGATCGTGGCGGAGCAAAGGGATGCCGCCGCGCGCATCAAAGCCGCCGCCGATTCCTCCGCCGCGCCGGGGCAACCGGGCGCCCGGTCCGACGCGCCGCAGGAAGCGCCGCCGCAGCACTAACGCTGCGCGCGACCGCCACCGAGCGCGCCGCCCAGGTCGCAAGCAGGCGTCGATCCGCAATCAGCCCGAAGAAGAACTCCTCGCAGTAAAGCCCCGCCCCGCCGAACATCCGCCGCGAGCTGACCCCTCCCAGCTCCGCCAGCTGCTCGATCACATACGCAAGGTAGTCGGCGCTGACGGTCATGTGCGCCGGCGTGCTCAGTCTTCGCTGATATTGCGAAAGTCGACTCCGAGCGACCTGAGCTTGCGATACAGGTGCGTGCGCTCCATCCCGACCCGCTTGGCGAGCTGCCCGACCTTGCCGTTGCAGAGCATCAGCTGCTGCTGCAGGTAAGCACGCTCGAACTGCTCGCGCGCTTCGCGCAGCGGCAGCGCCAGCAGGTCCTGCTTCACCAGCGGCTCCCCGGGCGGGGCCTGAACGGCGAGCTCGCGCTCGATCTCTTCGAGGCGGATCTCCTCCGGACCACCGTGGATCAGCAGGCGATGCACCAGGTGGCGCAGCTCCCGCACGTTGTCGGGCCAGGGGTAGTTGCGCAGCCGGTTCTGCGCCGCCACTGAGAAGCGCCGGAACTGCAGCCCGTCGGCATCGACGACGCGGTCCACCTGATGACGCAGCAGCTCCGGCACGTCCTCGGCATAATCGCGCAGCGGCGGCACCCGCATGATCAGCACGTTGAGGTAGGCGAGCAGATCGCGCCGCAGCGTCTCCGTTCCGGCGCGCTGCTCGATCCCCGGCTGCGCCGAGGACAGCACGCGGGCGCGCAGCCGCAAACGCTCGCCTCCGCCCAGGCGCGTGAACTCGCCCGTCTCGAACAGGCCGAACAGCAGCCGCTGTGCGGCGGGCGGCAGATCCTCCACCTCGTGGATGAAGAGCGTGCCGTTGGCCGCCTCCTCGAGCACTCCGGGTGTCGGACCGCCGCCGTCGCTGCGCTCCCGACCGAACAGGCGGCTCTCGGCATCCGCCTCGCGCAGCGTGCTCGCGATCAGCGACACGAATGGCGCCGCGGCGCGCGAGCCGCGCTCGTGAATGTAGCGCGCGATCGCCTCGCGCCCCGAGCCCGGCTCACCGATCAGCAGCACCGGCGCGGGATTGGCGGCGAGCTGCTGCAGCTCGGCGCGCAGCTGCTGCATCACCCGGCTCTTGCCGATCGGCACCGCGAGTGGCGAGCCGAGCACCCTGCCGGACTGGCGGTGGCGACGGCCGGCATCGAGCGCGCGTTCCACCGTGCGCAGCAGCTTCGCAAGCGACAGCGGCTTCTCGACGAAGTCGAAGGCGCCGAGGCGCGTCGCCTCGACGGCAGTCTCCACCGTGCTGTGCCCCGACATCATCACCACCGGGCAGCCGTCGGCGGCGCCGGTCGACCACTCGCGCAGCAGCGTGATGCCGTCGACGTCCGGCATCCAGATGTCGAGCAGCACGAGATCGGGTATCTGCCGGGCGCGCGAGGCGCGCGCCTGGGCGGCGTTGGCCGCGACGTCCACCTCGTAGCCTTCCTCGGAGAGGATCTCCTTGAGGAGCCCGCGGATGTCCGCCTCGTCGTCCACCACCAGAATATGTGAGCCGCTCATGCCCTTTCCCTCCGCATCTGATCGCGCCGCTCGCGGGCGCCGCCGGCCGCCGAGCGAGTGCTGTCCTTCACCGGCAGCACCACGCGCACGCGCGCGCCGCCCTCCGGCAGGTTGTCCGCATCGATCCGCCCGCCATGTTCCTCGACGATTTTCTTGACGATCGCGAGGCCCAGCCCCGTACCCTTGGGCTTGCTTGTGACATAAGGGTCGAAGACCCGGCCGAGCAGCTCGCGCGGGAATCCCGGCCCATTGTCACACACGGTCACCAACGCGTGGTCGGCCTCGCCGCCGGTGTCCAGCCATGTTGCGATCTCGAGCGCGGGTTGCGCCAGGCCGTCGAGCGCCTCGAGCGCGTTGGTGACCAGGTTGTTGAGGATCTGGCGCACGCGCCCGCGGTCGGCCTCGATCTCCCCGAGGTGCTCGTCCAGCTCCAGGCGGATGCGCGTGCGCGGCGCCTGTGAGCGGTACAGGTCCGCGACCTCGCTCACCAGCTGATTGAGGTTGAAGCGCGTGATCTGCATCTCCGGCGCGCGCGCGTACTCGCTGAAGGCGTTCACCATCTGCTGCATGGTCTCGACCTGCTGCACGATGGTGCGCGTGCCGCGCTCGAGGATCTCGGCGTCGCGCTCGCTCATGCCCGCCAGCAGCCGGCGCCGCAGCCGCTCTGCCGACAGCTGGATCGGGGTGAGCGGGTTCTTGATCTCGTGCGCCAGGCGGCGCGCGACCTCGCCCCAGGCGGCATCGCGCTGCGCCTGCAGGAGCGCCGTGATGTCGTCGAAGACGATGACGAAACCCATTCCTGAGCCCTCGCCGGGAAGCGGCGTGCAGGCGCACATCAGCGCGCGGCGCCCGGTGGCGCTGTCCAGGTCGAGCTGCTCGCGCCATTCCTCGCGCCCGGCGGCGAAGCGCACTGCGAGCGCAGCCACGAACTGTCCGAGTCGCTCGTTGCCGGCGGCGAGCTCTGGCAGCGCCTTACCCGCGGCCGCCGAGAGCTCGGTGCCGAGAATCGCGCCCGCAGCCTGGTTCGCCATGCGCACGGTGAGCGCGCGGTCGACGGCCAGCACGCCGGTCGAGAGGCGCGCCAGGATGATCGCGAGTCGCTCGCGCTCGCGCTCCACCGCCTGCTGGCTTTCGGTCGCCTCGGCGCGCGCGCGCCGCAGCCGCTTGGTCATGTCGTTGAAGGAATGCACGAGGAAGCCCATCTCGTCCCGCGAGGGCAGCGGCAGGCGGGTCTCCAGGTCGCCCTTGCCGACGGCGCGCGTGCCGGCGATCAGGTCCTGGACCGGCTTGACGAGGCGTTGCGCGGAGTAGATCGCGCCATAGATGGCGGCGAGCATCGCGAGCAGCAGCACCAGGGTGAGCGTGAGGCGGAAGCTGTACTTGAGCGGCTCGCGCATGGCGGCGAGGTTGCCGTATTGGGAGAAGGTGCCCTGCACGGCCTCCGAGAGCGCGGTGAGCTGCGCCGGCACCGGGTAGATCGCCACGACGAAGCGACTGGGGGTCTCGGCCGAAAACCCAAGCGGCGCCGCCGTGCGGATCAGGTAGCGGCCCGCCTGCGGCTCGAGACTGACGTAGGGCAGGTTCTGGTCGACCTGGCGCATCAGGTCCGGCGGCGGGAGCGATGGCAGGCTCTCCAGCGGGTTCTCGAGGCTGGCGGCGATGACACGCTCGTGCTCGCCGAAGAGCGCGATCTCGAGCGCGCCGTTCGCGCGGCGCTGCCGGTCGAGCAGTCCTTGCACGGCGTTCGGCGCTGCCCCGGTGAGAGAGAGCGCCAGTTCCTGCGTCTGGCTCGAGTACTCGCGCATGCGCAGCTCGAGCGCCGCGTGCGACAGCACTACCGCGTCGTTGAGCCCGCGGCGCACCTCGACGGTGAACCAGCTGTCGATGCCGCGGTTCAGGAACTCGAGCGACGACAGGTACACGACCAGGAGCGGCGCGATTACCAGCGCGCCGAAGATCGCGACGGTGCGCGCCGTGAGGCGCGAGCCCGGCACGTGCGCGCGGTAGTCGCGCACCAGCCGCCAGAGCTTGCGCACCACCAGCACGGCGAGCACGGCGGCGAGGCCGACGTTGAGCAGCAGGATCCAGCGCTGCAGCCGCTCGAACTCCGCCGAGTTCTGCACGCTCTTGGCAAGCAGCAGAAACGCGCCGATCGCGATCGCGCCCCACAGGACCCCGAGCGCCCAGGCGCTGCGCCGCGCCCGCCGCTGGGCACGCGGCCTTACATTGGGAGCGACCATGTGTACCACTCGCTCACCCGCGCCCAGTCATTGGTCCAGAACAGCAGCGCCCGCAGCGACGCCGGTAGCGAGCCGCGCCGCACACCGGCACGTACGCTGATGCTGTAGTTGCCTTCATCGAGCTGCGGCTCGACGAGTATCGGCCAGTCGTTCACCTTGCCGAGGAAATCGAGAGCGTCCTCGAGGGTGGCGAAGCTCGTCTGGTCGCCGCTGCGCACGTCGCGCACCACGTAGCGGTCGGTCACCGCGTGGTAGCTCAGCTCGCGGCGCAGCGTCACATCGACGATGACGGCGTTGAACCAGAGCCGCCGGTCGCGGTCGACGCGCGCTTCGAGGTCGAAGGTGAGCGTGACGCCGTCGCGCAGCGCGGTGCGGATCGCGGGGCCGACCGGATACTCGACGCGCGCGTGCAGCAGAAACACTCCGCGATCGACGTTCACGTACGCGGAATGCACCTCGAGCACCCCGTCGAGCGCATCGGCAAGCACTGCGCTTGCGGTGAGCAGGGCGACGGCGCCAGTGGCTGCGAGATACCCGGCCCTGATCAAACGGTCCTTTCCTGGATCGCCGCGTAGCATGGATGCAACGGCAGGCCTCGGTTGGAAGCGACCGGTCGCGATCCGTCAGGTTCCAGTCGTTGTCTTTTCGAGACAAGCATAATAGAACCCGTCCGTTCGCGCCTCCGAGCCGGGGAGAAGCTGCACTCCCGGGTCGCAATCGAGCGCACCGGGGGCGAACTCCTCCCCGCGCGGGATGAACGCCACCTGGAGAGCAGGCTCCGAGCGCAGCAGGCGGTGCACCACCTGCGCGTTTTCTTCCGGCAACACCGAGCAGGTCGAATACACGAGCCGGCCGCCGGGAGCGAGCAGCCCGACGCTCGCCGTCAGGATCTCGAGCTGACGCGCGCTGAAGGCTTCGATATCGCCCGGGCGCCGCAGGAGCTTGATATCGGGGTGGCGCCGAATGACGCCCGTCGAGGAGCAGGGGGCATCGACCAGGATGCGCTCGAATGGCTTGCCGTCCCAGAACGTTTCGGGCCGGCGCGCATCGCCAACGACGAGCCGCGCCCGGCGCTTGAGTCGCGCGAGATTCTCCGCGACTCGCCCGAGCCTCTCGGGGTCGATGTCGACGGCAGTCACGTCCGCCCCCTCCCCGAGCCGTTCGAGGACGTGTGCAGTCTTACCGCCCGGGGCGGCGCAGGCGTCCAGTACGCGCATGCCGGGTCGTGCAGCCAGGAGCGAAGCGGCCAGCTGCGCCCCTGCGTCCTGAACCGAGACCAGCCCCTCCGCAAAGCCGGGCAACTCCCGGACGGCGACTGGGCGATCCAAAGATACGGCACCAGGCATCCATTGAATCTCACGTGATTCAATCGACGCACTTGCCAGCATGGCCCGGTAGTCGGCCGTCGAGCCTCTCGACAGGTCGACTCGAAGCACCATGGGCGGGTGCTCATTGTTGGCGGTGAGGATCGACTCCACCTGGCGCGGCCATGCAGCGTCGATGCGCTCGGCGAGCCAGGGCGGGTGTGCCGTGCGCCCGGCGAGGGTCGAGTCCACCGACTTGAACAGCGCCGCCCGCTCTCCGACGATCCGGCGCAGGACCGCATTCACGAGCCCCGTGGATCCCGTTAGACCGAGCATCCGCGCCGCATCGACGGCCGCGTGCACCGTGAGCTCCGGAGCGTTGCGCGAGTATTCGATCTGATGCGCCGCGGTCACGAGGAGCGCGTGCACGCCCGGATCGGTGTGCGACGGCCGGGAGAGAAGTGCCTCGACCGGCGGCTTGAGGCGCAGGTACCAGCGCAGTGTCCCGAGCGCGATGGCGCGCACGGCCGCACGGTCTGCACCGGCCTCGCTGCCGGCGAGCGCAGCGTCCGAGGAGTTCCCCCGCGAGACCACCGCACCGACCGCGCGCGCCGCCCCCGCCAGCGCCGCAGCGCCCGCGGCAGGCCGGCCCCTAGCCAAGGCGCTCGCCCAGCAGCGGCGGCTGCCCGCGCGCGAAGTCCGCCGTGGCCATGGTGCGGCCGCCCGCTCGCTGCACCTCTCGCACGGAAAGAAGGCCAATTCCGCACTGAACGAGCATCGAATTTCCGCTAACTTCCTTGATCATGCCTGGTTCTTCGCCTGGACTCGCGTCCGACAGCGGGGGTACAGCCTCTGCGGCAGAGACTTTCAGCTGCTCGCCCCGGAGCCGCGTCTCCGCCATCGGAACCGGGCTGAAGGCCCGGACCTGGCGCTCGATCGCACTGGCATCCCTGCTCCAGTCGATCCGCGCCTCCGCCTTGGCGATCTTGGGGGCGTAGGTGGCTTCTGCCGAGGACTGCGCCTGTGGATTGAGCGTACCGAGAGCGAGACCCTCGAGAGCCTCAAGGAGGGCCGCCGCACCGAGGGTCGACAGCGCTCGAAGAAGCGAGCCGCCGGTCTCGTGCCGGTCGATCGGATGACGGCGTCTGAGGAGAACGGGACCTGAATCGAGACCCTCGTCCATGGCCATGATGCTGACGCCGCTTTCGGTGTCTCCCGCGAGGATCGCGCGCTGCACGGGAGCCGCACCGCGCCAGCGCGGAAGGAGCGAGGCGTGCACGTTCACGCAGCCGAGAGGCGCAACGCCGAGCACCGCGGGCGGCAGCAGCAGCCCATAGGCGACCACGACCAGCGCTTGCGGTGCCCAGAGCGCGAGCTGCGCCCGCACCGCCTCGCTCTTGAGCGTCGCGGGCTGCAGCAGCGGCACGCCGCGTGCCTGCGCGAGCTCCTTCACAGGGCTCGGGGTGAGGCTGCGGCCGCGACCGCTCGGACGATCGGGCTGCGTCAGGACGCCCGCGACGTGGTGGTGCGCGAGCAGCGCCTCGAGGGAGGGGAGTGCGAACTGCGGCGTGCCGGCGAACGCAACGCGCAACCTCAGGAGCCTCTTACCGATGGCACTGCGCAGCCGGCAAGAGTCACGCCTCTTGCCGGCGGCAACGAAGGCACCGTCCGAAAAACGGCCGTAGGCCAGTTTTTCCCATTGAAGAGCGCCGCAGGCGACTTTTTCCCATTGACCTAGTACGCGCGGCGCGCCTGACCGGCGGCGGTGCCCGGACGCGCGGCGCGCTCCTTGCGCTCCTTGATGAACCTCTTGCGAATGCGCTCGCGCTTCAGATCGGAGAGATAGTCGACGAACAGCCTGCCTTCGAGATGATCCAGCTCGTGCTGAATACACACGGCCAGCGTGCCGTCGTAGTCCCGCTCGGCAACCTCGCCGGTGCGCGACCGCGAGCGCACGCGGATCCTGGAAGCGCGTTTCACCTCGTCGAAAATTCCGGGCACCGACAGACATCCCTCTTCGCTGCTCGCCTCGCCTTCGCGCGCGAGGATCTCGGGATTCACGAGCACGAGCGGCTGGTTGCGCTCCTCGGAGATGTCGATCACGAGCACCCGCTGGTGTACGTCGATCTGGGTGGCCGCGAGCCCGATGCCGGGAGCGGCATACATGGTCTCGAGCAGGTCGTCGATGAGGCCTGACAGCGCCGTGTCAAAGAGCGTCACCGGCTGCGCGCGCGTGCGCAACCGGGGGTCGGGAAACTCGAGGATGGTACGTACTGCCATGGGCCTGATATGGGGCTCTGCAACCCGTGATCCAGCGCACAAACTTGACATTAATTCGTATGCCCGTAAGCGCCGTGCCAGTATAACAACTAGAATCTTGGGCGCTGCTTGTGTGCCCCAGAGGAGCGGAGGATGGTCTCAAATCAATTGCTTGCGGCTCGCCTCGCGGCGGGTCTCGTGGTCTTTTCGATCGCCGCCTCCGGCTGTGCGCATATGCACCGGTCCGCCGGCGCTCCCGCGGCCGCACCGCCCGAGGCCCAGGCTGCACAGCCTGCGGCAGAGGCCGCCGCGGCGCCTGAGACGACCGCGACCGAGGCTGCGATTGCCCAGGGAGGCGCCGCGGCCCAGCCCGCCGCTGCCGCATCCGCCGAGGCTCCGGTGGTCGTCAACCCCAGCGCACCGAAGCACTACGTGGTCAAGAAGGGCGACACGCTCTGGGGCATCGCGTCGATGTACCTGCGCGACCCGTGGCTGTGGCCCGAAGTCTGGATCATCAACCCGCAGATTCCGAACCCGCATCTGATCTTCCCCGGCGACAAGCTGCTGCTCGCCTACGCCGGCGACGGCCGGCCGCAGGTCTCGGTCGAGGAGCCGGGTGTCGTGCGGCTCGATCCGTGGCTGCGCAGCGAGCCGCTCGAGAGCTCGATTCCGACGATTTCGTACGCCTCCATCCAGGGGTTCCTGTCGCACCCGACCGTGGTCACCAGCGAGGAGATCCGACACGCCCCGTATGTGCTCGCGATCCGCGACATGCACGAGGTGGCGGGCACGGGCCTCGAGGTCTACGTGAGCAACCTCGACGCGCAGGAGAACGCGCGTTTCAACATCGTGCACGTCGAGGAGCCGCTGCGCGATCCGGATGACGGCACGCTGATCGGCTATGAGGGCGTGTATACGGCGACCGCGCTGGTCGAGCGTCCGGGCCATCCCGCCAAGGCGGCGCTGATCGACACCGCGCGCGAGACGCTGCGCGGCGATCGCCTCGTGTCCGCCGACGAGGAGACCCCGGTCAACTTCGAGCTGCGCGCCCCCACGGGCGACATTCATGGCCACATCATCGCCGTGATCGGCGGCACCGACCTGATCGGTCAGTTCGAGGTGGTCGCCATCAACCGCGGTAAGCGCCACGGGCTCGTGCCGGGCACGGTGCTGGCGATCGACTCCGTTGGCGACGTAGTGCGCGACGTGTACCGCAACGGCTCGAACATCGGGCAATCCAACGGCGTCGGGAGCTCCTTCGCCCCGAAGGTGCAGCTGCCGAGCGAGCGCACCGGAACGCTGCTGGTTTTCAAGGTCTTCGACCGCGTCAGCTACGGGCTCGTGGTAGGCGCTTCCGACATCATCAACCGGGGCGACGTCGTCCGTAACCCCTGAAGGTTGCGCTGGCGGCGGCCCGCGCCGCCGCCAGCCGCGCAAAGCTCCCACAAAGCACGCGATTCACGCGCTTAAAGACCGCGGCCGCTGCCGTATGCTCTCGCGCGATGGACTTGACGCGCATACGCGCCCGGCTGGCGCGGGCCGGGCTCGCCGCGGGCCATTTGCGCGCGCTGGTCGCGGCCGGCGGCGATCTCGAGCATGCCTGCACGCGAGCCGCGCTCCGCGCCGTGGAGCTGCCGCCGGCAGCGCTCGCATGGCTCGCCTCTCGCGATGAAGCGGTGATCGACGCCGATCTCGCCTGGGCCGCCGCGAGCGGCACTCAGCTCCTGCTGTGCGTCGATCCCGGCTACCCGCCGCTGCTCGCCGCGATCAGCGGCGCGCCCGCCGCGCTTTACGTGCAGGGCTCGCCGCAGGTGCTTGCCACGCCGCAACTCGCCATGGTCGGCTCGCGCAGCCCGACCCCGGCCGGGCGCGCCACGGCGCGTGAGTTCGCCGCCAGCTTCGCGCGCGGCGGGCTCACCATCACCAGCGGACTCGCGCTCGGCATCGACGCCGCGAGTCACGAGGGCGCGCTGCGCGGCGGCGGAGCGACGATCGCCGTGTGCGCCACCGGCCTCGACCGCGTCTATCCCGCCGACCACGCGCAGCTGGCGGCCCGCATCCGCGCGGGCGGTGCTCTGGTGTCGGAATTCCCGCCCGGCACTGCGCCGCTGCGTGGCAACTTCCCACTGCGCAACCGCATCATCAGCGGCCTGTCGCTCGGCACGCTGGTCGTCGAGGCGGGACGGCAGAGCGGCGCGCTCATCACGGCGCGGCTCGCGCTCGAGGCCGGCCGCGACGTGTTCGCGATCCCGGGCTCGATCCACAGCCCGCAGTCGCACGGCTGTCATCAGCTCATCCGCGACGGCGCGAGACTCGTCGAGGCGGCCGGGGACGTCTGGACGGAACTCAATATTCCGGTTCGGAAAGAACCACTTACAAGCGCGGCCGCGCCCGCAGACAGCGCGCCGGAATTGGACAAGGAGTATGAAATGCTGTTAGATGCGCTCGGCTTTGAACCGGCCACCATTGATGCGCTGGTCGCGCGCACCGATCTGCCGACCGAGTCGATCGCCTCGATGCTGCTGATACTCGAGCTCGAGGGGCGCATCCAGGCTCTCCCGGGCGGCCGCTATGGCCGTGTACCTTGAGAACTCGATGACTGGCAGCATGCTCGACGTCCTGATCTACCTGTTCGACCGCTACATGTTGGAAGCGGAAGGCCCCGACGTGCCCGAGCGTGCCCAGCTGACCGACGATCTGACACGCGCCGGTTTCAGGCACGCCAGCGTCGAGCGCGCACTCGACTGGCTCACCGAGCTCGCCGGGCAGCATGATCGCACGCTCGGCGACGCGGCGCGCCCGGCGGGGCTGCGGGTGTTCACCGACAGCGAGCGGGCGCGGCTCTCGAGCGAGTGCCGGGGATTGCTGCTGCGGCTCGAGCGCGCCGGCATCCTCGATGCGCAGCAGCGCGAGATCGTGATCGAGCGGTTGCTGGCGCTCGATGCCGAAGAGCCCGATACCGAGCAGCTGAAATGGGTCGTGTTCATGGTGCTCTCCAGTCAGCCGGGACAGGCGCCGGCATTCGAGCGACTCGAGGGGCTGACGTCCGCGGCGCGTGACCATGGCCCGCACTGACGCGGCGCTCGAGGCTCGCTCCTTCCCACGCTCCGCGGCTCGCCCGCGGTTTTTCGTCTCAGGCTGAGGCGTTTCCTCGAGCCATATGGCTGAAAACCTCGTCATCGTCGAATCGCCCACCAAGGCCAGGACCATCAAGAAGTATCTGGGCCGCGAGTTCGACGTGCTCGCTTGCTACGGCCACGTGCGCGACCTGGTGCCGAAGGAGGGCGCGGTCGATCCCGAGCGCGGCTACGCCATGAGGTACCAGGTGCTGGAAAAGAACGCGCGCCACGTGGACGCCATCGCGCGTTCGCTGAAGAAATCCAGCGCGCTCTACCTCGCCACCGACCCGGACCGCGAGGGCGAGGCGATGGCCTGGCACCTGAAGGAGATTCTCACGGAGCGCGGCGATCTCGACGGCAAGCGCGTGCAGCGCGTGGTGTTCTACGAGATCACCCGCAACGCGATCCGTGCCGCCGTGGGGCAGCCGCGCGACCTGTCGCTCGAGCTCGTCAACGCCCAGCAGGCGCGCCGGGCGCTCGACTACCTGGTGGGCTTCAACCTGTCGCCGCTGCTGTGGAAGAAGGTGCGCCGCGGCCTGTCCGCCGGCCGCGTGCAGAGCCCGGCGCTGCGCATGATCTGCGAGCGCGAGGAGGAGATCGCCGCGTTCCGGGCGCAGGAGTACTGGACGCTCGACGCCGAGGGCACGCACAGCGCACAGGCCTTCCCCCTCAAGGTTATCGAGTACCGCGGCCAGAGGGTCGAGCAGTTCGCCTTCGGCAACGAGAGCGTGGCGCGCGAGGCCGAGCAGACCCTGCAGGCCGCGGCCCGCGCCGCCGGTAACCTCGACGGCCATGGGCTCCTCAAGGTCGTCGCCATCGATCGCAAGCAGCGCCGCCGCAACCCGGCGCCGCCGTTCACCACCTCCACGCTGCAGCAGGAGGCTGCGCGCAAGCTCGGCTTCAACGCGCGGCGCACCATGCGACTCGCGCAGCAGCTTTACGAGGGCGTGGACATCGGCGAGGGCAGCGTCGGCCTTATCACTTACATGCGCACCGATTCGGTGTCGCTCGCCGCAGAGGCGGTGCAGGAGATCCGCGCAGTGGCGACGCGGCTCTACGGCGCGCAGGAAGTGGCCGAGGAGCCGCGCATCTATAAGACCAAGTCGAAGAACGCGCAGGAGGCGCACGAGGCCATCCGTCCGACCTCGGCGGCCATTACGCCCGCCGACGTAGAAGGCAGAATCGACGACGACCTCTATCGGCTGTACGCGCTCATCTGGAAGCGCGCGGTCGCCTCGCAGATGAGCCACGCGCTGTTCGACACGTTGGCGGTCGACATGCTCGCCGGACCCGACGGCGCCGAGCGTCACCTGCTGCGCGCCAACGGCTCGACGCTGGTGAAGCCCGGCTACATCGCCGTCTACCAGGAGGACTCGGACGACGCCAAGCCGGACGACGCCGACCACGTCCTGCCGCCGATGCACGAGGGCGACCGCGTCGCGCTCAGCGCGCTCACGCCGACGCAGCACTTCACCGAGCCGCCGCCGCGCTACAGCGAGGCCTCGCTCGTCAAGGCACTCGAGGAGCACGGCATCGGCCGCCCCTCCACCTACGCCTCGATCATCTCGACGCTGCAGGACCGCGAGTACGTCGAGATGGACAGCCGGCGCTTCGTGCCGACCGACATCGGCAAGATCGTCAACCGCTTCCTGACACACCACTTCCACCGCTACGTCGAGTACGGCTTCACCGCGGCGATGGAGGACGAGCTGGACGCGGTTTCGCGCGGCGAGGAGCCCTGGACCGCGCCGCTCGACAAGTTCTGGAAGCCCTTCATCCGCCAGGTCGAGAGGATCGACCGCACCGTGACGCGCGAGCAGGTGGCACAGGCCCGCGAGCTCGGCCGCGATCCCGCGAGCGGCAAGCCGGTGACCGTGCGCATGGGGCGCTACGGCCCGTTCGTGCAGATCGGCACCAAGGACGATACCGAGAAGCCGCGCTTCGCGGGCCTCAAGCCCGGGCAGAAGATGGACGCGCTCACGCTCGCCGATGCGATGGAGCTCTTCAAGCTGCCGCGCACGCTCGGCGCCAGCGCGCAGGGCGAGACGCTCGTCGCCAATGTCGGGCGCTTCGGCCCGTACGTGAAGTACGGCAGCAAGTACGTCTCGCTCAAGGAGGATGACCCGTACACCGTGACGCTCGAGCGCGCACTCGAGGTCATCCGCCTCAAGCAGGAGGCGGACCTGCGCCGCATCATCCAGGACTTCCCCGCGGCCGGCATTCAGGTGCTCAACGGCCGTTACGGTCCTTACATCACCGACCGGAAAAAGAACGCCCGCGTGCCGAAGGATCGCGATCCGAAGTCGCTCACGCTCGAGGAGTGCCAGGCGCTGCTCGCGGCCGCACCGGAGCGCGGCCGCTGGGGCCGCGGCAGACGGGGCAAGGCCGGGGCCGGTGGCCGCCGCGACGCCGGCGGCCGCCGCCCCCAAAGCTAAAGTGGGCGGTCGCCGGGACACGAAGCCGGCGGTGCCGCCGGCCGCGAAGGCTCCGGCTCCCGCGGCGGCCAAAGCACCGGCGCCCGGTCGCCGCGAGCAGCCCACGAGTGCTGCGCGCGTTCTGCGCAAGGCGCAGCCGCGCGCCAAGACCGCCGCCCGCAAAGGCGCGCGCTCAGCGCGCAGCGCGCACAATCCCCCGGCGGCGCGCGCCGGACGTGCCAGACGCCGCTGAGACCGGCGGCCCCGGGACTGATGCCCGGCCGCTCGCGTGAAGTACCGCCACAGCTTCCACGCAGGCAACTTCGCCGACGTGCACAAGCACGTGACGCTGCTCGCACTGCTCGGGGCGCTCAGGCGCAAGGACAAGGGATTCCTCTACCTCGACACGCACGCGGGCCGGGGTATCTACGATCTTTCCGGCGCCCAACCCGAGGCTGCGGCCGGCATCGGACGGTTCCTTGCGGGCGCTCCCCGGACCGCAGAGCTGCAGCACTACGCCGAGGTCATCGCCGGGTTTCGTGCCCGCCGTGAGCGGCGCCTGCTCTATCCGGGCTCGCCGCTCATCGCCGCGGGCGAGCTGCGACCGCAGGACCGGGCCGTGTTGGTCGAATCGCAGCCGCTCGAAGCGCGCGCTCTCGAAGCCGCGCTCGCTTGCGCGCCAGACGGGACCAGGACACACGTGGAGCGGGGTGATGGCTTCGAGCGGCTGCGGGCCTGGCTGCCGCCGCCCGAGCGCCGCGGGCTCACCTTCCTCGATCCGCCCTACGAAGAGACCCGCGAGGACTTCGCACGGGTGGCGGCGGCGATTGCCGAGGGCTTGAAGCGCTTCGCCACCGGTGTGATCGCCGCCTGGTATCCCATCAAAGAGGAGCGTGTGACCGCCGCCTGGCAGGCAGAGCTCGCGCGCGCGATCGCGGCTCCACTTCTGGCGAGCGAGCTGTGGCTGCACCCACGGGACTCGCGCGTGGCGCTCAACGGCTCGGGGTTGCTGATCGTGAATCCGCCGTACCTGACGGCCGAGCGCATGCAGCTCTGGTTGCCGGAGCTGCTGCAGCATCTGGCAGCCGGCCCGGCGGCGGGCAGCAGCGTGCGGATGCTGTCACAATCGCCGCCATGAGCGAACTGCCCGACCAGTACGGTGTCGTCGGCCACCCGGTCGCGCACAGCCTCTCGCCGTTCATCCACGGGCTATTCGCCCGCGAGACCGGTCAGCAGATGAGCTATCGGCTCTACGACGTGCGGCCCGAGGAGTTCGCGACGCGCACCCAGGCGTTCTTCGAGCAGGGCGTGCGCGGCCTCAACGTGACCCTGCCGCACAAGCTCGCCGCCGTCGAGGTGGCGCACGATCTGACGACGCGGGCGGCGCATGCCGCGGCGGTCAACACGCTCGCGCTCGGCGAGGACGGCCGCATCCTCGGCGACAACACCGACGGCGCGGGCCTGGTGCGCGACCTGTGCGACAACCACGGCATCGTCGTCACGAATCAGCGCGTGCTGATCATCGGTGCGGGCGGCGCCACGCGCGGCGTGCTCGCGCCGCTCCTCGGCCTCGAGCCCACCGTGGTGGTCATCGCCAACCGCACACTTGAGCGCGCTGCGGCGCTCGCCGCCGCGTTCACCGATCTCGGCGTCACCCAGGGCGTAGGCTTCGAGGACGTGGGGGAGCAGCCCTTCGACCTCGTGATCAATGCGACCTCGGCGAGCCTCTCGGGGGAGATCCCGCCGCTGCCCGCTGCCGCGGTCGGCGCCGCCACGATCTGCTACGACCTCGCGTACGGCAAGTCTGCGACCGCCTTCGTCGAGTGGGCGCGCGGGCGCGGCTGCGCCCAGGCGCTGCAGGGCTGGGGCATGCTGGTCGAGCAGGCCGCGGAGTCCTTCCTCGTGTGGCGCGGCATACGACCGTCGACCGCGCGGGTGCTGGCGGTATTGCGTCAGCGCGCCGCCGGCTGAAGGCGGCGCGCCCGGTGCGCCCGGCGGGCGCATCGGGCTTCAACGCAGGGTGACGAATTCCTCGGCGCTTGTCGGATGGATCGCGACGGTGTCGTCGAAGTCGCGCTTGGTCGCACCCATGCGCACTGCCACGGCAAACCCCTGCAGCATCTCGTCCGCTCCCTCGCCGACCACGTGCAACCCGACGATGCGCTGCTCGGGGCCGGCGGTCACCAGCTTCATCTCGGTGCTGGGTTTGCCGCTCGTCACCGCGTGATACAGCGGCACGAAGCGCGAGCGGTACACCTTCACCTCCGCGGTGCCATAGCGTTCGAGCGCCGCCTTCTCCGACAGCCCGACGCTGCCGATCGGGGGATGGCCGAAAATCACGGTGGGAATGTTCTCGTAGTCGAGGTAGCGGCCGCTTTGGCCGCCGAACAGGCGGTCCGCGAGCCGCCGTCCGGCGGCGATCGCCACCGGGGTGAGCTGCGCGCGCCCGGTCACATCCCCGATGGCGTAGATCCCCGGGACGCTGCTGCCCTGGTACCTGTCGGTACCGATGAACCCCTGGACGTCGAGCCCGACGTCGGGCCGCGCAAGCGCCAGATCCTCGACCGACGCCGCGCGGCCGATCGCCCAGAGGAGCGAGTCGTAGGGCCCGAGCTGGCGCCCATCCGCAGTCGTCAGCTCGAGTGCCCCGTGGGCAGTCCGGGCGAGCGCCCTGGGCGCGGCGTGCGTGACGATCCTGATGCCGTGCTCGGCCAGCATCGCGAGGCTGACCTCGCCCAGCATGTCGTCGAAGGTCTTGAGCGCGGTGTCCCCACGCAGCACGAGCGTGGTCTCGGACCCGAGACTCCCGAGGATGCCGGCGAGCTCGATGGCGATATAGCTGCTGCCGACCACCGCCACGCGCTGCGGCGGCGCCTCGAGCTCGAAGAATCCGTCGGAGGTGATGCCGAGCTGCGCCCCGGGAATCACCGGCAGTCGCGGCCGGCTGCCGGTGGCGATGATAATGTGATCGGCCCGCAGCACCCTGCCGCCTGCAGCCACGCTGTGCCCGTCGACGAAGCCCGCCCGGGCTCGCAGCAGCTCCACCTTGCGGCGCTCGAGATTGGCGGCGTAGATGTCGTTGAGCCGCCTGATGTAGGCGTCGCGCTTGTGCTTGAGCAGCAGCCAGTCATGCCCTCCCCGCTCGAGCCGGAAGCCGTACTGCGGGGCATCCTCGAGCGCGCCGCCGAGCTCGGCAGCGTTCCACATGATCTTCTTCGGCACGCAGCCGACGTTGACGCAGGTGCCGCCGAGCCGGCCGGACTCGATGAGCGCCGCCCGGGCGCCATAGTCGGCGGCGCGCTGCGCCGTCGCGAGTCCGCCGCTGCCGCCGCCGATAACCACCACGTCGAAACGCTCGTCCATACGCTTACCGCCCGCTTGCACGCCTGCGCCCGCCGCGCCATGTTATAGGAGTAGCGGGCACGACCGCCCGCCGCGCCGGCCCGCGCACCCGCTACAATGCGCGCTCCCGATGATCCCAGGGGACGAGAACCGGCCGCCCATGGAAAACCCGCTACTCGGGCAGGACCCCCTGCCGCGCTTCCTCGAGATCCGCCCCGAGCACGTCGAGCCGGCGGTGCGCGAGATACTCACGCGCAACCGCGCGCGCATCGGCGAGCTGGCCCGGCTCGAGCAGCCGACCTTCGCGACGCTGGTGGAGCCGCTCGAGGAGCTGCACCACGGCGTATCGCGCACCTGGTCGCCGGTCAGCCACCTGAATGCGGTGCTCAACTCCGAGCCGCTGCGCCAGTGCTACAACGCCTGCTTGCCGCTGCTCTCGGCCTACCACACCGATCTCACGCAGTGTGAGCCGCTGTTTCGCGCCTTCCGCGCCATTGCCGAGCGCGAGGCCGGCTCGCTCGGTCCCGAGCAGCGCGAGGTGATCGCGCACGCGGTGCGCGACTTTCGCCTCGCCGGGGTCGGTCTCCCGGCCGAGCGCAAGGAGCGCTTCAAGACGCTGATGCTCGAGCTCAGCCAGCTGCAGGCGAAGTTCGAGGAGAACGTGCTCGATGCCACCAACGGCTGGACGCGCCACGTCACCGACGGCGGCGAGCTGCGCGGGCTCAACGACATGCTGATCGAGCAGGCCGCGCGCCGCGCCCAGGAGCGCGGCGTGCCGGGCTGGATCCTCTCGCTCGACCAGCCCACCTACGTCGCGGTGTCGACCGATGCGCAGTCGCAGGCGCTGCGCCGCGATTTCTACCAGGCGTGGCTGACCCGCGCTTCCGACCAGGGACCGAACCCCGGGCGCTGGGACAACTCCGCCGTGATGGAGGACATCCTGCGCCACCGGCACGAGGCGGCGCGGTTGCTCGGGTTCGGCAACTTCGCCGAGTACGCGCTCGCCACCCGCATGGCGCGCAGCGTGGACGAGGTGCTGAAGTTCCTGCGCGAGCTCGCCGCGGCGGCCCGCGGTGCCGCGCTCGGCGAGTTCGCCGAGCTCGAGAAGTTCGCCGGCCGCGAGCTCGCTCCCTGGGACGTGGGCTTCTACGCCGAGCGGCTGCAGCGCGAGCGTTACTCGGTATCGCAGGAGGAGCTGCGCCCGTACTTCCCGCTGCCGCGGGTGCTCGCCGGACTGTTCGCGGTGGCCGAGCGGTTGTTCGCGGTGCGTATCCGCGAGCGCAGCGGCGTGGCGCTGTGGCATCCCGACGTGCGGTTCTTCGAGATCGAGAGCGGTGCCGGCGCTCCGCTCGGCAGCTTCTACCTGGATGCCTACGCACGGCCCAACAAGCGCAGCGGCGCCTGGATGGACGAGTGCATCGGCAGGAAGCGCCTCGCCTCCGGCAGTGCGCTGCCGGTGGCATATCTCGTCACCAATTTCCTGCCGCCGGGCCCCGACCGGCCGGCGCTGCTCACGCACGACGACGTGGTGACGCTGTTTCACGAATTCGGGCACGGGCTGCATCACCTGCTCACCCGCGTCGACTACCCGAGCGTCGCCGGCATCAACGGCGTTGCCTGGGACGCGGTCGAGCTGCCGAGCCAGTTCCTCGAGAACTACGCCTGGCACCCGGAGGTGCTGCGGCAGATCTCCGGCCATTTCGCGAGCGGCGCACCGCTACCGGCCGAGATGCAGTCGCGGCTGATCGCGACCCGCAGTTTCCACGCCGGGCTCGCGATGATGCGGCAGCTGGAATTTGCGCTGTTCGATTTCCGCATTCATACGGAGTACTCCCCGGAGCGCGGCGGCCGCATCCTCGAGACCCTGCGCGAGGTGCGTGCCGAGGTCGCCGTCGTCCCGGTACCGGACTGGAACCGTTTCCCGCATAGCTTCGGGCACATCTTTGCCGGTGGCTACGCGGCCGGCTACTACAGCTACAAGTGGGCCGAGGTGCTCGCGGCGGATGCGTTCGCGGCCTTCGAGGAGAGCGGCGTGTTCGACGCGGCGACCGCGCAGCGCTTTCTCGATGCGATCCTGAGCCGCGGCGGCAGTCGCGATCCGCTCGAGGCGTTCGTCGAATTCCGCGGCCGTCGCCCGGATGTTCAGGCGCTCCTCCGGCAGCACGGCATCGAGCCGGACGGGCTGGCTGCGTGAGGTCACAGCCGGCGCTCGCGACGCTGCTTGGCCTGCTCGCGGCGGGTACGGTGGCGGGCGCAGCAGCGCAGGCCGCACCCGACCAGCCCGCCCCCGCCACCCAGCCCGCCCCCGCCGACCAACCTGCCGCCTCCGCCCGGTCCACCGAGTCCCCGGCGCACGCCGGGGTCGGCGCGCCGGCGCCCGGCGCGACCCGCTACGTCGTCGAGCAGCTGGTCGTCGCCGTCAAGAGTGCAGCCGACGGCAGCGGCAGCCGGGTCGGCACCCTCAAGAGCGGCGACAAGGTGGAGCTGCTCGAGCGCTCGGGTGAGGCGGCGCACATCCGTCTTGGCAACGGCCGCGACGGCTGGGTGCGCACGAGCTACCTCTCGGAGGCCGAGCCCTTGCGGGTGCAGCTCGCTGCGCGCACGGCCGAGGTGGCCGCGCTCCGGCAGCAGCTGCAGGCGCTCTCCGCAGCCTCGCATCCGGCCGCGGCGCCGGGCGGTGCGACTGCCCCCGCCGCAGCCTCTACCCCCGAGCCGGTCGCCGACGCCGACTCGGGCGAGGACACGAGCGGATCGCACGGTGTTGCGTGGGGCTGGCTGCTCGGCACCGCGCTGGTCGCACTCGGCGCAGGGTTCGCGGTCGGGTGGCTGGTGCTCGATGCGCGTATCCGCCGCCGCTACGGCGGCCTGCGCATTTATTAGCCGCCGCGCATCCCTGCAGCCGCGCGTCTGTCAGCCGCCGCCTTGCGCATCGCGACCTGGAACGTGAACTCACTGCGGGTGCGGCTGCCGCAGGTGCTCGCGTGGCTCGAGCGCGTTCCGGTGGACGTGCTGGCGATGCAGGAGACCAAGCTCACCGATCCGGACTTTCCGCGCGCGGAGTTCGCGGCCCTCGGCTACCAGGTGCTCTGCAGCGGACAGAAGACCTACAACGGTGTCGCACTGCTGTCGCGCCAGCCGATGACCGGGGTGGTCACTGACATCCCCGCGTTCGAGGACCCGGCGCGACGCGTGCTCGCCGCAACCACCGGCCAGCTGCGCATCGTCAATCTGTACGTGCCCAACGGCCAGAGTGTCGACTCCGACAAGTACCGCTATAAGCTGCGCTGGCTCGAGGCACTCGCCGGCTGGCTGGCGACCGAGCTCGAGAGCGGTGACCGCCTCGTCGTGTTGGGTGATTTCAACATCGCCCCGGAAGACCGCGACGTGCACGACCCCGCCGCCTGGGCCGGTCTGGTGCATGTCAGCGAGCCGGAGCGCGCGGCGCTGCGCCGCCTCCTCGACCTCGGGCTCATCGACGTGTTCCGTCGCTTCGAGCAGCCGCCCGAGACCTTCAGCTGGTGGGATTACCGCATGGGCGCCTTCCGCCGCAACCTCGGACTGCGCATCGACCTGGTGCTGGCACAGCGGCAGCTGGCCGCCGCGTGCACCGCCTGTGCAGTCGACCGCGAACCCCGGCGCGCCGAGCGGCCATCCGATCACGCACCCGTGACCGCCGAGTTCGACCTGCCGGGCTGAGCGGCAACACTCCGACCCCCCTCCCGGACGACCCGCGGCGCCCGAAGGTGGCCGACCTGCCAACTCCGACGGTCAAAATGTGCGGCGCGTCGCTGCCGCGCGCGGCGCTGCATGCCTAAAATGTGCGCTGCGTCACCAAGTCAGGGCCGCATGAGGGGACGGCTCGGCCGGCACACGCCGGCCGCACACAAACGATGTCCAGTACCCGGCGCAGCGATTTCGACGTCACCAACACGGTACAGGTGAGCTCGCCCGAGGCGGTGTACGCCGCGGTCGAGGCGCTCTACCGCCCCACGTGGCCGGGCCTGTCGCTCGAGCCGCTCGCGCGCGCCTTCGAGCATTTCACGCGGCTGTTTGCCGGCGAGGTGCCCGGCTACCACGGCGTCGACACCGTCTATCACGACCGCCAGCACACCCTGGATATCACGCTGGCGCTCGCGCGCCTCATCGTCGGCTACGAGCGGCAGCAGCCGGAGGAGACACGCCTCGGCGGAGCCCGTGCCGTGGTGGGACTGCTCACCGGGCTGTTTCACGATGTCGGCTACCTGCGCCGCACCGACGACACCGCATCGATGAACGGCGCCGAGTTCACCCGCACGCACGTGTCGCGCGGCGCGCGTTTCCTGGAAGAGTACCTGCCAGTGCTCGGCTTCGGCGCCTGGGTGCCGGTGGCGAGCGAGATCATCCACTTCACCGGCTACGAGGTGCCGTTCGCGCGCATCGAGGCCGGGCTGGCCGAGCCGCGCGACATCAAGGTCGGACACCTGCTCGGAACCGCCGACATGATCGCGCAGATCGCCGATCGCTGTTATCTCGAGAAGTGCCGGGACCGTCTCTACGCGGAGTTCGTGCTGGGGGGGGTCGCGCTGCCGATCAGCGACGGCAGTCCGCAGGTGAAGTACGCCTCGGGACTCGACCTGCTGCGCCAGACCCCCGAGTTCCTGCACGAGGTGCGCGCCAATCGCCTGGAGCGCGACTTCGACTCGGCGTACCGCTACCTGGAGATTCTCTACGGCGGCAGCAACCCCTACATAGAGGCGATCGACCGCAATGTCGAGTATTTGCGACAGGTGCTGCGCAGTGAGAATTGGCAGCTGCTGCGGCGGCGCCCGCCGATCTTCGCCGCCAGCTCCGATCCCATGGCGACGATGCGCGGGCTGATGCTCGGACACATCAAAAGAGCCTGGTCGAACAGCTGAGCGCGCCGGCGAACCCCAGCGGGTAGCGCCACCCCCACGGCGGCGGTTAAGATGAACCGCAACTATTACGGGGGATAAGGGCGCTGCCTGAAGGACAAGGTGGCGCTGCCAGGCATTGTCCGCAGCCGCCTTCAAATTCCGCTATGCCGGCGCCGCCTTTCTGGTGGCGTTGCTCGCCACGGCTGCGGTCGCGGCCCTGCTCGGCTACCGCCATAGCACCGAGACCGCGCGCTTCGGCTCGCTCGCCGAGCAGGCTGCACGCGAGCGGGTCGGCCCGGAGCTGGAGGCCAGGGCCCGCAGCATCGCCGCACACGCCGCCGATTCGATCGCGGGCGCGGTGCGCGCCGGCGATACCGCCGGCATCGCCCGCAGGCTCCAGCCGTTCATGGACGATGCCACGGTCGCCGCCATCACGGTCAGCGATCCGGGCGGCAATGCACTGTTCCGCTGGCAGCGTCCCACGGCCAACGCCCCCGGAGCGCTCATCGCAGAGGCGACGGTGCCGGTGCGCGTGCTGGTGGAGAACATTCCCGGAGCCGCCACCCCGGCGACGCTCGCGACGCTCGAGGTGAGCCTCGAGCAGGCCGCGCCGGTGCCGGGGATGAGTCTCGCCGGGCGGCTAGCCGCGGCGCACGCTCCGAGCGCGCGCCTGTCGCTGCTGCTCGCGCTCGCGCTGGCACTCAGCGGCGCACTGGCGGTCGCGCTGATCGCCTGGCGTGCGCTGCGCGAGATCGAGCGCCCGGTGGACTCCCTCATCAGGAACGTCGACCGTTTCGGCCACGGCGACTACACCCGCCCCGTCGAGGTGCACCGCGAGGATGCGCTCGCGGGACTGCAGCAGGCACTCGAGCGCATGCGCGGGCGGCTGCGGCAGTCGACCATCAACAAGGCCTATCTGCACAGCATGCTCAACGGCATGGCGGACGCGGTGTTCGTCACCTCGCCCGACGGTGTCATCAAGCTGGCAAACTCGGCAGCCTGCAAGCTGCTCGGCTTCAGCGAGGAGGAATTCCTCGGCCGCAGCATCCTCGCGCTGCTCGACGAGAGCGTGCGCGCCGACTTCGATCTCGCGCAGGCCGCGCAGGAGACCCATGAGACCGTGGTGCGCACCCGCAACGGCCAGACCATCCCGGTGTCCTTGACCGGCTCGCGCATCGAGAGCGACGACCCGCAGTTTCAGGGCAATATCTTCGTCGCGCGCAACATCACCGACCGCAAGCGCGCCGAGCGCCGCATCCGCTACCTCGCCCGCTACGACGCGCTCACCAAGATCCCGAACCGCATGCAGTTCCACCATGTGCTGCAGCAGACCATCGCGCGCGGGCTGCGCTCGGGTCAGGTGCTCGCGGTGCTGTACCTCGACATGGACCGCTTCAAGGAGGTGAACGATACCTTCGGGCACGGCGCCGGCGACCGCGTGCTCGAGGTGCTGGCCGAACGGCTGGCGCGCGCGGTGCCGCAGGATACGGTGGTCGGGCGGCTCGCCGGCGACGAGTTTGCGCTGTTCGTCGAGGGGCTCCCCGGCGACGCCGACAACCGCGGCCCGATCGCGCAGCTGGCGCGCTCGATCCTCACTGAGGTCAGCCGCCCGTTCCAGCTCAGCCAGCACGAGGTATTTCTCACCGCGAGCATCGGCATCGCCTTCTGTCCGCGCGATGCGGAGAACGTCATTGACCTGATCCGCAATGCCGATGCCGCCATGTACTACTCGAAGCAGAACGGCGGCAACACCTTCGCGTTCTATTCGCCGGAGATGAACGCCGCGGCCGTCGAGCGGCTGATGCTCAAGAGCAAGCTGCGCCGGGCACTCGAGCGCGACGAGCTCGAGATCCGCTACCAGCCCAAGGTCGACCTGCGCAGCGGCCGCATCATCGGCGCCGAGGCGCTGCTGCGCTGGCGCCTGCCGGGGCACGGCGACATCCCGCCGTCGCAGTTCATCCCGCTCGCCGAGGAGACCAACCTGATCCTCGACATCGGCGAGTGGGTGCTGAACCGTGTCTGCGCCGACTACCGCCAGATGCAGAGCGAGGGCGGCGACCCGGGACGCATCTCGCTCAACCTGTCGCTGAAGCAGCTGCGGCAGGCGAGCTTCATCCTGCGCTGCCGCTCCGTGTTCCGCCGCCACGGTGTATCGCCGACCGCCTTCGAGCTGGAGATCACCGAGACCACGCTGATGGCCGATGCGCAGCGCACCGTGCGCCTGCTCGATGAGCTGTTCGCGATGGGCCTGCACCTGTCGATCGACGACTTCGGCACCGGCTACTCCTCGCTGTCGGCGCTGCAGCAGTTCCCGATCGGCACGCTGAAGATCGACCAGTCGTTCGTGCGCGACGCGGCCGAGGATCCGGGCGACGCCACTATCGTGCGCACCATCATCGAGATGGGACGGAGCTTCGGGATGGAAGTGATCGCCGAGGGCGTCGAGTCGCGTGCCCAGCTGGAATTCCTGCGCCGCAACGCCTGCCTGTACGCGCAGGGGCGGCTGTTCGGCGAGCCGTGCACGGCTGCGGATCTGCTGCTGCTGCTGACCCGGCAGGCCGGGGGCAGCGCGCCCTTCGCGCACCTGCTGCGCGCGGCGGACGCCACCGCGGCGCCGCGGCTTGCATAATGCGCGCTGGCAAACTCCCCGAGGCACAGGGACGTGCCCGCCGCCGTAGGTGGCGAGCGGCGAGTGAAAACGACGCTTTTCGCTCGCCGCTGCGAGCATCGTGACAGGACGTCCGATGCGAGCTTCTATTTAGCGCCCTGCGTTCGCCACTACCGTGCGCGCCTGGCCCGCCAGCGAGTCGAGCGCCTGGTCAGTCGCCTGCTCGAACGCCGCCGCCACCGCGCTCATACGGTCGGCGGACGCGGTGGCCGTGCCCTGAGCGGTGAAGGTCGCCACCACTTCGCGCTCTGCGTGCCCGCCGACGGTGCAATCGAGCACCACGTACACCTCAGGCGCCGGACCGCCGCCGGTGTAGTCGGCCTCGAAGCGCCGCAGCTTGATCCGCAGCAGATAATCGGATGGGAACGGGCTGTCCCCGTCCTGCACCGCCTGCCAGGCGCCCGAGGCACGCAGCGTCTCGACGGCGAGTGCCCCGATCATCTGCGGCGCCGGCCCCGGCCAGCGGCTGCCGGTGTAGAAATTCAGGCGGTGATCGCTCTGCACCAGGATGATCTGCTGGGTGTCGAGGCCCGGGTCCGCCTCGGGCGTCGCGACGCGGATCGACGGCAGGCCCGCGGGGTTTGCGGGCGCCGCACCCGCGGGCGCCACCGGGGCGGAGGCCGCGGGCGGCGCCGGTGCGCGCAGCACATAGGTCTGCTCCGGGGCTGCGTTGCTGTGAAACAGTCCCGCGCAGCCGCTCAGGGCGAGCACGCCGCCGAGCAGCGCGGCGTGCGAGAACGGCACCCGGCCCGCTGGCGTGCTCCTCGCTCCCCCGGTCACCGCGGAATCTCCACGCCGCGCTGCGGCGGCTGGTAGAGCAGCTGCGCCGGGTTCTCGCGCAGGCTGTTGGAGAGCGCGCGGATGTCCTCCGCGGCGGCGCGCCCTTCGCGCACGAAGCGCTCGATCTCGGGCAGGCCGTTGTGCACGAAGCCGCGCACATCCTGGCGGTTCTCGGTCACCATGTGGTCGAGCTGGTCGGAAGCGTCTGCCAGGCGATCGGCCATCCTGCGCAGCTGCTGCGCCGCGTCCTGCATGTTGGGGCCGGCCGCATCGATCATCGTATGCGCGCTGCGGGCGGCGTCGCCGAGCTGCGCCGTGGCCTGGCGCGCCTCGCCGATGAGCGCGTTGAGGTTCGCGACCGTCTGCGGCAGTCCGCGGGTCGCCGCGTCGACGTTGTCGATCGCGGCGGCGACGCCATTCACGTTCTTGGTGCTGAGGAGCTGGTTGGCGCGCTGCACCACGTCGCCCGCCTCGGCCACGAGCGTCGGCAGGCTCGAGAGGAACACGTCGAAGCGCGAGGGCGCCGAGCGGATCACCGGGTATCTGAGGCCCGGCACCGCGGCCGTGGAGCGCGTGTGGCTGCGGTCCTCGAACAGGTCGATGTAGAGCAGACCCGTGATCCCCTGCAGCTGCAGCTCCGCAACCGTCTCCGCCGAGACGGGCGTCGTGGCGTCGATGTCGGCGATGACCTCGACGCGGCTCGAGTCGCGCGGATCGATGCGCATGTCGGCGACGCGGCCGACGCCGACGCCGAGATAGCGCACCGCGGCGCCCTTCTCCAGGCCGCTGACGCTGCCGGTGAAGTAGATCTCGTAGCGGTCGTAGTGACGGTGCTCGCGCGTGTCCGAATACCAGTAGACGAACAGCGCGCCGATCAGCGCCACCACGAGCACGAACGCCCCCACAGCGGCGTAGTGGGCTTCACGTTCCATGGGTGCCTCCCAGACGGGCGCGGGCGCGCTCGCCGTGAAAATAGGCCTGAATCCACGGGTGCCGGTGCTCGACGATGCGCTCGAGAGTGTCCGATTCCATGCGCCGGTCCACGATCACCCCGACACGATTGCAGGTACGGAAGATGCTGTCCAGATCGTGGGTGATCATGACGATGGTCAGGCGCAGCTGTTGTTGCAGGAACAGCACCAGGTCGTCGAACGCGGCTGCACTCACCGGGTCGAGTCCGGAAGTCGGCTCGTCGAGAAACAGCAGCCGCGGGTCGAGCGCCAGCGCGCGCGCCAGTGCCGCGCGCTTCACCATGCCGCCGGAGAGCTCGGCTGGGTACTTGGCCGCGGCGTCGGCCGGCAGGCCCACCAGGCGGATCTTGAGCAGCCCCAGCTCGTCGCGATCGGCGGACGAGAGCTCGAGATGCTCGATCATGGGCAGCTGCACGTTCTGCAGCACGGTGAGGCCGGAGTACAGCGCGCCCTGCTGGAACTCGACGCCATAGCCCGCCTTGACGCCGCGCAGCTCGGCCTCGCTCATGCGGGTGATGTCGGTACCGCCGATGCGCACCACCCCGGCTTGCGCGCGCTGCAGGCCGAGGATCGTGCGCAGCAGCACCGACTTGCCCGAGCCCGAGCCGCCGACGATACCGAACACCTCGTCCGGGTACACCGTCAGATCGAGTCCCTCGTGCACCAGCTGCGTGCCGAAACGCGTCACGAGCCCGCTGACCTCGACCACGGGCGAGGCTGCCGGCGCCACGGGGGCACTGTTCGCCGCGAGCGACATCAGACGTTCAGCTTCAGGAACAGCACCGCGAACAGCGCGTCCGCCATGATCACGAAGAAGATCGCCTGCACCACGGCGACCGTGACCAGGCGACCGAGCTCACGGGCCGAGCCGTGCACCTGCATGCCGCGGTAACAGCCGGTGACCGCGATGAGCAGTGCGAACACCGGCGCCTTCACGAGTCCCACCCAGAAGGTCGTCGGGGCGATCGCGAGACTGGCGCGGTGCACGTACTGCGTGAGCGGCATGTCGAGCAGATAACCGCACAGCAGCGCGCCGCCCGCAAGGCCGATGATGTCGGCGACGATCGTGAGCAGGGGCAGCGCGACCATCAGTCCGAGGATGCGCGGCAGGACCAGCACCTCGAACGGGTTAACGCCGGTCGCGATCAGGGCATCGACCTCCTCGTTGAGCCTCATCGAGCCGAGCTCGGCGGCGAAGGCGCTGCCGGAGCGGCCGGCCACGATGATCGAGGTGAGCAGCACTCCGAGCTCGCGCAGCACGCCGATCGTGACCAGATCGACGACGTAGATGTCGACGCCGAGGCCTGAAAGCTGCTGGGCGCTCAGGTAGGCGATGATGACGCTGATCAGGAAGGCGATCAGCGCCACGATCGGCATGGCGGTGATCCCCGTGTCGTACACGTGGCGGGCCACCGAGATCGGCCGCAGGCGTTTCAGGCTGGTAAAGCAGCTGCAGAAGGTGACGACGGTGTGGCCGAGAAAAGCGAGTCCCCCGCCCACGTCCCACGCTGCGTGCACCGCCTCGCGGCCGACGAAAGCGAGCACGCGGTCGGCCTCTTCGGCGGCGCCGGCGGCGCTCAGTACATCGGCCGCAGCGGCCGCGGGCGCGAGGGTTTCATCCGCGGCGCCGCCGCGGCCATCCTTGAGGGTCTCATCGAGCAGCCGGAGCTGCGGCGGGGTGGGCCCGACGAAGCTCACGGCGGCTCCCGCGGCGCGTGCCCGCGCGACGAAGCGGCGCAGCGCCAAGGCACCGGAGAGATCGAGGGCGGTGAGCCCCCCGGTCTCGATGGCGACGGCGCGCGCCCCGGCAAGGTCGACGCGCGTGAGGTCGGTATCGAGCACCTCGAACCGCCGCGCACTCCATTCGCCGGTCAGGGCGAGCTCGACACCCGCCGCGGTGCGCCGCACCTCGACGCTCATGGGCGCGCAGACCGGGCGCGGACGCGCGGGTCGCGCACCCGGCGCTTCAGCGCTTGGCGTGCAGGTGCGCCTCGAGGAACCACAGGTGCTTGTCGATCTCGCGTGACACTTGGGTGAAGAGATCCGCGGTGTCGGCGTCGCCGGCCTTGTCGGCGGTGTCGATCGCGGCGCGCACCTTCGCGCCGAAGGCGGCGAGCGCGGCGGACAGGGCATCGACGTGCGCCAGGCCCTCGCTGATGTCTTCCGGGTAGGGCTTGAGCGAGGTGCCGCGCGCAGCCGCCGCGAGCGTGCCGTGCGCGGTGCCGCCGAGCGCGGTGACCCGCTCGGCGATCGTGTCGATGTGATCCTCGACGGTTTCGGCGACCTTGTCGAACAGCTCGTGCAGGGCGATGAAGCTCGGTCCCTTGACGTTCCAGTGCGCGTGCTTGGTCTGCGTGCCGAGATCGATGGCATCCGCAAGGCGCGCGTTCAGCAGCTCGATCACCTTCGATCGGGTGCTGGCCGGCAGATCATTCCGGGTATCAAACATGGAAGCCTCCTTATGAGTGGGCCGCACCAGTCTCGGCCCTGTCGGCCTCTTCGGCCAATCGCCTGTTCGGATCGCGATGATAAGCGGGATCTATCGCGGTGAGCGAGCCTCACTGCGGCCGGCCATCAGCGCGGCCAGCCGTCAGCCGGGGCGAGTGCGCCCTTGAGTCAGGTGTCGTCGCGGTAGCGGCGGATGCGGGCGGCGACGTAGAGCAGCGCAATCGCCACCAGCATCCCGAGCCACAGGTCGATGTTGGTGAAGGCGGCGACGAAGTGCCCGCTGCCGAAATCCGGGAAACCGACCTTGGCGTGATGGCCGCCGATCTCCGAGTGGCCGAACCCGACGATGCGGAACATTCCGAAGGAGCGGTACATGAGGAAGTCCCACAGGTAGTGAGTCCGGAAGGTCAGCAACTCGATCAGCGGCGCGAGCGTGGGCGGGAGCGTCACCCACAGGTACAGACTGCGGCGCGCCCACGCCGAAATGAGCATCAGGTAGGCATAGATCGGCGCGTACCAGAGCGAGGTGAGGACCACCAACAGCAACTGGTGCCACTCGGCGCGCCCCCAGGCCGCGCTGTCCCACACCCGCAGCTGCGGCGAGCCGCCCACCGTGACCAACAGGTTCCAGAAGGCAAGGAACACCAAGCTCGTCACGGCGGCCAGCGCGTAGACCCCAAGGGGCACGACCACGGCGGCGATCAGGAACTTTGCCGCCACCGTGAGCTCGTCCGACACCGGCAGCGATTTCCAGAAGAGGATGCTGCGGTCCTTGCGCTCGGCATACAGGCAGTCGCAGACGTAGAAGAACACCACGATGTAGGCCACCAGGTACAGCGGCGAAGCCAGCGACCAGTTCGCGCCCGCGAATGCCGCAGCGCGCTGCTCGGCGGTGAACCAGTTGAGGTCGACGGGGGCGTGGAACTGCGGGTGGAAGTAGAGGGCTGCCCCGATGGCCGCTGCGGTCATGACGACGGCCACCGCCAGCGGCGCAAGCCACAACCCGCGATGCTCCCACAGCTCGCGCCGGCCCAGCATGACGAGCCTGTTGGCCATGCCATGGTCGCGCGCGGCGGCAGCGGGCGCCCGGGTGTCTGCGGTCTCGAGCGTGGTGTTCATACCTGGCTGACCCCCTGCATGCGGGCGACGAACAGGTCGGCGATCGAGGGCGTGCGAGTCTCGCCGAGCGGCGCAAGCTCCGCGGGTGAGCGGCCCTCGAAGAACATGGCGATGCGTCCGAACACCTCGCGCTCGTAGAAAGGCTTGAGCTCGCGGGCGCGGGTGGCGGCGTCCGCGCTCACGGTGAGCTGCACGTAGCGGGTGCCCAGCTCCTCGATCGTGCTGCTGAGCGCGATCCGCCCGCGCTTGATGAAAATCACGTCGGTGAACAGCTGCTCGACCTCCTCCACCTGGTGAGTCGTGAGCAGGATGGTGCGCTCCTTGTTGAAATAGTCGTTGAGGAGCGTGTCGTAGAACTGTCGCCGGTAGAGCAGGTCGAGCCCGAGCGTCGGCTCATCGAGCACCAGGAAGCGCGCGTCGATGGCCAGAATGAGCGCCAGGTGCAGCTGCGTCACCATGCCCTTGGAGAGCTGGGCGACCCGGCTGTCCATGCGGATGTCGGTCTTGGCGAGAAAGCCCGCGGCGAGCGCGCGGTCGAAGCGCGGATGCACGCCCGCGACGAACTCCAGCGCCTGCGCGACGCGCAGCCAGCGCGGCAGCACGGCGACGTCCGCCATGAAGCACACCTCGCGCATCAGCGCATCGCGCTCCCAGCGCGGGTCGAGTCCGAGCACCTTGAGCTCGCCCTCGAAAGGTGTCAGCCCGAGGATCGCCTTGATCGCGGAGGTCTTGCCGGCGCCGTTGGGCCCGATGAGCCCCACGATGCGCCCCGGCTCGACGGTGAAGCTCAGGCCGTCAAGAGCCCGGGTGGCGCCGTAGGATTTGGCAAGCCCGCGGGCTTCAACTACTGCTGTCATTGTCCTTGTCCTGCCGGTTGGTCCCAGGCCACGGAGCCGCGGGCGCCGTGGCGCCGCTCTCCAGGAGCTCCGCGGTCGAGAGTCCCAGACGCTGGATCGTTGCGTGGACCTTGGGCCACTCGTCCTCGAGAAAACGCTGACGCTCGTCCTTCATGAGCGCCTTGCGGGCGCCGGCACTGACGAACATGCCGAGCCCACGCCGCTTCTCCACCAGGTGCTCGTCGACGAGCTGCTGATAGCCCTTGAGCACCGTCAGCGGGTTCACGCGGAAGTCCGCGGCTACGTTGCGGACTGAGGGCAGCGGGTCGCCTTCCTTGAGCGCACCTTCGAGAATCATCGCTACCACCCGGTCGCGCAGTTGCCGGTAGATCGGCATGCTGTCGTCCCACTGGGGGTCCATGCGCTGGCCTGTAAGGGGGAGCTAGTTCACTAATCTACCAAAGTGGCCGGCTGCGGCTGCCCAAACCACGTGGGCATGCCCGACCGGGCGGCCGTCTGGGATGTCTCCGCGCGCGCACCGGGCGGAAGCGCGGTGGTCTGCACGAAGCTCGTGGCGATCACGAGCGTGATCACGGCGGCGGCGGCGGCGGCGGCGAGGTGCCTGTAGACGTTGTATGCAACTGCGAACATGGTCGTCTCCTTTCCTGTCTGTCTGCTTCGGCCGCCTGCCCCATGCAGGCTGCCTTCCTTGGTGTTGTACTCTACTAGTACACTACTTAAGTGTCAAGCCAATCCACCAAATATCTCTGAAGGGTCCAGGAAGGCCCCGATCGGGGCCCGTCAGAGCCCCCCGGGAGTCATCCCGGGAGACCCTGCGGGGGCACGTACGCCCCTGTCGCGCCTTTTGAGAGGGCTCAGCCCCGATCGGTTTGAAGAGCTGCGGCCGGTGCGGCTGGCGGCGCGGCATGCACGCTAAAATTTCAGGCCCTCTCATGCCGCCAGCGAGCCAACCCCCAGCCATGAAACCCGCCGTCAACGTTGCCATCACCGGTGCCGCCGGCCAGATCGGCTATGCACTCGCCTTCCGCGTCGCCTCGGGCAGCGCGTTGGGTTCCGACACCCCGCTCAATCTCCACCTGCTCGAAGTCAGCGCGGCGCTGCCGGCGCTGCACGGCGTGGTGATGGAGCTCGATGACTGCGCCTTTCCAACAGTCAACAAGGTCGTGGCCAGCGACGATCCCAACGTCGCCTTCCGCGACTGTCAGGTGGCGTTCCTGGTCGGCGCGCGGCCGCGCGGCCCCGGAATGGAGCGCAAGGACCTGCTGCTCGCGAACGCGCAGATCTTCTCGGTTCAGGGCCGCGCGCTGAACGCGGTCGCCGACCGCAACGTCAAGGTGCTGGTCGTCGGCAACCCCGCCAACACCAACGCGCTGATAGCGCGTGCCAACGCACCCGACCTCAATCCGCGCAACTTCACGTCCATGACGCGCCTCGATCACAATCGTGCGCTCGCGCAGCTTGCGGCAAAGACCGGCAGCCGCGTCAGCGACATCCGCCGCATGACCGTCTGGGGCAACCACTCGCCGACCCAGTACCCGGACCTGTCGCACGCACTGGTGGACGGCCGGCCCGCGAAATCGCTCGTCACGGCGCAGTGGATCGAGGAGAGCTTCATTCCCGTCGTGCAGCAGCGCGGTGCGGCGGTCATCAAGGCGCGCGGCGCCTCCTCGGCCGCCTCGGCCGCCGCCGCCGCCGTCGACCACGTGCATACCTGGGTGCACGGCACGGCCGCAGGCGACTGGGTGAGCATGGCGGTGCCGGCCGACGGCAGCTACGGCATCGGCGAGGGCGTGATCTATTCTTACCCGGTCACGGTCAGCGGCGGGGACTACCGCATCGTGCCGGGCCTCGAAGTGGATGACTTCAGCCGCAAGCGCATGGACGCAAGCCACGCCGAGCTGCGCGAGGAGCGCGCCGGCGTCGGCGACCTGTTGAGGAAGTCGTAAATGCTAGGCGCGATCGTCACCCTGGCTCTCGTCGTCGCGGCGGCCTATGCGGTCACCCAGGTCGGGGGCGTCATCACGCTGCTGTTCATCGCCGCGGTACTGTTCCTCGCCTACCGGCGCCTGTCGCTGCTTACGTTCACCGTCACCTTCACGGTGCTGCTCACCGCCTACACGTTGCTGGGCGCGAGCACCGTGCCGGCGGGCGTGTGGAAAGGGTTCCTCTGGCTGCTGCTCGTGGCGCTCTGGCTGCTGAACGTGCGCAGCCTGCGCAAGGCGCTGATCACGCGCCCGTTCATGCGCGCGTACCTGAGGCTCCTGCCGAAGATGTCGCAGACCGAGAAGGAGGCACTCGAGGCGGGCACGGTGTGGTGGGACGGGGAGCTGTTCACCGGCGCGCCCGCCTGGCGCAAGCTCATGTCGGCACAGCACCCGCAGCTGTCGAGCGCGGAGCAGGAGTTTCTCGAAGGCCCGTGCGAAGAGCTGTGCCGCATGCTCGATGAATGGCACATCACGCACGAGCTCGGCGACCTGCCGCCCGAGGTGTGGGAGTTCCTCAAGAGCCGCGGCTTCTTCGCCATGATCATCCCGAAACGCTACGGCGGCCTGGAATTCTCGGCCTACGCGCACTCATGCGTGCTCGCGAAGATCTCGAGCCGCAGCCCCACGGCCGCCTCGACGGTCGCGGTGCCGAATTCGCTCGGACCCGCCGAGCTCCTCAACCACTACGGCACCGACGAGCAGAAGACGTACTACTTACCAAGGCTCGCGCGCGGCGAGGAAGTGCCGTGCTTCGCCCTGACCGGCCCGCGCGCAGGCTCGGACGCCGCCGCCATTCCCGACACCGGGGTGGTATGCCGCGGCACCTGGGCCGGCGCCGAGGTCGTCGGACTCAGGCTCAACTTCAACAAGCGCTACATCACGCTGGCGCCGGTCGCGACCGTCATCGGGCTGGCGTTCCGCATGTTCGATCCCGAGCACCTGCTCGGGGGGCAGGTGGACATCGGCATCACGGTGGCGCTGATCCCGCGCGACACTCCCGGCGTCACCATCGGCCGGCGCCACTTCCCGCTCAACATCCCGTTCCAGAACGGACCCGTCCAGGGCGAGGACGTGTTCGTGCCGCTGGATTTCATCGTCGGCGGCGCGAAGATGGCCGGCAACGGCTGGCGCATGCTGGTCGAGCAGCTCTCGGTCGGGCGTTGCATCTCGCTGCCCTCCAACGCCACCGGCGCATCCCAGGCAGCCGTGTGGGCCACCGGCGCTTACGCGCGCATCCGTATCCAGTTCAACGTGCCGGTCGGGCGCTTCGAGGGCGTCGAGGCGGCCATCGCCCGCATGGTCGGCCTCACCTACACGATGGACGCCGCGCGCTCGGTGACCGCCGGAGCCATCGACGGCGGCGAGAGGCCCTCGGTGCCCTCCGCAATGCTCAAGTACCACGTCACCGAGATGGGCCGCCAGGTCGCCAACGACGCCATGGACGTGCACGGCGGCAAGGGCATCATGCTGGGTCCCAACAACTACCTGGCGCGCAGCTACGAGATCGTGCCGGTGGCGATCACGGTCGAGGGGGCGAACCTGCTCACCCGCAATCTCATCATCTTCGGCCAGGGAGCGATCCGCTGCCATCCGTACGTGCTGCGCGAGATGACCGCGGCGCGCAACCCGGATCGTGCCGCCGGCGTCGAGGAGTTCGACCGCGCGCTCTTCGGACACATCGGCTTCACGCTCTCGAACGCCGTGCGCTCGTTCATCATGGCGCTGACCCACGCGCGCTTCACCCGCGCGCCCGTCGCGGGTCCGACGGCACGCTACTACCAGCACATCGTGCGTTTCTCCGCCTCGTTCGCGTTCGCGGTGGATGTGGCTATGCTGACGCTCGGCGGCTACCTGAAAAAGAAAGAGAGCCTGTCGGCGCGCCTCGGGGATGTGCTCTCGGCCATGTACCTCGCCTCGATGGTGCTCAAGCACCACGAGAACCAGGGCCACCCCGAGGAGGATCTGCCGGTGGTCGAGTGGGCGTGCCGCAATCTTCTCTACCACGCGCAGGAGCAGCTGCACGGCTTTCTGCGCAACTTCCCCAATCGGCTGCTCGCCGGCACGATGCGTGCGCTCATATTCCCGCGCGGCCGCATCTATTCGGCCCCCGCAGATCGGCTCGGGCACCAGGTCGCCGCTCTCGTGACCGAGCCGACGCAGGCGCGCGAGCGGCTCTGCCGGTATGTCTACAGGCCGGCCGAGCCGGGCAGCCCGCTCGGACTCCTGCAGGAAGCGATGACACTGGCCGGAGAGCTCGAGCCGCTCGTGAAGCGCGTGCGCGTCGAGGGGGTCAAGACCGGACGCGTCAGCGCGCTCGATCTTCCCGGACAGATCCAGCAGGCGCTCGCCGCGGGACTCCTGTCAGAAACGGAGGCCGCGGCGCTGCGCGACTATGATCGCAAGGTCATGGAGCTGATCCAGGTCGATGACTTCGCGCCCGGGCAGCTCGGCACGCAGGGTCAGCCGGCGCAGCCCCACGTCCGGCCCAACGTGGCATGAGCGCATCGGTTCCCGCCGCAGCGGCCGCTGCCGCCGCGCCCGCCCCTGCCGTGCCGCGCTGCGACAACTGCGGCGCGAGTGTTTCCGGGCGTTACTGCGGCACCTGCGGTCAGCGGCTCGAGCCGCCCATCCATTCGGTGTGGCATTTCCTGGCGATCGCCACCGAGGACGTGACGCACGCCGACTCCCGCTTGTGGCGTACGCTCGCGGCGCTGCTTTTCAAGCCGGGTTTCCTGACCCGCGAGTTCCTCGACGGCCGCCGCGCGCGTTATCTGCCGCCGGTGCGGCTGTACCTGGTGCTGTCGGTGGTGTTCTTCGTGATGCTCGCCGCGACCGGGCGCATGCCCGACGAGGCGCACATAACGCCCGAGACCCGCGCGGGTCTCGCCGAAGCGCGGCAGGCCGCGGCGCAGGCGCGGGCTGCGGGCGCACCCCTGGTGGTGATCGCGACTCCGGCGGCAGCCGGCGCGGCGCCCGCCGCCGGCGTCAAGCCGGCGACGCCGGGCTCGCACACCTACACCGTCTTCGAGGGCGACGCGGAGCACTGCAAGCTGATCAACTACGACGGCCCGTGGCAGGCGACCCTCCGGCCGCTCTTCGTTCGCAGCTGTACGCAGGCCTCCCAGGACCACGGCCGCTCGCTGGTGCAGTCGTTCCTGCACAACCTGCCGCGCGCGATGTTCCTGTTCCTGCCGCTGCTCGCCGGGGTCATGATGCTGCTCTACTGGCACCCGCGACACTACTACGTGGAGCACCTGCTGTTCTGCGTGCACAACCATGCGTTCGCCTTCCTGGCGGTGCTGCTTGCAGTGCTCCTGAGCGCACTGCTGCCGTTCGCCGCCCGACTGATCGGCTGGGTCACGACGCTGTACATGGCCTGGTATCTCTACCGCTCCATGCGCGTGATGTACCGTCAGGGGGGCATGCGCACGGGCGCGAAGCTCGCGGTGCTCTCTTTCGTCTACCTCGTGGCCGGCTCGCTCATGGTTGGGGCCACGGCCCTTTATGCCTTCGTGACGCTCTGAGGATTACCGCACTTGAGCCGCGCCGTACTGCATGTCGACATGGATGCGTTCTACGCGTCCGTGGAGCAGCACGACGATCCCTCACTCGCGGATCGGCCCGTGATTGTCGGCTGGAGCGGCGGGCGCGGGGTGGTCGCGGCCGCCAGCTACGAGGTGCGCCCGTACGGCGTGCGCTCGGCGATGCCGATGCGCACCGCGCTCAGGTTGTGTCCGCACGCCGTGTGCGTGCGCCCACGCATGCAGCGCTACCAGGAAGTCTCGCGCGTGGTGTTCGGCGTGTTCCACGAGATCACCCCGCTGGTGCAGGGGCTGTCGCTCGATGAGGCGTTTCTCGACGTCACCGCCAGCCAGGAGCTTCTCGGCGGCGCCGTCGGGATTGCGCGCCGAGTGAAGAGCCGGATCCGCGAGCTCACCGGACTCACCGCCTCGGTGGGCGTCGCGCCCAACAAGCTGGTCGCAAAGATCGCCTCCGACCTCGGCAAGCCCGACGGGCTGACCGTGGTCGAGCTCTCGGCTGTGAACGCGGTGCTCGATCCGCTCTCCGTACGGCGCCTGCCGGGACTCGGGCGCAAAACCGGCGCGCGGGTGGAGGCGGCCGGCATCCGCACGCTCGGACAGCTGCGCAGCGCCCCCGACGCCCTGCTCCGGCCGCTCTTCGGGCGCTATTCGGCCTGGGTGCGCGAGCGCGCCGCAGGCTGCGACGACCGGCCGGTGGAGCCGGACCTGGAGGAGAAATCCTTGAGCGCCGAGGACACCTTCGAGGAGGACATCGGGGAGCCGCGGGCGCTGCAGGTGCAGCTGGCGCGCCTCGCGGAGCTGGCCTGCGGGAGGCTGCGTGCCCGGCGGCTGGTCGCCGGCTGCATCGGCGTCAAGATCCGCCGCGCAGACTTTGTAACGTTCACGCGCCAGCGCGCCGTGACGCCTGCCACGGGCTCCGGGCGCGCCATTGGCGCCGTGGCGGGGGAGCTTCTCGGCCGCTGGCTCGCGGGGCATCGGGGCGCGAAACTTCGGCTGCTCGGAGTGGTCCTCACTGATCTGAAGCCCGCATCCCAGCTTGGACTGTTCGAGGACACCTCGGGTGCGGACCGCCTGGAGGCGGCTCTGGACGAAGCCCGGGCGCGTTTCGGCAGTCGGTCCCTGCGGCGTGGCAACACGATCGAGTAGCATTCCCCCATGTATCTGACGTTCTTCGGGCTGAATGAGAAGCCCTTCGCCATCACCCCCGATCCCCGCTATCTCTACCTGAGCGAGCGGCACGCGGAGGCGCTGGCACACCTGCTGTACGGCATCAAGGAGGCCGGCGGCTTCGTGCAGCTCACCGGCGAGGTCGGCACCGGCAAGACCACGATCGTGCGCTCGCTCCTCGCGCAGACGCCGAAGAACGCCGAGATCGCCCTGATTCTCAATCCGCGGATGACCGCGCCGGAGTTCCTGCTCACCATCTGTGAGGAGCTCGGCATCGGGGTGCCGGACGCCGCGCAGCAGAGCCTCAAGGACCTGGTGGACATCCTGTCGGAGTATCTGCTGCGCGCCCACGCACAGGGGCAGCGCGTGGTGCTGGTGGTGGACGAGGCGCAGAACCTCTCGCCCGACGTGCTCGAGCAGGTGCGGCTGCTCACCAACCTCGAAACCAACACGCAGAAGCTCCTGCAGATCATACTCATCGGCCAGCCGGAGCTGCGCGAGCTGCTGTCACGCAACGAGTTGCGGCAGCTCGCGCAGCGCATCACCGGCCGCTATCACCTGAACCCGCTGTCGCACGAGGAGACCGTGGCGTACGTGTGCCACCGTCTGCGGGTCGCCGGGGCGACCAGCGACATCTTTGCCCAGCGCGCGCTCAACGAGGTGTTCCGCCTCTCCGGCGGGGTGCCGCGCGTCATCAACGTCATCTGCGACCGCGCGCTCCTCGGCGCGTACTCGCTCGACCGCCACCGCGTGACTGCCGGGCTGGTGCGGCACGCCGCTTCGGAAGTCTTCGGCCGGCGCCTGGCGCCGCACTGGCTGCCCTGGGCGGTGACCGCCGCGATCGCCGCGGGACTCGTGGCCGGCACGACCGCGCTGTGGAACCTCCGGCCGGGCGCGCTGCATACGGTGACCACCGCCGCAGCGCACAGCTCGGCGGCCCTGCCGGCGGCCATCGCCGCGACGCCGCACCCGGCCACCACGCCGCAGCCGACGCTCGCGCAGCTGCTGGTGCAGCACAACTCCGAGACCGACACCGACAGCGCGTTCGCGCGGCTCTTCGGCTTGTGGGGCGCGAAGTACCAGCCGAACGGCATCGACCCGTGCACGCAGGCGACGCAGCAGCACCTGGAATGCATCGACGAGCGCGGCGCGTTCGGGCAGTTGCGTCTGTACAATCATCCCGCCATCCTCATGCTCAACGACGGCAATGGTGCGAGCCACCAGGTCGTGCTCACGCGCCTCGACGACGAGCATGCGCAGCTGCAGCTCGGCGGCCCGCACAGCGTCGGCCTCGGCGAGCTGTCGCGCTACTGGCTCGGAGATTTCGTGATGCTGTGGCAGCCCGCGACCTCGCCGGTGAAATCGCTCTCGGCCGGCATGCGTGGCGCGGATGTGCGCTGGCTGCGGCAGAGCCTCGAGCAGCTCGCGCACCAGCACCCCGGGGGGCCGGTGAGCGATGTGTTCGACGCCGACCTCACGAGCCTGGTGCGCGACTTCCAGCGCCAGCACCAGCTCGCGGTCGACGGCATCGCGGGCGTCCAGACCCAGATCGCTCTGGCCGCTGCGGTCGCCGGCCCCAAGGTGCCGCTGCTGCTGGCCGATACTCACGGCGGGTGACCGATGTCGTTCATCCTCGATGCCCTGAAGAAATCCGAGAGCGACCGCCAGCGCCAGAGCGGACCGGCGCTGTTCGAGGTCAAGGTCGCACCGAGGCGCCCGGGACTGCCGCCCTGGGCGCTCGCAATCGCGGTGCTGTTCGCCGTCAATCTCGGCATCGTGCTGTGGATCCTGCTGCGCAGGCCCGCGCCGCCGCCGAGCGCGCCGCCGGCGCGCCTCCTCGCCGCCGTTCCGGCGCCGGCCGCCGGCGCAACGACGGCACCGTCCGCGGGCACGCATGCGCCGGCTGCCGCGGCCGCTCCGCCGGCGTCCGCCGCCCTCACCCCGTCCGAAACGTCTGCGCCCGAAGCGCAGACGCCCGTCACGCCGGCCGCCTACCCCGTTGCGCCGGGCGGTGCCAATCCCGACGACTATGCGCCGGCCAGCGACGCCGCAAACGGCTTCGGCCACGTCAGCCGCGGCACCGCGAGCGGCGTGCCGCTGTACCAACAGGCGGCCGCCACGACGCAGCTGCCGCAGCTGCGACTCGACCTGCATGCCTATGCAGCTCGCCGCGAAGATCGCTGGGTGATGATCAACATGCACAAGCTGCGCGAGGGGGACTCGACACCGGACGGCGTGCGCGTCGAGAGCATCACCCCCGAGGGAGCGGTGCTCTCGTACCAGGGGACACAATTCCTGCTGCCCCGCGAGTGAGGCGGAACCGCATCAAACCTTGATGCAGTTCACAGAATGAGCTTCACAGAATCCGCCGGCCGCTGTCGCCAGCCGGCTGCGTCTGCGCCATCGTGCGCAAATGAGTGCCCGGCGCAGGACCCCTCCCGCACGCATGCTGATAGTCGACGACGACTCTCAGTACAAGGAGTGGCTGCGCCACCACCTTGATGTGATCTGCCCGCAGGCCAGCGTCAGCATGCTCGACCTGTCGGAGTTCGAGCGCTGGTGCAGCACCGTCTCCGGACGGGATTGCGATCTGCTGCTGCTCGGCTGCAGGTTCGGCGCCAGCCCGGAGGATCCGCAGTCGCAGGGACTGTCGCTGCTGCGCCGCCTGCGTGACCAGCCCGCCGCTCCCGCGGTCATTGCCTTCGCCGAGGACGGCAACGAGCTCACCGCGGTGCGAGCGCTGCAGGTCGGCGCAGTCGACTACCTGCCGAAGCGGCTGCTCACGCCCGAGCGTCTCAACACCGCAATACGCGTCGCCCTGCATCGTGTCGAGCGGCGCGTGGCGCGCCGCCTCGCCAGCCTTGCGCACCTGGCCAAGGACCGGGCGAACGCCACTAAGGCGCCCCCACAGGCCCCGGAACTGCCGGGTGTGCCGGCAGCGGCCGCGGGCGAGGCGCTCCTCCCGGCCCAGGGCGTCATGGCGCTGTTGACCGCGCCCAACGGCGAGGATTTCATCCCCGGGTACACGCTGCGCCTCAAGATCGGTGAATCGGAGAAGGCGGTGGTGTATCTCGCCATGAGCTCCGCCCGGGGTCACAACGTCGCACTCAAGGTCGCCAAGACGCTGCGCGATGAGGCGGCCGGGCGGCAGTTCCTCGAGCGCGAGTACACCGCGGTGCTCACGCTGAAGAGCCCGCTGGTGGCCGAGATCTACGATTACGGCGTGCACGCGGGCTTCGAGTACCTGGCGATGGAATATCTGCCGCGCGGCGATCTCAAGGCGCGCATCCAGCGCGGCCTCACCGAGGAGGAGGCACTGGGCTACGTGGAGCAGATCGCGGCGGCGCTGCAGGTCGTGCACCAGGGCGGCCTCGTGCACCGCGACCTGAAGCCGCCCAACGTCATGCTGCGTGAGAACGATTCGGTCGCGCTGATCGACTTCGGGCTCGCCCGGCCGCTCGAGGGCGGTACCTCCAGCGTCGCGCAGACCGGCGTGCTGCTCGGGTCGCCCTACTACATGAGTCCCGAGCAGGCGCTCGGCGAGCAGCTCGATGCGCGCTCGGACTTCTACAGTCTCGGCATCATCCTCTACGAGATGCTCACCGGTCAGAAGCCCTACACCGGCGGCACCGCGCTCGACGTACTGCAGCAGCATGTCAGCAGCCCGCTGCCGCAGCTGCCGCAGGATCTCGCGCGCTACCAGCCGCTGCTGACGCGGCTGCTGGCCAAGAACCGCGGCGAGCGCTTCGCCGAGGCCGGCGAGATCGTGACGCTCGCCGCGACGCTGCGCGCCGGCGCCGACGACGGCGCGCCGCAGGCGGCCGACGCGCAGGCGCAGCCGAGCGCCGCTTAGCGCGCAGCCGCAGCGCGGGCCGCGCCGTCCGCGCTCGTGCCCGCGCCGCGCTCCTGGGCCCTGCCGAGTGCGAGCGCCAGCACCGTCCACACCGCCGAGATCGCCGCCCCGAGCCAGCCCACCGCCGAGGGTCCCGCGCCAAAGTCGTGGGTGAAGCTCCTGTAGAGCGAGCCACTCAAGGCGTCCCCGCCGCGGTAGACGAAGGTATCGATGAGGCTCTTGGCCTTGTACTTCTCCTCGCGGCTCACCACGGTGAACAGCGCGTCGCGGCACGGGCGGGTGAGCGCGTAGTCCCCGACGCGGCGCACCGCGTACACGACCACCAGCAGCATGAAGCGCGGCGCAGCCGCGAGCAGCGCGTAGCCAAAAGTCATGATCACCGGCACCGACGTCAACACGACCCGCAGGCCGACCCATTTGATCAGCCTGCCGAACAGCAACAGCTGGATCACGAGTGATCCCGCCTGCACCCAGAAGTCGATGCCGCCGAAAAAGCTGGCGCGCTCGTCGGCGCTGTGGAAGACCTTGGCGACGAAGGCCTGCTGCTCGAGGTAGAGGAAGGTCGACACCCAGGTCATGAGCAGCACGAACGCCGCGATGCCGAGCAGGTAGGGCGAGCGCACCACCTGGGTGAACGCGGCCCATACGCCGCCGCCGAGCGCATCCTCCGCGCGCGGCGCCGCGGGCGCACCCGATGCCCGGGGCGCCTGGTGGCGCTGCCAGCGGATGACCTGGGCCATGAACACCAGCGAGAGCAGCAGCAGCACTGCCGAGATCGGCAGCAGGTTGATGGCGCCGACCGGCACAGCGAGCCGGTTGTCGATCGCCGGGCCGATGAGCCCGCCGGTACTGGCGCCGGCCCAGATGCAGCCGAAGAGACGTCCCGCCTGCTCGCGCGTGAACACGTCCGCCATCAGGCTCCAGAAGGTCGCCACCACGAACAGGTTGAAGACGCTCACCCACACGAAGTAGGTGCGCGCGATCCAGGTGTGGTCCGGCTGCAGCTTGAACCAGAGGTAGAAGGCGATGAGGTTGGCGGCGAAGAATGCATACACCCACGGCAGGAACACGGCGCGCGGGAAGCGCGAGGTGAGCCAGCCGTACACGGGCTGCAGCAGCAGCATCACCACGAACACGCCCCAGAAGAGGTAGGGAATCTTATCGAGCCCGGAGGTGATGCCGAGCGCGTCGCGTACCGGGCGCAGGATGGTGTAGCTCGCGAACATGCACAGCAGCGTCGCAAACGACGCGAGCAGTGCCGGGGCTTCACCGGGCTGCAGGACGACCAGGCGGCGCAGCAACTGATTCAGAACGCACCCCTTCGCGCTGATGAACTGCGCGCGCCATCGGCCCGCGCGCGCGGGTTCGCGCGGCCGCCGGTCAGTGTGCCACAGCCAACATCGCATCGTCGCACGGCGTGACGCGCGCTCGAGACATGCCGGCGCGCGGTCCGCTGACAACGCTTTGCGCGCTGCGCTGACAGGGCGCGGCGCAATCTGCTTCTCTGCCCTGAAAACGACTTGTAACAGTCCGTGCGACGCGACGCGCCGTGTCTGACGAGGCTTGACACCTAATCGTCATGAAGGTGCAATGCATACGGACCGGTCAGGCTGGCGGGGTCGGAATGACTCGCATGCACGTCGTTGATACGACCCTGTTTTATTCACCGACCAGCGGCGGCGTCAAACGCTACCTGAGCGCCAAGCACGCCTGGATCGCAACTCACACTCCCTGGCAGCACACCATCGTCGTGCCGGGCCGTGAGCTGCGCGTCGAGCGCGGCGGCGTATGCACGCTGCCCGGCTGTCCGGTGCCGGGGACCTTCAACTACCGTCTGCCGCTGAACGTACGCCGCTGGACGCGGCTGCTCGATGCGCTCGAGCCGACGCTGATCGAGGCGGGCGACGCGTTCCATCCCGCGTGGTGCGGCTGGCGGGTGGCGCAGCGCCGCGGCATTCCGCTCGCCGGCTTCTATCATTCGAACCTGCCGCAGCTCGCCGGCCGGCGTTTCTGCGGCTGGTTCACCGAGCCGGTGATCCGCCGCTATCTGCGGGTGCTGTACGAGCGCTGCGACGTGGTGTTTGCGCCGAGCCGACTGATGTGCGAGTTCCTGCGCGAGCTGGGCGTTGCGCACGCCGTGCACCAGCCGCTCGGCGTCGATGCGGCCATCTTCAACCCGGCGCGTCGCAGCAGCGCGCTGCGCAGCTGGCTCGGTCTGACTGCGACGGCCCGCGTGCTCGTGTACGCCGGCCGGTTCGCCGAGGAGAAGAACCTGCCGGTGTTGCTCCAGGCATTCGCGCGGCTCGGGGCGCCCTATCACCTGCTCCTGATCGGCGGCGGCCGCCGCGCGCGTCCCGCGCCCAACGTCACCATGATTCCCTACCGTCGCAACAGCCTGGAGCTGGCGCGATGGATCGCCTCGGCGGACGCGCTGGTGCATGCCGGCACCAAGGAGACCTTCGGACTGGTGATCCTCGAGGCCATGGCCTGCGGACGTCCGGTGGTCGCCGCACGCGCCGGCGCCTTCCCCGAGCTCGTCGACGACAGCGTCGGCATGCTGGCCGAGCCCGACAGCGGCGCGGGCATGGCCGCGGCCGTTGCCGCGCTCTATGAGCGCGACCTCGATGCGGTCGGTGGTGCCGCGCGCGCCCGCGTGCTGCGCCAGTTCACCTGGGACCGCGCTTTCCACATGCAGACCGCCGCTTACGCCTCGCTGGCCGGCGCGCACCGTCCGGCACTCGAGCCGCTCGCGGGCCTCAGCCTGCCGAGCTCCTAGATTGCGCCGCTGCCGGCTCAGCCGCGCAGCGCGCGCAGCACGCTGAGCCCGGCGCGGCTGCGGGCGAGTCGCAATGCCAGGCGAAAGACGAGCCGGCGCATGAGGGGCGCGGGGCGCGGCGGCAACTCCTGATAGAACGCCCGGCCCACGTCGCGATGCACGTGCACGGCGGCGGCCCCGATCAGCCACTCGCGCGCGCCGGCGGCGATACGGTAGCGCCCCGGCCCGAGGCGCCCGACCACCGCGTCCTCGAGTGCCTCGGGCAGGCCGGGGTCGGTGGCGCCGCTGAAGGCGACCGTGACAGGCTCGCCGGCACCCTCGGCTTCGCCACCCGCGAGGCCTTCGAGGGTGATCTCGAGCGCACCGGCCGGATCGCGCCGGCAGCGCACCGCGCCACGGAACATGGCAACGCCGGCCGCGCCTTCAGGCATCGGGGCGCGGCTCGACGCGCACCTCGGTGGTCACCGAGTTGGCGATGAAGCATTCTTCGTGCGCGCGGTGGTGAAGGGCTGCGATGTCATCGCGCGACGGCAGCCGCTCGCCGGAGAACGCCACCCGCGGGCGCAGCGTGACGCGCACCATGGCCGTCCTGCCGGCGGCGTTCCTGCCCATGACGCCCACGGCGTCATCGGTATACTCGTCGACACGCAGGCCGCGGCCGGCGGCAAACGACAGGAAGAACAACATGTGGCAGCTCGACAGCGCCGCCACCAGCGCCTCTTCGGGATCGACGGCGTTCTCGGCCGACAACGGCACCCGCACGACGTGCGGCGAGGAGGAGGCCGGCACCTGCACGCCGCCGTCAAAGTGCCAGCTGTGCGCGCGGCTGTAGCGCTGGTCGGTGAACGGTGCGCCACCGCGCTCCCAGTGGACCCGCGCCTGGTATTCGTGCTCTGCCATCGTTTCCTCCACGGGCCGGGGTGCGCGATTGTACGATAACGCCATGGAGCGCTTCGATCTTCAGCCGCGCCGCGATCTGACTCTCGTGGACGCGACCTCGCTCGTGGTCGGCGTCATCATCGGCACCGGCATCTTCCTCAAGGCGGCGAGCATGGCCCAGGCGGTGGGAACGCCGGGGCTGGTGCTCGGCGCGTGGGTGGCCGCAGGCGTCCTCGCGATCCTCGGCGCACTGTGTTTCGCCGAGCTCGGCGGCCTGCTGCCGCACGCCGGCGGCGAGTACGTGTACCTGCGCACCGCCTACGGCGAGGTCCCGGGATTTCTGTTCGCCTGCAACGCCTTCGTCCTGGGCGGCGCGGCGGTTGCCGCCTACGGTGCCGCGGTGGCGATCTTCGTCTCCGACATCCACCACTTCGAAGCAAGGGGGTACCAGCATACGCTGCACCTCTTCGGCACCGCCTGGACCCTCTCGCTCGGCGTGCGGCAGCTGATCGCGGTCACGGTCATCGGCGTGTTCGCGGGCATCAACTGCCTGGGGGTCATGCTCGGCGGGCGCGTGCAAACCCTGCTGACAGCGACCAAGGTGGTGGCCATAGTCGCAGTCGCCGTTGGGGTTTTCGCCTTCAGCGGCACGCACGACTGGTCGAATCTGCGCGCACCTGCCGGCGGCGCGAGCGGCGGACTCGCGGGCTTCGGCGCGGCGATGTTCGCCGCGCTCTGGGCCTACAGTGGCTGGCAGTTCCTGCCCATGGCCGCGGGCGAGGTGCGCGAACCGCAGCGCAACCTGCCGCGCGCGATCGTCGGCGGCACGCTGCTCGTGCTCGGGCTCTACGTCGCGGTCAACGCCGCCTATCTCTACGCACTGCCGCTCTGGCAGGTGTCGAGCGCCAATTCCACGGCCTATCCCGACGCGCCATCGGTAGCCGCGCGCGCAGTGCAGACCTTTCTCGGCACCCGCGCCGCGCCGATCGCGGCGCTGATCTTCCTGATCTCGACCATCGGCTCGCTGAACGGGGTGATCCTGAGCGCGGCGCGCGTCCCGTACGCTGCGGCCCGCGACGGACTGTTCTTCGCCCCCTTCGGGCGTCTCGGCGCGAAGAGTCGCGTCCCGGTCTTCTCGCTCGTGCTGCTCGCGCTGTGGGGGGCGGTGCTGGCGGTGTCCGGGACCTTCGATCAGCTCACCGACATGGCGGTGATGTCGTACGCGACTTTCTGGATCCCGGTGTCGCTCTCGGTCATCGTGCTGCGCCGTAAGCTGCCGCACGCGCCGCGCCCGTTCCGTGTTCCCGGCTACCCGCTGGTGCCGCTGCTGTTCGCCGCAGTGATGGTAGGGGTCGTCATCAGCGCGCTGCTCACCACTCCCAGGGAGTCGATCGCCACGCTGGTGCTGATCGCCCTCGGGCTGCCGCTCTACCCGCTGTTCCGGCGAAGCGCGGCGCGCGTGCGTAGCGCGCGCTCAGCGTGACTCGAGCTCCCAGAGAGTGAGCGGCGCACCGCGCCGTATCCAGAATCCGAGTCCCGCCTCGCGAAAGCGCGCGCCCAGTCGCTCGCGGTACCAGCGGGCACTGCGCAGGTGCACCGCGGCGTCGGTGCGCCGCCGGTCGCAGTTGCGCTCGAAGTCGCCACGGGTAAGCGCGCTGAAGTAGAGCACGCCGCGGCACAACCGCCCGAAGTTCGCGAGCGCGCGTGCGGCGCGCGCCGCGTCCAGGTACTGCAACACGTCGTAGCAGATGACCAGGTCGAACGGCGCGCGGGCGCGGAACGCCTCGATGCGGCCGTGCTGCCAGCCGTGACGTGCGCAGAGGTACTCGCTCGCCTCGAGCGCGGCGTAGTGCGCGCGCGGCAACAGCCGCAGCAGCGCCGCGCGCAGCAGCCCGGTGCCGCAGCCGGCCTCGAGAATGCGCCGCGCCGGCAGACCCGCGTGCGCCACGAATGCGGCGATCAGCCGGGCGCGCGCGCGCATCTCCGCGCGCGTGACTACCGCGGTGCGCGGATCGTAGTAGTAGCGCTGGTAGTATTCGCGGCCGAAGTGCGCCGTGGTACGCGCGGCGCGCGCGCCGCGCGGGCCGCGGACGCCGGCGCTGAATGGCGGCTGAACGAGCCGCGGCTCAGCGGACCCATTTAACAATTCCGAGGGACAGACAGCCATTGGCGTTTGCGGTTGTGTACGCTCGGAGCCGACGACGTGCGTTGATGGCTAATATGTTCCGCGAATTCCGCGCGAACAAGAGGAGACAGCCGGATGAAACTCGATTCCCTGCGTCTTGCGGCGAGCGCCCTGGTGATGACGGGCGCGCTCTCGGCATGTTACGTGGCCCCGGTTGCGCCGGGTCCGGGCGGCGAGATGGTCGCCTACGCCGCACCGCCGCCGGTGCAGTACGAAGCCGTCGGCGTCGCGCCCTATCCGGGAGCCTTCTGGATCGGCGGCAGCTGGTTCTGGGCGGGCGGTCGCTACGCCTGGCACGGCGGCTACTGGGAGAGGCCGCGACCGGGCTACCGCTGGGTACAGCACGGCTGGGTGCGCGGCCCCCGCGGTTGGCGCGAAACACCCGGCCACTGGGCACGCTGACATCCTGACCTGAGCCGTCCGGGCACACCGCAAGATGCGGTGCTGCCCGGGCGGACGCCTCCATTTGCACTCCTCGGCCTGCGGGCGGCACACTCTGCGGCCCGCGGCGGACCCAAGAGCCGCCGGTGTACCTTCTGAGGAGCGCACACATGATTCGCACAGCCTGGATTGCGGGCACGTGTCTCGCGGCGGCCGCGAGCGCGCCGCTCTCGGCGCAGTCCTCCGGCAGCTCCCCGCACGCCGATGCCGGCGCGTTCGCCCTCACCAGCCCCGACATCGCCGCAGGCGCCCGGATTGCCGAGGCACAGGTGTTCAGCGGCTTCGGCTGCAAGGGAAGCAACGTCTCGCCGGCGCTCTCCTGGCGCAACGCCCCCGCGGGCACCAAAAGCTTTGCGCTTCTCGTGCACGATCCGGATGCACCCACCGGCAGCGGCTGGTGGCACTGGGTCGTCTACAACATACCGGCGAGTGTCAGCTCGCTGCCGGCTGGCGCCGGCGATCCGGCGAAGAAGCTGATGCCGGCGGGCGCGGTGCAGGGCCGCACCGACTTCGGCACGCCCGGCTACGGCGGCCCGTGTCCACCGCCGGGCAAACCGCACCGCTATTACTTCATGCTGTACGCGCTGAAGGTCGCGAGTCTGGACGTGCCCGCCGATGCGACCGCGGCCTACATCAGCTTCAACGTCAACGCGCAGTCGCTCGCCAAGGCCCAGCTCATGGGAGTGTATGGCCGCTGAGCGCCGCCGGATGCGCGCCGAGCGACGCCCGGCCATCTGGCCGTGGCTCGTGATGCCGCTGATCGTGCTGGTGGTTTTCTTTGTGCTCCTGCGGGCTCACCACCGTCCTGGAACGCCGTGGTGGGCCGGCGGCTGGGCAGAGTCCCCGGCTGATACCGGCACGCCGGCCGGTCAGTAGCGCCGGCGGCAGCCCCTGAGGATCACGTGAAGCAACGCGAGGCCAGAGCGCGCGCGGTAAGTGCGGTCCCGCGGCGTGTGCCGCGCGTCGGCTTCGTGAGTCTCGGGTGCCCCAAGGCGCTGGTGGATTCCGAGCGCATCATCACGCAGCTGCGCTCGGAGGGTTACGAGGTCGCACCCACTTACCAGGCCGCCGATCTCGTCGTCGTCAACACCTGCGGCTTCATCGACGCCGCCATCGACGAGTCGCTCGATGCGATCGGCGAGGCGCTCGAGCACAACGGCCGCGTCATCGTCACCGGCTGCCTCGGCGCGAACCCGCAGCGCATCCGCGCGCGCCACCCGCGCGTGCTCGAGGTCACGGGTCCCGCGGCGTACGAGGCCGTCGTCGGTGCGGTGCACGCGCACCTGCCGCCGCGGCACGACCCGTTCACCGATCTCGTACCGCCGCAGGGCGTGCGGCTCACGCCGCGACACTACGCGTACCTGAAGATCGCGGAGGGCTGCAACAACCACTGCAGCTTCTGCATCATCCCCTCGCTCCGCGGCCCGCTCTCGAGCCGCCGCATCGACGCGGTGCTCGCCGAGGCGGAGCGGCTCGTGACGGCGGGAGTCAAGGAGCTGCTGGTCATCTCGCAGGACACCAGCGCCTACGGCTCGGACCTGCGCTATGCGGGCGGCATGTGGCGGGGAGCGCACTACGAGACGCGCTTCATCGATCTGGCGCGCGCGCTCGGCAGCCTCGGTGTCTGGGTGCGCCTGCACTACGTCTACCCCTATCCGCACATCGATGAGGTGCTGCCGCTCATGGCCGAGCGGCGCGTGCTGCCGTACCTCGACATGCCGTTCCAGCACGGCAGCGCCACGGTGCTGCGGCGCATGCGCCGCCCGGCACGCAGCGAGGACACGCTCGCGCGCATCCGCGCCTGGCGCCGCGACTGCCCCGAGCTGACGCTGCGCAGTACTTTCATCGTCGGCTTCCCCGGGGAGACCGAGGCCGAATTCACGCAGCTCCTCGAGTGGCTCGAAGAAGCGCAGCTCGACCGTGTCGGCTGCTTCAAGTACTCGCCGGTCGAGGGCGCCGCCGCCAACGCGCTCGCGGACCACGTGCCGCCCGAGGTTCAGGCCGAGCGTCACGCGCGGTTCATGGAGCGTGCCGCGGCCATCAGCGCGCGGCGGCTGGCGGCGCGCGTCGGGCGGCACATGCGCGTGCTGGTGGATTCGGTCGCGGGCCCGACTGCGATTGCGCGCAGCGAGGCCGACGCCCCGGAGATCGACGGGGTGGTGCGGATCAGGAGCGCGTCCCTGCGCCCGGGCGACTGGGCCGACGTCGAGATTGTGGCCGCTGACGCCTACGATCTCACCGGCCGTCTCATCCGCGGATGAGACGGCCGGGCCGAGCTCAAGCTCTTCAGCTGTTGCTCATCTTCAGCGACTGCATGATCTGCGTCGCCTGATCCTTCACGGCCTGCGCCTTGCTCACCGCGGTCACGAAGTCCCCGGAAGTCGAGGCGTTGGTGGCATCCGTCCACGTCGAGTCCATGGTCGTCAGTCCCGACTTGGCGTTCGCCAGCGCGTCCTTGGTGACGCCTTTGGGCAGGTGATGCATCTTCGAGAGCTCGTCGACGCGGCCCTTGATGGCGGTGACCATCTTCGGCACGTCGGCGCTCAAGCGGGCCCCAGTCTTCCTTCGCCTTGTTGAGCGCAGCCTCGGACTCGGCCTGCTTCTGCGCCGCCGCATCCTTCAGGTTGCTGATCGCGGTCGTCAGGGCGGGCGCGGCCGCAAGCACCGCCTTGTAGTCACCCTTGGCGAGGCTGTCCTTCACGGTCCCGAGCTGCGTCTCGACGGCCTGCAGCTGGTCCGGAACGTACTTCTGCGCCATGTCGCGCACCGCGGCGAGCGAGGTCTCCGCGCTGGCCACTGCCTGCTCGGCCGGTCCCTTGTCCATCGAGCATCCGAACATGAGCAGGGCTGTCAGCGCCGCCAGCAGCCACGTCAATTGTTTGTTCATTGTTGGGTTTCCTCTTGCAATGTCAGGGTTGGGTCTGGAGTTGTGTTTCCCACATGCCAAGGCTAGCGCGCCTGACACGCCCGCGCCATGCGCGGCCCCGTTCGTTAAATTGTTGTAATGCAGCGGCAGGTGCAGGGCCGCCGCGGGACTCAAGCGGCCCCGGACCGGGGGGCGGAGGGTACCACGGATCAACCGCGGACCGCGGCCGCGGCCGGCGCTGTAACCGACTCGCCTCGGACAGCGTCATCGACGCTCGAGTAGTCGAGCGCTGCAAGGGGCAGCTGTGCGAAACCGGCCCGCGCGAGCGCCTCGCGCGCCGCATCCTTGAGCCGCGCGACGCGGACCGCGACGCCGTGCAGCGTGAGCCAGACGAAGAATTCCCCCAGAGTCTCGAGCGCGGTGCTGTCGAGATCCGGGGACTCCTCGAGATTGAGCACCACCAGCCGCACCGCCGGCTGCGCCAGCACCAGTTGCCGCGCCCGTGCGAACAGCGGCTCGGCGTTGCCGAAGAACACCGGCTGCTCGGGACGCACCACCAGCATGCCGGGCACCGTGAGCGCCTGCGGAAAGCGCACCAGGCTCACGTAGTCATGTTCGCCCATCCGCCCGAGCACCGTGAGGCGTGGGCTCGAGAGTGACCTGAGCAGCATCACGACACTGAAGGCGATCGCCGCCAGCAGGCCGTTCAGTACACCGAGGACCATGACCGCGACCACCGCCGCGAGCGCCACCAGCCGGTCGCGCTGCCAGCGGAAAGGGTCGGCGAACGCACTGAGACGCAGCGACCGGCTGACCGCGTGGATCACGATCGCCGCGAGTACCGGCGCGGGAATGCGCTCGATCCACTGCAGTAACAGCAGCACGAGCAGCAACACCACCACTGCGGCCGTAAGTCCGGCGAAGCGCGACCTCGCGCCGGCCGCATCGTTGGCGGAAGTCGCAGAGTAGCCGGCGCCGACCGGCGTGCCCTGCAGCACGCCGGCCACGAGATTGGCGACTCCGAGCGCGATCAGATCGCGATTCGGCCGCACCGTGTCGTCGTGCTTGAGCGCGTAGGTGCGGATCGAGCTGTAGGATTCCGCGTACAGGATGAACATCAGTGCCAGCGAGAACTCCGCCAGCTGCAGCCAGTGGCCGGGAGGGGGCGCCGCGAACACCGGCCATCCGAGCGTAAGGCTGATTGGCCCGGTGAGCGCCACGCCGCGTGCCGCGAGCCGCGGAGCAGCCGCGATGCTGAGCACGATGACCACGAGCGCACCGGGCACGCGGCGCAGGCGCTCGAATGCAAACAGTCCCGCGAGCGCGGCCAATCCACAGGCGAGGCTCGCAGGCTGCCAGGCCGCCGCATGGCGCAGCAGCTCGACGAGCAACCCGAAGAACTGAGTGCTGTGCGTGTGCAGGTGCACGAGTGTCGGCCACTGTTTGACCGCGATCACCAGCGCCAGCCCGAAGGCATAGCCGCGCAGCACCGGGCGCGCGATCAGGTTGGACATCGTGCCGAGGCGCAGCAGCCCCGAGAGTGCAAAGGCACAGCCGGCGCCGGCGACGAGGAACATCGCGAGCTGCACGCGTGCCGCCGTCGTCGTCGCATCGAGCGCGAGCAGTGCGGAGGCGAGCACCGCTCCCGAGGAGGACGTAGCGCTCACGATGGCGAAACGGCTCCCGCCGATCAGCCCGTAGCAGACGAGTCCGGCGAAGAGGGCGATCACGCCGGCCTGCGGCGGCAGATTGGCGACGCCCGAATAAGCGACCGCCTCGGGCAGCAGGAGACCTGCGATCGAGAGTCCGGCGAGGAGATCCGCAATCGACGGCGTGCCAGGAGCGGGCGCAGACATGCGCGCGATCATACCCGCCGCGCTGCGCAACTATCAATATATTCAATGAGTTACGTGGACATGACGGACGCAGAACCTGCGCCCCCTCCGGCAGCCGACGCTATTCCACCGTGACGCTCTTCGCGAGGTTGCGCGGCTGATCGACGTCGGTGCCGCGCAGGATCGCGGCATGATAGGCGAGGAGCTGCAGCGGCACGGTGTAGACCGCCGGGGCCTGGAAGTAAGTCACGTGCCGCGGCATCTCGATCACGGTCACCCCGTCGCTCGACTGAAAGCCCGCCTCCGGGTCGGCGAACACGACCAGCTCGCCACCGCGCGCGCGCACTTCCATGAGGTTGGATTTGAGCTTCTCCAGGAGGTCGTTGTTCGGGGCCACCGCGACCACCGGCATATCGGCGTCGACCAGCGCGAGCGGGCCGTGCTTGAGCTCGCCGGCCGGGTACGCCTCGGCATGGATGTAGGAGATCTCCTTGAGCTTGAGCGCTCCCTCCATGGCGATCGGATAGAGCGCGCCGCGCCCGAGGAACAGCGCGTGATGCTTGTCGGCAAAGCGCTCGGCGAGCCGCTCGATCACGGGCTCGAGCGCCAGCGTCTGCTCGATGAGCGAGGGCAGCTCGATGAGCCGGGCGACGAGACCGCGCTCGCGCTCGGCGTCGGCGCCGGCGTGATGGCGCGCGAGCGCGATCACCAGCATGCCGAGCGCGGCCAGCTGGGTCGTGAAGGCCTTGGTCGAGGCGACCCCGATCTCAGGTCCGGCACGCGTCAGCATGACGAGCTCCGACTCGCGCACGAGCGAGCTCTCCGGCACGTTGCAGATCGCGAGTGACGAGAGGTAGCCGGACTGGCGCGCGAGGCGCAGCGCGGCCAGCGTGTCGGCCGTCTCCCCGGACTGCGAGATGCTGACGAACAGCGAGTCGGGCGGCACCAGGGGACTGCGATAGCGGTACTCGCTGGCGATGTCGACGGTGCACGGGAGCTTGCAGATCTGCTCGATGAAATAGCGCGCCACGGTCGCCGCGTGGAAGCTCGTGCCGCAGGCGACCAGATGTACGTTGCGCGTGCGCCCGAGCACCACCGCCGCGGCCGGCCCGAATGCCGCCTCCAGCAGTCGGCCGTGCGCGACCCGCTCCTGCAGCGTGTCGGCCACCGCGCGCGGCTGCTCGTGGATCTCCTTCAGCATGAAATGCCGGAAGGGGCCCTTCTCGGCGGCATCCGCCGACAGCTCGCTCTCGCGCACCGGCCGCTCGACGCTGTCGCCGTTGCGGTCGATGACCCGCACGGCCGTGCGCCGCACCTCCGCGATGTCGCCTTCCTCGAGGAAAATGAAGCGGCGCGTCACCGGCAGGAGCGCCGCGACGTCCGAGGCCACGAAGTTCTCATCGACCCCGAGGCCCACCACCACCGGACAGCCCTCGCGCGCCAGGATCAGGCGCTGCGGGTCGTGCTCGCTCACCACCACGAGCGCATACGCGCCCTCGAGCTCCGCGACCGTGGCACGCACGGCCTTCAGCAGGTCGTGCAGCGTCTGCTGGTGATAGTGGATGCGATGCGCGATGACCTCGGTGTCGGTCTCGGAGGAGAACTGGTAGCCGCGCCGCTCGAGGTCGGCGCGCAGCTCCTCGTGGTTCTCGATGATGCCGTTGTGGACGATGGCGAGGCCGTCGCGCGACACGTGCGGGTGGGCGTTGCGCTCGCTCGGGACGCCGTGGGTCGCCCAGCGCGTATGCGCGATGCCGATCCTGCCGGTGGTCGGGGTGTGCAGCAGCGCCTCGTCCAGCGTGCTCACCTTGCCGACGGTGCGCAAGCGCGTCAGATGACTCGAGCCGTTGAGGACCGCGATCCCCGCCGAGTCGTAGCCTCGGTACTCGAGCCGCTTCAGCCCCTCCATCAGGATAGGGACGACGTTGCGCTCGGCGACCGCTCCGACGATTCCGCACATGGCCTCTTGCCTCGGATCCTGCGTAGTTCCGCCGCCGCGAGGGCGCCGGACCTGTAAGTCTGCCTGAAACGGGATCCGGGCGCTCCCGCAACAGGCCGGGCCGTGACGGGAGTCGCCGCCGGACCGCCCCCGGGGCTCGTCCGGACCGTCGAGCCCCCCGCGCAGGTTCCGCTACTTGGCTGGCTTCCCCGGAGTCTGCTTCACCGGCCGCCGCCAGCCCTCGATGGTCGCCTGGCGCGCGCGCGCCAGGGTGAGCTTGCCGGCCGGCACTGTCTGCGTCACCGTCGAGCCCGCACCGATGGTGGCGCCCGCGCCCACCGTGATGGGCGCCACCAGCACGCTGTTGCTGCCGGTGTGCGCGTCATCCTCGATCACGGTGCGGTGCTTGTTGGCGCCGTCGTAGTTGGCAATGATCGTGCCGGCGCCGATATTGACGCGCGCCCCGAGGCGCGCGTCCCCGACGTAGGCCAGATGGTTGGCCTTGGAATCCGGACCGAGCTCGGCATTCTTCACTTCCACGAAGTTGCCGATGTGTACGCCGGCGGCGAGCGAGGAGCGCGGCCGGAACCGCGCGAACGGACCGATGTTGCAGTTCGCACCCGTCACCGTCCGGTCCATGACGCAGTAGGCGAACACCTGGGTGCCCGCGCCGAGCTCGCTGTCGCGGATCACGCACCCGGGGCCGACGCGCACGCCGTCGCCGAGTGTCACGTGCCCCTCGAGCACCACGTTGACGTCGAGGAATACGTCCGCACCGTGCGTCACCTCGCCGCGCACGTCGAGGCGGGCGGGGTCGGCCACCGTGACGCCGGCGAGCATCAGGCGGCGGGCGATGCGCGCACGCCATGCGGCCTCGAGCTGCGCGAGCTGCGCCTTGTCGTTGACACCGAGCGCCTCGGCGACGCTCGCTGCCGCAAGCGGTGTTACGGGCACGCGCGCGGCGACCGCGCGCGCGATCACATCCGTGAGGTAGTACTCGCGCTGCGCGTTGTCGTTGCCGAGTGCCTCGAGCCAGCGGCGCAACGATCCCGCCGGAGCCGCCAGGATCCCGGTGTTGCATTCACGGATCGCGCGCTGCGCCGCGTTGGCGTCCGCTTCCTCGACGATGCGACGCACCTTGCCGCGCTCGCGCACGATCCGGCCGTACCCGAGGGGGTCGTCGAGCCGCATGGTGAGCAGCGCCACGCCCGTGCCGCGCGCGGCCAGCAGCCGCGCCAGCGTCGCGCGAGTGATGAGCGGCACGTCGCCGTACAGCACCAGCACGACGTGGCTGTCGGGGATGTGCGGCAGCGCCCGGCCGAGCGCGTGGCCGGTGCCGAGCCGCGGCTGCTGCAGCGTCCACACGACCGGCTCGGTGGCGAGCGCCGCGCGCACCGCATCGCCGCCGTGTCCGTACACCACATGGATCGCGGCCGGCTCGAGCTCGCGCGCGGTATCGATCACGTGCTTGAGCAGCGGCTGTCCGGCGAGCGGCTGCAGTACCTTCGGCAGCGCCGACTTCATGCGTTTGCCCTCGCCGGCGGCGAGGATCACGACCGAGAGCGGTGCGGGCGAGCGGGTCTCTACGGCGTCGCCGGCACGGGCGAGCCGGCGGCGGGGTTTTGAGGCGACTTTGCGCATGGCGGCGAATTGTACCGGAAGGGCCGACGGTAGCCGGGCGCAGGGCGCCAAAGCCGCGCCTCAGGGCCACCCCAGGAAATCGCGCGTGCGACGACGGACGGATGGGGACCTGTAATCAAGACGCGCGATTTCCTGGGGGCCCCGGCGCGCGCCCGGCAGCGAAGCTGATGTCCGAAGAATCGCCGGCAGGCGATTTTTCCATTTGACTAGCGCCGCACCGTCAGATCGCGCTGCTCGTGCGCCGCTGTGTCGGAGCGCAGCTCGCGCAGCTTCGCGCGCATGCGCGCGCCGACGTAGAGCTGCGGGTTGGAGTGCGTCTCATGCCCGGCCTGCTCGCGGCGCGCAATCAGCTTCGCCGCAGTATCGAACGCCTCCTCGAGCGAGCCCGAGCCGGGCAGCGCGTCCTTGAGGAAGGCCTCGCCGAACCAGGTGAGCTCGCGGTCCTCCTGGCAGCCGAAGGAGCTGTGCTGCGAGTCGGCCGCGGTCACGACGGCGGTGGTGTCGCTCTTCAGCGCATCGATGAACACTCCTGCATAGCAGGCCGACACGATCACGATCCGCCACTTGATGCCCGACTCATCCAGCGCCTGGCGCAGGTCCTCGGGAGCGAGCTGCGCGAGCGGCAGCGAGCCGTTCTCGACCTCGAGCCCGTCCCGGGAGCCGTGCGAGGTGAGAAACAGCACCAGCACGTCCTGGTCGGGATCCATGCGCGCGGCGAGGAGCCTGAGCGTCTGCTCGAGTCCCGAGACGCTTGCGAGCGGATAGCTGTCGCGGTCCTGCTCGTCGTTGATGAGCAGCACGGTGCGGTCGGCGCTGCCGTAGCGCGTGCCGAACGCCTGCGCCGCGAACTGCGCCTCGCGTCTGAACACCCCCGGCGCGCCGTCGCCGGCGAAGCCGACGAAATAGGCCGCGGGCGCGCCGCGACGCGACGGCTCGACACGCGCGACGGCCGCGGCGATCTCTGCCGGCTGGTCGTAGAACAACTCCTCGGTGGCGGCCGGATCCCCGCTGTCCTCGTCCTGCGCCGTCTCCTCGCTGACCCACAGGCGCGTGTCGAGATTCAACAGGGCGTATGCCCCCGGCGAGAGCGCAACCAGCGCGACAGCCAGCAGTGCCGGCCGCAGGCGCAACGGGCCGAAGGTCGCCGCGAGGATACGCAGCGCGAGCAGTGCCAGGTAGACGACGGCGAGCACGGTCGCCGCGAGCGGTCGCGCGGCGATCCAGGCAAGGTCCCCGGCCAGCCAGAAGATCGTGAGCACGAAGGGTGCGACGGCGAGCGCCGGCACGAGCAGCTCCCGCGTGTTGGCCTCGCGCGACTGCGCACGGGCCGTAAGCGCGCAGGCGATCAGCCCGAGCAGCACGTAGCAGGCCCAGCCGAAGAGCGCGTCGGGTGTGAACGTCGCCGGGTGCGGCGCGTGCAAGCGGTCGAGCGCCGCCCAGACGGCCAGATCGAGCACGCCGAGGGCGGCAACCTGATCGAAGCTGACCGTGACGCCGGGCGACGGCAGGCGCCGCAGCGCGAGCAGCCGGAGGCCCGCGGCCAGGTTGCGGCCGAGACCCTGGAAAAACCCTGCGACTGACGGATCGCGGGCCATTGCGGAAAGTGCCGGGCGCTCGGGCGAGGGTTCCAGCGATCAACCCCGGAGCTTGCGCAGGCGCTGGATGAGTTTCAGCTGTGCCGCGGCGCGCGCGAGCTCGGCCTGCGCCTCGGCGATGGAGATATGTCCGGCCTTGTCCCTGAGTGCCTCCTCCGCGCGCTGCTTGGCGGTGAGCGCCGCCGCCTCGTCGATGTCGCGCGCGCGCAGCGCCGTGTCGGCGAGCACCGTGACCCGGCTCGGCTGCACCTCGAGGGCGCCGCCGCCGACGAAGAAGTGCTCCTCGTCGCCGTTCGGCATCCGCAGGCGCACTTCTCCGGGCTTGAGCAGAGTCAGCAGCGGGGCGTGCCGCGGGTAGATGCCGAGGTCGCCCTCGGATGCCGAGGCGAACACCGCGGCGACGGCTCCGGAGAAGAGCTCGCCCTCGGCGCTGACGATATGAACGTGGATGGTCGGTGCGTCCGCCATGAACTTTGGGCCCGTGCCTCTACTGCAGCGTCTTTGCCTTGGCGACCGCCTCGTCGATCGAGCCGACCATGTAGAAGGCCTGCTCGGGTAACGAGTCGAACTCGCCGCCGATGATGCCCTTGAACCCGCGGATCGTGTCCTTGAGCGGCACGATCTTGCCGTCCTGGCCCGTGAACACCTTGGCGACGTTGAAGGGCTGCGACAGGAAGCGCTGCACCTTGCGCGCCCGGTACACGGTGAGCTTGTCCTCTTCGGAGAGCTCGTCCATCCCCAGGATCGCGATGATGTCCTGCAGCTCCTTGTAGCGCTGCAGCACCGCCTGCACGCCGCGTGCGGTGTTGTAATGGTCCTCGCCCACCACCAGCGGATCGAGCTGGCGGCTGGTGGAGTCCAGCGGATCGACCGCCGGATAGATGCCGAGCGATGCGATCTGGCGTGACAGCACCACGGTCGCATCGAGGTGCGCGAAGGTCGTCGCCGGCGACGGGTCGGTGAGGTCGTCGGCCGGCACGTACACCGCCTGGATGGAGGTGATCGAGCCCTTGCGGGTGGAGGTGATGCGCTCCTGCAGCACCCCCATCTCCTCGGCGAGCGTCGGCTGGTAGCCGACCGCCGACGGCATGCGCCCGAGGAGCGCAGATACCTCGGTGCCGGCGAGCGTGTAACGGTAGATGTTGTCGATGAAGAACAGCACGTCGCGGCCCCGGCCCTCCGAGTCCGGACGCACCTCGTCGCGGAAGTACTCCGCCATCGTCAGCCCGGTGAGGGCGACGCGCAGGCGGTTGCCCGGCGGCTCGTTCATCTGCCCGTACACCATCGCCACCTTGGAGTTCGCGAGGTTCTTCGTGTCGATGACCTTCGACTCGATCATCTCGTGATAGAAATCGTTGCCCTCGCGCGTGCGCTCGCCCACGCCGGCGAACACCGACAGGCCCGAGTACTGCTTGGCGATGTTGTTGATGAGCTCGAGCATGTTGACGGTCTTGCCGACGCCGGCACCGCCGAACAGCCCCACCTTGCCGCCCTTGGCGAAGGGCACCAGCAGGTCGATGACCTTGATGCCGGTCACCAGCAGATCCTGGCTGCCGGCCTGCTGCGCGAACGACGGCGGCGGGCGGTGGATCGGCAGGTACTCCTTGGCCTCGACCGGTCCGCGGTTGTCCTGCGGGTGACCGAGCACGTCCATGATGCGCCCGAGCGTGCCCGGGCCGACCGGCACGGAGATCGGCGCGCCGGTCGCCTGCACGGCGAGCCCGCGCCGCAGCCCCTCGGAGGCTCCCATGGCGATGGTGCGCACCACGCCGTCGCCGAGCTGCTGCTGCACCTCGAGCGTGAGATCGACGTCCTTGAGCTTCAGCGCCTCGTAAACCAGTGGAATCGACTCGCGCGGAAACTCGACGTCGATGACGGCACCGATGATCTGGGTGATGTGTCCCTCGGCGGGAGTGGCCATGATGATTCCTTGACTTTCCTCAGACCGCGGCCGCACCGCCCACGATCTCCGAAAGCTCCTTCGTGATCGCGGCCTGGCGGGCCTTGTTGTAGATCAGCTGCAACTCGCTGATGAGCTTGCCGGCGTTGTCGGAGGCCGCGCCCATGGCGATCATGCGCGCCGCCATCTCGGAAGCGACGTTTTCAACCGCGCCGCGGTAGACCTGCGACTCGATATAGCGCATCAGCAGCACGTCGAGCATCGCCGGCCGCGTCGGGCTCGTAGATGTAGTCCCAGTGCTCCTGCAGCCCCTCGGTGTCGATCGCCTCGACCGGCAGCAGCTGCTCGACCGCGGGCTTCTGCGTCATGGTGTTGACGAAGTGCGCGCTCACCAGCAACAGCCGGTCGATCTCTCCGTCGCGGTAGGCATCCAGCATCACCTTGACGGTGCCGATGAGATCCTTGACGTGCGGCCGGTCGCCGAGATTGGCAACCGCGGCGAGGATCGGCAGCCCCAGGCGTCGGAAGAAGTTCATGCCCTTGGTGCCGATCACGCACAGCTTCGCGGTCGCGCCCTTGCCCTGCCACTCGCGCACCAGCGCGAGCGTCTGTTTGAAGACGTTGGCGTTGAGCGCCCCCGCGAGACCGCGATCGGTCGAGACTACGATGATGCCGACCGCTTTCGGCTCGCGCGTCTGCAGGAAGGGGTGGCGGTAGTCCGGGTTGGCCTCCGTCAGGTGGCCGATCACGTTGCGCATCTTCTCGGCGTACGGGCGCGCGTGCCGCATGCGCTCCTGCGCGCGGCGCATCTTGCTCGTGGCTACCATCTGCATGGCCTTGGTGATCTTCTGAGTGCTCTTGACACTCGCGATCTTGGAGCGGATTTCCTTCGTGCCGGGCATATGCTTGGGTTGGGCGCTGGGCTGGCAGGCGCCTTAGTAGGTACCCGTGGCGACGAAGTCCTCGATGACCTTCTTCAGCTCCGCCTCGTTCTCCTTCGTCAGCTTCGGTGCCGCATTGATGCTCTTCAGCACCGATTCGTAGTTGGTCTGCGCGAACGCCTGCAGCGCCGCCTCGAAGGCCACGATCTTCTTCAGCTCCACCTTGTCCATGAAGCCGCTGTTGACCGCGTAGATGGAGAGTGCCATCTCGGCGACCGACATGGGCGAGTACTGTTTCTGCTTCATGACCTCGGTGACGCGCTGGCCGCGCTCGAGCTGCCGGCGGGTGGCCTCGTCGAGGTCCGAGGCGAACTGCGAGAACGCGGCGAGCTCGCGATACTGCGCCAGCGCGAGCCGGATGCCGCCGCCGAGCTTCTTGATGATGTCGGTCTGGGCGGCGCCGCCGACGCGCGATACCGAGATGCCGGCGTTCATCGCCGGGCGGATACCGGCGTTGAAGAGATCGGTCTCGAGGAAGATCTGGCCGTCGGTGATCGAGATGACGTTGGTGGGCACGAACGCCGTCACGTCTCCCGCCTGGGTCTCGATGATCGGCAGCCCGGTGAGCGAACCGGTCTTGCCCTTGACGCGGCCGCCGCTCGCTTTCTCGACGTACTCCTCGTTGACGCGTGCGCTGCGCTCCAGCAGGCGCGAGTGCAGATAGAAGACGTCGCCGGGGAACGCCTCGCGACCCGGCGGCCGGCGCAGCAGCAACGAGATCTGCCGGTAGGCGACCGCCTGCTTGGACAGATCGTCGTAGATGATGAGCGCGTCTTCGCCGTTGTCCATGAAGTACTCGCCCATCGTGACGCCGGAGTAGGCGGCGATGTACTGCATGGCGGCGGGCTGGGAGGCGGAAGCGGCGACGATGATGGTGTGCGCGAGCGCGCCGTGCTCCTCGAGCTTGCGCACCACGTTGGCGATCGTCGACTGCTTCTGGCCGATGGCGACGTAGATGCACTTAATGCCGGAGCCCTTCTGGTTGATGATGGTGTCGACGGCGAGCGCAGTCTTGCCCGTCTGGCGGTCGCCGATGATGAGCTCGCGCTGGCCGCGGCCGATCGGCACCATCGAGTCGACGGCCTTGTAGCCGGTCTGCACCGGCTGGCTTACCGATTTGCGATAGATGACGCCCGGCGCGACGCGCTCGATCGGCGCCGTGCGCGTCGCCTTCAGCGGCCCCTTGCCGTCGATGGGCGCGCCGAGCGCATCGACCACGCGGCCGAGGAGCTCCGGCCCCACCGGCACCTCGAGGATGCGGCCGGTGGTCTTGACGGTATCGCCTTCCTTCAGATGCTTGTACTCGCCGAGCACCACCGCGCCGACCGAGTCCTGCTCGAGATTGAGCGCCAGGCCGAAGGTGTTCTGCGGAAACTCGAGCATCTCGCCGTAGCGCGCATCGGCCAGCCCGTGGATGCGGGTGATGCCGTCGGTGACCGAGACGATGGTGCCGACGTTGCGCGCCTCGGTGACCGACTTGAAGTGCTCGATGCGCTGCTTGATGAGCGAGCTGATCTCGGTTGCCTTGATGGCCATAGGATCGAATTCCTCAATTTCTCAGGTGGTCTAGGCAGTCAGCTCGTAGGCGATGCGCTCGAGCCGCGTGCGCAGCGAGCCGTCGATCACCAGATCGCCGGCGCGCAGCACCGCGCCCCCGATGAGCGCAGGGTCGGTATTGCAGTGCAAGCGCACGGTGCGCTGCAAGCGCTTCTCGAGCGCGGCCGTGAGTGTCCTGCGGTGCGCCTCGTCGAGAGCTGCCGCGGAGGTGACCGTCACATCGGCGACGCCGAGCGCCGCGTCCTTGAAGGTATCGAAGAGCGCGGCGATCTCCGGCAGGAACCCGAGGCGGTGGTTGATCGCGAGGATCCCTGCGAAGTTGGCACCCGTACTCCCAGGCTTGTCCCCGGAGATGCCGCTGACGAGATTCGCGAGCTCCTCGGGCGTGACGCGCGGATTGTCGAGGAGGGCTGCGACCCGCGGATCGCGCACCACCTCGGCCGCGACGCCGAGCGCCCGCGACCAGTCCTCGAGCCGCTGCTGCGAGCGCGCCTCCTCGAAGGCAGCGCGCGCGTAGGGTCGGGCGATGGTGAGGCGGTCGGCCATGGCAGCCTTTCAGATCTGCTCCGCCAGCTGGTCGAGGAGATCCGCGTGCGCGCGTGCGTCGATCTCGCGCCCGAGGAGCTTGCCGGCGGCGCTCACCGCGATGCCCGCGACCTCGCGCCGCAGGCTCTCCCGCGCACGGGTCGTGTTGAGCTCGATCTGCTGCTGCGCGGCGGCAACGATGCGCGCGCCCTCGCTGCTGGCGGCGCCTTTGGCCTGCTCCACCAGGTCGTTCGCCCGATGCTGGGCGTGATCGATGATCTGGTTGGCGCGCTCGCGCGCCTCGCGCACGATCGCGTCCGCCGTGTCGCGCGCCGCCGCGAGCTCCTGCTCGCCCTTCTCGGCCGCCGCGAGCCCCTGTCTGATCTTGCGATCGCGCTCGTTCATCGGCACGAGGATCATCGGCCAGACGAACTTCATCGTGAACCCGATCAAGAGCACGAACACGATCATCTGCACGATGAGCGTGAGATTGATGTTCACCGCGTCATCTCCTGCGTCGAAGGCGCCGGGCGTCGCTCAATGTGCCGCGTGCAGCGCGCCGAGGAACGGATTCGCGAACGTGAAGAACAGCGCAAAACCGATACCGATCATCGCCACCGCGTCCAGCAGGCCCGCGACGACGAACATCTGGATGCGCAGCACCGGCAACAGCTCCGGCTGCCGGGCCGAGCCCTCGATGAAGCGCCCGCCGAGGATGCCGAAGCCGATGGCGGTGCCGGCCGCCCCGAGGCCGAAGATGATGCCGACCGCCAGTACGGTCATGGCCTGAATCTGTGCAATTTCCATTCAACCCTCCTCAAGAACGAAAAACCAATACCGCAACAGCCGCCGCCGTCAGTGGTGCTCGCTCGCGAGCGCCAGGTAGACGATCGTCAACACCATGAAAATGAACGCCTGCAGCACAATGATCAGGACGTGAAAGATCGACCAGACGAGGCCCAGGAAGATCTGGATGACGATCCAGAGCCAGCCGCTCACGTGGGTCAGGGACTGGAGTCCGTGCGACAGCGTGAGCACCGCGATCAGCAGGAAGATCATTTCGCCGGCGTACAGGTTGCCGTAGAGCCGCAGCGACAGCGACACCGGGCGCGCGAGCAGCGTGACGGACTCGAGCAGGAAGTTCACCAGCGACAGCGGGATCTGCAGGAACACGTTCCTGACCCGGAACGGCTGCAGCGTCAGCTCACCGAGAAAGCCGAGGAGTCCCTTCATCTTGATGCTGTAGAAGATCATCAGGATGAAGACGGTGATCGACATCGCGAACGTCGCGTTGAGGTCGGTGGTCGGCACCACCTTCAGGTGCTCGAGCCCCGCCGCGTGCGCCCCGGCCGGCAGCAGGTCGACCGGCACCAGGTCCATGATGTTGAACAGCAGGATCCAGCAGAAAATGGTCAGGGCGAGCGGGGCGATCAGCTTGCTCGCGCCATGGAAGGTGTCCGAGACCTGGTTGTCGATGAAGTTGACCAGCACCTCGACGAACAGCTGGACCTTGCCGGGGACTCCCACCGTGGCGCGGCGCGCCACGAGGTAAAATCCGCCGCCGAACACCACCGCGAGCAGCACCGAGAAAAACACGGTGTCGAGATTGAGAGTGGAAAAGTCGAGGATGCCGTGCGGCACCCGGCTCGAGAGGAACGTCTCGTGGTGCACGATGTATTCGGTCGCACCGCCCGAGCCGCTCTGCGCTGCTGCCATGCCCGTCACCAACCTACCCGCCTCCTACACCCCGCGGCGCGCCCCGCCCGCCGCCGGCAGCACGCTCACGAGGGCGATCCAGTACACCAGGTACGTTGCAGCAAAACCCGCGAACAACGCCAGCGGCACGACCCGCACCATCTTCAGCACCGCCACGAACAGCACGACCACCACCGCGAGCTTCACGGCCTCGCCGACATAGAACGCGCCGGCCGCACGCTGCGCGGAGCCACCGGACCCGCGGGCGCCGCTGAACGCCAGCGCCGCCATGGCGAGGCTCCCCGCCGTGGCAATCCCTCCGCCGAGGAGCGCCGACACGGCCGCCTGACGGCCCGCGATCGCGAGAGCACCCGCGGCCACTATCACGCTCACGACCGCCTGGCCCAGCACGACGCCGAAGGCCAGCCGCCGCGCCCGGGGCAGATCGATCGCCGACACCTTATATATGTCCCGCCCGAAGGGGCCCAAGTGATCAAAAGCCGCGCCCTGAACGAGGGCACCGGCGGCCTACATTACTTCGGCCGTTCAGTCACTTAGCGCCGCCGGCCAAAAAAGCCGCGGGATTATAGAGAGCCCCCGCCGCTGCGTCTATGTCTAGCGGATGTGCTCGAGGATCCCGTCGAGCTCATCGAGACTGGTATAGCTCACGATGAGCTTACCCCGCCCCCGGGTCCCCTGCTGGATGGCGACCTGCGCCCCGAGCTTTTCGGTGAGCTCCTGCTCGAGCCGCTCGACGTTCGGGTCGCGGCCCGCGGATTTCGCGCCGTCGCCGCCACTCGCGGGCGGTGCCAGCAGCCGCCGCACCAGCGCCTCGGTCTCGCGCACCGACAGGCCCTTCTTCGCGACCAGCACACCCACCTCCGACTGCTGGCGGCGGGTGGTCAGCGCGAGCAGCGCCCGCGCGTGCCCCATCTCGAGCGCCCGCTGCTCGAGCAGCTCGCAGACCTCCGTCGGCAGCTCGAGCAGGCGCAACAGATTGCTGACCGCGGCGCGCGAGCGGCCGACGGCATCGGCGGCCTGCTGGTGCGTCAGCCCGAACTCGTCGATGAGGCGCGTCAGTGCGCGCGCTTCCTCGAGCGAATTGAGGTTCTCGCGCTGGATGTTCTCGATGAGCGCGACCGCGATGGCCGCGTCGTTGGGGATCGCACGGATGACCGCGGGAATGTGCTCGAGACCTGCCATCTGTGCGGCGCGCCAGCGCCGCTCGCCGGCGACGATCTCGTAGCGCTGCGGCGCGCCGCTCCCCGGCGGCTCGAGCGGCCGCACGACGATCGGCTGCACGACGCCCTGGGCCTTGATGGAGGCTGCGAGCTCGGCGAGCGTTTCGGGGCGCATGTCCATGCGCGGCTGGTAGCGCCCGCGCTGCAGCAGGTCGAGCGGCAGCCTGGCGAGCTCCTCGCCGCGCGGCGCAGCGGGCTCAGCGGCGGCACCGGCGGGCGCACTGCGCGCCATCGTCTGGCCGAGCAGATCCGCCAGCCCGCGCCCGAGCGTCGGCTTTCTCATGGGGTTGCCTTGGGCGCTTCCGGCGCGGTGCTGCCGGTGCCCGCCGCGAATGCCAGATCGCTCGCCACGGCGGCCTGTGCCGCCGTCGAGGCGGCTTGCTCCTCGCGCCGGATCATCTCGCCGGCAAGGGCGAGATAGGCGAGCGCACCGCGCGATTCCTTGTCGTGAAACAGCGCCGCCTTGCCGAAGGAGGGCGCCTCCGCCAGGCGGATGTTGCGCGGGATCACCGTGCGGAACACCCGGTCGCCAAAGTGCGCGAGCAGCTGGTTGCTCACCTCGTTCGAGAGGTTGTTTCGCGGATCGAACATGGTGCGCAATACCCCCTCGATCGACAGCTTCGCATTCGCTGCCACGCGGATCTGCTCGATGGTGGAGAGCAGCGCCGTCAGACCCTCGAGGGCGTAGTACTCGCACTGCATCGGGATCAGCACGCTGTCGGCGGCGACCAGCGCATTCACGGTGAGCATGTTGAGGGCCGGCGGGCAGTCGATCAGGATGACATCGAAGGCCTCGCGCTGCGGCTTGAGCGCATCGCGCAGCTTCGTCTCGCGTCCGATCGGCAGCGTCAGCAGGCGCACCTCGGCGGCGGTGAGGTCCTGATTGGACGGCAGCAGCGTGAAGCTCGCGTGCTCGACGGGCACCAGCGCCTCGGCGAGCGTGCACTCCCCGAGCAGCACCTCGCAGGTACCGCGCTCGAGCTGCGACTTGTCGGCCCCGCTCCCCATGGTGGCGTTGCCCTGCGGATCGAGATCCATGAGCAGGACGCGCCGGCGCGTAGCGGCGAGCGAGGCCGCCAGATTGACCGCGGTCGTGGTCTTGCCGACACCGCCCTTCTGATTCGCGATGGCGATGACCCGCTTCATGGCGGTAAGTGTACTTCACCGCCGGCCGCGCGCCCGGCGTCGCTGTCTGGAGTCGGCGGCGGCCGGCCGGAGGCGACCGGCGTGCCCCTCAGGCCGCGAGCCCCCGGGCGCCGTTGCGCTGCAGGCGCTCGCGGGCCATGGCATCCGCCACGTCGTTCGTGGTGCGGTTCTCGCGGTGTGCCCGCTCGAAGATCTCGGTGAGTCTCGGGGCGATGCCGCGGATATCGTCCAGCACCTGGGTCTCGGTGCCACCGTAGTACTCGCGCGCCACGCTGATGATGCCGCCGGCATTGATGACGTAGTCGGGGGCGTAGAGGATCCCCGCGGCGCGCAGCGATTCGCCGTTCTGTCCCTGGGCAAGCTGGTTGTTCGCGGCGCCCGCGATTACGGGGGCGCGCAGCCGCGGGATGGACTCGCCGCTGAGCACGGCGCCGAGCGCGCAGGGCGAGAGCACGTCGACCTCCTGCGCCAGGACGTCTGCGGCAGGCACGGCCGTCGCGCGGAACTCATCGCACACCCGTTCGACGGCGGCGGGACGCAGGTCGGCGACGCGAAGCTTCGCCCCGGCCCCGTTCAAGAGGCCGCAGAGGTGGTAGCCGACACCCCCGGCGCCCTGGACGGCTACGGTGAGGCCCTCCAGGCCCGAGCGTCCGAGCCTGAAGCTCACCGCGGCCTGAATGCCTAGAAATACGCCGAGCGCTGTCTTCGGGCCCGGATCACCGCCGGCCGCGCCGGGGGAGCGCCCGAGTCCCGAGACGTACTTGGTGACGCGCGCGACATGGCTCATGTCGGTGATGGTCGTGCCGACATCCTCGGCCGTGACGTAGCGTCCTCGCAGGGAATCGACGAGGCGCCCGAACGCCGCGAAGAGCTCCGGCGTCTTGGCGGTGCGCGAATCGCCGATGATGACCGCCTTGCCGCCGCCGAACGGCAGGCCCGCCATCGCGTTCTTGTAGCTCATGCCGCGCGACAGCCGCAGTACATCCGCGAGGGCTTCCGCGGTAGTGGCGTACGGCCACATCCGGCAGCCGCCTGCCGCGGGACCCAGGGCCGTGGAGTGAATGGCGATGATGGCGCGCAGCCCGGTCGGCGCGTCGTGGCCGAAGAGCACCAGCTCGTGGGCGTCGAACTCGCGCATGTCGAAGATTTCCATGCATCCCAGACCTATGGGCGCGGGGGGCGCGCCTCTGCCAGCGGATCACGATAGCGCCGCTGGCGTGCACGGGGCGTTACAGAAGTTGCCATTACTGGCTTGTCTGTGAAATATTCATACCATTAATTCACATTTAATGGATTGAATGATGCAACCCGAGCTGGACCGGGTCGACCTCAGAATTCTCGACCTCCTGCAGGCCCGCGGGGACCTGTCGGCCGCCGAGGTGGGCGAGCACCTCGGCATGAGCGCCTCCACCTGCTGGCGCCGGGTGAGCCGGCTCACCGAGCTCGGCGTCATCCGCCGGCGCGTGGCGCTGCTCGAGCGCGAGAAAGTCGGGCTGCAGGTGCTGGTGTTCTCGCACGTGAAGGTCGCCGGTCACGGTCGCGACGCGCTGCTGCGCTTCGAGCAGGCGGTGGGCGCACACCCGGAGATCCTCGAGTGCTACACGCTCATGGGCGAGACGGACTTCCTGCTGCGCATCGTCTGCCGCGACATCAAGGCCTACGAGGCGTTCTTCCTCGACCACCTGTCGCGGTTTCCCGGCGTGCAGTCCGTCAACTCCTCGATCGCGCTCGCGGTCATCAAGGAGACGACGGCGCTGCCGCTGCATCCTGCCTGAGCACGAGCACGCAGCGCGCCTCGGCGAGTCCTGGAACGGCAATCTGCCGGCCGCCTGCAAGCCGCCACGGCGAAGGAAGCGCGGCCAGCTCCTCTTGCGGCCATTTGCCCTTCATGGCGAGCACCTGCCCGGCCGGGGTGCAGAGTCGGGAGGCAGCGGTCAGGAGCTTGGGCAGCGGGGCGAACGCGCGCGCCGTGACGGTGTCGAACGGCTGGGCGGGGATGAGCGACTCGGCGCGCACCTGCAGCGCCTCGACGTTGCCGAGCCCCAGCGTGCGCACCGCGTGCGCCACGAATCGCACCTTCTTACCGACCGAGTCTATGAGCGTGAAGTGCCGCGCGGGGTTGACCAGCGCCAGCGGCAATCCCGGAAAGCCGGCCCCGGTGCCGACATCCGCGACGCGCTCGCCGCGCAGATCCGGATGGATGGCGAGGCTGTCGAGCAGGTGATGCGTGACCATCCCGGCACGCGTCGTAACGGCGGTGAGGTTGTAGGTGCGGTTCCAGTGCGCCAGCTCATCGAGCAGCGCAAACAGCCGGACGGCATCCCGCTCGGTGAGGGCGACGCCCAGTGAGGCAGCGTCTGCCAGCAGACGTTCGGTCGGGCTCAGGACAGGCTCCTGCTGCGCTCAAGCGGCGGCGATCGATCATACTCGCGGACCGTGAGACTGCTGCTCGTCGAGGACGATCCCATGATCGGAGAAGCCATTCGCGCCGGACTGAAGCGCGACGGCTTCACGGTCGACTGGGTGCACGAGGCGGAAAGCGCGGACGCGGTACTGCGCACCGAGCCTTTCGAGCTGGTGCTGCTCGATCTCGGGCTGCCGGGCGAGGACGGCGTGAAGCTCCTGAAGAGCCTGCGCGCGCGCGGCTCGAGCCTGCCGGTGCTGATCATCACCGCGCGCGATGCGGTCGTCGACCGGGTCGCCGGACTCGATGCCGGGGCCGACGACTATCTGGTCAAGCCCTTCGACCTCGATGAGCTCGCGGCGCGCATCCGCGCGCTCCTGCGCCGCCGCGCCGGCCGCGGCGAGCCGCGGCTCGAGCACCTGGGCGTGGCGCTCGAGCCCGCAACGCACCGGGTCACTCAGGACGGCACCGAGGTGGCACTCTCGCCGCGCGAGTTCGCGCTGCTGCAGCTGCTCATGGAGCGCCCCGGGGCGATCCTGTCGCGCGCCCAGATCGAGGAGCGACTCTACGGCTGGGGCGAAGAGGTCGAGAGCAACGCGGTCGAGGTGCACATCCACGGCTTACGCCGCAAGCTCGGCGCGCAGTTCATCCTCACGGTGCGCGGCGTCGGCTACCGCCTGAGGCCGCGCGCGTGAGCTCGCTCCTTGAGGCTGCACACCTGCGGTCGCTGCGCGCGGGACTGCTCGCGTGGCTCCTGGGTGGCGTCATCTGTGTCGGCGCCGCGGGCGGCTGGGTCGTGTATCGCAACGCGCTCGCCGAGGCCGACTCGTTCTTCGACTACCACCTGCGCCAGACCGCGCTCATCCTGCGCGATCAGCCGGTTCAGTATCTGCTGATGCCGCAGATTCCCCCGGCGGACGCCTCGTACGATTTCGTGGTGCAGGTCTGGTCGCTGGACGGCGTGCGCGTCTACCTGTCGCGCCCGCACGCCGTATTGCCGCAGATCACGACGCTCGGCTTCGCGACCGTCCGCACCAGCGAGGGCCGCTGGCGCGTCTACGGGGTGCAAGCGCTCACCAGCGTGATCCAGGTGGCGCAGCCGATGAGCGTGCGCGAGCAGCGAGCGGTCGAGCTCGCGCTGCAGACACTCAAGCCGTTCGCGCTGCTGCTGCCGGGGTTGGCACTGGTCATCTGGCTCGCGGTCGGACACGCGCTCAGGCCGCTGCAGCGGGTCACCAGGCTGGTGCAGGCACGTGGGGTCAACTCCCTCGATCCGCTGTCCGACGAGCATCTGCCCACGGAGGTGCAGCCGCTGGTGGGCGCGCTGAACGAGCTGCTCGGGAGGCTCAACGCCGCGCTGGCGCGCGAGCGCGCCTTCCTGGCGGATGCGGCTCACGAGTTGCGCACGCCACTCACCGCGCTGCATCTGCAGTTGAGCACGCTGGCGCGCGCCAGCGGCGAGAGCGAGCGCGCCGCGGCGATGGGCCAGCTCTCGGAAGGGGTGGCGCGCGCCATCCGCCTGATCGAACAGATGCTGGCGTTCGCACGCCAGGAGCCGCGCGCGGCTGCGCCGCGCGCGCCGGTGGCGCTCGATGTGATCGCGCGCGAGACGGTCGCCGAGCTCGTGCCGCTCGCCGACGCGCATCACATCGACCTGGGGCTCACCGGTGCGCAGCCGGTTGCGGTGATGGGCGACGGCGAGGCGCTGCGCACCCTGCTGCGCAACCTGGTGGACAACGCCGTGCGCTATAGCCGCCCCGGGGGCCGCGTCGATGTGTCGGTGGCGGATGTCGGCAGCCCGGGAGCGCCGCGGGCGCTCCTCACGGTGACCGATGACGGTCCGGGCATTCCGGCCGCGGAACGTGAGCGCGTGTTCGACCGCTTCTACCGCCGCGCCGGGGCCAGCCTCCCGGGCAGCGGACTCGGGCTCGCGATCGTCAGGGCGATAGCCACAGCCCACGGCGCGCGCGTCGTGCTCGAGGATGCCCCGGGCGGCCGCGGGCTCAAAGTCACGGTGCAGTTCGCGGCCGGCTAGCGTGCCAGCTTCTCGAGGAACATCGCAGCGGTCTCGAGATACGCATCGCGGTCGGCTTTCCTCGTGAACTCATGCCCCTCGTGCTTCGCCGCCAGGTACCACACTTCGCTGCCGCCTGATCGTACCTGCCACACGAGCTGATCGGAGTCCGCGGCGGGCACGCGCGGATCGTTCAGCCCCGCGACCACGAGCAGCGGCTTCTTGATGCGGCTGGCGTTGGTGGCCAGGTTACTGATGCCGGCGAAGTCGATGCCGCCGCTCAGTCGCTCGCCATAAGCGACCAGCGCGGCGAGCGCCATGTAGCCGCCGTAGGAGGCGCCCATGATGGCCACGTGCTCGCGATCGAAACCGGTCTGCACGCCGAGCCACACGAGGAGCGAGCCGACGTCGCGCACCGCATCCTCGTGCAACTGACCGCTGTCCAGGGCGAGGAAACTTTTGCCGTAGCCCGAGGAGCCGCGCACGTTCGGCGCGACCACGGCGTAGCCGAGCTCGTTCACCAGGAATTGCACGAACGGGTCCCAGCCGGGGCGGAACTGTGCTTCCGGTCCGCCGTGAATCAGCACCAGCGTCGGGCACGGCCCCGGGGCGTTGCGCGGCCGATAGACATACGCCGACAGCATGCGCTGGTGGCCGGCGATGCGATCCCAGGTCGGGAAGCGCGCGAGCTCGGGGCTGACGAGCTCGTGCTCCCCGAGCGGCCCCAACTCGCTCTTCGTCCAGCGTTCGAGCTTGTCGTGCCTCAGGTCGTAGACGTACACGTCGCGCGGCGACTGCGCGCTCTCGACCGAAAGCGCGAGGCGGTCGCCGCTGCGATCGAAGCGCAGCGCCGTGATCACCCCCTCGGGAACCCCGGCCGGCGAGGTCTCGATCCGGCTGGTGGTGTCCTCGAGCGCCAGGTGGCTGCGGCCGTCCTGGTTCCGGACGTAAGCGAGGTAACGCCCGTCGGCGCTGACATCGAATCCCTCGACGTCCCAGCCGGCATCGTCGGGCGTCAGGCGCCGCGTCTCGTGGCTGGCCAGGTCGCGGTACAGCACCTGCGTGAACTCGCCCGCCTCGTCCGACAGCTCGTACACCGCGTGGCCGTCGGGCGCGAACTTCGCGGCGCGGATGTCGACGCTGCGGCCGCTCGGGTCGACGGGTGTGAGAGCGCCGCTCGCGACGTCCGCAATGTAGAGGTAACTCTCGCTCGCCGACACATAGCGCTGCACCAGGAGCTTCGCGTCGTCCGCCGACCAGTCGAGCGGGTACCAGGTGGCGGCCTTGCCGCCGCCGACGAGCAGCTGCGGCGCGGTATGTCCGGCGACGTCGGCGATATAGACATCGAAGCTCACGCCGTCGCGGTCGTTGCCGGAGAAGGCGACGCGACGGCTGTCGTGCGCCCACACCGGGGTGCCGTGAGTGAACTTGCCGCTGGTGAGCTGGCGCACGGCGCCGTCGGCGGCGCGATAAAAGAGCTGCGCGTCCTCATCGCCGCCCTGGTCCTTGAGAAAGACGAGGCCGCCATCCGCCGGGGCCGCGCGTGCCGCGGTCACCGGATCCGGGAAGAAGGTGAGCTGCTCGCGCGCGCCCATCGGGGCCGCCACCCGGTGCAGCTGCTCGCTCTCTCCGAAGCGGGTCGCGATCAGCAAGCTGCCGTCGGGCAGCCAGTCGAGCAGGCTCGCGCCGCGCGACTCGAGATAGCGCGACAGGCGCGCCGCGAGCGCCGCGCTGGGCGGCGGAATGTTGTCGAACACCAGGTCGCCGCTCTCGCGGTGCAGGGGCGCGCCCGCCGCAGGCGCGGGGATGGGCACGGCGGCCGCGAGCAGTACGGCGGCCGTGCCCGCGGCCAGCTGGAGCCGCGGGCGCAGCGGTCTGCGCAGTCGGGTCATGTGCCTAAACTAGCGTACTTCGTTAGGATGTGTACATGCGTAACCCCTGACCGGCAGGCGGCACGCGTGAACGCTCACCCGAAGCCCACTCTTCATCGCCATGCGCATGGCATCACCGCGGTCGACGCCGAGTACCTGTACCGCGGCCACGCCGCCGCGCACATCATCGAGGACGCCGGTCGTGCCGCCTTCGTCGACGTCGGCACCAACTACTCCGTGCCTTACCTGCTCGCCGCGCTCACCGAGCTCGGCATCGAACCCGAGGCGGTCGACTACCTGCTCCTGACCCACGTGCACCTCGATCACGCCGGCGGCGCCGGCGCGCTGCTGCGCTCGCTCCCCAACGCGCGCGCCGTGCTGCATCCGCGCGGCGCGCCGCACATGATCGAGCCCGCCCGGCTCGCCGACGGCGCGCGCAGCGTCTACGGCGCGGAGCGCTTCGCGCGGCTCTTCGGCGAGCTCGTGCCGATCCCGGCCGAGCGCGTGCGCGTGGTCGCGGACGGCGAGCGGCTCACGTTGGGCCGGCGCACGCTCGAGCTGCGCCATGCGCGGGGACACGCCCTGCACCATTACGTCATCGTCGATGCCGCTCACGGCAGCATCTTCAGCGGCGACACCTTCGGCATCTCCTACCGCGCGCTCGATACGGCCCAGGGTGCCTTCATCGTCCCCTCCACGGTACCGACGCAGTTCGATCCCGAGCAGCACCTCGAGTCGATCGACCGCATGCTCGGATACGGACCTGAGTCGATCTATCTCATGCACTTCAGCCGCGTCACCGGCGTGGCGCGCTTAGGGGAGCTCCTCAAGGAGCAGATCCGCGAGTTCGTGCGCTTCGCGCGCGCCCACGCGCACGACGCCGAGCCCGCGCGCGGCATCCGCGCCGCCATGCTCGCCCTGTGGGCGAGACTCGCGCGCGAGCACGGCCTGTCTCTCCCGGACACGCAGCTCGAGGACGCGCTCGCCGGCGACCTCGAGCTCAACACCCAGGGCCTCATCTCCTGGCTCGGGCGCACACACGGCGCATCCTGAGGCGACAGTCATGAGCACGGTCAGCGAGCCCTTCAAGGCCTTCCGCATTCATTCCCAGAGCGGCCGCATCGAGGCGCGCTTCGAGGAGCTGACGCTCGCCGACCTCACTCCCGGTGAGGTGGTGATCCGCGTCGCCTTCTCCGGCATCAACTACAAGGACGCGCTCGCGGCCACCGGCGCCGGTCGCATCCTGCGCCGCTACCCGCTCGTGGGCGGCATCGATCTCGCCGGCACGGTCGAGTCCTCTGGCGATGCCCGTTACAGCCCGGGAGACCAGGTGCTGGTGACCGGCTGCTCGCTCTCGGAGACGCACGACGGCGGCTACGCCGAGTTCGCGCGCGTCCCCGGGGACTGGGTGATACCTATGCCGCAGGGCCTGGACGCCCGCACGGCCATGGGGCTCGGCACGGCGGGGTTCACCGCCGCGCTCGCCATCCACCGCATGGAGCGCAACGGTCAGACCCCGGCGGGCGGCCCGATCGTGGTCACCGGGGCCACCGGCGGCGTCGGCAGCTTCGCCATCGACATGCTGCACGGACGCGGCTACCAGGTCGTCGCCGTGAGCGGCAAGGCACAAGCCGCGGACTACCTGCGGCAGCTCGGCGTCTCCGAGATCCTCCCGCGGGGCGAGCTCGAGCTCGGGACCCGGCCGCTCGAGACCGCGCGCTTCGCCGGCGCGATCGACAACGTGGGGGGCGAGCTGCTCGCGTGGCTCACGCGCACGGTCGATTTCTGGGGCACTATCGCCAGCATCGGGCTCGCCGGCGGTGCCGAGCTCAAGACCACCGTCATGCCGTTCATCCTGCGGGGCGTGAGCATCCTCGGGATCAATTCGTCGGCAACCCCGCGCGACTGGCGCCTGGCCGTGTGGCAGCGCATCGCTACGGACCTGAGGCCGCGGCACCTGGACCGCATCGTGACGCGCACCATCGGCTTCGACGAGCTGCCCGCGGCGTTCCCTGCCTATCTCGAGGGGCGGGTCACGGGGCGCACCGTAGTGCGCATCGCCCGATAGGAGCAGCCGCGCTCGCGGCCATCCTACCGGCGAGTAGGTTCGTATAGAATCACCTCCCCCGCGAGGTTCGCCATGTCCGAACAGTCAGTCACTCCCGGTGCGCGGCTGCGGGCCGCACTCGACACGGAGCGTCCCCTGCAGGTGGTCGGCGCAATCAACGCCTACGCGGCGCTGCTGGCCGAAGCTGCCGGGTTCCGGGCGCTTTATCTGTCCGGCGCCGGGGTCGCCAACGCCTCCTTCGGGCTGCCGGATCTCGGCATGACGACGCTCAACGACGTCTGCGAGGACGTGCGCCGGATCACGGCGCGCTCACCGCTCCCGCTGCTGGTCGATGCCGACACCGGCTTCGGCGGCAGCGCGTTCAACATCGCCCGCACCTGCACCGAGCTCACCCGCGCCGGGGCCGCCGGGATGCATCTCGAGGACCAGGTCGCGGCCAAGCGCTGCGGCCACCGTCCGGGCAAGCAGCTGGTGCCGGCGGGTGAGATGATCGATCGCATCAGGGCGGCGGTCGATGCACGTACCGACCCGCAGTTCGTCGTCATGGCGCGCACGGACGCGCACGCCGTCGAAGGCCAGCAGGCAGCGCTCGAGCGCGCCGCGAGCTACGTCGAGGCCGGCGCCGACATGATCTTCGCCGAGGCCCTCACGACGCTGGACGAGTATCGCCAGTTCGCGGGCCGGGTGGCTGCACCCGTGCTCGCCAACATCACGGAATTCGGCCGCACACCCCTGTTCACGCTCGCCGAGCTCGGCGACGCCGGCGTGCGGCTCGTGCTCTACCCGCTGTCGGCGTTCCGCGCCGCGGCCAAAGCCCAGGTCGCGGTCTACGAAGCGATCCGCCGGCACGGCACGCAGCAGAGCGTCGTGCCGGCGATGCAGACGCGCGCCGAGCTCTACGAGATGCTCGACTACAGTGCTTACGAGAGAAAGCTCGATGAGCTGTTCGGCAAGGGACCGTCATGAGCGAGACCGAGACGACCGCGTTCAAACCCAAGAAGTCGGTGGCCCTGTCGGGCGTCGTGGCCGGCAACACCGCGCTCTGCAGCGTCGGGCGCACCGGCAACGACCTGCACTACCGCGGCTATGACATTCTCGAGATCGCGACCGAGAGCGAGTTCGAGGAGATCGCCTACCTGCTGATCCACGGCAGGCTGCCGAACCGGGCGGAGCTGGGCGGCTACAAGGCGCACCTCAGGTCGCTGCGCGGACTGCCGGCCGCGGTCCGCACGGCGCTCGAGGCGCTGCCGGCCGCGTCGCACCCGATGGACGTGCTGCGCAGCGGCGTCTCGGTGCTCGGCTGCGTGCTGCCGGAGAAGGACGGTCACAGCGAGGCCGGTGCGCGCGAGATCGCCGACCGGCTGATCGCCTCGCTCGGCTCGATGCTCACCTACTGGTATCACTTCAGCCACTCGGGTGTGCGCATCGAGACCGAGACCGACGACGACTCGGTGGGCGGGCACTTCCTGCACCTGCTGCACGGCAAGCCGCCATCGGCGGAGTGGGTGCACGCGATGCACACTTCGCTCATCCTGTATGCCGAGCACGAGTTCAACGCCTCGACCTTCACCGCGCGCGTCATCGCCGGCACCGGCGCGGATCTGTACTCGTGCATCACCGGCGCGATCGGCGCGCTGCGCGGGCCGAAGCACGGCGGCGCCAACGAGGCGGCGTTCGAGATCCAGGAGCGCTACGCGAGTCCCGCGCAAGCCGAGGCCGACATCCGCGCGCGCGTCGCGCGCAAGGAAGTGATCATCGGCTTCGGTCATCCGGTCTACACCGTCGCCGATCCGCGCAACCAGGTGATCAAGGAGCTGGCGCGCCGGCTCGCGCAGCAGGCGGGCCAGCTGCCGAGGTTTGCGGTCGCCGAGCGCATCGAGTCGGTGATGCACGAGGCCAAGAACATGTTCGCCAACCTCGACTGGTTCTCGGCGGTCTCGTACCACATGATGGGCGTGCCGACCGCGATGTTCACGCCGCTGTTCGTCATAGCGCGCACCACCGGCTGGTCGGCGCACGTGATCGAGCAGCGCGCCGACGGCAAGATCATCCGGCCGAATGCCAACTACACAGGTCCCGAGAACCGCAGGCTCGTGCCGCTGAGCCAGCGTGGCTGAACGAGCCGGATTCAAGCCCGCAAGAGCCCGTCATGTCCGTCCACGATCAGCGTTCCGCCGAGCGGCCCGAGCCGGACGCTCTCCTTGAGGCCATCGCGACCTACGCCAGGGATTTCACTCTCACGAGCGATGCGGCCTACGACACCGCGCGCTACTGCCTGATGGATACCCTCGCCTGCGGTCTGCTGGCGCTGCGCTACCCCGCCTGCAGAAAGCTCCTGGGTCCCGTGGTGCCCGGGGCAGTGATGCCGGGCGGCTCGCGTGTGCCCGGCACCTCCTTCGAGCTCGATCCGGTACAGGCGGCGTTCAACATCGGCGCGCTGATCCGCTGGCTCGATTTCAACGACACGTGGCTCGCCGCCGAATGGGGCCACCCCTCGGATAACCTCGGCGGCATCCTCGCGGTGGCCGATTACCTCGCGCGCAACGCCGTGATGACCGGACACACCCCGCTCAACGTGCGTGCGGTGCTCACGGCCATGATCAAGGCGCACGAGATCCAGGGTGTACTGGCGCTCGAGAACAGCTTCAACCGCGTCGGGCTCGACCATGTGCTGCTGGTGCGCATCGCATCCACCGCGGTGCTCGCCAGCATGCTGGGCGCGAGCCTCGAGCAGGTGGTGAATGCGGTATCCAACGCCTGGATCGACGGCGGTGCGCTGCGCACCTACCGGCACGCGCCCAATACCGGCTCCCGCAAGAGCTGGGCGGCCGGCGATGCCACGAGCCGCGCCGTGCGGCTCTCCCTCATCGCCCTCACCGGCGAGATGGGCTATCCGTCGGCGCTCTCGGCCCGCACCTGGGGCTTCAGCGACGTGCTCTTCAGGGGACGGCCGCTCGTCCTGCCGCAACCCTTCGGCAGCTATGTGATGGAGAACGTGCTCTTCAAGATCTCCTACCCTGCGGAGTTTCACGCGCAGACCGCGGTCGAGGCGGCCATGAAGCTGCACCCGCAGGTCGCCGACCGGCTTGGCGAGGTCGAGCGCATCGTCATCGAGACGCAGGAGCCGGGCGTGCGCATCATCGACAAGGTGGGCCCGCTCGCCAATCCCGCCGACCGCGACCACTGCATCCAGTACATGGTCGCGATCGCGTTGATCTTCGGGCGGCTGACGGCCGCCGATTACGAGGACTACGTCGCCGCCGATGCCCGCATCGATGCGCTGCGCGAGCGCATGCAGGTGCGCGAGAACGCGCTCTTCACCCAGGAGTACTACGCCGCCGACAAGCGTTACATCGGTAACGCGCTGCAGATCTTCTTCCGCGACGGCAGCCACACCGCACGCGTGCAGGTCGACTTTCCCGTCGGCCATCGCAAGCGACGCGCCGAAGGTATGCCGGTGCTGGTGAAGAAGTTCGAGGCTGCGGTCGAGGCGCACTACCCCGCCCGGCAGGCCGAGCGCATCAAGGCGCTGTTTGCGAAGGCCGCCGCGCTCGATGCCCTGCCGGTGAACGAGCTGATGGCGGCGCTGGTCGCCAACGGATCGCCCGCCTGAGAAGCCCGCGCGATAGTGAACGGGTTAGTTCACTATCGCGCCGAAGAGCCTCACACGCGAAGCCGGGGGCGGGGCGCTCATCCGGGTCGCTCAGCCCACCTGCACCGGCACGAACAGCTGCGTGTCGCCGCGCTGGATCAGGAGCGCGATATGACCGTTGGACTTCTCGATCGCCTGGCGCAACTGCGCAACGCTCGAGACCGGCGCGCCGTTGGCCGCGAGCACCACGTCGCCCGGCTGGATGCCGGCATCCGCCGCCGGGCCGCTCGACTGCTCGACCACGAGGCCGCCGTGCGTGTTGGCCTGGCGCTGCTCGTCCCCGGTGAGCGGCCGCACCGCGAGGCCGAGCTTGCCGCCGCCCTCATCCGCGGGCGCATTGTTCGAGGCGGTGCGCTCGTCCGAGAGATTCCCGAGCTTCACGCTGATGTTGTGCGTCTCGTGGTTGCGCCACACCTGGAGATCGACACCGGTGCCCGGCGCCAGCGTTGCGACCGCAACCGGCAGCTGGCTCCAGTCTGCGATCATCTGGCCGTTGATCTTCAGGATCACATCCCCGGGCTGCACGCCGGCGCGCGCGGCCGGACCACCCTTCTCGACGTTCGAGACGAGGGCGCCCTCGGGTTTCGGCAGGCCGAAAGAGTCCGCCAGTCCCTGGCTGACGTCCTGGACGAGCACGCCAAGCTTGCCGTGGCTCACGTGTCCGGTCGCCTCGAGCTGGTTGCCCACTTGCATGGCGACGTCGATCGGGATGGAGAATGACACGCCCTGGTAGCCGCCGCTGCGGCTGTAGATCTGCGAGTTGATGCCGACCACTTCACCGCGCATGTTGAAGAGCGGGCCGCCGGAGTTGCCGGGATTGATCGGCACGTCGGTCTGGATGAAGGGTACGTAGCCGTCGCCGGGGAGCGTGCGCCCCTTGGCGCTGACGATTCCGGCGGTGGCGCTGTTGTCGAAGCCGAACGGCGCGCCGATCGCCAGCACCCATTCTCCGACCTTCAGGCCGCGCGAGTCGCCGAGCTTGACGGTCGGCAGGTCGTTCGCCTTGATCTTGATGATTGCGATGTCGGATTTCGGATCCGAGCCGATGACCTTGGCGCGGAATTCACGCCGGTCGGTGAGCCGCACGGTCACCTCGCTCGCGCCGTTCACCACGTGCGCGTTGGTCATGATCACGCCGTTGGGCTGGATGATGAAGCCCGAGCCCTCGCCGTGCATCGGCTCGGGCCGTGGCGTGGGTATGCCGAAGCCGCGGAAGAAAGGCGCGAACGGGCTGTTGGGCCCGAACGGGTTCTGGTCGCCGTTGTCGCCATTGTCACCGTTGTCGCCATTCTGGTCGCCCTGGTTCCAGGACGCCGGGACCCTGGTCGTGACACTGATGTTGACCACCGCGGGTCCGTACTTCTGCACCATGGTGCTGAAGTCCGGCAGCGTCATGGTGGGCGCGGGCGAGGCGGCCGCGGCGGTTGCGGTCACGGCGACGGCAGGCGCCGAGGCGCGCGCGGAGCCGGCGAGGTAAAGCACCCCGACGGGCAGTGTGATGGTGGCGACGCCGAGGATCGCGGCGACGAACGGCTTGCGGATGAACGTGGCGGGTTTCATGAACGCTCCTGGAAGTTCCAGAGCGCACCTTAGGGACGCTGGCTTATGCCAGCCTTAAGGGGCCATTAAGTCGCCGCGGGGCGCCTATTTGGCGCTGAAGCGTGTGTAGGGGCGCGGCTCGGTGCCGAGCGAGGGCGTGAGGTGACTGAAGTACTGCGCGATCGTCTCGATGTCCTCATCCGAGAGGTTGGCGGCGAAGCCCTTCATGATCGGGTTCTTGCGTCCGCCGCGCTTGTACTCATCCAGCGCACGCACGAGGTAGTCCTCGTGCTGCCCGGCGAGCGAGGGATACATCGGCGCGACCGCCACGCCATCCTGGCCGTGGCACGAGACGCAGAGCGTCGCCGCCTTGGGAACGGTGCCTTCGGACTTGCCGGTCGGCTTGAGCGGCGCGCCGGCGAAGTACGCGGCGATGTCCGCCATGTCCTGGTCGGAGAGTTCCTCGGCCTGCGCGTGCATGGTGATGAACGAGCGGTCGCCGTCGCGATAGGCATGGAGCGCCGCCACCAGGTAGTCGGGGTTCTGTCCGAGCAGCTCCGGAACGCTGTACATGGGGTAGGCGTTCTTGTAGCCGTTGATGCCGTGGCATCCGATACAGGTATAGGAGATCGCCTTGCCGCGCGCCGGGTCAGCCTTGACCGGGGCGGAGGGAGCCAGTGCTGCCGCTGACGGCGCTGCTGCGGGCGCCGACGGGGTGGGTGCCTGCGCGAGCGCCGGCGTGCCGGCGACAAGGAGCGCTACCGTTCCGCCCAGCAGCAGTGCGTAACCCCGCGTGCGCCCCGTCATGCGCCTCATCCCCAGGTTGCGAAAACGGCTCGGAATCTTACGGACTCGTCCGGCCAAATGCCACAGAATCCACCCCGCATGATCGGACTCCTCCAGCGCGTCAGCAGCGCGCAAGTGCGCGTCGACGGCGCAGTGGTCGGCGCCATCGGCCGCGGAATTCTCGCCTTCATCGCGGTCACGCACGGCGACACGGCGGCGGCGGGCGAGCGACTCCTCGAGCGGCTGTTGTCCTATCGCGTCTTCGCGGACGCAGACGGCCGCATGAACCTCTCGACGCGGGATGTCGGCGGCGGGGTGCTGCTGGTGCCGCAGTTCACACTCGCCGCGGACACCGCCAGGGGCACGCGCGCCGGCTTCAGCAAGGCCGCTCCACCGGACCTCGCACGAGGTCTCTTCAGCCACCTCGTTGACACGGCGAAGCGCTCGTATGCTCCTGTTTCCGCAGGTGTATTTGGCGCCACCATGCAGGTGTCGCTCGTCAATGACGGACCGGTGACGTTCTGGCTCGAGACGCCTTGAGACCACCGGCGTGACGCGATCGCGACTTTGCGCGAACTTCTGCGCTCGGCGCCGCTCATTTGACCTATGATCTAAGCTGTATTTCCGCACAGGCGGAAGCTGTCGTGGAGTGTTGACGCATGGGTATCGGAATGCGCGAGCTGGTCATCATCCTGCTCGTCGTACTGGTCGTATTCGGCGCGAAGAAGCTGCGTACGGTCGGTTCGGACCTCGGGCACGCGGTTCGCGGCTTCAAGAAAGCCATGAACGAGGGCGAGGACGAGCAGAGCGCGCCGCCGAAGCAGCTCCGCTCCGAGGAAGCGGACGCCGAGTTCTCCGAGGTCGCGAAGAAGAGCGACCCCACAGCTTCCAGGAGCGAGTCGAAGAGCGAACGGAGCGCGTGATCTGTTCGAGGGCCGGTTTTTTGAAGTCCTGATCATCTTCGTCCTGGCGCTGATCGTGCTGGGACCGGAGAAGCTGCCGCGCGTCGTCTCGGAGGTGGGCCGCTGGGTGGGACGGGCGCGCGCGATGGCGCGGCAGTTCCGCGAGCAGCTCGAGGAGGAGGTGCAGCTCGAGGACGCGCGCAAGGCGCGGGCCGCACGCAGCGCCGCCGCCGCCGCAGCCCCGCCGGCATCCGCCCCGCAGGACCCCACCGGCACCAGCGATGAGCGAAGAACCTGAGCAGCTCGCCGAAGGCACCCTGATCTCGCACCTGCTCGAGCTGCGTGACCGGCTGCTGCGCGCGCTGGTCGCGGTAGGTCTCGCCTTCGTGCCCTGCATGTACTACTCGAACGAGATCTTCTCCTTCGTCGCGCAGCCGCTGCTCGCCAAGCTGCCGCAGGGGAGCAACCTCATCGCCACCGGCGTCATGTCGCCGTTCACGACGCCCTTCAAGCTGTCGTTCTTCGTGGCGCTGTTCGCCGCGATGCCCTACGTCATCTACCAGCTGTGGTCGTTCGTCGCTCCGGGCCTGTACCGCGGCGAGCGGCGCTTCGCGGTGCCGCTGCTCATCTCCTCGATCCTGCTGTTCTACGTCGGCATCGCCTTCGCCTACTACTTCGTCTTTCCGGTGCTGTTCCAGTTCTTCGCCAGCACCACACCGCACGGCGTGGCGATGATGACCGACATCAACAATTACCTCGACTTCGTGCTCACCATGTTCTTCTGCTTCGGGCTCGCGTTCGAGGTGCCGGTCGCGGTGGTGCTGCTGGTCGTCATGGGGCTGGTGCGACTCGAGAAATTGCAGCGCAACCGCGGCTACGTGCTGATCGGCATCTTCATACTGGCCGCGCTCCTCACGCCCCCCGATGCTCTGTCGCAGTGCTCGCTCGCCGTGCCGATGTACCTGTTGTACGAAGGCGGCATTCTCATGGCGCGTATCCTCGTGCGCTCGCGCAACGCCGAATCGCGGCAGAAAGTCGGCGAGGGATGAGTCAGCTCGCCGACGCCCCGCTCGCGCCCGCCGCCGGCGCGACGATCCTCGGGCAGCCGCGCGGGCTCGCGACGCTGTTCCTCACCGAGATGTGGGAACGCTTCACCTACTACGGCATCCAGGCGGTGCTGATCCTCTTCATGGTGGCGGCGGCGTCCACCGGGGGACTGGGGCTCGACGACCGGACGTCGAGCTCGATCTATGGTTTCTTCCTTGGCAGCACCTATCTGCTCGGGCTGCTCGGCGGCTGGATCGCCGACCGCCTGCTCGGCGCGCAGCGCGCCGTCGTGGGCGGCGGCGTCTTCATCACGGCCGGCAACCTGCTGCTCGCCTTCGGCAGCACCGCGCTGTTCTTCGTCGGCTTGCTCGTGGTCGCGCTCGGCATCGGGCTCCTGAAGCCCAACGTGAGCGCGCTGGTCGCGGCGCTCTACCCGGAAGGCGGCTCGCGCCGCGACGCCGGCTTCTCGATCTTCTACATGGGGATCAACACCGGCGCGTTCCTCGGCGCGCTGATCGTGCCGGTGATCGCCCACAAGTTCGGCTGGCGCGCGGGCTTCACGCTCTCGGCGCTCGGCATGGCGCTCGGCGTCGCGCAGTTCCTGTGGACACGGCGCTACCTGGCAGGCGCGGGGGGCGCGGTCGCGCCCGGCAACCGCGGCTCCTGGACCCCGGTGGTGGTGCTGGCGGTGCTGATCGCCGCCGTCGTGCTGCTCGCCGTGAGCGGCGCGCTGCATATCAACGCGGCGCGCCTCGCCTCCTCCGCCTCGTGGGCGTACGCGCTGCTCGCCATCGCGTACTTCGTGTACCTGCTGTGCTTCGCCGGCCTCACAGACAGCGAGCGGCGGCGCGCGCTGGTGATGGTGGCCCTGTTCGCCGCCTCGGTCACCTTCTGGGCCGGCTACCAGCAGCAGGGCGCCTCCTTCAACCTGTTTGCCGCGCGCTACACCGATCTCCACGTCCTCGGCTGGAACATGCCGCCGGGGGTGCTGCAGGCCGTGAACCCGCTGTTCGTCATCACGCTCGCCGGGGTGTTCGCGGCGCTGTGGCTGGCGCTCGGCCGGCGCGGGCGCGATCTGTCGGCACCCACGAAGTTCAGCCTGGGACTGCTGCTCCTCGGCGCCGGATTCCTCGTCATGTACTTCGCCGCGCAGCGCGTGCTCGCCGGCGTACTGGTGCTGCCCACGTGGCTCGTATGCACCTACTTCCTGCACACCTGCGGCGAGCTGTGCCTGTCACCGGTGGGACTGTCTTCCATGAGCAAGCTGGTGCCGCCGCGTTTCGTCGGACAGGCGATGGGCATGTGGTTTCTGTCGCTCGCGCTCGGCGGCAACCTCGCCGGACAGCTGTCGGGGACCTACGATCCGAGTCACCTCGAGTCGCTCCCGGGCCTGTTCCTGCGGATCTTCTGGTATGGACTGATCGCCGGCGTCGTCATGCTGCTGCTGACACCGCTGGTGAAGCGCCTGATGACCGGAGTGAAGTAAGCGATGCCGGGCATTGCCCGCGCGGCGTGCAGCCTGCTGTCGCTGCTGGCTCTCGCGGGTTGCGGCTCCCGGGAGGCAGGCGGCCCCGCCGGCAGCGGCGCCGCCGCGACCCCCAGCGCGCCGGCGGCCGGCGCCGCCAGCGAGACCCCCGATGAGTTCGTCGCGCGCGTCAACCGCGAGCTGACCGTGCTCGCCCAGGAGGCGCAGGCGGCAGGCTTCACCCAGGACACCGACATCACCCCCGATACCGAGCTTCTCACCGCCCGCGCCACCGAGCGCTACCTCGCGTATCTCAGCCGCGCGGTCGCAGAGGCGCAGCGTTACGACGGCCAGAGGCTGAGCGGCGCGACGGCGCGCGCGCTCATGAAGCTGCGCCTGAACGTCGCCGCCCCAGCGCCCGACGATCCCGTGAAGCGCGCCCGCATGACCCAGCTCGAGGCGCGCATGCAGAGCATGTATACGGAGGGCAGGTACTGCCCGCACGGACCGAAGTCCTGCAAGAGCATCGATGAGCTGCAGGAGGTCATGGCGACGAGCCGCGACTACGCGCAGCTGCGCGATGCCTGGCGCGGCTGGCACGGCATCGGCGCCGGCATGCGCGACGACTACGCCGAGTTCGTGGGGCTCGCGAACGAGGGCGCGCGCGAGCTCGGCTTCGCCGATCTCGGCGTCATGTGGCGCTCGGGTTACGACATGTCGCCGCAGGCCTTCGAAGACCTGAGCGAGCGGCTGTGGCAGCAGGTGAAGCCGCTGTACGTCAGCCTGCAATGCTACGCGCGCGGGCGGCTCGCGCAGCGCTACGGCGCCGAGCGGGTGTCCCCCGGCAAGCCGATCCCGGCGCAGCTGTTCGGCAACATGTGGGCGCAGCAGTGGACGAGGATCTATGCGGACATCCTGAGGCCCTACCCGCAGGCCGGCGTCGCATCGGCGGATGCGCGTCTGAAGAGTGAGCAGTGGGACGCGGTGCGCATGGCACGCTCGGCGGAGAGCTTTTACACGTCGCTCGGATTCGCGCCGCTCCCCGCGAGCTTCTGGCAGCGCTCGATGCTGACGCGGCCGCGCGACCGCGAGGTGGTGTGCCACGCCAGCGCCTGGGACATGGCGTTCCCCGGCGACGTGCGCATCAAGGCGTGCCTCGAGCCCACCGAGCAGGACCTCTACGTCACCTACCACGAGCTCGGACACGTCTATTACTACCTGAGCTACGCGCGTCAGCCGTTTCTCTTCCGCGACGGCGCCAACGACGGCTTTCATGAGGCGATCGGCGACACCGTCAACCTGTCGGTGACGCCCGGCTACCTGGCGAGCATCGGGCTGATCCCGCAGGCGGCTGCGGGCCGCGAGGCGCTCATCAACCAGCAGATGAAGATGGCGCTGGAGAAGATCCCCTTCCTGCCCTTCGCGCGCCTGGTCGACGAGTGGCGCTGGAAGGTCTTCTCCGGCGAGGTCAGCCCCGCGAGCTACGACAGCGCCTGGTGGGAGCTGCGCCTGCGCTACGAAGGCATCGCACCTCCGGTACCTCGCACCGAGGCGGACTTCGATCCCGGCGCCAAGTACCACATCCCTTCCAACACCCCTTACACGCGCTATTTCCTCTCCGACATCCTGCAGTTCCAGTTCCACAAGGCGCTGTGCGCGGCCGCCGGCAGCCACGCCCCGCTCTACGAGTGCTCGGTCTACGGCAGCCGTGAGGCCGGGCGGCGCCTGGCGGCGATGCTGAGTCTCGGCGCCTCCGAGCCCTGGCAGGATGCGCTGGAGAAGCTCACCGGCTCGCGCGACATCGACGCCGGCGCGATCCTCGAGTACTTCCAGCCGCTCATGCAGTGGCTCGACGAGCAGAACAAGGGACAGCAGTGCGGCTGGTAGGCCGCACCCAGATCTCGCCGCCGGCGACGCAAGCCGGGTAGACGTTGACCGCCGCGGCGGCATCCTCGAGGCAGCGGCCGGTCGCGAGGCTGTAGTGATGCTTGTAGAGGGGCGAGGCGATCACGCGCTGGCCGTTCACCTCCCCGGTGATGCCGCGCGAGAGCACGTTGGCGCCGCTGGCCGGGTCGAAGTTGTCGAGCGCGTACACCGCATCCCCCAGGCGCACGAGCGCGATCTGCCGGCCGTGCACCAGAGCGCAGACGCCGCCGCCGGCCGGCACCTGCGCGAGCGGACAGACGCGCAGCCAGTCCTCCGCGGGCATCTGCGCAGCCGCGGCGCTCACGCGTGCAGCTCGCCCGGCCCGTGCCGCATCGCGCCGGGCGCGGGCCGGATCTGTCCGCGCTCGCGCACGAACACGATGCCGCTGTCGGGAACGTCGCTGTTGACGAAGTGGCGGAAACGCGCGAGCGTTGCCGGGTCCCCGAGCGCGCGCTGCCACTCGCAGTGATAGCTGTCCACGACTCGCTGCATGTCGGCTTCGAGCGCGGCGGCGATGCCGAGCTTGTCCTCGCACACCACCGCCTTGAGGTAAGCGAGTCCGCCCTCGAGGCCGTCGCGCCAGGCCGCGGTGCGCTGCAGGCGGTCGGCGGTGCGGACGTAGAACATGAGGAACCGGTCGATGCAGCGCACCAGCGTCGCCTCGTCGAGATCGGTGGCGAGGAGCTCGGCGTGCCGCGGCTTCATGCCGCCGTTGCCGCACACGTACAGGTTCCAGCCCTTCTCGGTGGCGATCACGCCGACGTCCTTGGCCTGCGCCTCGGCGCACTCGCGGCTGCAGCCGGAGACGCCGAGCTTGATCTTGTGGGGGGCGCGCAGGCCCTTGTAGCGGTGCTCGAGCCGGATGGCGAGCGCAACGCTGTCCTGCACGCCGTAGCGGCACCAGGTCGAGCCGACACAGGACTTCACCGTACGCACCGCCTTGGCGTAGGCATGGCCCGACTCGAAGCCGGCGGCGATCAGCTCGCGCCAGATGAGCGGCAGCTGGTGTACGTGCGCGCCGAACAGGTCGATGCGCTGCGCGCCCGTGATCTTGGTGTACAGGCCGAATCTCTGCGCCACGCGGGCGATGGCCGCGAGCTTCTCGGGCGTGATCTCGCCGGCCGGCACGCGTGGCACCACCGAGTAGCTGCCGTCCTTCTGCATGTTGGCGAGGTACAGGTCGTTGGTGTCCTGGAGCGGCGCGCGCTCGGCCAGCACGAACTCGTTCCAGCAGGAGGCGAGGATCGAGGCCACGGCGGGCTTGCAGATGTCGCAGCCGAGCCCGGTACCGTGCGCGGCGAGCACCGCCTCGAAGCTGCGCAGCCCCCCGAGGCGCACCAGGTGGTAGAGCTCCTGGCGCGAGTGGCGAAAATGCTCGCAGAGGCGGTTGTCGACCGCTGCGCCACGGCGCCTGAGCTCCCCCTGCAGCACTCGCGTGACCAGCGGCGCGCACCCGCCGCAGGCGCTCGCCGCCCGCGTCGCGCTCTTCAGGGCGGCAAGCGTGCTGCAGCCCTGCCCGACGGCTTCGACTATGGCGCGCTTGCTGACGTTGTTGCACGAGCACACCTGCGCCGACTCGGCGAGCGCGGCGAGGCCGTCGGCGGCGCCGCCTGCGCCCGCCGCTGCGCCTGCCACGCGCGCCGGCAGCACCAGATCCTCCGGGTGCTCGGGCAGCGGCAGCTCCTGCCGCAGCATCGCCACGCAGCTGCCGTAGTGGCTCGCATCGCCGACGAGCACCGCCCCGAGGAGCCGCGTCCCCGGTTCGTCCACCACCAGCCGCCGGTAAATGCCGCCGCGCTCATCCGCGAACGAGTAGCTGCGCGCACCCGGGGTTGCGCCGTGCGCATCGCCGACGGAGGCGACCTCGACGCCGAGGAGCTTGAGCTTGGTGCTCGTGTCCGCGCCCGCGAAGCGCGCCTCGCTGCGCCCCGAGAGCTGCGCCGCGGCCACTTCGGCCATGCGGTAGCCGGGGGCGACCAGGCCGAAGATTCGGCCGCCCCACATCGCGCATTCGCCGATCGCGTGGATGTCCGGATCGGAGCTGCGGCAGGCGTCGTCGATCAGCACGCCGCCGCGCGCGCCGATCTCGAGCCCGGCCGCACGGGCCAGCTCGTCCCGGGGACGGATGCCGGCGGAGAACACGACCACGTCGGCCTCGAGAGTCTCGCCGTCGGCGAACTCGAGCGCGTGGCGCGCGTGCACGCCGTCGCGGATCGCGCGGGTGTTCCTGGCCGTATGCACGCTGACGCCGAGGGCAGCGATGCTGCGGCGGAGCATCGCACCGCCCCCCTCATCCACCTGCAGCGCCATCAGGCGCGGGGCGAACTCGACGATGTGGGTGGTGAGCCCCAGGTCCGCGAGCGCCTTGGCCGCTTCGAGTCCCAGGAGCCCGCCACCGATCACCACACCGCTCGCGGCGCCGCAGGCGCTTGCCCGGATCGCATCGAGATCCTCGATCGTGCGATAGACGTGGCAGCCGGCGCGGTCGCAGCCGGGAATGGGCGGCACGAAAGGCGATGAGCCGGTGGCGAGCACGAGCTTGTCGTAGGCGTACTCGCGGGTTTGGTGCGTATGGACGCGCCGCGCCCGGCGGTCGATGGCGGTCGCCCGCTCGCTGAGCCGCAGTGCGATGCGCGCGTTCTCGAAGAAGCCCGCCGGTGCCAGCGACAGATCCAGCGCCGACCCGCCGGAAAAAAGGCTCGACAGCTGAACCCGGTCGTAGGCCGGGCGAGGCTCTTCGGTGAGCACGGTAATGGTGTAGCCCGCGGCGGGATCGAGCGCTTCCAGGAAGCGCTGGCCGACCATGCCGTTGCCAACGACCACGAGGCGCGGTTGAGCGTCCATACGCCTTCGGGAGCGATGCAACCGCCATGCCAATCCCGAAAGTGCCGGCTCCGGTGTCGCAAGCGCCCCGGCGGGCCCCCGCTGAGGGCTAAGGAAAGATTCCGGTGATCACTTTCTGAGCATCGGAGGCGCGCCTGCACCCCCGGTGTGCGCCGCCTCAACAGGCGCAGCCTCAGGGACCGCCGCTATTCAGCGACCCGCACGTCGGTGACGAAGTACTCGGTGTCGCCGAAGCAGGAGCTCGGGATCCAGCGGTGCTGCTCGTAGTGCAGCGCGACGCGCTTGCCGATGTCGGCGTTGAGCTTCGCGGCGACGGCATCGGTCGGCACCGTGAACGCGAACTTCTCCGCGACCGTTCCCGGCATGGTCACCATCGCCATCTCGCCTTCCCAGGTCTTGCAAAGCCAGCCTTTCTTCGCGAACTTCTGCACGTAGCCCGCCCGCTCGCCCTCCGAGTAGCTCCAGTGGAGCGTCAGCCAGCTGAACCCGGCGAGCCCGAGCACCGCCAGCACGATGATTCCGATCAGGACCTTGCCCATGAGCCGACCCGCGCGTTCCGCACTCCGCGGCGCCTGCGCCGCCGGCGCAGCATACCGCAGCTCCATCGGGGCGCCGCACCCGCCGCCGTGGCAAGATGCCCCACTCATGGACCCGCAGCCCCTGGCCGGCCGCACGGTCGCCGTACCCGAAACGCGCGAGATCGAAGTGTTCGCCGCGATGCTCGAGCGGCGAGGTGCGCGCGTGCTGCGCTGTCCGCTGGTTGCGATCCGGGACGCACCGGACCCGGCGCCGGTGCTCGAGTTCGCCGCGCGCCTCGGGCGCGGGGAATTCGACGACCTGATCCTGACGACCGGCGAGGGTCTGAAGCGCCTCCTGCAATGCATCGAGCGGCACGAGCCGCAGGCGAAGGACGGCTTCCTCGCCGCGCTCGCCCGGGTGCGACGCATCACGCGGGGACCGAAGCCCGCGCGCGCCCTGCGCGGCCTTGGATTGAAGCCCGACATCGCGGCCGCCCCGCCCACGACCGCCGGCATCATCGCGAGCCTCGGCCGCGAGAAGCTCGCCGGGCGCCGCGTCGGCGTGCAGCTCTACGGCACGGAGCCGAACCGGCCGCTGCTCGCGTTCCTCGAGGGCGCGGGCGCCACTGTGCACACGGTCGCGCCCTACGTGTACGCCGACGGCGCCGACGATGCGGCCGTGCAGCGGCTCATCGCCCGTCTCGGAGCGGGCGAGGTGGACGCCATCGCTTTCACCAGCACGCCACAGGTCGAGCGGTTGTTCGCGGTCGCCCCGCCGGCGGCGGTCGCCGCAGCGCTCGCGCATACCCTGGTCGCCGCGGTCGGTCCGGTGGTGGCCGCAGCGCTCGCACGCCACGGCATCGAAGCGTGCCTCGTGCCCGAGGAGTCGTTTTTCCTCAAGCCGCTGACCACGCTGCTCGAGGAGGCGCTGCGGGCACGCACCTAGCGCCGCCCGCGCCACGACTCGCACCGCGCAATTCAACACATAACAACCACAATTCAACCGGGGGCATCGACATGAGCACGGAATCGCGGGCCGCGGGGATCCACGTGACCGGGGAGTCGAGAGTTGAGCTGACGCTGCGCGGGCTGGTCCTGGGCGGGTTGCTCGCCGTGGTCTTTACCGCCGCCAACGTCTATTTCGGGCTGAAGGCCGGGCTCACGTTCTCCACCTCCATTCCGGCGGTGGTGATCTCCATGGCGCTGTTGCGTTGGCTCGGCAACACCTCGGCCCAGGAGAACAACATCGTGCAGACGGTGGCTTCCACCGCCGGGACGCTCTCCTCGATCATCTTCGTGCTGCCCGGCTTCATCATGATCGGGTGGTGGAGCGGTTTTCCCTACTGGCAGTCGGTCGCCATCTGCGCTGCGGGCGGCATCCTCGGAGTCATGTATTCCATCCCGCTGCGCCGGGCGCTGGTCACGGACTCGGATCTCCCCTATCCCGAGGGCACCGCCTGCGCCGAGGTCATCAAGGTCGGTTCCGGCGACGTGACGGACAAGGATTCGGTGGAATCCGGCGGCATGGGCCTGAAGGCGGTGCTGCTCGGTTCGCTGGTCTCCGCACTGTTCCTGGTGATGGTGCAGACGCGGCTGTTCGTGGGTGATGTGGCCCACAGCTTCCGTCTGGGCAGTGACACGAAGGCGCCGGTCAGCGGCTTCGATTTCCAGCTCTCCATGGCGCTCTTCGGCATCGGCCACCTGGTGGGTATCAGCTGCGGTGTTGCCATGTTCGTGGGCGCCGTCATCGGTTGGGGCTGGGGCGTGCCGCACTTCAGCGCACTGCACCCGGGCGCGGGCGATGCGGGAGAGCTCGCGCATGCCGCCTGGAGTCACTACGTGCGCTACGTCGGTGCCGGTGCGATCGCCGTATCCGCGATCTGGACACTCCTCAAGCTCGTGAAGCCGGTGATCGGCGGCCTGAAGAGCGCGATCGCTTCCTCGCGGGCGCGCAAGGCCGGCCAGGGGGACAGCCTGGCACGCACAGAGCACGACATTCCCGTGGATCAGGTGGCGCTGGTGTCCTTGATCTGCATCGTGCCGATCTGCTGGCTGCTGTGGAACTTCGCCACGAGCGCGGGTCTGGGTCAGCATGCGCTGCTGCTCACCGTCGGCGGCATCGTCATCGTCGTGATCATCGGCTTCCTGGTCTCGACAGTTTGCGGCTACATGGCAGGGCTGATCGGCGCCTCCAACAGCCCGCTCTCGGGGATAGGGATCCTCGTGGTGGCCACGACGGCGCTGTTCCTGGTGGTAACCGTCAAGTCGTCGCTCCCCCCGCAGATGGGCAAGGCGCTCGTGGCCTACGCGCTGTTCGTCACGGCGGTCGTGTTCAACGTGGCGGCCATTGCGAACAACAACCTGCAGGATCTGAAAACCGGCCAGCTGGTGGAGTCCACGCCCTCGAAGCAACAGTGGGCGCTCGTGTTCGGCGTCATCGTCAGCGCTCTGGTGATCCCGCCGGTGCTGGACCTCGTCAACAAGGCTTACGGTTTTGCAGGCGCCCCCGGCGCTACAGCCCACGCGCTCCCCGCCCCCCAGGCGGGCCTCATCTCCGCTCTCGCTCAGGCAGTGATCCAGAACGACTTGGAGAAATGGCAGTTGATGGGCTGGGGAGCCCTCATAGGGGCCGGCGTCATCGTGTTCGACTGGCTGCTCCTGAAGGCCACGAAGTCCATGCGCCTGCCGCCGCTCGCCGTGGGTCTCGGCATGTACCTTCCGACGGCCGCGACGCTGATGGTTACCGTGGGGGCGCTGGTCGGCTGGTGGTTCGACCGGGGTGCGGACCGGACCGCCAAACCGGACGCCATCAAGCAACTGGGAGTGCTGCTCGCTTCCGGTCTGATCGTCGGTGAGAGCGTGCTGGCGGTGGTCTTCACGGCCCTGGTCGCCTTCACCGGTAACCCATTTCCTATCGGCGTGGTGGGGGACTCATTCGCCACCGCATCGGAATGGCTCGGCGCGATCGCCTTCGTGTCGGTGATCTACCTGCTCTATCGCCGCGTCGGCCGGTCGCTCGCCGCCTGAGGCTCTGCCGCGGGCCCTGGGCAGGCGCCGCCAGGTGACGAGCCGCGTGCCCAGGTAGTTCCAGGCGGCGCCGAGCGCCGCCCCTGCCGTGCCGCCCACCCACCATACCGGCAGGGCGCGATAGATGAGCGCCGCGAGCGCGACGTTCGCCACCGCACCTGCCGCACAGACGGCGTAGAACGACACCAGGCCTCCCAGCAGTCGCGCGCCGTGCAGGCGCTGATCGCGGTAGGTAATCGCGTTGTTGAGCAGGAAGTTGGAAGTCATCGCGACCCACACCGCGCCGGCCTGCGCTGACGTGAACGCCGCCCCGGCGAGCAGCAGCCCGTAGAGCGCGGCGAGGTGCACGGCGAGACCGCTGCACCCGACGGCGAGGAAGAGCGCGAGCCGTGGCGAAATGAGCCCGCCGGTCAGCTTATCGAGCAGCAGCGCGGCGAACTGCAACTGCGTGAGCACATCGAGCTTGCTCATGCCCCGCCCGCGCGCACCGAGCCGGCACGGGACCTCGAGGCACCTGAGGGGGAGCGGTGCGCAGGCGAGGATGTCGAAGAGGATCTTGAAGCCGAGCGGCGAGAGGCGCGGCGCGCTGCGCTCGAACGCGGCACGGCGCATGACGAAGAAGCCGCTCATGGGGTCCTCGAGCTCGACGCGCGTGAGCAGCCGCGCGAGACGCACGGCCAGCCGGCTGAGACGCCGGCGGCGCCGCGTGAGCCCGCCCGCGCTGCCGCCTTCCACGTAGCGGCTCGCCACCACGACATCGGCGCCCGCAGCACGCAGCGCCGCGAGCATCCTCGGCAGGAGAGCCGCATCGTGCTGCAGATCCGCGTCCATGACCGCAACGCAGGGCGCAGCAGCCGCCTGCAGGCCCTCGATGCAGGCACCCGCGAGCCCGCGGCGGCCGATGCGCCGGATGAGGCGTACGCGCCGGTCGCGCGCCGCGAGCCTCTCGACCGCGGTGGCCGTGAGATCCGGCGAGTCGTCGTCGACGAAGATAACCTGCCAGTCAATGCCGGCGAGCGCGTTCTCGAGCCTCGCGACGAGCGGCGCGACGTTGTCGCGCTCGTTGCGCGTCGGGACGATTACGCTGAGCTCAGGCGCACGGACACACCGGTCGGGCGCGGCCTCCCTGGAAAGCGAACGAAGCCCGGTCATGCGCGGCGTTCCATGCCAGAACTGGTGTGAGCAGTATGACCGCCACGAGCGCGGCGAGCCAAGGGGCGAACCGTATCAGCAAGCGTGGCCGGCAACCGAACAGACAGGGCGCGAGGCGGGCACGGCCCGTTCAGCGCCGTGCGTAGCGCTCGAAGCCGCGATGCCCGATGAGTGCGGTGCCGATCCAGCCGGTGATCCAGACGATGATCCAGGTCAGCAGCGCGGCCGAGAAGCCGCCCAGGTGAAAGCCCGGCAGAATCCAGGCAACCAGCGCGACCATCGCGGCGTTCAGCACCAGCAGGAAGAGCCCGAGCGTGAGGATGGTCAACGGCAGCGTCAGAACGAATAGGATGGGCCTGACGATTGCGTTCACGACGCCGAGCAGGAGCGCGGCGAGCAGCAGCGTCCCGGCGCTGTCGATGCGCACTCCCGTCACCCACCGGGTTGCGATCCACAGGCCGATGGCGGTGATCACCGCGCGCAGCACGAACCCGGTCATCGCCTGCCTCCGGCGCCGCGGCGCCCTTCTACGAGGATCTTCAGCCGATTCAGCGCCTGCAGCCAGCTGGTGCGCAGCCGCCAGTATTGCGTGTCCCACTCGGAGGCGGACGGCACCCCCGACCCGAGCAGCCGCACGATCGTGCCGGCCGCTACGCCATCCAGCATGAAGTCATCGGTGATTACACTGTCGCCCGGTGGCAGCTGCGGGTTCGGGAGATAGATGAGCCGCAGTCGCCTGCCGGGCTCGAACAGGTCGATGTGCGCCTCGAGCTCGGTCACGCGGTCGACTCGTGCCCGGAAGAGTCCCCCCTGGCGGGGCTGCAGCTCCGCGCCCGGACAGCACCAGAGCACCAGCTGCGGCTCTTCCGTGAATGCGCGCCAGACCACGGCCGCGTCGGCGTCAATGTCGACCCGGTGGGCATAGCCTCTGACTTTCTCGCCCATGGGCGCCCATTGTGCCATCGTCCATGTCCGGCGGCCCTTCGCGCCAAATGTCGCGCCAGGTTCAGACCGCGGGGCGACGGCGCAGCGTCGCGGCGAGCGGTACGAGGGAGGCGGCGACGATCACGAGCGTCACGAGTCCGAAGTGCTGCTTCACGAGCGGGATGTTGCCGAACAGGTAGCCGCCTGAGATGAACAGCACCACCCACACGCAACCGCCGGCGAGGTTGTAGGCGAAGAACCGCCCGTACGGCATGCGCCCGACGCCCGCCACGAACGGCGCGCAGGTGCGGATGATGGGTATGAAGCGCGACAGGAAGATCGCGAGCCCGCCGTGACGGCGGAAGAATTCCTCGGTGCGCTCGAGGTACTCGACCCTGAGCAGGCGGTAGCGGCCGCTGAAGGCGGGCGGCCCGATGGCGCGCCCGATACTGTAGTTGACCATGTTGCCGAGCACCGCCGCGCCTGCGAGCGTAAGGCAGGCGAGCGGCGCCCGCAGCGTACCGCTCGAGTCCACCGCCGCCAGCGCCCCGACCGCGAACAGCAGCGAATCGCCCGGCAGAAAGGGCGTCACGACGAGTCCGGTCTCGGCAAAGATGACGGCGAACAGGATCGGGTAGATCCAAAGCTCATAGCGTGACAGCAGCTCGACGAGATGCCGGTCGAGATGCAGTACGAGGTCGATCAGCCAAGCCAGCATGGCGCGGCAGGATAACCAGAAGGCGACGCCGGCGCCCGCACGGGAGTGCGAGGGCGGTTGGACGTCAAAGCTGCCTGGGGTTCAGGGCACCAGCGCCCGGGCCGTGAGCGCCACGCTGCTGCCGTCGTGGCTGGCGGTGCGAGTCTTCAGGGCGTCGAGGCCCACCTGCACGTCACGGTCGCGCAGCGTACGCAGCTCGCCCTCCTCGCCGGGGGCGCCCGCGGAAGCCACCACGCGGTCGGGCTCCACGATATCCGGCACGATCCCCTTGCCCTGGATGGAGGCGCCCGAGGGCGTGAAATAAAGGGAGGTGGTGAGCTTGATCGCGCCCCCGTGCGTGAGTGGCATGACGGTTTGCACGGACCCCTTGCCGTAAGTCCGACTCCCCACGAGGAGGGCCCGTGAGTGATCCCTGAGGGCGCCTGCCACGATCTCCGAGGCAGAGGCGGTGCCGCCGTTCACCAGCACGACGAGCGGAGCACCGTCGATCAGGTCCCCGGGCGTGGCGTCCATCTCGAAGCGCGCCTCGGGGGTGCGCCCGTCGGCCGTGACAATCACGCCACGCTCGAGGAAGTCATCCGCGACCGCGACACCGGACTCGAGGACGCCGCCCGGATTGTCTCTTAAATCGAGTATAAGACCCTTCAGACCCAATGGATTGTCTCTCTTCAAGCGGGTAATCGCCCGGCTCACGTCGGGCGGGGTGGTCTCGCTGAAGGTCGTGATCCGCACGTACCCGAAGCCGGGCTCAAGCGTCTGCGCGGCGACACTGCTCACCTCGACCTCGGTACGCCGCAGCGGAAACTCCATCAGACCGGCGACACCCGAGCGGCGGATGGTCAGCTTCACCGTGCTTCCGGACGGCCCGCGCAGCCGTGCAATCGCGCCGGTGAGATCCGCGCCCACCTCCGCACCGTCGATTCGCACGATCTCATCGTCGATACGCAACCCCGCGCGCTCCGCGGGCGAGTTCTCGAATGTGCGCAGGATCTTGACCGTCCCGTCGGCAGGTGCGACCTCGATGCCGACGCCCGGATAGGACCCCATGGTGCTTAAGCGGATCTCCTCGAACTCCTCGCTGTCGAGGTAGGCGGAATGGGGATCGAGACCTGCGACCATGCCGCGCACGGCCTTTTCCATCAGCGTGTGATCGTCGATGTCGCGAACATATTCGCGCTTGATGCGCTCGTAGACTTCGGCGAACAGACTCGCCTCCTCCCAGGGCAGCACGGGCTGCGTGACAGGTCGGGGGGCCTCGCTCGTGCGTTCGGCGAGGACGCCGGTCGCGAGCGCGCCGCCGAAGCCGAGCGCGGCTCCGGCGATGAGTGTCAGGAGCGTACGCGGGCGTGGGTACATGGGCTGACGTTCCCTCTCACGGCGGTCCGGCACCGGCGTACCACACCACCAGCTCTGGCTGCACGTCGGTGCTTGCATCGTCTTTGTTCGCGGAGCCGACACCCGCGGCGGGGGAGGCCGGGGCGGCGGCAAGGCCCGCCTCATGGGCGTGCCCGAACTCGTCGGCTATGGCCTCGCTCTCGGCGACCTGATCGAGCGCGCTGAGAATCTCGGCCTCGGCGTCGGTCGTCTCCCCGTCACCCGACCCGCTGTCGATGGTCACGTCGTCGCCGGCCGCACCATTCATCGCTGCGCCGTTCATGACCTCGTCGTTCATGGCCTCGTCGGTCATGGCCTCAGCGTCGCTCTCCGAGCTCTCGAGGACCACGGACTCGCAGGTCACGGCGTCGGGGTCCGACTCCTCGAAGGCCGCGGCGGCGAGGGCATGCATCTCTGTGCCCGCATCCGTCTGAGGCTCGTTGTCGGGTGTCGCCGGGGCCGGGTGTTCCTCAGGGGCGTCAGCCGCCCACACCGCTTCGCTGCTGACATGGGTGCTGACGTTGAGGGCAGCCGCGGCGGAATGCGCGCCCGCATCATCCGCCTCGGGGCCGGGTGCTGCGCTGGCGGAGGCGGCGTCCCCCAGGGGAAGCTCGGCGAGCAGCTCAGTCAGCGGCAGCGGCCTGCCGATCGCAAAGCCCTGGCCGTAGTCGACGCCGAGCTCGGCCACGCGGTCGCCGATCGCTTCGGTCTCGATGTACTCGGCGACGGTGATGATCGACATGCCGCGGGCGAGCTGCGCAATCGCCCGCACCATGGACTCGGCGCGCGCATCGTGCAACACGTCGCGCACGAAGCTGCCGTCGATCTTCAGCATGCTCACGGGGAGCTGGCGCAGGCACGACAGCGACGAGAGCCCCGTGCCGAAATCATCGAGCGCCACGCCGCAGCCGAGCTTGCGCAGCCGGCGCATCAGCGCTTCCGCGCGCGTCAGGTTCTGCACGGTGGCGTTCTCGGTCAGCTCGAAGCACAGCAGATCCGGATCGAGTCCGCTCGCGCCGATGCGCTCGATGAGGAAGTTCGCAAAGGTATCGTCGTTGAGCGACTGGCCCGAGAAGTTGATGGTGAAGCCGAGCGCCTTGCCTTGCAGCACGCGTGCGCGGGGTCGCAGGACCTCGAGCACGTGGTTGACGACCCAGCGGTCGATGACCGGCATCAGCTGATAGCGCGTCGCGGCCGAGAGGAAGGTGTCCGGCCCCATGGTCTGGCCGTCCTCGTCGATCATGCGCAGCAGCAGCTCGTAGTGCGGCCGCGCATTGTCGGCCGCGGCGAACGGCAGGATGAGCTGCGCATCGAGTCGCAGCCGCCCCGCATCGATGGCTTCGCGCAGCTGCCCGGCGACGCTGATGTCCGCATAGCGGCGCACGATGCTCGCATCGCTCGACTGGTAGACCTCGACACGGTTGCGGCCCCGATCCTTGGCCGCCTTGCAGGCGGTCTCGGCGGCGGCCAGCACGTGCGCGAGCTCCGCGGCGTTGCCATCGAGCAGCGCGACACCGAGGCTGATCGACACCGGCGCCCGCATGTCGCCCTGCACGGCCGAGAGCTGCTCGGCGCCGGTCCGCAGTGCCTGCGCGAAGCGCTCGGCGTCCTGCACCTGGGCGGGCAGCAGCACCGCGAAGCGATCGCCGGAGATGCGCGCGCCGAAGGCGCCGGGCGGCAACCGGCTGCGCACCAGCTCGCCGATCTGGCTGAGCACCGCATCGCCGGTGTGCATGCCCGCCTTCTCGTTGATGACGTGCAGCTGATCGACGTCGATGTAAAGCGCGCACCAGCGCTGCCGCGCCTTCGGGTCGGCGATCACGGCGCTCACGCGCCGCTCGAACGCGGGACGCGTGTACAGGCCGCTCAGGGCGTCGTAGCTGCTCTCGATGATGTCGAGTGACTTGCGCGCCAGGATCTGCGCGATGTGCGCGTCGCGCTCGGTGAAATGCTCGGCGCTCTCATCGCGCAGCAGCGCGAGCACACCGAGGCACCGCCCGGCGCGCGAGCGCAGCGCGCAGCACAGCACCCGGTACGGGTAGGTATCCGGGGCGGCGACCGAGATCTCGTTGATGATGAGCGGCTCGCGCCGCCCCTGGGCGAGCGCCAGGAGTTTGCGGTGTGCGCGCGTCAGGAAGCGCGCATCGGCCGCCGCCCCGCTCGCCGAGCGCAGCAGCGTCAGATTCTTCTCCGGCACCAGCAGCGCGCCGGTGAGCGCGCGCAGGTGCTCGACGGTCTGCTGCAGCAGCAGCTGCAGGTCGCCGGCGCCGTCGGCCGCGGTCGCGCTCTGTTCGCTGGCGCCGTGAGTCAGGAGCAGTCCCAGGTCGCGGTTGAGCTCGCTCACCACGGCGTTCAGGTCGGCGATCGTGGCATGGGCCACCAGCTCGCGACGCAGGCACTCGATTGCCGGGGCCAGCAGCGAGTGCGCGAACGAAAAATCCTGGGGTTTCTTGTCCTGGCTGTCGCTCGGCCGGCACACGACGGCGATCACGCCGAGGAGCTGCGCGGCATCGTCGCGCACCGGGCAGAGGTACACGGGCTGATTACCCGCGAGCAGGCGCAGCTGGCCGGTGCTCGCGGGGTTGGTGCGCGCCCCGGTCAGGGCGTCGTCCACGACGTTCATGAGATCGGGCCCGGTCATGGTCTCGGACGACCAGAGGAGCTCCCCCGTCGGTCCGAACATCGCGACGCTGGAGGCGCGCGGCAGGAGCGACCGCACCAGGCGGGCATAGGGCTCCACCCGGAAGGCGGGCTGTCCGGCTGCAGGTTCGGTTGTCTGGGGCACGCTCATGGATCGCCGATCTGGCCCGGTAGTCCGCTTGTCGCAGCCGCCACCATTGCTCTTATGTCGTGGTAGCGCCTTGCGCAAGTTGGCGAATCCAGCGCCTCCTTTCCACAGCAACCCGCAAAACGTTGACGGCAGTCACACCCCCGGAATGGGGCGCGTCCAGGGGGGCGTGACCGGGGCCCCGGCACCCTCCGACCCTGCGGATTTCGGGGGGTTCCGGCTAGGGATCCGGCGCCCTGAACCAGGGCAGCGGGTCGACCGGCTTGCCGGCCTTGCGGATCTCGAAGTACAGCTCCGGGCGGCTGCTGCCGCCGCTGTCGCCGGCGGCCGCAATGGTGTCCCCCGCCGCAACGTGCTCGCCGACCGCCTTGTAGAGCCGCTCGTTGTGGCCATAGAGGCTGAGATACCCGTCGCCGTGGTCGATGATGGTGAGGAGGCCGAGGCCCGGCAGCCAGTCCGCGTAGATCACCCGTCCCTCGCACACTGCCTTGACCGGCGCGCCGCGCTCGGTGGCCACCAGCACGCCGTCCCAGTGCACCCCGCCCGCGCGGGCATCGCCGAAGCGCGCCACCAGCCTGCCGCTGACGGGCCACGCGAGCTTACCGCGCAGCCGCGTGAAGGCATCGTTCGCCTCGAGCGGATAGCGCTCGACGGCGGCTCGCAGCTCGCGCACCAGCTTCTCGAGGCCGGCCTGCTGAGCGCGCAGCCGCTCGAGGTTCTGCGCGCGCGTGTGCGCCTCGGCCTCGAGTCCCGCGAGCGCCTGCGAGCGCTGCTGGCGGGAGCGCTCGAGGTCGCCGAGCTGCGCGCGCTGCTGCGTCTCGAGCAGCGCGAGCTGTGCGTCCTCGGCGTCGACCTCCTTCTCGAGCTCCGCGATGCGCTGCATGTCGTCCTCGATCAGCTTGATCTCGCCGGCGCGCGCCCGGCCGAAGTAGCCGTAGTAGACGAACATCCGCCCGGCACGCGTCGGGTCCTCCTGGTTGAGCAGCAGCTTCAGCGGCTCCTGGCGGCCGATCAGGTAAGCGGCGCGCAGCTCGCCCTCGAGAGTCTGGCGATTGCGATCGAGCTCCGCCTCGCGATCGCGCTGCTCGGTCTGGAGTGTCACCCGCTGCGCGGCATGCTCGGCACGCTGGTGGCGCACCTCGCTCAGCGCCTCGCGCGCCTTCCCGACCGAGAGCTCCGCCGAGCGCAGGTCGCGCGTCAGGTGGTCCCGCTCGACCTGTTCGGCGCTCACCTCGCGCGTCACGCGCTCGATCTCGGATTTGACCGCCTCGAGCTCGGTTTCGGCCTTGCGGGCCTCCTGGGGCTGCGGCGTTGAAGGGGCCGCCCCCAGCCCGCCCGGCAGGATCAGCAGGCAGCCGAGCAGCAGCCCGCAAGGCAGGGGGGCGCTATAATGCGCGCCCTTTTTGACCCCCGGCCTGTCTTCCGCCCCCATGGACCGAATCCTCGAGTTCGCCAGCCACCACCCCTGGCTCGCGACCGCCACTGCAGTCGTCGCAGCCCTGGTCGTTGTATACGAGATGCGAGCACGGGCGGAAAGTCTCATCTCCGTTTCGCCCCAGGAGCTGATCCGCCTCATGAACCAGGGCGCCGTGGTTCTCGACCTGCGGCCGGCCGAGCAGTACCAGACCGGACACCTCGCCGGCGCGCGCCTCGTGAGCGGGGAGCAGCTGCTGCAGGCGGGCGATAGCCTGAAAAGGCACAAGGAAAAGGCCGTCGTGGTCTACGATGACTCGGGGTCGGTCAGCACGGCGGCGGCGCGCCAGCTCGCCCGCCAGGGATTTACCCGCGCGTTCACGCTGCGCGGCGGGCTCGCCGCCTGGCGCGCGGACAACCTGCCGCTGACGCGTCCCTGAGGACGCTGCCGGGTGAGACCGCCGGTGGCCGCGCCGCGCGTCGTGATGTATGTAACGGGCTGGTGCCCGTATTGCGCCCGTGCGCAGAGCCTGCTCGAGCAGAAGGGCGTGGTGTTCGAGACGATCGACGTCGAGGCGGTGCCGCAAGCGCGCGAGGAGATGCTGGCGCGCGGCGGCGGCGGCACGGTGCCGCAGATCTTCGTCGGTGACCGCGCGGTCGGCGGCTGCGACGAACTGTACGCGCTCGAGGCTGCCGGGGCGCTCGATCCGATTCTGAAAAACGGAGCTTGAAATGGCGAACGAACTTGGCGGTGCCGTGCCGGCGCCGGAGATGATGGGAGGGCAGGGCCCGGTGCTGGCGCTGCAGAGCGTCTACCTGAAGGACTGCTCGTACGAGGCCCCGAACGGACCGCGCGTCGAAGGCGGCTGGAGCCCGCAGATCAATCTCGATCTGCAGACCGCGGCGAGCCCGCCGAGCGGCGAGGCCCGCGAGGTGGTGCTCACCGTGACGGTGTCCGCCAAGCAGAACGACACGACGATCTTTCTCGTCGAGGTGAAGCAGGCGGGGCTCTTCCTGATGCGCAACCTCGCCGAGGCGGACATGAAGCGCGCGGTCAGCACCATCTGCCCGGCGGTACTGTTCCCGTACGCGCGCAGCGCCGTCTCGAACCTCGTCAGCCAGGGCGGCTTCCCGCAGTTCCTGCTGCCGCCGGTCAATTTCGAGGCGCTATACACTGCGAACCAGTCGCAGCCGCCGGCCGCGACCAACTGACATGACGGGGGCGCGCGCCGTGCGCGACCCGGTCGCCGTGCTCGGTGCGGGCTCCTGGGGCACGGCGCTCGCCGTGCAGTTCGCGCGCACCGGGCGAGCGGTGCGGCTCTGGGGCCGGGATGCCGCGCAGCTCGCCGACATGGGCCGTCGCCGCAGCAATGTGCGCTACCTGGATGGCGTCGAGTTTCCACCCTCGCTCGAAGTGCAAGCGCAGCTGCCTGCGGCCCTCACGGGCGCGCGCGACGTGCTCATCGTCGTGCCGAGCCACGCGTTCCGGGGCCTGCTCGGCGAGCTCTCTGTGCATCTCGGCAGCGACATGCACGTGGCCTGGGCCACCAAGGGGATCGAGCTCGACACCGGCAGACTTCCTCACCAGATCGCGCGCGAGGTCCTAGGCCCCGAGCGGCGCGTCGCAGTGCTCTCGGGTCCCACCTTCGCCCGCGAAGTGGGCGCGGGACTCCCCACCGCCATGACCATCGCCTCGCCCGACGCGGCGTACGCGCAGGCGCTCGCTCGCGAGCTGAGCTCGACCCACTTCCGCGCCTACTCCTCGACCGACATCCTGGGAGTGGAGATCGGCGGAGTGGTGAAGAACGTACTGGCCGTCGGCGCCGGGCTCTCGGACGGACTCGGCTTCGGCGCCAACACGCGCGTCGCCCTCATCACGCGGGGACTGAAGGAGATGACCCGTCTGGGCACGACCCTCGGTGCGCAGGCCGCCACCTTCATGGGGCTCGCCGGGCTCGGCGACCTGGTGCTCACCTGCACCGACGATCAGTCGCGCAACCGGCGCTTTGGCCTGTTGCTCGCCGCGGGACATGCCCCGCACGCCGCGCTCGGCACGATCGGCCAGGCGGTCGAGGGCTACGCGGCGGCGCGCGCGATCCGCGCGGTAGCCGCAAAGGCCGGCGTGGAGATGCCGCTGTGCGACGGGGTGTATCGCGTGCTCTACGAGCAGCTGCCGGCGAAGGATGCCGTGCGCGAGCTCATGAGCCGCCCGGTCAAGGCGGAGGCTGAGTAGCGGCGAGCTCGTTGGACGGGAGCTCCCGGGACGTGAGCTCCTTGGACATCGGAATGAACCGGATCGTGAGGTTGCTCCCCGGAAGGGGCCAGTCGATGGGCTCGCCGGGCCGGTAGCCGCGTGCCCGGTACAACCTCACGCCGGGGAGCGTGGCCATGAGCTCGAGCCGCCGGAAGCCGCGACTGTGCGCCTCGCTCTCGCAGCGCTCGAGGAGTGCGCTGCCGATCCCGCGGCGGGCATGCGCCGGATGCACGAAGAACGCACGGATCTTGCCTGCATCGGTACGCGGGTCGAGCGGCTGCGGGTCGCGGTCGGCACGCGCGTCGCTGCCGAAGAGCGTGCGACGGTAGCTCCAGCCGCCGCAACCCACCAGCTCGCCGCCGCAGCAGGCCACGAAGTAGGTGCCGTCCCGCAGCAGCTGCGTGTCGACGCCGAAGGCGCCGCTCAGTGCGCCGTCCACCTGCTCGCGGCTGTAATCGCCGCTCGACAGCCCGTGCGCCGAGCGCGCAATCAGCGACTCGATCGCCGCAACGTCCTCAAGCGTCGCAGCGCGAATCTCCGGGGGCGAGGGGCTCATCGGGCTTAGGTCTGATGGCTCAGTTGACGAAGTAGCCGGTGACGCGCCACGAGCCGTCGGGCTGCTTGACGGTGGTTACCGTCTCGACGGCGCTCGCCTTGTGCTCGAACTGCGTCTGAAATCTGACCACCTCGTAGTCCCCGTCCGGTGCGCCGGGGAGGCTGCCGGCGTGGGTGGCGGAGGTCAGGGTGCGCTTCTCGACGGCGCCCAACGGGGCGCGCACGCCGGTGAGTGTCTTCTGCCAGTCCTCCGAGCTGATCCGGTCCTGGAACAGGCGCGCCGCGAGCGCCCAGGTTTCGGCGCCGCTACCGGTGTCGGCAGCCGCAAGCCACGTGCGCGCTGCCGCCTCCGCCGAGGCCTTCGGCGTGTCGCCCGCAGCGCTACCGGCGGGCGCTGCCGACAGTACGAGCAGGAACAGCCCAAGGGCGTGACGGGTCGATCTCATGACTCACCTCCGGACCGCAGCGCGCATCGCGTGCACGGACACCAATGTACATCGGATTGGATTGGTGTCAGGCCCGGTCGTTCGGCTGTGCGGAAGCGCCGGGAGCCGGTATCACGCTGATGATGACTTTGCCGCGCGCGTGCCCCTTCTCGAGGTAGCGCATCGCGTCCGCGGCCTCATCAAGTCCGTAGCGCCGGTCGATCACCGGCGTCACCTTGCCCTCGCGCATGAGACCGGCGAGCACGGTCAGATCCGGCGCGTTCAGCTCGGCGAGAAACATTCTGAGCTTCTGGCTCACGAACGGCGCCAGCATGCGGGCGTCGAGCCACCGGCGCATGGGCCCGATCCAATTGTCGCGGCTCTCGCCCCCGACCCCGACGAAGATACCCGTCGGCGTGAGTACACGCCGGTAATCGAGCAGCGCGCGGTTGCCGACCGTATCGAAGACCAGGTCGTAGCGCTGCCCGCTGCGCGTGAAATCCTCGCGGGTGTAATCAATGACATGATCCGCACCGATGGCGCGCACCATGTCGAGATTGCGGGTGCTGCATACGCCCGTTACCTCGGCGCCGTATGCCTTGGCGATCTGCACGGCGAACGTGCCGACGCCGCCCGAGGCGCCATTGATCAGCACCTTCTCCCCCGCGTGAATCTTTCCCTGATCGCGCAGCGCCTGCAGCGCCGTGATCGCCGCGATCGGCACGGCGGCGGCCTGCTCGAAGGAGATGTTGGCGGGCTTCAACGCGATGGCGCCGTCTTCGGCGACGCTGACATACTCCGCGGCAGCTCCGTGCTTGCCGCCGAAGACCTCATCGCCCGGCTTGAATCGGCTCACGCGCCTGCCGACCGCCTCGACCGTGCCTGAGAAGTCCACTCCCACGCGCACGTCGTCGGGTCTGCCGAAGCCGGCCATCAGCCGTACGAGGTACGGCGTGCCCCTCATGAGGTGCCAATCGAGCGGGTTCAAGGCGGCGGCGTGCACCCTGATCAGCAGCTGGTTGTCCGCGACCGCAGGCCTCGCGACCTCCTCGACGCGCAGCACGTCGGGCGAGCCGTAGCAGCGGCCGACGACCGCCTTCATCAGCGGCGTGCCGGCCGCGGGCGCGGCCGCGGCAGTGCACGGTGAGTCGTGGCTGACGGCCACCGCGAGCCACACGAGCCCCGCGACGACGAGCAGCGCCGCGACGCCGAGGATCCTGCGCAAGAGCTTCATGACACGACCCTCGTCGCCCGGCTGAGTCTCATGAGACTCGAGCGCCCGAGGCGCGGATCAGGTTACCGCGGCGGCGCTCTTGTGCAACGGCCAGTCCGAGAACGCCAGAACGTAGATGAAAATGATGTTGGCGAGCGGCACTGCGATCAGCAGGCTGAGCCACGGCGAAAATCCGACACGCGTGCAGATGCGCCAGAACGGGATGATGCCGATCACCGCGAAGATCAGCCACGGCAGGCCCCATGCATGGTACATAGCCATTCTCCCCTGAGGTTGTTGAAGGCGACCGGCGGACGGGGTTGGTATGCTCGTCGTTGACGCGTCCGCCGGTGCTATAGATGTGCCTTCGCAACGATGCCGTCAAGTCGCGATGCGGCATGGTGCGCCCGCCGGAGAGTCGCGCACGCCGCGGCTGGCGGCTACTCGCCGCGACGCCAGAAGCGGCGACAGCGCCATGACAATGCAGCGCATACCAGTGCGCCGACGGCGAGCACGATCAGCTCGCGGTACATCGCGGTACGGCTAACCACCGCGCCGCGAAAATCGCTCCATACCTTGCCGGAGTGCAGGGCGCCGAGGACCTGCAGCGCCCCGAGGACGAAAACCACGGCGAAAAATCCCAGGATGATGCCCGCCATCCGCGCGAAGCCGCGCGCGCGCTCCTCGGGCAATTGAGTGGCAGCACTCCTGCGTTTGAACAGGCTCATGACTGACGTTCGGGGCGCGTCGTGTGAGTGTCAGTCGCCGGGGTCGCCGAGAGGCAGTCCCATGACCGTCTCATCATCCCTCTCCATGAGCCATACGGTGAGGCCGGGGCGCGTAATTCCCGACGGGCGTGCCTCGCCCGTGCGGTTGATGTAGTGCAGGAGCTCGGTGCGAGCCTCGGCGATCGCCGCCTCCAACCCCGGAAGCCCGCGCTCGGGAGCGCCCGCGGCGGGATAGCTGACGACGAACCCCGCGGCAGTCTCATACACCACTGCGACCGGCGTATCGGACGGCTGCGCCGAGGGCCGCAGAATCCTCGCCTCGGTCCGGCAGGCCTCGAGATTGCCGACGTACTGAACGGTGAACGTGTGGGTCACCTGAGCGACTCCGGCGCGCGTCAACGACTGACACGGATCGTACCATTGGGCAACGCTGCACCGAGCTGCCACAATCCCCCGCTCCCCGTGCCAGACAAGGACAAGCAGATGATCGCGGCGCGCCTGATTCTCCCGGCCATCGCCTCCCTGCTGCTCGCGGCCCCCGCCGCCCGCGCGCAGGGCTTCACCATCGAGCAGGTGTTGAGCGCACCGTTTGCGGCCGACATCGTCGCCGCGCCCGGCGGGCGGAGCTTTGCGTGGGTCAGCAACGCCCGCGGCCGACGCAATGTGTGGCTGGCCGTCGAAGGATCCGGCGGTGCGGGGTTCTCTGCGCGCCCGCTGACGCACTACGACGCCGACGATGGCATCGACATCGCGGATCTTGCGTTCGTGCCCAACCGCGACGAGCTGCTCTACGTCCGCGGCGGGGACTTCGAGAACCCCGACAAGCCCTCGCCGAACCCCGCTCACCTTGCCTCCGGTGTGACGCAGGAGATCTACCTGGCGGACTTTCGCGGGCGCACGGCGGTGAAGCTCGGCGAAGGCCATGCCCCGGTGTCCTCCCCGGGCGGCGATCGGATTCTCTACCTGCACGAGGGGAAGGTCTTCAGCGTCGCGCCGAAGAAGGGCGCCAAGCCGGAGCAGCTCTTCAAGGCAGGCGGCGAGATCGACTCGCTGCGCTTCTCACCCGACGGCAAGCGCCTCGCCTTCGTCTCGAACCGGGGCGATCACAGCTTCGTGGGCGTCTACACCTTCGCCGACCAGACACTGCGCTGGATCGACGCCAGCCTGTCCTTCGACTTCGATCCCCGCTGGTCGCCGGACGGCACGCGCATCGCGTTCCTGCGCGTCCCCTCGACCCATGACGAGATCGAAATCGTTCCGCACCGCACCGGCGACCCGTGGTCGATCCGGGTGGCGAATCTTTCAGACCAGAGCGTCGTCGAGGTTTACCGCGCGCCGCAAGGGGCGGGAAGCGTATTTCAGGCGCTCAGCTCGGATGCGCAGCTCTTCTGGAGCGGCGCGCGACTGATATTCCCCGCCGAGAACGACGGCTGGCTGCACCTGTACTCCGTGCCGGCCGCGGGAGGCGAGGCGCGGCTGCTGACGCCCGGCGCCTTCGAGGTCGAATACGCCTCCGAGAGTCCGGACGGCAGTGAGATCGTCTACGCGAGCAACGCGGGCGACATCGACCGGCGGCACCTGTGGCGGCTGCGTCCGGCCGACGGCGCGCCCGAGCCACTGACGAGCGGCACCGGCATCGAGACCGAGCCCGCCGTGCTCGGCGACGGCGTGACGGTCGCCTTCCTGCGATCCGACGCTCGCATCACGGCACACGCGGCGCTGCTGGAGCCGGGCAAGGCGCCGGTCGATCTGATGGCCGAGGGCCTGCCGCAGGATTATCCGGCCGCACAGCTGGTGACGCCGCAGGCGGTCGAGCTGCCGATGCGATCCGGCATCTCAGCGCATGCGGATCTGTTCCTGCCGCCCGCCGGGGCGGCGGGCGCGCGCCACCCGGCGCTGGTCTTCATGCACGGCGGACCCATCCGGGAAATGCTTCTCGGCTGGCACTACATGGACTACTACAGCAACGCCTACGGCTTCAACCAGTACCTCGCGAGCCGCGGCTACGTAGTGCTCTCGCTCAACTACCGCGGCGGGATTGGCTACGGGCTCGACTTCCGCGAGGCCGAGCATTTAGGCGCCACCGGCGCGAGCGAGTACAACGATCTGCTCGCCGCCGCGGACTACCTGCGGGCGCGGGCCGATGTCGATCCGGCGCGACTGGGACTCTGGGGCGGCAGCTACGGCGGATATCTGACGGCGCTCGGGCTCGCGCGCAACTCGGACATCTTCAAGGTCGGGGTCGACATGCACGGCGTCAGCGACTGGCACCACTGGACGCTGGCCACCATCCACGACAACCACCCGCTGTACGTGCTCGATACGCCCCCCGCGGCGGTCGCGACCGCTCTCGCCGCCTCGCCGATCAGCTCGATCTCCGGCTGGCGCTCGCCAGTGCTGCTGATCAGCGGTGACGACGATCGCAACGTCGCCTTCTCGGAGCAGGAGCGGCTCGCGGAAGATCTGCGCACGCAGAAAGTCGACTACTCGCAACTCATCCTGCCGGATGAGATTCACGGCTTCCTGCGGCACGTGTCCTGGGTGCGTGCCTACACCGCCGCCGCTCAGTTCCTCGACAGCAAACTCCAACCCGGCACTTCGCCTTAAGGGCCGCCGACGTGAGCTTCGCCTCGCGGCCGGATCGCGTCGCGCTGACGATCATCGCGCTGTTCGCGCTGCTGCGTGTGCTGCTCACGGCCAGCGTCGATCTGGGTTTCGACGAGGCGTACACGGTCAGCGTCGCGCACGCCCTCCATCTCTCCTATTTCGACCATCCGCCGCTGCAGTACTGGATCTCGCACCTGTTCCTGCCGTTACTGGGCAATGGGCGAGCTGCGCGGCTGCCCTTCATCGCTCTGTTCGCCGGAACCTCGTGGCTGCTTTACCGGCTGACCGGACGCCTGTTCAACCCGCGCGCCGGCGTGGTGGCGGTGCTTGCGCTCAATTGCTCGGGATGCTTCACGTTCGGGTTGGGAGTCATGGTCGAGCCGGACGGCCCGCTGATGTTCGCAATGCTCGCCGCAGCGTTGACACTGACACGCGTGCTGTTTCCGGCCGGGGAGAAAGAGTCTGCGCAGCCCGGCGTCTGGCTGCAGGCCGGGCTCTGGATCGGCGTCGCCGCGCTCAGCAAGTACCACGCGGCACTGTTCGCCGCCGGACTGTTGCTGTTCCTGCTCACGGTTCCGGCACAGCGGCGCCGCCTGCATGGGGCGGCACCCTGGCTCGCTGCCCTGCTGGCTCTCGCCATCGCCTCGCCGGTGTTCGTGTGGAACTTCCAGCACCACTGGGCCTCGTTCGAATTCCAGGCGGACCGGGCAAGCCCCGGCGGATTTCATCCCGGGTATGTGCTCGCCAACATCGGCGGCCAGGCGATCTGGCTGCTGCCGTGGATCTTCGTGCCGCTGCTGATCGCGGCGGTGCGCGCCTTGCGCGCGGGCCGTGCAGCCGAGCGCAGCTGGTACTGCCTCTGTCTGGGGCTGCCGACGATCGTGGTGTTCACGGTCATCCCACTCTGGGGTGGTCACATCGGGCTGCCGCACTGGCAGATGCCCGGCTGGCTGATGCTGTTTCCGGTGCTCGGTGACTGGGCATCGCGCGCCATCGAGGCGCCCCGGCTGCGCCGCTTCGGCATCGCCGGCTCCGCGGCCATGCTGATGTTCGCGGCCGCCCTCGTATTCCAGGTGAATACCGGCTATGGCCACATCGACGCCCGGAGCCCCTCGCCCTTCGCCGATCCGACGCTCGAGATGCTCTCCTGGCGACAGCTGCCGCCCCAACTCGAGGCTCGCGGGCTGCTGCCGCCGGGCACGTTTGTGATCGCCACCAGTTGGTTCTATGCGGGCAAGATCGATCAGGCCCTGAACGACGGCGTACCCATCGTCGTGTTCAACGACGACCCCCGGGAATTCGGTCTGCGCGACGGCCGGCGGGACCTGCTCGGGCACGATGCGATCGTGGTGGCGCCGATCGGCGCAATGCGCGGCATCGCGGCCGGCCTGCGGCCGTACTTCGACTCGATCGCGGAGGAGCCGGCTCCGATCGCTCTCGGGCGCCTGGGCCGGAGCGAGATCGAGCTGCGGGTGCTGCGCGCGCGGCACCTCAGGACTCCGCTACCCGCGCCTGCCTGGGCGCGGTGAGCTTAAGATTACGGAGCAGTGCGCATCGCTCCGAATGCGCAAATTGCGGCTAACGCCCGGTCTCCTCGCCCCTCGACCGCCGTAACTCGGCGAGACGCACGATCACGTAAGCGATCAAGGCCACGACGAAGAATACGAGCAGCATCCAGGCAATGCTCTCGAGCGCCCCGATGACCGTGCGGTAAAGCTCGAGGATCCAGCGGTCCGGGGAAAGCTCGAGGACGCGCCCCGTGTCCTTGCAGCCAATATTCTGCGGTGTGATGTATCGCTCGAGCTCGAAGACGCGGACACCTCCGGAGATGCCGACGACGAACATCGCGAATTTCATGTATCTGAGCCATGCCGAGCTGATGTCGTCCGCGACTATCCGCTGGAGGATCCGGCCGATTGAGCTCGAGAAGAGAAAGACTACGAGCCCCGAAACGCCGAGGGCCACGACAAACGTAACGATCAACAGAGTCACAAACATCGCCGTCCCTCACTGTTGAAGTTGTGAGCTACGCGGGTTGCCAAAGCTCGAGAGGATTGCCCTCGGGATCATGGAGCCGGGCAAAGCGACCGTTCGGATAGGTCTCCGGGTCGATCGCCACCTCGACGCCCGCCGCGCGCAGCTGCGCGACGATCGCATCGAGGTTGTTGACGCGAAAGTTCAGCATCCACATCCGGCTGGCCTCGCCGAAGTATTCGGTATCAAAGGGGAAAGGCGCGAACGCGGTAGGCCCCGCCTGTTGCTCCCAACCTGCGTCGTCGTAGTTGGTGGGAATCAGCGCGATACCAAGCTGGTCCTGGTACCACTGAGCGAGAGCCTTGGGGTCCTTCGCTCGAAAGAAGACCCCGCCAATGCCGTTCACTTTTTCCATGAGCGCTCCCCTATGCGAGCCTGTTGTCGGGAGGCACGTGCCTTCAGCCGAGCGACCTGTCGGTTAAGCCACTCGCAGCCGTGCCCTGATGTCCAGATACGCCGCGGCGATCAGCGCCGCCAATGACGAAGCATCCACGACGGTATCGGGCTTTAGCTTCACATGACGCAGGTACTTGCCCTGGCCTTGCAGCAACCCAGCCGGGTCGGGCAACTGCGCGCCCCGGAAAAAGCCTACATTGACATGAGCCGTAAAGACGTTGGTGTATCCGAACGCCGCGTCACCGACACACGCAGTCGGATGTCCATCGTGCAGCAGCTCCCGGACCTCGGGACCGCAGCCACGCATCCGGGAGAACCACTCTCGTGCGATCGCGCCGAGCTCAGCGGGCCTATGGCCGAACCAAGCGTCTATCATGGGATCCTGCTCGACAGCAGTCGGGAATCTCAGCAACCTTTCCAGAAGGGCGTCTCCCACGAGTCAGGTGGGCAAGAGTCCGGACGCGAAATCTTCCGCCGCTCGCACCAGGAACCAGACTTCCTCGGAGCTTCGACCGATGCGGACATCGGCAATGTCCACAAGGCTTAGCTGCTCGTCGACAGCAGCGTCCCGAATCAATGGGATCTCCACCAGCAGGCGCAGATCGTTATCGCCGGTGGCATCCGCCGGGAGCTGCGACAAAACCATATCGAGGTACGGCTCCGGCTCAGGCGAGTCCGGGTCGGTAGCTATCGACGCAGGATAGAGGCGGGCAACGCCCTCTTGCTCATCGACCTCGACGCGACCCACGGAGGCGAGGTCCACGTCCGTCCCATCCTTATCCGGTGCTGCCAAATAGAGAGCAAAGGAAAGTGCGTCCCCCGCGCCCGCCAGTCGTTCGAAAAGGTCAGAGAGCGTCACGAGCTACTCTCCCGGGCGGCGATCTGCCGAGCGCCTGGTTACTTAAGCTGCATGCAAACATACCTGGCGCTCTCCGATTCCTTGCGCGTCACGATCGTCTGTATCCATTTCAGTCCGGCCTGCTCACAGAGCCCGTACGACTCGAACCCCGGAACGCTCGCGATAGTCGAATAGCCGATACAGTTCGGCCCTGAGCATCCGGGCTGACTTACGATCAAGGCGACAACCAACGTAAACATTTCAACTACCCCCTTGAATGGTTGAATGGAAGGGAGAGTCGCACACGAAAACTCACATGGCAACGAATGCTGTCGGCGACGCTGCCGGCGCGCACGGACCTCCAACCACGGTTGAATTTGCGGCCCATGTCAGTTGAGGTACGAGCGCAAGGTCTCTGCATAGCTGTCACGCACCGACTTGTCCGGCAGCGGTGCGGCCGAAGGATAGCGGGCCACTGATGCCATGAGTGCCGCGGCTGTCGTATCGTCGAGCTCGCGAATGTCGCGCAGGTGCTGGCGTGGAATGACGAGTGTGTGCCCCGCGTGAAATTGCCGAAGGTCGATGAAGGCCATGGTCAGCTGGCTTGCCACACGATGCTGGCGGGGTGCGTGCCGCGGACGATCTCGCAGAAGACGCAGACCTCAGGCATGAGTCCTGCACCGATTGTTGGCCGACAGCGTCACGCGATGACCCTCTCTTGCCTGGCGTGACGTTTGACGGTCCAGCTCAGAGGCCGAATGCGCACGCCCACTGGCGCCGTTGAGTCACGGTCTCTTTCAACCCCCACGGCGCCGAACCATAAACCGATCGCGGCCTTTGCAGCGATCATCAGGCCTCAGCGACTGCAGCAATCGATATCCTGAGGCCAGGTACCTTTACCGGTAACTTGGCGCCCTGCCTGGCCGGAGGGTCGGCGGGAAACCATCTCAGCCACTCCTCATTCATGCCCTGAAAATCCTGCTCGTCCGCTAATACGACCGTGACGCTTGCGATCTTATCGAGCGAGCTGCCTGCGGCCTCCAGAATAGCCGCGATATTTCTCAGGCACTGTCGTGTCTGTTCCTGAATGGTCGAGCCGACCAACGCCCCGGTCTCGGGATCTTGCGGAGCCGTACCCGACACAAAGATCAGCCCCGCAGCCCTCACTGCCTGACTGTAGGCAGCAGGTGGTTTAGCCGCTCTGGGCGTGAAGATTATCTGCCTGGACATGAGGGCTCCTTTCTCTGCGACACACCGGTCACCGGGTGAGTGTCTGCTGAGGCCTACGCGGAGGGTGAGAGGTCGCCCAGAAGTGCCAGGCGAGATGGTCACCTGCTCGTCACCGCCGCGGCACAAGCTCCGAGCAGCACCACGGCGGCGAAGATGTCAGACAGCATGGCGGCACTCTCGAGGCGATTTCTGTGCACCTGGAAAAGGTGATTGGTTCCAGCCAGGGCATAAAACACGCCGCCAGCCAACGCAGCGCCCAGTTGCCAGGAAGGCACGAGGAGGCTCAGCACCCCGAGAAGACCCATGGAGACATTTGCAAAGCCGAGCTCACGAACCAAGGTCAGGGACTCTGCATTCCTGAGCCCCAGGATCGTATGCGCCGTGTATTGCGGCTGAGCTATCTGCTTGAGGCCCGCCAGGAGAAGGCGCCATCCCACTGACCAGAACGCAAACCACTTGCACACGGTGGCTGCACCGATTGATGCGTCAGCAACCGCCAGCTCCACAGCAACTGACAGCACCGGAAGGACGAACATGAATGCCGCGACGACGACGTAGTACATACGCGCGGTCTAACGCCTGGCACAGACGATCTGCTCGGAAATCGAGCACGTCAAGTGTTGCGGCGGCTGCCCCTGCACACCCTGAACCTGCACTGCCAGGGTTCGTCCCGGGCCTTTCCAGGACAGCGAGAAGTACAGTTCTTGGTCTGCCAGCGGCAGCGAGCTCTTAAGCACTACCCCGCGAGCGACATCCGCGACGAGAATTGTCCTGCGGCAGCCGTCGTCCTCGCAGGAATCAAATGCGATCAGGCTTGAAGCCGCATTGACCTCTGGTTGGCCCCAGACATTCAGCATCTGCAGGTGTGTGGGACTGCGTGAAAGAGAGATGGCGCAGACTGAGTCTCGCCCCTCGTTTACACCGGTCCAGTGAAGCGTCACGGGGGCCACCGCCAGCTTCACGACCGTGGTCCAGTGCTTCGCGCCGGCCTCACCGCAGCTGTCCGCCAAGGTCGACGTGGACCACAGGAGCAAAAGCAGAACGCCGAGGCCGAGGCTCTTCAAGTGGGCTCTAATGTAAAGGGAAGCTTACTCAAAAACCACAGCACCAGTGGCAGCACCAAAATGAGCTTGAGGTAGCCGGACGCGACAATGGCCAAGATAAAAGAGGCGTGAGGCGAACGGGCAAAAGAGCCAACGACCTCAATGAGCGTTGGAGACACCGTCACCGCAAACAGCGCCAAAGTCATGACCAATGCGACCGTCGTGGGATGACGCGCAGCGAAACGGGCCACGCATCACGGACCCGGCAACCGATTGTTAGCTAGCGTGCCGCTGATGTCCGGGGTCGATTTGGTCAAAGATATTCACTCCGGCACCTTCGCGAGTCTTCCACGTAAAGTGTTCCCGGATGCGAAGGCGTCCGTCCGAGAGAAACTCCAAGAAGCAGATAGAGCGGCCGCCATGAATCCTGCCTGCCGTTTCTCGCTGAGAATACCGAAAGTGCATCGTATGACCCTCGATGCTACCGACGAGATACCCGCGCTGGATGCCGCCACCCTGATAGCGGCCGACTATCCGACTGCCTCGCTGTAAGAACGCGAGACGCGTGTCGAAGCTGACAACTCCTGCGGTTACCGTCGCGCTCACTTGAAAAGACAGTCCGTTGAGTTTCATCGAGTCGTGCTCAGGCGCCTCCGAGGACGCCGGCTAACGGTGAAGTTGAGGGGCTATAAGCAGGCGGCGGATCTGGAGCCGCTTACGCGCTTAGGAGGCAGCAAGCGAGTTCCAATTCCTGAGCAGCACGTAAAGCATGATCGCTACGACAATGAAGCCAAAGACCATCACGGTGCGAACGAGCCGGCCCAGAAACCTGGATCGGGCGTTAGAAGCACTTCGCCACAGAATTATGGTCTGCAAAACGCCTAGAGCGAGTCCCACGAGCACATAAATCATGACGACAGGTAGGTTTTGTATGTCGATCAGCAACCCGATGAGGGAGTACACAACGGATAGGCCGAAGCCGTACAACCAGAAGGCGCGCGACAGCGAGACCTTGCCACTCAGCGCCTCAGCTAACCACCTAGACCACACGGCTGCCTCCTAGCGTCCCAGAGCGCCCGAGGCGGCAACCCGCAAGCGCATCATGGGCCCCTCCAACAGTTGTTAGATCTCATACCTTCAGCCTAGCTCGCCTTCAAAATGAACCTTCGCGAGCCACAGTAACGCTAATACGAAACACCCGACGCTGAGCCCCAGCATGACGACAATCACCTGACGAAGCCGGAAATCCCATGGTCGGTCAGAGAGGTACATCGAAACAGCTGCCATCAGGTAAACGTACCCGACGGCCGTCAGAGGAAGCAGCGTTAATACGAGGAGGCTGCGAAGGTTTCCGGAGACTCGCGGACGCAGGAGCGCGAACCAGCAGATCTCTGCAACGACGACTGCGCCAAGCCAAATACGCCACCTTCGAAGTGCTGGAGTGTCCGGAGTGAGGCGCATATCGAGATCTAGCGGTGAAGTTGAGCGGCCGGACGACCGCGGCGGACAAGCATCGCAGGCGCGCACTGTGCTCGAGCGCCCGCGGCGCGTAACCACCAGCCGTTCACGGCCTTCTCCAGCGACTGTTAGGGCTCACCGTGAGTGGGGTCATACCTTCAAGTCGAGTGCGTGATTCGAAAAGAGGAGCGACGGCGCACGCGCCTCAGCCACAACCAAACTTCACACGCAACGCCGGCGCCGAGCAAGGCGACGCCGCCACCAGCAAAGCCGCCAGTTTCAAGTACGAGGGCCGCAACGAGGAGCGCCGCGCTGGTCAGGTGATATCTCATATCGCCTCTGTGCGGTCGGGGAGAATAGTTTGGGCCGCCATTCGTCCACACGTCAAATAACGCCGGCAGCCGCTGGCGGCTGGCTCTAACGTGAAGTTGAGCGGTCGCGTGCTGCCGCCCGATTGGAGCCGCGGGCGCCCGCGGCGCATAAGCAGAAGCGCATCACGGATTCCTGCAACGATTGTCAGAAAGCCCACGCGACGCGATCGCTAGTGCCTCCAGGATGCGCGTCTAAGCGCATCGGTCAACGCGGCTATGACTTCCTCCAGCGTCATGATGCCATCGCTAAGGTCGGCTTCAGTATGCGGAAATACCTCAGCCTCAACGTCAGCGCGTTTTGAGTCGTGCTCGGGGCTGGCGACAGAGCCCGATAGTGCATACGAAACGGTGTCCTGGAAGTAATAAACCGGGCCATTAGGATCATCGTCGGGGAAGATGTTGACCCCGACGTAGATCATTGGGCGGACCCCAGGGACAGTTCGGGCCGGGTCCGCGAACGTAAGTCGGTAGTACGCGGTACCGATTGTGAGCTTCGCTGGCGCCATTCTGGCCTTCTAACGGTGAAGTTGAGGGGCCGCGCAGAAGCGCCGATCAAGCGTCGCGGGCGCATGCTGTCTTTCAGCGCCGGCGGCGCCAGGCTGCAAAGGCATCACGGCCCCCTCCAACGATTGTCAGCCGTCACTTGCCTTCCTTCATGCTCTGAATCTGTCCATCGATAATGGTCACAATCATCGGTGCCGCCCTAGAGCCTCTGTCGTAGCGCCATTTTTCAGTCGTCGAAGTGCCCGTCTTGACTCCATGCGAGTTCCAAACGTCGTGGGTAGAAACCTCCTTCGAGGAGGGTTGGCCACACTTTTGGAGAAGTTCGGCCGCGGAGATATCCGCCGACACAAGAGAGCTGCCGCAGCGGAAAAACCCATCGGACATGCCAACGCTAGGCGCGAGGACTACGAGTGCGGATATCGTGGTAATGAATCTCATGGCAGAGCACCTATGTGACAGCTAACGTGAAGTTGAGGTGCCGTGTGACCACGGCGGATGAGGACCGGATTGCTTAGTGAGAGCCGCCACCATCTCCTCCCGCATGGCCACCGTCATGCCCGCCGTTGTGATGCGAGTCCCCTCTAACGTGAAGTTCAAGGGCCGCGCGCCGTCGCCCGATTGGAGCCGCCGGCACTCTCCATCCATGCGGCCGCGGCGACAGTACCGCGCTTCACGGCCCCCTCCAACGATTGTTAGAGCTCAGCCCCATGGTGTTTCGCATAGGTGTCCAGAAGGCTACGGATCATCTTCTGGTACGGAACCTTCGAGCGGGCAGCGTGGCGTTTGAAAAAGTCCACACTGCGCTTGCTCAAAGAAATCGTGATCTTCACACCATCATCGCGCAGCACCAGCTGATCGGGTGGCGGTAGGAAATCCTTGACCACCTCCAGTCGGCCGAGAGGCTCATCTCGGTACTTTCGATTGCGCTTCATAGCTGGTTCAGCGCGTCCTTGGCCGGGTCCCACTCAAAGCTTGGGCTCACCGCCAAAAGTATAGCTGACGTATGGTGCCCGTGCCATATGCAAGTATGGGCGCCGGCGCCGGCTGACCTCTAACGGTGAAGTTGAGCGGTCGCGCAGAGGCGCCGGACAGGCGCCAAGCAGATCACGCGTCACGGCCCCCTCCAACGATTGTTAGACGTCATTTCGAGACGGTGACGATGGTTGCTTGCATTAGTGCGACTACCTTATACGCCTCCTTCTTAGCTCCAAAGGCACGCACTTCCCCGGTACAAACCGTCAACATGCTTCCAGCGCTCTGCACGCGCCCAATTGCCAAGAACGTTTCGCCAATCGCGGGGCGCGTTAAATTAATCTTGAACTCAGCAGAGACGACCTCCTTGTCGATAGGAGCTTTCGTAAGGGCTGCGTACCCGCACGCGCTATCAACAATGCTTGTAATTGCACCGGCATGAACAAAACCCTGCTGCTGCGATAGATGGCTTGAGAATGGAAGTGCGATGTGTACTTCGCCGTCAGCCACCAGTTCGAGCGTTGCGCCAAGGGTTCTCATCAGCCCTTGGGCATCAAAGCTTGCCGCAACGCGGTTCCGAATGTCGGTCATACGTAGGTCGATCGCGGCGAGTTAGGAATCATGACGCCTAACGCGAAGTTCAGGGGGCCGCGCGCTGCCGCCCGATTGGAGCCGCGGGCGCACACTGTCTCCCAGCGCCCGCGGCGCCAAACAGACCACGCCTCACGGACCCCTCCAACGATTGTTAGAAGGCACCGTTCACTCGATGTCTTCGAGCGCCGCGCCACGACCCGATCGAAGGCTCGCACGAGCCTTGGCGATACGTCTCAAAAACCGCGGATCGTTCTCGAGCCGGTACTCCAACCAATCATCCTCAGACTCGAAGCCAATGAGAACTCCCGCGGGCTTGCCGTGCCGCGTGATCACAATTTCCCGAGCCGCGGCCTCCTTGAGGTAGCGGGAAAAATCGTCCTTCACCTCGGCTAGAGGTACTTCTTTCAGGGTTTTCCGAACTGTGCGAGCCATGAGGTCGTCTCCGATTTCGGCACTATGGCCAGGACTTCAACTACTCCATCCACCACGTCATAGAAAATCCGCACGTCTCCAACTCGCAACCGATACTGCGGTCGGGACAGACCACGCAACCGTTTGATGCGGCTACGGCTGGTCTTTTGAGGTTCGTGGCGCAGGTGCGTTGCCAGAGCACCCTTCACGGCTGAGCGTACCGTGGCCTTGAGCCTTGCGAGGTCTTCAACCGCTTCCGGGGCGAGGACTATGGCAAATGGCATTCTGGCCAGATTATAGCCAAAACGCGGCTACTGAGCTAACGGTGCCTTCTAACGGTGAAGTTGAGGGGCCGCACGACCACTTCGGCGCCAAGCCGCAAGCGCATCACGGACCCCTCCAACGATTGTTAGGTCGCACAGCCACTATCGCCTCTCATGGGGTTTCAGCGCCCCGACGTGCCCAGCGAAGCAGCCTGTAAACGCTCCAACGATCACGTCCGCAGTGGAAATGCCACGAAACATGTCAGGGCGCATCAACGCAGCAGCTGAGTCGATGAGGACGATCAGCAGAGCGCCCGCCCCCGTCGCGCTCAGAACATAGGCGATGTGCAGGGATGTAGGCAAAGCTCGGCCCCGCCGCAACCACCAAACGAGCAGAGCGCAAAGGGCTCCTATCGGCACAAATACAATCGCTCGGCCAAAAGCATAGCCAACCGGCGCGCGAGCGGCGGGGACGACATTGGCAACCAGCGAGGCCCCTACCCCCATAGCGGCGCCAGCGAGCCCCACGGCGGTCGGGCGAGCACGACTGAGCATCATTGCGACCTAACGTCCAAGTTGAGCGGCCGCCCAACGCGGCCGGATCGGCGGCGCGAGTGCACACTGTCTTCCGCACTCGCGCCGCAGCTGATTAGCGTTCACGGTCCGCTCCAACGAATTCCACAAGCGGGAGTAGGCGGGAGTCTTCCAGCGCTGCGGTGCGATGCCCGACTCCAGCTTGATAGCCCTGGTTCGAAGCGAACGCCAGAAACGCCGCGGCGCTGCACTGACGGACTAACATAGCCGCGTCCCAGCGCTCATTGGTTGGGCCGATGAGGAAGTCACCGCCAAGGCCGTAGAACAAGAGTCCCCCGCCCGACGCTTTCAGGTGAGGAAGTGTGTGCTCCATGTATAAGCGGTATGCCTCCTTTCCAGATATCGGCAAGGCCGGCGCCAGCGTCGGCGTCGCAGAGTAGTCTGCTATGGCTCGGAAACGGAGTAAGTTCAGCATCACGACGCTCCCCGCAATATCGCGAGTGAAAAAGGCGCGACCTTGCTCCTGCGTGGGGCTCAAATATGTCCGTGGTGTCACACTTACCTCCGCAGGCTTAACGGTGAAGTTGAGGGGCCGCGCAGAAGCGCCCGATAGCGCCGAGGGCGCACAATCTCCCAGCGCCCGAGGTGCCAAACAGACCACGCATCACGGACCCCTCCAACGATTGTTAGACTTCGGCCCTACGTCACAGCAGCTTACGCAGATCATCACGCGTGAGCTTGCAATCTCGCAATATGCGGCCGAGCAGGCCCGTGCCAATGGTTTCACCGGCATGCACGGGAACAACGGTTGAGCGTCCATCGGCATGACGGACAAAGTGATGACTGCCCCGCACCCGAATTGTCTGAAAACCGCCGCGTCGGAGCGCTGCAATGAGGTCCTTGCCGCTTAGGGCAGGAAACGAGGTCACGAGTTAACCGTAACCCGCTGCACTCCGACGAAGTCGAGGTTTTCAGGGGCATCGCCTTGAACCTCAAGGCACAAAGCAATCGCCTCCCGAACCCGCTCCATGAGCTCATCAAGAGACTTCGCTTGGGTGTGGCAGCCGGGCAGTGCCGGAACGGAGGCTACAAAGTAACCGTCCGAGTCCTTTTCAACGACAACGTCAAATTGCCGAGTCATGGGCGCCTCCACAAAGCGAGTTTACGCCGAGGCTCGCGACAAGCCAAAACGAGGGAAGGCCGGAGTCTAACGGTGAAGTTGAGGGGCCGCGCAGAAGCGCCGGACGAGCGCCGCGGGCGCACACTGTCTTCCAGCGCCCGCGGCGCCAATCAGACCACGCATCACGGACCCCTCCAACGATTGTTAGAGGGCATGACCATCAGCGTTCCTCAAATTTTCCGGTCTTCGCCCACTCGGCGAGCGAGTCGGCCGCTGCGGTGCCGAGCTTCTTGGCGAGATCGTCCATGTCCAGGAAGCCGGCCCCGCCAATGCCCGCGCCGCCCGCGTAGGTCTTGCGTACCGAATAGGTCCCCAGCTGATTCCCACTGGCGTCCTTCAGCTCAAACTCGGCAGTCATGTGTGCGCGACCGGCGCCGAAGCCGACGATCCAGCGAGCAGCGGCGCTCCCCTTCTCCACCTCTGTGATGCGTCCTGAAACGATAAGGATGTCGGCCGAAGGTGCTGTCGGCACGGTGTCCAATACTTGTGAGAAGGCCTTGCTCGCGGTGAGTTCGGTCGCGAACTCGCGCTGGATCTCAATCGTGTAGTTGTGCCACAGCTCGTCGGATCCGGAGATCTGGCCCACCGCGACCGTACTATACGTTTTGCGTGCCTCCTGGTGCGTCAGGCTCGGCTTCACGGTGGTGCCCGTGCAGCCGGACAGGGCGACCACGCCTGCAAACAGCAGTGTCGCTGCACTCAACCTGCAGAGAGGTTTCATAGCTGTTCCTTAGTAGTTGTGGAGTTATCGACAGCCTGTCGAGGGATGTTAATTCGGGACGGCGCCAGCGACAACGACGCCTGCAGCGCAAGACGGCCCACAACGCCCACCGATGCCCTCTAACGGTGAAGTTGAGGGGCCGCACAGAAGCGCCAGCCCTTGGCGCCGAGGGCGCACAATTTCTCAGCGCCCGAGGCGCCAAGCCGCAAGCGCCTCACGGACCCCTCCAACGATTGTTAGGCGCCAAACCTACCACTTACGGTGAGCCTTTCGCGCTTCGATGAGTTCTTCCCTGAGTATGAGAACCCCCAGGGCGGCAGCACCAAGAGCCCCGCACAGCGATGCCGCAACGCCTGAGACCGGATGCCCCGAGTCCTCGAGTGCGCGAAGCCCTAGCCCGGCAATAAAGAACCACCCTAGAGCGGCGGGGAGAAAGTAAATGGTGGTGACGATCAGCATTCGCGAATACGGAGAGAGGTTCCTCGAGGGTCGAAAGTACCGATGCTTGTGAACTACAGCTATCAGCACAACCGCGACGCCGAGAATAGCCATCCACGGTTGAAAGAACTCGAGAGCAGACACGTTTGGCGCCTAACGGTGAAGTTGAGGGGCCGGACGACCACGTCGGACAAGCGCCGCGGGCGCACACTGTCTTCCGGCGCCCGCGGCGCCAAACCGACCACGCCTCACGGACCCCTCCAACGATTGTTAGGCGGCGCGGACCTTGACCACTTCGCTCTTTGAGATCGGTGGCGGCACGGCCTCTCCGGCCTCGCGAAGGGCCTCAATGTGCAAAGCGATGCCTTCGCGAATTAGCTTCAGCACTTCGCGCCGCGTCTCTCCGACTGCTACGCAGCCCGGTAAATCGGGAACGTAGGCGCCGTAGTTGCTCTCGCCCTTTTCAACAACCACCAAGTATTCCATGGGCGAACTCCTAAGAACGCTTAACCCCTGATTGTTTGAGGATACTATTTAGCGTACCGGGCGGCACGTCGAGGCCGAGTTTACCGGCCACCGTTACGGTTCCGGGCTTCGTGGGGTGCTGAAATTGGCGGTGACTTCCCCGAGTCCGCACGTGCCGCCATCCGTCGGCCTCGATAAGTCGAATGACGTCACGGACTTTCATAAGGTTCGAAACAGCTACCCGCGCCGCCTAACGGTGAAGTTGAGGGGCCGCACAGAAGCGCCCGATCGCGCTGAGGGCGCACAATCTCTCAGCGCCCGAAGCGCCAAGCCGCAAGCGCCTCACGGACCCCTCCAACGATTGTTAGGTTCCGTCACCGCGCCTTGCCGAGGCGCTCGGCCATGCGCGTTTGCCAACCCGGTCCCGTTGCCTTCCAGCGCGCAATGACATCGGCAGGAAGGCGAAGGGAGATGAGCTTTCTGGGGTTGAGTGAACGAGGACGGCCGCCTTTCTTTACCTTGGCGCGTGCAAGCATGTCTGACGTGAGTTGCGGGAGCTCACGGTATTCCTTGGCACTGACGACATGGGCGTCAACCCGAGCGAGATCAGATTTCAAGGTACGGCGCGAGGCGTTCTTGTTCGCGGGCATTGGCCTTCCTCATGCTGAAAATGTGGCGACTCGCACCCCGTGGGGCGTAACCAACGACGACCAGGCGTCCTTGGAGATGGCCGTAACAGATGATGCGGGTTTCGCCATAGTCTTTGCGCGTGTCCTCAACCTCCACAGTGACGCCGGCAAAGACAATCTCGGCGTCTGCGAAATCGAGCCCCCGTTCCGCCAAGGTCTTAGCGCGCTTGGCCGGATCGAAGGTTAGGCGCATAGGTTATTGTAGCTACAATAACCTGCCAGCGCAACCGCCTTGCGAAGGCGTTTCCAGAGGAACCTAACGTGAAGTTGAGCGGCCGCGCAGAAGCCTCGCAGGCGCTCCATTCGGATTTCGCTCTTCAACACGCATCAAGCGCCCCGCGCCAGCGGTTCACGGACCGCTCCAACGTTTGTTAGAAGTCACCCTCAGCCAGTGCGACTGTGCGCGTGCGGCCACGCCCCCGCAAGCCAAGGCGACATAGTCTCCCCTCAAGCGCGCCCCCAGCGCTGGGAACAAAGTCGCTCCGCGCCTGGCGCGCAGCGCCACAGGCGCGGCTGCCGCCTCACGACCCAGATTTTGGGCGCGCGCCCCGACCTTAGTCGAAGCTGCCGCCAGCCGCACGCGCACTCGGCTGCGTCAAACAAAGACGCCTGCAGGACGACCGAGTCAGCATGAGCTCGCATACCACGGTGCTCAGCGAAGACACTCCCAGCTCTTCGCGGCGCAAATCTCCCTGAAGTGACTTCTAACGGTGGAGTTGAGGGGCCGCACAGAAGCGCGCCGTGGCGCCGAGGGCGCACAATCTCTCAGCGCCCGAGGCGCCAAGCAAGAAGCGCTTCACGGACCCCTCCAACGATTGTTAGATGCGCGAGGTTCACGGCAGAAGCCCCTTCACCGTGGCGACTCGCAAGGCAATCCCGGTCAAGCAGATCACGAGAACAGGAATGGAGATAAACCAGATCAATGTCGCCCTGCGAACATTCGGCGCGCGATAGGCATCTGCCAGTTCCGGTGTCATCTGGTAGGCGCGAAATTGCCTCTTGACCAGATACGTCACAAGCAGCGCTAACACCACCGCCGTTACCACCAAGGGCGTGTCAAGCGCTTGCAGGTGACGCACGGATGCCGGCCACGCAAGTGCGCTAAGGAGCAGCGCGGCAGCGCCGATCAGCGGAGCGATAAACATGCCGGTTTGCATAATGGCGTCGGAACAGGCTTCCGCGGGAGATGCCCTAAACCTTCGCGATAGCGCGCGCCCATAGAGCCGGAGAAAAGCGTAGGTGACAAGCGAGCGCATCTAACGTGAAGTTGAGCGGCCGCGCAGAAGCCTCGCAGGCGCTCCATTCGGATCTCGCTCTTCAACACGCATCAAGCGCCCCGCGCCAGCGGTTCACGGACCGCTCCAACGTTTGTTAGAAGTCACCCTCAGCCAGTGCGACTGTGCGCGTGCGGCCACGCCCCCGCAAGCCAAGGCGACATAGTCTCCCCTCAAGCGCGCCCCCCGGCGCCGGGAACAAAGTCGCTCCGCGCCTGGCGCGCAGCGCCGCAGGCGCGGCTGCTGCATAACAAGCCCGATGAGGGCGCGCGCCCCGACCTTAATCAAAGCCGCCGCCAGCCGCGCGCGCACTCGCAGGCGTCAAACGAAGACGCCTGCAGGACAACTGGGTCTGATGGAGTTCGCGCCGCGGCGAAGCAAAGCGGAGGCACTTCCAGCTCTTCGCGGCGCTGAACTCCCCCCAAGTGACTTCTAACGTGAAGTTGAGCGGCCGCGCAGAAGCCTCGCAGGCGCTCCATTCGGATCTCGCTCTTCAACACGCATCAAGCGCCCCGCGCCAGCGGTTCACGGACCGCTCCAACGTTTGTTAGAAGTCACCCTCAGCCAGTGCGACTGTGCGCGTGCGGCCACGCCCCCGCAAGCCAAGGCGACATAGTCTCCCCTCAAGCGCGCCCCCCGGCGCCGGGAACAAAGTCGCTCCGCGCCTGGCGCGCAGCGCCGCAGGCGCGGCTGCTGCATAACAAGCCCGATGAGGGCGCGCGCCCCGACCTTAATCAAAGCCGCCGCCAGCCGCGCGCGCACTCGCAGGCGTCAAACGAAGACGCCTGCAGGACAACTGGGTCTGATGGAGTTCGCGCCGCGGCGAAGCAAAGCGGAGGCACTTCCAGCTCTTCGCGGCGCTGAACTCCCCCCAAGTGACTTCTAACGTGAAGTTGAGCGGCCGCGCAGAAGCCTCGCAGGCGCTCCATTCGGATCTCGCTCTTCAACACGCATCAAGCGCCCCGCGCCAGCGGTTCACGGACCGCTCCAACGTTTGTTAGAAGTCACCCTCAGCCAGTGCGACTGTGCGCGTGCGGCCACGCCCCCGCAAGCCAAGGCGACATAGTCTCCCCTCAAGCGCGCCCCCCGGCGCCGGGAACAAAGTCGCTCCGCGCCTGGCGCGCAGCGCCGCAGGCGCGGCTGCTGCATAACAAGCCCGATGAGGGCGCGCGCCCCGACCTTAATCAAAGCCGCCGCCAGCCGCGCGCGCACTCGCAGGCGTCAAACGAAGACGCCTGCAGGACAACTGGGTCTGATGGAGTTCGCGCCGCGGCGAAGCAAAGCGGAGGCACTTCCAGCTCTTCGCGGCGCTGAACTCCCCCCAAGTGACTTCTAACTCTACTTAGGGGGTTTAAGTGTCGTGATGCGACGCGACACTATCGTCGTGTAAGTCGTTCGATGCATACGTAATCAGCCGGAGCGCGATAGCTCACGACGACCCCGGTGCTTTCGCCGCTCCTCCTCTCGCCGCGCCCGCCTGTCCCTCCGGCGGCTTGCGCACGATGCTGGTGGCCATTCTGACCACGGCCGCGAGGTCGGAAAGTTCCCCGGGTATGACCAGCGTGGTGCTCTCCTTCGCCAGCTTGCCGAACTGACGCACGTACTCCTCGCCGATCCGCAGCTGCATCGCTTCGATGCCGCCGCGCTCGCCGAGTGCGCTGCCGACCCGCCGCAGGCCCTCGGCGGTGGCGGTCGCGACCGCGAGAATCGCCGACGCCTGGCCGTCCGCCTCGTTGATCTGCTGCTGCTTGTTGCCCTCGGAGGCCTTGATGACGCGCTGCTTCTCGCCCTCGGCCTGGTTGATCTTGGCGTCGCGCTCGCCTTCGGACGTCAGCACGACCGCGCGCTTCTCGCGCTCGGCGCGCATCTGCTTCTCCATGGCCGACAGTATGTCCTTGGGCGGCGAGATGTTCTTGATCTCGTAACGCATGACTTTCACGCCCCAGGCCACTGAGGCCTTATCGAGCTCGGCGACGACGTTGGCGTTGATGGTGGCGCGCGCCTCGAAGGTGCGGTCGAGCTCGATCTTGCCGATTTCGCTCCGCAGCGTGGTCTGGGCGAGCTGGCCGATCGCGAAGCCGTAGTTGGTGATGCCGTAGGAGGCGAGGTGCGGGTCGAGCACCTGCATGTAGAGCACTGCATCGACCGCGACCTGCACGTTGTCCCGGGTGATGCAGATCTGCTCGGGAACGTCGAGGGCCTGCTCTTTCAGGCTGTGACGGTAGGCGACGCGCTCGACGAAGGGAATGAGGATGTGGAACCCGGCCTGCAGCGTGCGGCTGTACTTGCCGAGGTTCTCGATCACATACGCGCTCTGCTGGGGCACCACGGTCGCGGTGCGGAAGACCAGGATGACGACGATGATCGCGATCGCGATGAAGACATAGGACGTGTAAGTCATGTACATGGGCATGGGCGCCTACTTGTCGGGTTTTACGAGAAGTGTCAGTTCCTGCACGCGCTCGATGCGCGCGCGGCCGCCGGAGGGAATGGCGGTGTCGCTGTCGTTGCGTACGGTCCAGTAAGTGCCGCCGTACTCCGCCTGGCAGCTCTCGCCCGCGCCGAGGTCGGCCTGCAGGGTGATCAGGCCGCCGGCCGGACCGGTCTCTACCGGCGGCAGGGTGGTGTGGAGCCTGCGGTAGATGCGGCTGCGGAATGTCACCATCGAGCCGGCCGCGAGGACTGCGAACAGCGCCCACTGCGCCCAGGGGGCAAGCGGCGCGGCCGCGGTCGCGACTCCCACGAGTATCGCGGCACTGCCTACGAACACGAGGTAGAACTGCGCGTTCACGAAGGCGAGCTCCGCCCCGAGGAGTATCGCTCCGGCGATCACCCAGCCCCACCAGGTCATCCGGTCCCCCCTTGACGCGTGGCACGCGCCGGCGCGTCAGTGCAGCAGGCAAATTATAGCGACTCGCGGTCGCAGCGGCCGGTCCGCGCGCGAAATGCCGCAAACGCGCCGCATTTGCCTCTCGATCCGCCGCGGAGAGTCTGCTGCGATCATCGCCCGGATTGCCCGCATGCGGACCGAACCCGACGTCTCCGAGTCACAAGCGGCCAGCCTGTTCGCGGTGGCGCGCGAGCGGATGCGCACGCGCCACTTTGCGCTGCGGACGGAGCAGGCGTACCTGCACTGGCTGCGGCGGTTCGTCGCTTTTCACGGACGCAAGCATCCGCGCGAGCTCGGCGCGCCGCACGTCGAGCAGTTCCTGACGCACCTCGCGGTCCAGCGCAAGGTGAGTGCGGCGACGCAGAATCAGGCGATGCAGGCGCTGCTGTTCCTCTACCGGCATGTGCTCGGGGTCGAGCTGCCGTGGCTTGAGGGCATCACGCGCGCCTCGCAGCCAAAGCGCCTGCCGGTCGTGTTGACGCGCGCCGAGGTGCAGGCGCTGCTGGTCGAGCTCGACGGCACGGCGTGGCTGGTCGCGAGCCTCCTCTACGGCAGCGGGCTGCGGCTCTCGGAGGGACTGCGGCTGCGGGTGCAGGATCTCGCGCTCGAGCGCGGCGAGCTCATCGTGCGCGAGACCAAGGGCGGCAAGGACCGTGTCACGATGCTTCCCGAGGCGCTCGCAACGCCCCTGCGCGCGCATCTCTCGCGGCTGCGCGCCTGGTTCGAAGCGGAGCGCCGGCGGGGACGCCCGGGTGTGTCGCTTCCCTTCGCGCTGGCGCGCAAGTACCCGGACGCCGGCACGCGGTGGGGCTGGCAATATCTCTTCCCCGCCGCGAGCCTCTGCCGCGACCCCTACTCGGGACTGACGGTGCGGCATCACCTGCACGAGAAGGTGATCCAGCGCGCCGTGCAGGGGGCGGTGCGCCGCGCCGCACTCACGCGCCCGGCGAGCTGTCATACGCTCCGGCACTGCTTCGCCACGCACCTTCTCGAGGACGGGTACGACATCCGCACGGTGCAGGAGCTGCTCGGCCATTCGGATCTCAAGACCACCATGGTCTACACGCACGTCATGGGCAGGGGCGCCCGGGGCGTGCGCAGTCCTCTCGACCGCGCCGGCGGGACGGGCGCTCGGCCGCAATCCGGTCCGGGGTTCACGGGGCCTGTGCGATAATGCGGGGATGCCGACGCTCAAACCAGCGGCGTCCGGGCGCCGCGCCGAGGCGACCCCGGGCGCGCCGGCGCTCAGCCTCACTTTCTGCGGCCTGCACTTCTCCTCGCCGATCGTGCTGCTGTCGGGTTGTGTCGGTTTCGGCGAGGAGTACACGCGCATCGAGGGATTCTCGAACCGCGACGCCGGCGCCATCGTTCTCAAGGGCACGACCGGCAAGGCGCGGCTCGGCAACCCGCCGCACCGCGTGTACGAGACGCCCGCCGGCATGCTGAACGCCATCGGGCTGCAGAACCCGGGCGTCGATCACGTGGTGCGCCAGATCCTCCCCGGGCTCGACTTCAGCGAGACACGCTTCATCGCCAACGCCTGCGGCTCGACCATCGAGGAGTACGCGGAAGTCACGCGGCGCTTCGATGAGTCGCCGATCGATGCGATCGAGATCAACATCTCCTGCCCCAACGTCAGGGAAGGCGGCGTCGCCTTCGGCAACTATCCCGACATGTCCGCGCAGGTGATCGCCGCCTGCCGCCGCGTGACGAAGAAGCCGCTCATCGCCAAGCTCTCGCCGAACCAGACCGACATCCGCGAGAACGCGCGCCGCTGCATCGAGGCGGGGGCCGATGCGCTGGCGGTCATCAACACGATCATGGGCATGGCCATCGACGCGCACACGCGCCGCCCGGTGATCGGCAACGTGCAGGGCGGACTCTCGGGGCCGGCCATCAAGCCGATCGCGCTCCTCAAGGTGCACCAGGTGTACGAGGTGGCGCGTCCCCACAAGGTGCCGATCATCGGCCAGGGAGGCATCACGAGCGCCACCGATGCGCTCGAGTTCCTGATCGCCGGCGCCACCGCCGTCGGGGTGGGCACGGCGCTCTTCTACGATCCCATGGTGTGCAAGCGCATCAACGAAGGTATCGCGGACTACCTGCGCGAGCAGGGTCTTGCGAATGTCGGCGAGCTGGTCGGTACGCTCGCCACCCGGAGCGACACGCTCGACTGCCCGGTGTCGGGCTGAAGTAGCGCATCTGATGCGCACCCGCTGAGGTCTCAAATGACGAGAAACTCTGGACTGAGCGCGCTGGCTGCGATCCTGGCCGGCGCGCTGGCAGGCTGCATCGTTCAGGCGCCGTATCCGCCGCCCGCTGAATCGGCGCCGCCAGAGGCGGCACCGGTCGAGGAGACCGCGGAGCAGGCGCCGGAGCCGCCGCCACCGCTGCCCGACTACGATCAGCCGCCGTGCCCCGAAGAGGGTTACCTCTGGACCCCGGGCTTGTGGCGCTGGGGGCCGGAGGGGTATTTCTGGGTGCCGGGAACCTGGGTCGCGCCGCCGCGCCCCGGGGTGCTGTGGACGCCCGGCTACTGGGCGCTCGCCGGCGGCGCGTACGCGTTCCACCCCGGATACTGGGGCCCGCACGTCGGCTACTACGGCGGCATCAACTACGGCGGCGGCTACGTTGGCAACGGCTATGGGGGCGGCCGCTGGGTCAACAACCGCTTCGAATACAACACCGCGGTCAGCAACGTGAACGTGACCACCGTGCATAACACCTACGTCGACCGCACGGTGATCAACAACGTCACGGCGAACAACACCTCCATCACGCGCGGGAGCTATGTCGGCGGGGCGGGCACGCGTAGCCAGCCGACCGCGCAGGAGACCGCCGCGGCGCGCCAGGTGCGCACGCCGCCGACACCGGCGCAGGACCAGCACCACTACACGGCTCGCAACACTCCGATGCAGAACGCGGGTCGCAACGCCGGGCATCCGCCGGTTGCGGCCACCCCGCACCCGGGCGGTTTCAATGAGCGCGGCGTGACGGCCGCCAAACCCGGCGGCCCCGCCTACCACCCGCAGCATGCCGCGGGCAAACCGGAGCAGGGCGAGCGGTGATGACTCGTGCGCGCGCCGTGGCAGTAGCGGCGCTGGCACAGGGGGCGGCACTGGCGGTGTTGCCTACCCTGAGTATGTTGGCGGCGGTGGCGCTCGCGGCGCTCGCTCCGGGCGCGGCGCGCGCTCAGGCCGATGAATCCTCCGACATGGTGGAGATGCACCTCGGAGCGCTCGAGTACGCGCTCGGCCGGCCCGATGCCCCGCTCACGGTGGTCGAGTTCACCGACTACCAGTGTCCCTACTGCCGGCGCTTCCAGGCCGAGACCTGGCCGCGCCTGAAGCGCGACTGGATCGACACCGGCAAGCTGCGCTTCATCGTGCGCGACCTGCCGCTCGAGATTCATTCCTCGGCACGCCCGGCGGCGGAAGCCGCGCACTGCGCCGGCGAGCAGGGTCAGTTCTGGCGCATGCACGACCTGCTCCTCGGCGTGCAGGCCGACCTCAGCCCGAAAGGCATCGACGGCTTCGCGCGCAACGTCGGCCTCGATATGCAGCGCTTCCACGCCTGCGTGGCGGCGCACAAGTACGCGGCCGACATCGCGCGCAACAGGGCCGAGGCCGACCGGCTCGAGCTCAACGGCACCCCGAGTTTCATCATCGGGCGCACGGCAAACGGCGTGCTCACGGGGCAGCGCGTCGCCGGATCGCTCCCCTACGACAACTTCAACGAGGGCCTTAAGGCGCTCCTCGCGGGCGGCTAGGCGCGGCTACAGCAGCTGCTGCTGGCCGCCGGGCTCCTGGCGCGCGGGCGGCTCGCCGATCAGACGCACCGTGGTGGGGAGCGCTGCCGCGAAGCTGACCTTCATGGCACGGAAGCGCTCGAGGATGCGCAGATTGATGCGCTGCTGCGCGTCCATGTAGACGTTGTAGTCCGGTCGGGTGAGGGTGTAGACGACCTCGAACTGCAGCGCCCGCTCGCCGCAGCTGAGCAAGTGGCAGCGCTCGAAGCGGGTGTCGGGCGTCGCCTCGATGATCTCGCGCACCGCGCGCGGAATCGCCGCGAGCTGCGCGACCTCCGTGTCGTAGTCGACGCCGAGGCGAAAGAGCGCCCGCCGCTCGCGCATGCGCCCGTAGTTGCGCAGCCGCGATTTGAGGATGTCGGAGTTGGACAACACGATCTGCTCGCCGTCGATGCTGCGCAGCCGCGTGCTCTTGACGCCGATGTGCTCGACCGCGCCTTCGCAGTCGGTCAGCGCGAGGTAGTCGCCGAGTCCGAACGGCTTGTCGAGCGCGATCGAGAGCGAGGCGAGCAGGTCCGCGAGGACGGTCTGCACGGCGAGCGCGAGCGCGATGCCGCCGATGCCGAGCCCGGCCAGCAGCGGCCGGATCTGTACGCCGAGGTTGTCGAGCGCCAGCAGCGCCGTCACCGTCCAGACGATGATGCCGGCGGCGAACAGGATGACTTCCATCGAGCCCTGCAGCAGCGTCGCAGGTCCCGTGCCGCTGCGCCGGCGCACGTCGATGCCGTAGCGCACGGCGGCCATGGCCCACAGTGCCGCCTGCATCCAGAACAGCAGTGCCAGGATCACCGCCAGCCAGCGCTCGACCCGCGGCGGGAACGTCAGATGGCGCGAGCCGAGCCACAGCGCGACCCCCCAGATGAAGATCTGACTGGTGCGCTCGATGAGCAGCGTCGCGAGGTCGATCGCGAGAAAAACCCTCTGCGGACTTTGATGCAGCTTCAGCCGCCGGCGCCGGGCGCCGATGTAGCCGGTGACGATCGGCAGGATGGTGAGGACCACGAGGAAGGTCACGAGCGCGCGCAGCCACGCGCCCAGGTCGTTGCCGAGGAACTCGAGTTGCAGCAGATCCCGCCAGGCCATCGGTAGAGCTTACCGCGGCAGCGCGGTCATCAGCCTTTCACGTCCTGCTCAGTCCTTCACTTCGGGCTCATCGACTCTCAGTTCCCTGAGCTTGCGCGTCAGCGTGTTGCGACCCCAGCCCAAGAGCCGCGCCGCGTCCTGGCGGTGGCCCTGGGTGCGGCGCAGTGCCGCGCGGATCAGCACGCGCTCGAACTGCGGCTGCGCGACATCGAGGAGCGGAGCGGGTGCGGCCTGGAGGTGGCGCTCGGCCCAGCCGGCCAGCGCCTTGGTCCATTCGGTGCTCGCCGGATCGCGCGCGGCGGCGGCCACGAGCTCCGCCGGCAGATCGGCGGCGTGTACCTCGCGCCCCGGGGCGAGTACCGACAGCCGCCGGCAGAGGTTGACGACCTCGCGCACGTTCCCGGGCCAGTCGTAGGCGGCGAGCTGCGCCTGCGCGTCGGGCGCCAGCACCTTCGGCTCCACGCCGAGCTCGGTCGCCGCGACCTCGAGGTAGTGGGCGAGCAGATCCTCGAGGTCGCCCGCGCGGGCGCGCAGCGGCGGCAGCTCGATGCGGATGACATTGAGGCGGTGCCAGAGGTCGTCCCGGAAGAGCCCGCGCGCCACGTGCTCGCGCAGGTCCTGGTGGGTCGCGGCGATGACGCGCACGTCGACGCGGATCGGGGTCTGACCGCCGACCCGGTAGAACTCCCCTTCCGCCAGCACGCGCAGCAGCCGTGTCTGCAGCGGCAGCGACATGTCGCCGATCTCGTCCAGAAACAGCGTGCCGCCGTTGGCCTGCTCGAAGCGCCCGCGGCGCTGGGCATCCGCTCCGGTAAAGGCTCCGCGCTCGTGCCCGAAGAGCTCGGATTCGAGCAGGTCGGTGGGAATAGCCGCGGTGTTGAGCGCGATGAAGGGCTTGCCGGCGCGCGGGCTGTGCTCGTGCAGTGCGCGCGCCACCAGCTCCTTGCCGGTGCCCGATTCGCCGGTGATGAGCACCGTCATGCTGGTGCGCGCCAGCCTGCCGATGGCGCGAAACACCTGCTGCATGGCGGGCGCGCGCCCGAGGAGCTCGGGAATGCGCGGCGTGCCGCCTGGCTCGGCGCCGGCCTGCATGCCGGCGTGCGCCGCGCGCCGGGCGAGGGCGACCGCCTGATCGATGTCGAAGGGTTTCGGCAGGTACTCGAAGGCGCCGCCCTGGTAGGCGGAGATGGCGTTGCCGAGATCGGAGTGCGCCGTCATGACGATGACCGGGAGCAGCGGGCGGGCGTCGCGGATGCGGCGCAGCAGCTCGAGCCCCGAGGCCCCGGGCATGCGGATGTCGGTGATCAGGACGTCCGGGGACTCGCGCCGCAGCGCTTCCAGCGCCGGCTCCGCCGCCTCGAACGCGCGCGCGCTCATGCCGCCGTTGCGCAAGGCGCGCTCGAGCACCCAGCGGATGGAGGCGTCGTCATCGACCAGCCAGACACGCGGGGCGGTATCGCTCATGAGCCCTCCGAAAGCGGCAGCAGCAGTGTGAACACGGTGCGCCGCGGCTGGCTCTCGAACTCGATGATGCCGCCGTGGCGCGTGACCAGGTCCTGGGCGACCGCGAGACCTAAGCCGGTACCGTTCGGCCGGCCGCTCACCAGCGGATAGAAGATCGAGGTGCGCAGCTCCTCGGGCACTCCCGGGCCGTTGTCCTCCACCTCGACGCTCGCCAGCAGGCGATGACGCACCGGGCCGATGCTGACGTTGCTGCGCGCGCGCGTGCGCAGCACGATGCGCCCGCTGGCGCCGAGTGCCTGCAGCGCGTTGCGCCCGACGTTGAGCAGCGCCTGGATCAGCTGATGCCGGTCGAGCATGGCGTTCGGCAGGCTCGGGTCGTAGTCGCGCTCGACCAGGATCGCAGGTAGCGCCTCGGCGTGCAGCAGCTGATAGACGTGCTCGCAGATCTCGTGCACGTTCATGAGAGTCTTGCTCGGCGCGCGCCCGGGGCCGGCCATGGAATCGACGAGTGCGGCGAGCCGGTCGGCCTCGCCGATGATCACCTGGGTGTATTCCCTCAACGCCGCCGCGGGCAGCTCGCGCTCGAGGAGCTGCGCGGCACCGCGCAACCCGCCCAGGGGGTTTTTGATCTCGTGGGCGAGCTGCCGCACCATCAGCCGGCTACCGTCGAGGCGCGCGAGCAGATCGTTGTCGCGGGAGATGCGCTGGCGCTGGGTGGTGTCGGCGAGCTCGATCAGCAGGTGTGTGCCGGTGATGAATCCTGCGACCGGCGTGATGGTGACATCGAGCGTGCGCGGCTCGCGCGGCGCGCCCACGGGGCGCACGCTGAGCTCACGGTCGGCGATGCCTTCGCCGGTCTCGAGCGCGCGATGCAGCAGCACGGCCAGCCCCTCGGCGTCGTGCAGGAAATCGCCGAACGGCCGCCCGCGCGTCGCATTGAGGCTGAAGGCGAGCAGGTCCTGCGCGGCGACGTTGGCGTAGATCGGGCAGAGCTGCGCATCGAGCACCAGAATGCCGGTGGAAAGCGCATCGAGCAGCTCCGTCGGGTCGAAGTGCGAGAGCGCGGAGGCGCCCTGGTACTCAGCGGCCATGGCCGGCCGCGACGGCGCGCCTCAGTGCGGACGGACGGGGTTCGAGGGGCTCGTGACCGACGGCATGCGCACGTAGAAGGTAACGCTCGGGGTCTGGCAGAGCACCTGCCCCGTGCGATCGCGCACCTGCGCCGCGAGCGTGTGCTCGCCGCGATCGAGGGAGGAGAGCGAGAAGGAGTTGCCGGTCGCCGCGCCGTTGTTCACCGGCGCGCCGTCGAGGGTCGCGAAGATCTGGTCCCCGGGATGCGTCCCCGGATCGGTGGAGACGGAGACGGTCACCTGGTCGGCGTTCTCGAGCGTCTGGTCCGGGGCCGGCTGCTGGATGCTGCAGCCCTTGTAGCCGGTGTCCGCCGCCGGGGGAACCGCGGCCGGTGGGATCCCTCCGCCCGTGAAGGGCAGGTCGGTGGGCTTGTAGGTCTGCACGCCCTCGACCTGAAGCTTCTGCGCGTTCGGGTGCGGCTGGTCGCTGTAGTGCACCACACCGTCCTCGTCCACCCACTTGTAGACGGTGGTCGAGGCTGCGGCCACCGCCCCGGCGAGCGAGGCCACGGTCATTAAGGTAAAGAGCAGCCTGCGCATGGGACCCGAGCATAGCCCGCGGAGGGCACGGCGACAAAAGCGCACGCGCCGGGATTGCGACCGCCGTCACCCGTTCTCCTCCGGCCGCCCCCTGCCGCCACGCGCCCGGTGGTCCGCCGGGCGCGCCCGGGGCATGAGCGTGCAGGGAATGCGGTCGGCGCATCACATCGTCAGCAGCTGTAGTACAGCTCCAGCTCCACCGGGTGCGTGGCCATGCGGAACCTTGTGATCTCCTGCAGCTTGAGGCCCATGTACGCGTCGATGACGTCGTTGGTGAACACCCCGCCGCGGGTGAGGAACTCGCGGTCCTTGTCGAGGTACTCGAGCGCCATGTCGAGCGAATGGCACACGGTCGGGATGTGCTTCGCCTCCTCGGGCTCGAGGTCGTAGAGGTCCTTGTCGGCCGGATCGCCCGGATGGATCTTGTTCTGAATGCCATCGAGTCCCGCCATCATCATGGCGGTGAAGGCGAAGTAGGGGTTGGCGCTGGAGTCGGGGAAGCGCACCTCGATGCGGCGCGCCTTCGGGCTCGAGACCCACGGGATGCGGATCGAGGCGGAGCGGTTGCGCGCCGAGTAGGCGAGCATCACCGGCGCCTCGAAGCCGGGCACCAGGCGCTTGTAGCTGTTGGTGCCGGAGTTGGTGAAGGCGTTCAGTGCGCGGGCGTGCCTGATGATCCCGCCGACGTAGTAGAGCGCAAGATCCGACAGACCGCCGTACTTGTCGCCGGCGAACAGCGCGCGCCCTTCCTTCTGCAGCGACTGGTGCACGTGCATGCCGCTGCCGTTGTCGCCGACCAGGGGCTTGGGCATGAAGGTCGCGGTCTTGCCGTAGCCGTGGGCGACGTTGTGCACGACGTACTTGAGAATCTGCACCTGGTCGGCCTTGGTGACGAGCGTGCCGGCCGCGATGCCGATCTCGGACTGGCCGGCGGTGGCAACCTCGTGGTGATGCACCTCGACCTTGAGCCCCATCTCCTCGCACGCGAGACACATGGCCGAGCGGATGTCCTGGAAGGCATCGACCGGCGGCACGGGGAAGTAGCCGCCCTTGACGCCGGGGCGATGACCCTTGTTGCCGTCCGCGTACTCCCGCTGCGCATTCCACGCGCCCTGCACCGAGTCGATGCTGTAGAACGCGCCCTGCATCTCGTTGCCGAAGCGCACGCTGTCGAAGATGAAGAACTCGTTCTCGGGGCCGAAGAGCGCGCCGTCGGCAATGCCGGTCGACTTGAGGTAGCTCTCGGCGCGCTTGGCGAGCGAGCGCGGGCAGCGCTCGTAGCCCTGCATGGTCGTCGGCTCGATCACGTCGCAGCGGATATCGACGGTCGTCTCTTCGAAGAACGGATCGATGACCGCGGTGCCGGCGTCGGGCATCAGGATCATGTCCGACTCGTTGATGCCCTTCCATCCGGCGATGGAGGAGCCGTCGAACATCTTGCCGTCGCGGAAGAAGTCCTCGTCCGCGAGCCGTGCCGGGATGGTGACGTGCTGCTCCTTGCCCCGCGTGTCGGTGAAACGCAGGTCGGCGAACTTCACCTGTTTCTCCTTGATGAGCCTCAGTACCTCACTCGCTGTCATATCGCCTCCGGAAAAGGATGGGTCGTACCGCGGTTCACGCCGCGCCCCAGGGTTCGACCTTCTTTGCAGGGCCCGTGCCACCCCCCGGAACACGGAAAATCAACCAGTTATTCGCTCAACTGCCAGAGCTTCTGCACCATTTGAGTGCGCAATTAATGCGAGTCTGCACTCATTACGTGCAAATCGCACGTGAATTCTTAGGCGATGGCTGATGAAGTCGATCGTGCGCTATTTTGATGCATGAGGGTCCGGGCCCTGCCGGATCGGCACTCGACCTCCACTGGCCCGGCACTCGGGGAGCAGGCGCAGCGGTGCGCGCCTTATACTCGCGCGCTGCATGAAAATCGGCAGCGCACCGCGCACCTTCCAGGATCTGATCTTCGCGCTCGAGCGATACTGGTCGTCTCAGGGCTGCGTGATCCTCCAGCCCTATGACATGCCGGTCGGCGCCGGCACTTTCCACACCGCGACTTTCCTGCGCGCGGTGGGCCCCGAGCCCTGGCGTGCGGCCTACGTGCAGCCCTCGCGCCGCCCGACCGACGGTCGCTACGGCGACAACCCCTTCCGCCTGCAGCACTACTACCAGTACCAGGTGGTGATCAAACCGTCGCCGCTGCCGATCCTCGACCTTTACCTCGAAAGTCTCGCCGCTCTCGGGCTCGACCCGCGGGTGCACGACGTGCGCTTCGTCGAGGATGACTGGGAGTCCCCGACGCTCGGCGCGTGGGGCCTCGGGTGGGAGGTGTGGCTCAACGGCATGGAGATCACGCAGCTCACGTACTTCCAGCAGGTCGGCGGTCTCGACTGCCGCCCGGTGACCGGCGAGATCACCTACGGGCTCGAGCGGCTCGCGATGTACCTGCAGGGCGTCGAGAGCGTCTACGACATCCTCTGGACGGAAGGCGCCGGCACGCGCGTCACCTACGGCGACGTGTTCCATCAGAACGAGGTCGAGCAGTCGACCTATAACTTCGAGCACGCGGAGGTGGCGCTGCTGCTGCAGACCTTCCGTCACCACGAGAGCGCCTGCCAGGAGCTGCTGGCGGCGCAGCTGCCGCTGCCTGCCTATGAGCAAGTGCTGGCCGCTTCCCACACTTTCAACCTGCTCGATGCCCGCCGCGCGATCTCCGTCACCGAGCGGCAGCGCTACATCCTGCGCGTGCGCGCGCTCGCGAGCGCCGTCGCGAAAGCCTACTTCGAGAGCCGCGAGGCACTCGGCTTTCCGCTGCTGAAGGGCCGCGGGGAAGCGCCCGGCGGAGGCCACGCGGAGGGCACGGCGGGAGCCGCCGCGTGACGGCCGCAGCGCGCGATCTTCTCTTTGAGATCGGCACCGAAGAGCTGCCGCCCAGGGCATTGCGCTCCCTCGAGCAGGCCCTCGTTGCCGGTATCGCAGCCGGCCTCGACAAGGCCGGGCTCGCTCACGGGAAGCTGACCGGCTACAGCTCACCCCGGCGGCTCGCCGTCTGGGTGAAGCGCCTCGCCGATGCCGCCCCGGCGCAGACCGTCAGGCGCCGCGGGCCGCCGCTCTCCGCCGCATTCGATGCCGCGGGCGAGCCGACGCGCGCCGCGCGCGCCTTCGCCGAGAGCTGCGGTACCACGGTCGAGGCGCTCGAGCGGCTCGATGAAGGCAAGGGCGTGTTCCTGTACTTCGCCGGCACCCGGGCCGGCGCGCGCACGCTCGATCTTCTCGAGGGCATCTCGCAGGCAGCGCTCGATGCCCTCCCCATCCCACGCCGCATGCACTGGGGCGAGGGCACGGCGCTGTTCGTGCGCCCGGTGCACTGGATCGTGATGCTCTACGGGGCCGATCTCGTACCCGCGACGCTGCTCGAGACCGCGAGTGGGCGCGCGACGCGCGGCCACCGCTTCCTGGCGCCGCGGCCGCTGCCGCTGAGGCGCCCCGCGGCCTACGCCCGCACGCTCGAGCAGCGCGGCTACGTGATCGCCGACTTCGGGGCGCGCCGCGCGCGCATCCGCGCACAGGTCGAGGCGCTCGCCGCAGGCCGCGGCGGCCAGCCGCTGCTTTCGGATGCGCTCCTCGATGAGGTGACCGCGCTCACCGAGTGGCCGGTTGCCCTGAGCGGGGACTTCGAGGCGCGCTTCCTTTCGCTGCCGCACGAGGTGCTGGTCTCGACTCTCGAGACGCAGCAGCGGTGCGTGCCGCTCGAAAACCCGGCCGGCGGTCTGCTGCCGGCCTTCATCGCCGTCAGCAACATCGAGAGCCGCGAGCCGGAGAAGGTGCGCGCGGGCAACGAGCGTGTCGTGCGCGCGCGGCTCGCCGATGCGGCCTTCTTCTGGGAGCAGGACCGCAGGCTCCCGCTCGCCGCACGCGTCGCCGCTCTCGATGCGGTGACTTTCCAGGCGCGGCTCGGCTCGCTCGGGGACAAGACGCGGCGCGTGCGTGCGCTCGCGGGCGCGTTCGCGGCGGCCGCGAGGACCGGCGCGCACGAGCTGACGGATCGGGCGGCCGAGCTCTGCAAGTGCGACCTGCTCACCGCCATGGTTGGGGAGTTTCCTGAGCTCCAGGGCGTCATGGGGAGCTACTACGCCCGGGCCGACGGCGAGCCGTCCGAAGTCGCCGAGGCGATCCGCGAGCACTACCTGCCGCGCGCTGCCGGCGATGCGCTGCCGGCGAGCCCCGCCGGCACCGCGGTCGCCATTGCCGACCGGCTCGACACTCTCGCCAGCATCTTCGCGATCGGCGAGCGGGCGAGCGGCACCAAGGACCCCTTCGGGCTGCGCCGCGCCGCCCTCGGCGTGCAGCGCATCCTCATCGAGAAGCACCTCGACGTCGGCCTGCGCGAGCTGATCGGCCAGGCGGTGACGGGGGTGCTCAAGGACCTTAGGCCCGGGGCCACTGCCGCACCCGACCCGCAGGCGATCGCCGACGGCGTGTACGACTTCGTCATGGAGAGGCTGCGCGCCTATTACCTCGAGCGTCCCGCGGTGCCGATCGAAGGCATGGCCACCGTCACCACCGAGATGTTCGACGCCGTGCTCGCCGCCCGGCCGTCCTCGCCGGTGGACTTCGACGCCCGGCTGAAAGCGCTCAGCACCTTTCTCGAGCTGCCCGAATCGGTGAGCCTCACCGCCGCCAACAAGCGCATCGCCAACATCCTGCGCAAGGCCCCCGGCACGCCGCCGGCGCAGGTCGACGTAGGGCAGCTGCGTGAGAGCGCCGAGGTGCGCCTCTACGATTCGATGCGCGCGCTGCGCGATGCGGTCGCGGACGCGACCGGGCGGCGCGAGTACACCGGCGCGCTCGGCCGCCTGGCGCAGCTGCGGCCGGTGGTGGATCAGTTCTTCGATCAGGTCCTGGTGATGGACGAGGATCCGCGGCTGCGCGCCAATCGGTTGAGCCTCCTCGCGCAGCTGCAGGGGTTGTTCGCAGGCGTCGCCGATCTGTCGCGGCTGCCCGGTTGAGCGCAGCCCCCACAGGCGCCGCAGAAGGCCGGCGCTCACGTCCGGCGCCGGTGCAGTGGGCGGGATCGCTGCTGTTCACCGCATTCCTCTTCCTCTGGACGTTCCTCTACGCGATACCGTTCTCCCTGCTGACTCTCGTGTTGCCGTTTCCGCGGCGCTTCGCGCTGGTGCGCGTCTACGCGGCAAGCGCGCTCGCGGTGCTCAGGTGGTGCTGCGGGCTCGACTACCGTGTCGAAGGCGAGCCGCTCCCGGCGGGCGCCCACATCGCTTACTTCAAGCACTCCTCGAGCTGGGAAACGCTCGCCATGATGGTGCTCCTGCCGCGACAGGTCTGGGTGCTGAAGCGCGAGCTCCTGTGGATCCCGGTCGTCGGTCTCGGAATTCGCCGGATGCATGCCATCGCCATCGATCGCAAGGCCGGCCACACCGCCGTCGCGCAGGTCATCGGAGAGGGCAAGGAGCGACTCGCCGAGGGCAACTGGGTGGTGATCTTCCCGGAGGGCACGCGCATGGCCGCCGGCGAGACACGCCGCTACGGAGTGAGCGGCACGCTGCTCGCGGCCGAGACGAACCGTCTCATCGTGCCCGTGGCGCACAACGCCGGGAGCTTCTGGCCGCGGCGTGGACTGATGAAGAAGCCGGGCACCGTGCGCGTGGTGATCGGCTCGCCGGTCACGGTCAAAGGGCGCGACGTGCGGGTCGTCAATGACGAGATCCAGGCCTGGATCGAGGCCACCGTGCGCGCGCTGGGGCCCGCGGCCTGAATCCGGTGTACCCGGCGATTAGCCTCTCAGGTGAACCAATAAACTATCCATGGCGCTGATTTGTTTCTTATCAGCGCCAAAACGGCGGCGGGTTACGCCTCCCGAAGGCCGGCTCAGATATCCAGATTGGCGACCGAGAGTGCATTCTTCTCGATGAACTCACGTCGCGGCTCGACCTGGTCCCCCATCAGCGTGGTGAAGATGTCGTCGGCCGCGACCGCGTCCTCGATCTTCACCTGCAGCAGGCGCCGGGACTCCGGGTTGATGGTGGTCTCCCAGAGCTGCTCGGGATTCATCTCGCCGAGACCCTTGTAGCGCTGGATGGTCTGACCCTTCTTCGCCTGGTCGAAGAGCCAGCGCATCGCCTCCTTGAACGAGCCGATGTCCTGTCGCTCGTTACCGCGAACCACGAAGGCGCCCTCGCCGACCAGTCCCGCGAGCGTGCGCGCGAGATCGGCGATGCGCTGATATTCGGCGGACTCGAAGAACTCGCGCGGCAGGAACTTGTGGCTCGGCGTGCCGTGCTCGGTCTTGTGGATGATGACCCGCGCGCCGTGGCCGTCGCCCGCGCCGCGCAGCTCGATGCGGTAGCTGCGCGTGCCGTCGGCGAGCGCATTGAGCTTGCCGTTGAGGTCGTGCGCCCAGCCGCGCAGCCACTCGACGCGATCGAAGTTCGCCGGCGTCACTTCCGGCATGTAGATCAGCTGCTCGAGCAGGCGCTCGTCATAACGGCGCGACCAGCGCCGGATGATCGACTGCACCTCCATGTACTTGCGCGCCAGGAGCTCGAGCCCCGAGCCGGAAAGCGGCGGCGACTCTGCATTCACGTGCAGGCCTGCGCCCTCGAGCGCGGCGTTCAGCAGCAGTTGGTTCAGCTCGTTGTCGTCCTTGACGTACGACTCCTGCTTGCCGCGTTTGATCTTGTAGAGCGGCGGTTGCGCGATGTAGATGTGGCCGCGCTCGATGAGCTCGGGCATCTGCCGGTAGAAGAACGTCAGCAACAAAGTGCGGATGTGGCTGCCATCCACGTCAGCATCCGTCATCAGGCACACGCGGTGATAGCGCAGCTTGTCGATGTTGAAATCGTCCTTGCCGATGCCGCAGCCGAGCGCGGTGATGAGCGTGCCGACCTCGGCCGAGGACAGCATCTTGTCGAAGCGCGCGCGCTCGACGTTCAGGATCTTGCCCTTGAGCGGCAGGATCGCCTGCGTGCGCCGGTCGCGCCCCTGTTTCGCGGAGCCGCCGGCGGAGTCGCCCTCGACGATGAAAATCTCCGAAAGCGCCGGATCCTTCTCCTGACAGTCGGCGAGCTTGCCGGGGAGTCCCGCGACATCCAGCGCGCCCTTGCGGCGTGTCAACTCGCGTGCCTTGCGCGCCGCCTCGCGCGCCCGCGCCGCCTCGACCATCTTGGCGACGATGTTGCGCGCTTCCTGCGGATGCTCGAGCAGGAACTCCTGCAGCTTGGTGCCGACCGCGTTCTCGACGATGCCCTTCACTTCGGAGGACACCAGCTTTTCCTTGGTCTGCGAGGAGAATTTCGGATCGGGCAGCTTCACCGACAGGATCGCCGTGAGTCCCTCGCGCGCATCGTCGCCGGTCATGGGGACCTTGTCCTTGCGACCCGACAGCTCCTTCTCGACGTAGTCGTTCAGCGTGCGCGTCAGGGCGCTGCGAAAGCCGGCGAGGTGCGTGCCGCCGTCCTTCTGCGGAATGTTGTTGGTATAGGAGAACATGCTCTCCTGGTAGGAGTCGTTCCACTGCAGCGCCACCTCCACCGACACCGGACCGTCCTGCGTGCGGAACCAGAACACCGAATCGTGAATCGGCGTGCGCGTGCGGTTCACATACTTCACGAACGCCTGCAGCCCGCCGGCGTGCGCAAACACGTCGGACTTGTTCTCACGCTCGTCGTGGAGCTCGATGCGCACGCCGGAGTTGAGGAACGAGAGCTCACGCAGCCGCTTGGCGAGGATGTCGTAGTTGAACTGGATGTTGGTGAAGATCTGCGCGCTCGGCCTGAAGCGGATCACCGTGCCGCGATCGTGCGTCTCGCCGACTGCCGCGAGCGGGGCGGCGGGCTCACCGAGGTGATACTCCTGGCGGTGGAGCTTGCCGTCGCGTGCGATGGTGAGCAGCAGGTAATCCGACAACGCATTGACAACCGATACGCCGACGCCGTGCAGGCCGCCTGAGACCTTGTAGGAGCTGTCGTCGAACTTACCGCCCGAGTGCAGCACGGTCATGATGACCTCGGCTGCCGAGCGCCCCTCCTCGGGATGGATATCCACAGGTATGCCGCGACCGTTGTCGGAAACCGTCACCGATTCGTCGGCGTGGATGGTGACGACGATGCGGTCGCAATGACCGGCCAGGGACTCGTCGATGGAGTTGTCGACGACCTCGAACACCATGTGGTGCAGGCCCGTCCCGTCATCGGTGTCGCCGATGTACATTCCGGGGCGTTTCCGCACCGCGTCAAGACCCTTTAAGACTTTGATTTTACTGGAATCGTAGACGTCGTCGGCGGGCATGAACTAACTCGATTTTGCGACGTTGCATTATACCGGTTGGACCCTCCCATGTCCCATGTGGAACGTGCGGTCTGGCGCGCCGAACAGGCGCGATTGAGCGTGCAACGACGTGACAACGAGCTGACTTCTGAGCGCCCTGACCTGCTCGATGAAGCGCTCCAGGTGCTCCCCGTCGAGCTCTGCGGCGGGGTCGTCGAGGAGCAGCGTGGGAATCGTCTGCGTCGTGTCCTGCAGGAGCCGCACCTGCGCGAGCATCATCGCTGCAGCCACCAGCTTCTGCTGTCCGCGCGACAGCACCTCGCGCGCCGCGCGCCCGTCGAGGCGCGGTGAAACGTCGGCCCGGTGGGGCCCCACGTGAGTCAGCTGTCGCGCCTCATCACGCGGCCTCGAGGCCGTAAGCGCCTGCAGCAGAGACTGCTCATGACTCCAGCCCCGGAGGTAGTGCAATTCCACGTCGAGGCCAGTCAGCGCGGACAGCAACGCGCGCCAGTACGGCATGAGCCGATCGAGAAAGCGGCCACGCGCCTCGGCGATGGACTCGCCCAGACGAGCCAGCTCGCCGTCCCAGACGCCCGCGTGGGCTGGGTCTGACTTGAGCGCGGCATTGCGCTGCCTGAGGGCCCTTGAGTACCGGACCCACTCGTCCATAAACAGAGGTTCCACGTGGAACACCGCCCAGTCCATCCAGCGGCGGCGGCGATGCCCTCCCTCCTCGACCAGGCGGTGTACACCCGGATCCACGGCCTGCACGGGGAACGCCTGGGCGAGCTCGCCGAGCGAGTGCGCGGGACGGCCCCCGATCCGGGCCAGGGTCTCGTCACGGGTGACTTCGAATCCCACCGGCATGTCCTGCCCTGCGGAGCCAACGATTCGCCCAGTGACTCGCATATGAGCCTCTCCACGCCGAATTAGCCTATCATTGTTCCGTGTACGGAACGATCGCCCCCGACCGAGCAGGAATATCGCCTCAAGGACTGACGTTTTCCCTGCCCCATTTCCGCCCCAAAGCAGCGTCACTCCGGGCGTCAGCTCGAGGTGCGCGTGCTCGATACAACGCAGGTTCGAGACCTCCAGCTCGAGAAGGCTCACGAGCCGTCCACGCGCCCGCGCGGCCGACCGCCATCGTCAGGCTGCGCCCCGGTCACGGCTCGGCGGGCGGGCGCCGGAGCAACGTCTGGCGGGCTGGCCCTCGGTGGGCGGCCGCGTCGCCGGGCGCAACGCTCATCCGCAGCGCCCACCCTGTGTTCCAGCTTCTGGGTCCGAGGGACTACGGGGTCGCCGACCTGGAGCTCGTTCTCCTGCCGCGACCTTGTGGGCTTGGGAGCTTCCGTCGCGCGGCCAGGGCGGACGTCGGCTTGTTCCACGTGAAACATGACTTGTCGGCGCCATTGCTGCGGCCGTCTCGGCGCGGCGCGCCAGCCTCTACGCGGACAACTCCGCGGGGGTGAGCCCATTTGCGTGAATAAGCGCTGCGACCGGCGGAGCCTGCCGCAGCATGCCGCGGTCCGCCAGGCGCCACCCGCCAAGCGGTGCCCGGTCTGACAAGTCCCGCCGGGAAGCCCGTGGAGACACGGACGGGCTTCTGGCGGCTCAGAGCGTAAGCGGTCTGGAGCCGACGGAGCGCGGCTGTTCCACGTGGAACAAAGTGGAACGAGACGCCAGCACCTCCTGCGGCAGTGGACTCCTGCGATCTCGCCGGTCCGGGCCGCGAGAGCGTCTGGGTTCTAAGCGCCTCGTCTGGGCGCTTGTGCGTGTTAGTGCCCCCGGCGCGGCCGCCGTGCGGAGACCTCTACCTCCTTCTGGACGAGCGGAATCTGAGGTGCCGAGGCAGGCTGAAGTGCGTTGATGCGCCCCCCGGCTATGAAGGGGTCTTGAGCCGGCGTGGCGCGGCTGCCGCCACGGCCGCATCGTCTACAGCCGCATGGGCATGACGACGTAGCGCGTGTGCGTCGTGGCGGGCGCCCGGATGAGACAGCTGCTGTTTGAGTCGGTGAGCCCGATCTCGACCCGATCGCCGTCGATCGCGCTGAGGGCGTCGAGAAGGTAATTCACATTGAACCCAATCTCGACCTCTTCGCCCTTGTACGTCACCTCGACCTGGTCCTCGGCCTCCTCCTGCTCCGGATTGTGAGCCTGGACGGTGAGCATGTCGGGCCGGGCCGTGAGGCGGATACCCCGGTACTTCTCGTTGGAAAGAATCGCTGTTCTCTGCAGCGCCTGGCGCAGAGCTTCCCGGTCCGCTTCGACCGTGCGCGGAGGCGTGGCCGGGATTACGCGCGCGTATTCCGGGAAACGGCCGTCAATGAGCTTCGAAGTGAAGCGAATATCTCCGATCTGGGCGCGAACGTGATTGGTACCGATCGCGAGCTCGATGTCGCCCTCGGTGCCGAGGATGCGTTGCAGCTCCAGTACCCCTTTGCGCGGCACGATCACCTGGTGTGTGCCCTTCGCTTTGCCGGAGAGCTCCATCTCGGCGAGCGCAAGCCGATGCCCGTCGGTCGCGACCGCGCGCAGGGCCTTGCCGTCAGTCTCGAGCAGAAGTCCGTTGAGGTAGTAGCGCACATCCTGCTGCGCCATTGAGAAATGCGTCTTGTCGATCAGGCGGCGGAACTCACCCTGCGCGACGCTGAGCGTCTGCTGCGCGTTGATCTCCTCGACGAGCGGAAATTCTGCAGCCGGCAGGCTCGAGAGAGTGAAGCGGCTGCGCCCTGCCCGTAGCGTGACACGCTCGCCCTCGGTGCTGAGCGTAACGCTGGTTTTCTCGGGTAATGCGCGAAAGATTTCGAGAAGCTTGCGTCCCGGTACGGTGATGTCCCCCGGCTGCTGCACGCTGGCCGCGCTCGATGCAACCAGCTCGACTTCCAGATCGGTTCCCGTGACGCTCAACCGGCCGTCGCGTGCCGCCAGCAGCACGTTGGCGAGCACCGGCATCGTCTGCCGTCGTTCCACGACCCCAATGACACTCTGGAGCGGCGCGAGAATGTCTTCGCGTGCGGCAGTCAGCTTCATGGATTACAACTCTCTTGATAAATCTGATTGTTGAGCAGAGATCTTTTAGTTATAGGAACTATAGAGCCTGTTGATAGCGAGGATGAGTTAAAATTCACTGCCTGATCAATCACTTGAGAACACCCGCGGCCCGCAAAACACCAGGCATCGACTGACGTCATTGTGTGCGAGTCCTGTGGATAACTTTATCCCCAACTCTGTCCACAGGAAACCCGCCCCGCGGTACACATCAACCGGCCAGAGTTCTCAACAGGTTTGAGTAGTCTTCCTTCAGACGCTGCTCGCTGTCGCGCAGCTCTCTGATGCGCTTGCAGGCGTGCAGCACCGTAGTGTGATCGCGCCCGCCGAACGCATCGCCGATCTCCGGCAGGCTGTGACTGGTGAGCTCTTTCGCGAGTGCCATCGCCACCTGGCGCGGCCGCGCGACCGAGCGGCTGCGGCGCTTGGAGAGCAGGTCCGCCATGCGCACCTTGTAGTAGTCGGCCACGGTCTTCTGGATGTTCTCGATGGTCACGAGCTTTGCCTGCAGCGACAACAGGTCGCGGAGCGCTTCCTTGGTGAACTCCAGCGTGATTGCACGGCCCATGAAGCGCGAGTTGGCGATCACTCGCCGCAGCGCACCCTCGAGCTCGCGCACATTCGAGCGGATACGCTTGGCGATGAAGAACGCGACTTCCTCGGGCAGCGTCACACCGACCGCCTGCGCCTTGGTCATCAGGATCGCGACGCAGGTCTCGAGCTCCGGCGGCTCGATTGCGACCGTCAGTCCCCAGCCGAAGCGCGATTTCAGCCGCTCCTCGAGCCCGTCGACCTCCTTCGGATAGCGGTCGCAGGTGAGGATCACCTGGTGCTGGCCCTCGAGCAGCTCGTTGAAGGTGTGGAAGAACTCCTCCTGCGAGCGCTCCTTGCCGGCGAAGAACTGGATGTCGTCGATCAGCAGCGCATCCAGCGAGCGGTAGGCGGTCTTGAACTCGTTCATGGAGTTGTGCTGCAGCGCCCGCACCATGTCGCTGACGAAGCGCTCGGAGTGTACGTAGGCGATGCGCGCCTCCGGGTCGCGCGACTTGATGACGTGCGCGATGGAGTGCATGAGGTGCGTTTTTCCGAGTCCGACTCCGCCGTACAGGAACAGCGGGTTGTAGGCGCGGCCTGGATTTTCAGCCACCTGGAGCGAGGCGGCCTTGGCGAGCTGGTTGCTCTTGCCCTCGACGAAGGTGGCGAAGCAGAACTCGGGATTGAGCCGCGCGCCGACCACCAGGCCTTCGGCGCGGCGCGGCGCGCGCGCGGCCGCCGCCGTGGCGCCGGAGAGGTGAATCTGCGGGCTGCGTGAGCCCACCTCCACTGTGACGATCGGCGTGTCGCCGGTGCTCTCATCGCGCAGCAGCTCGCCGATGCGCGGCAGCAGGTGCTCGTTGATCCAGTCGACCGCGAAGCGGTTGGGCGCGAGGAGCTTCAGCGCCCCGTGGCCTTCCATCGCCTGGAGCGGTCGCACCCAGGTATTGAACTGCTGCTCCGGAAGCTCCGCCTCCAACGCACCCATGCAGCGGGTCCACAGCGAAGCTTCCACGCGCGAATGCCTCTGCGACGTTTCTGGTGAACGTTGAGGAAAAGGCTGCGCAGTCTATACCGATCGCGCACCGCGCTGAAGGCTCATTCCGCCCCCGCCTGTATTGACACCTTGGCGCTCAACGGCTTAGCCTTGCCGCCCTTTTTTTGCGCCGCCCGATGAGTTCACGGAGCCTGCGGTATGAAGCGTACGTATCAGCCGAGCAAAGTGCGTCGCAAGCGCACCCACGGGTTCCGGGCGCGCATGGCCACCAAGAACGGCCGCAAGGTGCTCGCGCGGCGGCGCGCCAAGGGCCGGCGCAAGCTGATACCCTGAAACCCGAGGCGGTCGCTCGACCGGGGCTCGATGCAATGCGAGGGCGGCTCACACTGCCGGCGCAACGGCGCCTGCGGCGCAAGTGCGATTTCGACGCCGCTTACGCGCGCGGGCGGCGCTTTGCCGATGGGTTTTTCACCGTGACTGCGAGCAACAACGAAAGCGGCGCTCCGCGCCTGGGGATGGCCGTGGCGGTTCGCACCGCCGGCAACGCGGTGGCGCGCAACCGCATCCGCCGCATCATCCGCGAGTCGTTCCGACTGCATCAGCGCGAGCTTCCGCCGCTCGACCTCGTGGTCGGCGTGCGCCCGCGCGCCCGCGCCGAGTCGGGCCGGGCGCTGCGGCTAAGCCTCGCGGCGCTCTGGAACAAGGTCAGTACGCAATGCGCCGCGTCGCCGCGTTCCTGATCCGCCTGTACCAGTGGACGGTGAGCCCGCTTCTCGGGCCGCGCTGCCGCTTTTATCCCAGCTGCTCGCAGTACGCGCTCGAGGCGCTGATGCGCTTCGGCGTCCTCGAAGGCAGCTGGCTTGCGCTCAGGCGCCTCGCCCGATGCCACCCATGGCATCCCGGGGGCTTCGACCCGGTGCCGCCGCCCCGGATGGCCTGTACGCACCATGCCCACCGTCAATAACCCCCGCCTCTACCTGTGGGCCGCGCTCGCGGCGGTGGTGATTCTCGACTACCAGGCGTGGGTGCATGACTATTCCGAGCTCGCTTCCCCGGGCCCCGCCAGGACCGCCGCCAGCCACCAGGCAGCGCCTCCCAACGATCTGAGCACTGAGGTGCCGGCAGCGCCTGCGACGGCCCCTCCCGGTACAGCTGGCTCACCGACCGCCTCTTCATCGGCGGCGCCGTCGCAGGCAGCCTCGGCCGCAACGGCGACAGGGGTGGCGCCGCCTCCGGCGACCGCGTCACCCGCGGGCGCACCGCTCGTGCACGTGCGGACCGACGTGCTCGATCTCGAGATCAGCACCCGCGGCGGCAGCCTCGTGCGGGCGGACCTGCCCGCCTACCCGCTGATCAAGGGCGAACCGACTCCGGTGCGACTCGAGAACGACGACTCGCCGGAGACGCTCTATGAGCTCGAGTCCGGTCTCGCAGGTCCCGGGAGCGCCTCGTACCCGACACATCTCTCCAGCTTCGAGAGCGCCCGCAGCGACTACCGGATGGACGGCGCGGCGGAGCTGCGCGTCCCGCTCACCTGGAGCGGCGCAGACGGCATCACGGTGACCAAGACCTACGTGTTCCGCCGCGGCGATTACCGTATCGGTCTCGAGTACCAGGTGCATAACGGCGGCAGCGCTCCCTGGGAGGCGAGTCCCTACACGCAGATCCTGCGCAACGATCCGCGCACCAAGAGCTCGTATTTCAACGTGTCGAGCTACGCCTTCCATGGGCCCGCGCTCTGGGACGGCGGCAAGTACCGCAAGCTCAACCCCACCGACGCTCAGGACAGCCACCTCTCGCTCGACGTGACCGACGGCTGGATCGCCGCGCTTCAGCACCATTTCGTCAGCGCGATCGTGCCGCCCAAGGGTGCGCGCTACCGCTTCACGCTGCAGGTCGAGGGCGACCGCTACCTGCTCGCGGCGAGGGGGCCCGGGCAGACCATCGCGCCCGGGGCCACGGGGGAGTTCACACAGACGCTGTTCGTCGGTCCGAAGCTGCAGGCGCAGCTCGAGGCGACCGCTCCGGAGCTCGGGCGCGTCGCCGACTATGGGCGCCTGTGGTTTCTCGCACGGCCGCTGTTTCTCGCGCTGTCGTTCGTGCACCGGCTCAGCGGCAACTGGGGAGTGGCGATCATCGTCGTCACGTTCCTCCTGAAGCTGCTGTTCTATCCGCTGTCGGAGGCGAGCGGGCGTTCGATGGCGAAGATGAAGACCCTGGGGCCGCGCATCAAGAATCTGCAGGAGACCTACGCCGACGACCGCGAGAAGCTCGGGCGCGCGACCATGGAGCTCTACAAGCGCGAGAAGGTCAACCCGGTCGCCGGCTGTCTGCCGATGGTCATCCAGATCCCGGTGTTCATCGCCTTCTACTGGGTGCTGCTCGAGAGCGTCGAGATGCGCCAGGCGCCTTTCGCGTTCTGGATCCAGGACCTGTCCTCGCGCGATCCGTACTTCATCCTGCCGGCGATCATGGCGGTCGCCATGTTCGTGCAGTACAAGCTCAACCCCGCGCCCCCGGACCCGGTGCAGGCCAAGATGTTCATGATCATGCCGCTCGTCATGTCCGCGACCTTCGCATTCTTCCCGGCGGGGCTGGTGCTGTACTGGGTGACCAATACGATCCTGTCGATCGCGCAGCAGTGGAACATCAATCGCCGCATCGGGGCGGCGATGGCAGCGAAGAAGTCCTAGCGCGGCTGGCCGCCGCGGGTGACGCAACGCTGCGGCGGCGCTAGCCTTGGCTTTCGCCTCATGACGCGTACCGACACCATCGTCGCCGCAGCGACACCGCCGGGTCGCGGCGGCATCGGCATCGTGCGGATCTCGGGTCCCAAGGTGCCGGAGATCGCCGCGGTGGTCGTCGGCGAGCTGCCTTTGCCGCGCGCCGCGACGTTTGCGCGCTTCCTCGATGCACGGCGCGAGCCGATCGACGCCGGGCTCGCGCTGTTCTTCCCCGCGCCGCACTCCTACACGGGCGAGCACGTGCTCGAGCTGCAGGCGCATGGCGGCCCGCTGCTGCTCGAGGCGCTGGTGGAGCGTGTGCTCGAGCTCGGGGCACGGCGTGCGCAGCCCGGCGAGTTCACGCAGCGGGCCTTTCTCAACGACAAGCTCGATCTGGCGCAGGCCGAGGCGATCGCCGACCTCATCGATGCGGGCTCGCGCGAGGCGCTGCGCGCTGCAATGCGCTCGCTCGAGGGGGAGTTCTCCGCCATGGTGCGCGGCCTCCTCGAGGCGCTCATCGATCTGCGCACCTACGTCGAGGCGGCGATCGATTTTCCCGAGGAGGAGATCGATTTTCTCGCCGACCGCGAGCTCACCGGACGCTTCCAGTCGCTGCGCGCGCACTTCGACGGTGTGGTCGCGAGCGCTCAGCAGGGACGGCTGCTGCGCGAAGGGATGACGGTGGTGATCGCGGGCCGCCCCAACGCCGGCAAGTCGAGCCTGCTCAACCGCCTGGCCGGCTTTGATGCCGCCATCGTCACCCCGATCCCCGGCACCACCCGCGATGTGCTGCGCGTGCCGCTCGACATCGACGGCATGCCGCTGCACGTGCTCGACACGGCCGGCCTGCGCGACGGCGGCGATGAGATCGAGGCCGAGGGCATGCGCCGCGCGCGCGCCGAGATGCAGCGCGCCGAGCGCGTGCTGTTCGTTATCGACGCGGCGGAGGATCCCGCCGGCGCTGCGTTCCGCGAGCAGGGCGCGCGGCTGCCGCCCGCGGTGCCGGTCACGCTGGTATTCAACAAGTGTGACCTCGCTCCCGGGCTGCCGGTGGCCGGGGCCGACGACGGCCCTCCGCGCGTCAACATCTCGGCGCTCACGGGTCAGGGGCTCGGCGCGCTGCGCGCCCACCTCAAGCAGTGCGTGGGCTACCGGAGCGTCGAGGGCGGGGCGATCAGTGCGCGCCGTCGGCACCTGGAGTCGCTGGCGCGCGCGCGCGCGCACGCCGAGGAGGCGGCGCGGCAACTCGCCGAGCGGCGCGCCGGAGAGCTGGTCGCCGAGGAGCTGCGCTCGGCCCAACAGGCCCTCAACGAGATCACCGGCGAGTTCACCAGCGACGATCTTCTCGCGAGAATCTTCGCGGGCTTCTGCATCGGGAAATAAACCGGACGCGGCCCCGGGGATCAGCGTAGGCTGCGCCGCAGCTCAGGTCGGCCCGGAGCACTCCGGCGACCCACGGCACAACTCCAAAACAAGCCCGAATATCAACGCTCTCTCAGGAGGGACTCGCGATGAATCGCATGACCCAAGGTATCTGCGGCGCCCTGGCGCTGCTCGGCCTTACAGCACTCTCAACCACTGTCTATGCGGACGGCCGCGACTGGAACGACGGGCCGGTGATCAACGTCGCCGCGATCCGCACCGTCGATGGTCACTTCGACGACTACATGCACTGGCTGCGGACGGTCTACAAGGCGCAACAGGACGCGGCCAAGAAGGCTGGCCTGATCACCGGTTACCGCGTGATCGTGGTCGAGGCGCGCGGAGCGAACGATCCGGACATCTACCTGGTCACGGAGTTCAAGGACTGGGCGGCACTCGATCACCTGGGCGGCCGCTTCGAAAAGGTGCTCGCGGAGACTGAAGGCTCGGTCGACGCTGCCAACAAGTCCGAGCTCGATCGCTCCAAGATCCGCACCGTGCTCGGCTCGCGAACCGAGCAGGAAGCGCTACTCAAATAAGCCTTGCCTCAGGGCGGCGCCCGGCAGAGGGGCGCCGCTCCGCTTACCCCGGCCGCCGCACGAGCGACAGCCAGATCCCGCCGCCGATCAGCGTGATCCCCGCGGCGCGCCCGAGGAGCCTGGCGCGCCGGGGTGCCATGAACCACGCGCGCCCGAGACCCGAGGCGATGGCCCAGCAGGAGTCGCTCACCGCCGCGAGCAGCACCGTCACCGCGCACATCACGGCGAGCTGCGGTCCCGCCGGCAGGCGCGGGTCGAGGAACTGCGGCAGGAACGCACTGAAGAACGCGATTGTCTTGGGATTGGAGAGCGCGACCAGCAGCCCCCGCCGGAAGTACACCCTGTCGTTCGGCGCTGCCGACTGCGGCCCGCCGACGCGCCGCCAGGCTTGCACGCCGAGCCACACGAGGTACGCCGCGCCGAGCCAGCGCAACGCGTCGAAGAGTGTCGCCGCATGGCCGAGCACCCAGCCCAAGCCCAACGCGATGGCCGCGAGCAGCAGCGCGTTGCCGGTCGTGGTGCCTGCGACCGTGACGAGACCCGCCCGCAGCCCGCGCGTGGCGGCGGTCGAGATCACCAGCGTCACGATCGGACCGGGCGCGAGCAGCAGCACCAGCGTGATGGCCATGAAGGCGGCAAACAGGTGCCAGTTCATCCGTTGTCCTCAGCGCGCCGGCGCGAGCCCGAGATCCTTACTGTACGTCACGTTCATGACGTCGTCGTACCAGCCGAGGACCTCCGGCTTCACGAGGTGCTTGTTGACGTAGAAGTACAGCGGGATGAGCGGCGTGTCGCGCAGCATGAGCCGCTCGGCCTGCTCGAGCAGCGCGCGGCGCGCGCTGGCGTCGAGCTGCGACTGGGCCTGCCGGAGCAGCGCATCGTAGGCGGGGTTGGCGTAGTGCGGCAGGTTCACGCCGAAGTCGCTCTTGAGATACTGCGCAAAGGTGTAGGCGTCGTTGTAGTCGCCGACCCAGCTCGAGCGGAACATCTCGACGTCGCCGCGCGCGATGTCCTGCAGCAGCGACTTGAACTCCGTCTGAGTCAGGCGCACGTCGACGCCGAGCGCTTCCTTCCACATGGAGGCGATCGCGACCGCAAGCTTGGTGTGCACCTCGCCGGCGTTGTAGCGCAGCTCGAAACTGAGCGGATGCGCGCTCGAGTAGCCCGCCTCGCGGTAGAGGCGCTGCGCCTCGGCGATGCGCTCAGCGATCGGCTCGCCGCGGTAGTCGAACGACTGCCCGGTGTAGTTGGCGACCCCCGGCGGCACCCAGCCGTAGGCCGGCAGCTCGCCTACGCGCAGCACCAGCTGCGTGAGCTTCTCGCGGTCGATCACCATCGACAGCGCGCGCCGCAGCCCGGGCTGGTCCTTGAAGGGCGCGCGTTCGAGGTTGAAGCCGTAGTAGTACGTGTTGAGCTGCGGGCTGACGTGCAGCTGGTCGGCGAGATGCGCGCGTATCCAGTCGAACTGCCCGCGCGGCACGACCGCCGTCACTTCGAGCTCCCCGCCCCGGTAGCGCATCAGCTCGGCGTTCTCGTCCTGGAAGATGAGGTACTTGACGGCATCGAGCCGGGTGGCGGCGTCGTTCCAGTAGTAGCGATTGCGCGTCGCCAGCACGTACGAGCCCTGCACCCATTCTTTCAGCACGAACGCGCCGTCCGAGACCATGATGCCGGGGCGCGCGAAGCGCTCGCCGTAGCGCGCGAGCGTGGGGCGGTGGACGGGGCAGGTGCTCGGGTGTGAAAGCAGCGCAGGCAGGTACGGCGCGGGGTTGCCGAGCGTGATGACCACGGTGGCGTCGTCGGGCGCGGCGACGCCGAGTGCTTCAGGGGGTTTGCGGCCGGCGACGATGTCGTCGCTGTTGGCGATCACGTCGGCGTACTCCGCATAGCCCGAGGCAGTGGCCGGATCCACGAGCCGTCTGAAGCCCGCGACGAAGTCCGCTGCCACGACCTTGTCGCCGTTCGACCAGCGCGCGTTCGGGCGCAGGGTGAAGGTCCAGGTGAGCCCGTCGGGACTCGCGCTCCAGTGGCTGGCGATACCCGGGGCCACTGCGGCCTGGTGGTCGAGCGTGGTGAGTCCCTCGCACAGGTCGCGCACGATGCCCTGCGCCTCGAAGCCGCGCGCCTTCTGCGGATCGAGAGAGTCGGGATCCGGGCCGCCACCGCGCACCAGCACCTTCGCGACAGACGCGGCGGCGCCCGGCATAGCCGGGCGTTGCTTCCCGCAGGCCGTGAGCGCGGTCAGGGCGAGGGTGGCGGTGAGGGCCGCGGCGAGACGCACGGCCGTCCCGCGCCTCCTCATCGGGCGCGGGTGCGGCTCAGGTTGATCTGCTCGCGCAGGGCGCGCGCGGCGGCGCGTGCCGCCGAGGCGAAGTCGGCACCGCCCGCGGCGTAGAGCACGCTGCGCGAGGCACTGACGATGAGGCCCGTACCCCGCGCGTCCTGGCCGTGCCTCACGGCCTCCGCGACATCGCCGCCCTGCGCGCCGACCCCCGGGACCAGCAGCGGCATGTCGCCGACGATCGCGCGCACCTCGCCGAGCTCGCGCGGGTAGGTGGCGCCGACCACGAGCAGGCAGTTGCCGCGGGCGTTCCAGCGCTGTACCGCGAGCTCGGCCACCAGCTGGTAGAGCTTCCTGCCCCCGACGTCCAGATCCTGCAGCTCGCGCGCCCCCGGGTTCGAGGTGCGGCACAGCACGATGACGCCCTTGTCCGCGTGGCGGAGGAACGGCTCGAGCGCATCGGTTCCCAGGTAGGGATTCACCGTGACTGCATCGGCGCTGTAGCGCTCGAACGCCTCGATGGCGTAGCGCTCGGCCGAACTGCCGACGTCGCCCCGCTTCGCATCGAGGATCACCGGGATGTCCGGATAGGTGCGGTGGACGTACTCGATGGTGCGCTCGAGCTGATCCTCGGCCTCGCACGCGGCGTAGTGCGCGAACTGCGGCTTGTACGCGCACACCAGGTCGTGCGTGGCGTCGATGACCGCCTTGTTGAACTGGAAGATGGGCGAGGGCGCGGCGGCGATGTGCGCCGGCAGCCGCTCGATCTCCGGATCGAGCCCGACGCACAGCAGCGAATCGTTCACATCCCAGGCTCGCCGCAGCGTCTGCGTGAAGCCGTTCATGCGATCGTGAAACGGCTCATGCGACCCTGGGTGCACCGGTGCGCGCGCGCTTCTTCAGGTGCACGAGCAGGATCGAGACGGCAGCCGGCGTGACGCCCGGGATGCGGCCCGCCTGCCCGAGGGTCGCCGGGCGCGCCGCGCCGAGCTTCTGGCGGACCTCATTCGAGAGGCCGGTGAGGGAAGCGTAGTCGAGGTCGGCCGGGAGCCGCGTGTCCTCGTTGCGGCGCGTGCGTTCGATCTCCTCCTCCTGCCGCTCGATGTAGCCTGCGTACTTCGCGCGCGCCTCGACCTGCGCGCGCACGGCCTCGGGCAGCCGCTCGTCGGCGGTGCAGGCCCAGGCGGGGGTGCCTGCGACCTCCAGCAGCGCCGGGTAGCTGACCTGCGGCCGCCGCAACAGCTCGAAGGCGCTGAGCTCGCGCGGCAGCGGGCCGCCGAGGTGACGCTCGGCCCACGCCGGCGGCACGTCCGCGGGGCCGAGCCTCTGCGACTCGAGCCGCTCGACTTCGAGTTCGGACAGCCGCTTCTTCTCCTCGAACAGCGCCCAGCGCGCGTCGTCGACGAGCCCGAGCTCGCGCCCCCTGGGGGTCAGGCGCAGATCCGCGTTGTCCTCGCGCAGCAGCAGCCGATGCTCGGCGCGGCTGGTGAACATGCGATAGGGCTCGGCAGCCCCACGCGTGACCAGGTCATCGATCAGCACCCCGACATAGGCCTCGCTCCGCCGGGGCACCCACGGCTCCTGCCCGCTCACCTGGCGCGCCGCGTTGATGCCGGCCACGAGGCCCTGGGCCGCAGCTTCTTCGTAGCCGGTCGTACCGTTCACCTGCCCGGCGAGGTAGAGCCCGCAGAGAGCGTGCGTCTCGAGCGTGGGTCTGAGGTCCCGCGGATCGAAGAAGTCGTACTCGATCGCGTAGCCCGGTCGCGTCAGATGCGCGTGCTCGAAGCCGCGGATGGTGCGCACGAACTCGCACTGCACCTCGAAGGGCAGGCTGGTCGAGATGCCGTTCGGGTAGATCTCGTGGGTATCGAGCCCCTCGGGCTCGACGAAGATCTGGTGCGAGGGCCGGTCGGCGAAGCGGACCACCTTGTCCTCGACCGAAGGACAGTAGCGCGGCCCCACCCCGGAGATGGCCCCGGTGAACAGGGGAGAGCGATCGGTCGCCGCCCGGATGATCTCGTGCGTCTGCTCGTTTGTTTTCGTAATGAAACAATTCACCTGCTTTGGATGCTCACTGATCCGCCCAAGGAATGAAAACACGGGGGTCGGCTCATCTCCGGGCTGGACGGTCATGACGGACCAGTCGAGGGTGCGGCCATCGATCCGTGGCGGTGTGCCGGTCTTGAGCCGGCCCACGCGTGGCATGAGCTCACGCAGTCGCGCGCCGAGAAGCGTGGAGGGGGCATCGCCCGCTCGGCCGCCCGGATAGTTCGTGAGCCCGACGTGGATGCGTCCGGCGAGGAAAGTCCCGGCGGTGAGCACCACCGCGCGGGCCTCGAAGCGTACGCCGCTCGCGGTCAGCACGCCGCGCACGGCGCCGCCGTCGATGAGCAGGTCCGCGGCCTCCTGCTGGAAGATCCGGAGATTCGGCTGCTCTTCGAGCATCGAGCGGATTGCGCGCCGGTAGAGCTGCCGGTCGGCCTGCGCGCGGGTCGCGCGCACCGCCGGACCCTTGCTCGCGTTCAGCGTGCGGAACTGGATGCCGGCACGGTCGGTGGCACGCGCCATCGCTCCGCCCAGGGCGTCGATTTCGCGCACCAGGTGGCCCTTGCCGATGCCCCCGACCGCGGGATTGCAGCTCATGGCGCCGAGCGTCTCGATGCTCTGCGTGAGGAGCAGCGTCCTCGCCCCCGCGCGGGCAGCCGCGAGCGCCGCCTCGGTGCCGGCGTGACCACCGCCGATGACGAGGACGTCGTAGGCCTCTGTGAAGCGCGTCCGCGGGCTCACGGCGCTTACCTGCCTCTCTGCGGGGCGAACCCCGCGCTCTCCGGGCCCATACCCGGGGGACGCGTATTGTAGTTAGGAAAGCAGTATCACGTGCGCCCCTCTCCCGCGCAGCCGTCCCGCGGGCCCGGGCCTGCCGCCGCCAGCAGCGCGTGCAGGCCTGCGGCGTGGGCGTCGGCGAACGCCCGCGCCTCGATCTCGAAGCGGTTGTTCCAGTAGCCGCGCCTCAGGCACTCGATGAGATAGCGCCGGACCGTGAGGGTGCCGGGCTGCCATTGCCGGATGACGTGCCAGTACTCGTGCAGCAGCAGCCAGGGGTTGGCGAAAAACGCCGCCGCATCGCCGCGCAGGTAAATGCGCCCGCGGCGCGTGGTCGCATGCGCGCGCAGGTGCAGCCGTGCAAACCGGGAATGCTCGATCACTGCGACATGCGCCACCGGCTCGCCGAACAGCCGCTCGAGCGCGCGCCTCACCTCCGCGGGCACCGCGACTCTTACGCCCGCGTGTGCACCCATCCCATGCCCGGCCGGAAGCGCAGCGTCCGCGCCGCACCTGCGGCGACGTCCTCGGGCAGCAGTTGCACGCCAGCGTCGGCGAGGAAGTGCCGCACCAGCCCCAGCACCGTCTCGTACACCGACTGCGCCTGCGCACTGTCGGCGAGGTGCGCCACGATGCGCGCCTGCAGTCGCCGCGCACCCGGGGCGGCTTCGCGCAGCGCCTCGAGGCAGCGGTCGAGCAGCAGCAGCTCGGTCGCGAGCGTCGTATCGGTCACGTCCGCGGGCTTGGAGCTGCGGATGATGCAGCGCAGGTGCAGCAGCGCACCGGCCTGCTCCGCCGCGTCGTACACACACACGGCGATCGCCGAGCGCAGCTCCGTGACGAGGATCGCGTCCTCGGCGATGACTTCGAAGCGGTCCGGCGCGACGTGTATTTCCCGGCTGGTCATGCGCTGTTGTATACCGGTTCGGCTCGCACGCCGGTGCGTCCTACTGCCCAAACTATGAACTGCCGCACGAGCGGCGCGTAGAATATGCGAATGCGTTCCACCGCACTGCCCGAGTTGGCGCTCGCCGCCGCCATGGCGGTGCTGGCGGCGGGCGCGGTGCACGCCGGCGACGCCGCGCCGGTGTCGTCGATTCGCGTCACCGGTAATGCCCGGGTGAGCGCGCGGCCCGACCGCGCGCAGATCGACATCGGCGTCACCAACCAGGCGGAGCACTCTGAGCAGGCTGCCGCCGACAACGCCCGGCAGGTGGACAAGGTGCTCGCCGCGCTGCGTCCGGCCGCCGGCCCGACGGCGCAGCTCAAGACCATCAGCTACTCGCTCAGCCCGGACTACCAGTATCACCCCGGCGGCGGACAGCCGACGCTCACCGGCTATACCGCGACCAACGTCGTGCAGGTGACGCTCGATGACCTCGGCCGCGTGGGCGGTGTCGTCGATGCGGCGACCCGCGCGGGCGCCAATCGCGTGCAGGGCATCCAGTTCACCCTGCGCGACCAGGACGCGGTGCGCGCCGAGGCGCTGCGCGAGGCCGCCGTGCGCGCGCACGCCGAGGCGGAGGTGCTCGCCTCCGCCCTCGGCCTGAAGGTCCTGCGGGTGCTGACGGTGGAGGAATCGAGCCCGCCGCTGATGCCGGTGAGGCCGGTCATGATGGCCGCGGCACGCGCTGCGACTGCGGAGGTCGCGACTCCGGTCGAGCAAGGGACGCTCGACATTACCGCCGACGTCACGCTGTCGGTGGAGGTCGGCCCGGTGCATTGAGAGGGAGGCTGCTATGACTACCGTACGGATGCTGCTCGAGGGCAAGCCTCGGGGGATTTACTCGGTGGAGGCGCAGGCGCCAGTGCTGGATGCCATCCGGTTGATGGCCGAGCACAGCGTCGGGGCGCTGCTCGTCATGAAAGGCGCGGCGCTCGAGGGCATCGTGTCCGAGCGCGACTACGCCCGCAAAGTGATCCTGCGCGGGCGTTCCTCGAGCGACACGCCGGTGCGTGACATCATGAGCTCGCCGGTGCTCACCGTGTCGCTCGACGACACGGTCGCGAGGTGCATGCAGCTCATGACCGAGCGGCGCGTGCGCCATCTGCCCGTGGTGGACGGCGGCCGGGTCGTCGGCATGGTGTCGATCGGCGACCTGGTGAAGGCCGTCATCGCCGAGCAGCAGCAGCAGATCGAGCAGCTCGAGAGCTACATCCACAGCTGAAGCTATTTGCGCCAGTACGCCGGCTTCAGCAGCACGATCACGCTGAAGATCTCGAGCCTCCCGAGCAGCATCGCCGCGATACAGATCCAGTCCTGCGCGGGGGTCAGCCCGTGGAGGTTGTGGACCCCGCCCGGCGGGCCGAAGCCGTGCGCGGTGTTGTTGATCGAGGCGACCACCGCGGTGAAGGACGAATCGAAATCGAGCCCCGAGAGCAGCATCGCGAAGGTCAGTACGGCCACCGTCATGAAGTACAGGAAGATGAATGCGAGCACCGCGTAGGCGACCGCCTCCGGCACCGGTCGCCCGCCGATCCTCACCGGCGCCATGGCCGCGGGGTGGATCAGGAGCGTCAGCTCCCGCCCCGTCTGCCGCGCGAGCACCAGCGTGCGGAACATCTTGATGCCGCCGCCGGGCGAGCCGCTGCTGCAGACGATGCACGACAGGAACAGCATCCAGTAGGGCGCGAACACCGGCCACTGGCTCGTGTCCTGGCTGGCGAGCCCGCTGGTGGTCGCCTGCGAGATGACGTTGAAGACCGAGTGCCTGAGGGCGGTCGCGAAGTGCGGGTAGACGCCGTGCGCCGTCAGGAGCACAGCGATCCCGACCACGCTCAGGGCCAGGATGATCAGCATCGGCCGGCACTCGGGGTCCGCCTTGTAGGGCTCGAGCGACAGCCGCCGCAGCGCCAGCAGGTGGCGTGCGAAGTTGAGCGAGGCGACCAGCATCAGCGCGCTCAGGATGAGCTCGATCACCGGTGAGTTGAAATAGCCGATGCTGCGGTCGTGAGTGGAGAAGCCGCCGAGGCCCACCGCCGAGAACGAGTGACACACGGCGTCGAACCACGACATGCCGCCGAGGCGCAGCGCGATGATGCCCGCGGCGGTCAGCAGCGCATACACCAGCCACAGCGATCTCACCGTCTCGGTGATGCGCGGCGTCAATCGCTCCTCCTTGACCGCACCCGGCGCCTGTCCCTTGTAGAGCTGCATGCCGCCGACACCCAGGAGCGGCAGCACCGCCAGCCCCATGACGATGATGCCGAGGCCCCCGAACCACTCGAGCGTGTGCCGCCAGAAGTTGAGCGACGGCGGCAGGGCATCGAGGCCGGTGAGCACGGTGGAGCCCGTGGTGGTGAGTCCCGAGATCGCCTCGAAGTAGGCTCCCGTGAAGCTCAAATCCGGCAGCACCAGCAGCAGCGGCACGGCCGCCGCCGCCGACAGCACCAGCCAGCCGAGCGTCACCAGCAGGAAGCCGTCACGCGGCTTGAGCTCGCGACGGAAGCGGCGGGTGAGGCCGGCGAGCAGCAGGCCCGCGACCGCGACGCACGCTGCCGCCAGCAGGAACTTCGGCCACAGGCCGTCGCCCATGACGAGCGAGCAGCCGATCGGCAACAGGTAGGCGAGCGCGAACGCCGCGAGCGAGAGCCCCAGGACGTACGCGACCGCCGGCACCTTAGCCAAGCCGTCAGCGCGTCGAGCGCAGGAACAGCCGCTCGACCGCCTCGAGATGGCGGCGGTCGGCGAGGAACAGGATCACGTGGTCGTCGGCCTGGATGAGGGTGTCGTGGTGCACCATGATCACCTCGTCGCCGCGCACCACCGCGCCGATCGAAGCGCCCTCGGGCAGCTCGATGTCCTCGACCGCGCGCCCGACGATACGCGAGCTGCGCTCATCGCCGTGCACGATGGCCTCGATCGCCTCCTCAGCGCCGCGCCGCAGCGCGTGCACGCGCACCACGTCGCCGCGGCGCACGTGCGCGAGGAGCGAGCCGATGGTGATGGTCTGCGGCGAGATCGCGATGTCGATCGGGCCGCTCTCCACCAGCTCGGTGTAGGACGGCCGGTTGATGAGCGCGATCACCTTGTGGGCGCCGAGCCGCTTGGCGAGCATCGCCGACAGGATGTTGGCCTCCTCCGAGTTGGTGACGGCGGCGAACACGTCGGCGCTGTCGATGTTCTCCTCGATCAGCAGCTGCTCGTCGGCGGCATCGCCGTGCAGCACGATGGCGTTGTCGAGCTGCTCGGCGACGCGGCGCGCGCGGCGCGCGTCGCGCTCGATCACCTTCACCTGGTTGTGTTTCTCGAGCATCTTGGCGAGGCGGTAGCCGATGTTGCCACCGCCGGCGATGACGACGTGGCGCGCCGGATCGTCGCCGTGGCGCAGCGCGCCCATGATGCGGCGGATGTCATCGCGCGCGGCCAGGAAAAACAGCTCATCGCCCGCGGCGATCACGGTGGCGCCGTCCGGCGCGATGCGGCGGCCCTCGCGGTAGATCGCGACCACGCGCACCTGCGCCTGTGGCAGGTGCTGCGGCAGCTCGCTCAAGGAGTGACCGGCGAGCAGCCCGCCGGCGCGGGCGCGCACGCCGACGAGGCGCACCTTGCCGTCGGCGAAATCCAGCACCTGCAGCGTCCCCGGGTAGTAGATCAGGCGCTGCACGTACTCGGTGACCAGCTGCTCGGGATTGATGAAGACGTCGACCCTGACGGCATCGGCGCCGAACAGCGCCGCCCGGTCGGTGTACTCCGCGGCGCGGATGCGCGCGATCTTGGTGGGCGTACGGAACAGCGTGAACGCCACCTCGCACGCCATCATGTTGACTTCGTCGCTGGAGGTGAGCGCGACGAGGACGTCGGCCTCGGCGGCGCCGGCTGCTTCCAGCACCGTCGGAAAGGCGGCGTTGCCGGCCACGGTGCGCACGTCGAGCCGGTCCTGCAGGTCGCGCAGCGTGTCCTCGTTGAGGTCGACCACCGTCACCTCGTTGGCCTCTTCGCGCGAGAGGTGCTGCGCTGCGGTGCGGCCGACCTGGCCGGCGCCCAGGATGAGGATCTTCATGTCAGCGGTTCGAGATTCGCGTACTGCACCATCAGCCACTTGGTGCCCTGGCGCTCGAAGCTCACCTGCACGCGCGCCTGCGCACCGTTCCCCTCGACGTTGAGGATCACGCCCTCGCCGAACTTGCCGTGGCGCACGCGCGCGCCGAGCCGCACGCCGGGCGCGGCCGGCTCCTCGGCGCGAAAGCGCCCGGCGGCGAGCGGCCGCGACACCTGCACGCGCGGGCGCACCTCCTCGATGACCTCGGGCGGAATCTCCTTGAGGAAGCGCGACGCCTGGCCGTAGCTGTCGATGCCGTGCAGGCGGCGCTGCTCGGCGTACGTCAGGTACAGCTCGCGCATCGCGCGCGTCATGCCCACGTAGCACAGGCGGCGCTCCTCCTCGAGGCCGTCGAGGTCGCCGCTCGAGCGCTGGTGCGGGAACAGGCCTTCCTCGAGACCGGACAGGAACACCAGCGGGAACTCCAGCCCCTTGGCGCTGTGCAGCGTCATCATCTGTACGCAGTCCTCCCACGCGTCCGCCTGGCCCTCGCCCGCTTCCAGCGCCGCGTGCGCCAGGAAGGCCGCGAGCGGCGGCAGCTCGGCCTCCTCGGGCGCGAAGCCGCGCGCAGCGCTCACCAGCTCCTCGAGGTTCTCGACGCGCGCCTCGCCGCGCTCGACCTTCTCGCGGCGGTAATGCTCGATGAGACCCGAGGATTTCAGCACCGTATCGACCTGCTCGTGCAGCGGCAGCGGGGCGGTGTCCTGCGCCAGACGCTCGATCAGCGCCATGAAGGTGCGGATCGCGCCCGCGGCCTTGGGACTCAAGTCGTCGGCGGGCGCGGCGGCCGCCTCCCAGAGCGTGCGGCCCGCGTTGCGGGCGCGCTCGCGCAGCGTGTCCAGGCTCTTCGCCCCGATCCCGCGCGGCGGCAGGTTGACGACGCGCTCGAAGGCGGCGTCGTCGCAGCGGTTCGCGATCAGCCGCAGGTAGGCAAGCGCGTCCTTGATCTCGGCGCGCTCGAAAAAGCGCAGGCCGCCGTACACCCGGTAGGGAACGCGCGCCGACAGGAACGTCTCCTCGAACACCCGCGACTGGGCGTTCGAGCGGTAGAGGATCGCGACCTCGCGCCGCAGGCCGCCGTGCGCGACGTGCTCGCGGATGCGGTGCGTGACGAACTCGGCCTCGTCGCGCTCGTTGTAGGCGGCATAGAGGCGCAGCGGCGCGCCGCGCGTCCCTTCCGTCCACAGCCGCTTGCCGAGGCGCCCGGCGTTGTGCGCGATCAGCCCGTTGGCCGCCTCGAGGATCGTCGCCGTCGAGCGGTAGTTCTGCTCGAGTCGGAACAGCAGCACCTGGCCGTAGTCGCGCCGGAACTGCTGCAGGTTCTCGGCGCGGGCGCCGCGGAACGCGTAGATCGCCTGGTCGTCGTCGCCGACCACGAACGGCGCGCCGTCGGCGCCCGCGAGGAGCCTGAGCCAGGCGTACTGGATCGCGTTGGTGTCCTGGAACTCGTCCACCAGCACGTGGCGGAAGCGGCGGCGGTAATGCGCGAGCAGCTCCGGGTTGTCGCGCCACAGCTCGTAGGCGCGCAGCAGCAGCTCGGCAAAGTCAACCAGGCCGGCACGCTCGCAGGCCTCCTCGTAACTTCGATAGAGCGCGATCAGCTGGCGGCGTGTCGGATCGTTGCCGTCCTTGAGCTGCTGCGGCCGGCGGGCCTCGTCCTTGTTGGTGTTGATGAACCACTGCACTTCGCGCGGCACCCAGCGTGTCTCATCGAGCTCGGCGCTCCTGATGAGCTTCTTGATGAAGCGCTGCTGATCCTCGGAGTCCATGATCTGGAAGCCCTGGGCGAGGCGCGCCTCGCGCCAGTGCAGGCGCAGCAGCCGGTGTGCGAGCCCGTGGAAGGTGCCGAGCCACAGGCTCGCCGCCGGCATCCCGAGCAGCCGCTCGACGCGCGCGCGCATCTCGCCGGCGGCCTTGTTGGTGAAGGTCACGGCAAGAATGCTGTGCGGGGAGGCGCGCTCGGCCTGGATGAGCCAGGCGATGCGGTGCGTGAGCACGCGCGTCTTGCCGCTGCCGGCGCCGGCGAGCACCAGCACCGGCGCGAGCGGCGCGGTTACCGCGGCACGCTGCGCGTCGTTGAGCGGATCGAGGATCGGCGAGACATCCATGCGGGGACGCTATTCTACGGGAACGGCGCGCGGTATCAGGCCTCGGCGGGCAGCCGCTTGTGCGCAAAGCGCACCAGCGCCACGACGAACGACAGCACCACGGGGCCGAGGATCAGGCCGAGGATACCGAACGCGGCCGCGCCGCCGATCGCCCCGACGAAGATCGCGAGCGTCGAGACGTGCACGTGATGCGAGGTGAGGAGCGGGCGCAGGATGTTCTCGACGATCGCGAGCGCCGCAGACCAGCAGGCGAGGAAGATGCCCGCGCCCCAGTGGCCGGTGAACAGCAGGTAGAGAATCCCCGGGACCAGCACCAGAGCGGCGCCCCCCGGCAGGAATGCGGCGATGCTCGCGACCACGGCGTACACCACCGGCGAGGGGACGCCGGCGAGGGCGAAGCCGATGCCGACGAACAGGCCCTGAACGAGCGCGGTCGCCACCGAGCCGAACACCACCGCTCGCGTCACGTCGGCGAGGTAGCGCAGGAGCTGCTCGCGCGGCTCACTCGGCATCGGGATGAGGCGGGTCAGCGCGCCGAGCATCGCGCGGCCGTCCTGCAGGAAGAAGAACAGCAGGAACAGCATCATGAAGAAGCCGACCAGGGTGCCGAACACCGAGAGCGCGATGTTGCCCCCGACCGTGGCGGCCGTCTTCAGCAGCGACTGCAGGCTGTCGGTCGCCCAGCCCTGCACCTGCGCCGCGCTCACCGTGGCATTCTCGCGCGCCCAGGCGACCGCGCCGCCGACCACCGGGTAGCCGGACAGCCGCGCGACCAGGTCCGTGTAGGACGGCAGGCTGTCGCTGCGCAGGTACTGGATGAGGCGCGCCACCTGGGTCGCGAACACCACGCCCAGCATCGCGAGCGGCGCCAGCACCAGAAAGGGCGTGAGCCCGGTGAGCAGCCCGGACGCGAGCGCGCGCCGCCCCCTGAACCACGCCGCCATGCGCGCGTGCAGCGGGTGCAGGATGAACGCCAGCACCGCCGCCCAGCCGATCTCCTCGCGCAGCGGCACGATGATGCGGTAGACCGTGTAGCCGAGGATCGCCGTCGTGGTGAGCTGGAAGGTGCGGCGGTAAAACGACGACTGCATTCAGGCCTCGAGTCCGAAGCGCGTGTGCAGCTCGCGGCGGCCGACGCGCGTGATGCTGAGAGCGCGGCTGTCGAGATGGCGCTGCACCCAGCGGTGCTTGAGCGCCAGCTGCAGCAGCGCCGCTCCCAGCGCCCCGCCCAGGTGCGAGCGGCGCTCACTCCAGTCGCAGCAGGCGCAGGCGAATCGCCGCCGCTGCGCGCGCACCGCACCGACGTCGATCCCGAGTGCCGCGAGGCCGCTCGCGCCGCAGTCGGTGAGCTCGTAGCTGCTGGTGCGCTCATCGAGCATGAGCCACTCGAGCGAGCGCAGACGATCGTGCCAGGAGACGCCGAGCAGGCCCGCGACGTGGTCGTAGCAGGTGCGCGCCAGGCGCAGGTGCACCGGGATGCGCGCGCTGCTCTCGGCGCGGGCCGCGCCCGCGAGCACGCTGAGCGCCTCGAGCGCCGCGGCGACCTCCTGGCCCTGCAGGCTGTAGAAACGGTTGCGGCCCTGGGGGAGAGTCCGCACCAGCTTCGCGGCGCGCAGCTTCGAGAGATGCACGCTCGCGGTCGGCGCGCTTACCTGGGCGATGATGGCGAGCTCGGTGCTGGTGCGCGCACGCCCGTCCATCAGGCAAAAGAGCATGCGCGCGCGAGCCGGCTCGCCGATGGCCGCGGCGATCGCCGGGACGCCGAGGCGGGCGGGGGTTGCACTCATTGTTTGATTATCAGCTAACAATACATGCACGGCAACCGGGCCGGCGCTGCGCTGCGCCGCTCACCACCGGTTGCGCAGCTCACGCAGCTTGAGGAACACGGTGCGCGCATCCGGCTGCTCCGCGAGGTCGGGAAAGACGCTGCGCAGCCGCGCGATCAGCGTCGGGCTCTGCAGGCGGAAGAACGCGTTGATACGCTTTTCCTCGCCGAGCGTGGTCACCACGGCCGCGGCCGGATCGTCGCCACGCGCGCGCGCGAGCAGCGTTGCTGCCGCCGCGTTATCCGGCTCGCGGTCGAGCGTGAACTCGAGGTTGCGGGCGAGGTACTCGTGACCGGGATAGACGCGGGTGTCCTCGGGCAGCCGCGCGAGCTGCGTGACGAAGGTGTCGTAGAGCGCCTCCGGGCGGCCGCCGTTGTAGCAGTTGCCCGCGCCGGCGTTGAAGAGCGTGTCGCCGCAGAAGAGTGCCGGCTGATCGGCGTGCGACAGCAGGCACACGTGCGTCAGGGTGTGCCCGGGGGTGTCGAGGCACTCGAGCTCGACCGTGCGCCCGACGCGGATGACCTCACCCCTGGCGAGTCCGCGATCCACCCCGCCGATGCGGGCGGCGGCGCCGGCATGCGCCAGCACCCGCGCGCCGGTGGCGGCCCTGAGCCCGGCGTTGCCGCCGGTGTGATCGCCGTGCTCGTGGGTGTTGAGGATCTGGGTGATCTCCCAGCCGTGCCGGCGCGCCGCATCAAGGCACAGCCGCCACTCGAGCGGGTCGACCGCGAGCGCCTCGCCGGTCTCCGGGCAGGCGATCAGGTAATGGAAATTGCGCAGTGCGTTTCCCGACCAGATGCGCTCGGTCAACATGCCACAGCCTCCGCTGCTGTCGTTTCCCCGCAACGTACCGCGAAGCGACGCCGCGCGCCATAATGAGCCCATGGCCCACACGTTCCTGTTCGTCCCCGCGGTCTGGAGTGTGACGGGCACGGTATGGCGCGCCGACGGCGAGGCGCTGGAAGCGGTCGGGCGCACCGAGATCGCGCACCGCGACGAGTGCTGGCTCTTGTCGGGAACGCTCAGGGTGCTGGGCGCGCCGCCGGTCGAGTTCGTGCACGCCTACTGGATCGAGCCGCCGGGACCCGACGGCGACCGGATGAAATGGACGTTCGAGAACGCCACCTACGGCAAGCTCCGCGGCCTCTACGTGGTCATCGGCGGCTCGATTCTCTCGGTGTTCGGCTGCGATACCTCGGGCTACCACGGGACCGAGCACCTCGGCCAGATCGACGCCGACAACTACCGCACCGCGGGACTGCTGCTGCTGCACGACCGGGTGGTTTATTCCTGGCAGCTGGCGCTGAAGCGCGCGGCCGCCTGAGCCGTGCTCACGGCGGAGCCGGACGCAGCCCCGGCAGGTAATGATCGAGCAGCAGCGCTGCAAACAGCCACGTCAGATAGGTGACCGAGAAGCGGAACACCCGCATCGGCAGCTCCGCGCGCGCGGTGATCTGCAGCGCCAGCGCGTAGTAAAGAAAGCCGGCGTTGAGCGCCAGCGCTGCCGCCAGGTACAGAAGTCCGCTCATGCCGGCGAGATACGGCAGCAGCGTCACCAGCACCAGCAGCACGGTGTAGAGCAGCACCTGAAGGCGCGTGTACTCGACGCCGTGCGTCACCGGCAACATCGGGATGCCGACGCGCGCGTACTCGTCGCGGCGCGCGATCGCCAGCGCCCAGAAATGCGGCGGGGTCCAGACGAAGATGATGAGGAACAGCAGCAGCGCGTTCGGATCGATGCTGTTGGTTACCGCGGTCCAGCCGAGCACCGGCGGCGCGGCGCCGGCCGCCCCGCCGATCACGATGTTCTGCGATGTCGCGCGCTTCAGCCACACGGTATAGATGACCGCGTAGCCGATGAGGGAGAGGAAGGTGAGGGCCGCGGTGAGCAGGTTCACGAGGAAGGCGAGCAGCGCCATCGCCGCAAGCCCCAGCACCGCGGCGAAGCCGAGCGCGGCGCGCTCGCTCAGCGCCCCGCTGGGGAGCGGGCGCAGATGGGTGCGCGCCATCTGCGCATCGATGCGCCGGTCGAGCACGTGGTTGATGGTGGCGGCGCAGGCGGCGGCGAGCGCAATGCCGAGATTGCCCCACACCAGTGCGGCGAGCGGCGGCATCCCCGGGGCGGCAAGCAGAGTGCCGACGATCGCGGTGAAGGTGATGAGCGCGACGACCTTGGGCTTGGTCAGCTCGAGGTAGCGGCGCCACAGCGGCGGCGCTACGTGCGCATATTCCAATGGGGTCGCCACGGTGAGCGGCCAGCCTAGCAGATCCGCCCGCTCCTCATAGCGGCACCCGGGCGCTCAGCGAACGCAGCAGCGCGAGCGTCGCCAGCAGCAGCAGCGCCGCCCCGGCGGTATGCGCCGTCGCGAGCCAGAGCGGAAAGCCTCTGACCACCATGGAGATACCGAGGGTGAGCTGCAGGGCAAGCGCCGCGAGCACCGCCCAGGCGCGCGCGTGCGCGGGGGCGAGTCCCCGCTGCCGCAGCACGTAGAGCGCCGCGAGGATGAGTGCGCAGGCGGTCACGAGCGCGCCGAGGCGGTGGGTGACATGAATGGCGATGCGCGCCGAGCTTGCCAGCACGCCGCCCTCGTAGTCGATGTTGAGCCCGTGCCACAGGACGAAGGCGCTGCGCCAGCTCATGTGCGGCCACCACGCGTGCTGGCAGGTGGGGAAGTCCGGACAGGCGATCGCAGCGTAGTTGCTGCTCGTCCAGCCGCCGAGCGCGATCTGCACGGCGAGCGCGACGAGCCCGACCGCCGCGAGGCGCCAGGCGCTGGCGTAGGCCGAGACCCCGCCCCGCAGCGCTCGCCCGGCGCTCTGCAGCGAGGCCGCGCCCCAGGAGTTGACGGGCAGCGACAGCGTGAGCCACCAGAGGAGCCCGAGCGTCGTCAGCCCGAACAGCAGGTGCAGCGTCACCACGAGCGGCTTGAGCTGCCAGGTCACGGTCAGCATGCCGAGGATTGCCTGCACGAGCACGATGGCGAGCAGTGCGATCGCGAGCGGTACGCTCGCCACGCGCTGCCGCCGGGCGCCGACGGCCAGCACGGCGATCACGACAATGACGAGCGCGAGCGTGCCGGCTGCGTAGCGGTGGATCATCTCGCGCCAGGCCTTGCCGGCAACCAGCGGGCGGCCGGCGTAGGCGGCCTGCGCGTCCGGCGCATGCTCGGCACCCAGCGGGGTGACATGACCGTAGCAGCCCGGCCAGTCGGGGCAGCCGAGGCCCGCGGCCGTGAGCCGCACGTAGGCCCCGAGCACCACCACGAGGAAACAGAGCACCACGCCCGCGATGCACAGGCGCCGCATCCAGCGTTCGAGAGAGTTAACCGACATAGCCGCAGGCGATTTCGGCCAATCAACCAATGTGCGACAGCCGCAGCAGCTTCTGCAGGTCCTGCAGCAGGCCGTGCGGATTCGCGCGCGCATCGTAGCTCATCATGAGGTTGCCGAGCGGGTCGACGATGTAGAGCGTACGTGCGCGGACGTCGGGAATCCCCGCCCCGGGGAATTGCGCGAGCAGCGCAGCGCCCCTCGGTCCCGTCGCATCGAGCACCACCAGCCCCGGGTAGGCGCGCGCAAGAAATCCGCGGTCGCAGCAGCCGGCGCTCACGAGGAACACTCGCGCCACCCGCGTCATGTCGTCGCCGAGACCGAGGCGGGTCTGGCGCAGCACAAAGAGCGCCCAGCGGCAGCTCGCATCGCAGGCGCCGTCGCCGATGTAGACCAACGACCATTGCTTGCGGAAGACCGGCGAGGCTCCCCGCTCGCCCGGCGCGCTCTGCTGCGCCGCGGCGGGGGCCGGTGTCGCGGCGAGACTCACCCGCGGCAACCCGACCGCCGCCAGGGGTCGCGGCGGACTGATGAGCGTGCCGTGATTCACGTGCCGGATCGGACGCCACCCGGTCGCGTAGTAGGTGAAAAACGCGAGGGCGAGGGGCACCAGGAACAGCGCGGCGAGCGCAGCGACGGTGCGCAGGTTCCGCGCGCGCAAGCCTGCTTGCGCGGTGACCGCGGTTCGGGGTGCGCTACTCATGGGATGGGCGCGCGCCGTGTGCTCACGACCGCCCAGATCACGACCGCGAGCGCGGCAAAGCACCACCACTGGATGGCGTACGAAAGGTACCGGAGCGGGGGCAGGCCCGGCGGCTGCCACTCGCGCGCGAAGCCGAAGGGCTCGTGCGGGTCGAGCAGCAGGATGCGCGGCTCGAGCGGCTTGCCGAGGGCCCGCTCGAGCTCGGGTATCGTCGGGTAGCTCGTCACCTTCGGCCAGGGAGCCGACGGGTCGGGCGGCGCCCGGCCGCTTGCCAGCCCTGCGCTCGGCAGGTTGGCGACACGGCCGGTGAGCTGCACCCGGCGGCCGGCCGCGAACGAGACGTCCGGCAGATGCTGGCGTGAGCCCGTGAACGGCACCCAGCCGCGGTCGATGAGCAGTGCCTGTCCGGCGTCGGCGCGGGTCAGCGGGGTGAGCACCTCGTAGCCGGCGCGGCCGCGGGCGGTGCGGTTGTCGAGCAGGAACTGGTGCCCGGGATCGAGCTGTCCCTCGAGGCTGACCCGCTGGAACAGCCGCACATCCACGAGGCGCCGCCCGGCGAGGGCCTCGAGCTCGCCCGTGCCGCGGGCGAACTGCGTCCACTCCTCGCTTGCATGCAGCCACTTGTGCCATTGCCACAGGCCGAGCCGCACGAACCCGGCGCAGAGCAGCGCCACGAGACAGGTGGCGAGGAGCGAGGGCGCGAAAACGCGGCCGCCCAGCTTCAGCAGCGGCGGCATTGCGCCCCGCCGGCACTCGCGAGCGCGCTACACTCGGTGCCGTTCATGCAGCTTGGACCGGTCATCTGGGTGCTGATTCTGGGTACGCTCGCGGCCATCGTCGTGAGCCTCGGAAGCGGGCTCTTCCACCTGTCGCGCGGCCGCGGCGAGGAGGATTCGCGCAAGATGGCGCGCGCGCTCACCGTGCGTATCACGCTCTCGCTGCTGCTGTTTGCGCTGCTGATGATCGCCTGGTACTTCGGGCTCATCTCGCCGCACGGCATCGAGCCGGTCGTCCCGCATCCCTAGCTCACTGGGAAAATCGCCTGCGGCGATTTTCCGGACATCAGCTTCGCTACAGCCAGTAGACGAAGATGAACAGCCCGAGCCACACCACGTCGACGAAGTGCCAGTACCAGGACACGGCCTCGAAGGCGAAATGCCGCTTGGGCGTGAAGTGCCCGGAGAGAACCCGCAGCCAGATGACCGTGAGCATGATGGCGCCGATCGTGACGTGCAGGCCGTGGAAGCCGGTCAGCATGAAGAAGGTCGAGCCGTAGATCCCGGTCGAGAGCCGCAGTCCCATCTCGCGGTAGGCCTCGCCGTACTCGTGGGCCTGCAGGCCGACGAAGGTGAATCCGAGCAGGAAGGTGAGCGCGAGGAACACGGTCAGCTGCGCCCGCCGGCCGGCGCGCAGCGCATGATGCGCGATCGTCACCGTGAGCCCGCTGGTCAGCAGGATCGCGGTGTTGATTGCCGCAATGCCGTAGGCGCTCATGGGGGTGAAGCTCGAGTCCGCGCGCCCGCCGACGTGTGCCGGGCCGCTGGTCGGCCAGACCCCCTCGAAGTGCGGCCAGAGAATGAAGTTGGTGAAGACCTTGACGCCGTGCCCGGAGAGCCACGGCACCGCCAGCACGCGCGCGTAGAACAGCGCGCCGAAGAACGCGGCGAAGAACATCACCTCGGAGAAGATGAACCACATCATCCCCATGCGGAAGCTGCGGTCGACCTGCAGGTTGTAGACGCCGTGCTGGTTCTCGCCGATCACGGTGTGGAACCAGCAGAAGAACAGGCACGCGAGCAGCACTGCCCCCGGAATGAAGGTCCAGAGTCCGGCCCAGTCGTTCAGGTATATGACCGCGCCCGCCATGACGATGAACAGCGTCACCGAGCCGAAGATCGGCCAGGGGCTGGGGTGCGGCACGTAGTAATGGCTGCTGTCGGTCGCGTGTGCGTCGGTCATGGGGTTGGCTTTCGGTGAAAGAGCGCTAGTGAGCCTCGCCGCGTGCTTGCGAGGAGGCGTCGAAGAAGGTGTAGGCGAGCGTGATGACGTCGATGTGCTTCGGCAGCGCAGGGTCGATGATGAAGCGCACCGGCATGTCGCGTCCCTCGTTGAGCCTGAAGTGCTGCGGGCTGAAGCAGAAGCACTCGGTCTTGTGGAAGTAGGCCGCGACCTCCGACGGCGAGATGTTCGGCACCGCCTGCGCGGTCATGTCGCGGCCGGTCAGGTTCTTCGCCCAGAATTTCGCCGTGTAGAGCTCGCCCGGGTGCACCTCGATGCGGCGCACTTCGGGACGGAAATCCCAGCTGCCGGCGCTGGCGACGTCGGTGAGGAATTCCACCTCGACCGTGCGGCCCGGATCCGGGTGCTCGATCGCCTTGACCTTCTGCAGGAGCTTCGCCTGGTCGCCGTAGCCGGTGACCGAGCACAGCACGTTGTAGAGCGGCACCAGCGCGAAGCCGAACCCGAAGCTGCCGGCCGCGATGGCCATCAGCTTCCAGAAGAGATTCAGGTTGGCGCGCGGCCGCTCGCTCATCTCGTGGCTCGCACCAGCATCATGACGATGAAGCCGAAGTAGAAGGCGGCGGCGACCAGCGCGCAGACGAGTGCGGTGCGCCGCACGGCACGCCGGCGCCGTGCGTCCGGCAGTTCGGTCCGGGTTGCGGCCTGGGCGCCCGACTGCATCAGTGCGCAGCCCCGCGGGCAATGACCGCCTCAGACGGCGGCGTGCTCCACGAGTGATAGGGGGGCGGTGACGACAGCTCCCACTCCAGGCCGTGCGCGCCTTCCCACGCCCGGCTGCCCGCCGGCTGACCGCCGCGGACGCACTTCACGATCAGGTACAGGAGCAGGAACTGCGAGAGGCCGAAGCCGAAGCCGCCGATCGAGGAGACCATGTTCCAGTCGGTGAACTGCACCGCGTAGTCGGGGATGCGGCGCGGCATGCCGGCGAGTCCGAGGAAGTGCTGCGGAAAGAACAGCACGTTGACGAAGATCGTCGACAGCCAGAAGTGCCAGGTGCCGAGCTTCAGGTCGTACATCCGCCCGGTCCATTTCGGCAGCCAGTAATAGACCGCCGCCATGATGGCGAACAGCGCACCCGTGACCAGCACGTAGTGGAAATGCGCCACGACGAAATAGGTGTCCTGGTACTGGTAGTCCGCCGGCACCATCGCCAGCATCAGCCCGGAGAAGCCCCCGATGCTGAACAGGAACACGAACGCGAGCGCAAACAGCATCGGCGGCTCGAAGGAGAGCGACCCCTTCCACATGGTGGCGACCCAGTTGAACACCTTCACGCCGGTCGGCACCGCGATCAGCATGGTCGAGAGCATGAAGAACAGCTGCGCGGCGAGCGGCATGCCCACCGTGAACATGTGATGCGCCCAGACGATGAACGACAGGAAGGCGATCGAGGCGACCGCGTACACCATCGCCTCGTAGCCGAACAGGGGCTTCCTCGAGAACGTCGGGATGATCTCCGAGATGATGCCGAAGGCCGGCAGGATCATGACGTACACCTCGGGGTGGCCGAAGAACCAGAAGATGTGCTGGAACATCACCGGGTCACCGCCGCCGGCGGCGGTGAAGAAGGTGGTGCCGAAGAAGTGGTCGGTGAGGAGCATCGTCACCGCTCCCGCGAGCACCGGCATCACCGCGATCAGCAGGTACGCGGTGATCAGCCACGACCACACGAACAGCGGCATCCGCAGCAGCGTCATGCCGGGGGCGCGCATGTTCATGATGGTGACGATCACGTTGATGGCCCCGAGGATCGAGGACATGCCCATCAGGTGAATCGAGAAGATCAGCATCGGGAACGAGGCGCCGGTCTGCAGGATGAGCGGCGGGTACATCGTCCAGCCGCCGGCCGGCGCTCCGCCGGGCACGAAGAACGTCGACAGCAGCAGCGTGAACGCGAAGGGCAGGATCCAGAAGCTGAGGTTGTTGAGCCGCGGCAGCGCCATGTCGGGTGCCCCCACCTGCATCGGCACCATCCAGTTCGCGAGCCCCACGAACGCCGGCATGATCGCGCCGAAGATCATGATCAGGCCGTGCATGGTGGTGAGGGAGTTGAAGAACTGCGGATCGAAGAACTGCAGCCCCGGCCTGAAGAGCTCGGCCCGGATGCCCATCGCGGCGCTCCCGCCGATGAAGAACATCGTGCCCGAGAAGATCAGGTACATCGTGCCGATGTCCTTGTGATTGGTCGCAAAGACCCAGCGCCGCCAGCCGTGCGGCTTGTGCTCGTGGTCCTCGTGCGTGGCGGCGTGTGCGTGGGGCTCGGCCATGGCGGTGTCCTGCGTTGAGCGAAGAGGGAATCAGCCGGAAGCGGCCGCCGGCGCGGCGGCGGGAGCGGTGGCGCTTGCCGGAGCGGCCTTGACGGCGGGTGCAGCCGGCGGATCCGCCGGCGGCGGCGCCACCGGGGTTGCCTGCCCGGCCGCTGACGCCTGTTTCTCCTCGGCGGCGGTGTTCTTCAGCCAGGTCTCGAAATCCGCCTTGCTGACGGCGTCGACCACGATCGGCATGAAGCCATGATCGCGTCCGCACAGCTCGGCGCACTGGCCGCGGTAGACGCCCGGCTTGTCGGCGTCGACCTTGAACCAGGCCTCGTTGATGAAGCCGGGGATCGCGTCCTTCTTCACGCCGAAGTCCTCCAGCCACCAGGAGTGGATGACGTCGGCGCCGGTGATCAGCAGGCGCACTTTGGTGTCGACCGGCACGACCAGCGGATGGTCGACGTTCAGCAGGTAGTGCGGCACGCTGGTGACGTCGATACCGGACATGAGCTCGCGCGCCGCATCGCTCGCCCGATCGAGGCGCGAGTAGTAGAGCACGCCCTGGTCGAGATAGTCGTACTGCCAGCCCCACTGGAAGCCGGTCACCTTGATGGTGAGGCCGCTGCGGGTCGTGTCCTCGATCTCCACCAGCACGCGCGCCGCCGGTACCGCCATACCGATCAGGATGAGGACGGGAATGACGGTCCAGACGACCTCGACCTTGGTGTTGTGCACCAGGGTGACGTCGGCGACCGCGCCCTTGGATTTACGGAAGTGGATGATCGACCAGATCATGACGCCGAATACCACCACGCCGATGGCGACGCAGACCCAGAAGATCGTCATGTGCAGGTCGTAGATCTTGCGGCTGATGTCCGTGACGCCACGCGGCAGGTTGAGCTGGGCCCAGCCCGAGCCGGGGTTACTCTCATCGGCCCGGGCCGGCAGCGTAAGCGCCATGGCCGCGGCGGCTGCGGCGAATCGGGCGAGCTTGTCGCGAATCATCGTTGGATCCCTTACAGCGGCCTTCCCGGCTCTCGCCGGCAGCCGCGCATTCTAAAGCAGCAAAAACTAAGCTCCCGGTACCCTCGAACTCACCCAACCCCCTACCGCCACGAGGGCGACTCGTTGACGCGGCCAATGAGACGCTTGAGGCGCAGGGCCAACCCCCGCCGCTCCTCTTCCGTGAGAAAGCTTCCCAGCTCGCACTGACGGCCGTGCGACTCGATGGTGAGCCGGCTCGGATGCAGGCTTGCTGCGGGGCGGCGAAGTTTAACCTGCGCCCAGTGCCGCGGGAACACGACCCGCGCGCAGCCCGCCCGCTCCCGCGACTCGATGCTCACCTCGGCGTCCGACACGACGATGGTCTGGCTGTGGAAGCGCCGCTCGAGCGACACCTTCAGCGCCCAGGCGAGCAGCGCCATTTCCAGGCCCGCGAACGGCAGGATCGGCCAGAAGCCCTTGAGCGCGAGGAACCCGCCGACGCCGAAGGGCGCAATGCAGGCGCCGAAGAAAAACGCCCGGGCGCCGCGGACGCTGAGCGAGCAGTTCGGCCGGATCTCGATGCGCAGCGGCTGCGGGTCCATGGCCTTTCGAATGGTAGCGCGCAGCGCTTTTTATTCAAATCGGCCAGGGGCTTGATGCAGTTGCGCATTCAACTGCGACCGAGTTCCCTCAGTCGCGCCTCGAGCCGCGCGGCACCCTGCGCGAGCACCAGTGACGCGGCGGCGGTCGGTGAGTGCGGCACGACGGCGAGCGGCGCTTCATGAAGAAGCTGCTCGAGCGAGGCGAGATTCTCCTCAGCGCGCGCGAACGAGGCCTCGACGCCGCAGCCGATCCAACCCGCGAACGGACAGCCGCCGGCCTCGATCGCAAGGCGCGTCAGTTGCGCGTGATTCAGGCACCCGAGGCGCAGCCCCACGACCAGCAGCACCGGCACGCCGAGCGCACGCGGCAGATCCGCCATGCGCAGCGCGCGTCCGATCGGAGCGAGCCAGCCCCCCGCCCCTTCGACCACTACCCAGTCGGCGCGGGTGCTCAGAAGAGCAAAACTACGCTGTATCGTGCCGACATCCACCGCTATCCTGCAGTCATCTGCGGCGATATGTGGCGAAACAGGCGGTTCGAAGCAGAAAGGGTTCACCGTCTCGTAGCTCGCCGGCACGTTCGAGGCCTGAATAAGGGTCAGGGCATCGGCGTTGCGAAGCCCCGCCGCCGTGCGCTCGGCGCCCGAAGCGACCGGCTTCATGACGGCGACGCGGGCGCCGGCTGCGACGAGCGCGCGCACCAGCGCCGCGGCGATCACGGTCTTGCCGACGCCGGTGTCGGTCCCGGTGACAAATACCGCACGTACCCCGGAGGTGCTCACGGGCCCCGTCCGGCGCGGCGGATCGAGCCCGGTGCGATGTGCGCTTCGCCATGCACGCTGAGGGCCGCGGGGCGCCCGGCCGCGCCCCAGGCGGCACCGTAGATCACCTCCCAGGTCGCAGGCAGCCGGCCGTCGCGGCGTCTGAGCTCATACGCGGCCTGCATGCGCGCGAGCCGCGCCTTGCCCGTGAGCGCGCGGGCGCGACCGGCGGTGACGTTGTGCGCGCCGATCGCCTTGAGATCGCGCATCAGCGCCAGGGTGTCGGGATAGTCCAGCTCGAAGCGATCGACGTCGAGCACCGGCTCGGCGAGCCCGTTGCGCGCAGCGGCGTCGCCTACGTCGTGCATGTCGAGGAAGCGATTCACGTGGCTGTGAGCGTCCTCGCGTCCGTCGGCCTGCGCCCACGCCTCGCGCAGCTCGTGAAGCGTGTCGGGACCGAAGGTACTGAAGGCGAAGAAACCACCCGGCGTGAGCACGCGCCGCACCTCGACGAGCGCCGCATCGAGCGGCTCGCACCACTGCAGCATCAGGCTGCTGAAGACCAGATCGACGCTGGCGTCGGCGAGCGGCAGCTGCCGGGCATCGCCGCAGACACGCGCGAAGCGCCGCCACAGCGGCTGGTGCCGCCGGGCCTCGCGCAGCATGCCGGGAGCGATGTCGAGCGCAATCACGAGTGCGCCCCGGTAGCGGCGCTTGAGCTGCCGCGTTACGCGCCCGGTACCGGCACCGAGGTCGAGCACGACGCGCGGGTTCAGCGCCAGCTCGCCGAGCCGCTCGAGGAGCTCGGCCGAGACACGCGCCTGGAGCGTGGCCGCCGCCTCGTAGCCGGCGCTCGCACGGTCGAAAGCGGTCCGCAGCCGCGCCACATCCAGCCGGAAAGGGCCGTCGGACTGGCGCGCGGGCACTGCAGCCTCAATCTCAGCGGCGCAGGAAGCCGCTGACGAGCTTCGCGAACTGCTGCGGATGCGACAGGAACGGTACGTGCGCCGCGCCCATGAGCGTGCGGCAGCGCCCGTGCGGGAGCGCGGCGGCCAGCGCCCGCGCCGCCCCGGCGCGCGCGACGCGGTCGCATCCTCCGGCGATGACGAGCGCCGGCGCCCGCACCGCGGCCAGCTGCGCGCGCAGGTCCCCGTTGCGCAGCCTCTCGAGGTCGCAGGCGAGCGCCTCGGCACGCGGCGTGCCGTGAATCGCGAGCGCGGCGGCAAGCTTGCCGAGCACGCGCGCGGCGGTGCGCGGCCGCTCTCCCCGCACCTGGAGCTTCAGGAACTCATCGAGCGCGCGGCCCGGATCGGCGCGCAGGCGCTCGGCCAGCTCATCGAGCGCGGCGGCCTTCAGGCCGTGGCGCCAGCCCGGTGCGGCCAGGAATTTCGGCGTGGTGGCCACCAGCACCAGGCGCTCAATGCCCGCCGGGAGCGCAGCCGCGAGATCGAGCGCGAACTGTCCTCCGAGCGACCAGCCGAGGAGGCTGTAGCGCGTCGTGAGCGGCGCGAGCGTCTCGCACACGCGCCACGCCTGCGCCGCGGGCGTGGTCGCGCGCGGATCCCAGCTGCTGTGGCCGTGCCCCGGCAGATCGATGGCGATGATGCGGAAGCGCCGCGCCAGGGTGCGTGTCAGCTCATCCCACACCCTGAGGTTCGCTCCCCAGCCGTGCAGCAGCACCAGGTCGCGCCCGCGTCCGGTGATCTCCGCGTGCAGCGCGCTCATGCCGTGGCAGCCGCAGCCGCCTGCGCGCAGGTGCTGCCCAGCGCCCCGACGAGCGCATCGACGTCGGCCTCGCTATGCGCGGCCGACAGCGTGACGCGCAGCCGCGCCGCGCCGCGCGGCACGGTGGGCGGCCGGATCGCCACTACCCAGAAGCCCGCCGCTTCGAGCTCACGCTGCGCCGTAAGCGCCGCCCGCGCGCTGCCGAGCAGCACCGGCTGGATGGGCGTCGCGGAGGCGCCGAGGAGCACGCCGGCGGCGTTTGCCTGCCGGCGGAAGCGCGCGGTGAGCGCGAGCACACGCTCGCGCCGCCAGCTTTCGCGCTGCGCGAGCGCGAGAGCTGCGCGGGTTGCGGCGGCCACCGGCTGCGGCACGGCCGTCGTATAGATGTAGGAGCGAGCCTTCTGCAGCAGGAACTCGATGGGGGCGGTATCGCCCGCGATGAACGCGCCGAATGATCCGAAGGCTTTCCCCAGCGTACCCATCAGCAGCGGCACCGCATCCGGTCCTAACCCACACTCTTCGAGCGTACCGCGTCCGCTGCTCCCCAGCACACCGAGCCCGTGCGCGTCATCGACCAGGAGCCAGGCGGCATGCTCGCGCGCGAGGCGGGCGAGCTCGGGGAGCGGCGCGGTGTCGCCGTCCATGCTGAACACCCCGTCGGTGGCAATCACCGTGGTGCGCTCGGGCGCCGCCGCCACGAGGCGCGCGGCGGCGCGCGCATCGGCGTGGCGGTAGCGCCGCACGGCGGCCCCCGAGAGCAGTGCCCCGTCGATGAGCGAGGCATGGCTCAGGCGGTCGAGCAGCACGCGCTCGCCGCGTCCGGCGAAGGCGCCGAGGGCGGCGAGATTTGCGAGATAGCCGCTCGAGAAGACCAGCGCCCGCTCGCGCCCGGTGAAGGCGGCGAGCTCCGCTTCGAGACGCTCGTGCTCGATGCCGTGGCCGCTGACTAAGTGCGACGCGGCGCAGCCCGCGCCGCTACGGGCGACGCAGGCGCTCATGGCCGCGGCGAGGGCCGGATGGTGCGCGAGCCCCAGGTAGTCGTTGCTGCTGAAGTCGACGAGCGTGCGTCCGGCCACCACCGGGCGCGTGCGTGCGCCGCCCGGGGCGTAGGCCTCGACCGTGGCGCGCGCGCGCGTGAGCGTTGCTGCCGCGAGCTGCGCGAGGATCGTCTCGAGCGCGCCCGCGGCCCGTTTCATGGCCTTTGAGCTGCCGCGCGCCGTCAGCCGGCCGCGCCGCGCGCCTGCGGCGGGACGGGCGCCGTGCCGAGCGCGCTGAGCTTCAGCCGCTCGAACAGCTGCCGGTCGCGCTCGACGTCCGGGTTACCGGTGGTGAGGAGCCGCTCGCCGTAGAAGATCGAGTTGGCACCGGCGAGGAAGCACAGCGCCTGCAGCTCATCGCTCATGCTCTCGCGCCCCGCCGACAGCCGCACGTACGCGCGCGGCATCAGCACGCGCGCCACCGCAATAGTGCGCACGAAGTCGAACGGGTCGACCTCGGGCGCCTCGGCGAGCGGCGTGCCTGCCACCCTGACCAGACGGTTGATGGGCACGCTCTCGGGGTGCTCGGGAAGGTTGGCGAGGGTGCGCAGCAGCTCCGCGCGGTCGCTCACCGACTCGCCCATGCCGACGATGCCGCCGCAGCAGACCTTGAGGCCCGCGGCGCGTACCGCCGCGAGTGTGTCGAGCCGGTCCTGGTAGCCGCGCGTGGTGATGATCGTGGCGTAGAACCCGGCCGAGGTGTCGAGGTTATGGTTGTAGTAGTCGAGGCCGGCGGCTTTGAGCTCCTGCGCCTGCACGGGGTTCAGCATGCCGAGCGTCGCGCAGGTCTCGAGCCCGAGCGCATGCACCTCGCGGATCATCGCGGCGACGCCCGCGAGCTCCTTCGGTTTCGGCGAGCGCCACGCCGCGCCCATGCAGAAGCGCGTCGCTCCGGCACGCTGTGCCCGCTGTGCGCACTCGCGCACCGCCGCCAGGTCCATGAGCGCCTCGCGCGCGACGCCGGTGTCGTAGCGCACGCTCTGCGGGCAGTAGGCGCAGTCCTCCGGGCAGCCGCCGGTCTTCACCGACAGCAGCGTGCTCATCTGCACGCTGTTGGGCTGGTGGTGGGCGCGGTGCACCCCCTGCGCGCGGAACATGAGGTCGAGGAACGGCAACGCCAACAGCGCCTCGACCTCGGCCCGCGTCCAGTCGTGGCGCGGCGCGTCGGCGCCGGCGGGGTCGGGGGGCGGCAGGTCGGCGGGCAGTGCGCTCATGGCGCGGACCATGCCCGAGCGGCGTGGCTCGTGTCAACGCGCCAACGTGTTGAAAGTCGACAATCGCTCAACGTTTCAGCAGCATCGTCAGCCAGGGGGGCCGTACACGTACTGCAGCAGGATGCCGGCGAACACCGCCAGCCCGACGTACTGGTTGTTGAGAAAGGCGCGCAGGCACCCGGCCGGGTCGCGGTTGCGGATCAGGAGCTGCTGCCAGAGGAAGAGCACCAGCGTGGCGACCAGGCCGGCGTGGTACCAGCGCCCGAAATGCATGTCGTGGCCGGCGAGATACAGCGCGTACAGCATCATCGCCTGCATCACGCCGATCAGCAGCCGGTCCATGTCCGCGAACAGGATGGCGCTCGACCTGACGCCGATGCGGATGTCGTCCTCGCGATCGATCATGGCGTAGATGGTGTCGTAGATCGCCGCCCAGATGACCGCCGCGATGTACAGCACCCAGGCGACCCGCGGCAGCACTCCGGTCTGCGCCGCGAACGCCATCGGCACGCTCCAGCCGCCGAAGGAGATCCCTAAGTACAACTGCGGCATCGGGAAGTAGCGCTTGACGAACGGGTAGGACACGGTGAGAAGCGCGCCGATGCAGGCGAGCTTCACGGTGAGCTCATCGAGACGCGTCACCAGCACCAGCGCCACGGCGAGCAGCGCGCCGAACAGTACCAGCGCCTCGAGCGGGGAGACGCGCCGCGCCGCGAGCGGCCGGTCGCGCGTGCGGCGCACGTGCGGGTCGATGTTGCGATCGGCGAAGTCGTTGATGACGCAACCCGCGGCGCGCATCACGACCACCCCGAGCACGAACACCACCAGCACCGTAGGGCGTGGTCGGCCCGCGCCCGCGACCCAGAGCGCCCACAGCGCCGGCCACAGGAGCAGCCAGGTGCCCACCGGGCGGTCGAAGCGCATCAGGCGCAGGTACTCGGTGAGCCGGCGCATCAGCTGCTCGGAGAAGGGGGCCTCCGGGGGCCTGACGGGCAGGCTGAGTTGCGGGCTGACAGCGGCCATGGGCGGAATCTTAGGCCATCAGGCCACGCGGCCGTAGCGTTCGCCGGCGCCGATCCAGCGCGCCGTGAGTGCGGTCACGTTCTGCGGGTAGGCGGCGAGCAGCCGCTCCGCCGTCTGCTGCACGCGCGGCAGCAGATCCGCATCGCGTATCAGGTCGGCGACGCGCAGCTGCGCGAGCCCGGTCTGGCGCGTGCCGAGAAGCTCGCCGGGTCCGCGCAACGCCAGGTCGCGGCGCGCGATCTCGAAGCCGTCGGCGGTCGCGCGGATCACCTTGAGGCGGGCGCGGGCGAGCTCCGAGAGCGGCGCCCGGTACAGCAGCACGCAGGTGCTCGCCTCGTGTCCGCGCCCGACACGCCCGCGCAGCTGGTGCAGCTGCGCGAGCCCGAGCCGCTCGGCGTTCTCGACCACCATGAGGGTGGCGTTCGGCACATCGACCCCCACCTCGATGACAGTCGTGGCGACCAGCAGCTGAATCCTGCCCGCCTTGAAGGCGTGCATCGCCGCGTCCTTCGGCCCCGCCGGCATGCGCCCGTGCACGAGCCCGAGGCGCACGCCCGGGAGCGCGGCGGCGAGCTTTGCGGCGGTCTCCTCCGCCGCCTGTGCGCGCAGCTCGTCCGACTCATCGATCAGCGGGCAAACCCAGTAAGCCTGCCGGCCGGCGCGGCAGGCCTCGACGATGCGGGCCACGACCCGGGCGCGCCGCTGCTCGGGCATCACCACCGTGCGCACCGGCGTGCGGCCCGGCGGCAGCTCGTCGATCAGCGAGATGTCGAGATCGGCGTAGGCGGTCATGGCGAGCGTGCGCGGAATCGGCGTCGCCGTCATGATCAGCTGGTGCGGCAGCCGTCCGTCCTTCTGTCCCTTTTCGGACAGCCTGAGGCGCTGCTGCACGCCGAAGCGGTGCTGCTCGTCGACGACCACCAGCGCCAGGCGCGCGAACTCGATGCCTTCCTGAAAGAGCGCATGCGTGCCGACCACGATACGCACTTCGCCCGAGGCGACAGCCGCGCGGGCACGCGCGCGCGCGCGTGCCGGCTGCCGGCCCGAGAGCAGCGCCACCGGGACCCCCAGCGGCCGGAACCATTCCTCGAAGTTGCGCCAGTGCTGCTCCGCCAGCAGCTCGGTCGGTGCCATCAGGGCCGCCTGCAGGCCGCTCCCGGCCGCCTGCGCCGCCGCCGCCGCGGCCACCACGGTCTTGCCACAGCCGACATCGCCCTGCAGTAGCCGGACCATCGGCATGCGCGCACCCAGGTCGGCGCGCACCTCGGAGTGCGCTTGGCGCTGCGCGCGCGTGAGGGAAAAGGGCAGTGCTGCGATGAAGCGCTGCGCCAGCCCCTCCGCGTCGGCGAGCGGCCAGGCCGGATCGGTCTGCAGCGCGCGCTTGCGCATTCTCAGGGTCAGGTGATGGGCGAGCAGCTCCTCGAAGGCGAGGCGCCGCTGCGCCGGGTGCCGGCCGGCGGCGAGCTCGGCGAGTTGCGCGGCGCGCGGCGGCCGATGCAGGTAGGTGAGCGCTTGCCGGAGCGACGGCAGACCCTTCGGCAGCCCGGCGCCGGGCGGCAGCCACTCGCGCAGCCGCGAGCCCTCCTGATCGAGCGCGGCGTTGACGAGGGCGCGCAGCCGCGACTGCGGCAGCCCCTCGGTCAGGGGATAGATCGGAGTGAGCGTCTCCTCGAGGGGTGCGGCGACCTCCGCGAGGCGCCGGTACTCCGGATGCACCATCTCGAGCCCAAGCGGCCCGCGGCGCACCTCGCCGAAGCAGCGCAGGCGCGTGCCGCGCGCGAGTCCCTGCTGTTGGCTGGCGGAGAAGTGAAAAAAGCGCAGCGTCAGCCAACCCGAGCCGTCGGCGATGCGGGTGAGGAGCTGGCGGCGGCCGCGGTAGGCGATCTCGGTGAGTTGCACCTCGCCCTCGACCGCGGCGCGCGCCCCGGGCTCGAGCGCGCCGATCGGGGTGAGACGGGTGCGGTCCTCGTAGCGCAGCGGCAGCAGCCAGAGAAGATCCTCGATGCGCCGCACGCCGAGGCGCTCGAGGCGCGCGGCGAGCGCCGCGCCGACTCCGCGCAGCGCCGTGAGCGGGCGCGGCTCGCTGTCGGGGGACGGCGCGCCGCGCGCGCCGGGGTCCCCGGGAAATCGCGCGTCTTGACGACCCCTCGCAAACTCGCCGGTCATGGCATGCGCGATTTGCCGGGGTGGCCCGCCGCGGGGCTCACGCCCGCGGCAGATACAGCACGCACTCGATCTCGATCGGCGCGCCGCGCGGCAGCTGTGCGACGCCCACCGTGGAACGCGCCGGGTAAGGCTTGGTGAAGTAGCTGGCCATCACCTCGTTCACCTGCGCGAAGTGCCCGAGATCGGTGAGGAAGATGGTGAGCTTGACGGCATCGGCGAGCGAGCCGCCCGCGGCCTCGGCAACGGCCTTGAGGTTGTCGAATACCCGGCGGATCTGCGCCTCGAGGCCGCCGCCCACCAGTTGCATGGTGGCGGGGTCGAACGGCACCTGTCCGGAGAGGTAGACGGTATCGCCGGCGCGCATGGCCTGCGAGTAGGTGCCGATCGCCTGCGGGGCGCGATCAGTGTGAATCGGCTGGCGGCTCATCCGGTGGCTCCTTTTATATGGGTGTCGGAAGTGCGGTCTCACCCGCTGCGATCGCTCTCGGCCTCGCTGTCGCTCGCCGGCTCGTCGCGCGCGCGCGCGGCTATCGAGCGCGTCACGCGCGTGACGTCCGGCATGCGCCGGATGACGCGCACCAGGCGCGCAAGATGCCGCCGGTCACGCACCCGCAGCTCGAACGTGAGCACAGCGGCGTTGCTGTCCTGCTCGTCGATCGAGACGTGGTCGATGTTGGTCTCGGTGCTGGCGATCGCCGCGGCGACCGCCGCCAGCACGCCGGTGCGGTTGGCGACGTCGACGCGGATCTCGGAGGGGAAGAGGCGATCGGGCGTGCTCTGCCAGCTCACCGGCAGCCAGTTCTCCGGGTGCTTGCGGTAATCCTCGACGTTGACGCAGCTCTCCCGATGAATCACCACGCCGCGGCCGGCGGACAGGAACGCGAAGATCGGATCGTAGGGTATCGGGAAGCAGCAGCGTGCGTAGGTGACGAGCAGCCCCTCGGTGCCGGCGATGGCGAGCGGCGCGGGGGCGGCCTTGCCGTCGGCGACCGGCAGCACCCCGGGGAGCAGCCGCCGCGCGACCAGCGGCGCCAGGCGCTCACCGAGGCCGATCTTCTCGTACAGCTCGTTCAAATCCTGCATGCCGAGCTCGCCGAGGGCTGCCTGCTGCACCTCCGGGCTCACCTCATCGAGCGGCAGCCCGAACTCGCGCAGCGCCTGCGACATCAGGCGCGAGCCGAGCGCGATCGCCTCCGAGCGGCGCAGGCTCTTCAGGTAATGGCGGATGGCGCCGCGCGCCTTGGCGGTCGCCACGAAATTGACCCACGACGGATTGGGGGTCGCGCCGCGCGCGGTGATGATCTCGACCGTCTGGCCGTTGCGCAGCACCGTGCGCAGCGGCGTCAGCCGCCGGTCGAGCTTGGCGGCGACACAGCGGTTGCCGATGTCGGTGTGCACCGCGTAGGCGAAATCGACCACCGTGGCGCCGGAGGGCAGGCGCAGGATCTGCCCCTTGGGAGTGAACACGTACACCTTGTCGGGAAACAGGTCGACCTTGACGCTCTCGAGGAACTCCTCCGACGAGCCCACCTCCTGCAGCGACACCAGGTTCGAGAGCCACTCGCGCGTGCGTTCCTGCTGGGTCGAGCCGGTGTCGTCGCCCCCCTTGTGCTCCCCGGTCTTGTATTTCCAGTGGGCGGCGATGCCGGACTCGGCCACGCGGTGCATGTCGGCGGTGCGCAGTTGCGCCTCGATCGGCACGCCGTTCGGGCCGAACAGCGTCGTATGGAGCGACTGGTAGCCGTTGACGCGCGGAATCGCGATGTAATCCTTGAAGCGCCCCGGCATGGGCTTGAACACCGAATGCACGGCGCCGAGGGCGCGGTAGCAGGTGTCGGGCGTGTCGACGATGATGCGGATGCCGTACACGTCGACGATCTCGTTGAGGAGCGAGCGCTTGCGGTGCATCTTCTTGTAGATGCTGTACAGGTACTTCTCGCGCGTCTCGACCTGCGCCTGGATGTCGGCCTTGAGCAGCGCCGCCCGCAGCTGCTGCGCGATCTTCTTCAGGAACTCCTTCTGGTTGCCGCGCGCGCGTTTGAGCGTGCGCTCGAGCACCTGGTAGCGGCGCGGGTAGAGCGCCTTGAAGCCGAGGTCCTCGAGCTCGAGCTTCATGTTGTAGAGCCCGAGCCGCTCGGCGATCGGCGCGTAGATGTCGAGCGTCTCGCGCGCGATCGCGCGGCGCCTACCTAAGGCCATCGCCTCGATGGTGCGCATGTTGTGCATGCGGTCGGCGAGCTTCACGAGGATGACGCGCAGGTCGCGCACCATCGCCAGCAGCATCTTGCGGAAAGACTCCGCCTGGGCCTCTTCGCGGCTCTTGAACTTGATCTGGTCGAGCTTGGTGACGCCGTCGACGAGCTCGGCCACATCCGCGCCGAAGCGCGCCGCCAGCTGGTCCTTGGGCGTCGGGGTGTCCTCGATGACATCGTGCAGGATCGCCGCCACGATGGTGTCGGCATCGAGGCGCAGGTCGGCGAGGATCGCCGCGGCCGCGACCGGGTGCGCGATGAACGGCTCGCCGGAGAGGCGCTTCTGCCCCTGATGCGCCGAGGCGCCGAATTCGGCCGCCGCGCGGATGCGCTCGACCTGCTCGGGAGCGAGATAGCTGCCGGTGGAGGAGAGCAGCTCCTTCAGGCCCGGAGTGCGTCTGCCGCCGGGAAGCAGTCCCAGGAGCGAAGACGCATAGTCCATGGGCTGCCCGCCGCTGTCAGTCTCCGAGGCCGAACTGCGGCGCGCGGAAGCTCGACTGGTTCTCCGCGTCGGGCACAACGGGCTCGGGCGCAGGCTCGGGCTCGCGCAGCATTTCCGCGGTCACGTTGCCGGCGGCGATCTCGCGCAGCGCGAGGACCGTCGCCTTGTCGTTCTCCAGCGGAACGGTCGCTTCGGCCCCGTTGGCGAGCCGCCGCGCGCGCTGGGCCGCGAGCAGCACCAGCTGGAACAGGTTGTCGACGTTCTGCAGACAGTCTTCTACGGTGATTCTGGCCATGATCCGGATGATGGTTGAGAGCGCACCACAAGCAGCGCGCATGAGCCCTTAACTATAAGCGAAACGGGCTGTTTCCGGCCAGCGCGGCCGGGGACGCACCCGGGGCCGGCCCTTAAGCCGCCGATTGCGCCGTCTCAGGCCGTCGCGGCGGCCTGTCCCGGTGCGAGACGCCCGGCCAGGGCGAACAGCACCGGGTTGAGCACGATCGAGAAGAGCGCCCCGGCCACGATGTAACTCTCGCCCTCGGGGGGCAGGAGCCCCAGGCTCACGCCCATCACGGCGAGGATGAAGGAGAACTCGCCGATCTGCGCGAGCGCGGCGGCCACCGTGAGGGCGGTCGAGAGCGGCCGGCGCAGCAGGCGCACGATGAGGAGCGCGGCGAGGAATTTGCCGACGATGACGATGGCGAGCACCTCGAGGACCTCGACCGGATGGCGGACGAGCACCGCGGGGTCGAACAGCATGCCGACGGCGACGAAGAACAGCGCCGCGAACATGTCGCGCAGCGGCTGCAGGTAGGTGGCGGCGGTGTGACTCTCGTCCGTGCCGCTGATCACCATGCCGGCGAAGAAGGCGCCGAGCGCCACCGAGACGCCGAACAGCTTTGCCGACCCGTAGGCGACGCCGAGCGCGAGCGCCACTGCGGCGAGCGTGAAGAGCTCGCGCGAGCGCGTACGCACGACGTGCGCGAGGATCCAGGGAAAAACGCGCGTGCCGACCAGCAGCATGAGCGCGACGAACAGCGTCACCTTGCCGAGCGTGATGCCGAGCGTGCGTGCGAGCCCGGCGGCACCTGCAGAGGTGTCCCCCCCGGGTGCCGACCCGCCGAGCACCGCGGCGAGCGCCGGCAGCAGCACCAGCACCAGCACCGTGATCAGGTCCTCGACGACCAGCCAGCCGACGGCGATGCGACCATCCTCGCTCGCCAGCGTTCCCTGTTGCTCGAGCGCCCGCAGCAGCACCACCGTGCTCGCCACCGAGAGCGCCAGCGCGAAGATGAGCGCGGCGCCCGGCGGCCAGCCCCACAGATGCGCGACGCCCATGCCGAGGGCGGTGGCCACCGCGATCTGGGCGAGCGCACCCGGGACGGCGATGCTGCGCACGGCGAGCAGATCGCGCAGAGAGAAGTGAGTGCCGACTCCGAACATCAGCAGCATCACCCCGATCTCGGCGAGCTGCGGCGCGAGCTGCGGATCGGCGACCAGTCCCGGCGTGTAGGGACTCAGGGCGATGCCGGCCAGCAGATAGCCGACCAGCGGCGAGAGGCGCAGCCGCACCGCGAGGAGCCCGAAGAAGAAGGCGAAGGCAAGGCTGAGGGCGAGCGTCGCGATCAGCGTGTCTTCGTGCAGCATCGGAATCCGGGCCTCGCTCTGTGGGCTACTGCGGCTCCGCCAGCAGCTCGTCGAGGAGCCCCGCGAGCTGCACCCGGTCGCTGCGGTACGCCGCACCGCGGCCGGCGACGATGTCGCTGAGCTCGGCGAGCGCGCGCTCGAAGTCGTCGTTCACCACCACGTAGCCGAACTCACGGTAGTGGGACATGTCGGCCGCGGCGTCGCGCAGCCGGCGGCCGATGACCTCGGGGGTGTCGGTGGCGCGGCGCGCGAGGCGCTCGGCCAGCGCGGCCCGTGACGGCGGCAGGATGAAGATGCTGATGCATTGCGGCATGGCCCGCCGCACCTGCTGCGCGCCCTGCCAGTCGATCTCCAGCACCACGTCGTGTCCCTGCGCGAGCTGCCCCTCGACATAGGCGCGCGAGGTGCCGTAGAGGTTGTCGAACACCCGCGCGTGCTCGAGAAACTCGCCGCGCGCCACGAGTTTCTCGAACTCCGCGGCGGTCACGAAGTGATATTCGCGGCCTTCGGCTTCCGTCGGCCGGCGGGTGCGCGTGGTGTGCGAGACCGAGAGCCGCAGCTGCGGCAGCCGTGCGAGCAACGCCTTCACCAGCGAGGTCTTGCCGGCGCCGGAAGGTGCGGCGATCACGAACAGCCGGCCCCGTTTCATGAGGCGCGAATATACGCCGGGACGGTGAGGCCTGCGGCGCGCAGCTGCGCCAGCAGTGCCTTAAGCGCCTGGCCGCGGTGGCTCGCCGCGTTCTTGTCCGCCGCCGGCAGCTCCGCTGCGGTGCGCTCGCCGCCCGCCGGCACGAACACCGGGTCGTAGCCGAATCCGCCGGCGCCGCGCGGCGCGCGGGCGATGTGTCCCTCCCAGGTTCCCGAGGCCACGAGCGGCGCGGCATCCTCCGCGCCCCGGACCCAGACGATGACGCACTGGTAGCGCGCACCGCGCCGCGACAGGGGCACCCCAGCGAGTTCCTGGAGGAGGCGCGCGAGATTCTCGGCATCGCTCGCGCCCTCGTTCGCGTAGCGCGCCGAGCGTACCCCGGGGCGCCCGCCGAGGGCGTCCACCTCGAGGCCCGAGTCGTCGGCGAGCGCTGCGAGAGCCGTGACTGCCGCAGCGTGCCGCGCCTTGATGAGCGCGTTGTCCAGGAAGGTCGCGCCGGTCTCGGGCGCCGCGGCGACGCCGAGCGCATCCTGGGGCACGAGCTCGAGACCCGCCGGCGCGAGCAGGGCTGCGAGCTCGCGCAGCTTGCCGGCGTTGCCGCTGGCCAGAACGACCCGGCTCACGGCTCCTTGAGCGCCTGCGCCTGCAGCGCCAGCAGCTCGCCGATGCCGTGGGCAGCGAGATTCAGCAGCGCATCGAGCTCATGGCGGCGGAACGCGTGGCCCTCGGCCGTGCCCTGGATCTCGACGAACGCCCCGCCGTTGTTCATCACGACGTTCATGTCGGTCTCGGCCTGCGAATCCTCGGGGTAGTCGAGGTCGAGCACCGGCACCCCGCGCACGATGCCGACCGAGACCGCGGCCACCTGGCCGTGCAGGAAGCTCGCGCCGATCTCGCGCCGCTCGACCAGCCGCTCGCAGGCCTCGGCGAGCGCCAGGTAGCCGCCGGTGATCGCCGCGGTACGGGTGCCGCCGTCGGCCTGCAGCACGTCGCAGTCGAGGGTGATGGTGCGCTCGCCGAGCGCGCGCAGGTCGGCGACGGCGCGCAGCGAGCGGCCGATGAGGCGCTGGATCTCGAGCGTGCGGCCGCTCTGTCGGCCGCGCGTCGCCTCGCGCGCCGAGCGCGTGTGGGTCGAGCGCGGCAGCATGCCGTACTCGGCCGTGATCCAGCCCTGGTTCTTGCCGCGCAGGAACTGCGGCACCGTCGGCTCGACGCTCGCGGTACAAAGCACCTGGGTGTCGCCGAACTCCACCAGCACCGAGCCTTCGGCGTGCTTGGCGTGGCGGCGGGTGAAGGCGACGCGCCGCAGCTGATCGTCCGCACGTCCGGAAGCGCGCGCCATGGAAGTCACTCTCCCAGCCAGCGCAGCGCCGCCACGGAGGTGTTGTCGCTCGCGGGTCCGGCGCGCTTGACGGCGCGCCCACCGAGCTCGAGCAGCTTCTCGCGCAGCGCCCCCGGCGGCCCGATGCCGCCGACCAGCTCCGCGTCCTTCAGCGGTCCCCAGAAGCCGTCGGTACACACCAACAGCACGTCGTCGGGCTCGAGCGGCCGGCGGCGGCTGAGCGCCATGTCCGGCAGGATCGGGTCGCCGCCGAGACAGCATTCGACGAAGTTGCGCATCGGGTGGGTCTGCGCCTGCTCGGCATTGATCAGGCCCTCGCGCAACAGCAACTCCACGTGACTGTGGTCGCGGCTGCGCGCCAGCAGCTCGCCGCGCCGCACGTGGTACAGCCGGCTGTCGCCGATGTGAGCCCACCAGCTGGCGTGCTGCTGGATCAGGCACACCGCGCAGGTGGCGCGCGGCCGCTGCTCGAGCGGCAGCTGCGCGCCGAGCTTAACGACTTCCTCGTGAGCCCGGCCGAGCGTCAGGTGCAGAAAGCCCTGTGGATCGATGAGCGGCTGCGGCGAGTGCCAGAACGCCTCCACGATCACCTGCAGAGTCACCTTGGCGGCGCGCGCGCCGTCCGCGTGGCCGCCCATGCCGTCGACCGCGACCAGCAGCGCCGCATGCTCGGCCACCGCGGCCGTGACCCGGTCCTGGTTCTCCTCGCGTGCCCCGAGGAGCGTGATGTCGGCGTACTCGGCCCGCAAGAGTGTTTCCGTGCATCTGTTAGACTTCTGGCCGCTTTATATCACTGCGCGGCGCCCACCGCGTAACCGGGAATCCGTCGGAGGCGGCTGCACCATGATCGCGAGCATGACCGGCTTCGCGCGCCGCGAGCTGAGCGGCGCATGGGGCTCGCTGGTGTGCGAGCTGCGCAGCGTCAATCACCGTTTCCTCGAGGCGGCCTTCCGGCTTCCGGACGAACTGCGCGCCGCCGAGGGCGAGCTGCGCGCGCGGCTCGTGCGCCAGGTGCGCCGCGGTAAGGTCGATTGCACCGTGAGCCTGCGCAGGCCGCAGCAGGGCGCGAGCCCGCTCGAGGTGGATGCGGCGGCGCTCGAGCGGCTGGTGGCCGCCGCGCTGCTGGTGTCGCGCTCGCTGCGCGAACCCTCGACGGTGAGCGCGCTCGACGTGCTGCGCTGGCCCGGGGTGCTGCGCGAGGCGGCCGGCGACGGCGAGGAGCTGGTGACGGCGGCCGGCACGGTGTTCGACGAGGCGCTCGCGGAGCTGGCAGCGGCGCGCGCCCGCGAAGGCGCGCGTCTCGGCGAGATACTCGAGCACCGCTGTGGCGCGCTCGAGGGGCTGATCGCCGACGTCCGCGCGCGGCTGCCGGAAGTGCAGGCGCGCGTGCGGGCGCGGCTCGAGGAGCGCCTCGCCGAGCTCGGCACTGCCGTCGACCACGACCGCCTCGAGCAGGAGTTGGTGCTGCTGCTGCAGCGCCTCGACGTCGCCGAGGAGCTCGAGCGGCTCACCGGCCATATCACCGAAGTGCGCCGCGTGATCGTGGGCCACGAGCCCGCCGGGCGCCGGCTCGATTTCCTTATGCAGGAGCTCAACCGCGAAGCCAACACGCTGTCGTCGAAGTCGCAGGACCTCGAGACCACGCGCAGCGCGGTCGACATGAAGGTGCTCATCGAGCAGATGCGCGAGCAGGTGCAGAACGCGGAGTGATCGTGGCCGCGCTGACCGCCCCGCCGCTCGCTCTCTACGTCCACTTTCCGTGGTGCGTGCGTAAGTGCCCGTACTGCGACTTCAATTCCTACACGCTCCACGGCGAGCTGCCCGAGAGCGCCTACGTCGAGCGCCTGGCACGCGACCTCGACGCCCAGGCGGCTCTGGTTGCCGGTCGCGAGCTCGCCAGCGTGTTTCTCGGTGGCGGCACCCCGAGCCTGTTCTCGCCCGAGGCCGTAGCAAGAGTGCTCGAAGCCGCGCGTCGCCGCCTGCCTCTCGCGGCCGATTGCGAAGTGACGCTGGAGGCGAATCCCGGGACGATCGAGCGCGGGCGCTTCGCGGAGTACCGCGCCGCGGGCGTGACGCGCGTGTCGCTCGGCGCACAGAGTTTCGATGCGCAGCGGCTCGCGGCGCTCGGGCGCATCCACTCTCCCGGGGAGACGCGTGTGGCGGCCGCCGAGCTGCACGCGGCCGGGCTGACCAACTTCAATCTCGATCTCATGTACGCACTGCCGGGGCAGGATGCGGCCGGGGCGCTGCGCGATGTCGAGGAGGCGCTGGCGCTCGCTCCCGCGCACCTTTCCCACTACCAGCTGACGCTCGAGCCCGGAACGCTGTTTGCCGCCCAACCGCCGCCGCTGCCCGATGACGACTTGGCCGCGGCGATGCACGCCGCCTGCAGCGCGCGCCTCGCGGGTGCGGGCTTCGCGCACTACGAGGTGTCCGCTTACGCACGAGCGGGAGCGCAGTGCCGCCACAATCTCAATTACTGGACTTTCGGCGATTACCTCGGCATCGGTGCCGGGGCGCACGGCAAGCTCACCTTCGCGGCACGCGGGGAGATCGTGCGCACGGTGCAGCCGCGCGAGCCGCGGCGTTATCTGGCTGCGGCAGAGGATCCCGCGACGCGCCGCGCGGTGCCGCGCCGCGAGCTGCCGTTCGAGTTCATGCTGAATGCGCTGCGGCTCACCGCCGGGTTCGAGCTGACGGGATACGAGGAGCGTACGGGGCTTGCCGCGGTCGAGCTCGCGTCACAGATCGGCCCTCTGATCGAGCGTGCGCTCCTGGTCCGCACGCCCGGAGGCTATCGCGCGAGCCCGCTCGGGTTACGATTTCTTAACGATCTGCTACTCGAATTCCTACCGGAAAAGCCAGAAATGTCCGACACTTTTGCATTGTCAATTGCCTGACTGCCTCGGTGCCGGACACGCGGCGAGCCTTTATTCACAGCCCTGAAAGGCTCCATCGGAGAATGAGCAGATTAGGCGTCAAACCGGCCAACCCGCTGGACATGATGCCCGTAACACCTTGAAAGAACAGGTGCAAATGCCTTGGTCGTTTTTTGATCAAGGTAACAAATATGCAATCTCCACGGGAAAATCCGGACTCCCGAATCGCATCGTCCACAGACTTGTCCACAGCTTCTGTGGATAAGGAATCAGGCCGGCCTTCCCGGACCGCCCGGCATGCTTGAGGCCGCGACGGGCTGCCGCTAAACTCCCGCGCCCTTTAATCACGCTCGGCCGGTCGCGTTGAATCGGCCCGCCCCGAGCCCCATCTAGGGCAGTGGTCAGCTCCACCCTCAAGCCAGGTCCGCCATGAAAGCCGCCATTCATCCCGACTACAGAGAGATCACCGTCACCTGCACGTGCGGCAACACGTTCAGGACGAGCTCGACGCTCGGCCATGACCTGCAGGTCGAGGTGTGCTCGAACTGCCACCCCTTCTACACCGGCAAGCAGAAGATCGTCGACACGGCCGGCCGCGTCGACAAGTTCCGCCGCAAGTACGCGAACGCGGGCAGCGCCCCGAAATAGCGCGCGGCGCCGTCGCGCGCCATCCAACTATCCCCTCGGGGCGAGACGTCCGCTTTCCTTCGGACGAGGGGTCCGCCGCGGCCTTGATTGTCGTACGCGGACCATGTAAACCTCGGACGCATGGCGCAATGTGCGCCCCGCCCGAAGGGTATCGGGCGCGGAACTCACGGACGCCCGAGCCCTCATGACCGAGAAGAGCTTCCAACTCACCGACCCGGGGAGCGGGCGCACGGCGTCGCTCCCGGTGCGCTCCGGGACCATCGGACCTGCCGCACTCGACATCGCCGGGCTCCACAAGGACCTCGACGTCTTTACTTACGACCCGGGCTTCGGCGCGACCGCAGCCACGGAGAGCCGCATCACCTACATCGACGGGGATGCGGGCGTGCTGCTCTATCGCGGCTACCCGATCGAGCAGCTCGCCGAGCACAGCTCGTTCATGGAGGTCGCGTACCTGCTGCTGCTCGGGGACCTGCCGACTGCGAAGCAGCTGGAGGAGTTCACCTGCAACATTCGTTATCACACGATGATCAACGAGTCGCTGTTGCGCTTCTTCAACGGCTTCCACCACAACGCCCATCCGATGGCGATGGTGTCGGCGGTGGTCGCGTCCATGTCCGCCTTCTATCACGACAGCATGGACATCCATAACCCGCGGCATCGCGAGATCTTCTCCCACCGCATCATCGCGAAGCTGCCGACGATGGCCGCGGCGGCCCACAAGTACTCTCTCGGCCAGCCATTCATCTATCCGCGCAACGATCTCGACTACGCCGCGAACGTGCTGCACATGCTGTTCGCCGTTCCCTGCGAGCCCTACCAGCTCGACCCCGTGGCCGCGGAGGCGCTCGACCTGCTGTTCATCCTGCACGCCGACCACGAGCAGAATGCCAGCACCTCCACCGTGCGCCTCGCCGGCAGCACCGGCGCCAATCCCTACGCGGCGATCTCCGCGGGTGTCTCGGCGCTCTGGGGCCCGGCGCACGGCGGCGCCAACGAGGCGGTGCTGGCGATGCTCGAGCAGATCGGCTCGGTGGACCACATCCCGAAGTACCTGGCGATGGCCAAGGACAAGTCGAGCCACTTCCGGCTGATGGGCTTCGGACACCGGGTCTACAAGAACTTCGACCCGCGCGCCAAGATCATCCGCGCGATGTGCCACCGCGTGCTGAGCGCGCTCGGGCGCACCGACAATCCGCTGTTCGAGCTGGCGCTGCGGCTGGAGGAGATTGCGCTCAGGGACGAGTACTTCATCGAGCGCAAGCTCTATCCGAACGTCGATTTCTATTCCGGTGTCATCTACAGCGCTGTCGGCATCCCGCGCTCGATGTTCACGGTGATGTTCGCCATCGCGCGCACCGTCGGCTGGGTGGCGCACTGGCAGGAGATGATTTCCGATCCGGCCATGCGCATCGGCCGCCCGCGCCAGCTGTACACCGGGCCCACGCGGCGCGAGTACGCCGCGATCGAGAAGCGCCGCTAGGCTTCCGCCAGCAGCGCCTGCACTTCGAGCGTGCTCGCGCGGCGCATCGGCCGGCCGTCCACCGGGCTCGCCGGCGCCTGGCGGATGCCGTCCGGCGGGAATACCGTCGCCTCGATCGCCTGATCGCCCACCTGGAAGCGCACGCCGGGGAAGGCGCGAATGCGCTCGGGGTCGAGCCTGACCCGCCGCTCGGTCACCTCGTGCGCGATGCCCCGGTCGAGGAGCCTGAGCGCTACAGACTCGGCGCGCTCGGCAAACAGGTGCAGCTGCACGTCCGAATGCAGCGTCGCCGTGCCCGCCAGCACCGCGCCGACGAGCCGCGGCTCGAATTCGCGCAGGGCGTGCATCGCGGCGAGCGCCGCACTGCGCTGGGCCCGCAGCGACTTAAGGTGCGAAACCCCGCCGAACAGGCGCTGGTACTCGCCGAGCGCCGCCTCGATCTCGCTGTTCTTCGGCAGCACCGCCGCGCCGTCGGTGATACCGAGGCGCTCGGCCGCCTTGCGCTTGGCGACTCCGAAGTCCTGGATGCCGTGCTCGGCCATCAGACGGGCGGCCTCCTGCGCGAGCGCCCGCCGCAGGTTATCGCCGCGCGTTACGTGTCGCCTCTCGCGCATCGTCAGAAGATCGGCTCGCTGCTCGATTGCGTCCCGTTGCCGGCCGGCACCGTGCCCGGCTCGCCGGCCTGCGGCAGGTGATTCGCCATGAAGATCTCCGGCACACCCTCCGGGTTCTCCGCGCTCACCAGCGCGCCGGTCTCGGGCGAGATCCTGAGCGTGATCAGGCCGTCGGGCAGCGCTCGGCGCTGCTCCGGCACGCCCTTGAGCGCCTCACGCATGAAGTCGATCCAGATCGGCAGCGCGGTGCGCGCACCCTCCTCGCTCTCGCCGAGCGGTCGCTCCTGGTCGTAGCCGACCCAGACCGTCGCCACCAGGTTGCGCGTGAAGCCGTTGAACCAGGTGTCTTTTGCTTCGTTGGTGGTGCCGGTCTTGCCGGCGATGTCGTCGCGGTTGAGAGCCAGCGCGCGCCGCCCGGTGCCGCTCTTGATCACGTCCGCCATCATGTCGTCCATGATGTAGGCGTTCTGCGCGCTGATGACGCGCGGCGCCACCTGCTGCGGCGGCAGCGGCGGCGGCTGGCCGGTGGTATCGCCGGGCGCGGTGTCGGCCACCTTGAGGGAGGCGGCCGCCTGCGACGCGGGAGGCTGGACGCTTCCCTGATCGCACTGCGTGCACACCATGCGCGGCGTCGCCCGCCACACCACCACGCCGGCGGCGTCCTCGATCCGGTCGATGAAGTACGGCTGCACGCGGTAGCCGCCATTGGCGAACACCGCGTAGCCGGTGGCCACCTCGAGCGGGGTCGCCTCCAGCGTGCCGAGCGCCAGCGTCAGGTCATGCGGCATGGCATGGGGATCGAAGCCGAAGCGGCTCGTGTAGTCGATGGCGTTCTGGATGCCGACGGCCTTGAGCACCCGGATCGACACCAGGTTGAGCGAGTGCACCAGCGCCTCGCGCAGCCGGGTCGGGCCGCCGAAGGCGCGCGCGTCGTTCTCCGGTCGCCAGGCTTCCTCGGCGCCGGTGGCCTCGAGCACGATCGGGGCGTTGAGGAACTCACTCGCGGGCGTGAAGCCGGCCTCGAGCGCCGCCGAGTACAGGAAGGGCTTGAAGCCCGAGCCCGGCAGGCGCCGCGCCTGGGTGACGCGGTTGTACTTGTTGGTGAAGTAGTCGAAGCCGCCGACCAGCGCGACGATGCTGCCGTCGTTCGGGTCGAGCGCGACCAGCGCGCTCTGCGCCTCGGGCACCTGCGCGAGCTGCGCGTGACCGGCCGCATCGGCCACCACGTAGACGACGTCACCGCGCGCTACCACCTGCGCGGCAGTCTTCGGCGCCGGTCCCACGGTCTCGTTCGGGCCGGCCTTGCGCGCCCACGACAGCCCGTCCCAGTCGATGTCGGCGCGCCCGAGCCCCTTGGCGTAGGCCTCGACACTGCGCTCGGCGACCGTGGTGACGACCGCGGGCGTGAGGTTGCCGATCGTTGCGTATTCGTCCACCAGGTCGTCGTAGTCGGGCGTGCCGTTCGCGGGCAGGTCGACATGGCCGGCAGGACCGCGCCAGCCGTGGCGACGGTCGTACTCGATCAGCCCGATGCGCACCGCGCGATTGGCGGCCGTTTGCAGCCGGCCGTCGAGGGTGGTGTAGACCTTGTAACCGGCGGTCTCGGCCGATGCGCCGAAGCGCTGCCGCAGCTCGAGCCGCGCCATCTCCGCGACATACGGCGCCTCGACGTCGTAGAGCGGCGCGTGCGCGCGCGCGTGCATCGGCTCGCGGTTGGCGGCATCCGCGGTCGCCGCATCGAGGTAGCCGAGCTCGCGCATGCGCCGCAGCACGTAGGCGCGGCGCTGGGTGGCGAGCTGCGGGTTCACGATCGGGTTGTAGCGCGAGGGAGCCTTGGGGACGCCCGCGATGGTGGCCGCCTCGGCGACGTCGAGCTTGTCGAGCGGCTTGCCGAAGAAGGCTTCGGCCGCGGCCGCGACGCCGTAGGCACGCTGGCCGAAGAAGATGACGTTGAGGTACAGCCCGAAGATCTCCTCCTTGGTGAACTCATGCTCCATGCGGTAAGTGACGAAGGTCTCCTGGAGCTTGCGGCGCGCGGTCTTATCGAGAGTGAGGAACATGTTGCGCGCGGCCTGCATGGTGATGGTGCTCGCGCCCTGGGTCTTCTCGCCGGAGATCACATCGACCAGCGCCGCGCGCATCACGCCGAAGTAGTCGATGCCGTGATGCTCGAAGAAGCGCTCGTCCTCGGCGGCGAGAAACGCGTGCTTGACGAGGTCGGGGATCTGCTCGTAGCTGACCGGGATGCGGCGCTGCTCGCCGATCTGCGCGATCAGCGCGCCCGAGCGCGTGTAGACGCGCAGCGGCACCTGCAGTTCGACGTTGCGCATCGCATCCGTCGAGGGAAGCGAGGTGACGAGGTACACGTAACTGCAGGCAAACGCGTAGGCGCCCAGAAGTGTGACGAGTGTCACACCGCCGGTGAGGACGAGCAGAGCTCGAAAGTAATTCCATTTCACAAAAAACCAACTCCGTTGCTTGCGCTCGCCTCAAGGGCTATGCATAGTACCGGCCGATTCTTGAGCAAACTCACCGAAAGGTGGGGACGCAAAGCCTCCGGTCTACGGGACGCAAGTACCTATGACAGCGGGGTTGCCGGTCGAAACGTTAACGTACTCCGCCGCGCCTTGACCATGGCACGCGGAACGCACGCTCCGACTGAAACTCGCCGCAACGCCTGCATCATCCCGCCCGCGATGCTTCTCGACGTCCCCGCGAAGAGACGTTGGACAAGGCACAACTGCATTGGTTGACTCGAGCACCCGGAACCCCCGGGCGTGATGCTTTCGCCACTTCGCGCGCCCGGCGGGCGCCGGCACAGCGGTTGTGTGAGGCTGCTCACCTTAAATTTAACTTAGCGCTGATATATAGTGCGTCCGAAACTGAAACAGGGCGGTCATTTTCAGGCGTAATCCCCTGAAAAGGAAATAAAAATGTTCCTTCTGCAGCGCAAATACCGCCCCCTCCTGGGACTTGACATAACGACCTCTTCGGTCAAGCTCATCGAGCTGGCCATGGCGGGGGGGCAATATCGCGTGGAAGCCTATGCGGCCGAGCCCACGCCGCAGAATGCGATCAACGAAAAGGCGATCGTGGACGCCGAGGCGGTCGGCGAGGCGATCCGCCGCGCGGTCAAGCGCGCGGGAGCCAAGAGCGGCGAGGTGGCGATCGCGATCTCCGGCGACGCCGCGATCACCAAGGTGATCCAGATGCCGCGCTCGCTGCGCTCGAGCGATCTCGAAGCCCAGGTCGAGATGCAGGCCGATCAGTACATCCCCTTCCCGATGGACGAAGTCAGCTACGACTTCGAGGTGCTGGGCCCGAACGACAAGGATCCCGACAGCCACGACGTGCTGCTGGTCGCGACGCGCACCGAGAACGTCGAGCAGCGACAGGCCGCGGTCAAAGCCGCGGGGCTCGCCGCCAAGATCGTCGACGTCGAAGCGTTCGCGCTCGAGAACGCCTGCAAGCTGATGACCCACCAGATGCCCGACGGCGGCATCGACCGCACCATCGCGGTGGTCGACTTCGGCGCGAGCAGCACCACCTTCAGCGTGCTGCGCAACCTGAAGGTGGTGTACACGCGCGATTTCGCCTTCGGCGGCCAGCAGCTCACCGAGGAGATCATGCGCACCTACGGGCTCGCCATGGAGGAGGCGGGACGCGCCAAGAAGGAAGGCGGCCTGCCCGGCAACTACCAGTCCGAAGTGCTCGACCCGTTCATCGACGATATGACCCAGCAGGTCAGCCGCTCGCTGCAGTTCTACCTGGCCTCCGGCTCCGGACGCGAGCAGCCGGAGAAGATCCTGGTATGCGGCGGCTGCGCGAATATTCCCGGCGTGGCGGAGGTGATCGCCAGCCGCGTCGGCATTTCCGCCGAGAAAGGCGATCCGCTCGGACAGATGAAGCTGTCATCGCGCGCCAAGGCCCAGGCGGTGCAGCGCGACGCCACGGCACTCCTGACGGCCTGCGGTCTGGCACTGCGGAGTTTCGACTGATATGCCACGCATAAACCTGCTTCCCTGGCGTGAGGGTCAGCGCAAGGAGCGCAAGCTGGCGTTCCTGGTGGCGCTCGGCGTAGCGGCGATCGCCGCGATTGTCACGACCTTCGCCGTCTACCTGATGTACGACTCGATGATCTCCGGGCAGGAGCGTCGCAACACGATGCTGCGCGCGCAGATCAAGCAGCTCGACAAGCAGATCGAGGAGATCAACGACCTCGAGAGCGAGAAGCAGAAGTTCATCGCGCGCATGGAGATCATCGAGAAGCTGCAGCGCTCGCGCCCCGAGATCGTCCACGTGTTTGACCAGATCGTGAAGACGCTCCCCGACGGGGTGTACCTGACCGGCGTGCAGCAGGTCGGCAGCGGCTCGGTCAAGCGGCTGAAGTTCGAGGGCATAGCGCAGTCGAGCACGCGCGTCTCCACCTTCATGCGCAACATCGACGCCTCGCAGTGGCTGCGCAATCCCGAGCTCGAGGTGGTGCAGACCGGCAAAGGACCGGGCTCGAGCTTCACGCTGACCGCGGATGAGGCGCCGTCCGCAGATTCCGACGACAACGGCAGGGGTGCGGGCGCCGCCCGTAGCAAGATTCGCAAGGCGAGCCTCGACGACGACCCGGGAGCACGGCAATGAACCTGTGGGAAGAGATCCAATCCCTCGACCCACGCGACCCGGGACGCTGGCCGCTGCCGTTCCGCGCCGGGGCGGTGGTCGCGGCCTTCGTCGCGCTCGCCGTCGCGCTGGTGTACTTCTTCGTGTGGAGCGGCGAGCGGCCCGAGCTGCAGCAGCGCCAGGCCGACGAGGACAAGCTGCGCCAGGAGTTCAAGGACAAGCACTCCAAGGCGGTCAACCTCGAGCTCTACAAGCAGCAGCTCAAGGACATCGAGCGCTCCTTCGGCGCACTGCTGCGCCAGCTGCCGGGCAAGACCGAGGTGCCGAGCCTGCTGGTGGATATCTCACAGACCGGACTTGCCGCGGGACTGCAGGAGAAGCTGTTCCAGCCGGAGGCCGAGGCACGCAAGGAGTTCTACGCGGAGAAGCCCATCAAGATCCGTCTCACCGGCAGCTATCACCAGTTCGGTGAGTTCGTGAGCGGCATCGCCGCGCTCCCTCGCATCGTCACGCTCGACGACATCAGCATCAAACCCGAGGGCAAGGACGCCTACGACGAGCTGTCCATGGAGCTGACCGCCAAGACCTACCGCTATCTGGACGAGGACGAGATCGCGGCGGCGGCGGCCGATGCGGACAAGAACAAGAGCAAGAATATCGTTCACCGTCCGGTGAAGCCGGGGGGTTGAGGCACATCTATGCATAAGCGCACGTTCCGATCCCGTATGCGTCTCCTCGGCGTAAGCGCCGCGTGCCTCGGGTACGCGCTGCTCATCGCCTGCTCGAGCGCCGACGACGATCTGCAGCGCTTCATCGAGGACACGAAGAAGGAGCCGGGCGGCCGCGTCGAGCCGCTGCCGGAGATCAAGCCCTACGAGACCTTCGTGTATGCCGACGCCGACCTGCGCTCCCCGTTCATGCCGAGCTCCCCGGGCGGTGGCCCCGGCAGCGTGCGACCGGACTCCAAGCGCAACCGCGAATTCCTCGAACAGTTCTCGCTCGACACCTTGAAGATGGTCGGCACGTTGAGGCTCGGCGGCCAGATGTACGGCCTCGTGCAGACCAAAGACGGCCTGGTGCATCGCGTGACCGCGGGCGAGCACATGGGCCAGGCCGAAGGGCGGATCACGGACATCACGCCGGCGAAGATCAGTCTCATCGAGATCGTTCCGGACAGCCTTGGCGGGTACATGGAACGGCCCGCGGCGCTTGCCTTGAACGAGTAAGGTCCAGCAGGGGGGTTATTTCCAATGCATGCGTCCAGCCTGTTTAAACGACTCCTCGGCACGGCCACGTGGCTCGTGATCGCAGGGGTCCTCGGATTGCTCCCGGGCGCGCCCGCGCTGGCCCAGGATCAGCCGAGCCTGCAAGCCATCGACGTGCAGCCGCTGGCAGGACAGCAGCTGCAGCTGACGATGCGCCTGTCGGGCCCGGCACCGCAGCCGCTGTCGTTCACCATCGACAACCCGGCGCGCATTTCCTTCGATCTGCCGAACACCAGGCTCGCGCTGCCCTCGCGCCGCATCGACGTGCACGCCTCGGGGCTCGACACCATCCTCGCCGCGGAGACCAAGGACCGCACGCGCGTGGTGCTGAACCTCGACAAGCTGGTGCCGTACGACGCGCACGTCAGCGGCAACAACGTGATCGTCATGCTGGGCGGCGGCTCGGCGGGGGCGGCGACTGCCGCCGCGACCGCCGCCGCGCCGGCCACGGCAATGTCGGCCGGCGGCACGAGCGCGCCGCGTGAGCTGCGCGCCATCGACTTCAGGCGCGGCACCGACGGCTCCGGCCGCGTCATCGTCAAGCTGTCCGACCCGCACACCCACATCAGCCTGCACCAGCTCGGCAACCAGATCGTCGTCGACTTCAGCGACGCTGCCGTGCCGGCGAACCTGGCGCGGCGCTACGACGCGACCGACTACGGCACGCCGGTCTCGGGCTTCGACGTTACCCGGGTGGGCGCGGGCTCGCGCATCGCGATCAACGCCAACGGCGACTTCGAGCAGCTCGCCTACCAGTCCGACGACCAGTATGTGGTGGAGGTGGCGCCGCGCCGCAAGGCGAGCGTCGCGCAGGAGGACAAGCCGGTGTACACCGGTGAGCGGCTGACGCTCAACTTCCAGGACATCGATACGCGCGCAGTGCTGCAGCTGCTCGCCGATGCCAGCGGCCAGAACATCGTGGTCAGCGACTCGGTGACCGGCAACGTCACGCTGCGCCTGCAGAACGTGCCGTGGGACCAGGCGCTCGACATCGTGCTGCGCACCAAGGGTCTCGACAAGCGCAAGCAGGACAACGTCATCATCGTGGCACCGCAGGCGGAGCTCGCCGCGCGCGAGAAGGCCGACCTCGCCGCCAGGAAGGACGTGCAGGAGCTCGCGCCGCTGCGCTCGGAGTACCTGCAGGTGAACTACGCCAAGGCGGCCGACATGGCAGGCCTCATCAAGTCGCAGAACAACTCGCTGCTGTCGAGCCGCGGCAGCGTGACGGTCGATGAACGCACCAACACGCTGCTGCTGCAGGACACCGCCGACCGGCTCGCCGACGTGCGCCGCCTGGTGGCGACCCTCGACATCCCGGTGCGCCAGGTGCTGATCGAGGCGCGCATCGTCATCGTCAACAACGACTTCGACCGGCAGATCGGCTCGATCCTCGGCTATACCGGCGTGAACAAGAACGGCTCCACGGGCATCGTCACGACCACCGGCAGCGCGGCCGGCACCGACCAGATCATGGGCTCGGCGCTCACCAATCTGCAGTCGACGAACTCGGTGTACCCGGTGTCGATACCGACCGGCAGCTCGGCTGCCAACCGCTACAACGTCAATCTGCCGGTCACGAGCCCGGCGGGCAGCATCGCGCTCGGCATTCTCGGCAACAATTTCCTGGTGGACCTGGAGCTGTCCGCCGCGCAGGCCGAGACCCAGGCGAACGTCATCTCCTCGCCGCGCGTCATCACCGCCAACCAGAAGGAGGCGACGATCGAGCAGGGCGTGGAAATCCCGTACCAGCAGTCGGCCTCGAGCGGCGCGACCACCATCCAGTTCAAGAAGGCGGTGCTGTCGCTCAAGGTGACGCCGCAGATCACGCCCGACAACCGCATCATCATGGACCTCGACGTGCGTGACGACAGCGTCGGCACGGTGGTGGTGGCCTCGGGCGGGGTGAACGTGCCGTCGATCGACACGCGCGAGATCGCCACCCAGGTGCTGGTGAACGACGGCCAGACCGTGGTGCTCGGCGGGATCCTGCAGACCACGCAGCGCGAGGACGACACCAAGGTGCCGTACCTCGGGGACATCCCCGTCATCGGTCACCTGTTCAAGAACACCGACCACGAGGATGACCGCGACGAGCTGATGATCTTCATCACCCCGAAGATCGTTCACCAGGGCGTCAACGTCTCCAACTGACCTTAAGGCACTTGCGCTCAGGGAGAATGCGGCCGCCTGCGGGCGGCCGCGCTCTTTTAGGTATCCTTCTGCGCTACGGATGCTCGATAAGCGCAGTGTGTTCCTGATCGGCCCGATGGGCTCGGGCAAGACCGCGGTCGGCCGCCAGCTGGCGCGCTCGCTCGGGCTGCCTTTCTACGACAGCGACGCCGAGGTCGAGCGGCGCACCGGCGTGGACATCCCGTTCATCTTCGAGAAGGAGGGCGAGGCCGGCTTTCGCCAGCGCGAGCGTGAGGCAATCGACGCGCTCACGCAGCTCGAGCACATCGTGCTCGCGACCGGCGGCGGCGCGGTGCTGCTGGCGGAGAATCGCCGTCACCTGGCCGAGCGGGGCTGCGTCGTCTACCTGCAGACCTCGGTGCCGCAGCAGGCCGACCGCGTGCGGCACGGCAAGCAGCGCCCGCTGCTGCACCATGCAGACATCCCCGGCCGGCTCGGCGAGCTCATGGACGCACGCTCGGGGCTCTACGGGGAGATCGCCGACGTCGTGGTGTCCACCGACGGCCAGCGGGTGCGCACGGTCGCCGAGCAGGTGCTGCGCAGGCTGGCCGTGCTGCGCGGCACCTAACGTATACTGATCCGGCGCGGACACGGCGAAGGCGGCCGGCGCGGGCCGCCGCGCCAGCGCGTAAGTGTCGGCGCCTGCCCACGTGGATACCCTGAACGTCGAGCTCGGCAACCGCAGCTATCCGATCCTGATCGATGCAGGGCTGATCGGCCGCAGCGGCGTGCTCGAGCGCTACGTGCCCGCGCGGGACGTGCTCATCGTGAGCAATACCAGCGTCGCGCCGCTCTATCTCCGGGCTTTGGCCGCTGGCCTCGGCCCCGGACGCCGGCTCCTCGAGGTCATCCTGCCCGACGGCGAGGCGCACAAGACGCTCGCGAACGTCGCGCGCGTGCTCGATGTCCTGGTGGCGAACCGTTTCGGCCGTGACTGCTGCATCGTCGCGCTCGGCGGCGGCGTGGTCGGCGACCTGGCGGGCTTCACGGCCGCCTGCTACCAGCGCGGCGTGTCGTTCGTGCAGGCGCCGACGACGCTGCTCGCGCAGGTCGATGCGGCGGTGGGCGGCAAGACCGGGGTCAACCATCCGGGCGGCAAGAACCTCATCGGGGCATTCCACCAGCCCGAGGCGGTGCTCTGCGACACGGCGACGCTCGCGACCCTGCCGGCGCGCGAGCTGCGCGCCGGTCTCGCCGAGGTGATCAAGTACGGGCTGATCTGCGATGCGGAGTTCTTCACCTGGCTCGAGGCGCACCTGCCGCAGCTGCTCGCGGGCGAGTCCGCGGCGCTGGTGCACGCGGTGCGCCGCTCCTGCCAGATCAAGGCCGGGATCGTCGGCCGCGACGAGCGCGAGCAGGGCGAGCGCGCGCTGCTCAATCTCGGCCATACGTTCGGACATGCGCTGGAGTCGGCGACCGGTTACCGCGAGTGGCTGCACGGCGAGGCGGTGGCGGCCGGACTCGTGATGGCGGCGGAGATGTCGCACGCCTGCGGATTGCTCGGGGCCGCGGACGCCGCGCGGGTGCGCAGCCTCGTACAGCGCGCGGGACTCCCGACCCGCATCCCCGGCGTTGCCCCCGGCACCGCGCTCGAGCACATGCGCATCGACAAGAAGGTCAAGGGCGGGCGTATCCGGCTCGTACTGCTGCGCGGCATCGGTGCAGCCTGTCTGAGCGCGGACTACCCGGACGGTGCGCTGCAGGGCACGCTGCAGGCGTGCTGCGGCTGAGTGTGGCCTGAGGTGAACGACGCTCCCGCTCCGGCTGCCGCACCGCTCGCGCGCTACGCGGCACACGACGCGCAGTCGCGCGGTCGGCGCTATCCGGAGCCCAAGCCCGAATTGCGCGGCGAGTTCCAGCGCGACCGCGACCGCATCATCCATTCGAACGCCTTCCGACGGCTGGTCTACAAGACCCAGGTGTTCGTCAATCACGAAGGCGACCTGTACCGCACGCGCATCACCCATTCGATAGAGGTGGCACAGATCGCGCGTTCGGCGGCGCTCGCGCTGCGCCTGAACGAGGCGCTCACCGAGGCGATCGCGCTGGCCCACGATCTCGGCCACACGCCCTTCGGCCATGCCGGGCAGGACGCACTCAACGAGTGCATGCGCGACTACGGCGGCTTCGAGCACAACCTGCAGTCGCTGCGGGTCGTGGATGAGCTCGAGGAACGCTACGCGGAATTCCCGGGGCTGAACCTGACCTTCGAGTGCCGCGAAGGCATTCTCAAGCACTGCTCGGCGCGGCACGCGCGCGAGCTCGGCGAGCTCGGCGAGCGCTTCCTCAAGCGCCGTCAGCCGGGGCTCGAAGCCCAGCTCGCCAACCTCGCCGACGAGATCGCCTACAACAATCACGACGTCGACGACGGCATCCGCGCCGGGCTCCTCGACCTGGAGGGGCTGCGCACAACCAGCATGTTCGGCCGCCAGTACCAGGTGGTGATCGCACGCTACCCGGGCCTCAGCGAGCGGCGCCTGGTGCACGAGATCATCCGGCGCATGATCAACTACATCGTGGTGGATCTGATCCGCACCACCCAGGCGCGCCTCGAGGAGGTACAGCCCGATTCGATCGACGCGGTGCGGGCGCAGCCGAAACCGCTCGTGATGCTGAGCGAGGGGTGCCAGGAGGAGCACCTGCAGCTCAAGGCTTACCTGCGCGAGCACGTCTACCGGCATTACAAGGTGCTGCGTATGACCGCCAAGGCGCGCCGGACGCTGCAGGAGCTGTTCGAGACTTTCTTCAAGGACATCAGCCTCATGCCACCCGAGGACCGCGAGCAGGCCATGCAGTCCGAGGCCGCCCGCGGACCTGAGGGCCGCGCCCGGGTCGTGGCCGATTACATCGCCGGCATGACCGACCGGTACGCGATCCTCGAGCACCGCCGGCTGTTTGACCCGGGGGAGAGCACCTGAAGTTGTTGGGTTAGAGCGCTCCCTGCGGGCGGTCCGCTCGGCCCCGCCGGGTCGAATTCACGTAACTAATTGTTTCGTCTAGGGTTCAGCTCGCGCCTGACCCGCCGGCCGCCTGCGTGCACCTCTGCGTGTGCTCGAGAGCGGCGGGAAACCTGACTTCCCTCCGCCCGGTGTTAGGTTGACGGCCATCCTGTTGGCCTAACTTGTCGCTGTTTGCTGCGTCGCAGCAGCATGGGAATTTCTGTTGGAATCCACCCTAAATTAACAAGCGCCTACTTGTCATAACTGTAGGAAAAAGCTCATTATGTGATGTGGGTCTCACTAATCCCTTCCTCGACCAAGCGGTCGAACTGGAGCGGGCTGCGTTTCCGCGCGCCGCTGCCACGCTGTTTCAACCGATTGCCAGGATGTTGGTTCGGAAAGGCGTTGGCGCGAAAAGCACGATTGACATGCTCAAGAGGGCTTTTGTAGCCGCAACAGTCGAGATCCTCAAAGAGCGCAACTTTCCGATCACAACTCCGCGCATTCAATTGTTTTCAGGGCTTCCGGCGCGAGAGATAGACAAGATCCGTGAAGCTCTTGAGCACCCAGGCGCAAACGAGCCCAGCGCAATCGACCAGATTGGTCTTGTGCTGATGACCTGGCACGCCGACCGACGGTACATCGTTCCGTTTACGGGTGCTCCAGCTGAGCTTGCTCTCGAGGATGACCCACACCATCCGACGTTCAGCGGGTTAGTGGGTGAATGCGCGCCAGCGCTTAACTGGTCGCTGCTTCTTGAAGAACTCATCCGCGTAGGTGCTGTTCAGTTTTTCCCAGATACAAACAGGGTGCGCGCCCTTTCCCGCGTGTATATCCCGGAAGCCTACTCGCCAAGCAGCGCCGAGCGGCTTGGGCGGATGGTTAGGAACTTCACCGAAACCATTGACGCGAACTTCGAGACGGCAAGCCGTGAAGAGCGTCGGTTTGATCGACATGTTATTGCCGATTTTGGTGTGAGCGCCGAGTCGGAAGAGGCGTTTCGCAGGGCCGTTCGCGCCGAAGGCCAGTCCCTCTTGGAGTCGCTGGATAAATGGCTTCAGCAGCAGAAGCCCGTTACTGACACCACGAGGCGCGTTGGCGTAGTTGTTTTTCAATTCGTCGAGGACGATTCGCAGCTTCCTTCGAAGCGTTATTCCGGCGTTCCAACGTCAGAACCTAGCACAGCAGGCTCGGATGCTGGACCAAGTGAACCGGCTGATTCGCGCGAAGATCCAGAGGTGATCGACGTGCTTACGTACAGGGGACCCAAGAAATGACTAAGACGTCGTTCAAACTAGCAGCAATCTCAATCTTCGCGCTTGCTGCATCGTGGGCGTGGGCGGACCCCAGTATCGGTGGCAGTGGCAACAAGTCCGACAGCATCGGCGGTAGTGGCACCAGCGCAGCCAGCATCGGCGGCAGTGGCACCAAGTCCGACAGCATCGGCGGTAGTGGCACCAGCGCAGCCAGCATCGGCGGCAGTGGCACCAGCGCAGCCAGCATCGGCGGCAGTGGCACCAGCGCAGCCAGCATCGGCGGCAGTGGCACCAGCGCAGCCAGCATCGGCGGCAGTGGCACCAGCGCAGCCAGCATCGGCGGCAGTGGCACGAACGCAGCCAGCATCGGCGGCAGTGGCACCAAGTCCGACAGCATCGGCGGTAGTGGCACCAAGTCCGACAGCATCGGCGGTAGTGGCACCAGCGCAGCCAGCATCGGCGGCAGTGGCACGAACGCGGCCAGCATCGGCGGCAGTGGCACGAACGCGGCCAGCATCGGCGGCAGTGGCACGAACGCGGCCAGCATCGGCGGCAGTGGCACCAAGTCCGACAGCATCGGCGGTAGTGGCACCAGCGCAGCCAGCATCGGCGGCAGTGGCACCAAGTCCGACAGCATCGGCGGTAGTGGCACCAGCGCAGCCAGCATCGGCGGCAGTGGCACGAACGCAGCCAGCATCGGCGGCAGTGGCACGAACGCAGCCAGCATCGGCGGTAGTGGCAGGAACGCGGCGAGCATCGGCGGCAGTGGCACCAGCGCAGCCAGCATCGGCGGCAGTGGCAGGAACGCGGCGAGCATCGGTGGCAGTGGCACCAAGTCGGCCAGCATCGGTGGTAGCGGCCTCTACAGAGCGATCTTCGGTAACGCGGCTAGCAGCATCGGTGGTAGCGGCCTCTACAGAGCCATCTTTGGCAGCGGGCTTCGTAGCATTGGTGGCAGCGGCACCAGCGCAGCCAGCATCGGCGGTAGTGGCCACAGCATCGGTGGTAGCGGCGCACCCGGACCCGGGCGGGAAATGATGTCCTGCGCGAACATGGATGACCCTGTCTGCGTGTTTTTGGACCAGCACTAGTCAAACCTTCGAGCGTATCGAGCGCCGGCGGAGTGACCCTCCGCCGGCGCTTTTTGTGTGCCGAGCATGATCGACAGCTTGGAGGTGAAAGTCCTCTACCCAACCTGATGGAGGTGAAGGGTTAGCGAAGCGCAAGGGCGTCGCCGCGAGGCGGGGTCTGAAAGAAGCGTGGAGCAAACGCACGAGCCGATGGACAAGAACCGGATATGAGGCACGTCATGCTGGACGAGTGGGCAAATGACCACGAAGTCCTTATCCATCAAGCGCATGGGGATGTAAATCCGGCGGTTGCGTGCGGAAGGCGGTCGAACTTACCTCGGGAGATCTGCCGTTTGCCGTGGACTCACGGCTGAGGGTCGAGCGATCGGTCCTGACCGGGCGGCAGAAGTCAGCAGAGGGCGTAGTAGCCGCGCAAGCGGTGAAGGCCCGAACGGTCCTGCGTGAAGCAGGGTAAAGGGAGCGGGGAGTAGTCGGTGCGACTCATGAGCGGCAGGCGGCAGAAGAACCAACCCGAGCAATTGGGATTGGCTTTGCCGGTAGAGGGTAGGAGTGAAGCTCCGAGGGCTGTCGGGCAAGGGATCGAACCGCCCATGGCGAAGCGCACAGTACGAAAGCCCGGCCGATACCGAAGCACTGATGGAAGAGGTCTGCGAGCGGGAGAACTGCCAGCAGGCATTGAGACGAGTCAAGGCCAACAAGGGTAGTCCGGGCGTGGACGGGATGACCGTCGACGAGTTGCCGGAGTACCTGAAGCAACACTGGCCAGCGATTCGGGAACAGCTCTTGAGTGGGACCTATCGGCCGCAGCCGGTCAAGCGAGTCGAGATCGACAAGCCTGACGGAGGCGGGGTGAGAAAGCTCGGAGTGCCGACGGTGCTGGATCGATTTATCCAGCAAGCGGTGCTTCAGGTGCTGCAGAGGCGTTGGGACCCGACGTTTTCCGATCACAGCTACGGGTTTCGACCCGGGCGCTCGGCGCATCAGGCGGTGGCGCGGGCACAGCAGTATGTGACCGAAGGCTATCGCTGGGTGGTAGATCTTGATCTGGAGAAATTCTTCGATCGAGTCAGCCACGACAAACTGATGGCGAGGATTGCCGCACGGGTCAGCGACAAGCGCTTGCTGAAGCTGATCCGGGCGTTCCTGACCGCCGGGGTGATGGAGAACGGGCTGGTCAGTGCGGTGGATGAAGGGACGCCGCAAGGCGGTCCTTTGTCTCCGTTGCTGAGCAATCTGGTGCTCGATGAGCTGGACCGGGAGTTGGAGCGACGCGGCCACCGCTTCGTGCGCTATGCGGATGACAGCAATGTCTACGTGCGCAGCGAACGGGCGGGACGGCGAGTGATGGAGAGCCTCACGGCCTTCATCACGCGGCGACTCAAACTCAAGGTCAATGCTCAGAAGAGCGCGGTGGCTCGGCCGGCGGAGCGCAAGTTCCTGGGCTTTAGCTTCACGAGTGGACTGCAGCCCGAAGCGGCGTATTGCGCCCAAGGCACTGCAGCGCTTCAAGGAGCGGGTGCGGGAGCTGACGCGCCGGACGCGCGGGGTGAGCATTGAGAGGATGGTGGAGGAGCTATCCACCTACTTGCGAGGCTGGCACGGCTACTTCGGCTTCTGCCAAACCCCGAGCGTGTTGCACCGCCTTGATAAGTGGCTGCGGCGCCGATTGCGAGCGGTGCTGTGGAAGCAGTGGAAGCGCGGGCGCACGCGGTTTGCGGAGCTGCGCAAACGGGACATTAGCGTGGTGCTGGCGGCCAAAACGGCCGGTAGTGCTCACGGCCCTTGGCGGCTGGCCGCCTCGCCGGCTCTCTCCTATGCCCTGCCCAATGCCTACTTCGACTCGCTCGGACTTCCCACGTTAGCGGCTTCGGTGCGACTCAACCCGCCGAACCGCCGGATGCGGACCCGCATGTCCGGTGGTGTGGCAGGGGCGCGCGGGTAACCGCGCCCCCTATGCCGATTGGGTAGGCGAGAACCCGCACCGTAGGGCATTCCGCTCGGATACGGTCCCTGTCATCCACTCTGTATTTGGATATCTAGCCCTATTTGTCGATCATAGGACTGGATCTCCAATCGTTACACTTCAAGCACTCTGAGGAAAAAAGGGCGTGGCTGAGAGCAAGGTTCACGGGCGGCGACCAGGGAGCCAGCAACGCGAGTGGAAGACCGTGATCGAAAAGCAGCGCGCTAAATATCTGTTGCACCCGGTCGCAGCGTTTCTGGAGTCAGGCGGTCTGACCAAAAACCAGAGCCTTGAGCTGTTGGCCGCAGCGTTTGATGCCGCCGCGAAGAGAACGTCCAGCCTGGACCACATTGGAAATCCATTCCAATACTCTAACGTAGTAAGCGTTTGGACGCGCCGGAAGAAGTATCTAGATGCGAGCGGCCGCCCGCGTTGTCTTTCGATAGGAGGCAAGTCTGGGCTTGCGGCTCTCGTGCGGGAAATTAGCCCCGCTATTGATCCCCGCCGTGCGATCGCCGTTCTTGAGAGATACGGGACGGTGCGACGTACGCGAGATGGTCGATACAGACTCAGAAAGTACTACTTCCAAACCGGTAACAAAAGGACGCAGGCTTACGAACCAGTTGCGTACTTCCTTGGGGACGCTAGTACAACTCTTTCTCGCCTGCTGCTTGGGCGACGAAATCCCTCGCAGCCCAGGCCGTTTTGGCGAAAGGTCTACAGCACTGCGCTAACACGCGCGACTGCCAAGGAATTCACAGAGTTCGCGCGAGAACGGGGGTTGCTCTTCCTCGAGGAGCTGGACGACTGGTTAGAGGCGCACCGCGATAGTCCAGTGCGCTTAGGGAAGTGTCATATGGTCGGCGTCGGATTGTTTTCCATCTACGATGAGGTGGGAAACGTGACATCGACTCGCTGACCAACTGTAGGTCACCTGTTGTGCGTAGCGAGCGAGGGGGCCAAGAACATGCTATGGCAGTCGCGCTCGTGGACCTTCTGTTGCCCACGAGTCGCTTGCTTCTGAAGGCTGGGGTAGGTGTTGACCAACTGATTCGAGCCGCCAAACAGGCTTACGTCAAAGCCGCACTTGCGGAAGTCATTCCAGCAGGTTCTCGCGCAAATGTTTCGAGACTGTCAGTCGTAACCGGCCTTACTCGTAAGGAGGTCTCCTCTTTACTGGGTCAGATATGGAGTCATGGAGTTAGGCCCACACATAGCACGAAGGAACAGCGTGCAATCAGAGTCTTGCGTGGCTGGGCGAATGACGAGAGATTCAGAAAGCCGAGCGGCAGACCTGCAGAACTATCGGTGCATGGCCGACGCAATAGATTCGCTCTGTTAGTTAAGCTATACGGAGGAGATGTCACTCCGCGGGCTGTATTAGGGGAGTTGCAACGAATGAACGCTGTGCTGCTGACGCACGGCGGAAGGATTCGCATGAAGGCAGTTCGTAAGCATTCGCAGAAGCAGATTAGGCAGCAGGCAACCGAACTTGCCCGCGTGTTCGGAGACTTTGTTGGGACCGTTGCTCAGCCGCTGCGAGGCGCGAAAGTCCCGGTCTTTTTCGGCTTTCGAGAGGGCACTGGCGTCCCTTCGAGTGAAGTCGCACGGTTTGAACGTACGTTTTCTAAGCGCGGCGCTGCGTTGCTCGATAGCGTTGGTCAATGGCTGGCCAGTTGTCCTAAGGACCGCGCCAAGTCGCACGCGCAAGGTCGCGTAGGCTTGGGTGTTTACTTGGTTAATGCTTCGGCGAGGCGGCCGGATGGGCAGTAAGAGTGGCGTTCACTCTGAGGTCAGTGCTCGCTGCGTGCTTGACCCCGGATCTCTTCCCTAAGGGCCTTCCTCAATATCTTCCCCACGTTCGACTTCGGCAGCTCCGTGCGGAAATACACATGTCGCGGGACCTTGTAAGCGACGAGTGACTTGCGGCAATACTCGATGATTTCGTGTTCCGTGAGGGACTGGTCCTTGCGCACCACGAACAGCGCGACCACTTCGCCGGAGTGCTCGTCGGGCTCTGCAATCGCCGCGGCTTCGAAGATCCCCGGATGCTGGGCGGCCACCGCCTCGACTTCGTTGGGATACACTTTGAACCCGGACACCAGGATCATGTCCTTCTTGCGGTCCTCGATGTAGACGAAGCCCCGGGCATCCATGCGGCCGAGGTCGCCGGTGCGCAGCCAGCCCTCGGGCAGCATGACCTTCGCGGTCTCATCGGGGCGGTTCCAGTAGCCGCGCATGACCTGCGGTCCGCGCACGCAAATCTCGCCGGTCTGTCCGAGCTCGAGATCCCGGCCGTCATCGTCCTTGATTGCGACTTCGGTCGAGGCGATCGGCAGGCCGATCGAGCCATTGAAGGGCTCCCCCGGCGGATTGATACAGGCGGCCGGCGAGGTTTCCGTGAGGCCCCAGGCCTGCGTCAGCACGTTGCCGGTACGCTCCTTCCAGCGCTCCGCGACCGCGTCTTGCACGGCCATGCCGCCGCCGAGCGTGATGCGCAGCTTGCTGAAGTCGATCCGATCGAAGCCCGGCGCATGCAGCATCGCGTTGAACAGCGTGTTGACGCCGCTGATGAAGGCGCATGGGTGCCTGGTCAGGTCCGCGATCAGTGACTTCAAGTCACGCGGGTTGACGATCAGCAGGTTGGTCCAGCCGAGACGCGAGAACAGCAGACAATTACACGACAGCGCGAAGATGTGGTAGAGCGGAATGGCGGTGAGCAGCGTCGCTCCGCTCTCCTTGAACTCGCCGAACGTGTCGCCGAGCGAGGCCTCCGACTGCAGCACGTTGGCGCTGACGTTGCCGTGGGACAACATCGCTCCCTTGGAGACTCCGGTCGTGCCGCCGGTGTACTGCAGCAACGCCAGATCGTCGGGAGTGAGCTCCACGGGCGAGAGCGGCAGCGTGAGACCGCGGGTTACCGCGGCCTTGAACGCGCTGGCGATCGCCATGTGCCACGGCGGCACCTGCTTGCGTCTGTGGCGCACCACGTAGTTCACGATCAGCGACTTGGGGAAGCCGAGGAAGTCGCCCACGCCGGTCACCAGCACGCGCTTGAGCTGTGTGTTCGGCAGGACCTTCTCGACCACGTGCGCGAAATTCTCCAGCACGACGATTGCCGTGGCGCCGCAGTCGCTCAGCTGATGTTGCAGTTCCGGCGGCGTGTACAGCGGGTTGGTGTTGACGACGACGAGCCCGGCGCGCAGCGCGCCGAACAGTGCGATCGGGTACTGCAGCGTGTTCGGCAGCATGATCGCGAGGCGATCGCCCTTGCCGAACCCGGCGTGCTGCAGCCACGCGGCAAAGTCGCGCGACAGCCGATCGAGCTGCCGGTAGGTGAGCGTTGCCTGCATCTGGATGAATGCGACGCGGTCAGCGTGCTGCGCACAGGTCGTCTCCAGCAGCTCCTTGAGGGTTCGCAGGCGCGTCGCGTCGATCTCCGCCGGCCACCGCGGCGGGTACGATTTCAGCCAGACTTTCTCCATCAGTGTTCCCCCATTCGTGCGCTCTTCTGCAGGAGCGGCTGCAGGTACGGCCAGACCGTATCGAGTACCTGCGGCTCCCCCAGCGCGTTCGGGTGCAGCCCGTCCTGCTGCATGCGCTGCGCGTCGAGTGCGACCTTCTCGAGCAGGAACGGCACCAGCGGCAGATGATATTGGTTTGCCAGCGCCGGGAACACGTCGGCGAACTCCTGCGTGTAGCGCGGCCCGTAGTTGGGCGGTATGCGGATGCCGATGAGCAGCACCCGCGCCCCGGCCGCGCGCGTCAGCTGCACCATGCGCGCCAGATTCTCTCGGGTGGCCGCAACCGGCAGGCCGCGCAGACCGTCGTTGCCACCGAGCTCGAGGATCACGACCGCCGGCTGGTGCAGGCGCAGCGCCCGTGGCAACCGTGTCAGACCACCCTCGGTGGTTTCGCCGCTCACGCTGGCGTTGACGACCTGGTATCCGTAACCTTGGGACTGAAGTCGCTGCGCGAGCAATGCGACCCAACCCTGTTCCGGCCGAAGTCCATAGGCGGCGCCGAGGCTGTCGCCGAACACTACGATCACGCGGTCGGAAGCCACCGCGTCGTGGAGCGCGATGAACGTCACAACCAGGCCGAGCAGCGCGGCGCAGGCCGCTCGTGACAGCGTTCTCAAGGCTGAAAACCTCTGCAAGCAGGTTAGCAGTCCCGAAGGTCTGCTGACCATCGTTGCCGACGTGTCGCTCGAGATCGCGCGCGGCGACTCGGTCGCGGTCGCCGGTCCCTCGGGCGCCGGCAAGTCGACGCTGCTCGCGCTGCTCGCCGGGCTCGACCTGCCGAGCTCCGGCCGTGTGCTGCTCGATGGCACCGATCTCACCGGCCTCGACGAGGACGGCCGCGCGCGGCTGCGGGCGCAGCGCGTCGGCTTCGTATTCCAGTCCTTTCACCTGATTCCGGCGCTGACCGCGCTCGAGAACGTGATGCTGCCGCTGGAGCTGGCCGGCAGGCCCGACGCCCGGCGTGCGGCCGCCGACACGCTGCAGCGGGTCGGATTGCAGGGCCGCACCGCGCACTACCCGCGGCAGCTCTCCGGCGGCGAGCAGCAGCGCGTGGCGATCGCGCGCGCGTTCGTGACGCGGCCGGCGGTGTTGTTCGCGGACGAGCCTACCGGCAATCTCGACACCGTGACGGGCGGGCGTGTCGGGGAGCTGTTGTTCGAGCTCAACAGCAACGCTCACACGACGCTGGTCATGGTCACGCACGACCGTGAGCTCGCGGCACGCTGTGTGCGCACGCTGCGCATGGAAGCCGGGCGGCTGATATGAGGGCGCTACGTCTCGCGCTGCGCACCCTGGCGCGCGAGTGGCGCTCGGGAGAGCTCGGCGTACTGCTGCTCGCGCTCGCGGTCGCAGTCGGCGCGCTCACCGGCGTCGGCTTCCTGGTCGGCCGCATCGGCGCGGCGGTCGCGGTGCAGGCGGTCTCGGTGCTGGGAGCGGACATCCGCCTGAGCTCGCCGCAGCCGATCGGGGCGGAGTATTTCGCCGAGGCGGCGCGCCGCGGTCTGCGGTCGTCGAGCACCACGACGCTGCTGTCCGTGGTCTTCAACGGCGATGCCAGCCAGCTCGCTGATATCGAGGCGGTGACCGCCGGCTACCCGCTGCGCGGCCGTGTGCTGGTGGCGGACGAGCCGTTTGGCGCCGGCGTCCCCGTGGGGGGCATTCCTGCACCCGGGGAAGTCTGGCCCGCCTCGAAGCTCCTCGCCGCCGTCGGCAGCACCGTGGGCGGACGGCTCTCGATCGGTGCGACCGGTTTGCGAGTCGGTCGCGTGCTCATCACCCGGCCTGATCAGGGCGGGACGTTCGCCGAGCTCTCGCCGAGCCTCATCATGAACGCGGCTGATCTGCCGGCGACGCGCCTCATCCAGCCCGGGAGTCGGGTCACTTACGCGGCGCTGTTTGCGGGCGACCGCGCGCGCATCGAATCGTTCAAGGGCTGGCTGCGCGCACACAAGCGTGCCGGCGAGCGGCTGCGCGACATCAGCGACGCCGCTCCCCAGATCCGAAACGCCGTGGACCGGGCCGGGCGGTTCCTGAGTCTGGCGAGCCTGGTGAGCGTGCTGCTGTGCGCCATCGCAGTCGCCATGGCCGCGCGGCGCTATGTGCACCGGCACCTCGACACGGTCGCGCTGCTGAAGACGCTCGGCGCAACGCGCCGCTTCACGCTGGCAGTCGCGCTGCTGCAGCTGCTTGCGCTCGGGCTCATCGCGGCGCTCGCCGGCTCGGCGCTCGGGTTTCTCGCGCAGGAGTGGCTGCTGCGCACGATTCGCGGGCTGCTCGCCACCCCGGAGCTGCCGCCGGTCAGCGCCACGCCGATTGCCGTCGGCTTCCTGACTGCGCTCGCGGTGCTCTCGGGCTTCGCGCTACCGGCGCTCATGCAGCTCGGGCGTGTGCCGGCGTTGCGCGTCCTGCGGCGCGACGTCGGGCCGCCGCCGCCGCGCATGCTGCTGGCGTTTGGGCCGGCGATCGCGGTGGTGCTGCTCCTGATCTGGTGGATGGTGCCCGAGCAGCGGCTGTTCCTGTGGGTGAGCGGCGGGCTTGCTGCTTTCGTCGCGGTGCTGGCGCTGGCGGGAGCGCTGCTGGTCACGCTCGCCGGCCGGCTGCGCGGACGCGTCGGGGTTGCCTGGCGGTATGGAGTCGCCAACCTGGCCCGGCGCCGCGCCGAGAGTCTCGTGCAGCTCGTCGCGTTCGGTACCGGCATCATGGTGCTGCTGCTGCTCGGCATCATCCGCGGCGACCTGAGCAGCGACTGGCGGCGCACTCTGCCGCCGGATCTGCCCAACTACTTCTTCATCAACATCCCGCCCGAGCAGCGTCTCGACTTCATCGCCTATCTGCACGGACTGGGCGCGCGAACCACGCGGGTGCTGCCCATGATCCGCGGGCGGCTGACCGCCATCGACGGCGTGAGCGTCGAGGCCACGCAACGCGGCCGCGAGGAGCGCGGGGGCTTCGCGACCCGCGAGCAGAACCTCACCTGGACGACCGAGCTCGGCGCCGACAATCGCATCATCGCCGGGCACTGGTGGACGCCCGCGGACTTCGGCAAGCCGCTCGTCTCCCTCGCGAGCGAGTTCCAGGAGTCGCTGGGCCTGCACATAGGGGATCGCCTGACGTTCGACATCGCCGGCGAGAGCGTCGAAGCCACGGTCGCGAGCGTGCGCAAGGTGAAATGGGACTCGTTTCAGCCGAACTTCTTCATCGTGTTCGCGCCCGGGGTCCTCGAAGGCGCGGCGGGCACCTACATGACGAGCGCGTATTTCAGCCCGGGGACGGCGCGCTCGCTGGCGCCGCTCGCGCGGCGTTTCCCGAGCGTCTCTATCTTCGACATCGAAGAGCTCCTCAGTGAGGTGCGCGGCGTGCTCGGCAAGGCGGCGCTCGCCGTGCAGAGCGTGTTCATGTTCACGCTGCTCGCCGGCTTCACCGTGCTGCTCGCGGCGGTGCAGTCGAGCCGTGACGAGCGCCGCTACGAGAGCGCCATGCTGCGCACGCTCGGAGCGAGTCGCAGCACGGTCGCGCAGGGGGTATTGGCGGAGTTCGCCACGCTCGGGGCGCTCGCGGGGCTCCTGGCCGCGGCCGGCGCGACCCTCGCGGCGTTCTATCTCACGCGCGAGTGGCTCGAGCTCCGTTACGCCTTCGAGCTGTGGCCCTGGGTGGTTGGAATCGGCGGCGGAGCTGTGCTGGTGGCGGCCGGCGGCTGGCTCGCGACGCGCTCGGTGGTGAGGCAACCGCCGCTGACCACACTCAGGGCGTGATCGCGAGGCCGGGATTCAGCGCGGTGGCGCAGCTCAGTGCTGCACGCCGATCGTGACCCAGGAGTCGGGCTGCGGCTCGCCGTGCCAGTCGAGTCCCTCGAGAGTCAGCTGGTAGACCCCGGGACCGAGCGCCGAGCTGTTGAGCGCAATGCGCAGGTGGCCGTTGGAATCCTTCGCCAGGTTGTTGATGATGCCCACGCGTCCCTCATCGACCCGATCGATGGTCACGCGGAACAGGTGATACGGCGAGCGTGACTCGTCGATGCGGAAATCCGCCAGCTGCGCGTCCCCGCCGCCGATCGTGATGGCCGGCGTGTTGGAAGCGCCCGAGCGGCTCGGCAGCAGGCGAATGTCGCGGGTGCTGGTGGCGGCGTCGAGCGTGCGGTCGGCCACCTGCTTCTGCAGCTCGGCGATACGGCGGGACTTGCCGGCGCTGCTGCCGGTCGCGATCGCAAGCGCGATGGCGAGTACCACGACCCCGGCGGCCAGCCCGATGGTCACCATAGGCTGCTGCCACGCCGGGCGCGACGCCTCCTGCCAGGGCTCGGGCTTGCCGCTGGCCTCGAGCAGCCGCAGCCCCGCGTTCACGCGCTCCGGCAGCCCGATCTCGTCGAGCAGCTCGGGGTGATCGTGACAGTAACGCTCGAATTCGGTTGCGGCCTTGAGCGGCAGCCGTCCTGAGAGGTAGCGCTCGACCACCTGATTGCGCGCGATGAAGTCGCGGTCCATGGATGGCGCCGGGGCGACCGCGGGTGCGGCGGCCGGGGGCGCCGTGGGAGCGGGGGCCGCAGCCGAGAGAGTCGGAGGCGTCGCGGCGCGGGGCGCTGCCGGCACAGGTGTCGAAACCACTTTGGTGGCGGCTGCCGCCCGGGCGCTGGCCCAATCGGTGAGCGATGGCGCGGACACCGGTGCCACCGGCGCAGCAGCCGGCGATGGGGTGGCCGCTCCCGAGGCTGCTGGCGCGGCGCGCACAGGTCCGGCCGGTGCGGCTGGCGATGACGCCTTTCCATTTCCGTTGCGGCCGGCGCCCGCGGCAGTGGCGGCGGCGAGCTTGGCAGCCGCGCTGGACAGCGCGGCGCGCTTCGAGGCGCCGTCGGAAGAGGGGACCGGAGCGTCGGGTCGCACGGGGGCCGCCGGTGCGGCGGCCGGGGAACGGGTCTTCGCGGGCGGTGCCGTCTTGGCCGGCGGCACGGTCAGGGTGGCGGGTGTCGCCGGCGCAGGGGCGGCATCGGCCCCGCTCGGGGCAGGTACCGGAATCACCGCTGGCGGGATGGGCGCCCGAGCAGGCGCCAGGTCCACGATGGGTGACCCGGAGGCGAGCACGCGATCGACGTCCCGGTCCTCGAGGGTCAGCGGCGCAAGCACAGGATCCGGCGCCGGACTCAGGGTCGGGGCAGGGCCCGATCCCGGCACGGATTTGGGCGCAGCAGCGGCCGCCTGGGCGGCGGCATCGATCTCCTCGAGCGTCAGCTCGGGACGAGTCGAGCCGATGACCGCAGCCGCCTTGGGCAGCGCGTCGAGCTCCTCGAGCGATTGGTCGATGCTGCGGGGCTCGCCCCCGTTAGAGCGGCCTGCAGCCGGAACCGGTATGACGACGGCGGGCTGCGCCGCCCGCGCGGTGGTCTGCGACGGCGAGAGCTGCAGCTCGGGGTCCATGAATGCGAGGGCCGCCTCCTCATCCTCGAACCCCCGCGGCGGGCTCGCGGCGGCTGCCGGTTTCGCGCCCGACCTCGGCGGCGCCGCGTCCAGCGGCGTTTCCACGGGCAGCTCCGGCAGAGGCTCGAGCACGGGGCGCGATCCTGGATCCATATGGCTACATATCTAAGCAACGTGTCGCCTGCTCGGCGCCGTGGTGGCTCACACATCGGAGCGCTGTGGCGGGGAGTGTGACGCAGGTCTCAGCGGGGCGTGCGGTCTGCGGCGCCTGCGAAATGCGTCACGGCGCTTGCGGTGCAGATGAGCCGCTCAGGAAGTACTCGACCTTGTCGCGGTAAGTGCGCGAGAGCTTCAGCTCGTGTCCACCCTCGAGCGTGAGGAAGTACTCGCCGTTCATATGCGCGCGCAGGCTCCTGACGAGGCGCAGGTTGACGATCGTCGAGCGGTGCACCCGCTGGAAGAGTTTCGGGTCGAGCAGCTGCTCGAGCTCCTTCATGGTTCCGCGCAGGATGTGCGTGTGGCCGTCCGCATGGATGCACATGTAGTCCCCGGCCGCGTCCACCCATTCGATCGAGGCGACCGGCACGCGGTAAGTCTCGCGGCCCTGGCGGATCGGCAGCACCTCGGGCCGCGGCGCCGCGAGCGCCTTCGATCCCTGGGCCAGCAGCTCATCGAGCACCAGCTCGCCGCTGCCGGTGATCTCGGCAATGATCTCGAGCAGCCGGTCGCGCTGGGATTCGGCGCTGCGCGAGCGCAGGTACTCGCGCACGCGCGCGAGCGCGGCGGTGAAGCGCACCTCGTCGATCGGCTTCAGCAGGTAATCGATGGCACGCGCCTCGAACGCCTGGATGGCGTACTGATCGTAGGCGGTGACGAACACCACCAGCGGGAGCGACTCCTGTGGCAGATGCGCGAGCACCTCGAAGCCGGACATGCCCGGCATCTGGATGTCGAGGAACACCAGGTCCGGCTTGTGCTGGCGGATGGCCGCGAGCGCCTCGCGGCCGTTGGCGCACTGCGCCACGATCTCAAACTCCGGCAGCTCGCGCAGGCGGAGCTCGACACCGCGCCGCGACAAGCCCTCGTCATCCACTATCAGCGTGCGGATGTTCATGCGCGTGCGCCTCCCGACAGACGCGGCGGCGTCGGCCGCTGCGCCGTCTCAGGCGCAGCCATCTCCAGCGGCAGCGCCATGTCGACCCGAAGCCCGGGGTGACTGTTGAGCACCGCGAAGCGGTAGTTGGCCCCGTAGAGCACGGCGAGCCGCTCGCGCGTGTTGCGCAAGCCCACGCCGCGCCGCTCGCTCACCGGGGCGCCCTCGCGCAATCCCGGACCGTCGTCGATGACCGAGAGCTCGAGCAGCCCCTCGCGGGTGCGGCCCTCGATGCGCACCAGGCCGCCCTGCTCGCGCGCGGAGACCGCGTACTTCAGGGAATTCTCGAGCAGCGGCTGCAGCAGCAGGCTCGGCACCAGCGCCTCGAGCGCGCCCTCCTCCACCGCGTACTCGAGGTGCAGCCGCTCGCCGAAGCGCAGCCGCTCCGTTCCGAGGTACAGGTCGAGCGCCTCGAGCTCCTGGCGCAACGTCACGCGCTTCATGGGGTCCTGGTCGAGCGTGTAGCGCAGGAACTCTGACAGCCGCGTCACCGCGTGGTTCGCCTTGCGGTTCTGATTGTCGAGGATCAGCGTCGAGATGGCGTTCAGGGTGTTGAACAGAAAGTGCGGGTTGAGCTGGTAGCGCAGCATCTTCAGCTGCGCCTCCTGCGCCAGCGCCACCGCTTTGAGCAGCGCCTGCTCCTGCTGGCGCTGCGACTCGTAGAACTTGATGCCGAAGTACAGCACGCTCCAGCACACCAGCAGGTACGCGGTCGACAGCGCGCCGCCGAACAGCTCGAACAGCGTCTGCATCTGCCAGCCCGGCTCGACGAACTCCTTGTAGGAGAGGTTGATCACCATGCGCAGCGCCAGCGCAGTCACGTAGCAGGTCGCCAGCACGCCGATGATCATGGTGCGCGGCGCGCGGCCCCACAGTCGCCGGTAGATGTAGCGCATCGGCGCCGAGAGCACGAAGCCTGCGATCGCTGCGACCAGCCAGACGCGGGCGTAGCTCGAGGGCTTCTCGTAGAACAGCGCGCCCAGGTACTGCGTGATGCCGTAGGCCGCCCAGCCAGCGGCGTGCAGGCTCCAGAACAGCACGTTGCGGTTGGAGCGGACCTGTTCGAGCGTCGGCATGTTCATGGGGCGCGGCGCCCTCGGGTTTCGCGTCGACGGTTGCTTCGCGGAAGCTTAGGCCATAGGTCGCGCCGGGGCCGCTCGCGTAACGCACGCGCCGCTCGGCTCGTCGCAGCCTAAGGCCGCACGCCGACCCCCGCAAACGGCAGGGGCACCCCGGCCCCGGGGGGCGTCCCCGAGTGCCTGGACTCCACCGGGCCGAGTGTAAAGGCTCAGCCGCCCTGGGCGGGAGCCGTCGGGGCAGTCGCGAGGGACTCAAGCGGTTGCACGGGCGCGAGGGCATTTCCCTGGGCGAAGTCGCAACCGATCGCAGTCAGCCACTGGAGCGAGGCCTTGGAATCGACCTGCTTCGCGGCACAGTGAATGCCCAGGACCTTGGCGGCCTGCACGCTCGCGACCACCAGCGCCTGCGAGAGCTTGTCGCGCAGCGCCGCGGCGGTCAGCTTGGCATCGAGCTTGACCAGCCGCAGTGCCTTGTAACGCAGCAGCGGCAGCACCTGCGCGTCGAACGTGAAGTCATCGATGGCAACCCACGCGCCCACCTTTTCGCATTGGGCAACGAAGCGCTCGACCGGCGCGCGCCGCTGCGCGCACAGGGCCTCGGTGACCTCGAAACCGAACGTTTCGGCGGCGATGCCGTGAGCGTTGAATTGCGCCGCGAGCTTCTGCACGAAGCGCTCGTCCTCGAGAGTCGCGATCGACAGGTTGACCGTGAAGCTGGTCGGCTGCGCATTCCAGCTGGCGCGGTGCTGCGCCAGCCAGCCGAGCAGCCGCTGCAGCACCAGGGCATCGAGGGCCGCCGGATCGCGCTGCAGCTGCGCGTTGCGCACCTGCAGCTGGAAGCGCCGGGTCTGGCCCCCCGCACGCAGCTTGGCGAACGGCAGCAGATCGAGCAGCACGCTGCCATCCCACACCCGAGTCACAACGGGCGCCGGTGTCGGAGCCGCCCTCGCAGCCGGATTCACAGCGGCCACGTCGGCGCGCGGAGCTGGGGCCGGCGGCGCGGGGGCTGCACGCGTGCGCGCGGTGGCCGGCGGCGGTGTTGGTTTCGCTTGCGTGGGCGGGCGGGACGGTGTCGGGGGATCGAGTACCCGGGCTTTGCGCACTGCCGGCGCGGCGGCAGGTGGCACGCCCGGCGCGTGTGCGGCTGCGCGCGGCGGCGTGTGGATGGGGACGGGATTCACGACGGGCGGGTCGGGCAGGAACTCGAGACTCGCCATCGGAGGCGTCTCGTCGGCATCGAGCTCGAGCACCGCGACCGAGCTGGTGAGGTCGGCGCGAGCGGGGAGCTCGAACTCGAGGATGTCATTGGCCTCCTCCGCGGATATGACCGGCGGTGCGGTCGGCGGCGCGACTGCCGGCCTCGCCCCCTCGGGCGTCGCGGGCTTCGCCGGCGGCTCAGGCGCGAGCGCCAGCTCGATCGGGATGGGGTCGTGGTGGCCGGCGGCGGCTGCCGCAGGCTTCAGCAGCACGGCAAGCCGCTGCATGATGGTGCGCACCGGCATGGCCGTCAGCCGCTCGAGCGTGTCGTCGCCGACGGACTTGCTGTCGGCGAGAATCATTGCGATGCCGACCAGCGCCCCGGTCGGAGCGCGCACCGGCAGAAACACCGCGAGCCTGCCGTCCTCGAGGGCGGCCTCGTGGCAGGGAAGCGCGGGGTCTCCGGCGAGCGCCTCGAGGGCTTCGACGACCACACTGTGCTCATCCGGCCCGAGGGCGCCCTCGGAGAGCCACAGCACGTTGGCTTCGTGATCGCACAGCGAGACCGAGTGCAGGCGGCGCGAGGGCAGCACCTCGCGCAGCTGCTGGCCGAGCGACTGGACAGTTGCAGCAGCGGCAGACACGGCAGGCGGTGCGGCAGAGTGGGCTGACACTTGGGCAGGCGTTCGCACGGCCGTGGCTTTGGATGGCAAGCTTTAATCCCCGTCCTGGTCGACTACACGAGCGCGCCGGGACCTGGCCGCGCGCTCTTTACCGCCAGAGAGTGGCAGCAGCCGGCCCGCGCTGCCGTGATTTCCTTCGCGTTCTGTTCGCAAAAGGCGACACCTGGGCGCCGCCTGCATTACATATTGAGCGCTCGCCTCGAGCCTCGCCCGTCACACCTCGCGCACCGGCCCGAGAAAATCCTTCTTGCCGAGATCAACGCCGTTGTGCCGCAGGATGGCGTAGGCGGTGACGACGTGGAAGAACACGTTGGGAATCGCCCAGCGTTGCAGAAACTCCGCGCCCTCGAACTTGAGCTTGCGGGAGCCTGCGGGCACCACGATCTCGCGCGTGTCGGCGCCCTCGAGCGCGTTCGCCGGCAGGCTGTGGAGATAGTCGATGGTGCGCGCGATGCGGGCGCGCAGCTCGGCGATCGAGGTCTCGGTGTCCTCGAAGCGCGGTGGCTCGTGGCCTGCGAGGCGCGCGAGCGAATTTTTTGCGAGGTCGCAGGCGATCTGCACCTGGCGCGTGAGCGGGTGCATGTCGGGAGCCAGGCGCGCACCGAGCAGCACCGCGGGATCGAACTTGCGGGCGGTGGCGCTGGCGGCCGCCTTCTCGAGAATCGCCGAGAGATTGCTGAGCGTGCTGGCGAAGACATCGACAGAGAAGGCATGCATCGGGTCTTTCATCCGGTTCGTCCTTTTCGAGGAGTGCGAGGCACTTCAGGGGCGCCGATTCTAGCGTCACGCCATCGCTCAGGCAGGCCTGGGGAGACTGGCGCTTATGCCTCCCAGGTGAAACAATAGAGCACAGCCTTAAGCGCATTGGAGCTTCAATGAGCCTGATCTGGACTCCCGCCCAGCTCGCGATGCTGGCCAAGGTCGTGGATCTCAATGGGTTCTCGGCGGCGGCCCGGGCGCTCGCGGTGCCGAAGGCCGCCGTGAGTCGCGCAGTGGCGGACCTCGAGCGTGCACTCGGCGTGCGCGTGCTCGAGCGCACGACTCGCCGGGTCGCGCTCACTTCCGCGGGTCGTCTCCTCTACCCGCACGCACGCCGCGTCGTCGAGGAGTCGGACGCGGCCCGCGCGGCGATCGCGCTGCTGCAATCACCCGAGGGCCGCCCGCTGCGCGTGGTCGCCGATCCCACCTATGGCCGTCTACTGCTGTCGCCGCTCGTGCCGCGCTTTCTCGAGGCCTTCGCGCAGGTGCCGCTGGACGTCGCGCTCGATGCGAGGCGGCTCGCCGAGGGTGCCTGGGACGTGGCGATCCGCACCCGCCCGCCTGCCGATGCAGCCGTCACTCAGCGCCTGCTCGGCGCGCCGCCGGCGCTGCTGTGTGCAACGCCCGCGTACCTGCAGCAGCACGGCGCACCGCAGCGGCCCGACGAACTGCGCACGCATGATCTGCTGACGCCCGAGGTTTCCGGTCAGCCGGAATTCCGGCTCGCGCTGGCGCGCGGCTCGCAGCGCGCCGAGGTGCCGTTGTCGCCGAAGCTCGCCGTCGACGACCCGGCTGTGCTGCACGCGGCCGCCGCCGCGGGGCTCGGCATCGGGCTGCTGCCGGAGTTTCTCTGCCGGCAGGGACTCGCCACCGGGCGGCTGAAGGCGGTGCTGCCGGAGTGGAGCGTGCCGGCGGCGGATGCCCTGTACGCGCTCTACCCGAGCTCGCTCGAGTCGGATGCCCGCGTGCAGCAGTTCGTTGATTTTCTGGCGGCGAACATCGTCCCGGCGCTGGCCGCTGCGCCCGCAGCCCGCACCCGGGAAAGCCCGGTACACTAGAGTTTTGCGAGGGGGCTCATGTACCGCGCACCCGTGCGTGACGTCCGTTTCGTGCTCGAAGAGCTGCTTGGCGCGCGCGCGCTGAGCACCTGCCCCAGGCTCGGCGACTACTCTGACGAGCTCGCGCAGTCGGTGCTCGAAGAGGCGGCGCGCTTTGCGCAGGAGGTCCTCGATCCGCTCAACCGTCCGGGGGACACCGCGGGAGCGCGCTGGACCGAGCAGGGCGTCGTCACGCCGCCGGGCTTCCGCGAGGCGTACGCCAGGTTCGTCGAGGGCGGCTGGCCGCAGCTCGGCGCCGACCCCGAGTACGGCGGCCAGCGTGTGCCGAGGGTGCTGGCGATGGCGGTGGCCGAGTTCTGGGCCTCCGCCAATCTCGCCTTCAAGCTCGGCCCGATGCTGACGCACGGTGCGGCGCACGCGCTCGAGCTCTGCGCCAGCACGGCCCAGAAGAGGCTTTATCTGCGCAGTATGGTGCGCGGCGAGTGGAGCGGCACCATGGTGCTGACCGAGGCGCAGGCGGGCTCGGATCTCGGTCAGGTGCGCACCCGCGCCGCACCGGAGGGCGACCATTACCGGCTCTTCGGCCAGAAGATCTTCATCACCTGGGGCGATCACGATCTGACGGCCAACACCATTCACATGGTGCTGGCACGCATCGACGCGGCGCCTCAGGGAGTCAAGGGTATCTCGCTGTTCATCGTGCCGAAGGTGCTGGTGAACGAGGACGGCTCACTCGGTGCGCGCAACGACGTGCGCTGCCTGTCGATCGAGCACAAGCTCGGCATCCACGCGAGTCCCACCTGCGTGCTCGCCTTCGGCGAGCATGGCGGGGCCGTGGGCTACCTGGTGGGAGAGCCCGGCCGCGGGCTGGAATACATGTTCATCATGATGAACAGCGCCCGCCTGTCGGTCGGGAGCGAGGGCTACGCGGTCGGCGAGCGCGCCTTCCAGCGCGCGCTCGAATGGGCGCGCACGCGCGTTCAGGGCCGCCCCCCGGGGAGATCGCCCGGCGCCACTGCGCCCGCGCCCATCGTCAACCACCCGGACGTGAAGCGCATGCTGCTCATGATGAAGTCGCAGACCGAGGCGGCGCGCGCTCTCACCCTCTATGCCGCCTATCAGTTCGACATCGCCGATTACGGCACCGACGCGGCGGGACGGGCCGCCGCGCGGCTGCGCGGCGAGCTCCTGACGCCGATCGTCAAGGGCTGGTGCACGGAGATCGGCAACGAGGTCAGCGCCATCGGCGTGCAGGTGCACGGCGGCATGGGCTTCATCGAGGAGACCGGGGCGGCGCAGTACGTGCGCGACGTGCGCATCACCACCATCTACGAGGGCACCACGGGCATCCAGTCGAACGACCTGATCGGGCGCAAGCTCGGCAAGGACCACGGCGCGGCCATGGCTGCACTTATCGCCGACGCACGCCACGAGCTCGAGGCGCTCGCCGTCAGCGATGCCGCGGCAGAGGCCGCCCGCGGCGCGGCGCTCGCGGCTCTCGAGCGGCTCGCGCAGGCGAGCGAGGCACTCCTCAAGGCGCTCGCCGTGCGCACCGATCTCGCGCTCGCCGTGTCGGTGCCCTACCTCAGGCTGTGCGGCTATGTGCTCGGCGGCTGGCTGCTCGCAAAATCGGCGGCGCTCGCCGCACCCGGAGCCGGCGGCGCCGAACGGGACTTCTACCGCGCCAAGCTCCGCACCGCCGCGTTCTACGCCGCCCAGGTGCTGCCGCTTGCCGCGGCGCTCGCGCAGGTGGTCGAAGGCGGCGCGGCGAGCGTCGCCGACACCGACGCCGCGCTCATCTGAGCTTGCCGCCCCGGCGGCGCGTCGCGGCCGCGCGGGGCACGCGCAGCGTAAAGCGCGGCGGCTCGTTGAGGTTCTCGAGGAACAGCCGTCGTGCCTCGGGCGAGAGCGCCGCCCAGTCGATCTTATCGGCGTTGAGTGCGCGCAGCTGCCGGTCGCTCACCTGGACGCGGGCGCGCCCGGCCGCGCGCCAGGAGCGCGGCAGGCGGTGCGTGGCTCCGTGGCGCAGCAGGTCCGCGACGCTCGCGGCGACGAGCGGATCGCGGGTCAGCTCGCTGTGAGCGACGCGCGCGTAAGCGCAGCGTGCTCCGCGGAGTGTGGCGCTGATCGCGGGCACCGTGCCGTCGCCGTGACGTGTGAGCGTGTAGACGAACTCATTGCCGCGGCGCGCAACCGCGGTGACGGTCTCGAAGCCGACGCCGACGATGGCCGCGACGCGCTCATCCGCGGGCGGCAGCAGCCGCTGCGCGCGGCGCGCCCTCTCGAGCAGCGCGGCGTGCGGCCGCGGACCGGACTGCGGCCACGCGCCGCGCTCGAGCAGGCGCCCCCGCCGGTCGCACGCACCGGTGGGCAGGAGGTCATAGAGGCTCGGAAAGGTGTTGAATACCTCCGCGGCCAGCTCCTCGGCCGAGGCGCGCACCGCGAGCTGCGCCAGCCTGCGTACCACCGCGTAGGTGCCACGCACGGCCTGCACCGCGGCGAAGGAGCCGCAGTTGGGTGTGCCGAGGAGCACCAGGCGCTCGACGTGGGCCGTCCCGGAATGAGCGAGCGCCGCGCGCGCCACCAGTCCCCCCATGCTGTGGGCGACGATGGCGAGGCGCGTGCCGCGCGCCGCGCGCAGCCGTTCGGCCAGCACTCCTGCGAGCTCGCCGACCGACAGCCGCCAGTCGTAATCGAACAGCTCCGCGGCGAAGCCGCGCGCCCGCAGGTACAGCTTCAGCGGCAGGTACGAATACAACACCGCGCCGAGGGGCACGATGCGCGCCGGCGAGCCGATGCGCAACGCTGCGAGGCGCCCCTGCTGGATGTCGATCGGGTCGAGCCAGACGATGTCGTCTGGCAAGGGCGCGGCACGCTTGAGCCCGAGCTGCGAGCCCATGATCCCCGGCACGATGAGCACGCGCAGCGCATCGGCCGCGGGCGGCCGCTGCTGCGCGCGCCGCGCCAGCGCCGCGAGCTGCCGGTACTCGACCGCGCCGAAGTAGGTGCCGAGCTCGGTGCCGTGCGCGCCCGCGGCGAGCCACTCCTCGATCTGCGTGTCACTCCACGCGAACCGATCGTAGGGAGTGACGTGCTCGCGCGGTGGGTCCGGTGCGCTCACTCTGGCTCGAGCGGCCGCACGCGCGCGCTGAATGCGACACTGCCGCCGCCGGCGAGCAGCACCTCGAGCGGCACTTCCTCACCGACGATGAGCGGGTGCGCGAGCTGCATGAGCATCACGTGCATGCCGCCGGGGGTGAACCGCACGCTCGCGCCCGGCAAGAGGCTGATCGGTCCCGCGGGACGCATGGTCGATTCGCCGTGCTCGACCCGCGACACGTGAATCATGGCATCGGCGGCGAGCTTCGAGCGCACACCGGTCACGGTCAGCGGCCGGCTGCCGGCGTTGCGAAGCGTCATGTAGGCGGCGGCGACCGCAGCGCCCGGGACCGCGCGGATCCAGGCGTCCCTGACCATCAGTGCCGGCGGCTGCGCGTGCGCCACGGCCGCGAATGCGGCGACCAGGCACACTCCGAGCAGCACGCGCAGACTCTTCACGGCGCGGAAACCTCCGCAGGCGAGTCGCGCGCGGCTTGCGCGCCAGGCAATTATGCCAGACGCTCGCGAGGTCCCCGACTATGATCGGCCGTGCGCGGGCATCCCGCACCCACGAGCCCCGCGAGTTGCCAACGCCCATGAGAGCCGCCCGCCTCGAGAGTCTTGCCCTGCTTGCGCTGTGTGGCGGCGCGCTGGCCATCGGCACATCGGGCATCTTCGTGCGGCTGTCGGAGACGGGTCCGACGGCCACGGCGTTCTGGCGCGGACTGCTGGCGTTGCCGGCGCTCGCCGCCTGGGCCCTGATCGAGCGCCGGCCGGGAACGGCGCCGGGAGCCCACCTGCGCGCGCTGCTGGGCGGCTTTCGCGATCCTGCGCTCCTCTGGGCCGGCGTGTTCTTCGCCGGCGACCTGGCGCTGTGGCACTGGTCGCTGCTGCTCGTCCCGGTGGCGGTCTCGACGCTCGAGGCCAACTGCGCGCCCATCGTGGTGACGCTGACCGCCTGGGCGCTGTGGGGCGAGCGCCCGCGGCTCGGTTTCGTGCTGGCGCTGACGCTCGCCTTCGCCGGCATGCTGCTGATCCTCGGCGCAAAGCTGGCGCACGGCGGCGTGCTGCTCGGCGGCGACCTGCTGGGCCTGGGTACGGCGTGCTTCTACGGTTTTTACCTGCTCGCAGTCGCGCGGCTGCGCGTGCGCTACAGCACCGGCGCGGTCATGTTCAATACCACCCTGGTGTTCACGGTGCTGCTGCTGCCGATCGCGCTGACGCAACAGTTCCTGCCGCACAGCGCGCACGGCTGGCTGCTGCTCATCGGCTGCGCGCTACTCGCGCAGGCGCTCGGGCAGGGGTTGATCGCCTATGCGCTCGCACATCTGCCCGCAACTTTCGGCTCGGTGGCGCTCTACGTGCAGGTGGTCGCGAGTGCCGTGTATGCCTGGCTGCTTCTTGGCGAGCGGCTCACGCGGTGGCAGCTCGCCGGCGGGGCCGTCGTGCTGGTAGCCATTGCGCTCGCCCGTGTGGCGGGCCGCGCAGCGGTCCGCACGCAGCAGCCCGCGCCCGCGTCCTAGACGCCCGCTATTGCTGTGTGCGCGCGTTCGCGGCTAGGAGGGCGCAAAGCGCCTCGATCGCAGGTCCCCGCGCCGTGCTGCGCCTCCATACCGCGCCGACCTGCCGCGCCGGCGCGGGTCGCACGAACGGCCGGATCGCGACTCCGCGGGCGTTGCCGTAGGCGCCGCGCGCGGCGAGCACCGGCAACAGCGTGAGTCCGGCGCCGGTGGCCACCATCTGGCGCAGCGTCTCGAGGCTCGTCGCGCGGAAGTCCTGGCTGTCGCTGAGGCCGGCGCGGCCGCAGACTTCGAGCGCCTGGTCGCGCAGGCAGTGCCCGTCCTCGAGCAGCAACAGCCGCTCGTCCTTGAGATCCGCGATGCGCAGGCTCGCACGGCGCGCGAGCGCGTGGCCGGCGGGGAGCGCCACGGTAAAAGGCTCGCGGTAGAGCTCGCGCGCCTCGAGACCGCCGCCGAGGTCCACCGGCAGCGCGAGGATGCCGAGGTCGAGTTCGCCGGCCTGCAGTTTTTCGAGCAGCGTCGCGGTGCGGTACTCGTACAGCATGAGCCCGAGCCGGGGCAGGCCCTTGCGGATCGCGCGCGCTACGCGCGGCAGCAGGTAGGGGCCGATGGTCGGCAGCAGCGCCACGCGCAATCGGCCGGCAAGCGGATCACGCCGGCTGCGCGCCAGCGCGACCACCTCGTCGCTCGCCTCGAGAATGCGACGGGCGCGCGCGACGATCTGCTCGCCCGCATCGGTGAGCCCGATGTTGTTGGGCGAGCGCTCGATGAGCTGCACGCCGAGGGACTGCTCGAGCTTCTTCAGCTGCGCGGAGAGCGTCGGCTGGCTGACGAAGCAGCGTGCGGCGGCCCGGCCGAAGTGGCGCTGGTCGGCCACCGCGACCAGGTACCTTAAGTCCTTGAGCTTCAGTTCCATGGTTTGCGTGTGGCGCGGTCGCTGTGCACCCTATATATGGCGTCTATCGGGATAATCAAATCAATCGATTGGAATGATAGCAGCCCGGACCCCATGATTGCGCCCAGGGGCCGAGTGCAGTGTGCCCATATGCAGCAGAGGTGCCGTCCATGTTAACGATTGGTCAGAAATTTCCGCGCTTCGCGCTCACCGGTGTCGTCTCCAGCGACATGCAGAGCGCCTTCCAGCCTTTCAGCCACGAGAGCTACCCGGGAAAGTGGCGGGTGGTGTTCTTCTGGCCGAAGGACTTTACCTTCGTGTGCCCGACCGAGATCGCCGCCTTCGGCCGCCTCGAGCCCGAGTTTCGCGCGCGCGATGCGCAGCTGCTCGGGGTCAGCATCGACAGCGAGTTCGTACACCTCGCGTGGCGGCGCGAGAAGCAGGAGCTGAGGAACCTGCCGTTCCCGATGCTGGCGGACGTCAAGCGCGAGCTGTCGGCTGCGCTCGGCGTCCTCGACCCGGAGGCCGGGGTCGCACAGCGCGCTACTTTCATCGTCGATCCTCAGGGCATCGTCCGGTTCGTCTACGTGACCGACCTCAATGTCGGCCGCAGCCCGGAGGAAGTGCTGCGCGTGCTCGATGCGCTGCAGACGGACGAGCTCTGTCCGTGCAACTGGCAGAAGGGCGAAGACACCCTGGAGGCGGCCTGACATGCGGACCCTCGAAGGCATCCGCGAGACGCTGCCCGCCTATGCTCGCGATCTGCAGCTGAACCTGGGTTCGGTGCTGACTGCGGCCGGGGCGCCGGGTTTGAGCGACCGGCAGATCTGGGCGGTGGCGCTCGCCGCCGCGCTCGCCTCGCGCAACCCGGCGTTCAGCCGCGAGCTGCAGGCGCTCGCCGCTGCGCATCTCGATGCGGCGCACGTGACCGCGGCGCACGCCGCGGCGGCGGTCATGAGCATGAACAACGTCTACTACCGCTTCCTGCACCTGGTGGAGGATCCGGAGTACGCCAAGCTGCCGGCGCGGCTGCGCATGAACGTGCTGGCGAACCCGGGCATCGCCCGTACCGACTTCGAGCTGCTGTCGCTCGCGGTGTCCGCGATCAACGGCTGCGGTACCTGCGTCGCTTCCCACGAGCGCCAGGTGCGCGAGCACGGGCTGACACGCGAGGCGGTGCAGAGCGCGGTGCGCATCGCGGCCACCGTGCACGCCGTGGCGCGGGTGCTCGAGAGCGACGCCGCTGTCGAGCGCGCCGCCGCGGCCTGAGCGCCGGCTGCGGGGGCCGCCCGGCGGCTGACTCCCACCGGGCGATCGGGTTTGCCTGGTGAGTTGCTCGTGCTACACTGTTTCAGTGTTACACGGGTTGCTTGGTCATAATCGAGATGCTGGTGATGGCTAACCTGACGATCGTGGTGGACGAGGAAGTGCTGCTGCGGGCGCGCAAGCGTGCGCTAGACCAGAGCACTTCGGTTAATGCGGTGCTGCGCGACTACCTCGAGTTCTACGCGGGCCGACCCGGCAGGGCCAGTGCCATGAAGCGCCTGATCGACCGCGCGATGGCGGCAGGGGCGCGCAGCCGTAAGGCCTGGTCGCGCGACGAGCTGCATGAGCGCTAAGTCGTTTGTCGACACCAACGTACTGGTTTACCTGTTCGACGGTCGTGTGCCGGCCAAGCAGCGTCGGGCCGCGGAGCTCCTGCGGCAGCTGGCGGATGCCGACGACGCGCCCGTTATCAGCACCCAGGTGCTCCAGGAGGCGTTCGTCGCGCTCACGCGCAAGCTTGCAATGCCGGCCAGGGAAGCCATCGGAGCATTGCAACTGCTCGAGGCCGGAAGCTTCGCCATCCAGAGAGTCGATCCGCCGCTGATCTGGCGCGCGGCTACGCGCTCCGCAGATGAGCGCCTCTCGTTCTGGGATGCCCTCATCATCGAAGCGGCGCAGGAGGCGGGCTGCACGCAGCTCTACAGCGAAGATCTCCAGGCCAACCGCTCCTTTGGAGAGGTCACCATTCGTAATCCCTTCGTGTGAGTCGTGAGGCGCCTGACGGTAGTCACCGTGTTCCTCGCCGCCTGCGCGGTCGCCCCGGCGTCGCAGGCAGCAACTCGGACGGTCATCGACGACACCGGCCGGGCGGTGACGGTGCCCGCGCCGCCGCTGCGCATCGTCAGCCTCGCCCCCGGGGCGACCGAGATGCTGTTCGCCGCGGGCGCGGGATCGCAGGTCATCGCGACCGTGGAGTATTCGGACGAGCCGCCCGCCGCCCGCCGCGTGCCGCGTATCGGCGATGCGGTGGCGATCGACATGGAGCGGCTGGTGTTGCTGCGCCCGGACCTGGTCGTGGCGTGGCCCGGAGGCGGCAACGCTGCGCAACGCGCCAAGATCGCACGGCTTTCAATCCCGGTGTACGACCAGCAGGTGAGCAGGCTCTCAGACCTCGCGCCTGCGGTCCGCCGCCTCGGTCTGCTCGCCGGCACCCAAGCGCAGGCAGCACGCGCCGCCACCGCGATCGAGGCGCGCCTCGAGGCGCTGCGGCGCAGCTTCGGCGCCGCGCACGGCGGGGTACGCCCGCCGACGGCGCTCCTGCAGGTCTGGAATCGCCCGATCTACACGGTCGGCGGGGGTCAGCTGATGAGCGATGCGCTGAGCGTCTGCGGGGCGCGTAACGTGTTCGCGGATCTCCCCGAGCCTGGGCCCGTGGTCGACATCGAAGCCGTGATCGCCCGCAATCCCGACATCATCATCGCGGCCGGGCCGCCCGGCGAGAGCGCCACCTGGCTTCAGGACTGGAAGCGCTTCCCGATGCTCAAAGCCGTGCGTGGCGGTCGGCTCATCGCCTTCGACGACCAGGCCCTGAGTCGTCTGGGTCCGAGCGTCATCGGCGCCACCGAGGAGCTGTGCCGGGCCATCGAGCGCGCCGGCCGCTGAAGCCCGCCTCGCGCGCACCCGCCGTCCGCGTCAGTCGCGGAAGTTGTTGAACTGCAGCGGCACCCCGACTTTCGCGCCGCGCAGCAGCGCGATCGCCGCCTGCAGCTCGTCCCTCTGCCGGCCGCTGACGCGCACCTTGTCACCCTGCAGGCTCGCCTGCACTTTGAGCTTCGAGTCCTTGACGATGCGCAGGAGCTTGCGGCCGGTGTCCTGGTCGATGCCGTGCCGCAGCACGACCTCCTGGTGCGCGGCGGAGAGCGTCGTCTGCGGCTCCTTCACCTCGAGGCACTGCAGATCGACGCCACGCTTGGAGAGGCGGAGCTTGAGGATCTCGAGCATCTGCTGCAGCTGAAAATCCACCTGCGCGCGCAGCGTCACGATGAGCTCCTTGAGCTCGAAGCGCGCGCCGCTGTCCTTGAAGTCGAAGCGCTGCGCGAGCTCGCGGTTCGCCTGGTCGACGGCGTTAGCCACCTCGTGGGCGTTGAGCTCCGAGACCGCATCGAAGGACGGCACGGCTTTGGTCTGCTCCGCTCAGCGCCCGCGCGCCGCGCGGCGCCGCTGCGGCGCACGGCGGGTCGGCTTGTGCGCGCCCTGCCGCTTCGGTCGCGGCGCGGGGGTGGGGCGTGGCGGCGCGGCCGCCTCGAGACGCGCGCGGTGCGCGCGCGCCAGCTCCATGAAACGCGGTGTCGGACCGACGTCCTCGTACACCGGATCACCCTGCTCGTCGGTGGCGATCACCCGCCGGCCCGCGACGTAGGGCATGGCGGCGGCGATTTCGGCGAGCGCGGCTCCCAGGAGCTCGGTGGTGAGCTGCTCGGGCGTGCGCCCGGGGAACATGTCGGTGAGCGCAGCGAGCCGCGCGGCGTCGTCGAGCGGCAGCCGCACGGCGAGATCGCGCGCGCTGCGCGGCGCGGCTGCCGTCCCTCGCCAGCTCTCCAGCAGCTCCTTGAAGCGCAACTGCAGTACTCCGCTCAGCAGCCCGGGCGCGCATTCTAGCGAAAAGCGCCGGCATCAGTCGCTTGGGCGGCGGCCGGCGGGCCGCTTGACGCGCCCGCGGCCGGACGGGGATACTGCCCGTCAAATGTTGCCGCACCGCAGCCCGACGCGTTCCTGGTGGTGGCGCGCTCCATAACGGAGTGGGCTGACGGCTAGTTTTTTCCCGCGAGTTCCTAGCAGAATCCGACGACACCAGAAAACCCATCTCCGGCAGATTCCGGGGATGGGTTTTTTGCTTTTGGACAGGTCACACACGTTGCCAGCACAGTTCGACATCACGGGCGATCTCGACACACCGGTCTCGGCGTTCATGAAGCTCGCGCCGTTTGCACCGCGCTTCCTGCTCGAGAGCGTCGAGGGCGGCGAGCGCCTGGCGCGCTATTCGTTCATCGGCTTCGGCGCCGGGCTCGAGGTGCGCCTCGACACGCAAGGGCTCACTGTCGGCGCAGAGCGCCGGCCGTTGCCTGCGGACCGCACGGGGCTCCTCGCCGCGCTCCGTGCGGCGCTCGCGCAGGCGCCGCAGCCCGAGGCGGACGTCAGCGGCGTGCCGCTCGCCGGCGGGCTGGTCGGCTACGCGGCCTACGACGTGGTGCGCTACTTCGAGCGCCTGCCCGCGCGCGCCGGGCGCGACAGCGGCGTGCCCGCGCTGCACTACGTCGCGCCGCGCTCGATGCTGGTGTTCGACCATCTGACCCGGGGCATCGCGCTGGTGCATGCCGGCCCGGACGATGAGCGGCGCGCGCTGCGCCGCGAGGTGGTGCAGGCGTTGCGCGGCGCGCTGCCCAATGGCCGCCATCCCGGCCGCTATGCGCCGCCGTCGCCGGCCTTCGCACGCGCCGATTACCTCGCCGGGGTGCGGCGCACCCAGGAGCACATCGCCGCGGGCGACGTGTACCAGCTGGTGCTCGCGAGCCGTTTCGCCGGCCGGCACCAGCTCGATCCATTCCAGGCCTACCGCGCGCTGCGACTCATCAACCCCTCTCCTTATATGTATTACTGCGCGCTCGGCGACGTCACGGTGGTCGGCTCCTCTCCCGAGGCGCTGGTGAAGCTCAACGGACGGCGCGCACAACTGCGGCCGATCGCCGGGACGCGGCCGCGCGCCGCCGATCCGCGAGTGGATGAGGCCCGAGCCGCGGAGCTGCTCGCCGACCCGAAGGAGAACGCCGAGCACGTGATGCTGGTCGATCTCGCGCGCAACGACCTCGGGCGCGTCGCGCAGGCCGGCAGCGTACGCGTCGAGCCCTATCGCACGATCGAGCGCTACAGCCATGTCATGCACATGGTGAGCGGCGTGCATGGTGAGCTCGCTGCAGGGCGCGATGCCTTCGACCTGTTCGCCGCGGCGTTCCCGGCCGGGACCCTGGTCGGGGCGCCGAAGGTGCGCGCCATGCAGATCATCGATGAGCTTGAGCCGGTGAGCCGTGGTTTGTACGGCGGCACGGTCGGCTATTTCGGCGCGCGCGGCGACATGGATCACGCTATCACCATCCGCACGCTGGTGTTCCGCGGCGATGAGTACAGCTACCAGGCAGGCGCCGGCATCGTCGCCGACAGCGTCCCGGAGACCGAGCACGAAGAGGTGCTGGCGAAGAGCGCGGCGATGGTGCGCGCGCTCGAGCTCGCGGGGGAGGGCTTGTGACGGCCCGCTTGCTCCTGATCGACAACTACGACTCCTTTACCTACAACCTGGTGCAGGCGTTCCTGGTGCTCGGCGCCGAGGTCAGCGTCTACCGCAACGATGCGCTCGAGGTGCCGGACGCGCTGGCGCTCGCACCATCGCACCTGTGCATCTCGCCCGGCCCCGGCACGCCGCGCGATGCCGGCGTCTCCATGGACATGATCCGCGCCTTCGCCGGGCGCATTCCGGTGCTCGGGGTATGTCTCGGGCACCAGTCGATCGTCGAGGTGTTCGGCGGGGAGGTCGTGCGCGCCGGGCGTCTCATGCACGGCAAGACCTCGCTCGCCGAGCACGACGGGCGGACTGTCTTCAAGGGGCTGCCGCAGCCGTGCGAGGTCGGGCGTTACCACTCGCTCATCGCCGCCCCGGGGACGCTGCCCGCGGTGCTCGAGGTGAGCGCGACCACGGCACGGCAGGAGATCATGGCGGTGCGCCACCGCACGCTCACGATCGAAGGCGTGCAGTTCCACCCCGAGAGCATCCTCACTCCGGAGGGCCCGCGGCTGCTCGGGAATTTCCTCAGGTTCACCGCCGGCGTGCGAGCGCCGCACAGCGAAGAGGCCGATGGCCGCCCCGCGTGAGCTGCTGCAGCAGCTGCTCGAGCGGCGCGACCTGAGCGCCGGGCAGGCCGGGGAGCTGCTCGCGCATCTTACCGACCCGAAGCTTGCGCCGGCGATGGGCGGGGCGCTGCTCGCGGCTCTCACCGCCAAGGGCGTGGTGGCCGAGGAGCTGCGCGGTCTCGCGCAGGCGATGCGCCGGATGGCGCGCCGCCCCGCGTTGCCCTTAGGCCTGCGGGCTATCGATGTCGTCGGCACCGGGGGCGATTGCTCCGGCAGCTTCAACATCTCGACCGGGACTGCGCTGCTCACCGCCGCCGCCGGACTCCCGGTCGTGAAACACGGCAATCGCTCGGTCTCGAGTCACTGCGGCAGCGCCGACGTGCTCGAAGCACTGGGCCTGCCGATCCCGCTCGATGCGCAGGCCGCCGCCGCATGCCTGGCAAGCTGCGGCTTCACCTACCTGCATGCGCCGCACTATCACCCGGCGACGGCCGGTGTGACCCCGATCCGCAGCGCGCTTGGTGTGCGCACGGTGTTCAACATCCTGGGTCCCCTCGTCAACCCCGCGGAGCCGCCGCTCATGCTGATCGGGGCGTTCAGCATGAGCGTGGCGCAGCTCATGGCGGAGGCGCTCGCCGGGCTTCCCATCGAGCGCGCCTTCGTCGTACACAGCGGCGCCTCCGGCTGGGACGAGCCGACACCGATGGGGCCGTTCGCCGTGTTCGACGTGCGACCCGGGCGCGTCACCTCCGCGGTGCGCTCGCCCGAGGATTACGGGCTCCCGGTCTGCAGCGCCGACGAGCTCAGGGGCGGGGATGCCGTGCGCAACGCGCGTGCGCTCACTACAGTGCTCCTCGGTGAGGATCGCGGTGCGCATCGCGATTGCCTGCTGCTCGGCACCGCGCTCGCACTCGAAGTGGCAGGCGAAATCACCGACCCGCGCGCCGGTATCGAGCGCGCGGCGGCGGCCATCGAGGGCGGTGCCGGCCGGCGGGTGCTCGATGCCCTCAAGGCGCAGTCGCGCGGGCAGCCGGCGCCGTGAGTGCGTTTCTCGAGGAAATGGCGCAGGCGAGCCGCGCGCGGCTGCGTGACGCGAGGGAGGGCCGCCCCCAGAGCGCGCTCGAGGAGGCCGCGCGCTCGACTCCCGCGCCGCCGCCGCTGCGGCTCACCCCGGGCGGCTTCGACCTCATCGCGGAGCTGAAGCTCCGCTCGCCGGCTGCTGGAGCACTGGCTGCCGGGGCTGCCCTGGATCTCGAGTCACGGGTCGCGGCCTACGCACGTGCGGGGGCCGCCGCGGTGTCGGTGCTCACCGAGCCGAGCCGCTTCGACGGCTCGCTGGAGCACCTCGAGCGGGCGGCACGCGCGCTGGCGCCGCTCGGCGTGCCGGTGATGCGCAAGGACTTTCTCGTCGATCCTTACCAGGTGCTCGAGGCCCGCGCGGCCGGGGCGGGCGGTGTGCTGGTCATCGTCCGCATGCTGTCGCGTCCGCAGATCAGCACACTGCTCGAGTGCGCGCGGGCGCACGGGCTGTTCGTGCTGCTCGAGGCCTTCGATGCGACTGACATCGGGGTCGTGCACGAGCTCCTCGAAGCGCGGCGCGCCGGGCCGCCGCTGCTCGTGGGCGTGAACTGCCGCGACCTGGCGACCCTCGAGGTCGTGCCGCGGCGACTCATCGAGCTCGCCCCACTGCTGCCTCAGGGGGTGCCGACCGTGGCCGAGAGCGGTGTGGCTTTGCCGGCGGAGGCGCAGCAGGTGGCCGCCGCCGGTTACGATCTGGCGCTCGTCGGCAGCGCGCTCATGCAGGGCGATGACCCGCAAGCTCTGGCCGCGGAGCTCCTGGCCGCGGGGCGTGCAGTGCGCCGCGGACGCCAGAGACCTCGGGAACGTCTTTAAATGTGGATCAAGATCTGTGGCATGACGACTGCGGAGGCGGTGAGCGCCGCCCTCGACGCGCAGGTGGATGCGCTCGGCTTCGTGTTCGCCGACTCGCCACGGCAGTTGACGCCGGCGGCGGCGGCGGCGCTCGCGGCGCCGGCGCGCGGGCGCGTCGGCTGCGTCGCGGTCACCCGCCATCCCACCCGGCGGGCGCTCGATGAGATCCTCGCCGTGTTCAGGCCCGACCTCCTGCAAACCGACATCGCGGATCTCGAGGACCTGGGTCCGATCCCGGAACAGGAGCTTTTGCCGGTGGTGCGCGCCGGCGAGGCCCCGCCGCAGCGCCTGCCCGGCCGGATCCTCTTCGAGGGACCCGCGAGCGGCACCGGAGTCGCGAGCGACTGGCGCGCCGCCGCCGCGCTGGCGCGGCGTACCCGGCTGGTACTCGCCGGCGGACTCACCGTCGACAACGTCGCCGCCGCGATCTCGGCCGTCCATCCGTCCGGCGTCGACGTATCGAGCGGCGTGGAGGAGGAGCGTGGCGTGAAGAGTCCCCTGAAGATCATGGCGTTTGTCGCGGCCGTGCGCGCCGCCCCCGGCACGGCGCCGGCAATTCGAGGCGAGGATCCCCTATGAGCCCACCGGCTGCTGCCTCACCCGATGCCGCGCGCCTGCTCGCCGAGTTGCTCGCAGGAAGCTTCCCGGACGCGCGCGGCCGCTTCGGCCCTTTCGGCGGACGCTACGTTCCCGAGACCCTGATTCCGGCGCTCGAGCGGCTCGAGCGCGGCGTGCGCGAGCACTTAGGTGCACGCGAATTCCGCGAAGAGCTCGCAGGTCAGCTCAAGTCCTGGGTCGGCCGCCCCACCGCGCTCACCTACGCCGCGCGGCTCTCGGCGCGCTGGGGCGCGAAGCTGTGGCTGAAGCGCGAGGATCTGGCCCACACCGGCGCGCACAAGATCAATAACGCGATCGGCCAGGCACTCCTGGCGCAGCGCGTCGGGGCCCGGCGCATCGTCGCCGAGACCGGGGCCGGCCAGCACGGCGTGGCGAGCGCCGCGGCGTGCGCGCGCCTCGGGCTGCCGTGCGTCGTCTACATGGGCGAGGTGGACATGCAGCGCCAGGCGCCGAACGTCGGGCGCATGCGGCTGCTCGGGGCCGAGGTGGTGCCGGTGACGACCGGCGACCGCACGCTGCGCGCGGCCATCGACGAGGCGCTGCGCGACTGGGTGTCGGATCCGCTCGGGACCTACTATCTCCTCGGCTCGGTGGTCGGTCCGCATCCCTATCCTTACCTGGTGCGCGAGCTGCAGGCGGTGATCGGCCGGGAGGCGCGCGAGCAGATGCTCGGCGCAACCGGCCGCCTGCCGGACGCGCTGATCGCCTGCGTCGGCGGCGGCTCAAACTCCATGGGCGCTTTCCACGCGTTTCTCGCCGACGCCGCGGTCGAGATCATCGGCGTCGAGGCGGGCGGGCGCGGTGCCGGCCTGGGCGAGAATGCCGCGACGGTCGCCTACGGCCGACCGGGGGTGCTGCACGGCACCTACTCCATGCTGCTGCAGGACGAGCACGGCCAGATCCAGGAGACGCATTCGATTTCGGCCGGACTCGACTATCCGGGCGTCGGTCCCGAGCACGCGCTGCTCGCGCACGTCGGGCGTGTGCGCTACGAGACCGCCGGCGACGCTGAAGCGCTCGCGGCGGTGCGTGCGCTGAGCGAGTGCGAGGGCATCCTGCCGGCGATCGAGAGCGCGCACGCGCTCGCCGGTGCCGAGCGTTGGGCAGGGCAGCATCCCGGTGGCACGATCCTCGTCTGCCTGTCAGGTCGCGGCGACAAGGACATGTCGACGCTGCAAGAGACGCTGCTCCAGGCGGGTGCCCCGTGAGTCCGCGCGAGCGTGTGAGCGCGGCGATCCGCGCCGCCGCGGCACGCGGCGAGCCGGCTATGGTTGCGTACCTGACCGCCGGCTTCCCGCAGCGCGAGCGGTTTGCCGAGCAGGTGCGCGCGCTCGCCCGCGCAGCCGACGTCCTGGAGATCGGCGTGCCGTTCACCGACCCGATGGCGGACGGCGTCACCATCCAGCGCGCGAGTCTCGCCGCGCTCGCGCAGGGCGTCACGCTGGGGTGGATCCTCGAGGAGCTCGAAGCGCTGGGTGCCCTGCGTACACCGCTCCTGCTCATGAGCTACCTCAATCCCCTGCTCGCTTTTGGGCTCGAGCCGCTTGCCGTCGCCGCCGCCGCCGCCGGCGTGTCGGGGTTCATCGTCCCGGACCTGCCGCTCGATGAGAGCGGCGAGCTGCACGCCGTGCTCGAGCCGCACGGGCTCGCGCTCGTGCAGATGGTGACACCGGTCACCGACCCCGAGCGCCTGGCGGCGCTCTGCGCGGGGAGCGAGGGGTTCGTGTATGCCGTCACCATGACCGGCACCACGGGGCGCAACGTCGCGGTGCCGGACGAGGTGCTCGCCTATCTCGGGCGGGTGCGCGCGGCAGCCAAAATACCGGTATGCGCGGGCTTTGGCATCAGAAGCCGCGCACAGGTCGAGCGGCTGCGCGGCCGCGTCGACGGTGTGGTGGTGGGCTCGGCACTCGTCGAGGTGCTCGAGCGCGGCGAGGATCCCGCCGCGTGGCTCGCGCAGTTGCGCGCGTGATCCGTATGGAGAGCCTGAGGATCCCCGCGCGCTTTCGCGGGCCGGCGACTTCCTCGAACGGCGGATATTTTGCCGGACGGGTGGCGTTGCTGGCCGGCCGCACGGTCACCGTGCGGCTGCTCAAGCCGCCACCGCTCGACACCGAGCTCACGGTGCGCGTGCAGCCGGACGGCACCCTCCAGGTACTCGACGGCGAGGCGCCGGTCGGCGAGACGCGGCCCGCCGTGCTGGCGCTCGATGCACGGCCGACGCCCGGGTATTTCGAGGCGATCGAGGCCTCGCGCGGCTACGCGGGCTTTCGGCGCCATCGCTTTCCGACGTGCTTCGTGTGCGGCACGCAGCGTGTGCGGGGCGACGGCATGCGGATATTCGCGGGACCGATAGCCGAGCGCGACCTGGTGGCGGCGCCCTGGGTGCCGGACGCTTCCCTCGATCGCGGCGACGGCAAGGTGCGCCCGGAGTTCATGGCGGCGGCGCTCGACTGCCCCGGCTACTACGCGGTCGCGCCCGATGACCGCATGATGCTGCTCGCGGAGTTCACCGCGCACGTCGACCGCCTGGTCCACGTAGAGGCGTCCTGCACCGTGGTGGGCTGGCGCATCAGCTCGAGCGGCCGCAAGCATGAGGCCGGCACCGCTCTCTACGATGGCAAGGGCGAGCTGTGCGGCAAGGCGCGCGCGCTATGGATCGAGCCGCGCGCGGCGGGGGAAGCGGCCGCCGATCCGCCGGTCTCATAGGAGACACTCATTGCGGGCCCCACCCCGAGCTGAGGTCGCGGCGATCATGCGGACATTGTTCGCGTGCCGGTGGTGAATCTTGGCTCAATGCGCGGTCGGAGGCCCTTCTTCTGCTGCGGACTCCTCCTGCGGCGGAGGCAGGTCAGGCGCCGCCGGTAAGTCGGTGCGCTGACTGGGCCCGATGCGCAGGTCGACGTTGCCCGGCCGGCCTTCCCTGAGCGCGCGGAGCTGATCGAGGTAATCGGGCGCGGCGGACGCTGGGCCGCCGCCGTCGGGCGCGCTCAGTGTGCCGGGCACAGTCATGGCGGTGAGCGTCTCGGGCTCAAAGCCCTGCGTGCTGCCCCCCGGCACGAATGCCGCGGACGCGAATGCCAGCGCGACCGATCGCCTGAACACACGGTGGTCGGGCGGGGCGGGCAGGGGTGAGGCGCTGCGGACGGCCTCAACGAGGGAGGCTCGCCAGCGGGAGTCCTGGCTGCAGCCTCCGATCGTTACGTCCAGCACTGTCCTCTCTCATCCTGCACCACCTGCACTCTGCAGGCGAAGGTGCCTGCCCCGGGAGAGCTGCGCGGCCTCATCCACGCGCGCTCGATGCGCGCGGTGATTTGTCCCAGGTAGCGCCCGTAGAGCAGCGCAAAGGCTGCGGCGTCGCCCTGCGCCTGAGGGCTCCTCGCGGGCTCAGCCGGCGTGATCACATCCGGGAGCGCGGGGTCGGGTGGCAACGCCGGCAGGTCACGCAGCGCGATCGGCCCGACCGGCGCGAGGACGACCGCATCCGACAGGCGCGGCGGTGTCCTGGGCTTTGAGTCCGCATCGTCGAAGAATGTGACCGTGAGTGCCGAGTCGTCGCTGGAGGGGAGCGAGCCTCCCGGCGCCTCCGGCGTTCGGGTCCGATGCTGCGTCGCACCTAACAGCAGCGGCGTAAGAAGCACCGCATGCAGCACAAGCGAGGCGAATGCCGCTGCGAACGGGAGGGCGGTGCGGCGCAGGTGCCCCGCTGCGAATGGAAGCGCCTGTCTCTTCCCGGTCGGCATCGGCGCGAAGCGTACGCGCCTCGAGCGGCATCCGCATCCTGAATCAAACGAGCCGTAACCCTGCACGGCGAGGGAATCCAATCGATCCAACCTGAGTCAAGCGGCGTTGTCGCCTCGCCAGGCACGTCGCGATACCACAGTACCGACGCCTACGTAAGAGCACATTTCTGTTGTAAGCGAACAGAAATACGCCGTGCGCGCGTCGTCAGATGGGGGTCGCCCAGGGTCCTGAGACAAATGGGTCCGATGAGACAGATTTGAAAAGTAATTCGTAAGCGCGGTGTTTAGAGTTCGAGCGTCGGTGCAGGGGAGAAGAACAATGCTGCGTCTCAGACGTCCGGTCTCAATCTTTTGCGTCCTACTGAGTCTCACTGCCGCCGCGCTCTTCAGCGCCACGGTCAACGCGACGGTCTATTCCACCGGGGCGGCAGGACGCACCAAGGGCTCCTTCGCCGTCTCACCGATGGGGGCTGCCACTTACACCCTCCCGATCTGGGCACCCCCCGGCCCTCGAGGGATTCAACCCCGGATCGCCCTGACCTACAACAGCCAGGGAGGCAATGGTTATCTCGGGGTCGGTTGGGGGTTGAGCGGCTTAAGCTCGATCTACCGCTGCAATCTCACCTCTGCGCAGGACGCGGCCCCTGCGCCGGTGGCTCTGGTCACGGGCGATGGCTACTGCCTGGACGGGCAGCGGCTACGACTCACTTCGGGAACGTACGGCGAGACCAACTCGACCTACCAGACCGAGGTCGCCAACTTCATGAATGTGACCGCCTACGGAGTGGCGGGCGAACCGGCCACTTACTGGGTCGCCCAGGATCGCAATGACCACACGTCTACGGCGATACCTCGGACTCACGAGTTCTAGCGACCGGTTCCTCAGTCGCAATTTCCTGGAGGCTGAACGAGACTTGGGATCCGGGCGGCAACACGATGACGATCGCCTACAGCACGGCGACCGGGACAACCGTACCGAGCCTCATCTCCTGGACGCCATCGAGCTACGGATCGAGCACCTATAACTACACGATGACCTTCAACTACGGGACGAACGCCAAGCCGGTCACGGGCTACGTCGCGGGCACTCAGCAGTCGAATTCGAACCTCCTGACCTCGATCGTGGTGGCCTACTCGGGTACGACAGTGAGGACCACCTACCTGACATATTCCACCTCCTCGACCACCGGCCGCGAGACGCTTACTGACGTTCAGGAATGCGCCGGCTCCGGCACTACCAGCTGCCTCGGCCCCACGGTGATCACGTACCAGAGCGGGACGGAGGGCGTCTCGACGACTGCGACCTCGTTAGCTCATCCCGTACTCGCGGTGCACTACGATTTCAATGGCGATGGATATCCTGACCTGCTTTACGTGAGCGGCAGCACGTACTACGTGGCTTTTGGCTCCGCCTCCGGCTTCGGCACCGGTGTTAGTACCGGCATCCCAAGCACTGCCACCCAGGTCCTTCCCGGGGGGCTCCTTGGGAGCAACCAGGATGGCATTCTCGCGGCCGTCTCAGGCACCTGGTACTACTACAACTGGAACGGCAGCTCCTTCACGAAAACCTCGACCGGGCTTGCCTACGACTCGACCGCCGTGCAGTACCTGCTCGCGGACGTCAACGGCACCGGTCTGCCCGCTCTCGTCGCGAGTTACTTCAGCCAGACCGAGTCCGGCGGCATCACGACCTCGACCTTCACCGTCGACGTGCACCTCAACACCGGCTCGGGCGGCTCGGTCAGCTTCGGGAGTGCCATACAGGCCTACCAGCTGCAAAACGGTCTTATGGCCGCGCAGCCGGTGCTCGTCAGCAACACCGATAACGCGGGTGGCACGCTGCTGGCACTCGGGGGCTTACGGAGCTTTGATTTCAACGGAGACGGGCGCGATGACCTCTCCATGCAGATGATCACCAAGAACAGCCCCTCCTGCGGCACCACGCAGGTCGTTGCCGGGCAGGTGCAACCGCTCATTGCCTGCGTCTATAGCGTCAACGCCATTGAGATGATCAGCGGCGGTACCACGGCAAGTCCGACCTTCACTCCCTACACGATCTACTCGGCCACTGCGGGGAACGAGGTGCCGGTGGCTTTCGTCAACTTCAATTCCGATGCCTGCACCGACTATATCGTCGGGGGCAAGATCTACGTCGCCGGCTGTAATGGCTCGACCCCGGGCGAGATCACGCTCGGCAACGGCAACGTGATCGGCGCCATGGATTGGAACGGTGATGGTCTGACCGACATCCTCGTCGCGAATGGCAGCACGGTGGGCGTTTATCTCTCGACCAGCACCGGCGTGAGCAGTCTCGTTTCGACCTCCATTCCCTACAGCAGCTCGAACCTCTATTTCACATTCGACGTGAATGGCGATGGCCTGGATGACTTGGGATACTCGACCGCAAGCGGCACCTACTACTACCCGCACAACGGGGCCGGAACTCCTCCCGACCTTCTCACCTCGGTCATGGACGGTTTCGGCAATTCCGCCAGCCCCACGTACGTCTCCCTGGTGCAGGCAACCGACTACGTCAAGACAGGCTACGGCACGGCGTCCTACCCGTACCAGACGTACGTGGGCCCGCTGTATGTGGTCAACAAAGCGGTTTACAGCGACCCGAGCAGCAGTTCAGGAGGCACCTGGAACCAGACCTTCGGCTACTACGAGGCCTGGGCCAATGTTCAGGGCCGGGGCTTCCAGGCCTTCTACAACATCACTTCCCTCGACAGCCGTAACGGACTGACGTCCGGCATCGAGTCTCAGCGGACGTTCCCGGGCAGCGGAATGCCGCTCGAGAGCTATCTGCAGAACTCCTCGTTCAATCTCAGCCTCACCGAGAACACGCTGACCACGAACACCCTCAGCTCAACGCAATATCAGGAGCGATATTTCACCTACGTGTCGGGCTCCACGACCGAGCAGAAGGAGCTTGGGGGAACGGAGAACGACGACCTCATCACCACGACCACGGGCAGCTACACGCTCGACAACTACGGGAATCCGACTTCGATCACCCAGACTGTCACCGACAATGACCCGAGCTCGCCTTACAACGGCGACAGCTGGACGACCGCCGTTTCCAATACACCCGATGAGAGCCCCAGCGAGTGGTGCTTGAGCCTTTCGACGCAATTGCAGGTCACCTACAGCGATTCGATCTCGAGCAATGACACGGTCACGATCACCAAGAGCCTGACTCCCGACACGACGCACTGCCGGTACACGCAAATCGTGACCCAGCCGAGCAGCTCGCAGTTCAAGGTGACCGAAGCCCCGGCCTATGACAGTTTCGGCAACGTCAACAGCGACACTGTCACGGGGGTGGGGATGACCGGGCGCGTCACGACCGCGAATTGGGGCACGACGGGTCAGTTTCCGATGTCGATGACGGATCCCACGAACGCCACCACGCAGTACAACTACAACTTCAGCTACGGAAAGAAGAGCAGCACGACAGACCCGAACGGGATCACGACGTCGTGGCAGTACGACGGGTTCGCACGCAAGAACCAGGAAACCCGACCGGACGGAACCTACACCGTCATTACCCGCCAAAATTGCTCGGGCACAACGGGGTGCCTGGTGGGCTCGAACGGGCTGGTCGTCGGACACACGGTCTATAACGAGGACGGAAGCTATCAAAGTTCGGGCACGACGTACTTCGATTCTGTCGACCGTCAGCTCGTAGCCAATCAGGTCATGCTGAGCGGCTACTCCCGCAATGAGGTCCGATACGACTCCCTCGGACGCGTAAGCCAGAAGGCGTTCCCCTGCATCTGGAGCACGCTCACAGCGACCTGTTCCCACTGGGCCACGAATACTTACGACGTGCTGAATCGGCTGACCGAGAGCCAGCGACCCATCAGCTCGACGAACAGCAATCTCCAGACGACTTCTTACGCTTACGCCGGACGCACGTCGACGGTCACCGATCCGCTGTCGAACACCCGAACGCTTATCCACGATGTGAAGGGGTGGCTGCGACAGACGAAGGACGCTTACGGATACACCGTCACGACGGCTTACGATGGTCATGGGAGCACAACCAAAGTTACGGACAGCTTGAGCAACACGCTCTGGACTGGGACCTACAATTACGGCCTCGGGGCCTATCTCGCCTCGGCGACCGACATGGACATGGGCGCGTGGACATTCACGCGCGATGCGCTCGGAGAAAAGACCGGGTGGACAGACGCGAAGACCCAGAGCTTTTCCGAGACCTATGACGCGCTGTCTCGCCCCTTGACCCGAAGTGAGCCGGACTACTTCACTCAGTGGACATACGGCTCGAGCGCTGCCAGCCACAACATCGGCAAGCTACAGAGCGTCTGCACCGGGACGGGCAACAATCCGACCGGCTGCACCGGCAATCCCGGCTACGCCGAGGCCGAGAGCTACGACAGCCTAGGCCGACTCTCCCAGCGCACGATCACTCTACCCGGAGCCAACGGCACCTTCACCTACACCTGGGCGTACAACGCGACCACCGGGCTCCTCAATACGCTGACCTATCCCGCCAGCTACCCCAGTACCTATTCGCTTGAGCTCCAGTACGGGTACTCGAATGGATTCCTGCAGTCCGTGGCCGACATCTCCGACACGCCGAATGTGACGGTCTGGACAAACAACTCGATGAATCCCGCCGGACAGATCACCGAGGAGACGCTCGGCAACGGCATCGTGACGAATCGCAACTTCGACGCAGTTACTGCTTGGCTCGGAACGGATGAGTCGGGCGTCGGCGGTGGCTCAGGGGTCAAGAACCTCGCTTTCCTCTACGATGAAATGGGAGACGTCAGCCAGCGGCAGGACAATAACCTGGGGCTCACCGAAAATGCCTACTACGACAACGACTACCGGTTGACCTCGACCACGCTCAATAGCACCCAGAACCTCGCCGTCACGTACGACGACACGATGGGGAACATCACCGCCCGGAGCGATGTCGCCGGGGGTGCGACCTGGACCTACAGCACGACGCAGAAGCACGCGGTCACGGAGGCCGGAAGCGCGAGCTTCAACTATTCCTACGACCTCAACGGCAATGCGACTGCGCGCCAGGGGAACTCGATCGTCTGGTCGAGCTACAACTACCCGACTACCGTGAATGCGGGCAGTGGCACGACAGCCGAGACCGTGGCTTTCTCCTACGGACCGGACCGCAAGCGCTGGCAGCAGATGTACGCCGGTAATGGGACGAGCGAAACCACGAATTACGTCGGCGGCCTTCTCGAAGTGGTGTCGGGCGGCTCGACCACGACCTACCGGCACTATATCTATGCGGGTGGCGAGCCCGTGGCGGTGTACGCGCGCTCGAGCGCGGGCAACACGCTCAGCTACGCGCTATCCGATCACCAGGGGAGTGTGTCCGACCTGACCAACAGCAGCGGCGCGAGCATCGTGAACGAGAGCTTCACGCCGTTCGGGGCACGGAGGAATCCCACGACCTGGTCCGGTGCGGCCAGTAACTCGGATCTGACGGCGGCGGCCGGCATTACTCGCCAGGGCTACACATTTCAGACGCAGCTCGGACTCTGGATGGGCATGAATCACATGAACGGGCGCGTCGAGGACGCCGTGACGGGACGGATGCTGTCGGCGGATCCTCATGTTCCCGACCGGACGAACCCTCAGAGCTACAACCGCTACACGTACGTGAACAACAATCCGCTCAGCCAAATCGACCCGTCCGGATTCGTTAACATCGGACTCACCCATTGCGTCGACGCGTGTCCTGTCCCTGGTCCCCATGGGTGGGGCTTCATTTCTGGAGGGATTGGGGGGAACGACTGGGGAGGAGTGGGCGCAGGCGCCGGCTCTGAGGACGAGATGGACGACGTCATGGCCGACAATCCCGCCGTAATATCGGCGGAGCTAACGGATTTTGTGAACGGCCTTAATGCAGAAGTGGACGCGAATATAGACGCGATTGTAACGGCGTCGGCTGCCGCCACAACTACTGTAGTAGATCAAGCCATAACTAACAGCGCTTCCCAAGACATCAGCAATAACAACGCGGCTCTCGAGACGAGTTGGCAGCAGAACAATAGCTCCAACCCTTTAGCCCCGGTTACGGTCACATCCACGCAGATTCAGTTGGGCACCACGCCTGCGCCATTGATCCCACCTGTGCCCTTGGATGGCATTCCCAGCTGGGTGCCGTCTTCGTCGCTTCCTGCTCTTGGCTTCAAGGGGGTCGCGCAACTAGGGATGATGCTAGCGACCTATTTCCTAAATGAACCGCAGGGGCCACTTCCGTATGAGCCAACCCCCCCTGGGCCTGCGACGGCGCCAGCGCAAACGACCGAGCTACCTTATAATCCGCCAACGCCAACCAACACGATCGAGGTGCCTATAAGTCCGCGCGCGCCGCTGCCGCAGCAGTTCGAGGGGGTCCCGGAGCAGCTTGAGCTGCCATTAACATTGAGGGTTCCATTCGTTGTGGAATAATTGATTGATGCATATGGGTGGTGATCCGGCCGTGCGTATGGGCATTAAAAAGGTGCCAAGAGCAGCATTCCGTTTGGAACCCCCGCCACGGCGGGGACGGCAAGAGCTCGCGGGAATGCTTCAACAACATCTGTGCCAGCAATTCGGACGTGTGCAGATTGTATGGCCCTTCGTTCAGATGCTGCTCAGGAGATCGATATTAAGGCTTCGTGTACAGGGGAAGGGAATCGTCGTGCTTCTTGAGCGCAGTAAGATTCCGATTGACGTGCCGGAAGATAAGCGGGCGTGGAGGCTCATGATAGATCCATTTGAAAGCTCCATGCCGCTGAAGCGCATGCTTATGCTGGAAAGAGAATACGAAAAGGAGCTTATGGTCGTCAGCGAGGATTTGCATGCTTTCTTGGTGAGTACGCCTGGAATGAAATCTCTGTGTTGGTACTTCAGGGGCTGGGACCCTAAGCTACCCGGTGCTCCAAGTCCAGCCGAGTTGCCTTGGCACGAGCCTATTTCCACAAGCGAATGAGTGGCTGCGTCTGGGATGCGATCACTGCGCAGTGCGACCGGCTGCACGTTGCCGTGGTTCGCGTGGTCTGGCCATGACAACGACTGCGCATTCCTTTGACGCCGCTGTCGGCCGAGGTACTGGCCGGCGTGGAATTTGTGCCGCTGCGCGGAACCAAGGTGGCGCGTCCGGCCAACCTGTTGCCGCTTCACTGCAGTGGCTGCAGGACGCGTTACCTTGTCGAAGGCACCCCGCGAAGTAAAGTCCAGCCGAGAACGGCCGGTTCAATCGCCGAGCGTGCTCCAGACTCGGGAAGCAGTGTTGTTCACCCATGAATCGCGCAGACGTCATTGCAGGGGTCATGGATCGAGGTCCGGGCCATCGAGCTCGGGCGAGAGGCGATGGTCGGCGCCAGCTCCGTGTGACCTAGCGAACTCCCCAGCGTGATGCTTCCTCATCCAGTGCTCTGCGGCCCTTTGCTGAGCGGCTTCGAGGCTCTCCATGGAGATTGTCGGCTCGCGGTCGAGATAGTTGTGCGCGAGCTCTTTCGGCCGAGCGCGCGAGAGCACGTTGAGGAAGCGCTCGCGAGCTTCTGCTGAGGAAAGCTCGTCTGCTCGCGAGACTCCCTTTCTCTCCCAGGGCAGCTGGAAGTCCTCCGCCGCGTAGAAGACTTCGGCGGAGTCACGGTGGCGGGAAAGCGCGACGTAGGTCGCATGGCGGTCGTAGTGCGACGTCGCGGGGACATAGGTGCGATCCACCGTTGCACCCTGCGCCTTGTAGACCGTAGCGGCATAGCCATAGTCGAGATCGCGGTATAACTTCGTGTCGACGACCGCGCCAGCGCCCCTGGGCATCGAGCCTGACCCCCATAACCACCTCGCGGATCTTCTCAATCGTACCAAGCGAGCCGTCCTTGACCCCGAGGCTGCGCTCTTTGCGTAGAAAGTAGAGCCGGTCGCCGGCGGCGAACTCCTTGATTCCGCGCTCAGTCTCGATGATCTGCCCGCGTTTCAGCTCCCCGTGCTCGCGCCGGAAGCGGCGCACGAGCTCGTTGAGCTCGGCGACGTCGGCGCGGGCGTAGGCCAGACTCAGGCGACTCTGCTAGTCTTACTGTGTCATTAAGTTAACAGGTCGCACGACACGCCGACAGCAGGGACAGAGGGGTAGCTTCCGGACCAGCAGCATAGCGAGTTCGAGACGCATCGTGCGGATTGAGTCAGGAGTGTGTCTTTCGGGCCGCACAGGGAGAGCCGCGCGGGATGAAGTTCTTGGGTCGCGGCGGGAGGCGCAGCAGCGGTTCGCGCGGGCGGATGGCGGAGTTTTTTTTGGCGCGGCCGGTGAGGCGCGCTCGCATCAGGAAGCCGTAGGCGGCTATGGTCAGGGTGGCGTGATGGTGAAAGCCGCGCCAGTTGCGCCCCTCGTAGTGACCGAGTCCGAGTTCCTGCTTCAGTTCCTGATAGTCGCGCTCGATACGCCAACGCAGCTTAATCAGACGGATCAGCTCTTTGAAGGCGATACTCGAGGGCAGCGTCGTCAGCCAGTATTTGATGGGCTCGGTCTCGGCCAGCGGCCACTCGATCACCAGCCATTCTTCGGCGCGCACCTGATCGCGATGGGCCGCTCTGACGCGCACGCGCGCAAAGCGCGAGGCCAGCACGCCGTCGGTGCCTTCGCGCCACTCGATGCGGCGCCAGGCGCGAGCCGACAACTCGTGTGCCAGTGCCTTCACGTCGATGGGCTGATGCGTCCGATTGCGGCGCAGGTGCGTACCCGGCCGGCCGCGCCCCCACTTGCCGCGCGGCGGCAGCGGCTGGTGGCCTTCGGCCCACACCGTGGTACTGCCCTGAATACCCACTGCGTAGGTCAGTCCCAGCGCACCGATGCCAAGCCGGAAATCCGTGTCGTTACCATAGCCCGCGTCGGCCAGCACCACGCCCACCGGGATGCGCGCGGCACGCGCCGCGCGCAACTGCTCGAGCGCGATCGCGCTCTTGGTCGCAAAGCCGATGCTTGCCGGTACTTCAGCCTTTTTGCGACGCGCCACATCCTCAGCCCACTCCTGCGGCAGGTACAGTCGATAGTCGATCGGCAGACTCGAGCGTTCGTTCGCCACCGAGACACTCACCGCCACCTGACAGTTGTCCTGCTTGCCAAGCTGCCCACAATACTGGCGCGCCACCCCGACCGAATGCGTGCCTTTCTTCGGATAGCCGGTGTCATCCACGATCCACGCCTCGATCGTACCGAGCGCCGGCAGCACTTCTTGTCGCACTGCCGCCAGCAATGCGGCATCGCTCCACTCGGCCTTGGCCACAAAATGATGCATCGACTGATGCTTCGCGCCGGCTCGCTGCGGCGCCACCAGCGCCGCCATCGGCTCGACGCTTTTGCGATCCCCAGACAGCATCAGTCCCCGGCAATAGTCGCCCAGCGGGCCGACACGATCCGCGTGCCCGAGCGTCTCTGCCAGCGCGTCCACGTAACTCGCAAACCCCCGCTCCTTGTCCATACTTCTTCACCCAGTAGACGAAGAAGCGGGGATAATGCCATGATATTAATGACACAGTAAGACTAGGGGACTTCGATCTGGGGTTGGCTGCCGCGGGAGTCCTCTTTGACAATACGACGGTTGGCCTCGGGCAAAACACCGCCAGCTTTCATTTCAATGGATGGTCAGGCAACCAATGGGTATCCACTTTTGAGGTAGCTCCCGTTCTGAAAACTCTCGGCGGACTCTCACTAGTCGCCGGTGCTTTCTATGATTACTCACAAGTTCAGAGCGGCAACATGTCGGCAGGCTGGGCGTTCGCTGACGTCGGGGTTGGCGCCGTAACATTAGCCGTCGATGCACCTGTAGGGCTTGCTATTTTGGCGACATACGACACGTATGTTAAAGACCCAATCGGATCGCTCAACGTTGAAGCGGCGACCTGTAGCGTGCCTCTGGCTTGTGCCCCGTGACAACTAGGTTGCAACGTTGGTACGCGTTCGCAGTCTTTCTGCTGCGCGATTTCTTTCGTGGTGCTTCCTCCGATGGACTATTTGAGTGGAAGACCCGGACGGTACTCACGATATCGCAGGCGTCTCTTGTCGCCGCGGCCATGCTGATGGTGTCCGCGGGCTGGGACACACTTGCGTTCATGCGATCTACAGGCGGGTTTGTAGGTTGTGGTGTTGTCGTCGGGATGCTCTTTTACTGGGCGAATCGCCGAGCAGAGCAACGTCTGTTACCCCGGTTCGAGCAGGATTTTCGTCGACTTGGCAGGTCCCAGCGGATCGTCGGGACGATAGGGATCATAGTACTCTTGGCACTCACGGTCTCAGCAGCGATCGAGGCCGCCGCCGCCGGGCACAGGAAGCTCACTAGCGCCGTTCCCATCAAGTTGAACTCAGGATCGAACCTCGGCCGACTGCCTAGCGTCGCGCAATATGCGGATTGGCTCAAGGAGGCGCCGCTAGCCGCCGGAATCTTCCTCGCGCAGCCGCAGGTGCGTGCCCGTGTCGGAGCTCGACGGTGGGTGAGCGATCAATATCGAGGACTGAATCGCGCAGAGACACTGCGTTGGCGCGGCTCGTTGCGGCGACTATAGATCGAGTCAGGCCCATTGATCTCGCCCGAGCGATTGTAGTGGGCGCCGCCTCGGTGTGACCTCGCGAACTCCCGGGCGTGTTGCTTTCTGATCCACTGCTCCGCAGCCTGTTACTGAGCGGCTTCCAGGGTCTCCAAAGAAAGCGTCGGGTCGCGGTCGAGATAGTCGTGCGCGAGCTCCTTCGGGCGAGCGCCCGAGAGCACGTCGAGAGAGCGGCGGCGAGCTTCTGCGGGCGACAGCTGCGGATTCCGGAGGATGCCGGCATAGGGTCTGACGCGGGCTGACCGCGGCCACGATGGCTTCTTTCCTGAAGGGAAGGAGGTCGACCGTGGCGCAAGCGAGGTTGCCCGTGCGCAAGATACGCGAGGAATATAGAGTCGGTCGCCGGCGGCGAATTCTTTCGATCCACGCTCGGTCGATCATCTGCCCGCGCTCGCGCCGCTGGGCCCTCACGAGCTTGTTGAGTTAAGCGACGTCCGCGCGGGTGTGCACGCGAGGATCAGGAGACTTTCTTGCGGACGCCGCTCAGCATCCTCTGCCCAGCGCCACGATCGCACCACCGGATGGCGCGCGCTCACGACGCTTTTGGCAACGTGAACAGCGACACCATGACCGGCACCGGCGTGGCCGGGCGTGTGACGACGACCAACAATTGCGCGAGGGGAGACGGCTGGCCGGCTCGCGCCGGCCGTCGAGTCAGGGGGCCGATTCGCAGAAGGAAACCGCTCAGCTCCGCGGCTGCCGCACGATGCGGATGTAAGGCTTGGGTGACTTCCACCCTTGCGGGTAGGTCTTCTTCGCCTCTTCATCGGACACCGAGCCACTGATGATCACGTCCTCGCCCGGGCGCCAGTTGGCCGGCGTCGACACCTTGTGCTTCGCGGTGAGCTGCAGCGAGTCGATCACGCGCAGCACTTCGTCGAAATTGCGGCCCGTGGACATCGGGTAGACCAGGATCAGCTTGATCTTCTTGTCGGGGCCGATGACGAACACATTCCGCACCGTCTGATTATCGGCCGGCGTGCGCTTTGACGGGTCGCCCGAGGCGCTCGCCGGGAGCATCTCGTAGAGCTTCGAGACCGTCAGATCCGGATCGCCGATCAGCGGGTAGTTCGGGGCGAACCCCTGGGTTTCCTTGATGTCGTTCGCCCACTTTGCGTGACTGTCGACCGGATCGACGCTGAGCCCGACGATCCTGACGCCGCGCTTCTCGAATTCGGGCTGGATCTTTGCCATGTAACCGAGCTCGGTGGTGCACACCGGCGTGAAGTCCTTCGGATGCGAGAAGAGCACGCACCAGGAATCGCCGATCCATTCGTGGAAGCTGATGCGCCCCTGGGTGGTATCCGCCTGAAAGTCGGGGGCCGTGTCGCCAATCTTGAGAGTCATCGCGGTCTCCTCGGATTTGTATGCCGCCAGCGTACTCCCGTCGCGGCGCGAGGGATTAGGGCGGATTGATCGGAGCTTATAACCGCCTGATGGGTCGCACCGGACCGCCGGATTCCGCCTGGTGCCCGGGTTGCGGCGCTTTCCTTACGAGCGCTTGCCGCGGCCCCGCGACTCGTGGTCCGCGACGATGCGCGCGGCCAGGTTGATTGAGGTCTGCACGCGAGCAACCTCCCCGACATAGCTGTGCAACGCCGCTTCCGCCCGCTGGCGCAGGGCGGCCGAGGCGATCAGCCGGTGGCGGGCCAGAGTCGCTATGTCTTCGCGGTCCTGGCTCGAGAAGCGACCAAGCTTGCTCACGGCCAGGTCGAGGGGGGAGAGCAGGCGTACCTCGAGGATGGCCGCCTTTCTGCCCTCGAGCGTGAGCGGCACAGAATCCTCGTGCGCCTCCTCGTGCAGCAGACCGAAGGTCTCGTTGTACTGCCGGTCGAAGTAGAGCAGGTGCGCCGCCCCATCGGCATCCTGGTAAGCGACCTCGAGGTTCTCGGGCAGCGCGATGCGGTGCGAGAACGCGGCGTCGACGTCGCGCGACACCCGTGCGCCGGTGTAGAGGTGCAACGCTGCACCGCCGGCGACATACATGCGGACCGGCAGCACGCGTCGTGGCAGGCCGGCGAGCGCAGCGCCGATGCGATCGACGATCTCGCGAAACGCCGCGATGAACTCCGGTCGAGCATTCGGGTCAGGCCGCACGCGGGCTGCGGGAGTCGACCAGAGGCAGGAAGCGACTCGGTCGCACCGGGCTGCGCTCCAGCCAGCGGTTGAACACCGCCACCTCGCTGGCGCCAGGATGCAGGTCCTCAGCCAGAGCGAGCAGCGCACGACGATTGCGCGCCTGCGAGCTGGCGAGCATGACCGCGAGACCGGCCATGAAGAAGCGCGGCCCGCCGCGCGCCCAGGCCGCCGGGTCGTGATTGCCCGACACGCACAGATTCACGAGTAGCTCCTCATAGTCGCGGTCGACGCGCGCCGGGAAGTGACCGTCGGGCGTCGAGTCGGGCGCGCGTCCGCCGCTCGCCCCGAGAGTTGCGCCGACCGCCCGGGCGAGCGCACTCAGCGTCTCGAAATCGCAAGTCTGGCGGCTGCGCAGTCGCGAGAGCGTTTCCTTGCGCACCCGGGCCCGCCGGGCCCACTCGGTATCGGTGAAGCCGAGCGTCCGGGCACTCCGGGTGAGCTCGGTCAGAAGAGGCGTCAGCATTGACGGTGACTTCGGCATCAACAATAGCCTGCAGGCTGTTGACTTAAAAGTCAATAATCTTACCCGGTGACCGCCGGCAGGTCTCGCGACATGTGCGCGCTGCGCCAGGCGCCGAAGCGGTAATAGAGCACCGCGAGCAGCGCGGAGAGCGCCGAGGACACGAGGAAGCTCCACCAGATGGCGTCCACCCGGTAGCGACCGAGGAGTGCCACCGCGAACGGAAAGCGCACGCCGAGGAACGACAGCGAGAGGATGACGAGCGGCGCCATCACGGCTCCGGTGGCACGCACCACGCCGAACAGCGCCACCGAGATGCCGTAGAAGATGAACGAGCCGGTGACGACGCGGTTGAGGTGCGTCGCAACGCCCAGGGCCGCCGATCCGGCCGGCAGGAACAGGCCGAAGACGCGCGTATCGAGCACCTCGATCGCGAGCACGATGGAGCCGGTGAGCAGCACGCTGTAGAGCACGCCGACCTGTGCGATGCGCGTCACTCGCGGCCACTTGCCGGCGCCGACGTTCTGCGCGGTCATGGCCGAGACGGCCATGCCGACGGCGAAGGCCGGCATCTGGATATAGTTCCAGATCTGCAGCGCCGCGCCGAACGCCGCGGTGGTGTCGACGCCGAAGCGGTTGACGAGCGTGATCATGAGCACGCCGCTGAAGGAAATCACCAGGATCTGCGCGCTCATCGGGATGCCCTTCCTGACGAGCGTGCTCACGAGCCCCCAGTCGGGCTTGAGCAGCGCGAGCTCGTTGCGATGCAGGCACAGCATGTTGCGGCGGCGGTAGAGGTGGCGGATGAGCGCCGTGAGGGTCACCGCCTGGGCCACGAAGGTCGCGAGCGCCGAGCCGGCGATGCCGAGCCGCGGGAAGGGCCCCAGTCCGAAGATGAAGAGCGGATTCAGCCCGATATCGATCCCGACCGACATCAGCATGAAGTAGAACGGCGTCTTTGAGTCGCCCGCGCCGCGCAGCACCGCCATGACGAAGGCGTACATGTAGAGGAACGGTACCGCGAGGAAGATGACGCGCATGTAGGCGACCGCGAGCGCGAGCGAGTCGGCGGGTGTGTTCATGGCGACCAGCAGCGGCCGGCACAGCAGCAGGCCCGCGACGGCCATGGCGACCGAGATGCCGGCGAAGAAGCTGGCGCTGGTGCCGACCACGCGCTTGGTCTCGGGCAGATTGTTGGCGCCGATGTACTGGCCGATGAGGATCGTGGCCGCGAGCGCCACGCCGAAGGCCGCGCCGATCAGCAGGAACATCACGACGTTGGCGTTGGACGTGGCGGTGAGCGCGGCCTCGCCGAGGAAGCGCCCCACCCAGATGGAGTTCACCGAGCCGTTGAGCGACTGCAGCACGTTCGCCGCCAGAATCGGCAGCGCGAACCTGAACAGCCCGATGGGGATCGAGCCCTCGGTGAGCGTGCGCGGCACCTAGATTCCGCGCTTCAGGCCGTAGCCGACGGTGGCGATGGCCGCCACGAGCGCCACCCAGGCGGGCCACTCGCGGGCATGGCTCACCGCGAGCCACACGAGCGCACCGATCAGCAGAGCCGCGCCGACGGCGAGCGCATCCTGCCGCCGCCGCGCAATCCTGAGCTCCGCGCGCAGCTGCGCGAGCTCCGCTGCGTCGGCCGCGGCGGAGCGCGGCGGCACTTCCCTGCGCGCAAGTCCGGCGAGCAGCGCCGGCAGGTCGCGCGCCGCCTCGAGGAGCTCCGGAGCATGGCTGCGCAGGCTCCGGGCGAGATGGCCGATGCTGACGCGCTCGCGCATCCACTGGCGCAGAATCGGACTCGCGGTGCTCCAGATGTCCAGCTCCGGGTACAGCTGTCTCCCCAGGCCCTCGACGTTGAGCAGCGTCTTCTGCAACAAGATCAGCTGCGGCTGGATCTGCACGTTGAAACGGCGCGAGATCTCGAACAGCCGCAGCAGGATCCGCCCGAAGGAGATGTCCTTGAGCGGCCGGTCGAAGATCGGCTCGCAGACGGTGCGTACCGCGGACTCCATCTCGTCGATGCGCGCACCCGGTGGCACCCAGCCGGACTGCAGGTGCAGCTGCGCCACGCGCCGGTAGTCGCGATCGAACACCGCGAGGAAATTCGCGGCCAGGTAGTACTGATCGCGCGGGTCGAGCGTGCCGACGATGCCGAAATCCACCGCGGCGTAACGCGGGTGCTGCGGATCGTCGACGATCACGAAGATGTTGCCCGGGTGCATGTCGGCGTGGAAGAAGTTATGGCGGAACACCTGGGTGAAGAACACGCGCACGCCGTTCTCGGCCAGCAGCGCAATGTTGGTGCCGGCCGCGCGCAGCGCCGCCAGATCCGCGATCGGCACGCCGTGGATGCGTTCCATCACCATGACGTCGCTGCGGCAATGGTCCCAGTAGACCTCCGGCACGTAGAGCTCTTCCGAGCCGGCGAAGTTGCGCTTCAGCTGCGAGGCGTTGGCGGCCTCGCGCATCAGGTCGAGCTCATCGAGCACGGTCTTCTGGTATTCGTCCACGACCTCGCGCGGCCGCAGCCGCCGCCCTTCGGCCCAGTAGCGCTCGGCGAGATCGGCGAGCGCGTGCAGCACCTCGAGGTCGCGCTCGATTAGCGCGCGCATGCCCGGGCGCAGCACCTTGACCACGACCTCCTCGCCCCCCGGCAACCGCGCCGCGTGCACCTGGGCGATGGAGGCGGCGGCCAGCGGCGTCTCGTCGAAGCTCGCGAACACCTCCGTCAGCGGCGCGCCGTAGGAGCCTTCGATCAGCTGCCGCGCGAGCGCGCCGGGGAACGGCGGCACGCGGTCCTGGAGTCGCGCGAGCTCGTCGGCGATGTCCCCGGGCAGCAGGTCGCGGCGCGTGGAGACGGCCTGTCCGAATTTGACGAAGATCGGCCCGAGCTCTTCCAGCGCCTGTCGCAGCCGCACGCCGCGGCTCGCCGGGCGGCGGCGGGCGAACCACAGCAGCGGGGAGAGGAAGAACAGGAACCGCAGTGGCCTGTATAAATGAGTGGCGCGCACGAAATCGTCCAGCCCGTGCTTGAGCAGCACGCGCTGGATCTCGATCAGCCGCGCGAGCACGCGCAGCTTCACCGCGTCTCTTCCCGCATCACGGACCGCCGCGCTCCCGCGCCAGGAGCTCGAGCCGTGCCGCGAGGCGATCGACGTCCTCGCGCAGCGCGTCGACGCCGTGCAGGAACTGCTCCCCTTCCCGGCGCGGCACCAGATCGCCGCGCTCGTGGCCCAGGTACTCGGCGAGGTTTGCGAGCGCGGTGCGCGCGGCCCGGCGCGGCAGGCGCAGTGCGCTGCGCGCGAGGCGCCCGAGCCGATGTGCTGCCACATCGCCGGCCAGCAGCGCCAGCTCCTCCTCCGGATCCGGCCGCAGCAGGCGGCCAAGCTCGCGAAAGCGCTCCGCGACCTGCGCATCGCCGCTGATCGCGACGTCACCGCGCCGCAGGACCGCCTGCGGGTCATCGCCCGCGAGCGCCGCCAGCGAGAGCACACCGCCGGTGAGCGTCGCATCCGCGGGTACCGCAGCCCGCGAGACGCCGAGCGTCACGCCGTTCGAGGTCACCCGCAGTCGTGCGAGCCCCGGGATCTCAATGCCCAAGCTCCTGCCGGCGAGCTCGGCGCATAGCGCGCGGGCGCGCGGCGAGCGCGGCAGGCCGCGGTTCAGGAGCTGCTCGAGGGTGGCGGTCAGCACGCGGGTGGCTAGTAGCGGTAGCCGCGATGCACGGCCACGATGCCGCCGGACAGATTGTGGTAGCGACAGCCCTCGAGTCCGGCTGTGCGCATCATCGCCAGCAGCGTCTCCTGGTCGGGGTGCATGCGGATCGACTCGGCGAGATAGCGATAGCTCGGGGCGTCGTGCGCGACGAGGCGCCCGAGCAGCGGCAGGATGCGAAACGAATAGGCATCGTAGAGGGGCTTGAGTCCCGGCAGGCGCGGCTGCGAAAACTCGAGCACCAGCAGCTGCCCGCCGGGCTTGAGCGCGCGACGCATGGACTTAAGCGCCGCCGCCTTGTCGGTGACGTTGCGCAGCCCGAAGCCGATGGTGATGCAGTCGAAGCAGCCGTCGGGAAAGGGCAGCCGCTCGGCGTCCGCCTGCACGCACGCGATGCGCGCGGCGAACCCCGCATCGATCAGCCGGTCGCGGCCGCGCGCGAGCATCGCGGCGTTGATGTCGGCGAGCACCACCAGGCCCCGCTCGCCCACCTGGCGCGCGAGGCCCGCCGCGAGATCGCCGCTGCCGCCGGCGAGGTCGAGTGCGCGCTGCCCGGCGCGCAGGTTCGCGAGCGCGAGTGTGAAGCGCTTCCAGAGGCGATGGGCCCCGGCGGACATCAGATCGTTCATCAGGTCGTAGCGCCCGGCGACCGAGTCGAACACTCCGCGCACGCGCCGCGCCTTGTCGGCGTCCCGCACGCGCTCGAAGCCGAAGTCGGTGGAGCCGTCGTCTGCCATCGGTGAAGCGGGCCTGAAGCCGGATGAGACGCATTCTAGACGATCGCGCAGCCTGCACGGTCGCGCGGCGCGCGTCCTGCAGCGCGAGATTGAGGTTGCAATCTCAGGCGCGCGGTGCACACAATCGCCGCCGTTCAGGGGGGTCTTGCAAAGAGGCGGGCCAGACAGAGATGTCTGGCCCGCTTTGCTTTACGGCGCCTGGCTTACTGTGTCTGCGCCTGCGCCCGACGCTCGAGGTAGCGCTGCCACTTCACCGTGCGCTCGCGTCCGAGCTCCGCCAAGTACTTCCAGGTGTAGAGCCCGGTGTCGTGGCCGTCGTCGAAGATGAGCCTGACCGCGTACTGTCCGACCGGCTCCACGGCTGTGATGCCGACGTTCTCCTTGCCGAGCACCAGCACCTCCTGGCCCGGCCCGTGACCCTTCACTTCCGCGGACGGCGAGTGCACGCGCAGATATTCGAACGGCAGCTCGAAGCGGCTGCCGTCGGCAAAGCTCACCTCGAGGAGGCGCGCACCGCGCCTCACCCGGATCTCGGTGGCCAGAGGGTCTGACATGGCTCGGTGGGCAGTATAGGGTCACGGCTGCGGTCAGGCAGCTAATTGCTGCGACGCAGCAGAAACCGTCTCAAGCGCCTGTGAAACCTCATGAAACCGGCGGGTCAGGCCGCAAAAAGCCCCGATTAACGCCGATCACAGTCCATCGCGCGCCTCTATACTCCGCACCTCGAATATCTGCGAGAGGGCTTGGGGCCGCCCGCCTCAGGCGATCAATGGAACCTACCGATACCGCAAATCCGGACTACTACCACCGAGTTGTCGATTGCCAGTGGGCCTGCCCCGCCCACACCGATGTCCCCGAATACATCCGCCTGATCGCGCAGGGCCGCTTCACCGATGCCTACATGGTGAACCGGCATTCGAACGTGTTTCCCGGCATTCTCGGGCGCGTCTGCGATCGGCCGTGCGAGCCGGCCTGCCGCCGCGGGCGCATCGAGCAGAAGCCGGTCGCGATCTGCCGCTTGAAGCGCGTCGCCGCCGATCTACGCGACGACGTCACGAGCCGCCTGCCGAGGATTCCGAAGGCGAAGAACGGCAAGCGCATTGCCTGCATCGGCGCGGGCTGCGCCTCGCTCACCGTGGCGAACGATCTGCTGCCGCTCGGTTACGAGGTGACGATCTTCGAGCAGTACGGCGAGCCGGGTGGCTTGATGCGCACCAATATCCCCTCGTTCCGCTTGCCCGCCGCGGTGCTGAACGAGGAGATCGGCATGATCACCGGGATGGGGGTCGACCTCAGGCTCAACTCTCCCGTCGCGAGCATGCGCGAGCTGCTTGGCTCAGGGGGCTTCGATGCGGTGTTTGTCGGCTCGGGCGCGCCGAAGGGCAAGGAGCTCACGCTTCCCGGGCGTGACGCCGCTGCGGCCAACGTCCACATCGGCATCGCCTGGCTCGAGTCGGTGGCCTTCGGCCACGTGGAAAAGGTGGGACGGCGCGTGCTGATCATCGGCGTCGGCAACACCGCCATGGACTGCTGCCGCACGAGCCTCAGGCTCGGCGCCGAAAGCGTCAAGGTCATGGCGCGCAAGCCGCGCGGCTTCTTCAAGGCTTCGGTGTGGGAGCTGGAAGATGCCGAGGAGGAGAACGTCGAGATCGTGGTCAACCGCTCGCCCAAGGCCTTCGTGCTCGAGAACGGCAGGCTCACCGGCATGCAGTTCGACAGGATGGAGTACGACCTCGACGCCGGCGGCCGGATCACCGCCGAGCGCGTCGTCGGCGAGGAGTTCCTGCCCGCGGACGATGTGATTCTCGCCATCGGCCAGGAGAACGCCTTCCCGTGGATCGAGCGCGACCTCGGCATCCGCTTCGACAAGTGGGACGTGCCGCTCATCGACAAGACCACCTTCCAGTCGACGCTGCCGCAGGTGTTCTTCGGCGGCGACGCGGCGTTCGGACCGAAGAACATCATCTGGGCGGTCGAGCACGGCCATCAGGCCGCGATCTCCATCCATCGCCACTGCCAGGGCGAGCAGGTTAGCGAGCGGCTGCTGCCCGGCGTCAACCTGCAGAGCCGCAAGATGGGCATGCACGAGTGGTCGTACGCCAACGACTACACGCCGGTCGAGCGGCGCCTCATGCCACACGTGTCGCTCAAGGAGCGCTTCAAGAAGCTCGACATCGAGGTCGAGCTCGGTTTCACCGCCGAGCAGGTCGAGCAGGAAGTGCAGCGCTGCCTCAACTGCGACATGCAGACGGTGTTCGCGGCGAAGCTGTGCATCGAGTGCGACGCGTGCCTCGACATCTGCCCGGTCGACTGCCTCACCATCACCCACAACGGCCCCGAGCCCGAGCTGCGCGCGCGCCTCAAGGCACCGGCGAAGAATCTCGCGCAGCCGCTGTACGTATCGGCAGGCCTGCCGCAGACCGGCCGCGTGATGGTCAAGGACGAGGACCTGTGCGTGCACTGCGGGCTATGCGCCGAGCGCTGTCCGACCGCCGCCTGGGACATGCAGAAGTCCGAGATCCACTGGCCGCTTGCCGCAGACGAGGCCGGCGCGCTCGCGGCGGCCAAGCCCAAGATCGCCTGAAGAAGCGAAGACACCATGCCTGCAACCAGCCCCGCGCGGATCAACGATTTCACGATCAAGATCGCCACCGTCAACGGCACGGGATCGGCGAGCGCCAACACGCTGCTCATGAAGTCGATCTTCAGGAGCGGCATCCCGGTCATGGGCAAGAACTACTTCCCGTCCAACATCCAGGGCCTGCCCACCTGGTACGAGATCCGCGTCACCCGCGACGGCTACGTGGCGCGCTCCGGCCGGATCGACATCATGGTAGCGATGAATGCCGAGACCTACGCGCGCGACGTCCGCGAGGTCGCCCCCGGGGGCTGCCTGGTGTACGACTCGACCTGGCCGCGCCCGGCGCTGCTCAAGCGCGAGGACATCACCGTGCTCGGCGTGCCGCTCGCCCGGCTCTGCAACGAGAGCTTCAACGGCGTGCGCACCCGCATCCTCATGAAGAACATCTGCTACGCCGGCGTGCTGGCGGCGGTGCTCGACCTCGACCTGGCGCGCATCCGCGAGCTGCTCGCCGAGACTTACGCGAAGAAGCCGCAGCTGGTCGAGAGCAACATGAAGGCCATCCAGCTCGGCTACGACTATGCGCGCGAGCATTTCACCTGTCCGCTGCCGCTGCACGCCGCGCCGATGGACCTGACCGGCGGCCACATCATGATCGACGGCAACACCGCCGCGGCAATGGGCTGCGTGTTCGCCGGCGCCACGGTCGCCGCCTGGTACCCGATCACCCCGTCCACCTCGCTCATGGATGCCTTCAAGATGTTCGCCGACCGCATGCGCGTCGACCGCGAGACCGGCCGCAAGAATTTCGCCTTCATCCAGGCGGAGGACGAGCTCGCCGCGATCGGCATGGTGATCGGCGCCATGTGGAACGGCGCGCGCGCCTTCACCGCGACCTCGGGACCGGGCATCTCGCTCATGAACGAGTTCCTCGGGCTCGCCTACTACGCGGAAGTGCCGGCGGTAATCTTCGACATCCAGCGCGTCGGTCCCTCCACCGGCATGCCGACCCGCACGCAGCAGGGCGACCTCATGCTGTGTGCCTATGCCTCGCACGGCGACACGCGCCACGTCTGCCTCTACCCGGCGAACCCCGAGGAATGCTTCTACATGGCGGTGCAGGCCTTCGATCTCGCCGAGCGGCTGCAGACCGCGGTGCTGGTACTGTCGGACCTCGACATCGGCATGAACGACTGGATGTGCCGCGACCTGAAGTGGGACGACAGCTACCGCCCGGACCGCGGCAAGGTGCTCGGCAAGGAGGAGATCCTCAAGCTCGAGAAGCTGCACCGCTATTTCGACAAGGACGGCGACGGCATCGGCTACCGCTCCATGCCCGGAGTTCATCCCAAGGCCGCCTACTTCACGCGTGGCTCGGGGCACTCGCAGTACGGGGTCTACACCGAGGACGCGGCCGAGTACCAGCTGGTGCTCGACCGGCTCATGAAGAAGTGGGACACGGCGAAGAAGCTGGTGCCGCGCGCCGTGATCGATGCCACCGCGGGCTCGGACATCGGCATCGTATCGCTCGGCAGTTGCGACGGCGCAATCCACGAGGCGATGCACCTGCTCAAAGAGCAGGGCGTCGGCGTCGACTACATGCGCGTGCGCGCCTTCCCCTTCAGCGAGGACGTCGAGAAGTTCCTGGCGGCGCACGAGCTGCTGTTCGTCGTGGAGCAGAACCGTGATGCGCAGCTGCGCGGGCTTCTCACCCTCGAGACGCCGGTGGAGAAGGCGAAGCTGCGCTCACTGCTGCACTACAGCGGGCTGCCGATTTCCTCCGCATTCATCGTCGAGGGAGTGCTGGCGGAGCTCGCGCCGCGTCGCGAGGCGCTCAAGCACGGCGCCGCCCACGGCTGACGGTCAGGAGACCGACATGACCTTCATCGCCAAGCCCAAAGTTCGCCACCCCTCGCTCCCTGCGAATACGCTCGGACTCACGCGCCGCGACTACGAAGGGGCGCTGTCGACGCTGTGCGCCGGCTGCGGCCATGACTCGATCACCGCCGCGATCGTCGAGGCGAGCTGGGGGTTGTCGCTCGAGCCGCAGAACATGGTGAAGCTCTCAGGGATCGGCTGCTCGTCGAAGACCACCGCGTACTTCGTCTCCGGCGGCCACGGCTTCAACTCCGTGCACGGCCGCATGCCCTCGATCGCCATGGGCGCGAACGCCGCCAACCGCAACCTGACCTTCATCGGCGTCTCCGGCGACGGCGATACGCTCTCGATCGGGCTCGGGCAGTTCTGCCACGCAATCCGCCGCAACCTCAACATGCTGTATATCGTCGAGAACAACGGCGTATACGGGCTCACCAAGGGACAGTTCTCCGCCTCCGCCGACATCGGCACGCGGGCGAAAAAGGGCGAGGTCAACTTCCAGCCGCCGATCGACCCGGTGCTGCTCGCCATCACGCTCGGCGCCACCTTCGTGGCACGCAGCTTCTCCGGCGACAAGCAGCAGCTGGTGCCGCTCATCCAGGCGGGGCTGAAGCACGCGGGCTTCGCCCTGATCGACGTGCTCTCGCCGTGCGTCACCTTCAATGACCACGAGGGCTCGACCAAGAGCTACGCCTACACGCGCGAGCATTACGAGCCGGCGGTGCACGCGGATTTCGTGCCGCTCGAGCGCGAGATCACCGCGAATTATGCTCCGGGCGAGACCTTCCCCGTGGTGATACACGACGGCAGCCGCATCGTGCTGCGCAAGCTCGATGGCGCCTACGACCCGACCAGCCGCACCACGGCCAGCGCGCAGATCCAGGAGCGCATGAAGCACGGCGAGTACCTGACGGGGCTTTTGTACGTGGACGCAGAGCCGCACAAGAGTGCCTTCCACGTGGTCAACGGCACGCCCGATGCGGCGCTCAACAGCATTCCCTATGAAGTGCTGTCGCCGGGCTCGAAGGGGCTGGAGAAAATCCTCGCCCGCTACCGCTAGTAGCTCGTGGCGCCGAACGCGTAGCGAACCGCGAGCTGCAGCTGCGTCTCGGTGAGGAGCGTCGGCCCGCCGAGGTCCGCGCGGGTGGAGGAACTGTTTATCAGCTGCAGCCACTCGAGCGTGAAGCGCCAGTGCGCGTCAGCATTGAACACATAGGCTGCGGTCCAGGCATGCCCGCTCTGCGCGCCCAAACCGTCAGCGTCCACGGAGTCGACCTCGAAGCGGTCGTAGCGCACGCTCAGGCTATGGCGCCCGAAGCGCTTCGACAGCAGGGCAAATTTCGCCCGGAACGGCCAGCTCGACAGCGCGCCCGGCCAGTCCGCGCCGGTGGTGGTCTCACCATCCAGCCATTGCACGATCCCGGTCAAGCCGTAATCGCCTTCGATGCGCACGCCGGCGCTGTTGAAGCGCGTGTCCTGGGAATAGTTGGCGACCGAGGCGTCATCAACCTCCGGTTCAGCGCGGTTGTCCCAGTGCAGCGCACGCAGCACTACGCGATCGAGATAGCGTAGCTCGATCCCCGCGTAGACCCCCTCGCGATGATCGAACTGCAGGAACGGCTCTGCGCCCTCGAGGGGCGCGGCTCCGGGCTGGCCGACACGGCCGAACAACGGGGTCTGCCGATCGGTGAGCGCGAAGCCGTCATTTGCGAGCACCACGCCTGCGCCCTGGTTCCAGCCGAACACCCCGCCGGTGACTCCGAAGTCGAAAGCATGACCGCTGCGTGTGCCGAGCCAGTCGAGCGTTCCCTCGAGCCCGATGGTGCGCACCTCGAGGGCCAGCCAGCTGTTGATGGCCGAGAACGACAGCGTGTAGGGCGACTCCCAGCCGGCGGCGCGGTTCTCGAGCGAGATCGGCGGGTAGAAGGCGCCGGCTTTCAGGCGGAAGCGCAGGCCTTGGCGCGGATAGGGACGAAACAACAGGTAGGCCTCAGTGAGACCCACGGGGCTGCGGTCCTTGTCGTCGAACATCGAGGCGTCGAGGTGCATGCTCCACAGCTCGCCGAGCGACTGTGTGAGCGCGAGCCGCGCCCGCCCGAGTTGCAGGCCGTCATCCCTGGCGCTGAAGCGCGTCGTACCGAGACCGCCCTCCATGAACGACGGCTCGGCATCCGAGCTCACCAGGCGCAGATCCAGGCTCGCCTCCCAGTCGGTCGCGGCGCGCGCGCCGGGCGCTGTCAGCACCGCGAGCGTGGCGAGCACGAGCGCCGCGCGGCGTGCGCGGCGCCGCAGCGCACCGAGGTCGTGGAAAGCTCGCGGCGGTTGCACGTGCAGCCTCAGTAGTCCCAGGAGTGTGGCCGGTCCGTGAGCGGTGCCGGCTGCAGCGATTTCACCAGGCGGATCGTGAGCTCGGCGCGATCGGTGTCGCGCACCGTGAGCTCGCGCTCGAGGTCGGCGGCCTCATCGCGCAGCCGCGGGTGCCAGATCGAGATCTGGTAGTGCCCGCCGGGCACCTCCACCGACCACGTGCCGCTGGCATCGGTGCGCCCGTAGTACGGCGCATCGGTGACCAGCAGGTAGGCGAGCATCTCGTCGTGGATGTTGCAGCCGAGCGTGACCACGCCCGCCTGGTCGAAGTGCACCGGCGGATAGGGTGTGCCGTGGTACAGCGGCAGCTGGAAGCGCCTGGCGGGCGAGAACGAGTAGATCTGATGGCTCACCGAGTCACTGTTGGGAAAGGTCACCGTGGAGCCGACCGGGATGACCATGAGATCCGGCACGAATGCGCGGTTTACCTGGTCCATGACCGCATGCATCGCTGCGGGCTTGCGTGCCGGTGCATCGAGCGGCCGCGCCGTGACCACCGCACCGGGCACCGCGCGGCCGCCGGGGGCGTGCACGGTGATGACCAGCGTGGCGGCCGGCGCCGCGGCGCCCGCGAGCATGCCGAGCAGCGTCACCAGGCCGGCCAGGGCCCGGGGCGCAGACGGGGTATGACACGTACGTGCCGGAGGTCTCATTCCCGCACTCGAGTGCTCGCAACCGCTCCTGCAGGGCCTCTACGATGGGCAGGGCATTCGAGCGGGTTTCATGCGCAGCTTCCGCAAACGGCTTCTCGTGCTGATCATCGGGCTGGTGATCGTCACGCAAACTGTGACGCTTGCCGCAGTGCTGGCCAGCACCCGCCGTACGGTCGAGACGCGGGCGGCCGAGCAGCTAAGCTCGGGCGGCTCGCTGGCGCAGCAGCTGCTGCGCTTCCGCGCCGGCCAGCTGGCGAGCGGAGTCGGGGTCACGGCGGCGGACTTCGGCTTTCGCGAGGCGGTGGCGAGCGGCGATCCCCTCACCGTCCTGTCGGCGGCCCGTAACAACGCCCGGCGCATCGGCGCAGACATGGTGCTGGTGCTCGATACCCGCGGCCGGGTGCTCGCTTCCAGCGCCCCGCCAGGCTCGGGTGCCGCCGAGGCAGTCAGGCGGCTGTTCAGGGACGCCGACACGCGCGCCGAGCCCGCGTTCGTGGCGTTCGATTCCGAGGCCTATCAGCTGGTGCTTGCCCCGGTGCGCACACCCGACACCGTCGCCTGGGTAGCGATGGGCTTCCTGGCCGACGATGCGCTCGCACAAAAGATTGAGGAGCTGGTCGGGTCCGAGGTCGCGATCGCGGTGCACGGGCAGGACGGTGTGCAGCACGTGGCCGCAACACTCCCGGCCGGCGAACGCGCGGCCCTTCTCACGGCCGCGGCGGCCGGCGCCGGTCCGCGCGTGGCGCGACTTGCCGGCACGGAGTACCTGACGTTCGCGCGGCAGCTGGCGGGGCCGGGGGATACCGTCGAGGTGACCCTTCTCAAGCCGCTGCACGAGGTGCTCGCTCCGTACCGCGAGCTGCGCAGCGCGATGCTGCTGATCGACGGCATCGCGCTGGCGCTCGCGGCGCTGGTGGGCGCAGTGCTCGGACGCAGCGCCGCCCGCCCGATCGGCGAGCTGGCGCGCGCCGCGCAGCGCATCCAGCAGGGACAGTACGAGACGGCGGTGAGCGTCTCGGGCGGTGAGGAGTTCCGCAGCCTCGCGCAGACCTTCAACGCCATGCAGCGCAACATCGCCGAGCGCGAGGCGACCATCACCTTTCACGCGCAACACGATCCGCTCACGCGGCTGCCGAACCGCATATACGCCACTGACGTACTCAGGCAGCTCGCCGCCGGCGAGCAGCACGGCGCGCTGCTGCTCGCCGAGCTGCGCAATCTCCGCGACATCAACGCCTCGCTCGGCCTCGCGGTCGGCGACGACGTGCTGCGCGAGGTCGCGCGCCGCTTGCGTCAGAACGTCGGCTCTGCCGACACCGTGGCGCGCCTCGGCGAGACCCAGTTCCTGGTGATTGCGCCCGGCTGTTCCGCCGAGCGGGCGCCGCTTTACGCCAGCCAGCTCGCCGGCGTGATCCATACCGGCTTTCATCTCGCGGGCTTCGGTCTCGATCTGCACGTCGCCGGCGGCGTGTGCCTGTTCCCCGAGCACGGGCGGACGCCGGACGACCTGCTGCAGCGCGCCCAGGTCGCCCTCGAGGACGCGGGCGAGACGCGCACGGGTGTGGCCGTGTATCGGCCCGGCCGCGACGATCAGCACCGCCGTCGCCTCACGCTGATCACCGACCTGCGCGGCGCAATCGAGAGCGACAGTCTGACACTCGCCTACCAGCCGCTCGTCACCATGGCGACCCGCTCGGTGCGGGCGCTGGAGGCGCTGGTGCGCTGGACGCATCCGCAGCTCGGCCCGGTGTCACCGGCGGAGTTCGTGCCGCTCGCGGAAAGCAGCGGCGGCTCGCGCCGGCTCAGCGACTGGGTGCTGCAGGCAGCCATCCGCCAGATGGGCGAATGGCACCGCCACGGCCTCGAGGTGCAGCTGTCGGTCAATCTCTCGGCCCCCGATATCCTCGACCCGGACCTCGGCGATCAGATTCTCGCGCTGCTCAGGGGCCACGCGGTGCATCCCACGTCGCTCCTGCTCGAGATCACCGAGAGCGCGGTGATGCGCGATCCACAGGGCGCGGCGCGCAACATGCAGCTGCTGCGCGTCGCCGGCGTACGCTTCGCGATCGACGATTTCGGCACCGGGCATTCCACGCTGTCGCAGCTGAGTCTCCTGCCGGTCGACGAGCTGAAGATCGATCGCTCGCTCGTGACCCAGGCCGTCGGGGGTGCCGTCACCATCGTCACCTCGACCATCGAGCTCGGCCACAGCATGGGACTGAAGGTGGTCGCCGAGGGGGTCGAGGACGCCGCGGCATGGAACCTGCTGCGACGCCTGGGCTGCGATTACGCCCAGGGCTATCTCATCAGCCCCCCGCTCCCCGCCGCGGAGGTCGCCCCCTTCGTGCGCCAGGCCAACCAGCTGCTGCCCGCGTCCGACTCGACGGTGATGCAGATCCGCGCGCTCGACCAGCTCGCGGGACGTTCCGGGCGTTGACACGCCGGACGTCCCGTCGCGGCTGCGGGACGGTGTCCGGGCGCGCACCGTGATCCCCACAGGTTATGTCAGTGCCAGCCGACACCGCTGCACATCGTCCGGAAAGCCCGCGTGTCTCCTGAATACCACATACCCTGGCGGCTGCTTGTGTCCGGCGCTGACATTGGGTATCGTCCGCGCCGGTTCGTGACCTTTCCCTTTCCTGCCGCCTGCCGCCCGCGTTGCTAAAAAGCGAGTTGGCTTCCGAGTTGTAAAGCCGAATCGTTCTCGACCAGGTGGCAGTGAGTGCGTCGGCGGCTCGATCGATCCTCGGCGTGCAATCCTGCCGGTACTGTCCGTATCAGGAGTTTGATTGCATGACGAAGATCTATGTGGGCAACCTGCCGTTTTCAGCCACTGACGCCGAGGTACGCGAGCTGTTCGCGCAGCACGGCACCGTCGAGTCGGTGAGCCTCATCACCGACCGCGATACCGGGCGGCCGCGCGGCTTCGGGTTCGTGGAGATGTCACGCGCCGATGCGTCGCGCGCGATTCAGAATCTCAACGGCAAGGAGCTCGGCGGCCGGCCGCTGCGTGTCAACGAGGCGCAGGAGCGCAGCGGCGGTGGTGGTGGTGGTGGTGGTGGCAACCGCGGCGGCGGCGCCCCGAAGCGCTGGTAAACGTTAGGCTTAAGGCCTCTGAAGGGCCGGCCCGCAGCCTCACCAGAGGCGGTGCGGCCGGCCTTTTTTGCTTGCGAGTACGTTGTCAGATTGACAGTCAATCGGAGTTGAGTGGCATGGGCAAGGGCGATCACAGAACCCGCCGCGGCAAGATCTATCAGGGATCGTTCGGCAAGTTGCGTCCCAAGGACCCGGCGAAGAGAAAGAAGAAGCTGGCTAAGGCCGCGAAGCGCTAGCTCAGCGCGGCCACGGCTCTGGTGCCCGCGAATCCGCGGCGTGCAGCTTGCGCGCGAGGCAGGCGCGGATCAGGTCGAGGGCGCTCGTCGCATTCGGCGGCAGCGCGACCGCGCTCGAGCCGAGCGGCGTCGTGCGGCTGCCCCAGCGCACCAGGTGCGCCCCGTAGCTCAAGCCCCCACCGAATCCCGGCAGCAGCAGCAGCGCCCCCGCACGCACGCGCCCTTCATCGAGCGCATCACACAGCGCGACGGGAATCGTCGCCGCGGACATGTTGCCGTGGCGCTCGATGTTGACGTAGACGCGCTCCATCGGCACGCCGACGCGACGCGCGACCGCCTCGATGATGCGCAGGTTCGCCTGGTGCGGCACCACCAGGTCCACATCGTCGGGCGTCAGAGCGGCGCGCGCCAGCGCCGCAGCGCTCGCCGCCGCCATGCCCTGCACGGCACGCTTGAAGATCTCCTGGCCCTCGAACTGCCAGCGCGTAACGCCGTAGAGCACGCCGCGGTTGGCGTACAGGCCGCCCATGCCCTCGACCCGCAGCGTCTCGCGCGCCTCGCCGTAGCAGCCGAGCTTCTCCGCGAGCACCCCTTCCTCGCGGTCGCTCGCCTCCAGTACCACGGCCGCCGCGCCGTCGCCGAACAGCACCGCGACATCGCGGTCGGTCCAGTCCATGAAGGGCGAGATGAGCTCCGCGCCGATCACCAGCGCGCGGCTTACGACGCCCGTGCGGATCAGCGCATTCGCGGCCGACAGACCGTAGAGGAAACTCGTACAGGCAGTGTTGATGTCGAACGCGGCCGCCGAGTGTGCGCCGAGGCGCACCTGAACGCCGGAGGCCATGTTTGGAACCTGGTCGTCGTGACTGCAGGTGCCGAAGACGATGAGCTCGAGGGCCTCGCCGCTGAGGCCTGCAGCCGCGAGGGCCCGCGCCGAGGCGACGTACGCGAGCTCCTCGAGCCCGACGTGCGAGATGTGGCGCTCGCGGATGCCGGTGCGGCTGACGATCCACTCGTCGCTGGTGTCGAGAATGGTGGACAGGTCGTGGTTGCTCAGGAGCGCCGGTGGCAGGCACTTGCCCCAGCCGGTGATCGCTGCGCGGACGACCGCGGCGTTCTTGCTCATGGCATCAGAGCTCCTCGAGGTCGGTGAGCGCCGCGCGCGGTACGCGCCCGTGGCGCAGGTTGATGCCCTCGGCGCGCAGCCGCCGCGCCTGCTCGGCGTGCTGCCGCGAGGACTTCGGAAAGACGATGCGGCCGCCCGCGCCGAGCACCCGGTGCCACGGCAGATTGAGCGCGCGCGGCGCGATGCGTAGTGCATAGCCTGCCTGGCGCGCCCGGCCCGGGAGTCCGGCTGCGCGTGCTACCGCGCCGTAGGTCGAAACGCGCCCGCGCGGAATGGTGCATACCACGTGCCAGATCGCCTGCAGCGCCGGATGGTCTTCGGGCGCTTCGCTCCCGGGCCGCCGTGAGCCCGTCGGCCGCAGTGGCAGGAGGAGTGTGCTCGGTTTTGCCATGGGGTCCGCGCCTCAGGTTGCCGCCCGGGGAGCATCCGGCGCGTAGTCGAAGGAATCGAAATACAGCCGCTCGGGCGGCAGTCCCTGCCGCGGGAACGCCGCGCGCATGGCCTCGATCATCGCCGGCGGCCCCGCGGCGTACACCTCGAACGTGCTGAGGTCCGGATGGTCGGCCAGCACCGCCTCGTGCACCCAGCCCGCACGGGTGTGGCTGCACTCGGTGGCATTCGCCTGTGAGAGCACGGCGGTGAAATGAAGCTGCGGGTGGCGCCCCGCCCACTCGAGCACGCGGGCCTCCTCGTACACGTCGGCCGCGTGGCGTGCGCCCCAGTAGAAGTGGACGACGCGCGGGATGCCGGTCTCGAGGATGTGCCGCAGCATGGACTTGAGCGGCGCGAAGCCCGTACCCCCGGCCACCATGAGCACCGGACCCGAGCCGTCGCGGTAGCTGAACTGGCCGATCGGGCCCTCGATGCGCAGCAGCGACCCTGCGGTGAGCGCAGCGCCGGCGGCCCCGCTGCGCTCGAACAGCCGCTCGGTGAAGCCGCCGCCGCTGACGCGCCGGACGTGCAGCTCGAGATGCTCGCTGTCGTGTGGGGGGCTGGCGATCGAGAAGCTGCGGCGCCGGCCCCCCTCGAGGAGCACGTCCAGGTACTGTCCGGGGTGAAAGCTCAGGCGCTCCACCGTCGGCAGGCGCAGCATGAGCTGCATGACGTCCGGGGCGAGGGGTGTCAGGCGCGCGATCCGGCACGGCAGCGTCTTGATCTCGACCTCGGTGACGCTCGCAACGAGGCGCACCTCGACCGTGAGATCCGAGAGCGGCCGTGCCTGGCACAGCAGCACCTGGCCGGCAGCCTCCTCCAGGGCGGTGATGCCGAGCGGCCGGCCGCTGCCGTAGCGGATCTCACCGCTCACGAGGCGCGCGCGGCAGGAGCTGCAATGTCCGGACTTGCAGCTGTGCGGCAGGTTGAGCCCTGCCGCGAGCGCAGCGTCCAGCACCGCCTGCGCGCGGGCCACCCGGAGCGTGCGGCCGTGCGGCTGGATGCGCACGGTGTACTCCTCGCTGCTCAAGTCTCGCTGCCCAGGCTCGGCGCCCCTTAACACAAAGTGGCTCGGCGATGGCTAGACTATAGCTTTCCCAGGGCGGTCGGCGGTTGCCAACGCACCCTGCGGCGCATGGGGCACCGCCCGACCGGCAGGCCAAGGAGGCTGGCATGTTCACGAACCCCTCTGCGGATGAGATCGCCGCGCTGCTGCACTCCGCACATACCATCGCCATCGTCGGATTGTCGGCAGACCATACCCGTCCCAGCCACGGCGTGGCGCGTGCCTTGCAGCGCTTCGGTTATCGCATCATCCCGGTAACGCCGAGCGCCGAGGCGATTCTCGGCGAGACCGCCGTGCCCTCGCTCGAGCAGCTCGGCGAGGTCCTCGATGCCGATGAGCACGTCGACATCGTCGATGTGTTCCGCCGTCCCGAGCACGTGGCGCGGATCGTCACGGACTGCATCCGCCTGAGGATCCCGGCACTGTGGTTGCAGGACGGAGTGATCGACCAGACCGCCGCGCAGCTGGCGACCCGCGCCGGCATCTTCACCGTCATGGACCGCTGTCTGTTCCGCGATCGTGCGGCGTTGCGCCAGTCGGTGGGAAAAATCGGGTTTTGAGCTATCCTCAGCTCTGATGCGCGTCGATTTCACGAAGATGCACGGGGTCGGGAACGACTTCGTGGTCTTCGAAGCACCCACGGCCGCTGGCCTGCTCGCCCCTGAGCGGCTGCGCGCGCTCGCCGATCGCCGTACCGGCATCGGCTTCGATCAGGCGCTGGTGCTCGAGCCTGCCCGACGCACGCAGAGCGCGGTCTTCTACCGGGTGTTCAACCGCGACGGCAACGAAGTCGAGCAGTGTGGCAACGGCGCGCGCTGCATCGCCGCTCTCCTCTACCGCCGTGGCGAGAGCCCTGCGGGGACCCTCGTACTCGAGAGTCCGGCGGGCCTGGTGCAGGCCCGCCCCGCCGGCGGTGATGACATCTCGGTCGATATGGGTGTGCCGGATTTCGATCCGCGATCGCTGCCATTCGAGGCGCCCGCCGCGGCGGACAGTTACCCGCTCGAGGTCGCCGGCCGCACGCTCGCGATCGCTGCGGTCGCGATCGGCAATCCGCACGCAGTGCTCACCGTCGAATCGGTCGAGAAAGCGGAGGTCGCGGCCCTGGGTCCGGCCATCGAGCGCCATGCGCGCTTTCCGAAGCGGGTGAACGCCGGCTTCATGGAGCTCGTGGGTCGCAGCCGCATACGGCTGCGTGTCCACGAGCGGGGCGCCGGCGAGACGCCGGCGTGCGGCACGGGCGCCTGCGCCGCAGTTGCCGTCGGCAGGCGCCGCGGTCTGCTCGACGCCGAGGTGCAGGTGAGCGTGCGCGGCGGCGAGTTGCGGGTAAACTGGGCGGGTGCCGGGGAGAACATCTGGCTGACCGGTCCTGCGGAGATATCCTACCAGGGTCATTTCGAGATCTAGCACGAGGTCTGGCAGCACATGACGACAAGAGAGGCTCGCGGTCTCAGCGCGGTGGAAGCGGAAGAAGAGTCGATCGCCGGCTACCTGCAGCGCAATCCCGATTTCTTCGAGCGCCACCAGGGAGTATTAGCGCGGCTCAAGCTGCCGCACGCGCGCGGCGGCGCGGCGATCTCCCTGGTCGAGCGCCAGATAGAGGTGCTGCGCCAGAAGCAGGCGGCGCTGGAGACGAAGCTGGCGGAGTTGGTGCGCGTGGCGCGCGCCAACGATGCCATCGCCGAGCGGCTGCACCGCTTCACGCGGCGGCTGCTGCGCGCGGCGCCGGGTGAGACGGCGATCGGCCACATCGAGGCGAGCCTGCGCGAGGATTTCGATGCGTTTCATGCGGTGCTGGTGCTGATCGGCGCCGCGCCCGACGGTGCCACGGCGCGCTTCGTGCGCGCGGTGTCCGCGGACGATCCCAGCCTCAAATCCTTCGACACGTTGTTCGCGAACGGCAAGCCGCGCTGCGGCCAGGCGCGCGACTCGCAGCGCGAGTTCCTGTTCGGCCCGGAAGCTGCCGACATCGGCTCGGTGGCGCTGATGCCGCTCGGTGAAAAGGGCTCGATCGGCCTGCTCGCGCTCGGCAGCACCGACCGCGATCGCTTCCACCCCGGGATGAGCACGGAGTTCCTCGCGCGCATGGCGGATCTGATCGCCGATGCGCTGAGCGCGAGCCTCGCGCGCTGAAGCCGCGCGCCGCGGGCAGCGCCACGCGCTGTAAGGCCCCATGATCCCCGCGGCTCTCGAGTGGCTGGTCCGGTTTCGCCGTTACCTGAATACCGAGCGGCGCCTTTCCCCGCACACCGATGTCGCCTATGCGCGCGATCTCGCGGCGCTCGTGAGCTACTGCGACCGCGTGCGCGTCACCGACTGGAGCGGGCTCGATCCGCAGCACGTGCGCGCCTTTGCCGCCCGCTCGCACGCGGCCGGCCTTGCGCCGCGTAGCATTCAGCGCCGGCTGTCGGCGCTGCGCAGCTTCTACGAGTTCCTGCTGCGCGAGGGCGCGGGTGCCCGCAGGAGCGGCGGCGCAGGCGGCACGGCCCGCGTGCTCGCCAACCCCGCCCAGGGCGTGCGAGCCCCGAAGGCGTCGCGACGCCTGCCGCAGACTCTCGATGCGGACCAGATGGCGCGCCTCCTGAAGCTGCCTCCGGGCGGCGGACTGACCGCGCGTGACCGCGCCATCATGGAGCTGCTGTACTCCTCGGGCTTGCGCCTGGCGGAGCTCGTCGGCCTCGAGGTCACGAGCATCGACCTGAAGGACCGGACCGTGCAGGTGCTCGGCAAGGGGCGCAAGTCCCGCATCGTTCCGGTCGGACGCTACGCGGTAGCCGCGCTCCGGGAGTGGCTCAGGGAGCGTGCTGCGCTTGCGCGCAGCGGCGAGACGGCGCTCTTCGTCGGCCAGACGGGCAAGCGCCTCGGCCCGCGCGCGGTACAGAGCCGCGTCAAGCTCTGGGCACGGCGCCAGGGGCTCAACGTGCCCGTGCACCCGCACCTCTTCCGGCATTCCTTCGCCTCGCATCTGCTTGAATCGAGCGGGGAATTGCGCGGCGTACAGGAGCTGCTCGGGCACGCCGACATCTCGACCACGCAGATCTATACTCATCTTGACTTCCAGCACCTTGCCCGCATTTACGACGCTGCGCACCCGCGGGCGCGGGCACGCAGGAAAGCGTAAAGGCCACGGCGCCGCGCCGCAGTCCCCGCAAGCGGACAGCGCGGGGCGCAAACCGGGCGGAAATTTCCATGACCACGACCTCGAGTTTCAATCCCCACGGCACCACCATCCTCGGCGTGCGCCGCAACCGCGCCGTGGCCATAGGCGGCGACGGACAGGTGACGCTCGGCAGTACCGTGATGAAGGGCAACGCGCGCAAGGTGCGCCGCCTCGCCGACGACAAGGTGATCGCCGGCTTTGCCGGCGGCACCGCGGATGCCTTCACGCTGTTCGAGCGCTTCGAGAGCAAGCTCGAGAAGTACGGCAACCTGACGCGCGCCGCCATCGAGCTTGCCAAGGACTGGCGCTCGGACCGCTATCTGCGCCGCCTCGAGGCGCTGCTGCTGGTCGGCGATCCGGAGAGGTTGCTGGTGATCTCGGGCAACGGCGATGTCATCGAGCCTGAGCATGACGTCGCGGCCATCGGCTCGGGCGGCCAGTACGCGCTGGCCGCCGCGCGCGCGCTGATCGGGGACTCGGAGCTCGATGCGCGCGGCATCGTCGAGCGCTCCCTCAACATCGCGGCCGACATCTGCATTTACACCAACCGCAACCTCCTGATCGAGGAATTGAACGCCAGGAGCCCGAAGGTCTAATCAAACATGTCAGCCGCTCTCACCCCCCGGGAAATCGTCCAGGAGCTTGACAAGCACATCGTCGGCCAGGGCGCGGCCAAGCGCGCGGTGGCGATTGCGCTGCGCAACCGCTGGCGGCGCATGCAGGTGCACGAGCCGCTGCGCCAGGAGATCACGCCGAAGAACATCCTCATGATCGGCCCGACCGGGGTCGGCAAGACCGAGATCGCGCGGCGTCTCGCCAGGCTCGCCAACGCGCCGTTCGTCAAGGTCGAGGCGACCAAGTTCACCGAGGTCGGCTACGTCGGCCGCGACGTCGACTCGATCGTCAAGGAGCTGGCGGACGTTGCGGTGAAGATGACGCGCGAGCAGGAGATGGCCAAGGTGCGCGAGCTCGCGCTCGATGCCGCCGAGGAGCGCGTGCTCGATTCGCTGCTGCCCAAGCCGCGCATGATGGGCTTCTCTACCGACGAGCCGGCGGCGGCGCGTGACGGCGAGACGCGGCAGAAATTCCGCAAGATGCTGCGCGAGCACGAGCTCGACGATCGCGAAATCGAGATCGAGCTGCGCACCTTGCCGGTCGGGGTCGAGATCATGGCGCCGCCCGGGATGGAGGAGATGCAGCAGCAGCTGCAGTCGATGTTCCAGAACCTGGGCGGCAACCGCACCCGCACCCGCAAGGTGAAGGTACGGGAAGCGCTCAGGCTCCTGACTGACGATGAGGCCGGCAAGCTCATCAACGAGGATGAGCTCAAGATCCAGGCGCTCGCCAACGCCGAGCAGAACGGCATCGTATTCATCGACGAGATCGATAAGGTGACCCGCCGCCAGGAGACCCTCGGTGCGGACGTGTCGCGCGAGGGCGTGCAGCGCGATCTGCTGCCGCTGGTCGAAGGCTCGACGGTTGCGACCAAGTACGGTCCGGTGAAGACCGACCACGTGCTGTTCATCGCCTCGGGGGCCTTCAGCCTGTCGAAACCCTCCGACCTTATTCCCGAGCTCCAGGGCCGGCTGCCGATCCGCGTCGAGCTCGAGTCGCTGAAAGTGGGCGACTTCGTGCGCATCCTCACCGAACCGGACGCTTCCCTGACCACGCAGTACAAGGCGCTCATGGCGACCGAGGGGCTGGACGTCGAGTTTGCCTCAGACGGCGTGCGGCGCATCGCCGAGATCGCCTTCGACGTCAACGAGCGCACCGAGAACATCGGCGCCCGGCGCCTCCACACCGTGATGGAGCGGCTGCTGGAGACTGTCTCCTACGAGGCGGCCGGGCAGAACGGCAAGGGCAGCGGGGAGGGAGACGGCAGGGTCACGGTGACCGTGGACGCGAAGTACGTCGACGATCACTTAGGTGCGCTCGTCAAGGACGAGGACCTGAGCCGCTACATCCTCTGAGCGTCCTGAAGCGCAGTGCGCACCCTCTCGCCGCGCATCGAGGCCCGCATCGCCGGAGCGCTGTATGTTGCGGTGATCATTCTCGGCGCGTACGCGGAGCTCGTAGGGCGGCAGGGATTCATAGTCAGTGGTAACCCAGGTGCCACGCTGACGGCGATCGGCGCCCACGAACACGCGTTCCGACTCGGCTTTATGGCCGAGATGCTCACCAACATTCTGGCCGTCCCGACCACCGTGATCATCGTCTGGAGATTGCTGGCGCCGGCTGGCCGGATGCTGGCTGTCATCGCGTTGGTGCTGGATCTTACTCAGAACACGATCAATGCTGTGAACGCCTGGACTCAGTTCGCGCCGCTCACGCTGTTACCCGGCACGCCGGAGCTGGGCGCCTTCTCCTCGCAGCAGCTTGCTGGGCTGATGCGGCTGGCCTTGCACTGGCACGACGTCGGTTTCAATATCGGCCTGACATTCTTCGGCTTCGCGCTGCTGCTCGAAGGCTGGCTGATGTTCCGCTCCGGCTACTTTCCGCGCGTGCTCGGGGTGCTGTACGCCTTTGCCGGTGCCTGCTACCTGGCGGCCACCTGTGACTACTTCCTCGCGCTGCATTTACCCATCTCACCCTACGCGCAGCTTGGCTCGTTCATCGGTGAATCGGTGTTCGCGCTGTGGCTGCTGGTCGTCGGGGTCAACGCAGAGCGTTGGCGCGCGGCCGCGGCCGGAGCGCGCTGAGAGCGAGTCGTGAACCATCGCCGCAGGAGCGCCCGGAGAACCCCGGGGCGCTCCCGCTTGAGGCCTGCAGTTATTTGAACTTGTACGTGAAATCCAGGCCGGCGGTGATCGGCCGACTCACCAGGTAGCGTACGTAGGCATCCATCTGCAGCACGATCTGCGGCTGCGGATCGAGTATCGCTTCCTTGTTGGTGAGGTTGTTCACGTACAGGGCCGCGGTCCACTGATCCCCTGCCAGCCCGAGGCGTGCATTGAGGAACCCGTATGCCGGCAGATGCAGCAGGTACGTGTTGATGTTCAGCAGGCTGAGGCTCTCCCCGTACGGCGCATCGGTCCGGGAGCCGACGTAATCGCCCTCGAGCGTTCCGATCACCGAGAGATTGTCGTTCAGCGGATGCTTCCAGCGCAGCGTCGCGGACGCCGTGAAGTCCGGAATGTCCGGCACGTTGTACCCGTCCGGGTACCCGGTGATGGTGCTGGCCGTCGTGAACTGGGCGTTCGTGTAGCCGCCGTTCAACCCGAAGGTCCACTCCGGGGTGAGCAGTGCCTGCAGCTCGGCCTCGAAGCCATAGATGCGCGCATCGCCGCCGTTGGCGGTGATCCCGAAGCCGGCGAGGTTGGTCGCGATCTGCGGGTTGGTCCAGCGCTCGTAGTAGGCCGAGAGATTGGCGATCAGGCGCTTGTCGAACCACTCCGATTTCTCGCCGATCTCGTAGTTCCACACCGAGTCCGACGAGAAGGTGGACGGCGCCTGCAGCAGCAGGTTGGCATAAGGCCCCGTGAAGCACTGGGAGCCGGAGATCAGGAGCAGCTTCTGCTGCAGGCTGCACTCGTTGGCCACCACCACCGTGTTCGGGTTTGGCGGCAAAGCCACCGGAACCGGCTGGTTCACGCCGCCCAGGCGAAAGCCCTTGGCGACGGTGGCGTAGAGCATCACGTCCGGGGTCACGTTGTAACTCAGGTCGAACTTCGGATCGGTGCCGCTCGCGGTGTTCGACGCACCGGTGTCATACGGCGTGTTGTTCCCGATGCCGCCGTTCACCGTGAACACCCCGAATTCCGTGTTCGTCTGGCTCAGGCTGTAGTGGTAGTGGCGCAGTCCCACGGTGCCCTTGAGATCAGGGGTGAAATTCCAGGAGACCTCGCCGAACTCCGCGTTCTGGGTGATGGTCTGCGGCTGGTGATCGACGTAGAGATTCGGCCCGCCGAATAGCGCCGACGCCTGCGGCGCCAGCACCCACTCGTCCCACTCGGAATACAGGTCCTGGTAGAAGTAGCCGACGAGCCACTGGAAGGGACCGGGGGTCGTCGACGTCAGGCGCAGCTCCTCGCTCAACTGCCGCGTGAAGTCCTTCTCGACCGCACCCGGTCCGTTGGGAGCGGGACTCGACGGCCCGATGCCGAGCGGGACGCCGGTTGGCGAAAAACCGTAATCGTATTGCTCCAGGCTGCCGGGACCGGCGCCACCGGAGAGAGCGGCGGCGTTCTCCTCCGTGCCGTCCTGGGAGATCAGAAGGTTGCGCACCCAGTCGCCCGTGGCCGAAGTGATCGTGAAGCCCGGGGCCTGGTATTCGATCTTGAGGCTGCCGAGAGCGAACGTATCCTGCTGCGGCTCGGGCACGTCCAGCGGCTCCCAGTGAGCCAGGGTGTCGGGCACGTCCGGGTGGGTCGGATTGCCATTCACGTCCACGGCGTCCGGGGCACCCTGGCGTGTCTGCTGGTACATCGCCATCGGCGTGATCGCCAGGCTGTCCGACGGCTTCCACAGCAGTGAGGCGCGCACCGTGTCGATGGTCGTGGTGTTGGCACTGTTGATCTGCTCCTGCAGCGGTGCGGTGTAGAAGTTGGCAGGCCGTGTCACGAACGGAAAGCCTCCCGACGGTCCGTCGACCGCAATCGCCCCGTCCTGAATGACGTCGCGCTGGATCCAGCCGCTGTCGGAGAGCTCTGATGCGACGACGCGCACGGCCGCCGTATCCCCGATCGGCAGGTTCACCATGGCGTTGATCTTCTGGTTGAAGCCGCCGCCGGAGCCCGTGTAGCCCACGTCGGTCTCCCCCGTGGCGGCGAAGGTGCCGAGCTCAGGGGGGTTGGGGACCAGCTTGACGGTACCGCCCATGGAGCTCGAGCCGTAGAGCGTGCCCTGCGGACCGCGCAGCACCTCGACCCGGCTGAGGTCGTAGAGAGTCGGATCGATCTCCACCTTGCCGACCTGCGCCGAGGCTGGCGACGAGAGCGGCGTTTCGTCGAGATAGAAGCCCACCATCGAGGTGTTGCCGCCGGCGGAGTTAAGTCCCCGCATTTCAAATTCGGTCTGACCGGGGCCGGAGGTGCGCATGGCGATGCCGGGCACCGACTGCGCGAGGGAATTGAAGTCGACGATCCCGCGGTCGGCGATTTCCTCAGCCGACACGGCGGTGATGCTCGCACCGGTGTTCTGAACGTTGGTGGTGCGCTTCTCCGCCGTGACGACCACCTCCTGGAGCTGGTCTGCGGACGGGCCGGTCGCGGTCTGCGCCTGGGCTTGGACCTGCGCGTGTACGCTTGTGGCCAGAGCCAGCCCGAGTGCCATCGCCATCGCCTGCGCGATCAGGCTTCCTGTTGGTTTAGAGATCATGGTCCCACGCCTCCCGGTAAGTGTGGCCCTATGAGTACGTCTCACGGGACACCGATGTTATTGTCTTATTATACGTATAGATGGAAGTGGACGAACCCCCGTCGCAACCGTTGTACATTCGCGACACGCACGCTGTAGCCTCCTTACTGTTCGAAAGCAGATCGATCATGCGCACCCGCCCAATGAGATCCCGGATCCTGCAACTTGCGATTGGCGCGTGGGCATTGACCCCGGCGCTGGGTGCCATGGCACAGCCTCCGACGACCTCGACCAGCTCGATCAGCGCCATGGATCGGGACCTCATCGAGGTCACCGTCCCGCAGCTGCACCGCTATTACGACACTCACAAGTACACCGTATCGCAGGTGGTCGACTGGTACCTCGCGCGAATTGCCCGGTACAACGGCGTTTACCGGCCGATGGAGCAGGTGTTCGGCGCCGATGCCCGCGCGCTGGCCGCGCGCGAAGACCGGGATGCGAGCGCGGGGCACGGCCCCCTCTGGGGAGTACCCATCGTCATCAAGTCGAACACCAGCATCCAGGGCAAGGTGACGACGGATGGCTGGGAGGGGTTCGTGGTGCCGGGCCATGAGCTCGTCGCGCCGCGCGACGCGACGGTCGTCGCGCGCCTGCGCGCCGCGGGCGCCATCATCCTCGGGCATTCCAACATGCCGGACTTCGCCAACTCCGATACCACCCGCAGCAGCTCGTTCGGCCGCACCGGCAATGCCTACGACGTGCGTTTCTCACCGGGGGGGTCCTCCGGCGGAACGGTGACGGCCGTAACGGGCAACATGGCCATGCTCGGTAACGGCACCGACACCGGCAACTCGATCCGCATGCCCTCCGGGACCAGCGCTCTCATCGGCGTGTTCCCGACGCGCGGACTCGTGAGCATCGCGGGGATCGCGCCGCTCGACTGGCTCCTCGACAACACGGGGCCGATCGCCCGCAACGTCACCGACGCCGCGATCGCTCTCGGCGTGATGGCGGGCGAGGACCCGCTCGATCCGGTCACGCAGGGCTCGGCGCAGAAGGCACAGCCCGGGCCCTACACGCGATACCTCAAGAGCGACGCGCTCAAGGGCAAGCGCTTCGGCGTGCCTGCGTTCATCCTCGCTGGGTTCGGCATCCCGTTCCGCGGCACGCCCGCCGTGGTGCCGGAGGGCGCAGCGCAGAAGCACGCGGACGACGAGGCATGGCCGCTCGATCCGCGCACGCGCGCGGCCTTCATGAAGGCCATCGAGGAGCTGCGCGCGCTGGGTGCCACGGTCGTCGTGGATGACTCGGTGTTGCCGGAGAGTTTTGCGCGCAGCGCTTGGCGCATCGCCACTTATCCCTACGGGCGCGAGGGCACGGACCTGTTTCTCAGGACCTTCGGCCCGGCCCAGTACCACTCGGCCGCCGACTATCAGCGCGTCATGGGCTCACCGCTCGGAGCGCCCATGATCGGAACCGAGCCCTCCAAATCGGAGTTCGAATACGGCGACATCAAGATCAGTCAGCGCACGCTCGAGACGGACCCGGACGCCGAGCGCAACTTCTACGGGCCGCGTCGGCGGACGTTGCAGGAATACCTCGACACGATGGACCGGCTGCACCTCGACGGCTACGTGTATCCGTCGAGCCAGATGCCGCCGGTCGATGAGACGATGCCGCAGTACGGCCAGGTCACCGATGGCCCGCATTCGGCGACCAGCTGGGTGAACATGCTGGGAGTTCCCGCTGTGGTCGTGGTCGGCGGCTTCTACGACAGCGGGCTGCCCTTCGGCATGGAGTTCTCGGGGCGCCCCTTCCGGGACGGCGACCTGCTGGGCGTCGCCTATGCCTGGGAGCAGGCGACCCATCACCGTCATCCTCCGGTGCTCGTGGAGAAAGGGCTTCTGCCGATTGAACACTGAGCGGGCTGCGGTCGATCAGAGCCTGAACCGCTCCCTGAGCTCGCCCGCCATCCTGCGGCTCACCGCGAGCGGCGCCTCGCAGCCGCGCAGGCGCACGAAGTACTGGCCGTCGGCGCCGCGCTCGATGCGCTCGAGAAACCGCACGCTCACGAGCGCGTTGCGGTGAATGCGGACGAAGGCCGCGCTGAACTCGCTCTCGAGGAGCCTGAGCGAATCCTCGATCAGGTCCTCGCCGTTCACGTGCCGCACCGTGGTGTATTTCTGGTCGGCGAGGAAGTACTGCACCTCGTCCAGCGGAATGAGCTTCAACCCCTCGCGGCGCCGCGCGGCGATGTGCGTGCGCCGCGCTTCGCCGTCCGAGGCGGCGAGCCGTTGCAGCTGTGCGCGCGTCAGCCGGCCGGCGCGAGTGAGGGCCGCCGCGAGCTGCTCCTTGCGCACCGGCTTGAGCAGGTAGCCCACGGCATGGGTCTCGAAAGCTTCGACCGCGTACTGATCGAAGGCGGTCGTGAAGATGATCGCCGGCGGCTCCTCCAGCACGTTCAGGTGGCGCGCGGCCTCGAGGCCGTCCATACCGGGCATGCGCACATCGAGCAGCACTACGTCGGGCGCCAGATCGTGGGTCTGCGCAAGCGCCTCGGGGGCGCTCGCCGCATCGCCCACCGCCTCGACATCCGGGATCTCCGCGAGCAGGCTCCTCAGGCGCTCGCGCGCCGGCCGCTCGTCGTCGACGATCAGGACCTTGAGGCGTGTGGCGCTCATGCCGGGGCGGCGGCCGCAGCGGGCGATGTGGGCGCCGCCTTCTCGATCAACGGAAAGCGCAGCGTCACGATGTACTCGGCGTCGAAACGACCCGACTTCATCAGCGCGCGCTCGCCGTACATGAGCGCGAGGCGCTCGCGGATGTTGGCGAGCGCCAGCCGGTTGCTGTCGCGCTGCACGGGACCGGCTCCCAGGGGGTTTTTCACCACGATGGTGATCAGTCCGCCGCTCACCTCACCGGTGATGCTCACCGTGCCGCCTTCCGCGCGCGGCTCGATGCCGTGGTAGATCGCGTTCTCGAGCAGCGGCTGGATCACCAGGCCGGGCACCAGCGCGCTTCCCGGGAGCGAGTCGGTCTGCCAGTCGACCCTGAGGCGCCCGCCCAGGCGCAGCTGCTCCATGCGCTGATAGGTGCGCGCCACCTCGAGCTCCTCGGCCAGCGTGATGGTGTCGCGCTTGTCGCTCAAGCTGGCGCGGAACAGGTCGGCGAGATCCTGCACCGCGCTTTCGGCGCGCGGCGGGTCCGAGCGGGTCAGCGCCGCGATGGTATTCATGCTGTTGAAGAGGAAATGCGGGCGGATGCGTGCCTGCAGGGCATGTACCCGGGCGGCGGCACGCAGCTCGACGCTGCGGCGCCACGCGTGCGCTACGTAGAAGTAGCGCAGCGCCAGCCCGCTCAGGATCAGCGCGATCCAGACGTTGCGGATCACGAAGCTCTGCGGCTCGGCCGGGAACAGACTCGGGCCGATGAAGTCCTGCGCCATCCGGCTGCGCCCGATCCAGTACGCGCACAGCGAGATCACCGCGACCAGGCCCGCAATCAGTGCCAGCACCGCGGCTGAGCCCGCCCGCACCGAGAGCTGCGCCAGCGAGCGGCGCAGCGCACACAGGAGGCCCGCGCCCGCGAGCCCGATCCACAGGAGGAAGAGGGAGACGCGCGTCAGGTCCGTCCAGAAGTCGACCGCAGCGCTCTGGCGCGCGAGAGTGAGGAAGAGCGCCGTCAGCTCCACCATCAGCACGACGGCCAGCGTCGTGCGCGAGGTGCAGAAATCCGGGAGGTAATCCGAGCGCGCGCCGGCGGCGTCGATCTTCATGCGGGGCGCGGTGGTGGCGCACGCATGATATTGGTGCGCTCGAAGAGCTCCTCCTTGAGACGGTAGGTGGCCGAAATGTCCTCGTCGCCGTGGCCGCGGGCGATGAGCTCGGCGTACTCCTTCAGCATGCGCTCGACCACCGGCAGCTCAACGCCGTAGCGCGCCGCCATCTCGTGACAGATGCCGAGGTCCTTCAGGTGCAGCCGCACCCGGAAGCCGGCCGGATACGCGCCGCGCACCATGTTCGGCGCCCGGTTCACGAAGTACCACGAGGAGCCCGCGCCCTTGCCGAGTGTGTCGATGAGCTTGCCGAGCGGCAGTCCCTGGGCGTGCGCGAACGCCATCGCTTCGGCGACCGCCTCGATGATGCCGGCGCACATGATCTGGTTGGTGGCCTTGGCGGCCTGGCCGCTGCCGGTGGGGCCGAAGTGGGTGATGGTGCGCCCCAGCGCCTTCAGGATCGGCTGCGCGCGCTCGAACGCTGCCTCGTCTCCGCCCACCATGATGGCGAGCGTGCCGTCACGCGCTCCTTCGACACCGCCCGACACCGGGCAGTCGAGAAACTGCACGCCCCCAGTCTCGAGGAGCTGTGCGGCCTGCCGCGCGGTCTCGGCGCCGGTCGTCGAGCAGTCGAGCATCAGCGCACCGGACTTGAGTCCCGGGGCCAGCCCGCCCACCACCTCCAGCACATCGCCGTCCGCGGCCACACACGAGACGACAGCATCGACCTGGGAAGCGAGCTCGGCGAGAGTCGCCGGCGCGGCCACTTTCAGCTCCGCGGCGAGCTGGCGAGCCTTGTCAGGGGTGCGGTTCCACACCGCGGTGAGAAGACCCGCGCGGTGCAGGTTGCGCGCCATGTGCATGCCCATGGCGCCGAGTCCGACAAAAGCTGCTTGCATCGTGCGCTCCGTGCGGCGGCGGGTCTCGCCGCGCGCCACTATAGAGCGTCGCTCGCGTGCACGGAATCAGCCCAGCGCGCCGCGTGCGCGAGTCGCACAGCCCGGCCCCGCAGGAAGCTCAGCTCGTCGGGGGCGAGGTCGACTCTTGCGGCACGACCTTGGGCTCGGGGATCGGCTGCGGGTTGATGGGCTGCGGCTCGGGGATCGGCTGGTCGGGCTTCCACTCGGGTACGCTGCCGCAGGCGTCCTGCACGGCCTGGCGGGCCTGCTGGCGGTAGGCCTCGGCGTCCTCATCCGAGAGGTAGGTGTGATCGCCGTTGGCGTCTTCCTTGTAAATGCGCCGCGCCACGATGGACTTGTTGTAGCGTGCCTTTGCCGCTTCACACTGGATGGCTTTGGCCTTGGTGACGTCCTGCTGCACCGCGCGGTTGTTGTCCTCTTCGGTCAGCTGCTCGTGGATGCGGCTGCTCTGTGAAGAGGGCGACGGGGAGGGGGCGTACGAGCTGTCCGGACGCTCGCGGCCGGTCGTCTTGACGACCACCGATCCCGGCACCCACTCATCGCTGTAGTGCGGCACACCCTGGGCGTCGACCCAGCGGTAGACGTCGGCGTGCGCCACGCTAAGCGCTCCGGCGAGTATCAGGGCGGTGATCGGGACAAGTCGCGACATAAATGCCTCCCGCCATCGCAGTATGGCGGCTCGCGCCCCCGCAACCTTTGAACTCCGTCACACCCGCGCAGCGACGGCGCCGCAGCGGGTCACACCATACATTAAAGATCGTAGGCCCGCTCGCCGTGGGCGGTGATATCGAGCCCCTCGCGCTCCTCCTCCTCGGGGACCCTGAGCCCCACCACCCGTTTCACGATGTAAAACGCGGCGAAGGCGACGACCGCGGTCCACGCGAAAACCAGGCAGACGGCCTTGAGCTGGGCGAGGAGTTGCGCCCAGATGCCGGGGTAGCCGGTCGTACCCGTCACCCAGTCGACCGTGGAGCCCGGGCCCCCGAGGGATGGGTCATTGAATATGCCCGTCATGAGCGCGCCGAAGATGCCGCCGACCGCATGCACGCCGAACACATCGAGCGAGTCATCTGCGCGAATCAGCCTCTTGAGTCCCGTGACACCCCAGAGGCACACCACCCCGGCCCCGAGGCCGATCACGAATGCGCCCGGTATACCGACGTTACCGGCGGCCGGAGTAATCGCGACCAGCCCCGCGACCGCGCCGGTTGCCGCGCCGAGCATCGACGGCTTGCCTTTGAGGAGCCATTCCGCGGACATCCACGACAGCACCGCGCATGCCGTGGCGAGGTAGGTGTTCATGAAGGCGAGCGCGGCCGAGCCGTTGGCTTCCAGCGCCGATCCCGCGTTGAAGCCGAACCATCCGAACCAGAGCAACGATGCCCCGATCATCGTCATCGTGAGGCTGTGCGGCGCCATCGGCTCCTTGCCGAAGCCGACGCGCTTGCCGAGTACCAATGCGCCCACGAGCCCGGCAACGCCCGCGTTGATGTGCACGACCGTGCCACCGGCGAAATCGAGCGCGCCCCACTGCCAGATGAGCCCGCCGGTCGCGCTGACCGCCGCGGCACTGACACCCGGCGTGTAGGCATCCGGCCCCGGCCAGTACCACACCATGTGCGCGATCGGGCAGTAGCTGAAGGTGAACCAGATGACGAGAAACAGCAGCACCGCCGCGAACCGGATACGCTCGACGATGGAGCCGAGGATCAGACAGCAGGTAATCGCGGCGAAGGTCCCCTGGAAGGCGACATACACCAGCTCGTAGAGCGGCGTGTTGCGGCTGAAGGTTGCGGCGAGCGAGAAGGTCTGGGTCCTGGGGTCGAAGGTGCCGTGGAGAAACAGCCGGCTGAAACCCCCGAAAATCGCATTGCCCTGCGTGAAGGCGAGCGAGTAGCCGTAGATGCACCAGAGCACGGTGATGAGCGAGAAGCCCACGAACACCTGCATGAGCACCGAGAGCATGTTCTTGGTGCGCACCAGCCCGCCGTAGAAGAGCGCGAGCGCCGGCACCGACATGAGCAGCACGAATGCCGTCGAGGTGAGCATCCAGGCGGTGTCGCCCTTGTTCGGCACCGGGGTCGTGGCGGCCGCGGCGAGGGCCGGCAGCAGGGCAAGTGCCGCCAGAGCCCCCGACCACACTCTGGCGGCGCGCATCGTCTTCGGCTGCATCGGTGGTTCTCCGGCAAGCGTTGGTACTTCTCGCCGGCATATCGGGCGGTTCGCGTTGCAAACACACCCCCTGCGCGCATCGCGGTGCGCGTAAGCTGGACCCGGCGCGCAAACCGGGTGCAGATTCCGTGCCAGAGCTAAGGCCGACACCTTTTCCGGGACTTGCGCGCGCCGCGCCAACACCGTTGCACTGTTTTGGAGCCGGCGCGGAAACTGTGCCCCAACCTGGGGCTGGAGGAGTGAGATCGCATGGATCCCCTGCGCATTGACGAGATCGCGCGCCGCCTGATCGAGCGCGTGCCGCCGGCGCTCAAGGCCGTGCGCGATGATCTGGAGAGCAACTTCCGCGCGGTGCTGCGCCAGCGCCTGAGCAAACTCGACCTGGTGACGCGCGACGAGTTCGACGCGCAGGCGCGCGTGCTCGAGCGGACGCGCGCACGGCTCGAGGCGCTCGAAGCGAAGCTCGCGGCGCTGGAGACCGACGCGATGCCCGGGCGCGCGGCTTCCGCGCCCTCCAAGCCCGCCGGCTGAGCGACCGGCTCCTGTCCCGGGGCTCAGGTGGCGTTCGCCCGCGTCGCCTGCCGGGCGCAGGTGGGACTGAATGCACCGCTGGTTCAGGTGGAAGTCAGTCTCGCGGCGGGGTTGCCGACCTTCTGTATCGTCGGGCTCCCGGCCATGGTGGTGCGCGAGGCGAAGGAACGGGTGCGCGCCGCGCTCCTTAACTCCCGGTTCGAATTCCCTGCCGGCCGCATTACCGTGAGCCTCGCGCCCGCGGACCTGCCGAAGGAGGGTGGCCGTTTCGACCTGCCGATCGCCCTGGGGATCCTGCTCGCCTCGAGGCAGATCAAGGCGCCTGCGGGCGAGGCTGCCGGGGCGGCGTGTGAGAGACGCGAGTTCTATGGAGAGCTGGGACTGACCGGGGAGTTGAAGCCCGTGCGGGGCTTGTTGCCTGCGGCCGTGGAAGCGGGGCGCAGCGGTCATGAGCTGATCGTCCCGCGCGCCAATGCGCCCGAGGCCTGCGTGGTAGCGCCGCAGCTGGTGCGCGCGGCGGATACGCTTCTCGAGGTGTGCGGGCACGTCGTCGGAACGGCGCCGCTGCCTGCAGAGCGGCCGGCAGCGCAGCCCGCGGCTTCAGGCGCCGCGGCAACGCCGGCGGCGCGGTCGGGGCAGCCGGACCTCGCCGAAGTGCGCGGCCAGCTGCACGCCAAGCGCGCGCTGCTCATCGCCGCGGCGGGTGCACATAGTCTCCTGATGATCGGGCCGCCGGGAGCCGGCAAGAGCATGCTCGCGCGCCGCCTGCCGGGACTGCTGCCGCCGCTGACCGCCGACGAGGCTCTCGAGGTCGCCGCGATCGCCTCGGTGAGCGCGCGGGGATTTCGCGCGGCGTCGCTCGGCGAGCGACCCTTCCGTGCGCCGCACCACACCGCGTCCCCGGCCGCGCTCGTCGGCGGTGGCGCGCGCACACGTCCCGGGGAGGTGAGCCTGGCGCACCACGGCGTGCTCTTTCTCGACGAGCTGCCGGAATTCGACCGCGGCGTCCTCGACACTCTGCGCGAGCCGCTCGAGACCGGCGTCATGGCCATCTCGCGCGCCGAGCGGCGCACCGAGTACCCGGCCTCGTTCCAGCTCGTCGCGGCGATGAATCCCTGTCCCTGCGGGAGACTCGGCGATCCGGCGGGCAGCTGCCGCTGCACGCCCGCCCAGGTGCGGCGCTACCGCGGGCGCATCTCCGGTCCCCTGCTCGATCGGCTGGACCTGCACGTTGAGATGCCGCGCGTGCCGGCCGGGGACTTCCGCAGATCCGGCACCGGGACGCCGGGCAGTCGCGAGGCGGCACTCGTGGTGGCCCAGGCCCGATGTGTGCAGCTCGCTCGCCAGGGGACCTGCAACGCGCGGCTCACCGACGCCGGAGTGGAGTGCTGGTGCCCGCCGGACGAGCGCGGCCGCCAACTGCTCGACACCGCGATGGAGAGACTCGGTCTCTCGGCGCGCGGGCGTCAGCGTGTGCTGAAGGTGGCGCGCACCATCGCGGACATCGAGGGCCGCACGACGATCGCTGCCGCGCAGGTGAGCGAGGCACTCACGCTGCGCTGCCTGGATCGACTTCCCGGTTAGGCGGCCGTGCGCTTCGCGTGCCGCCGCAGCGGCCGCCGCTACTGCGCGAGCGACACCATGTAGTCGACGCCCTGCTTGATGAGGGCGTCAGGCAGATCCGTGCGGCCGCCCTTCGGCGGCATGACCCCGCCGCCGGGCCCACCCTGATAGCCATTCAGGGCGTGCTGGTACAGCGTCGCCTTGCCCTCGGCGATCCGCGGCGCCCACGCGGCCTTGTCACCGGCCTTGGGGGCGCCGGCAATGCCCTGCCCATGGCAGGCGCTGCACACCTGCTCAAAGAGCTCCTTGCCGTTCTTTGGAGTGGCCGCGACCGCAGCGGTACCCGCGCCCTCGGGAGTCTGCGTCTTGATGGCGAGCGCCGAGTTGTCCTGGCCCGCGATCGCCTCCTCCGACAGCGGCGCGATGCGGGTCGCGATGTCCTGGCTGTAGGCCGCTTCGCTGCGCTCGGCCTCGTCCTGGGTGCGGCCGATGGCGCGCGCAAAAACGAAAATTCCGATCGCCACCACAACCAGCAGCCCGATGACCATGCTGAAGACGTTGATGAAGTGCGTGTCCTGTTTGCTCACAGTGTGGTTTTCCGCGCATCCCTACCTGAGGCCGCAGTATAGCGGTTTGGGCACTCGCCTCGAAGAGCGCGGCCTGCGCGGGAGGGGGCAAATGGACGCTCCCGGCGGCCGCGCGTATCATCGCCCGCCCCGCGCCCGTAGCTCAGTTGGATAGAGTGGCAGCCTCCGAAGCTGCAGGTCGCTGGTTCGAATCCAGTCGGGCGCGCGATTTACTGCCGGTGCTCGAAGGCCGCCAGGTCGTCGATGAGCTTGATGAGCTTCTCGGGGCCGCCCGCCTCGCCGACGTCCGTCGCGTACTTGCCGTTCACCACGATGAATGGGACGTTCTCCACGTGGTAGCGCTGCGTGAGCTCCTCGGCCCGCTGCAGGTTGGAGGCCACCGAGAAGGAGTTGTAGGCGCTCTTGTAGTCGTCGGCGCTGATGCCGTTGTGCGCGGCAAATGCCTGCTGCATCTGCAAGCTCTCGGCCTCGTCGGCACTGGCGAGCGGCGACTGCTGGTGCTGGATGGTATCGAAGGCCTTCTCGATGAGGTCGGGGCGGCCGAGCGCCTGCAGCGTATAGAAGAGGTGTGCATGCGCGCGGTGGATCGGGTTCCACATGACCGGCACGCGCACGAACTCGATGTAGGCCGGCTTGGTCCTGAGCCACGCGCGGATGTAGGGCTCGAGCGCGTAACAGTGTGGGCACCCGAGCCAGAACACCTCGAGCACTTCCACCTTGCCCGGTGCCACGCTGGTCGGCTGCCCAGGTACGATCGGATCGTAGTTGACTCCCGGCTGCCATCCCGGGAGCTGCGGGGTGGGCGGCGGGGCGGCGATCTGCTCGAGGGAGGCGTCGCTGCGCTCCGGCACCTCAGTGCCATCGCCCGACTCCTGCGAGGCGGCTGCCTGCTGCGTCGCGCTCTCCGCGGGCTGGGTCGCCGCGGCGGGTGTCTGCGGTGCGGCGGGCTGGGCGGGCGTTGCCGCGGGGGGCGCGGCTGGCGGCGGCGCCTTGTGTGAGCAGGCCGTGACAGCCAGCGCCAGGAGTGCCGCCAGTGCCAGTGATCGCCTCATCAACGCATGCCCTGAACGTACGAGGCTACGTCGCGGATCTCCTCCGGTGTCAGTCGCTTGGCGATGGTCAGCATCATGACCGCGTTGGGGTCGCCGGCCGGTGCATTCGCCCCCGTATAGCGGGCACCGCTGGCGTAATCGTTGAGTTGCTTGGCCACGTACACGGACTGCTGTGCCCGCAACGCCGGGTAGCCGGCGGCGAGGTTTCCCCGGCCGACCGGTCCGTGACAGGCGACGCACGCCGGCACCTGCCGCGCGCGGTCGCCGCTTAAGTACACCGCCTCACCCGCCTGCCAGTAGGACGGGTCCGCTTCGAGGCCGGTGGGCGTTTGTGCCTCGTAGTACACGGCGAGGTCGTCGATGTCCTGATCCTTGAGCGTCGCGGCGAGCGGCTTCATCGTCGGGTTGTCGCGCCCGCCCGAGCGAAACAGCCGCAGCTGCTCGGCGATATACACCGCGCTCTGACCGGCCAGGCGCGGCCACTGCGGATTCACGCTGTTGCCGCCGGGGCCATGGCAGGCGGCGCAGACCGCGGCCTTGGTGGCGCCGTCGGCGACCTTACCGTCGGTGAACGGCAGCGAAGGAGTCGCGGACGGCGGCGGTGCCGGGGCTGCACTCGCCGAAGGCGGCCCAGCCGCGGGCGTCGAAGCAGTGCCGGAACCGCCTGACTGGGTTCCCTGGGCTGCAGTCGCTGCGGATTGCGCTGCCGCCTTCGCGGCCGGCGTGGCGGCTGCGGGTGCAGGCGGCGGCTGCGGTGTGGGGGCGACGGCTGCCGGAGGCGCGTTTGACGGGGGTGGTCCCGCCTGCTGTGCGGCTTGCGCGCCCGTCAGTACGGCCGCTACCGCCGCTGCCCATCCCAATCCCGCCACTTTCCAGGTTCTGCGCATGGCTCTTGCGTCCGCTTCCGCTCCCGCGAGGCAACGGCGCGGAATTGTACACTACGACTGTGGCCGCGCTTTTCACGCCTCGGAGCCCATGAGCCGCTTTCCGGGAGCGCGCTTTCTGACGAGCGCCGCAAAGCCTGCGCAGTTTCCTCCCGACGTCGGCAGCGAGGTCGCGTTCGCCGGTCGCTCCAACGCCGGCAAATCGAGCGCCATCAACGCCGTCGTGCAGCGGCAGAGTCTGGCGCGCACCAGCAAGGCACCCGGCCGCACGCGCCTGCTCAACTTCTTCGAGCTCGCTGTGGGCCGCCGCCTGGTCGACCTGCCGGGTTACGGTTACGCGAGCGCGCCGCAAGCCGAACGCCGTGCGTGGGTGCCGCTCATCGAAGCGCTGCGCGCACGCGGGTCGCTCCGCGGGCTGTTCCTGATCGTCGACTCGCGTCGCGGCATCATGGCCGGGGACCAGGGCCTGCTCGAGTGGGCGTCCCCGGGACTGCGAGTGCACGTGCTCCTGAGCAAGGCCGACAAGCTGAGCCGGAGTGAGGGGTTGCGGGCGCTGCGGACTGCAGCGACGCAGCTTCAGGGTCGGGCGACTGTGGAGCTCTTCTCGGCCCTCCGGGGCACGGGCGTCGAGGAAGCGCAACTCATGCTCGAGGGGTGGCTGGACCCCAAATAAAAAACCCCGGCGACTTCTAAGAAGCCGCCGGGGCAGACTAACCCGGTACAGGTCTCAATGAACCGGGTCAATACCCGCTCAGGGAGGGAAGCGGGGAGTGCTATGCACTCGCTGAATTAGATGGGGTCCCACCTCGCGAGTTCCAGTTTGAATTTAAAAAAATAACTTTTTAAATCATAAGTTTGCTTAACAAGCTGTATCACCAGCGCAACAAGTCTCCTGTCCCGGGGAAGCGGAGGTTCTAGTGCGCCTCGTCCCAGTTCTTCCCCCACCCCACGTCCGCCTTGAGCGGTACGCTCAAGTGCGCCGCATTCACCATGCGTTCGCGCACGGCGGCGGCGACTTCTTCCTCGGCGCCCGCGCGCACCTCCAGCACCAGCTCGTCGTGCACCTGCATGATGAGACGCGCCGGTGAGTCTGTGCGCCGGCACCAATCATGCACTGCGATCATGGCGTGCTTGATGATGTCGGCGGCCGTGCCCTGCATGGGAGCGTTGATGGCGCTGCGCTCGGCGTACTGGCGCAGCTGCGGGTTGCCGGAGCGGATGTCGGGCAGATAGAGACGCCGGCCGAACACGGTCTCGACGTAGCCCGCCTGCCGCGCGCTGGCGCGTGTCTCGTCCATGAAGCGCTTCACGCCCGGGTAGCGCTGGAAGTAGCGCTCGACGTACTGCTGCGCGGCGCCGCGCTCGATGCCGAGGTTGCGCGCGAGGCCGAACGGTGACATGCCGTAGATGAGGCCGAAGTTGATCACCTTGGCGGTGCGGCGCTGGTCGGGTGTCACTGCTTCCGGCCCGACGCCGAAGACCTCCGCGGCGGTTGCCTGGTGCACGTCGTGGTCGGCAGCGAACGCAGCTCTGAGGCTCGCGTCTCCGGAGAGGTGCGCCATGATGCGCAGCTCGATCTGCGAATAGTCGGCTGCCAGCAGTACGTGGCCCTCGGGGGCGATGAACGCCTGGCGGATCCGCCGTCCCTCGGGCCGGCGCACCGGAATGTTCTGCAGGTTGGGATCGACCGAGGACAGCCGCCCGGTGGCGGCCACCGCCTGTGCATAGTTGGTGTGGATACGGCCGGTGTGCGCGTCGACCTGTTCCGGGAGCTTATCGGTGTAGGTGGACTTGAGCTTGGCGAGCGCGCGGTACTCGAGAACGATGCGCGGCAGCGGATAGCTCGCGGCGAGTTCCTCCAGCACGTCCTCGGCGGTCGAGGGCTGTCCCGTCGGGGTCTTGCGCCGCACCGGCAGCTGCAGCCGCTCGAAGAGGATCTGCTGCAGCTGCCGCGGCGACTCGATGTTGAACTCATGGCCCGCTTCGCGGTGGGCCTGCAGCAGCAGCTGCTGCAGCTGCCGGGCGAATTCGCGGCTCTGCGCGCGCAGTTGCTCGCGATCGACCAGCACACCGTAATGCTCCATGGCGAGCAGCACCGGTACCAGCGGCCGCTCGCACTCCGCATAGAGGCGCGCGAGCGCCGGCAGCGCTTCGAGCTGCGGCCACAGCGCCCGGTGCAGCCGCAGCGTCACGTCGGCGTCCTCGGCGGCGTACTCGCTCGCCTTCTCGACCGGCACCTGGTCGAAGGAGATCTGTTTTGCGCCCTTGCCGGCCACATCCTCGTAGGTGATGGTCGTGATCCCGAGATAGCGCTGCGCATCCGAGTCCATGTCGTGATTGGTGGCGACGCTGTTCAACACGTAGGACTCGAGCATGCTGTCGAAACGCATGCCCTCGAGCGCGATGCCGGCGTTGAGCAGCACGTGCGCGTCGTACTTGAGGTTATGGCCGACCTTGCCGCGCCGCTTGTCCTCGAGGATCGGCTTGAGCGCGGCCAGCACTCGCTCGCGCTCGAGCTGCTCGGGCGCTCCAGGGTACACATGTCGCAGCGGCACGTAGGCGGCGCGGCCCGGCTCGATGCAGAAGGAGAGGCCGACGATCTCGGCCTGCATGTAGTCGAGGCTCGTCGTCTCGGTGTCGAAGGCGAAGAGCTCCGCCTGCGACAGCGCCTCGAGCCAGCGCGCGAGGTCCTCCCAGCGAGTGACGGTTTCATAGCGCCGCTCCTCGGGCGGAACACCGGCGGGCACGGCCGCGCCTCCCGCCACCACACTTGCCGCCGCATCCGGGGCAGGGGCCTGCGCGGTCTCGGCGCCCGCGAGCGCTGCGGACGCTACTGACTCGACGTCGAGCTGGCGCAGGAGTCCCCGCAGCTCGTAGCGCGTGTAGAGCTCACGCAGCTTCGGCGTGTCCGGCGGCCCGGGTGTGAGGTTCCAGGCCTCGGGCGGCAGCTCGACGTCGACCCGGATGGTCGCCAGACGGCGCGACAGCTCGAGTGTCTCGAGCCCTGTGCGCAGGTTCTCGCCGACCCGGCCAGCCACCTCGGCGGCGTGCGCCACGAGATTGTCGACCCCGCCGTACTGCTGCAGCAGCTTCGCGCCGGTCTTCGGTCCCACCTTGTCGATGCCGGGGATGTTGTCGGAGCTGTCGCCCACCAGCGCCAGATAGTCGACGATCTGTTCCGGGTAGACATCGAACTTGAGCTTCACGCCGTCGCGGTCGAGCACGGCGTTGTTCATGGTGTTGATGAGCGTGATCGAGCCGTCGACGAGCTGCGCCATGTCCTTGTCGCCGGTGGAGATGAGCACGCGCTCCCCGGCCTGCGCGGCGTGCCGCGCCAGCGTGCCGATCACGTCGTCCGCCTCCACCCCCGGCACGCACAGCAGCGGCAGCCCCTGCGCCTTGATGATGTCGTAGAGCGGCTTGATCTGTGCGCGCAGGTCATCGGGCATCGCCGGCCGCTGCGCCTTGTACTCGGCGAACAGCTCGTCGCGGAAGGTCTTCCCGGGCGCGTCGAACACTACCCCGATGCGCCGCGGGCGGTAGTCCTTCATGAACTTCACCAGCATGTTCAGCACGCCGAGTACGGCACCCGTCGGCTCGCCGCGCGAATTCGACAGCGGCGGCAGGGCGTGAAACGCCCGGTAGACATAAGAGGAGCCGTCGACGAGGACCAGATCGGGGGCAGGGGCCATGGGCGGAAAATCCGAAGCGGGCCGCGAGTATAGCGGACGGTACGCCGTCACAGTCCCGCGCGGCCCGTCAACCGCGTAGCCCGCTGGCGCGCTATACAGTCCATTGCAGCCAGCCTTGAAGGACACCGCGGCATGCAGCAGGCGTTTGCTTCCGCAATCGCAGCCAACCGCTTCGGGCTCGGTGCCCGACCGGGCGAGCTCGCCGCCATCGGCGGTGAGGCGCGCGAGTGGCTGCGCGCGCAGCTCGCGGGCGGCGCGCCGCTGCTTGCCGACGGCGCTCTGCGTTCCTCGGCCGACGTGTTGACGGAGGCGCTCGCGCTGCGGCACGAGATCCAGGGTGCGCGCAAGGCGGGTGATACGGCGCAGCTCGAGGCGCTGCAGAAGCTGCCGCGGCTGCTCAGGCCCGTGTACGTCGCCGAGGCCACCGCGCGCTTACGTGCGGCCGTGAGCAGCGAGCGGCCGTTCGCTGAGCGCATGGTGCAGTTCTGGAGCAATCATTTCGCGGTGTCGGTCGACAAGCAGCTGCAGGCGGGGCTCGCCGGCAGCTTCGAGCGCGAGGCCATCCGGCCGCACGTGCTCGGCAACTTCAGCGAGCTGCTGCTTGCCGCCGAGACGCACCCGGCGATGCTGCTCTATCTCGACAACCACGAGTCGGTCGGACCGCACTCGCCCGCGGCGCAGCGCGCGGCACTGCGCGGTGCGCAACGCAAGATCGGCATCAACGAGAATCTCGGGCGCGAGATCCTCGAGCTGCACACGCTCGGCGTGGGCGGGGGCTACACGCAGACCGACGTAACCACGTTCGCCGAGGTCATCACGGGCTGGTCGATCGGCGGGGAGAACGCGCGCTTCGGCGGTCGCGAACCCGGCCGCTTCCTCTTCCGCGCCGAGCTGCACGAGCCCGGCGCCAGGGTGGTCCTCGGCCGGCGCTACGCGGATGCGGGCTTCGGACAGGGTGTGGCAGTGCTCGATGATCTCGCGTGCCATCCCGCGACTGCGCACTACATCGCGACCAAGCTGGCGCGGCACTTCATCGCCGACGACCCGCCGCCCGCGGTGGTCGAGCGTCTCGCGCGGTCCTTTACGGCGAGCGGCGCCGACCTGCCGACGGTGTACCGGACGCTCATCGATTCGCGCGAGGCGTGGGCCGAGCCGCTCGCCAAATACAAGACGCCGAACGACTACGTCATCTCCACCTATCGGGGACTCAGTCTCGCGGTCGATCCGGGCCAGGGACCGCTCGCGCCGCTCGAGCTCCTCGGCCAGAGAACCTGGTCGCCGGGCTCACCGGCCGGCTGGGCCGACCGCAGCGCCGACTGGGATGGGGCATCCGCGCTCATGAAGCGGCTCGAGTGGGCGGACCAGATCGGCAACCGCCTCGCCACCCGCCGCGACGCGGTCGCGCTCGCCCCAGGGCTGCTCGGCGCGAATCTCACGGCTGCCGCGCGCACCGCCATCGGCCGCGCGGCCAGCGCAGCCCAGGCGCTGACACTGCTGCTCGCCGCGCCGGAATTCATGCGTCGCTGAAGCGACGCGCGGAGGTACACCCATGTCACGCATGCCACGCCGCGAATTTCTCGGGCTCTCCGCGCTGGCCGCGGGCGGCGCGCTGCTCACCACACGCGTCGCGTTCGCGTACCCGAGCGGGCGCCGCCGCCGCTTCGTCCTGGTCATCATGCGCGGCGCACTCGACGGGCTCGCGGCCGTGCCACCGTGCGGCGATCCCGCTTACGCGGGGCTGCGGCGCGAGTTCGCGCTCGCCGTACCCGGCGGCGGCGCACATGCCGCTCTGCCGCTCGATGGCTTCTTCGGGCTGCATCCCTCGCTCGGCTTCCTGCAGCAGTCGTACGCGGCGCGCGAGCTCATCGTGTTTCACGCGCTCGCGAGCCCGTACCGCGAGCGCTCCCACTTCGACGGCCAGGACGTGCTCGAGAACGGCACGCCGCAGCCGCATGCGCTGCAGAGCGGCTGGCTGAATCGCGCGCTCGCGCAGGCTCCGGGACGCTCAGGCCGCGAGGCCGGCGTCGCTCTCGGTCAGAACGTGCCGCTCGTCATGCGCGGGCCCGCGGAAGTCGCCTCCTGGTCGCCGTCGCGACTCGCGGCCCTCGACGAGGACACCTACGCGCGCATCACCGATCTATATGCAGGCGATCCGTTGCTGTCGCGGCGGCTTGCGGACGCGATGGCCGCGGATGCCCTGGCAGGAGAGGACGCGGGCAGCAACAGCGCGGCGGCCGCCCCCCAACAGGCCGGCGGCGGTGCGGGGCGCTACGCCGAGATCGTGCAGGCCGCGGCCGGGTTCCTGCGTCAGGACGAGGGCCCCCGGGTCGCGGTATTCGATACCACCGGCTGGGACACGCACGCCAACGAGGGTGGCGCCGAAGGCCAGCTCGCGGGCCGGTTGCGGCAGCTGGATGCCGGGCTCGCGATCCTCAGGCAGCAGCTCCAGTCCGCATGGTCGGACACCGCCGTGCTGCTCGTGACGGAGTTCGGCCGCACCGCGGCGATCAACGGCACGCGCGGCACCGACCATGGCACCGGCACGGTGGCGCTGCTCGTCGGCGGTGCGGTGGCAGGCGGTCGGGTGATCGCCGACTGGCCCGGGCTCGGCTCGCAGGCGCTTTACCAGGGCCGCGACCTCGCGCCGACGCTCGATCTGCGCAGTGTGATCAAGGGGCTGCTCGCCGAGCAGCTCGAGATCCCGCCGCGTACGCTCGCGACGGACGTGTTTCCAGACAGCGCAGGCGTCAAGCCGCTCTCGGGACTGGTGCGCGCCTGACAGGCGGCTATTGCGGCGGCTGCGGTTGCGGCTGCTGCTGCGTGCTCTCGTCCTGGCCGTTCTTCTTCTGTGTGGCCGTGCCGGGCTGCGCCGTGCCCGACGCGGGCTGTGTAGCCGCCGGTGCCGGCGTAACCGCCGTACCTCTCTTCGCCGGTAGATACAGCGCGCCTTTCTGACCGCAGCCTGCCGTGAGCACTGCCGCGGCAACGCCGATCAGCAGGACTCTCATGCGTACATCGGCTTGCCGTCCTTGAGGGCAAGCCAGCCACGGATCACGCGATAGGCGATCCACACTCCCAGCGCCACGAGCCCGATCCAGGCCAGGCCGAAGCCGATCAGAATCAGCATGAACGGCGCCGACACCAGCACGATCACGATCGCCCAGAGCAGCGCGTACCAGAAAGTGCGGATCTGCCAGCGGAAGTGTGACTCGAGGTACGTGCCGCGGGTCGCCGAGCGGCGGGCGTAATTCATGATCACGGCGATGATCGAGGGCAGCCCGCCGACGAAGCTGCCGACGATGGTGTGCGCCGTGCTGATGCCGATCAGCACGGCGAGCGAGTGCAGCCCGTAGATGACGTGCGTGTACGTGACCAGCGAGGGGTCGACGCGGACGGCGTCGGCGGTCAGCGGCGGATTCGGGGTCGACATGGTGCGCCTCGTGTCAGGAGCGCGCCGGCTGCGCGCGGCGCTCGACGATCGCCATGGTCAGCCGCGAGACGCACACCAGCCGCTCGCGCTCGTCGCGAATCTCGATGTGCCACACGTGGCTGCGTGCGCCGAGATGAAACGGCCGCACGGTGGCGGTCACGCTACTGCCGGCGGGCACGCCGCGCAGATGATTGGCGTTGATCTCCTGGCCGACGCACATGTACCGCTCGGTGTCGATGCAGCACGTCGAGGCGACGCTGCCGATCGATTCCGCGAGCGCCACCGATGCGCCGCCGTGCAGCAGGCCGTGGGGCTGCACCGAGCGCTCGTTCACCGGGAGTGTCGCGCGCAGGAAGTCGGGGCCGGCCTCGGTGAAGACGATGCCGAGGAAACCGAGCATGGTGCCGCCGGCCCGCTCAGTCAGCGCCTTGGGATCGGGAGCGACACGCCAGATGCTCATGGCGGCTAGTCTAGCGGTTTGCGCGGTGGCAATCTCCGTGACCTACGCCGAGCCGAGGAGCCGCCCCGATGACCGACCCGAGCTTTCCGCCGCCGCCCGCGCCCAGTGTCGCCGTGGCCGGCAGCGACCGGCGTTTCCCTGTGCACCGCATCTACTGCGTGGGCTGGAATTACGCCGATCACATCAGCGAATTCGGTACCGAGCCGGCGCCGCCGGTGTTCTTTATGAAGCCCGCGGACGCGGTGGTCGCCAACGGCGCGGCCGTTCCCTATCCGCCACGCACCGCCAACTTCCATCACGAGATCGAGCTCGTGGCCGCGATCGGCCGCGCCGGACGCGACATCGCCGTCGGGCGCGCGCTCGAGCACGTGTTTGGTTATGCGGCGGGCAACGATCTGACGCGCCGCGACCTGCAGAGCGCCGCCAAGAAGAAAGGTCAGCCCTGGGATACGGGCAAGGGCTTCGATTTTGCTGCGCCGCTGGCCGCCATCCGTCCGGCGAGCGCCGGACACGTAGCGCGCGGGCGCATCTGGATGAGCGTCAACGGCGCGGTGCGCCAGGACTCGGACGTGAGCCGGATGATCTGGGATGTGCCGCACATCATCGCAGAGCTCTCGACGTTCTATGAGCTCAAGCCCGGTGATCTCATCTTCACCGGCACGCCCGCGGGAGTCGGTGCGCTGCAGCCCGGCGATCGCCTCGAAGGCGGCGTCGCGGGACTCGAGGTGCTGCGCAACACCATCGCGCCCGCGGCGTCCGCGGGCGCGGAACGCTGACCGTCGCGGGTGCTCATCGTGGGTCGCATGAAGCTCTACGGCTACTTCCGCAGCTCGGCTGCGTACCGCGTACGCATCGGGCTCAATCTCAAGTGCGTGGACTACGAGTCCGTGCCGGTCGATCTGCGCGCGCCGGCGAACGCCCAGCACAGCCCGGAGTTTCTCGCACTCAACCCGCAGGGCCTCGTGCCGGTGCTGGTGGACGGCGACCGCACCCTGACGCAGTCGCTCGCCATTCTGGAATATCTCGAGGAGCTCCGGCCGCAGCCGCCACTGCTGCCTGAGGCCGCGGCCGACCGCGCACAGGTGCGCTCGCTCGCGCTCGCCGTTGCCTGCGACATCCATCCCCTGAACAACACCCGCGTGCTCGGCTACCTGCGCGCATCGCTCGCGGCCGACGAGGCCGCGGTCAACGCCTGGTACGCGCACTGGATCGCGCTCGGCCTGCGGGCCCTCGAGGCGCAGGTCGCCCGCCTCGGCAGCGACGGCCGGCACATGTACGGCGGCTCGGTGACGCTCGCCGACGTGTGCCTGGTGCCGCAGATGTACAACGCGCGCCGCTTCCAGTGCGACCTCACGCCCTATCCGACGCTGCGCTCGATCTGTGCGCACCTCGAGACAATGCCGGCCTTCGCGCGCGCCGTGCCCGAGGCACAACCGGAAGCGGCCGCATGAGCCGCGCTGCGCCGCCTCGCAGCGCGCTGCGGACGCGTCGCAGCTTTCTGAAGGATGCCTCCGCGGCGGGGGCCGCGGCGGCGATCGCGCCGCAGCTGCTGCTCGCGGAGCCCGCCGCGGCCGGATCGCAGGCCAGGCCCAACCTGGTGTTCTTTATGGGCGAGGGTGCGCGTTGGGATGAGTCCTCGCTGGCCGGCAACCGAGTGCTCAAGACCCCGGGCATCGATCGCATCGGACGCGAGGGCGTGGTGTTCGCGAACGCCTTCTGCGTCAACTCGCTGTGCCTGCCGGCGCGCGCCACGGTGCTCACGGGACTCTACTCGCACACTACCGGCGCGGTCGACAACCAGCAACGCAGCCTACCGGCAGGCCTGCCGCTCGTGACCGATCTCATCCGGCGGCAAGGCTATGAGGTCGCCTTCATCGGCAAGTCGCACGTCGCCGGCGCGCTCATGGACCGCTACTGGGACTACTACTTCGGCTTCGCCGGCCAGGCCGACTACCAGAACCCGGTCGTGGTCGAGGGCGCCCGCGGCCGCTTCGCTGCGCCGCGGCGCTACCACGAGTACGTCGACGACCTGCTGACCCGCAAGGCGCTCGGCTGGCTGCGGCAGAAACACGCTGCGCCCTTCTGCCTGTTCCTCTGGTTCTACGCGCCGCACGCGCCGTTCGACCGTCCGCTGCGCATGGTGAACGACTTCAACGGCGTGCCGATCCCGAAGCCGGCGAGCTTCGACGAGTACCTCTCCGGTTACGCCGGCAAGCCACGCGGCGTCGTCGCAGCGCTCAACAAGATCGGCGCGCAGTTCCTCGAGCGCGACGCGCCGCGCTCGCTCGAGGAGCTGGTCAAGGACCATTACTGCGGCATCGAATCCAACGACGAGGACATCGGCCAGGTGCTCGCGGAGCTCGAGAGACAGCGGATCCTCGATGACACGGCGCTGGTGTGGAGCTCGGATCACGGCTTTTTCCTCGGCGAGCATCGCTTCTACGACAAGCGCCTGATGTACGAGCCCTCGATCCGCATTCCGCTCATGATCCGCTATCCGCCGCGTATCGCAGCCGGCAGCGGTGCCACGCGCATGGCGTTGAATCTCGATCTCGCGCCGACGCTGCTCGATCTCGTCGGCGCACCGCCGCGCGCGCAGTTCCAGGGCAGGAGCCTCATGGCGCTGCTCGCCCACCCCAACACGCCGTGGCGCACGGACTGGCTCTACGAGTACTACGCCTACCCGGGCGATGAGCAGGTGCGGCCCTGCCGCGGCGTGCGCACCGAGCGCTACAAGTACATCCACTACTTCACCGCGCCCGAGGAGTTCGAGCTCTACGATCTGAAGTCCGACCCCGACGAGCTGCATAACCTCCACGGCGACGCGCGCAATGCCGGACTCGCGCGCCAGCTGGCTGCGCGCCTCGAGGAACTGCGCCGCGAGACGGGCGACCACTACGTCTACCGGCCTTCACCGCCCGAGCCGGTGGTGGGTGCGCCGGGCTGAGCCGGACCGGCGGCTGTCCCTTCAGCCGTGCACGCGCCTGACGAAGGCGACGTAGCCGGCGAGGAACTGCTTCAGCTGCTCCTCCACCGCCGCGTCCTTGAGAGTACCGCTCTCGTCGAACACGCTGCCCGCGCGCGCCACCGCCAGCCGGCCGCCGAACCAGGGCTGCGTGGCGAGCGTGCGCAGCACCGGCAGCCACGCTGCCTGCGACAGCGTGGTGCCGAAGGCGCCGGGAGAGGCGCCGATGACGGCGAAGGGGCGGCCGCTGAATACGCGCTTCACGTCCGCAGGCGGACGCGACAGCCAGTCGATCGCATTCTTGAACACCCCGGGAATGCTGTTGTTGTACTCCGGGGTCACGAGCAGTACGCCGTCGGCGGATGCCACCGCGTCTTTGAGCTGCGCGACCGACGCCGGAATCCCCTGCGCCTCGACGTCGCCGTCGTACAGCGGGATGCCGCGGATGCCGGCGACCTCGAGTGTTGAGTCTTCGGGCATGAGGCGCGTCGCCGCGCGCAGCAGCGCGGCGTTGTGCGAGCCGCGCCGCAGCGCCCCGGAGATTCCCAGCAGGCGGATCATGGCTGCACTCCTCGGCTACGGTGGCTGTGGTGACTCAGGTGCTCAGCCGCTGTCGTCGGCCAGCTTGAGCTTCGCGGCGACGCGCTGATACGCCTCGCGGAACGGGATGCCCTCGGCGACCACCAGCCGGTTGGCTTCCTCGGCCGCATGGATCGCGGCGTCCATTCTGATCGCCTGCGGCTGGAACTGCAGCCCGGCGATGGCCGCCGGCAGGATGGCGAGCGTGGCCAGGCCCAAGTCGATGCTGCGGAACAGTGGCGCCTTCAGCAGCTGCAGGTCGCGCTGGTAGCCGGAGGGGAGCTTGGCGCAAACGCCGAGCGCTTCGGCGAGCGCCGCCTGGGCGGTGGCCGAACGTCCTCGGATCAGCTCGAAGACGTCCGGGTTCCGCTTCTGCGGCATGATGGAGGAGCCGGTAGTGAACGCCTCCGGCAAGGCGAGGAAGCCGAACTCGGCGGTCGCGAACAACAGCACGTCGGCGGCGAAGCGCGACAGGTCCTGCATGAGCAGCGCAATCTCGAAGAGCAGTTGCGCTTCCGCCTTGCCGCGTGAGAGCTGCACCGCAGTCACCGGCTCCTGCACCGCGGCGAACCCCAGGGCCGCGCGCGTCGCCTCGCGGTCGATCGGCAGGCCCGGCGTGCCGTAGCCGGCCGCGGAACCCAGCGGACTCTTGCCGAGGCGCCGTTGCACCTCGCGGATTCCGGCAGCGTCGTCGCGCAGCTCCGCGGCGAAGCCGCGGGCCCAAAGCGACACTGAGCTCGGCATCGCCTGCTGCATGTGCGTGTAACCGGGGAGTGCGGTGTGCGCCTCGCGGGCGCCGAGGCCCTCGAGAGCCGCCGCGCACTCATCGGCGCCGGCCGCGAGATCCGCGCTCACTTCGCGCAGGTACAGCCGCAGCGCCGTCAGCACCTGGTCGTTGCGCGAGCGCCCGAGATGGATGCGCCCGCCGGCTGCGCCGATGCGCGCGGTGAGGTGTCGCTCGAGCGCCGTCTGTCCGTCCTCGTCGGCGAGCTCGATCCGCCACAGCCCGCGCGCGTGCTCGTCGGCGAGCGCGCTGAGCCCGGCACGGATCGCCTCGAGATCGCCGGCGGCGATCAGGCCCTGCGCGCACAGCATCTGTGCGTGCGCGATCGAGGCGGCGATGTCGTGGCGCACCAGCCGTTCATCCAGCGCGTAGTCCTCGCCGGCGGTGTACTCGAGGACGCGTGCATCGAGCGGCACGCCCTTGTCCCAGAGCCGCCTCATGCCGAGCCCTGCTGTTCGGCGGGGGTGAGCGCCTCGATGTCGGCGACGATCAGGGTGCCCGTGCCCTCGTTGGTGAACACCTCGCCGAGGATCCCTTCCGCCGATTGATATGACACCACGTGCACGCGCCGCACGCCGCCGCGGATCGCCTGCTCGATCGCCTTGGCTTTCGGCAGCATGCCCTCGGCGATGCGCCCCTCGTCGCGCAGGCGGGCGAGTCCGGCGAGGTCGGTATAGGAGATGAGCGAGCGCGCGTCGTCGAGGCTGCCGAGGATGCCGGGCGCGCCGGTGCACAGGATCAGCTTCTCCGCGCCGAGCGCTGCGCCGAGCGCGCCGGCGACCGTATCGGCGTTGATGTTCAGGAGCGTGCCGGTCTCGTCCGCCGACAGCGGGCTGACCACCGGCATGATGCCGTTGTCGAGAAGCTTGACCAGCACGCCGGTGTCGACCGAGTCGATGTCGCCCACGAAGCCATAGTCGACCAGAGTGCCGTCGCCGCCCGTCGGCACCGGCGGGCGCTTGTGGGCACGCACCAGTCCCGCGTCGACGCCGCTGATGCCGACCGCGTCGATGTTGAGGTCGCGGCACATGGCGAGCACCCGCGTGTTGATGAGCCCGTTGAGCACCATCGCCGTGACGTCGATCGACTGCTGATCGGTGATGCGCCGCCCCTCCACCATCCGGGTCGGCACGCCGAGCGCGGCCGACAGCTCGCTGAGCTGCGGTCCGCCGCCGTGCACCAGCACGACGCGTACGCCGAAGTAGTGCAGGATACCGATCTGCTCGACCAGCGCCCGTGTCGCGGTGGCGTCGGCGAACACGCCGCCGCCGACCTTCACCACGAAGGTCTTGCCCTTGTACATGCGGATGTAGGGCGCGGCGCTGCGCAGTGCGCTGATCGCCAGGGCCTGGTCGCTGCGATGCATGATCATGTGGCGGTCCTTGAGTGGCGGCTGGTCATTCCCTGAGCAGCTGGTGGAGCACGGCCATGGCCGCCGGCAGGCGGTTGTAGGCTTCGCGCTGCACGACGCTGCGCGGGCTGTCGAGCACCTCGTCCGCGATCGCGGTATTGCGCCGCACCGGCAGGCAGTGCATCAGGCGGCACTCGGGTGCGGTGCGCGCGAACCACGTGGCGCGCACGCACCAGTCGGTGAGTGCGGCGCGCAGTCGCGCATCCGCGGCGGCATCGCCGTAGCAGGCGGTGGCGCCCCATTCCTTGACATACAGCACGTCGGCACTCTCGAGCGCTTCCTCCCGCGAGGCTGTCTCGCGCACCGAGCCGCCGGCGCTCGCTGCGGCGCGCCGCGCGCGCTCCATGATGACCTCAGGCAGCGCGAAGCCTTCCGGCCGCAGCACGATCACTTCCATGCCGCGTAAGCTGGCCATATGCACGGCGGCAGCCGGCACCGCCAGCGGCAGCGCGCGCGGATGCCAGGCCCACGACAGCACGAAACGGCCGCCGCGCGGCACGCCGAGGTCGTCCATCGTCTTCCAGTCGGCGAGTGCCTGGCAGGGATGGTTGCTGGCTGACTCGAGGTTGATGAGCGGCTTGTCGATGAGGCTTGCCATGGCATTGAAGGTGACCTCGGCGAGATCGCTCTCCAGGTGCCTGCCTTCGGCGAACGCGCGGATGCCGAGCGCATCGCAGTAGGCAGCGAGCGCCGGGATGCCTTCACGCACATGCTCCGCGGCTGCGCCGTCCATCACGGCATGCGCGCGGGTCTCGAGCTGCCAGCTGCCCTGGCCCGGATGGATGACGAACGAGTTGCCGCCGAGGCGCGCCATCGCCGCCTGCGAGGAGGCGAGCGTGCGCAGCGACGGATTGAAGAACAGCAGCCCCAGCACCTTGCCCGCGAGCGCGCGCGGCTCGGGCTGTCGCTCCAGGCGACGCGCGAGCTCGAGGAGCGCGAGCACTTCGCCGCGCTCGCAGTCCGCGAGGTCCACGAAGCGTTTCATTCGGGCAGATCCTTGAGAGCATCGCGCAGCAGGTTGACGTGCTCCTCCTGCAGGATGAAGGCCGGCAGCAGCCGCAGGATGTGCGGATCGGCCGCGGTGCCGGCGAGAATGCCGCACTCGAGGAGCTCGGCCTGGATCTCCTTCGCCGGCCGCGTGGTGCGCAGCCCCACCAGCAGCCCCGCCCCCTGGTGCCCGGTGACCGGACCGACGATGCAGGTGCGGCGGATGTAGGCGCCCAGGTGCCGCACGCGCTCGAGGAGCCGTTCCTCTTTCAGCGCCGCCAGCACGGCGTTGATCGCCGCGCAGGCCATCGGTCCCGCGCCGAAGGTGGTGCCGAGGGACTCGACTTTCAGCGAGGCCGACACCATCGGCGACATGAGGAGCGCCGCGCAGGGGAAGCCGTTGCCGAGCGCCTTCGCGGTGGTGAGAAGGTCCGGCCGCACGCCGTAGAAGTTGGCGGCGAACGGTTCGCCGGTGCGCCCCATGCCGCACTGCACCTCGTCGAAGATGAGCAGCGCACCCACCTCGTCGCAGCGCGCGCGCAGCGCACCGAGGAACGGCGCGCCGAGATCGAAGGCGCCGGCGAGCCCCTGCACCGGCTCGACGATCACCGCCGCTGTCTCGCGCGTCACCTGGGCGGCAATCGCCTGATGGTCGCGGCGCGGGATGAAGCTCACATCGAACGGCGTGCGCGGGAAGCCGTACCACTTGGCCTGGGCTCCCCAGGTGACGGCGCCGGCGGCCGCGGTGCGTCCGTGGAAGCCACCCTCGATGGCGGCGACGTGTGCGCGTCCGGTCATGCGCAGCGCGATCTTGAGCGCGTTCTCGTTGGCCTCGGCGCCGCTGTTGACGAGGAATACGCTCGCCACCGGCAGCCGCGAGAAGCGCGCCAGGCGCCGCGCCGCCCGCGCCCGGACCTTCATGGCGACCGCGTTGCTCTGGAACTGGCACTCGCCGGCTTGGGCCGCGAGTGCCTGCGTCCAGCCCGGGTGGCCGTAGCCGAGAGCTGCGACTGCGTGTCCGCCGTACAGGTCGAGTACCCGCTCGCCGCGGGTGTTGGTGAGCCATACCCCCTGCGCGGAAGCCACTTCCAGCGGGTATTGCGCGAACACCGGCGCAAGGAAGTCGTGTTGCTGTGCCGCCCGTCGGATGCCGCTCTCGGAAGTGCGCTTCTTCGCCATGATTCTTAAGTCCAGCCCGGCGCGGGCGCGGTGAGGCCCGCGCTCTCCGGCAGCCCGAAGATCCGGTTCATCCACTGCACGGCGCCCCCGGCCGCACCCTTGGTGAGATTGTCGATCGCGCACAGCACCGCGACGGTGCGGCCGTCGGCCGCGGCCGAGAGCTGCGCGTAGTTGCTTGCGGTCACGTCCTTGATGCGCGGCGCCGCCTCGCTGACACGCACGAACGGCGCGCGCGCGTAGAACTCGCGCAGCGCCGCGCGCACGCCCGCGGAATCGAGCGGGCGCGCGAGCCGCGCCTGCACGGTCACGTGGATGCCGCGGGCGAACGGACCCGAGAGCGGCACGAAGGCGAACTCGGCCTCGATCCCGGTGGCGGCGCGCGCGCAGGCGATCACCTCGGGCAGATGGCGGTGACTCAGCGCCTTGTAGCTGTAGAGATCGCCGTGTCGCAGCGGATGGTGCGTGCCGTCGACGGGCTTGCGGCCCGAGCCGGTGCTGCCGGTGACCCCGGAGACGAACAGCATGGGGGCGGCGAGACCGAACGACAGCAGCGGCACCGCGGCGAGCAGGATTGCGGTCGCGAAACAGCCGGGATGCCCGACGTGCGGCGTGCGCAGCTCCTTGAGATGCTCGGGCAGCGCGCAGCTGAACTCCGCGAGCCGCGCGGGCGCTGCGTGCGCGTGCCCGTAGACCTCGGCGTAGGCCCCGGCCGCCGCGTAGCGGAAGTCGGCGGAGATGTCGACCACGCGCGGTGCGACCCCTGCATCGCGCGTGGCCGTGAGCAGCGCGTCGATGAGGGGCGCGGCCGCTCCGTGCGGCGCGGCCGAGAACACCGCGGACTCCGGCAGCGCGCACAGCGTCTCGAACACCTGCTGCTGCGAGCCGAAGCGTTCCTCGGGATAGGCGCTCGCCAGATGCGGAAACGCGCCGGCCAGCCTCTCGCCCGGGCGGCTGTCCGACATCGCCGCCGCGAGGCGAAAGCGCGGATGCGCGGCCAGGAGCCGCAGCAGCTCCCCGGCCACGTAGCCGCTGCCGCCGAGGACCACCGCGGGAATCGGCGCGCTCATTGAGGTGCGGGCGCCTTGAGGCCCAGCGCCTCGATCACCCGGTCACCGAGCGCCGCGCCCTCGCTGAGGGCGTTGAACCCCGGCACGCCGAGCTGTGTGCGGATGATCTCGACGCCGACCTTGTTGTCGGTGGCGGGTCCGGTGACTACGCACGGCTCGATACGGAAGCGCTCGCGCATCAGCTTCACGCCGCCCCAGGCCGCGACCGGGTCGTTGGCCGACAGGCAGACGCCGGTGAGCGCGGCGCGGATGTCCGGGCACTCGAGGATCGCGTCGACCCCGTAGGTGCCGAGGATGCCGTCGCCGAGCTCGAACAGCAGCACGTCGGGCCTGCCGGCGGCGAGCTCGGTGAGCATGGTGCGGGTGAGCGCCGGTCCGTTGAGCCGCGTCGTCGTGACGATGCCGAGATCGGTGAAGATCAGCGAGCGGCGGGCGCCGGCGTCCTCCATGGCGAGGATGTCGCGGCGCAGCGAGACACCGGTCGCCTTGAAGGCATCCACCGTGAGTCCGCGGTGCCGCATGCGCGCGATGATGGCGCAGGCGGCGGCGGTCTTGCCGGCCTCCATGCAGGTTCCGGCCAGCGCCACTACCGGCACGCCGCGCGTCTCGAGCGCCGCGTGCACGTCGAGTGCCTTGCGGCCGACCCGCGCCGGCACTCCGATGCGCTCGCCCAGGAACGGGAAATTGAGCGCTACCCCGAGCACGCGGCAGTCGAAGGGCTTGCCCTTCTCGGGATTGATCGAGTCACAGATGCCGAGCACGCCGCCGATGTTGAGCATCTGGATGACGTCGCCGGGGGCCAGCGCCGGCGGCACGTGACCGGCATAGCCGAACAGCGCCTGGCGATGCCCGAGCGCCCCTACCACGATGTCGCCCTTGCCGACCTTCGCCATGCGGCCGCTCACCAGCTCCAGCGTGTTGTAGGTCGACTTGTTGTTGAGTACCTCGACCACGACCACCACGCCCTCCTCGGCGGGGATCTCGGCGGAGACACGCACCTCGTGCGACAGGCCGCAGGCCTCGGTCACCGAGGCGAGCTTGTCGACCACGACGCTGCGCATATCGCTCACCATGTCACAGCTCCTCCGCGGCCGGGGGCGGGCCGCCGCGCGCCGCACGCTCGCCGGCGCGGGCGTGGAATACGCCCGGGAGCGAGACGATGCGGGAGAACCCGAGCGCATCGACCGCGGACCATTCACCGGCGGCCTCGCCGTATACGCCGCGGGAGGCGGCCAGGAGCGAGAACGGCGACTCGACACCTTCGACGAACACGGCGCCCGTGTGCAGCAGCAGGTGCACCTCGCCAGTGACGCGGCGCTGCGAAGACGCGAACAGCGCCTCGATGTCGCGGCACACGGGATCGAGCAGCTGCCCCTCGTGCACCAGGTCGCCGTACGGCTGTGCGAGCTGTTCCTTGATGCGTTGCTGACGCGCGGTGAGCACCAGCTTCTCGAGCTCGCGGTGCGCGGTGAGCAGCACCTCGGCCGCAGGCGCCTCGAAGGCGACGCGCCCCTTGGTGCCGATGATCGTATCCCCGAGGTGTATGCCGCGGCCGATTCCGAACGGCGCCGCCAGCGCCTCCAGCGCCTCGATGATTTCGACCGGCGGGCGCAGCACGCCGTCGAGAGTCGCGGGGCGGCCCTGCTCGAAGCCGAGCACGTGCCGCTGCGGCGGCCGCGGCTCGCTGAGCGCGCCGCGCGTCAGGATCCAGGCATCCTCGGGAATGCTGCCCGAGGAGGTGAGGGTTTCCTGGCCGCCGATGGTGACGCCCCACAGGCCGCGGTTGACCGAGTACCTCGCGCCCGCCGGCGGCAGCGGCAGCCCGCGCTGCCTGAGATACTCGAGCTCGTCGGCGCGCCTGAACGCCTGATCCCGCACCGGCGCCAGCACCTTCAGGTCCGGGGCGAGCGTCCGCAGCGCCACCTCGAAGCGCACCTGATCGTTGCCGGCGGCGGTGCAGCCGTGCGCCACGGTGTCGGAGCCGAGCTCGCGCGCGAGGCGCGCCACCGTCTGCGCCTGCATGACACGCTCGGCACCGACGCACAGCGGGTAGAGCTGGCCGCGCCGCACGTTCCCCATGATGAGAAAGCGCAGCACCTGCTCGAAGTAGGCGGCACGCGCGTCGACCTGGTGGTGCGCCACGGCGCCGAGCGCGCGGGCGCGCGCCGCGAGCGTACCGGCGGCCTGAGCATCGATGCCGCCGGTATCGACCGTGACCGTGATCACCGGCCGCTGCTGCTGCTCGGCGATCCACGGCACGAGGAACGAAGTGTCGAGGCCGCCGGAATAGGCGAGCACGATGGGCGTAGCGCCCGTAGCGGGAGTGGCGGCGGCCATCGTCAGACTGCAAACAGAGCGCGCAGCCGCGCGATCAGCTCGTCCTGGGCGCGCGGGGTTGCGGTGGCGATGAATATGGTGTCGTCGCCGGAGATGGTACCGGTCACTTCCGGCCACTCGGCCCGGTCGATGGCCACCGCCACGCTCTGCGCGGCGCCGATGGTGGTGCGCAGTACCGTGAGCGAAGGTCCGGCGCGGCGCAGCGCCCGCACGAACTGCGCCAGCGCGCCGAAATCCCCGTTGGCGCGGCTCACCTCGTCGGGCGGCAGCACGTAGCGGCCGCCCGCCTTGAGGACGCCGAGGTCGCGCAGGTCGCGGCTGATCGACGACTGCGTCGCCTCGAGGCCGGTCTTCTTCAGCAGACGCACCAGATCCTGCTGCCGGCGCACCAGTCCGTCGCGCAGGATGCGTACGATGGCGCCGCGCCGCTCCAGTTGGTGTGCATCGCTCAGCATGGCCTCGTTGAGATACCGTTCCCGGTCTTACGCATAAAGATGCGCATGCTATGCATTTTAATGCAGAGACGCAAGTCGCGGCGCAGCTGCGCCCGGCCGGCAGCAGGACGACTCGAGCTGCAAGATGACCGAGCAGAGCCGCAACGGTAACGAGCTGAAGTTCGTCATGCAGTGTGCACAGAGCACCGTGCACTTCGACGGCACGTTCGCGGGGGATTCCTACCAGGCGGTCGTGCAGATGACCTCGGGGCAGGGTCAGACGACGACTGTCAACCTCAAGGCGCACCGCATCGGCGACTGCCCGAAATAGGGCTACTGCGGCGGCACGTAGATGGCGATGCCCTGCGCCGCCTTGTTGTAGACCCCGAAGGAGCCGCCGGCAGACATGCCGACCGCGCCGCCGCCGCCGTAGCTGGAGCTGCCGACACCGGTGCCGATGGTTCCCGACTGCGTGTTCTGCACGCCTTGCAGGAGGATGCCGTTCGCGCCGACCTTGGCGGCCTCCGTCTTCAGCCGCGAGATTGCCTTATCCATGTTCTGCTGGCTGGTGAGGGCGAGCGATCCCTGGCTGGTGGCCTCGATGGTCGCGATCTGCTCGAACTTCGGCGGCGGCTGCAGGTAGACGCGTACGTTCTCGGGCGCGATCGGCGGACGCGGCGTGCCAATCAGCACGTGGGAGGAGGTGGCGCAGCCGGCCAGCGCCAGTACTACGGCGACACACCCCAGGCGTAACTCGAGCGTCATGGCGGCCTCCCGGATCGTACCCTCAAGCCGGCTTGAGATTAGCGCGACGCGCGCCACACGCAACCCCTTCGCGGCCGGGTCGCCCGGGGTCGCCGCGGGCGCCGGGGTCGCTCAGCGCTCGATCGAGTACACCAGGTCGGCGCCGCGCGCGGTGCCGATCTCCGTCTTCACTGTCCAGTGGTCGCCGAGGGTGTAGCGCAGCTTGAAGGTGTTCAGCGTCTCGGTGATGCTCGTGCCGTAGCTTACGTACAGGCGCGGCGAGAGATAGCGGCCGATCACGAGCGAGGTCTCGTTCAGGATCGGGTCGGTCTCGAGGCTCACGTCCGGCAGCCCGACGCGCGAGCCGAGCTGCGCGGCCAGCAATGCCGCGCCCTGACCGATCGCCGCGTTGTTGGGATTCTGCGCCGACTGCAGCGAGCCACCGGCGAGGATCAGCGACACGATCTGTGACTGCGGCAGCGGCGGGTCGGAGAAGAACGACATGATCGGCTGGCGCAGCGTTCCGCGCACGTTAACGCCGGCGGTTACGTCCGGGAATTCCTTCTGTGCGCGCAGATCGATGCCCGGGTTGTCGATCGGGCCGCCACTGAAGATCAGACGTCCGGTCTTGATATCGAGCTTGCGCGCATAGGCGAAGTACTGACCGTCCACCACCCGCAGCTCGCCGCTGCCGCGGGTGATGGCGTCGTAGCCGCTCTTCACGGTGACGCTGCCGACCACCCGCCCGGTGAGCCCCGAGGCGTCCACCGAGACCTTGTCGCCGAGGGTGAGGGTGACTGTGCTCACCACCTGGAAGCGTTCGGCGGGGTTTTGCTGCTCGGCGCCGATGATCGTCTCGTCCGGGGAAACCAGTATCGCGTTGGTGATGTCGCGCGGCTGGATCTTCGCGTAGGGGATCGTGACCTTGCCGCTCACCTCGATGCGCCGGCCCTCGACGTCGAAATCGAGGTCCGGTGAGGCGTCGATCTGCGCCTCCGGGATGTCGGCGACGCGCAGGTTGGCACCCTGCACCTGCAGCTTGCCGTAGGGCAGGAGCTTGTGCCATTCGAGGTGGCCGCTCACCGTGGCGCTGCCCGAGCCAGCGCGGCCGCTGCCCTTGAAGGCGAGCCCGCCGTCGCTGAATTGCGCCTCGAGCGCCACCTGGCGCAGCCGCAGGTTCACCTGGTACAGGTCGAGCTCCCCGTCGCTGATCTTTACCGCGCCACCGAGGCGCGGTGCGCCGACCATGCCGCTGACGTTCACATCGGCGCTGAAATGCCCGGCAGCCCGATCGATGTCGGGAAAATACAGCGACAGGAGCCCGAGGTCCGCGGTCTGCGCGTGCAGCGAGCCGCCGAGCGGCATGTCCTGCCAGGCGGCGCTGGTGCGCCTGGCCTGGAGTTTCGCGCTCAGGGTGCCGACCTCACCCTCCGACAGCTCCGCCGAGGCGTCCACCTCGGTCGCGGTGGCTGCCAGGGTGAGCGTGCCGGAGCCGATTTTGGTGTGCTCGATGCGGTTGCTCACGAGCTTGTGCGACAGCACCGCATCCTGCAGCTGCGCGTGCAGCGTGCCCGTGACCGGCTGCTCGGCGCCGCCCGCCAGCCGCATCAGTGCATCGATCGTGCCGGCGTACTGCACCGCCTGCGAGCTGCCCGCGGTGAGCGTCGCAAGCGGCAGGCGCTTGCTCATGAGCGTCGCGCTCCAGTGTGCGGGGCTCCAGTCGGCATCCAGGCACACCGCGCTCGGCGTGCCGGCGAGGCACAGCCAGTCGACGCGCACGCGGCCGACGGAGGCCGTCAGCCCGACTGAATGCTCGAGCGCGAGATTCACATCCTCGCCGCCCAGGGCGAGTGCGGTCAGCTGCCCGTCGAAGACTCCGCGACTGTAGGGTCCGCGCGCCTTCGCGGTGGCGGTGAGTCCGGTGGTCTGCGCGCTCAGCTGTACGGTGTAGTCCTCCGGCGGCCCGCTCAGGGTGAGCGCGGCGCTCTGGAGCGTGCGGCCGCCGAAGCTCAGGTTGTGGAGCCGGGCGTTGACGCGCGACTCGCGCCCGGCGGCGTCGGGATTGAAGTCGATGTCCGCATCCACGCTCTCGAGCGTGACTCCCTGGTAGCTCACTCCCTTGCCGCGCACGCTGGCGGCGATCAGCGGGTCGGCGAGGGTACCGCGCAGCACACCCTGTGCGTTGAGCTTGCCGCGACTGCCGGCGGCGAGCAGGCTCAGATCTTCGCTGGTGAGCGCGAAGCGCAGATCGAGCGCGCGGTCGATGCGACCGTCGAGCGCGAGAGTGGCGCCACCGAGTCCAACGCGCACCCTGTCGAAGGTCCAGGTCGAGCCCGAGTGCGTGAGCGTGCCGCCGCCGCTGGCGCGCACGCCGCGCAGCCGGCCGCCGAGATTGCTCACCGTGACGCTGATGTCGCCCCGCGCACTGAAACCACGACCGGCGGCGGCCAGCTGCAGGCCGACGCTACCGGGCAGGTCGGGTCGCAGGCTCGCGGGGTTGATGCCGCTCGCGGTGCCCGCGACCGACCAGACATCGTGCGGCGACCAGACGACCTCGCCGTGCACCTGGGCGTGGCCGCCGAGCAGGTCGACGTCCGCGCGCTCGAAGCCGAAGCCGTCCTTGCCGAGCGTGCCGTCGACGTCCAGCGCCATGGCCTGGAATTGCGCAGGCTTGAGACTGCCGCGTGCCTGCACGTGGTAGGGGAGCGTCCCCGCGAGCGTGAATTCGCCCGCCGTGCTCTGCACGGCGACGTCGCGCCCGACGAGCGGCCAGCGAAAGTCGTTCCAGCTGCCTTTGAGATCGAGCCTCGGTCCGCCCGGCACGATGGCGATCGAGCCGGAGCCTTCCGCGTGTGCGCCGGAGGCGAGGTGGCGGACCTCCATGTGCTTCGCCACCAGAACGTGCGCGGCGAAGCCGCCGGTGAACTCGGCCTGGAACACGCCGGCGTGCATCCCCTGTGGGGTCAGCGGTCCGTGGACGCTGAACTGGTTCGCGTCACCCATGAACGCCAGGTGACCGCTGATGGCGCCGAGAGGGCCCGCGGCGCCCCAGGCCGCCAGGTCGAAGCTGCGCACCTGGGCGTCGCCGACGTAGTGAAAGTGCCGGGTCAGGTCGAGGAGCTGGCCGTTGACGTCGGCGCGGAACGGGCTGACCGCGTGCGCCACCACATTGAGCGCGTTCAGATCGCCGCTCCCCGTGCCGGCCACGGTCCATACCGGCTGACCCGGCGGATGCCAGTCGATGTGACCGTGTGCCTCGATCCCGAGCGGGTCGGTGGCGCGCAGCTCGCCGCTCGCCGCGAGGCGCGCGTCCCGCCACTGGCCCTCGGCGTTGAAGATGCGGATCGTGCTGTGGCGGATGACGGCAGCGCCGCTGACGTTGGTCATTTCCATGCGAAAGCCGTTGTACACACTGACCACCGCGTCCCCGACCTGCGCATGCTCGACGCTGATCAGCAGCCAGCGCGGCAGGAACGTCGGCGGGCCCCCTGTCGACGGCGTCGTGCGCCGCTTGACCTCGATGAGCGCGCGCTCGACGGTGGCGTTGGGCGCGCGGATGGTCTGCAGCAACAGCGGCCTGAGCGCCACGCGCGCGCTGATGCCCTCGAAGGTGAGATGCACCAGCCGATGGTCGATCTCGACGCGCTCGACGTGCAGCCCCGAGTGGATCGTCCCGTGCACGCCGACGATCGTCAGGCGCACCGGGCCGAGCTGCCCGGGCAGGTGCCGCACCAGGAACTGCAGGCCGCTCGCGGTGAACAGCGCCGACCCGAGCAGCGTCACGGGCGCGACCACCACCACGAGGATCAGCAGGCACGCGCCGATCAGCAGCACTCGCGACAGCACACTGATTTTGCGCACCTCGCCCATGCTCAAAGCTTCGGTGAGAAGTTGATGTGCAGGCGCGGCCCGGCGCCAGGCATGTTGAGCGGCTGCGCCACGTCGATCCCGAGCGTCATCACCGGCAGGCGCACTCTGAGTCCTACCCCCGCGGAGTAGTAGAGCTGGGTGCCGAAGTGATCGAACGCGTTGCCGTAGTCGAAAAAGGTCGCAACCCCCAAGTTGTTCGGCAGGTCGCGGATCACCTCGACCGTGCCCGTGATCACGTCCTTGCCGCCGACCTTGATGGTGCCGGCGACACTCTGACAGGCACCGCTCGCGGTGCGCAGGAACTGGCCGTTGGGGCCGGTGGTACACACCGGGTCGGTCGGCGACAGCTCGTTGTAGTAGAAGCCGCGCACGCTGTTGTCGCCGCCGGCGAAGAAGCGGTAGATAGTCGGCAGATCGCTGAAGCGCGACACCAGGCTGGCGCCCAGCTCGTCGCGCAGCAGCAGGTGCCACTTGCTGCCGAGATGGAAGACCCGCTCGGCCTGCATGTGCAGCTGGATGAAGCTGGCATCCGACCCGAGCACGCTGTCGGAGCCCTTGAGCTCGGCGAAGAACGGGTGCACGAACAGCGGCTCGCCGAGATAGCCCGTGGGCACGGAGGCGAGATCGAGTTCCGGCACGAGCAGCCGGTCGGTGGTGGTGCCGTTGATGTCCTCGCTGGTGGTGCGCACGGCGTTCACCTGCCAGACCGTCTGCCAGCCGCCGGCGACGTCGGTGAAGCTCGGGCCGGCGGACTGCGTGTAGGCGGTGACGTCGGCGAGTGTCTGCTGCTCGATCTTGCCGTTCAGGCTGATGTTCTCGACCGCGGGGTCGCCCACCGGAATCACGTAGTGGGTCTGCACGTTGTAGCGTGTGATCTGCGCGAACTGCAGCTCGACGCTGAAGCTGTGGCCGCTGTCGTTGATGCGGCGGTCCTCGTAGCCGAGCGTGCCGCGCGCGCCGGTGTCGGTCGCGTAGCCGCCGCCGAAGGAATAGCGATTGCGCCGGGCGGCGTCGGCACGGATGTCGATGGCGACCGTGTGTGTCTTGTGGTCCGGATCGCCGGGGCGCACCTCGAGGTTGGCGAAGTACTGCGCGTCGTCGAGGGCGAACTGCGTGCGCAGCACCTGCGTCAGGTCGTACGGTTCGCCCTGGTGGTAACGCAGGTAGCGCCGCGCCAGGCTCTCCTTGATGACCTTCTGGTGGAAGGTGGTGGGACCGAAGCGATAGCGCGCGCCGGTGTCGAGCTCGAGGGCGATGTCCGCCGTGTAGTGCGGCGGGTCGACCTGTAGCTGGTTGCGGGTCATGCGCGCGTCGAAATAGCCGTAGGTCGCCGCCGTGCGCTGCAGGTCACCCTTGATGGTGTCGTACTCGGCCTGGTTCAGGCGGTCGCCGACCTTGAGCGGCAGGTGGCGCAGGATGCGCTGAAACTGCGGATCGTTCCCGCCGGGGCCATCGACACGCACCTCGATGTGCGCCACCTGCACCGGCCTGCCGGGCTTGATGTCCACCACTACCTTCCAGTCGCCGTGGCCGAGATTGGTGACGCTCGACTGCACCTGCGGCTCGTAGTAGCCGAACGGCCGCAGCGCCGCCTGCGTCTCGCGCTCGACGCGGTTGTGCAGCCGCTCGACGGTGTCGGCATCGAGGCCGACACCGCCCTTTCTGTAACGCTCGAAGCTCAGGTATGCCAGCACGTTGGCGCGCAGCTGCTCATCGACGCCGCGGACTTCCACGTTGACTCCCGGAGCGGCCAGGAGCGGTGCGGCGAGGGTGCAGGCAACGAGCGCGCACGCGGCGAGCATCGGGGCTCGCCGCTGCCATCGACGAGCCCGAGGCAAGGCATTGCGCTGCGCCATCTCAACATGCGAACAACAGGTGGACGCGGATTCTAGAGCCTCGCGGGCACCCCCGCTCGGGCAGTTCGTTCGCGCGACTCCGGCTTTTAGTCAGAGCGTACACTGCGGCCGCAGTTTCCGCGGCGCCGCGCACTGCAACACTCAACGCGGCATCGGCCGTGGCGCTTACGGCCAGTCGCTGGCGTTCAGGTGGAATTCAGTTTCGCTGCTCGGCTCACCGGCCGCATCGAAGCGCCGCTCCGCCAGATACACGGCGCCGTCCGGCTCGAGCAGCACGACGGTCGAGCAGCGCGTGCCGTACACGGGGTGCAGCACGAACGGGGCCGACAGCACCTGCTGCCACTCGCGCGGCAGGCCGCCGGTCCCGCCCGCATCGTTGCCGGCCTGGCGGCGGTCGCTGAGCAGTGCGAAGAGCTGCGCGGCGCCGGCGCGACTCGTACCCAGCCACTCCTCGAAGCCCGCGCGTACCCGTTGCAGCTTCGGCCACGGTGTGTCGAGCAGCTCGTTCGACAGCCCGTAGACGCCGGGCGGCAGCGCACGGGCGAACGGCGTCGCGCGGTTCGAGCCGTAGGCGAGTGTCGTGCCGTCGGCGAGCAGCAGATTGAAGCCCGCGTAGCCGCCGGCCTGCGGCTCGAGCCGCTTGAGGAACTCGGCCGGTCCGGCTGTGCCCGTGAGGTACTGCGGAATCAGTCCGCCGCGTGACGGCGCGGCGGCGCGCGGCCGCTGCAGCTCGCGGAAGTTGGTCACCACCGCGAAGCGCCGCCCGCGGTCCAGACCGAGCCAGGTGCCCTGCGCCCGCAGGTCGCGGCCGGCGATCAGCGGCGCCTCCGGCCACTTCGCGAGCGGCGCGGCCGGGCGTTCGTGATACTCGTCGCGGTTGGCTGCGACCACCAGGCGGTAGCGCGGATGCGCCTGCCATGCGAGCACCAGCAGGCACATGGATCTCAGGCCGCTCCGTCCAGCCAGGCGCAGATCAGCCGCCAGGAGATGGCCTGCGAGGGCGGCGTCAGCACTGCACCCGAGCGCAGCTGCGCGCGCGTGAACCAGGCGGCGTCCTCGAGCTCGCCGCCGATGCACACGCGGCTCGCGGGGTCTGCGGTGGCGCGAAAGCCGAGCATCAGCGAGCAGGGGAAGGGCCAGGGCTGCGAGGAGTCATAAGTGATGCTCTCGACCTCGACACCCGTCTCTTCCGCCACCTCGCGCGCCACCGCGTCCTCGAGACTTTCGCCGGGCTCGACGAAGCCCGCGATGGTCGAATAGCGCCGCGCCGGCCAGCTCGCCTGCCGGCCGAGCAGCGCACGCTCGCCGTCCGTGACCAGCACGATGATCGCCGGATCGAGACGCGGGAAGAACTCCGCGCTGCACTCCGGGTTCGGGCAGCACAGGCTGTGGCCGGCGCGCGAAGCCAAGGTCGGTGTGCCGCATACTCCGCAGTGGCGCGTGCGCGCACGCCAGATCGACAGGGCGCGCGCGTAGGCGAGCAGCCCGGCCTCGTCGGCCGGTAGTACCGCGGTCAGCGGCCGCAGCTCTTCGAAGTGCGTACCCGCGGGTGGGGTGAACTTTGCCGCGGCCGGGAGCTCGACCAGCACGCAGCGCGCGCCGCGGAACCAGCCGAGGAGCACCAGCTGCCCGGACGCCGCCGCGCGCACCGCCGCGGTATCGCCGCCGAGGAACGCGATGCCCGGCGGTGAAGTCGCGCGCAGCAGCTGCGTCGTGCCGCGGGCCAGAAGGTAGCGCGTATCGGGGGCGGCGCGCGCCGCCGCTTCCCAGTCCGCGTCCTCGCGCGCTTCGCTGCGCCGCTCGAGGTAGGGGCCTGCGAGGAAATTGGGCCGGGCGTTGGCCATGGCTAGCGCGCTTTCGGGGACGATGCCGGCGCGCATTCTAGCAGCGTGCGCGCTGCCGCCCGGACACGCGCCGTGCGGCGCACGCCCTTACCGTCAGTGCGTGCGCTGCAGCCCAGAGCAGTGGTGGCAGCGGCGCTGGCGCACCGGGAAGCACTCGGTGACCAGCAGGCTTCCGCAGGTGGCGCAGCCCCCGAGCCGCAACTGGTCGCCGCGCGTCAGCGCCGTCGCGAGGAACACCGCGTGCTCGAATGAGATCTGTGCCGCGGGCAGTAGCGCCCGATATACCTCGAACGCCTGGCACAGCAGCTCGCCGCGCGCCAGGCCGGGAAGCGCGGCGCCGCTGGCCGCCGCAGCGGCCGGCACCACGCCGAGCAGCGACAGCACGCTCGCCAGCACCGCGCTCTCCTGTTGCAGGCGCAGCGAGCGCGTGAAGTAACCCACCTGATGCGGCGACTTGCCGCGATGCCGGGGCAGAAGGCGCTGCGCCTCGCTCATGTAGGAGCGGTACAGCTTGCGGATGCGGTCGTCCGACAACCCGGTCCAGGCGCGGATCGTCTGCGTGCGCGCCTCGTGCTGCAGGAAGCGCAGTGCCAGTTCCATCCGCAGCCGTTCACGACTGTAGCGGTCGTCGGAGATGCGCATGAGAAGCTCCCGGGGCAGGTGGCGTAGGTGTTTGCAGTCTTCACGTATTTTTGGGAAAAATTTCCCAAAAGACAATCTCTGAAATTTGGTAAAAAATTCCCAAATTATGTCTGGCATTGCGGCGCGGCCGGGCTACCATGGCGATACACAGGGGAGGGCCTCATGCTGCTGCACTGCGAGATGAGCGGCGGGGAGCGCACCGGCCTGCAGCCGGTGGCCGCCTGGCTGCGCGCCGAGACGCTCGACTCGCTCCTCGAGCTGAACGAGCTGGGACTGGCGCTGCTGGCGGAGGAGGCGGCGGCGCGCGGCTCGGCCGATGGTCTGCCGCTCCCGGCGGTGGGCGAGCTCTGGCGGGCACTCGAGCCGGCGGCGCGGCGGCGGGCGGCGGCCTGCCCGTACCTGCTGCTGGATGCGGGCTTCGCGGACCCGCAGCGCTGGCGCCGGGTGGCGTCCTGGCACGTGGGCGATGCCGCCGCCCATGGAAGCTACGCGGCGTTCTTCTCGGTGCCCGGAGCGATCGAGCTTAACCGCCTGGTGCTCACCTACGCGTGGCACCTGGCGCGCACCCAGGGGGCCGCCGCGCGGCTGCTGCTCGGCATGCCGGCACCGTGTGCGCAGCTCATCGCGCAGTGCAGCCTGCGCCAGATGCATGGGCTTGCCGAGGCGCACCCGGAATGGCTGAGGCCGCGCTGGGCGGGCCGCGAAGAGCTCTGGCGGGAGCTGCTCGCCGCGGCGGCCGCGGGCGAGGCGGGCGCGCTCGAGCAGGCGCACATGCGCGGGCTGACGCTGCTCGCGGCCGAGACCAGGCTCGCCCTCAAAGGAGTATGATCCCCGCCGTCCCTGTCGACGGCCAAATCAACAAGACACAGAGGGTGGGCCCGGCAGGCGACCCGGCACCTGCGGCGCGCCATTCAAGGGGGGATTCACATGGGTAATCTGACGAGACTCGCCGCGCTGTCGCTCGCGGCCGCCGCCCTGACGTGGGCGGCGGCGCCCGCCGCGCGCGCCGACGTGGTCATCCAGCAGCAGACCAGCTTCGACGTCGCCTTCATCAAGGCGCACGGAACCTCGACCCAGTCGACCACCGTCGACAAGCAGCGCAACGACACCGACTCGCACTGCGAAGGCGCCATGTCGATGCTCTGCGGCAACATGCAGAGTGCCCAGATCGTGCGCCTCGACAAGGACCTGCGCTGGTCACTCGACCTTAAGAAGCAAGAGTACCGCGAGACGCCGTTCCCGACCGCGGCGCAGCGCCAGGCCGCCGAAGCCCAGGCGCGCGAGATGATGGAGAAGATGCAGCAATGCCCGGCGACCCACACCAACACCGCGGCCGGGCCCGACACCTCGAAGTGCGAGATGTCACCGCCGGTGTGGGACGTGAAGGCGACCGATACCCATCAGAGCTTCGCCGGTCACGATTCGCGCCTGACCCAGGTGTCGTTCACGCAGAGCTGCCGCAACAAGGATACCGGCGACACCTGCGACACGATGATCGCGCTCGACACCTGGCTCACGCAGGATCAGATCGAGGGACTCGACCAGAACAAAGCGTTCGGCGCGGCCTATCGCCACAAGCTCGGACTCGACGATGCCAACGAGCTGGTGCAGGAGCGCATGCGCGGATTCCTCTCTGCCTACACAGACAGCCTCAAGCAGCTCGGCAGCAAGACCGCGGCGCTGCAGGGCTACCCGCTCAAGACCACGGTGCGCATCCTCTTCGGCGGCGAGCACTGCGCGGCGGCCCGGAACCAGAGCGCTTCCGGCGGCTCGGGCAATAGCGTCGCCGACGCCGGCCAGGCCGCGGGCGATGCCGCGACCAACTCCGGGGCGAGCGCCGCCGGCTCGGCGGCCGGCAGCGCCGCGAGCAACGCTGCGGGCAACAGCGTCGCCGGAGGGGTGCTGGGCTCGGCGGCGAGCGCCTTCAGCAGCAAGCTGGTGAGCGGCTTCTTCAGCAAGAAGAAGTCCGCCGATGCGCCGGCGTCCGCCTCGTCGTCCGGCACCTCGACGGTGCCCCCAGGCATGATCCAGGCGGCCGCGTTCAGCTCCGAGACCACCTCCATTCAGGTACAGCCGGTGCCCGCGTCGCAGTTCGAGATCCCCACGGGCTTTAAGCTCATCGTGCCGAAGCCCGCCGCCGAGAAGCAGTTCAGCTGCCCGAAGTCGGGCACCTGAAGGTGCCGGCAGGGCACTGACGGCCGGCCGGGAGGCACTCCCGGCGGGTGTCCGTTTTTAATCGCAGCTTGTCTCTCGGCGCGCTGGATCAGGCGCCGGCGGTACACCATCATACTGCCGATTATTGACGGTTGCGGATGTGGAAGATGGACATGAAGCAGGCCCTCCTGGTGATCGACGTGCAGGAATCCTTCCGGCACAGGCCCTACTACCGTGCCGACGAGGTGCCCGCATTCCTCGCCAATGTGCAGTCGCTCATTGAGCGCACCCGCGAGCGCGGCAGCGCGATCGTGCAGGTGTTGCATCGTGAGCCGGGCGACGACCCGGCGAATCCCTTCACGGCCGTCTCCGGCTTCGTGCGCACGATGCCCGAGCTGTCACTGCAGGCCGATGCGGTGTTCCACAAGCACGTGCACTCGGCGCTGTTTGGCACCGACGCCGCGGGTGCAACACTCGAGGCGTGGCTGCGCGCGCACGGGATCGGCGAGGTACTGGTGACCGGCATCCGCACCGAGCAGTGCTGCGAGACCACCGCCCGCCATGCCTCCGATGCCGGCTTCGCCGTGCGCTACCTGACCGATGCGACGCTCACCTTCCCGATGCACGCCCGTTCCGGGCGCGAATACTCCCCGGCCGAGATCCGCGAGCGCACGGAGCTGGTGCTCGAGGGGCGATTCGCGCGGGTGCTGCCGAGCGCTGCGGCCTTTCTCTGAAAGCGCCGATGCGCGAGGTGCTGTTCGCGCTGCTGCCGGATCTGGTGCTGCTGGATGTGGCTGGCCCGGCGGATGCGTTCCGCAGCGCCGGGCAACGCGCGCCCGGCAGCTACCGGCTGCGCTTCGCGGCGCCGCTGCCCGAGGTAACCGCGGCGGTGGGCCTGAAGTTTGCCGCGCTCGAGCCGCTGCCGGATCGCCTCGCGCCCGGGTCGATTCTCGTGCTCAGCGGCGTTGTCGGCGAGGCGGTCGATCCGCACGAGCCCGCATCGCGGGCGCTCATCGGGTGGCTGCGCTCGGGTGTCACGCGCGGCGTGCAGCTCATATGTGTGTGCGCCGGCGGCGTGTTCGCCGGCTACGCGGGCCTCCTCGCCGGGCGTGAATGCACCACCCACCATGCGCATCTCGAGGAGCTGCGGCGCGTCGCGCCCGGCGCGCGGGTGCTCGACAACCGCATATTCGTCGAGGACGGTGCGGTGCTGACCAGCGCCGGGGTCACCGCGGGACTCGATCTCGCGCTGCACGTGATCGGGCGGCAGCTCGGCGAGCGGATTGCCGCGGAGATCGCCCGCGATCTTGTTGTCTACCTGCGGCGCGCCGGCGCCGATCCCGCCCTCTCGCCCTGGGTCATGCACCGCAATCACCTGCATCCGGCCGTGCACCGGGTGCAGGATGCGGTGTCGCGCAATCCGGCGGCACGCTGGGGAGCGGCCGAGCTTGCGGCCGTCGCCTGCACCGGACCGCGCAACCTCGCGCGGCTGTTCGCCGAGCACGCGCACTGCTCGCCGCTCGACTACGTGCAGCTGATCCGCTTTGCGCTCGCCCGCCAGCTCGTGACCGGCAGCCGCCTCGACCTCGAGCGCGTGGCGGCGCGCTCGGGCTTCACATCGGCCCAACAGCTGCGGCGGGTGTGGGCACGCTGGGAGGTACGGCCGCCCGGCGCGTTTCGCGCCCAGACCCACGCCTAGCGAGGTCGTGCACGGCCGGTGCGCCGCCGGCGCTTCAGTGAGCGCTGTCCTTGATCGATCAGGTAGCGCACCAGGGCGATCAGCTGGTCGGCGCTGCGCACGCTGTCGTTGTTCACCCGGTAGTGGCCGTTGACCACGATGCTCGGGGTGCCGAGCACCTGCATGGCCTGGATCTGCGCATCGGCGGCCCGCATCTTCATATCGACGGCGAAGGAGCGCGCCATGGCGAGGAATTCCTCCGGCTTCACACCGGTCCAGCGCGCATAGCTGCGTGCCGCATCTTCGATGGTCGGCAGGGGGCTCTTCAGGCGATGCGTCTGCGGATCGCTGGTGGCGAGCTCGCCGCTCTTCCACACCGCGTCGTACATGTCCTGCTGGGTACGCGCGGCGATGCCGAGCGCCTGCGCGGCAAAGTAAGCGCGCTGGAACATCGGCCAGTCCTCGGAGGGAATGAAGGAGGCCGGCAGATAGGCCACTTGCGCATTCGCGGGCAGGCTCTTCTCGAGGCGCGCCATCGTGGGCTGGAAGGCATTGCAGGCCGGACAGCCGTACGAGAACACCTCCAGAACCTCGATCTTTCCGGGCGCCACGTTGGTCGGCTGCGGCGGCGTGATGACGACATAGTCCCGGCCCTCGGTCCAAGGCGGGGCGGCCTCGGCTCGTGGCGCGAGCAGCACCGCGAGGAGCACGATCAGCAGCAGGCGTTCGGTTCTCATGCTGCGATCCTAGCTCATTGGGAAAATGCGCCTGCCACGCAAGTGTGAACGGGCTCTAGTAGATGGCGATCTCGCGCCTGCCGCTCGAGTCGCGCGCGCCGCGGAACATGCCCTCGGTCGAGAAGTCCATGACGATCTCGCCGTCCGCCCCGACCGCGATCAGGCCGCCGTCGCCACCGAGTGCCGGCAGCACCTGGCGCAGGAGCTCGTGCACCGCCTGCCGAAGAGTCAGCCCGCGGAACTCGACCGCCGCGCACACGTGGTGGGCAGCCACCGCGCGGATGAAGTACTCGCCGTGTCCGGTCGCGGAGACCGCCGCCACACCGTTCCTGGCGTAGGTGCCTGCGCCGATGATCGGCGAGTCGCCGACCCGTCCCGGGCGCTTGTTGGTGAGACCGCCGGTGGAAGTGGCGGCCGCGAGCGTGCCCGCGGCATCGCGCGCCACCGCGCCGACAGTGCCCTGTGACCGGGGCGGCACGAGGTCGGAGACCCGCTCGCCACGCTGCTCGGACTCGAGCTGCTCGAGCCGCTCGGGGGTGCGGAAGTAGTGATTGGGGACCAGCGTGAAGCCCTCCTCGAGGGCGAACTCCTCGGCGCCCGACCCGACCAGCAGCACGTGGCGCGACTTTTCCATCACGCGGCGCGCGAGCTCCACCGGGTTCTTCACGTGGCGTACGGAGGCGACCGCGCCGGCGCGCAGCTGCTTGCCTTCCATGATCGCCGCATCGAGCTCGGCGGCGCCGTCGCGGGTCAGAGCGGCGCCGCGGCCGGCATTGAACGCGGGGTCATCCTCGAGGATGCGCACGGCGGTCGCGACCGCATCGAGGCTCGCGCCGCCGCGCGCGAGTACCTCGTAGCCGCTGTCGAGCGCGGCCTCGAGACCTGCGCGGTAGCGTTGCTCGCGCGCGGCCGAGAGCGTCGCGCGCGGCACGGCGCCGGCGCCGCCGTGGACGGCAATGGCGTACCCGCTCACTGCATCTCGCTGTACATGCCGATCTCACGGCGGCCGCGCGAGTCGCGCGCCGCGCGGAACATGCCCGGGGTGTTGAAGTCCATGGCGATGTTGCCGGCAGGGTCCATCGCGATCACGCCGCCCTTGCCGCCCGTGCGCTCGAGCTTCTCATGGATCTCCTCGTGCACCGCCTGTGCGAGCGTCTTGTGCTGGTAGTGCACCATGGCGCAGATGTCGTAGGTCAGGACCTGGCGGATGTAATACTCCCCTTCGCCGGTCCCTGACACCGCGCACGACTCGTTGTTGGCGTAGGTTCCCGCACCGATGATGGGCGAGTCCCCGACCCGGCCGCGGTGCTTGTTGGTGAGGCCGCCGGTCGAAGTAGCCGCCGCGAGATTGCCGGCACGGTCGAGGGCGACGGCACCCACGGTGCCCGTGCCTTTGACCGGCGGCGCCTTGGCGCGCGCGGCCGCCGCGCGCTTCGCTTCCGCCAGCTCCTGCACCCGGTGCGGCACGACGAAGTAGCTCTCGGGCACGAGCACCACGCCCTGCTCGAGCGCGAATTCCTCCGCGCCCTGGCCGACCAGCATCACGTGCGGCGACTTGTCCATCACCAGGCGCGCCAGCTCGATCGGGTTCTTCACGTGACGCACCGCGGCGACCGCCCCGGCGCGCGGTCCATTGCCGTCCATGATGGCGGCGTCGAGCTCGGCAAAGCCGTCCTCATCGAGCACCGCGCCGCGCCCGGCGTTGAACTGCGGGTCGTCTTCCATGGTGCGCACCGCCGCGATCACCGCATCGAGGCTCGAGCCGCCGTGCTCGAGCACCGCGTAGCCGGCATCGAGGGCCGACGCGAGCCCGGCACGGAAGGATGCCTCGTGCTCGGGCGTCATGCCCGAGCGCTCGATGACGCCGGCGCCCCCGTGGATCACGATCGCGATCGGATGATCGGCGGCGCCGACCGGTGCCGCGCAGGCGAGCGCCGTCAGCGCCCAGAAAAGACCCATGATCGCCGTAAGCTTGCTGCGCGACATTGCTTCCTCCCATTGGCTATGATCGAACCTGTCCGTAGCACGCGCGTACGCGCGGTACACGGGCTTCCCCGTTCCCGGACACGACGGATCTTAAAGTGAAACCCGGCGCATCGCAGGGGCTCCGGAGCCTGCTGGTCGCAAACCGCGGCGAGATCGCCATCCGCGTCATGCGGGCGGCGACCGAGCTCGGCTTGCGCACGGTCGCGATCTATTCGCAGGAGGACCGCTTCTCGCTGCACCGGACCAAGGCCGACGAGGCCTACCTCGTCGGCGCCGGTTCCAGTCCCGTCGAGGCCTATCTCGGCATCGCCGACATCCTGGCGATCGCGCGGCAGGCGCAGGTGGACGCGGTCCATCCCGGCTACGGCTTTCTCGCCGAGAACCCCGAGTTTGCGCGCGCCTGCCGCGCGGCGGGCCTCACTTTCATCGGACCGGAAGCCGAGACGATGCGAGCCCTGGGCAACAAGGTGAGTGCACGCAACCTCGCGATCGCCGCCGGGGTCGCGGTAATGCCCGCGACCGGGCCGCTGCCGGCGGATCCGGCCGCGTGTCGCAGCCTCGCCGCCGGCATCGGCTACCCGGTGATGCTGAAAGCGAGCTGGGGCGGGGGCGGCCGCGGTATGCGCGTGGTGGAGAGCGATGAGCAGCTCGCCGAGGCGCTGCCGCTCGCGCGCCGCGAGGCCCGCACCGCGTTCGGCAACGACGAGGTCTACCTCGAGAAGCTGGTGCGGCGCGCGCGCCACGTCGAGGTGCAGATCCTCGGCGACACGCACGGCACACTGGTGCACCTCCATGAGCGCGACTGCAGCGTGCAGCGGCGCAACCAGAAAGTCGTGGAGCGTGCGCCGGCGGTGTTCCTCTCCGAGACGCAGCGCCACGAGCTCACCGCCGCGGCGCTCGCGATCGGCCGCGCCGCGCGCTACGTGAACGCCGGCACGGTGGAGTTCCTCGAGGATGCCGACAGCGGCCGCTGCTATTTCATCGAGGTGAACCCGCGCATCCAGGTCGAGCACACGGTCACCGAGGAGGTCACCGGCATCGACCTGGTGAAGGCGCAGATCCGCATCGCCGGCGGTGCGCGCATCGGCACAGCGGAGAGCGGCGTGCCGGCGCAGGAGGAGATCCGGGTTGCCGGGCACGCCCTGCAGTGCCGCGTCACGACCGAGGACCCGGAGAACGGCTTCGTTCCCGACTACGGTCAGATCAGCGCCTACCGCAGCCCCGCCGGCTTCGGCATCCGCCTCGACGCAGGCAGCGCCTACACCGGCGCGATCATCACCCGCTCCTATGACTCGCTGCTGGTCAAGGTGAGTGCCTGGGCGTCGACGCCCGAGGAGGTGATCGCGCGCATGCACCGCGCGCTCTGGGAGTTCCGCGTGCGCGGGGTGGTTACGAACCTGCGATTTCTCGACCAGGTCATCACACATCCGCGCTTCGTGCACGGCGAGTACACCACGCGCTTCATCGACGAGACGCCGGAGCTGTTCCGCTGGCCGCGCAAGCGCGACCGCGCGACGCGCATCCTCGAGCGCATCGGCGCGACCATAGTCAACGGCAACTCCGAGACGCGCGGTCGTGCACGTCCGGCGCAGCTGACGCCGCCGCGGCTGCCGCCGGGCACACTGCCGCCGCCGGCTCCCGGAGCCAGGCAGAAGCTCGAGGAGCTCGGGCCGGAGCGCTTTGCCCGGTGGATGCTGCGCGAGCGGCGCGTGCTGCTCACCGACACGGCGATGCGCGATGCGCACCAGTCGCTGCTCGCGACCCGCATGCGCAGCATCGACCTCACGGCGATCGCGCCGTACTACGCGAGTCTCGTGCCGCAGCTGTTCTCGGTGGAGTGCTGGGGCGGGGCGACCTTCGACGTCGCCCTGCGCTTCCTGCGCGAGGATCCATGGGAGCACCTGTTCCGGTTGCGCGAGGCGGTGCCGAACCTGCTGCTGCAGATGCTGCTGCGCGCGGCCAACGCCGTCGGCTACGCCAACTACCCCGACGAGGTGGTGCGGCTGTTCATCGCGCGTGCCGCCGCCGGCGGCATTGACCTGTTCCGCATCTTCGATTCGCTCAACTGGGTCGAGAACATGCGCGTCTCGATCGATGCGGTGGTCGAGGCCGGGAAGCTGTGCGAGGCGGCGATCTGTTATACCGGCAACCTAAGCGACCCGCGCGAGAGGAAGTACACCCTCGATTACTACCTGGGGCTCGCGCGCGAGCTGAAGGCCGCGGGCACTCACGTGCTGGGGATCAAGGACATGGGCGGCCTGTGCCGGCCGCGTGCGGCCTACACCCTCGTCAAGGCGCTGCGCGAGGAGACGGGACTGCCGGTGCACTTCCATACCCACGACACGAGCGGCATCGCCGGCGCCAGCGTGCTCGCGGCGGTCGAAGCCGGTGCCGACGCCGTCGACGGTGCGATCGATGCGCTCTCCGGCCTCACCTCGCAGCCCAATCTCGGGGCGATCGTCGAGGCGCTGCGCCACGGACCGCGCGATTCCGGCATCGATCCCGACCGGCTGCGGCTGATCTCGGCGTATTTCGAGCAGGTGCGCCGGCTGTACGCGGCCTTCGAGAGCGACGTGCGCGCCGGCGCCTCCGAGGTGTATGTGCACGGCATGCCCGGCGGCCAGTACACCAACCTGCGCGAGCAGGCGCGTGCGCTCGGCATCGATGCGGCCCGCTGGCCGGAAGTCGCCGCCGCCTACGCAGACGTCAACTCCATGTTCGGCGACATTATCAAGGTGACCCCGACTTCCAAGGCGGTGGGCGACATGGCGCTGCTCATGGTCACTGCCGGGCTCAGGCGCGCACAGGTCGAGGACCCGGCGACCGAGGTCGCGTTTCCCGAGTCGGTGGTGCAGCTGTTCCGCGGTGAGCTCGGCCAGGCTCCGGGCGGCTTCCCGGAGGCGTTGCAACGCAAGATTCTGAAGGGCGCCGCGCCGCGCACCACGCGTGCCGGCGCGGCGCTGCCGGCGGTGAACCTCGAGAGCGTGCGCGCCCTCATCCAGCCGGAGCTCTCACGCACGGTGACCGAGGAGGATCTGGCCTCCTATCTCATGTACCCGAAGGTGTGGCTCGGGTACGCCCGCGACCGGGCGCAGTACGGCGATGCCGCCATCCTGCCGACTTCGGTGTTCTTCTACGGCATGCAGCCGGGTGAGGAGATCAACATCGAGCTCGAGCGCGGCAAGACGCTCATCGTGCGCTACGTCGCAGTCAGCGAGCCGCACGCGGACGGCACGCGCACGGTGTTCTTCGAGTTGAACGGCCAGCCGCGCTCGGTGCGCGTCCCCGACGCCAGCCAGGTCGCGAAGCATCCGCCCGCGCGCAAGGTAGAGCCCGGCAATACACGCCACGTGGGTGCGCCGATGCCCGGCACGATCGGCACCGTCACGGCGGCCGCGGGCGCCAAAGTCGCGCGCGGCGACCTGCTGCTGACCCTGGAAGCGATGAAGATGGAGACTGCGGTGCGCGCGGAGAGCGACGGCGAGATCGCCGAGGTTCTGGCCAAGCCGGGGCAGACCGTGGACGTGAAGGATCTGCTGGTGGTGCTCAGGTGAGCATGATCAGGCCGCTACGCACATTGATGGCGTAGATAGTCGCTTCCCGGCTCAGAAGCGGACTGTGACCACGATCACGTCGCCTGCTCGAACTGGATGGTCCTCATGTAGCGCAGGCGCCTCTTTACTGGCACCACTCCTCCCCTTTGACTAGCGAAAGTTTCGTGCAGTCGTCTGGCTTTACGAAGGGAATAGGGAGTGGGTCACCAGGCTTCCATAACCCAAGCCGGAAAAGAATCTCTGGCATATCAGAGTCCACCACCGAGAGTCGGTTGCCATCGTTGTAGTGAGTCCTACTGAGATAACGCAGCATCTGAGCATAGAGGCCCGCCGCATCGCGCCGATACACGCTCACGAAGTAGCCATAGGGTGCATTGTTATTGATCACGAGCATGATCGTACTCGAACAAGAAAGTGTATATACCGCAGTTGCCATTATCACCGGCCCAGCTGCACGCCTTGAGCAACAGCAGAGGCGCAGTGCGCTCCGTGGAACCGTAGACAACACGAGCCTCTATAAAATTGTGGAACAATCTCCCATGGTTGTCAGCGATCCCGTCTGATATCGGGAATATCACCTTTTCGGAGCAATCGGGCACGTCACTACGAATGAAGCAGATCGTGACGGGATTAGGGTCAAGTTGTTCGTCTTGGAGATCCGTTTCCTTCGTAGCCGCCAGCTCCCATCGGGACGCGGCCTTGAAGGGTTCAGTCAGGGGAAGGTAGTCGCGCACTTCCGACTTCCCCCCATACAGGGCATGGATGGTCTTAAGCACACGCGGCTCGATCGCCTTGTCAGGCACTGCGCGGGCCTGCGCCTCGAGAATAGAGAGAGGAACTACAGGCGACAGGCTGACTAGAGTCAGCGTCAGAAGCCTGCGTAGCGCCATACCGACCGGTGTATCGCGGCACCGCCGAGTCAGGGCACATCCGTCCGACCTGCTGGATACGCCAGCGAAGTCCCACAGCTACACCATCAATTGAATTACAGGCGCCCGAGAGCTTGTTCATTTTGCTCGCCCCAAACCGGTCTGTCACGAATGACCGAGACGGGTCGGAACCCGCCGAATATCAGAGCGAAATGAATCCTGCGAGCTTCAGCGCCCTGCTGTCGAAAGTGGCTGTGGCGCGGCAGCCCAGCCGGCGATGGCGTGATTCAATCAGGCAATCCGCAAAATCGGCCGTCGAGTCCTTCCAGGAGTAGACCGCATTCTCAACGGATGACTCGTCTTCGAAGGCCAGATCGGCGGTATCCAGTAATGCAGAGAAGGTCGCGACTACATCTGCCTTGGCCAGATCGTAGCGACTTCGCAGCACCCATTCCGTTTCCAGCAGGACCAGCAGACTTACCAACACAGGCTCGCCTTTGCTCACCTCGCGATCGATCAATCGCCGTGCTTTCTCATACTGCACCTGGTCGTCTCGGATCAGGTACCGGACGAGAACGTTCGTATCTACACCGAGCATCAGCGCGACAGCAGCTCGATGGGGACGGGTTTTCGTCCCTTTTTGTATAACAGCCCCGCGAGTTCAGACACACGCTTGTTCTTCACTCGCATGAGAACAACGCCGTCCGGCATCAACGTGAAACTCATTCTGTCGCCGGCCTTCATGCGCAGGCTGTCCCGGATTGGCTTGGGAATTGTCGTTTGACCCTTGCTGGTCAGCGTGGCTTCTGTACCCATGGCTGGCTCCATAATCCTTACATAAATGATTATAGTAAGGAATAGATACCGCGGCAACCGTGGACAAGGACCTCCTCGCGCCTGCTCACAGCGTGTCCTTGAGCGCCACCGCAGCGTTGGCCAGCTTGTCCGGATTCGGCCGCGCGTGCACCGCGATCAGCTTGCGCGCCGCCATCTGGTCCTTCGGGCTGTTGACCGTGTCGATGGCGACGAGCTCGCCGCCGCGCAGGTAACAGACGCTGAAGCTGCGTGTCGCCGGATCGCCGCGCAGGATCACGCGATCGTAGGCGTGCGCGACGCCGACGATGATGAGCTTGAGGTCGTACTGGTCCGACCAGAACCACGGCACCTTGTCGTGCGGGGTCGGGCTGCCCAGCAGGTTGAGCGCGACGGTCGTGCCCTGCTCGAACGCATTGTCGACGGACTCCAGGCGCAGATGCCGGCCGTACTGGCGGTTCAGGTGGCTCGCGCAGTCGCCGGCGGCGTATATCGCAGTATCCGAGCTGCGGCAGTGCACATCGGTGACCACGCCGTTCTCGCACTCGAGCCCCGCCGCCTTCGCGAGCTCATCTGCCGGCGCGACCCCCACGCCGACGACGACCAGGTCGGCGGGATATTCGCCGCCCTGGTCGGTCACCGCGGCGCGTACTCGTCCGGCGCCGTCGCCGTGCAGCGCGCGCAGCGTCTCGCGGCAGCGGATGCGCACGCCGCGCCGCGCGTGCTCGGACTCGTAGAAAGACGAGACTTCCGGGCAGGTGACGCGATTCATGACGCGCTCGGCCATCTCGAGCACGGTCACGTCCAGGCGGAGCTCGCGCGCGGTGGCCGCGACCTCGAGACCGATGTAGCCGCCGCCGACGACGACAAGACGCCGGCCCGGCGAGCATTCGGCGCGGATCCGGTCGGCATCGGCAACCGTCCGCAGGTAGTGCACGCCGGCGAGGTCCGCGCCCGGGACGGCCAGGCGCCGCGGCCGGCTGCCGGTCGCCAGCAGCAGCGCGTCGTAGGGCAGCACCAGCCCGTCGTCGAGACGCACGTGATGGGCATGCGGGGCGATGTCGGTGGCGCGCCGGCCGAGGTGCGTCTGCACCTGGTGCTCGGCGAAGAAGTGCGCCGGGCGCAGCGACAACCGCTCGCGCTCGAGCGCTCCGGCGAGATACTTCTTCGAGAGCGGCGGCCGCTGGTACGGCAGCCACGGCTCCTCGCCGACGAGCGTCAGCTGGCCGGTGAAGCCCCGGCGTCGCAGCGTGTCCACGGCCTGCATGGCCGCCTGACCGGCACCGACGATCACGATCTGTTCAAACATCGGCGCGAAGAATAGCCTAGGAGCAGCGGGGTATCCGCACCGGAGCAGGGCGCGGGGTCCGGGCGAATGCTCCGCCATGGTGCACCCGGCCGTGGAGACTACCCTCGGCGCGCCGGCGGCGCGGGTTGCGGGCTTCGTGCAGTGATTTCGCTCGTGGCATGAAAGCTGCAAAATCCATCGCGCCGCAACGACCGCAGACGGAGTGCATTCCATGAAACTGGTCACCGCCATCATCAAGCCCTTCAAGCTCGACGACGTGCGCGCCGCGCTCTCCGACATCGGCGTCTCGGGCATGACGGTGACGGAGGTGAAGGGTTTCGGGCGGCAGCGCGGGCACACCGAGTTGTATCGCGGCGCGGAGTACGTGGTCGACTTCGTGCCCAAGACCCGGATCGAGGTGGCGGTGCGCGGCGAGCTCGTCGACCAGGTGGTGGAGGCGATCATCAAGGCGGCCAAGACCGGCAAGGTGGGCGACGGCAAGATCTTCATCACCGACATCGAGCGCGTGATCCGCATCCGCACCGGCGAGACTGACGACGCGGCCTTGTAGATTGGCGGAAAATGCCTGCGGCATTTTCCGCAAGCCAGGGCGTTGATGGACTCTCGCCCGCGGGCAAAAGGCGCGGCTTTTGCCCGCTAGGCAACGTGCCGGTTGGAACAACCGAAGGCTTGGCTTTTGCCTCCTCCGGGCAACGTGCCGGTCGGGCTGATCTGGAGCTATGCTTGGCGCCATGCCTACCGCGATCCGCTTCCACTCATTCGGTGGTCCGGAGGTGCTGCGTCTCGAGGAGCTCGAGCCGGGAGCGCCGGCGGCGCACGAGGTGCAGGTGCGCCACACCGCCATCGGCGTCAACTTCATCGATGTGTACGAGCGCACCGGGCTGTACCCGGCGGAACTGCCGAGCGGCCTCGGGCGCGAGGCAGCCGGCGTCGTCACCGCCCGCGGGCGCGCCGTGCGCGACCTGAAAGTCGGCGAGCGCGTCGCGTATGTCTTCACCAGCTCGGGCGCCTATAGCGAGGTGCGCAACGTTCCGGCCGAGCGCGTGGTCAGGGTCCCCAGGGGGATCTCCGACCAGCAGGCGGCGGCGCTCATGCTCAAGGGCCTGACCGCGCACTATCTCCTGCGCCGCACCTATAAGGTCACGCGCGGTGACACCATCCTGGTGCACGCCGCGGCCGGCGGGGTCGGCCTGATTCTCTGCCAGTGGGCGCGGGCGCTCGGTGCGCGCGTCATCGGCGTGGTCGGGAGCGAGGCGAAAGCGGAGCTCGCGCGGCGGCACGGTTGCCGGCACGTGCTGATCTCGGGGCGCGATGAGCTCGCGCCGAAGGTGCGCGAGCTGACGCGCGGTGAGGGCGTCGCGGTCGTCTACGACGCCGTCGGCAAGGACACCTTCATGGAGTCGCTCGACTGTCTGCGCCGTCTCGGCATGATGGTGAGCTTCGGCAATGCCTCCGGCCCCGTGCCTGCCATCGCGCCGCTGGAGCTCTCGAGGCGCGGCTCGCTGTTTCTCACGCGGCCCACGCTCTTCAACTACATCTCGACCCGCGAGGAGCTGGTGAAGGCGGCACGCGAGCTGTTCGCGGCGGTTACGAGCCGCGAGGTCCGCATCGTCATCGGCCAGCGGTACCCGCTGGCGCGTGCGGCCGACGCGCATCGCGATCTCGAGGGGCGCCGTACCACGGGGTCGACGGTGCTCGTGCCCTGAGGCTCTCGGGCCCTACGGGCCGTCCGGCGCAGCGCGGGGTTGCGCAGCGCGCGCGCGTACCGGGCGCGCGCTGCGGCTGATGCCGAGCGCACCGCTGCGTACCACTTCGAGGAGCTGCGCCGAGCGCGCGAGAGCCGCCATGAAGCTGCGGATCTCCGCCTCGCTCGCGGCCAGCTCCACGATGAAGCCATCGAGCGCGGGGTCGAGCACGCGGCCGCCGCTGCGCACCACCTGACCGCGCACAGCGTCAGTCAGCCCGGGGTCGACCCTGAGCTTCAGCAGCACCAGCTCGCGCTCGAGATGCGCGCCGCGCGTCATGTCGAGCACGCTCACGACATCGACCAGCTTGTTGAGCTGGTTGGCGATCTGCTGGATCACCGCGTCCGAGCCGCTCGTGACCAGGGTCAGCCGCGAGACCGTGGGGTCGTCGGTGGGCGCCACCGAGAGGGACTCGATGTTGTAGCCGCGGGTCGAGAACAGGCCCGCGACGCGAGTGAGCGCGCCGGCCTCGTTTTGCAGCAGGATCGCGATGATATGACGCATGAGCCAGCCAGTATGCACCACGCGTCTCGAGCTGCTAGGCTGATTCGGTCGCTCGAATTTTTACGCGCCCCTGCGGCTCCCTGGGACAGCGCCTCGATGAACGATACGGTGATCCAGCCACGCCCGGCCGGACATCCGCTCGCCGGTGTCCGGATGAGCGGCGCGCGCATGATCGTGCAAGTGCTCGCCGACGAGGGCGTTACCGCCATCTTCGGCTACAGCGGCGGGGCGATCCTGCCGACTTACGACGCGGTCTTCCTCTACAACGAGGAGTGCGCGAGGTCTGGCTCGCCGCAGATCCCGCTCATCGTCCCGGCCAACGAGCAGGGAGCCGGCTTCATGGCCGCCGGCTACGCGCGCGCGAGCGGCAGGGTGGGAGTCTGCCTGGTTACCTCCGGTCCGGGCGCCACCAACACTGTTACGCCAGTGCGCGACTGCATGGCCGATTCAGTATCTATTGTTGTGATTTCTGGCCAAGTCGCCCGGGCAGCCATTGGCACGGACGCGTTCCAGGAAGCGCCCGTGCCCTCACTGATGGGGTCCGTCGCCAAGCACATCTTCCTGGTCACCGATCCTGCCAAGCTTGAGGCTACGGTAAGGACTGCCTTCGAGATCGCCCGTACCGGGCGTCCCGGCCCGGTGGTCGTCGATATTCCGAAGGATGTGCAGACCACAGAGGGCGTCTTCCAGGGGTCAGGCGTGCTGCCGATTCCGGGCTACCGGCGCCGCATGCACGAGCTCACGGCCGCGACGCTCGACGAGCAGGCGGCGGCGCGCTTCTTCGCCATGCTGGCGGAGTCGGAGAAGCCGCTTATTTATGCGGGCGGTGGGGTGGTGAACGGCAACGCCGCGGGCCCGCTCACCGAGCTTGCGACCACCTTCGGCATCCCGGTGGTGACCACGCTCATGGGCATCGGCGCCTTCGACACCACCCACCCGCTGTCGCTGCGGATGCTCGGCATGCACGGAGCCGCCTTCGCCAATTACGCGGTCGAGGACTGCGACTTCCTGATCGCGGTCGGCGCGCGCTTCGACGATCGCGTGGCGGGAGTTCCCGAGCTGTTCGCGCGCAACGCGCGCCGCATCGTGCACTTCGACATCGATCGCGCCGAAGTCAACAAGGTAAAGCGCGTGCAGTGGAGTCACGTGGGGTTGGTCGCAGATGCCCTCGAGGCGCTCACCGCCTACGGCCGCCGCAGCGGTTTCCGCCGCGACTTCAGCGGCTGGGCCGCGCAGGTCGCCGAGCTCAGGCGGACCCACGCCATGAATTACGACCGCGCGAGTCCGCTGATCCAGCCGTATTACGTGCTCGAGGAGCTCAACCGCCTGACGCGCGGCGAGGCGATCATTACCACCGGTGTTGGCCAGCACCAGATGTGGGCCGCGCAGTACTGCGACTTCCGTACGCCGCGCCTGTGGCTCACCTCCGGCAGCATGGGCACCATGGGCTTCGGTCTGCCGGCGGCCATCGGCGCGCAGATCGCCTGTCCGCAGCGCCTGGTGGTCGACATCGACGGCGACTCCAGTATCCGCATGAACATCGGCGAGCTCGAGACCGCGACGACCTACGGCCTGCCGGTGAAGGTGATGGTGCTCAACAACTTCGGCGACGGCATGGTGAAGCAGTGGCAGAAGCTGTTCTTCAAGGGTCGGCTGTCGGCCAGCGACCGCTCGCTGCACAAGAAAGACTTCGTCAAGGCCGCGCAGGCCGACGGCTTTGCCTACGCGGTGCGCCTCGAGCACAAGGCGGACGTACCGCGGGTCGTCGGCGAGTTCCTGGCGTTCGAGGGTCCCGCGTTCCTCGAGGTGATGATCGATCCCGAAGCGGGCGTCTATCCGATGGTTGGACCCGGACAGAGCTATGCCGAGATGATCACCGGCGAGTTCATCGCCTCGCGCCACGAAGTCGAGATCAAGCCCCCCGGGCCCTCGGAGATGTTCTGATCCCGGAGATGTTCCGATGAAGTACCTGCATACCATGGTGCGCGTGACCGACATCGATGCGTCGCTGCGGTTCTACTGCAAGGCGCTCGGCCTGACGGAGCTGTCGCGCCGCGACTACTCCCAGGGGCGCTTCACACTGGTGTTCCTGGCCGCACCCGGTGACGAGCACGCGCAGGTCGAGCTCACCTGGAACTGGGACGCGGAGAGCTACGACGGCGGACGCAATTTCGGCCACCTCGCCTACGAGGTGGACGATCTGTACGACACCTGCGCGCGGCTCGCCGCGCACGGCGTCACGATCCTCAGGCCGCCGCGCGACGGGCACATGGCGTTCGTGCGCTCGCCGGACAACATCTCGATCGAGCTGCTGCAGAAAGGCGCGGCGTTGCCGCCCGCCGAACCCTGGAAGTCGATGCCCAACACCAGCACCTGGTGAGGCGAACCCGGCGGGCTAACGTGGTCGAGGGCAGGCTCCGCGCCATCGCGATCATGCTCGCGGCGGTCGCCGTCTTCTCCTTCATGGACATGACGCTGAAGATCCTCGCGGCGCACTATCCGCCGATGCAGGTTGCAGCGCTCCGCGGTGCCGCCTCGCTACCGTTCACGCTGCTGCCGGTGCTCGTCTCCGGGCGCCTGCGGGACCTGAAGCCACACCGCTGGCCCATGCACGTGCTGCGCGGTGCCCTCACGGTCGTAGTGCTGGGCGGGTTCATCTACGCGGTCAGGGTGCTCTCGCTTGCCAATGCCTACTCGGTGTTTCTGTCCGCGCCCCTGATCGTGGCGGCGCTCTCGGTGCCGCTGTTGAAGGAGCGCCTCCCGTGGCGGAACTGGCTCGCCATCCTCGCCGGTCTCGGCGGAGTTCTCACCATGCTGCGGCCGGACGTCTCGCGGCTCAGCTCGCTCGGAGCACTCGCGGCGCTCGTCGGCGCTACGGCCTACGCGCTCAGCGGTATCGCCGTACGGGTACTGACACGCACCGAGACCACGGTGAGCGTGGTGTTCTGGACCATCGGGCTGATGACGATGTTCGCCGCGATCCTGGCCGCGCCGCAGTGGGTGCCGATCGCAGCGTCGCACTGGAAATGGCTGCTGGCCCTGGGGCTGTTCGCCGCGGTCGGACAGTACCTGCTCACCGAGGCATTCCGCTCGGCGCCCCCGTCAGTCGTATCGCCGTTCGAGTACACGGCGCTTCTCTGGGGCATCGGCATCGACCGCGTCGTGTGGCACGTGCTGCCGTCGGCGCGGGTGCTGTTCGGCGGGGGCATCGTCATCGCGAGCGGCCTGTACCTCCTCTGGCGCGCGCGCCACGTCCCCGGAGCCCCGCCGTTACAACACTCATGACAGTACGTGCCGCAACAGGGCACAATGTCCGCCCAACAAGAGGGACAGCCCATGAGCAACGCGGATCTGCGGGGACGATTCATCTGGCACGAGTTGCTGACGACCGATACTGCCGCGGCCGCAGCGTTCTATCCGCGAGTAGTCCCGTGGCGCACGCACCCGTCGAGCATGCCCGGCTACACGATCTGGATGGCCGGCCAGACCCAGGTCGGCGGCCTCATGGCGCTGCCCCCGGACGCCGCCGGCACGCCGCCGCACTGGCTGGTGTATGTGGGTGCGGCGAGCGTCGATGCAACCGCCGAGCAGGCGCAGCGTCTCGGCGCGCGCATCGTCAAGGCGGCCTCGGACATTCCCAACGTCGGCCGCTTTGCCGTGTTGGCCGATCCGCAGGGCGCGACCTTTGCCGTCTATACGCCGGCCGGAGCGCCGGCCAGCACTACGCCGGCGGGCGGAGCCGGCGGGTTCTCGTGGCATGAGCTCGCGACGACTGACGTTGCCGGCGCGGTGCGTTTCTACGGCGAGCTGTTCGGCTGGCGTAAGGGCCAGGCCCACGACATGGGTGCAAATGGCATCTACCAGCTGTTCGAGCACGGCGGCACGCAGGTCGGCGGCATGTGCAACGTGCAGGGCCCCTCGACTCCACCCTCGTGGCTGAGCTACGTGCAGGTCACGGACACCCAGCGCGCGGTCGCGTCGGCCAAGGCCGCCGGCGGCCGCCTCATGCACGGACCGATGGACGTTCCCGGCGGCAGTTCGATCGCGCTGTTCATGGACCCGCAGGGCGGCGCGTTCGCGGTGCACCGTCCGCCGGTGGCCGTGCAGCCGGCGCGGCCTGCGGCCGCTGCTACGCCCAAGCCGGCTCCGGCACCCGCCGCAGCGGCACCCAAACCCGCCCCAGCGCCCAAGCCCGCTCCGGCGCCGCTCGCCGCTCCTGCTGCGCCGCGACCCGAGGCGAAGAAAGCCGCGACAGCCCGGCCGCCGGCCAGGAAAACGGCGCGCAAGCCCGCGCGCAAGAAGGCTGCAAGCAAGGCTGCAAAGAAAAAGGTCGCAAAAAAGAAAACCGCGAGGAAGAAGACTGCGTCGAGGCGCACACGCAAGGCGCGCCCGGCCCGCAGCAGCGGCCGCAGATCCCGCAAGTCCACGCCCCGCCGCCGCACCGGGCGCCGCGCAGCACACCGCGGCCGCGCGCGCCGCAGGCGCTGAAGCTCAGGCGGATTCGAAGAGCCTGCCGCGCGGGAGGCGCGGCGGCGCTCTCAAACCTTCACCAGCGGGCGGCCGAAGTTGCCGCCGGTGAGCGAGAGCAGCAGGTGCGCCGGCGCGTTTGCCAGACCCTCGACGACGTGGTCCTTGGCGGCGATTCGGCCGGCGCCGTACCAGGCGATCGCCTCGCGCAGGAACTCGCCGCGCCGATGCTCGTAGTTGCGGACGTGCATCGACAGTACCTGCACGTCGTCGGTTGAATAGCCTCCAAGGCCGAGGAGTGCGGCCGGCACCGCTGGCTGCAGGGAGTTCTGCACGATGCGGCCGCCGGCGGCCAGATGCCGGTCCGCGACGACTGCCTCGAGGAGCTCGCCGCCGCTGTTGTCGAAAAACACGTTCACGCCGCGAGGCGCAAGCTGTCCGAGCCGCGCGCCGACATCCTCGGTGCGGTGGTTGATGCAGGCGGTGAAACGCGCGTGGCGCAATACCCACTCGCACTTCTCGCGGCTGCCGGCGATACCGATGGCGCGCGCACCCTTGAGCATCGCGATCTGCCCGGCCATGGAGCCGGCCGCGTTGGCCGCCGCGGATACCAGCACCGTCTCGCCGGGCCTGACGCGCGCCAGATCCAGCAACCCGAAGTACGCCGCCATCCCCGGTGCGCCCAGGATACCGAGCGCCGTCGAAGCGGGAGTCTGGCCCGGATGCAGCAGGCGGGCGTGCTGGCCATTCGAGACGCAAAGCTCCTGCAGCCCGCAGTCAAGCACCACCAGGCTCCCCGGGGCGAATACGTCATGGCGCGATTCGATCACCTGCCCGACGCCGCGGGCGGGCACGAGATCGCCGGGCCGCAGCGCGCTGTGCAGCGCCACGCCGACGCCGCCCAGCACGAACGGGTCGAGCCCGAGCCAGAGCGCGCGGGCGAGGAACGAGCCGTTCGCGAGTCTCGGTGCCGGGCTCTCGCGCAGCTCGAAGTCACTCGGGCTGGACGGCACATGCCGGATCCGGATCTGCAGGTTGGTCATGGCGCGCTTCGAGTCCCTACTGCGCGTCGGCTTCCGCCTTCTGCCGCTGCTCGGCAGCCTGCTGCTGCGCGGCCTCGATCTGGGCGCGCACCCGGTCCTCGGTCTGCCTGGCCTGAGCCGCCTGTTGTGCTTCCGACGCACCGCCCGCGGCCGCGGACGCACCTGTCCCCGCGAGCCCGCAGCCGCTCATGAGAAGTGCAACGCACGACAGCACGGCACATCGCATGAGCCTCAATTTACCCGTCTGGTCCGCGAGCGCAAGGGCGGCACCGATCATGGCACTATGTCGTGCATGCCCAAGGCAACCACCCCTGCGCATCGCCCCCAGGAAAGCGAGCCGCGCGTGCGCCGCGGCTACTTCGAGTGCCGTTACGGTCAGTTACATGTTCACAACGCGATTCCGCAGGGCGGGGGGTTCGAGGAGGGTACGGCCCTCCTGTGCCTGCACGGAGCGGCCGCTACCGGTCGCGCGTTCCTGCGCTTCCTGCCGCACGCCGGCCGCGATCGCTCGGTCTACGCGCCCGATCTGCCCGGCTGCGGAGAGTCGGATCCACCGCCGCCGCACCCGCAGCTCGAGGACTACGCCGCCGCGCTCGGTGATTTTCTCGACAGTATGCGACTGCGCCGCCTCGACGTTGTCGGCTATCGCGCCGGGGCGCTGCTCGCAGCCGAGCTGACGCGGCTGCGCACTGCACAGGTGCGCCGGCTCGTCCTGGTCTCGGTTCCCGTGGGCGCAGCGGCCGCGGCGCAGGCTCCGTCCAGCGGACTGGCGGAGGCCGCCGCGCGCTATCCGTGGCGCGAGCGCCTCACCACGCTCGCGGCGCGGCAGACACTGTTCCTGCGCCCGAAGGATGAGTTCTGGGAGGCCGTCGCGCGGGTGCGCGAGGTGTTGCCGGGCGCGCGCCTTACGGATCTGCCCGAGCATGGCGACGACCTGCTCGAGTCGGGAGCGCCAGCGCTGGCGCGGGCGGTGCGGGCCTTCGCCGGGGACTAGCCTTTTTCCGAAAATCCGCGATTCCTTTCACATAAATATGCCGCGATCCCGGGCTGCGGTGTGGCCGCGGCGGTAAGATCCGCGCCATGGATCCTCACCCGCTTCAGCCGCCCCACGGGACGACCGTGCTGGCCGACCTCGATCGCACCGATGAGCTGCCGGTGCTCGATCCGGGCGCGTACGAGGCGCGCGAGCGGGCCGCTGCCAACGCACCGACCGCCGCGGGCGATGCCGCGGTTCCTGCGCGCGAACCCGACGACCCGCTGCAGACGGCGGCTGCGAACCTGCGCCAGGCGCAGGACCTGCTGGGCAGCCGCGCCGAGCGCCTGCGTACTCTCGAGATCTCGCTCCAGGCGGCGCACGCAGCGCGCGCGGCCGCCGAGCAGCGTGCCGCGGCACTTGCCGAGGAACTGACACATACGCGCGTCGCCGGCGAGGAGCGCGCGGCGCAACTCGGTGAGGAGCTGACCCGGGCGCGCGTCGCCGGTGAGGAGCGCGCGGCGCAACTCGGTGAGGAGCTGACCCGGGCGCGCGCGGCCGCCGAGGAGCAGGCGGCGCGGCACGCCGGGGAGCTCGCCCGCGAGCGCAGCGCCGCCGGCCAGCAAGCGGCGCAGCTCACGGCGCAAATTGCCCAGGAGCGAGCCGCCGCCGAGGAGCGCGCTCACGAAGAGCGCGATGCCGCGGCGCAACTGCAGCGCTCGCAGGATCGCAAGAGTCAGCAGGCGCTCGCCGAGAAGGACCGGGCCCACGCGCAGGCGCTGGCCGAGCTGCGCGCGGCGCGCGCGCGCATCACCGGCCTCCACGAAACACTGCAATCGGCCGAACGCGGGCGCGGCCTGCTCGAGTCGCTGCTCACGCAGCTGCACCTCGAGGCGGATACGCGCCAGGCGCAGCATGTCGTGCTCGCGCGCGAGCTCAGCGCCCGCGAAACACGCGGCGGCGAGCTCGAGTCGGAGCTGATGCAGGGCGCTACCCGCATCGCCGTCCTCGAGCAGCAGCTGAGTGCGCTCAACACCGGCGTCGCGCAGCGCGATGCCGAGGTGCAGCGGCTGCTCGCCGGGGAAGCATCACTCAAGGCCGCGGTCGAGTCGGGACGTGCGGCGACAGCGGCAGCCGCGGCCGGCGCCGCCGGGCACGAGGCGGCGGCGGTCCAGGCGCGCGGGCGGATCCGCGACCTCGAGACAGCGCTCGCCGCGGAGAGGAAACGCAGCGGCGAGCTCGAGGCGGAGTTGACTACCGTGCGCGGGGAGATGGAGGACTGGGCGAGCGCGCTGCGCGTGGCGCAGCAGGAGCGCAACGCCCAGCAGGCGAGCGCCAGCGCCACCGAGGCGCGCATCCGCGAGCTGCAGATGCAGCTCGCCGGCCAGGAACAGGAGCTGCGCTCGCTGCACGTGGGTGCGGCCGCCGCCGGCGAGCGCGTGCGCGAGCTCGAGGCGCAGCTGCAGGCGTCCGCCGAGAGCGCAGCTCACCTGGAGTCGCAACTGCGCAGCCGCAACGCCCGGGTCGACGAGCTCGAAAGGGTCAACCGGCAGTGGCGCGAGACGCTCGAAAGCGCGCGCAGCAGCGGCGACAGCGGCAGTCACCGCGCACCGCGGCCGGCCGCCGTCGAGGCGGAGGAGGGCCCGGGACAGGCGCCGGCGCCCGACGGCACTGCGCGGCTGCTGATTCACAGCGACGGCGAGCGCGAGGTGGTGCACGTGCTGGGGCGCAAGACCACCATCGGCCGCACTCCGGACAACGACCTGCAGCTCGATGCCAAATTCATCAGCCGCCACCACGCGGTGATCCTCGCCGGTCCCGCTCACACCATCATCGAAGACCTCAACAGCACCAACGGCGTGCTGGTGAACGGCAAGCGCATCAGCCGCCAGGTGCTCAAGGACGGCGATGCGCTGGTCATCGGCCGTACGCAATACCGTTTCGCGCTGCGCCGTACCGGCGAGCGGCGCTGAGTCGGGTCCCGCGCCGCATTGCGCGCGCTGACAGCCGCCGCCGCAGTCGCTTAAGCTGCGCCGGTGGCGAGTCCCTACATCGAGAGAATCCTCAGGGCGCGCGTCTACGACGTGGCGATCGAGTCGCCGCTGGAAGCAGCAGCGCGCCTGTCGCAGCGGCTCGGCAACGAGGTGCTGCTCAAGCGCGAGGACCTGCAGCCGGTGTTCTCCTTCAAGCTGCGCGGTGCCTACAACCGCATCGCGCACCTGTCCGAGAGCGCGGCGCAGCGCGGTGTGGTGTGCGCCTCGGCCGGCAACCATGCGCAGGGCGTGGCGCTGGCGGCGCGCCGGCGGGCGATTCCTGCGGTCGTCGTCATGCCCCAGACCACCCCGCACATCAAGGTGCAGGCGGTGCTCGACCTCGGCGGCGAGGTGCTGCTGCACGGCGACGACTACGACAGCGCGCTCGAGCACGCGCTCAGGCTCGCGCGCGAGCGCAGCCTCGTGTTCGTGCATGCCTTCGACGACCCGGACGTGATCGCCGGGCAGGGCACGATCGCGGTGGAGATCCTCAGGCAGACCGGCGGTCGCCTGGACGCCATTTTCGTGCCGGTGGGCGGCGGCGGACTGCTCGCCGGCGTGGCGGTGTACGTGAAGTACCTCTACCCGGCGGTGAGAGTCATCGGCGTCGAGCCGCGCGATGCCGCCGGCATGTACGAGTCGCTCAAGGCGGGCCGGCGCGTGACGCTCGAGCGTGTCGGCATCTTCGCCGACGGTGTTGCCGTGCGGCGCGTCGGCGACGAGACCTTCGGCCTGTGCCGCGAGCACGTCGACGAGATCCTGCTGCTCGACACCGACGAGATCTGCGCCGCCATCCAGGACGTGTTCGAGGACACGCGCTCGATCGTCGAGCCGGCCGGCGCGCTGGCGGTCGCGGGACTGAAGCAGTACGTGGCGCGCGAGGCCTCGCGCGGCAAGCGCCTGGTGGCCATCAACAGCGGCGCGAACATGAACTTCGACCGGTTGCGACACGTCGCCGAGCGCGCCGACCTGGGCGCTGAGCGCGAGGCGCTGCTTGCGGTGGTGATCCCGGAGCGACCGGGCAGTTTCCTGCGCTTCTGCGAGGCGCTCGGCCGGCGCAGCGTCACCGAGTTCAACTACCGCTACTCGAGCGCCGCTGCGGCACAGATCTTCGTCGGCTTCGCACTCTCACAGGGGCGCGCCGAGAAAGACCGCGTGGTGCGCGAGCTCGGCGCCGCCGGCTTCACGGTCACCGACATGACCGACGACGAGATGGCGAAGCTGCATGTGCGCTACATGGTCGGGGGGCACGCGCGCGGGCTCGAGCACGAGCTGCTGTATCGCTTCGAGTTTCCGGAGCGCCCCGGTGCGCTGCTGAAATTCCTGCAGGCGATCGGCGGGCGCTGGAACATCAGTCTGTTCCACTACCGCAATCACGGTTCGGATTACGGCCGGGTGCTGGCCGGCATCCAGGTGCCCCCGGCCGAGCGCGCCGACTTCCTGCTGCATCTGAACGAGCTGCACTACGCTTACGTGGAGGAAAGCGCGAACCCGGCGTATCGGCTGTTCCTCTCCGCCTGAGAGTGCGCGTCCGCCGTCAATGCGGCTGAGCGCTTTCCAGCAACCACTCGCGCCAGATCGCGAGCAGCACCGCGAGGATCACCGGACCGACGAACAGGCCGACGAGCCCGAAGGCGGCCAGTCCGCCGAGCACGCCGAAAATCACCACCAGGAAGGGGATCTCGGCCTCGCGGCTGATGAGGAACGGCCGCACCATGTGGTCGGTCCAGCTCATGACGAGCGCGCCCCAGATGAAAAGTCCCACGCCCGCCACCGTGCTGCCCTTGGCGAACAGCCACAGCACGATGGCGATCCAGACTGCCGGAGCGGCGAACGGGATCAGCCCGCACACCGTGGTGAGCGCCGCGAGGAACACCGGGGCGCCGACGCCGGCCAGCCAGTAGCCCAGGCCGACCAGCACGCCCTGCACCAGCGCAGCCAGCACCAGGCCGTAGACCACCGCCTTGACCGTCTGGCCGATGTGCTCGAGATAGCTGTGCACACGCGGCCCCAGCAACTGCTCGAGTGACTGCGCCATGTCCCCGGCGATGCGCCCTCCGCCGCGATATACGAAGAACAGGCTGAGCACCGAGAGGAACAGCTTCACCACGTTGCGGCCGATGCCGCCGACCACGTGGGCGATCTGGTCGAGGGAGTGGTCGGTGAGGTTCTTGAGCTCGGGACCGAGGGCATGCGGGTCCTGGGTGGCGCGCGTGGTGAGATCCTGCAGCTCATCTCCCAGCCACGGGATCTTCAGCACCAGCGACGGCAGCTGCACGCCGCCCGACAGCAGTGTCTGGGTCTCGTGATACGCGTGCACGATCTCGACCCGCAGCACCGCGATCAGCCAGACGAGCGGGGCGATCACCGCCAGTGTCACCAGCAACGTCATCAGCAGCGCTGCCGGTGCGCGCCGGCCGCGGCAGCGGCGCAGCAGCCGCGTGTAGCCCGGCCAGGTGACGTAGGCGAGAATCCCGGCCCACACCAGGGGCACGATGAACGGCTCCATGACGCGGAAGCCGAGCAGCACCAGCAGCGCCAGCACCACCACGGTGATCAGGCGGCGCAGCCAGGGTGCGGAGGCGAGGTCTTCCATGGTCGTCAGCGGCGGATCGGGCGGTAAGCGCTTCAGCTGAGCGCCGCCGCGTCGGAAGCGATCATGGTGAGCGCGAGCAGCATGCAGATCGCCAGACTCAGGTTGCGCCGCAGGCTGAGGTAGGGCGGCGGCAGCAGCGCGCCGAGCGCGCGGTGCTCGTACAGCCAGAACAGCCCGAAGCCGACGACCAGCAGCGCCAGCCCGCGCTGGCCGCCGGCGAGCACCGCCGCCGCGCCGACGACCGCGGGCAGGACGGCCGCACCGATGCGCCGCGGCTCCCACGGCAGCCGGCCCGCGAGTGCCAGTCCGAAATGCACCGCTCCGGTGAACGCGAGCAGCGCCGCTCCCCAGGCGAGCGCAATGCGCTGCGCGAGCTCGCGCCCGCCGTACTCCGGCAGCAGTCCGACGCCCGCCAGACACAGCACGAGGGGCGCGACGCCGAGGTAGCCGAGCCACTCAGCGGTGATGTTGGGCCGCGCGGCGGCGCTGCCGTTGCCAGAGGGTTCCACGCTGACTGCGATCATGCCACGCCCCGACCGGGCACGTGCAGAGCGCGGCAGGCACACCCTGGCGATCCCGACTTGCGGAGATCTTGACGCGCGCCGCGTCTCGCAGGCACGCTTCGCGCAGCGTGAGGTGCTCGCACCCTTGGGAAGGGCGCGGGTAACACGGGAAGTCCGGTGCGGATTCGTCCAAAGCCGGCGCTGCCCCCGCAACGGTAATCGAGTACAGGCGGATCAGACGGCCACTGCGCCCCGAAGGGCGCGGGAAGGCGATCCGCCGGAGGCTGCCAGCCTCCGCTCGAGAGCCCGGAGACCGGCCTCGCGCGTAACCGTTGGACGTCGCGGCGGGCGGCTGGTCTTGGACGGTATCGGCCCCGACGGGCCTGTACCTGCCGGCTCCTGACACGACCCCAACGGGCACGGGTGTGTGCTGTCAGGAGCGTTCCATGTCAACAGGTCTCAGCCTGCGCCGCGCGGCCGGAAGCGCCGCCGCCGCATTCCTTTGGGTTACTGTCGCCACCGCCGCGTGGTCGCAGCAGCAGCCGTCTGCCGGGCAACTGTCGCCCGAGCAGCAGCTGCAGCAGGTGATCGTTACCGCCGCGCGCGTGCCGGAGCCGGTGGACGAATCGTTCTTCTCGACCACGGTGCTGACGCGCGCCGACATCGAGGCGCGGCAGGTGTCCTCGGTCCAGGATCTGCTCGCCGATCTCGCCGGCATCAACATCGACAACGCCGGCGGTCCGGGTCAACAGAGCTCCATCTTCATGCGCGGCACCGACTCCGACCACACGCTGCTGCTCATCGACGGCGTGCGCGTCGGCTCCGCGACCCTCGGCATCGCGCCCTGGGAGATCATCCCGCTCGAGCAGATCGATCACATCGAGGTGGTGCGCGGCCCGCTCTCGACGCTCTACGGCTCGGACGCGGTCGGTGGCGTGATCCAGATCTTCACGCGTCAGGCCGGGCAGCCCGGGGTCACCGTCGGGGGCAGCGCCACGGACGCGAGTTACGACAGCCACGAATTCACCGGCTATCTTGCGGCGCGCGGTACGCAGGCCTGGGGCAACGTCTCGGGCGACATCCTCACCTCGGGCGGCTTTCAGGCCTGCCTGCCCTCGGCGATCGCCGGCTGCTTCGACCCGACGCCGCCGCCGATCCGCGACGGCTTCGACAACCGCTCGGCATCGCTCACCGCGGGCATGCATCTGACCGAGCAGCTCACCGCGAGCGTCGACGTGCTCTACACGCACGGCTGGAGCGCTTTCGACGGTGACGGCTTCGACGACCATCTGGAGTTCCAGGAGCGAGTCCTCAGCGCGCACCTCGACGATGCGCTGGGTGACTCCTGGCACCTGCGCCTGCTCGCCGGACGCGACGACGACTACGAGCGGGACTTTCTCGATCTCGTGCCGACGCCCGGCCAGAGCTTTGACACCCGGCGCGACAGCGCCAGCGCCCAGGTCGACGGCCCGCTGACCTCCGTGCTGCATCTGGTGAGCGGCGTCGATTACGAGGACGTGAGCATCGACAGCGACACGCCCTACGCAGTCACCGACCGCACCACGCGCGCGGTGTTCGCCGACCTGAATGCCGACTGGGGCCGGTGGTCGGCGCTCGCCGGGGCGCGCCTCGAGGACAACAGCCAGTTCGGCGATCACGTCACGGGCAATCTCGGAGTCAAAGACAAGATCACCGACGGCGTGCGCTTCACCGCCACCTGGGGCACCGCGTTTCGCGCGCCGACCTTCAACGATCTGTACTTTCCCGACTATGGCAACCCGAACCTCAAGCCCGAGACCTCGCAGTCTTACGAGGCCGGGCTCGACGGCGAGGAGGGCGCCCTCAAGTGGTCGCTGCATGCCTACCAGACCACCGTCGACGAGGAGATCACCTCGGTCTGCGCGGCGGCACCGCCGCCGGTCTACGAGACCTGCACCGCCGAGAACATCAACCGCGCGCGCGTGCGCGGCGTCGAGCTGCAGGGCGACTGGCACAGCGCCGACTGGGCGCTCGGCGGGCAGATTACCGGCATGGAGCCGCTTAATCTTTCGCCCGGCGCCGACTACGACGACCTGCTGCCACGGCGCGCGAAGCAGAACGCCAGCCTCACGGTACGGCGCCTGCTGCAGCTCGGCGGCGCTGAGGGTGTGTCCGGCTCGATCGGCTTCGTCGGGCGCTACGAGGGCCGCCGCTACGACGACCAGGCCAACACGCTGCCGCTCGGCGGCTACTTCCTTGCCGATCTGCTGACCCAATGGAACCTGGGACGCAGCTGGACGCTCGAGGCACGCGCGGCCAACCTGTTCGATCGCAGCTACCAGACCGAGGCCTACTACGCGCAGCCGGGCCGCAACTACAGCGTCACGATCCGTTATCGATCGCAGTGACGGTCGGGCGCGGGGTGGTTATCGTCGCGATTGGAACTGAGTTACGCTTGGGCCCCAGCATGAGCGAGCCTAGCCCGAGCCCCGCATCCGGCACGGCGCCCACGGACAACGAGCGCACCTGGGGCATGCTCGCGCACCTCTCCGCGCTGTTCGGTTTGCTCTTCCCGATCATCGGCAACGCGCTCGCGCCCTGGCTGGTCTGGCTCAGCAAGCGCGACGAGTCGCCGTTCGTCGCATCGCAGGCGAGGGAGGCCGTGAATTTCAACCTCACGGTGTCACTGGCCGCGATCGTGTGCAGCCTGCTGATGCTGGTGCTCGTCGGTTTCCTTCTCGGCACCGCGCTCTTCATCGCCTGGCTGGTCCTGACGCTCATCGCCGCGATCAGGGCGAGCGAGGGCGGGGCCTATCGCTACCCGTTCTCCCTGCACTTCATCAAGTAATCGGCACACCTCTCGCGACGGTTCCCCGGGGGACCGGAACCCTGGCACTGGATGCTTTACCAGTATCCTGTATGGGCGTACAGTATTTTCCGTGGGCCGAATGAACGGGCCGCCCCGCCGATACACCGGCCGTGGCGCGCTCTCCAATCCGCCGGGACGCTTCGACGCGCAGCAGGTGAGCGCGGTCGATGACGGCTGGTACCTGGAGGAGGAGCCGGACAGCGTCGCGACGACGCTCGAGCCGGAGCGCGCCCGCAACGTCATCAGCACGAACGATTCACCGGACGTGCCGTTCGAAAAGTCGATCAATCCTTACAGGGGATGCGCTCATGCGTGCCCGTATTGCGGGTCGGGCGAGACTCCGATTCTGATGGCCGACGGGCGCACGCGGCGACTCGACTGTCTGCGGCCCGGCGATCAGATCTACGGCACGCGACGTGTCGGAGGCTACCGCCGATACGTGAAGTCCGGAGTGCTAGCGCGTTGGAGCGTCATCAAACCCGCATACCGCGTGACGCTCGAGGACGGCACTACGCTCGTGACGAGTGGTGATCACCGCTTCCTGAGCGACCGTGGCTGGAAGTTTGTGACCGGTACTGAGCACGGAAGGTCCCGCAGGCCACACCTGACAACATCCAACAAGCTGATGGGCACGGGCGCATTCGCCGAGGCTGTGCGCGCGGATGAGGATTACCGCCGCGGCTACCTGTGCGGAATGATTCGTGGCGACGGCCACATCGGCGCTCATGACAATGTGCGTAGTAACAGCAGCGCTAGCAAGGGCTACCACTTCCGTTTGGCACTGTGCGATATGGAAGCGCTCGTTCGGGCGCGCAACTACCTTCTGGACTTCGACATCTCGACCCGCGGATTCCTGTACCAGGCGGCAGCGGGCCAGAGGCGGGCAATGCACGCGATCGCGACGGGATGGTGCTTGCGAGTGCACTCGATCTACCGCCTGATCGCGTGGCCGCCGGCGCCGACGCGGGAGTGGCGGGCGGGCTTCCTCGCCGGCATATTCGACGCCGAGGGCAGCTTCAGTCAGACGGTGCTACGCATCAGCAACACTGATAGCAGGATCGTTACCTGGATCTGCGAGTGCCTGCGAGCCTTTGGTTTTCGTTTCGTGGTCGAGCACACGCATTTCGGGACCAGGAAACCGATCGATGTCGTGAGACTGATCGGCGGACTCAAGGAGCATTTGCGCTTCTTTCACACGGTGAGCCCCGCCATCTCCCGCAAGCTCGACATCACCGGCCGCGCGCTCAAGAGCGACGCGCGCCTGAAGGTAGTCTCCATCGAGCCGCTCAAGACGATGCGCCTCTACGACATCACCACGGAGACGGGTGATTTCATCGCTAACGGCGTCGTGAGCCACAACTGCTACGCCCGCCCGAGCCACGCTTACATGGGCCTATCGCCCGGGCTCGATTTCGAAACACGCCTCTTCTACAAGCAGGACGCCGCGCAGCGCCTGGAGGAGGAGCTGGCTCGCCCCGGCTACGTCTGCAAGCCGATCACCCTCGGCGCCAACACCGATCCCTATCAACCCGTCGAGCGGCGCATGGGCGTCACGCGCTCGATCCTCGAAGTGCTGGTGCGCACGCGTCACCCCGTGACCGTCATCACCAAGAGCGCGCTCGTGCTGCGAGACCTCGATTTGCTGAGCGACATGGCGCGTGCGCGGCTCGCGAGCGTTGCAGTCAGCGTCACGACGCTCGACGATGAGCTCAAGCGCAGGATGGAGCCGCGCGCCGCGGCGCCGCAGGCCCGCCTGCGCGTGCTGCGCGAGCTCAACGCGGCCGGCGTTCCGGCCGGAGCCCTTGTCGCTCCGGTGATCCCCGCGCTTACGGACCACGAGCTCGAGGACATCCTCGCCGCAGCGGCCGCGAGCGGCGCGCGCTGGGCGGGCTATGTGCTCCTGCGCCTGCCGTACGAGATCAAGGACCTGTTTACCGAGTGGCTGGCCGAGCACTACCCGGAGCGCGCCGCCCACGTTATGTCACTAATGCGCGACATGCGGGGCGGGCGGGACAACGACCCCCGGTTCGGGTTTCGCATGCGCGGCACGGGGCCTTACGCGCTGCTGCTCAGAAGCCGCTTCAAGCTTGCCTGCCGGCGTCTCGGGCTCGAGTCCGGCGGCCGCGAGGCGCTGAACACGGCGCATTTCAGGCCGCCCGGGCGCACCGGCGGCCAACTGCCCCTCGAGCTCTAGGGGGCCGCGCGGTCGCGTCAGTGGCATACTGCACGAAGGATCTTCTAAGGAGCGGAGGAGACCGGTGGTGGAGATTGCCGGGCAAGCGCTCCAGACTCGCTACGCGTTGCGCGAGAAGCTCGGCGCAGGCGGACAGGGAGAAGTCTGGCGCGCGTACGACTCGCAGCGTGGCGGGGACGTTGCGATAAAGATTCTGCATGCGGCACCTGCGCGCAGCGAGGTCGCGCGGGCCGCGCTCGCGCGCGAGCATGCGCTCGCCAGTCGCCTGGACCATCCCGGGATTCTCAAGGTGTTCGCGCCCGAGCACGCCGGCAACGATCTGCTGCTGCCGATGGAGCTCGCCACGGGCGGCGACCTTCGGCGGCTGCGCGGCGCCGGCTATCTGCTGGTGCTGCCGGTGCTGATCCAGGTGGCGCAGGCGCTTGAGCACGCCCATCAGCGCGGTGTGATCCACCGTGATCTCAAGCCCGGCAACGTGCTGTTCGATGCGCAGGGACGAGCGAAGCTCGCGGACTTCGGAGCCTCCGGCATCGCCGACGCCGGCCGGGATCCTGCAAGCCGTGCCTCACCGTTCTCGGCGAGCCCGCAGCAGCTGCGCGGCGAGCCGGCGACACCCGCGGACGATATCTACGGACTCGGTGCGCTTGCTTACGAGCTGCTCACGCACTATCCGCCGCACTACCCGCATTTCGACGCGCAGCGGATGCAGGAGGAGCCGGTGCCGCAGCTGCAGCCGGCCGAGCCTATCCCCGCGCCCCTCAGCGCGCACATCATGCGCATGCTGGAGAAGGATGCCGCGCGACGCCCGGCCTCGATGCGCGACGTGATCGAGCAATTCGAGCTCGCTCTCAACGACACGCTGGATTTCGAGCCGGGCCAGCCGTCGCGGCCTGTCGAGGCAGCCAACCGCACACTGCCCCCGGATGAACGGATTCTGTCCACCCAGCCGGTGCCCTCGGCCGCGCCGGCGACCGTGAGGATCCCGACACCAGCGCCCATCGCGGCTGCGCCCGCGCCGAGGCCGGTCACTGTCGCGCCGTGGAGGCCGGTTACTGCTGCGCCCGCGAGGCCGGTCACTGTCGCACGCGCCCCCCTGGCTTCCCCGCCGCCGCCGACTGCTGCGCCGACACCCGTCACGGCGGTACCGCCGGCAATCGCAACTCCGTCCCCCCGCGACATCGCGGCGGCACATGCGGGCGCTGTGCCCGCCTCGGCTCCGATGCCCGCGTCGATCGGGCCCCGGTACGAGATAGTCAGCTCGCACTTTCCCTGGAACGGCCTGCCGCCGGCGCGGACCCCGCCGCTGATGCGTCTCGAGCCGATGCGCGACCGCTCGCAGGCAGGCTTCCTGACGCTGGTGCTGCTCGTCGCAGCGGCGCTTGCCGCCTGGTACTGGCTGCCGCGATATGCACGCGGTCTGCCACCCGAGCTCAGCGCGCTGGCGCGCTCGCTGCGCCCCGATGCATTCCCTCCACCGAGACCGGCGCAACCCGCCGAGGACGACGCGGCGGCGGAAGCAGCCGCCGAGAAGGCGCTCGTTGCCAGCCGCCCGCAGACCACGACCGCGGCACCCGCGGTCGCCGATGAGCGTACGCGGCTGCAGGCCGACCAGGCGGTGTTCGACAGCGAGCTGACGTCGCTCGAGGCACGCGCCGCGCCCGTGTGGGATGGGAGCAATTTCGCGAACGCGAAGCGGCTCGGCACGCGCGCCGCACGCGCCTACACCGCCGGCTATCTCGCGCTCTCGCGCCAGTGGCTCAACGAGGCGACGCGAGAGCTCGCGGGAGTCGAGCATGCGGCGCCCGCGGCGCTCGCCGCCCAGCTCGCGGCCGGCGATCGGGCGCTCGCTGACGGCCATACGCAGGCCGCCGCGCAGGCCTACGGTCTGGCGCGGCGCATCGATCCGCACGACGAGCACGCGGCGCTCGGTCAGGCGCAGGTGCGCAGCCGCGGGGACGTCGGCCCGCTGCTCAGCAGCGCACGCCGGGCGCAGGGTGCCGGCGATTACCCGCACGCGGTCAGCGACTACTCGCGCGTGCTGGCCCTCGACCCGGATAACGATGTAGCGCGCGCCGGGCTCGCCGAGGCCAACGCGGCACTGACCGACGAGGAGTACGCGACGGCGGCCGGGGAGGGCTTCGCGGCGCTCGGCGCCGGCCATTTCGCGGCGGCGCGCGCGGCGTTCGAGCGGGCGCATGCACTGCGGCCGGAAGGCGCGGCGGCTGTCGAGGGTCTGCGGCGCGTGGACGAAGAGAGTCACCTCCGGGTTGCGGCAGGTCCCTCGCCCTGAGGCCCGCGCGGCCCGCCCCGGGGGACCCCAGGCCGGCGTCGACCGGCCCACGGCAGCTTGCCGAGCAGCGTCTGCGCACCTAAGCTCCTGCAAAACAACATTGGCGGGTGCGCGATGGCAGACGGCCAGGGGAAAGTAGCGCTGCTCGTGGGTGCGAGCGGCCTCACCGGCGGTTATGTGCTCGATGCGCTGCTTGGCGCGCCAGACTTCAGTCGCGTCATTGCCGTGACGCGTCGCGGGCTTGGCCGCGAGCATCCGCGGCTCGCCAACCGCATCGTGCAGTTCGAGCGCCTCGAGGGGCAGCTGCAGGGCGCCCGATGCGACGTGGCGCTGTGCTGCCTCGGCACGACGCTCGCGCACGCGGGCTCGCAGCAGAAGTTCCGCGAGGTCGACGTCGGCTATGTGCGCGCCTTCGCGCGCGCCGCGCAAGCGGCGCAGGCGCAGCGCTTCGTGGTGCTCTCGAGCGTGGGCGCCGACCCGCAGGCGCGCAACTTCTACCTGCGTACCAAGGGCGAGATGGAGCAGGCGCTCGAAACGCTGGGCTTCGTCTCGCTCGACATCCTGCAGCCGGGGTTGCTGCTCGGCTGGCGCCGGGAGATGCGCCCGCTCGAGCTCGCGTCCATGGCGCTCATGCCGCTCGTAAATCCGTTCCTGCGCGGGACGCGCGCGGCGTATCGCGCGATCGGCGCCCGCACGGTGGCGGCTGCCATGCTGGGTGCGACCCGTTCGGGCCGCAAGGGCGTGCAGCGCTATACGCATGCCGGCATCGGGGCTCTGGCGCAGATCAGTGCGCGCACGCCTGCGGCGCAGCCGGCCAGGAAGCCGGCCGGCGCCAGGTAGAGTGTCCACCGCGGCCGCGTCCCTGTGCAGCGCGGTGCTGCTCGCCGCGGTAGTGACACTCGGCGCCTGCAGTGGCACGCCGCGACACCCCGAGCGGCCGCCGGACACCGGCGAGACCATCGCCGCGATCGCCGCCGCGCTCGTCGGCACGCGTTATCACTTCGGTGGCGCGGACAGCGCGGGCTTCGACTGCAGCGGGCTGGCGCTCTACGTACACCAGCGTGTGGGACTCGACATCCCGCGCACCGCGCGCCAGCAGCAGCTCGCGGCACCCCCGGTGCCGCTCGATGAGATCGAGCCCGGCGACCTGGTGTTCTTCAGCATCCATGCGCACCACGTCGATCATGTCGGCATCTACGCAGGCGGCGGCCGTTTCATTCATGCGCCGCGCGCCGGCCTCGCGGTCGCTTACGCCGACCTCACCCAGGGCTTTTACCGCCAGCACTTCGTGAGCGCGGGACGCTTCTGGAGCGCTTCACCGTAAGCTTCGCGACATAAGGCAGCGCCGCGCAGCGCAGCTGCGTATATGTCAAGCGAGTTTTAGATGCACGGCACAGTTTCAGGGCTTGACTGCAAACGGAGACGCTTCGACACTGGCGCTTGTGACAAGGGCAAACCCGTCGAAAGGCGGGGGCGCAAAGCCACCGGTCTAAAGGACGCGTTCCTACGACGGCGGGGCTGCCACGATCGCGCATTTTCGGAAGGCGCGAGCGCAAGCACTCCTTCCCCGCGGCGCGGCAGTCCACTCGGACCGTGGACGCACGAGGCATTTGTTCGGGGAAGCTATGACATCACAAGCAGAACTGGCAGCCGGCGCCGCAGCCGTTGATGCCGATGGGGATTCGGCGGTGCTCGCCACCGCCACGAGCCCGTTCGTGCTCAACCTCTGCTCCTCCAGCACTCCCATGGCGCTGGCGCAGACCGATCTGCCCGAGCTCAAGCGATTCACGTTCTTCGTGAGCCGGCGCTTTGAGGAGGGCCGTGAGCGATTCCGGCTGCACATGGGATATTTCGCGACGCTGGCCGAAGCCGAGGAATGGCTGGCGGTGGTGCGCGAGATCTACCCGGGCGCATGGGCCGGCGAAGCGCCGGGGCGCAAGCTCCGCGAGCGCGCTGCCGCCGCCGCCGCCGCGCAGGCCCAGCACGCTGCGGGACCGCAGCCCCGGATGGCGGGCGCGCCGCTGCCCATTCCCATGCACGTTCCTGTGGTGCACGCCGCAGCGCCCGCGCCGGCACGCCCACCTGCGCCGCCGCGGCCGCTGGCACCGGCTGCGCCGCCTGTCGCCGCTGCGGCGAGGCCTGCTGCCACGCGGCCTGCGCCGGTGCGCCCGCCGCAGGTTGCGAAGCCCCAGACACGCACCGCACCGGCCGCCCGCATTCCCGAGCACCGCGCCGTCGCTCCGCCCGTCGCTGCGCGACCCGCACCGCGGCCTGCGGTCGTGGCGAAATCGCCAACGCCACCCGTGCGGCCGGCGGCTCCCGCACCGGCTGCAGCCGCTTCCCGCAGCCCGGCGCGACCTGCCGCCAAACCGGCGTTCGAGGATTCCAACGTACGTGAAGTGCTGGCGGCGCTCGGCGATGCCAGCGCGACCGGCGAGACTCGCCTGATGCACGCACCGCCGCCGCCGCGGACGACGCCCCCGGCGGCGGGCGAAGCTGCCATGTCGGACACCCAGGTGCTGCGCATGCTCGAGACGCGCCGCCCCGAGGGAGCCGAGCCGACGGAGAACGTCGCCGGCAACAACATTCCGCTGCTCAAGCCCGACGACACCGGCACGCGTGCCGCGCTCAAGGAGGCGGTCGTCAGCAACGCCGCGGTGTCGTTCGCCGTGCAGCTGCAGTGGTCGGTTCAGCCCGTCGAGCTCGACAAGGTGCCGCCGCTCGCCATCTTCAGCGCCTATACGCTCTATACCGTGGAGGGCAGCCGCGAGGGGCGCAAGTGGTATGGCCTGCGGCTCGGGTTCTTCAGCGATGCGATCTCTGCGAAGCAGGTCGCCTACTACGTGCGCTCGGAGTTCACCTCCGTGGCAGTCGTGCCGGTGAGTCCGCAGGAAAAGGCGCGCGCCACCGACGATGATCGCCGCGCCACGTTCGCTGCGGGGCCCGCGCCTCGCCGCTCCGAGGAAGACGAGTTCAAGCTGTTCGACGATGCTGCCGAGGTGAAGATTCCGACACCGGCGGCGGTGCCGGCTGCGAAGTCCGGCGTGAAGCCGATGGCGCCGCGTTCGGCCCCTCCGGCCGTACGCGACGCGCGCAAGGCCGGCAAGGTGGGCGCGCGTGAGCGCCGCGGCGCGCAGACGCTGGAGGAGACCCTCGAGATCCTCGGTGCCAGCCAGCTCGCCATCGACGAGGGAAGCGGCGAGACGCTCAACGATTCCGGCGTGCGGCACCTGCGTGTCGAGGTGCAGCAGCAGAGAAACTCCCCGTTCGCGCGGCTCCTGGAACGGCTGAGCGATCGGGTGAAGAAGCAGTAGGCGCGCCGCGCTCCGGCCGGGCGGCCTCAGTCCTGGCGCTTCCCGAAGAGCCTCTCGAGGTCCGCCCGCGCTCTGTCGACCTCGGCGGTGTTGGGCGCGATATAGGCGCCGGCGCGCGGCTTGAAGTGGTCGCAGAAGTTGGCACGGGTCTTGTCGTTGACCTCCTCGGCGGTCGGCTCACGACAGTGCTTGGCGACCCGCGTGTCGTAGTCGACGCACATACGGCACACGTGCAGCTCGGAACGGCATTTCGGGCATTCCTCGAGCCGGCGCAGCGGTAGCGTCAACTCGGCGAGCGACGCCCCGCATTTCCAGCAGACTAGGTCATGAGCCATGCGCGCAGCGTACTCTCTGGCGCCGCGCGACCGGCGGCGCTGCGGCCGTGCGCTCGCGCAGGAAGTCCGCAAGCACCCGCCCGGTATGCGAACGCTTTGCGCAGCGCGCAATCCGCGCCGGCGGTCCCTCGGCGACGATCCGCCCGCCGGCCTCACCCGCCTCGGGACCTAAGTCGACGATCCAGTCGGCCTCCGCCATGACATCGAGGTTGTGCTCGACCACGACCGCCGTGTTGCCGGCAGCGACCAGGCGGTGCAGCACGTGCATGAGCTTCTCCACGTCCGCCATGTGCAGGCCCACGGTAGGCTCGTCGAGCACGTAGAGAGTGCGCTTCGGTTGCACGCGCGGGTCGTGCGCGACGTCGTCGCGCACCTTCGACAGCTCCGTCACGAGCTTGATGCGCTGCGCCTCGCCGCCCGAGAGTGTCGGACTCGGCTGACCGAGCGTCAGATAGCCCAGGCCCACGTCCTTGAGGAGCTTCAGCGCGTGGTGCACGCGTGCATGCGCGGCGAAGAACTCGACCGCAGCATCGACGTCCATGGCGAGCAGGTCGCCGATGCTGCGGCCGCGCCAGGTGACGCTCAACGTCTCGGAGTTGAAGCGCCTGCCGCCGCACACCTCGCAGAGCACCTTGACGTCGGGCAGGAAGCTCATCTCGATGGTTTTTACGCCCTGGCCTGCGCACGCCTCGCAGCGGCCGCCGGCGGTATTGAACGAGAAGCGGCTGGCACCGTAGCCGCGGATGCGCGCCTCCGTCGTGCCGGCGTAGATGCGGCGGATCTCGTCCCAGAAGCCGATGTACGTGGCGGGGCAGGAGCGCGGGGTCTTGCCGATCGGGGTCTGATCGACCTCCAGCACGCGCTCGAGGTGCTCGATGCCGTGCACGGCGGCGCAGCCGGCCAGCTCGGCGCCGCCGCTGCGGCCGCGCCTGCCTCGTGCGCCGCGCCGGGGCGCGCCGCGCGATGTCAGCAGGCGCTTGAGGCTGGTGTAAAGAACATCGCGCGCCAGGGTCGACTTGCCCGAGCCCGAGACTCCCGTGATCACCACCAGTCGCCCGAGCGGCAACCCCACGTCGCTTCCCTTGAGATTGTGCAGAGCGACGCGCTTCAGCGTCAGACGCTGCGTCGCGGCGCTCACCGCGCGGTGCGGCTGTGCCGGATGCAGCAGCGGCGTGCGCAGGAACCGCCCGGTCATCGAGCGAGGATTCGCCGTGAGCTCGCGCACCGTGCCCGCAGCCACCAGCTCCCCGCCCCGCACCCCGGCGCCGGGACCCAGGTCGAGCACGTGGTCGGCGCGACGAATGGTCTCCTCGTCGTGCTCCACGACGACCAGCGTGTTGCGCTGGCCGACGAGCTCGGTCAGGGACCGCAGCAGGATCTGATTGTCGCGCGGGTGCAGGCCGATGGTCGGCTCGTCCAGCACGTAGCACACACCCTGGAGGTTCGAGCCGAGCTGCGCGGCGAGCCGGATGCGCTGGGCCTCCCCGCCCGACAGTGTCGGCGCCGCGCGATCGAGCTGCAGGTAGCCGAGACCGACACGCTCGAGGAACCTCAGCCGCGCGCGGATCTCCGCCAGCAGATCGCGGGCGATCTGCCGCTCGCGGGTCCCGAGCCTCAGGCGTGCGAAAAACTCGCTGCTCGCGCTCACCGGCTCGGCGGCAAGCGCGGCGATCGAGCGCTCGCGGAAGCGCACGTTGAGCGCGATCCGGTTGAGGCGCTGCCCGCCGCAGGCGGTGCAGGACTGCGGCTCCTCGCCGTACCACTCGTTCCACCACGGCTCCTCGCCGCTCTGCTCATCGTTGAAGCCCGACATCTCGACGCCGGTGCCATAGCAGCTCTCGCACCAGCCGTGACGGGAATTGAAGGAGAACAGCCGCGGATCGAGCTCGGCGAAGCTGCGTCCGCAGGAGGCGCAGGCGCGTTTCGTGGAGAACACCGTGACCCGGTCGGATCTCGCGGCCAGCACGTGCACCAGTCCCTTGCCGAAGTCGAGTGCGCGCGCCAGCGCTTCGTGCAGCGCTGCATCATTGCGCGCGCCGACATCGAGCTCCGCCACGGGGAGCTCGATGGTGTGCTCCCTGAAGCGCGACAGGCGCGGCCACGGAGAGGTGGGGACGCCCGCGCCGTCCACGCGCAAGGTCCTGAAGCCCTTCTTCGCCGCCCATTTCGCCAGATCGGTGTAGTAGCCCTTGCGCGCCACCACCAGCGGCGCGAGCAGCGCGATGCGCTTGCCGCGATACTCGCGCAGCAGCCGCGCCGCGATCGATGCGGCGCTCTGCGGGGAGATCGCCAGGTTGCAGTCCGGGCAGTACTGCGTGCCGAGCTTGACGTACAGCAGCCGCAGGAAGTGATAGATCTCGGTCAGAGTCGCCACCGTGCTCTTGCGGCCGCCGCGGCTGGTGCGCTGCTCGATCGCGACCGTCGGCGGAATGCCGAAGATGGCATCGACATCCGGACGCGCGGCCGGCTGTACGAACTGGCGTGCGTAGGCATTGAGGGATTCCAGGTAGCGGCGCTGCCCCTCGTTGAAGAGGATGTCGAAGGCCAGCGTCGACTTACCCGAGCCCGAGACTCCGGTGATCACCGTGAAGCGATCGCGCGGGATCTCGACGTCGATGCCCTTGAGATTGTGCTCGCGCGCCTTGTGGATCACGACCGCGTTGCGGCCATGGGTGTTACCGTAACGCGCGGGGGACTCGGCCACCGCCGCGAGCTCCGGTGCCTCCCCGCCGGCGCCGTTGGCGGGCGCTCTCGCCGGGTCGCCTGCGCGCCCGCGCGGCGCGAGCGCCCGCTGGTACGCGACAAGCGCGCGACCGGTGTGCGAGCGGGGCTCGGCACGCACCTGCGCGGGCGTTCCCGCGCAGACGATCTCTCCGCCCCGCTCCCCGCCCTCGGGACCCAGGTCGACGATCCAGTCGGCCGCGCGGATCACGTCAAGATTGTGCTCGATGACGAGCAGCGAGTGGCCCGCGACGAGCAGCTTGCGGAACGCCCGCAGCAGCTTGGCGACGTCGTCGAAATGCAGGCCGGTGGTCGGCTCATCGAACAGGAACAGCTTGCCGCGATGCGTGGTGGAGGAAAGCACCGAGCCCGCCTGCGCCAGATGGCCGGCGAGCTTCAGGCGCTGCGCCTCGCCCCCGGAGAGGGTCGGCACGGGTTGTCCGAGCTTGAGGTACTCGAGCCCGACGTCGAGGAGCGGCGCGAGCCGTGCGGTGACCTCGGGCGCGTCGCCGAAGAAGGCGCTGCCGTCGGTGACGGTCATCTCGAGCACCTCCGCGATACTGGCGCGGCGGCCGTTCGCGCCTTCGCGGCGGATCTCCAGCACCTCGTCGCGGTAGCGCCGCCCGTTGCAGTCCGGACAGCGCAGGTACACGTCCGACAGAAACTGCATCTCGACGTGCTCGAAGCCGTTACCGCTGCAGGTGGGGCAGCGGCCGTTGCCGGAATTGAAGCTGAAGGTGCCGGCCGTGTAGCGGCGCTCCTGGGCAGCGGGCTCGGCGGCGAACAGCGCGCGGATCGCATCGAAGGCCCCGACGTAGCTCGCGGGGTTGGAGCGCGTCGTGCGCCCGATCGGATTCTGATCGACCATGACCACGTCGTCGATGAGCTCGGCGCCGATCAACCCGCTGAACTGTCCGGGAGCCTCGGTCGGGCGGCCGCGGTACTTGAGCAGCGCCGGGTAGAGCACATCCTCGACGAGCGTCGACTTGCCCGAGCCCGACACACCGGTCACACACACCAGGCGCTTGAGTGGGATACGCACGTCGATCCGCTTCAGGTTGTGTTCGGCTGCCCCCTGCAGCTCGAGCCAGCGGTTCGAGCGCGCCTCCGCCACCACTTCCCGGCCACCGCTGCCCCCCGGCGCCCGCGCGGGCGCGGGGCTCTCGGGGAGCGTAACCACGCTGCGGCGTCCACTCAGGTACTCGCCGGTGAGCGAGTGCGGGTTCGAGCGCAGCGCGACCGGGCTGCCGTAGAAGACGATTTCGCCGCCGCGCTCGCCGGCGCCGGGGCCGAGGTCGAGGATGCGATCGGCCTCGAGCATGATCTGCGGGTCGTGCTCGACCACGACGAGTGAGTTGCCGGCATCGCGCAGGCGCTTCATCACGCCGATGACACGCTGCATGTCGCGCGGATGCAGGCCGATCGAGGGCTCGTCGAGGACGAACAGCGTGTTGACGAGCGAGGTTCCGAGCGCGGTGGTGAGATTGATCCGCTGCACCTCGCCGCCGGAGAGCGTGCGCGACTGGCGATCGAGCGTCAGGTAGCCAAGTCCGACGTCGACCAGGTAGCGCAGGCGGGTGCGGATCTCCTGAAGCAGCAGATCGGTCGCCTCATCGAGCGGCTGCGGCAGGGCGAGCTTGGCAAAGAAGCCGTAAGCGCGCTCGACGGGCAGCAGCATCAGATCGTGAAGCGACAGCCCGGGGAGGGCGGCTGCGGCCTCCGGGCTCCAGCCGACGCCGCGCGGCAGGAAGCGCGCGTCCGAGCCGAGCGCGCCGGCGGCGAGCTCGGCGCCGCCGACGCGCCACAGGAGTTCCTCGGTCCTGAGGCGCGCCCCGCCGCACGCCTCGCAGAGCGTGTAGGCGCGATAGCGCGACAGGAGCACGCGCACGTGCATCTTGTAGGCGCGCGTCTCGAGCCAGGCAAAGAAGCGCTTCACGCCGTACCAGACTTTCTTCGTCCACGGCCCCTCGCCCTCGATGACCCAGCGACGCGTCTCTGCCGGGAGCTCGCGCCACGGCGTGTCGAGCGGCATGCCGCGCAGCTGCGCGAACTTCTCCAGGTCCTGCTGACACTCGATGTAGGACTTCGTCTGCCACGGCTTGATCGCCCCGCCGCGCAGCGTCCGGGTCTCGTCCGGTATCACCAGCCCGTAGTCGATGCCGATCGTGCGGCCGAAGCCGCGGCAGCTCTCGCAGGCGCCGAGCGGCGAGTTGAACGAGAACGCACTCGGCACCGGCGCGTGGTACGACAGGTCGCAGTCCGGGCAATGCAGCTCGCTTGAGTAGCGCCAGGTGGCGAGCGGCTGCGGCGACTCGGTCTCGTCCACCACGTGCACGTTGACGCGCCCGCGGCCCACGCGCAGCGCCGCCTCGAGCGACTCGAGCACCCGCCCCCGCTCCGTGCTCCCCACGCGCATCCGGTCCTGCACGACCTCGAGCGTCACGGAGGCGGCCCGCGCGGCCCGCCCCCGCTTGCCGCGGGCCCGGGCGGAGGAAGCGCGCCCGCCTGCACCGGCGGCGGCGGCGGTGGCCGTCGCCCCGGGGCCGGCGCCCCCTTCGAGAAAGCGCGTGTAGCCCTGGCGGTTGAGGAGCTCGCGCACCTCCGCGGGCGTGAAGTTGGCCGGCACCGGGACCGGGAAGCTGACGAGGAGGCGCGGATCGCCCGCCAGCTGCGCGCGCCGCATGAGGTCCGCGTAAATGCTCTCGGGGCTGTCGCGCCGCACCGGCCGCGCACATTGCCGGCAAAAGAGCTGCGCGGCGCGCGCGAACAGCAGCTTCAGGTGATCGTTGAGCTCGGTCATCGTGCCGACGGTCGAGCGCGAGGTACGCACCGGGTTGGTCTGGTCGATGGCGATCGCCGGCGGAATTCCCTGGATGGAGTCGACCTGCGGCTTGTCCATGCGATCGAGGAACTGCCGCGCGTAGGGCGAGAAGGTCTCGACATAGCGGCGCTGGCCTTCGGCATAGAGCGTGTCGAACACCAGCGAGGACTTGCCCGAGCCCGAGACGCCGGTGACGACCACGAGCTCGTTGAGCGCGATGTCGAGGTCGAGGTTCTTGAGATTGTTCTGGCGCGCGCCACGCACGAGGATGGCGTCGCCCGGGGCGTCGGTCATTCCGTCACCGTCAAGGCACGAGGAGCGATGATGCGCGGCCGGCAGGCGTGCGCACCGCTATTCTACGGCATCTGTAAGCGAGCGCCTGGGCGCCCGCGGGCCGGGATTGCATGGGCAACGCGGGGCTAAATGGGGGCGGTTCGCGTGGCTTGCAATCCAGTCGTGCCTCGACCGGTCTACTGTACGAACCGCGGCCCGTGTACGACTCACGCGCTACAATCAGGGGCTCGCGCGGGAAATCAACGACATGCTCACACGTCCCTCGCTCGGCTTCGGCCTCGGCCTGCGCGTCGAGCACTACGAGTCGGTGCTGGCCGACCGACCACCGGTCGATTGGTTCGAGGTGCTGACCGAGAACTACCTGGTGCCGGGCGGCAAGCCGCTCGACTACCTGATGCGCATCCGCGAGCGCTACCCGGTGGCGATGCACGGGGTGTCGCTGTCGATCGGCAGCAGTGCACCCCTCGATCGCGAGTACCTGAGACAGGTCGCCGCGCTCGCCGCGCGGGTGCAGCCGGAATGGATCTCCGATCACCTCTGCTGGACCGGGATCGCCGGCAGGAACACCCATGACCTGCTGCCGCTGCCGTATACCGAGGCGGCGCTCGAGCACGTCGCCGCGCGCGTGCGCCAGGTGCAGGACATCCTCGGGCGGCGGATCCTGCTCGAGAATGTCTCGAGCTATGTGACGTTCCGCGATTCCGCGCTCACCGAGTGGCAGTTCCTCGCCGGCATTGCCGAGCGCGCCGACTGCCTGATCCTGCTCGACGTCAACAACATCTACGTGAGCGCGGTGAACCACGAGTTCGACCCGTTCGAGTACCTGAACGCAATACCCCCCGCGCGCGTGCAGCAGATCCACCTGGCCGGCCACGAAGATCACGGCAGCTATCTGGTCGACACCCACGACACCGCAGTGTGCGACCCGGTCTGGGAGCTCTATGCGGCCGCACTCCGGCGCTGCGGCCCGGTGAGCACCATGATCGAGCGCGACGATCACATCCCGCCGCTCGCGGAGCTCTGCGCCGAGCTCGCGCAGGCACGCGCGGTTGCACGCCGCGCGCAGGATGCGGTCGCGGGCGAGCGTCACGCCGCGCGGCCCGCGCCGTCCTCCACCGTCGCAGCGCCATGACGCCGCTCGCGCGTATCCAGGGCGACTTCCAGGATCACCTGCTGCGCGGCAGCGAGGCGGTCAGGGAGCACGTGCTCGGCACGGCGCGAGTGCCGGTGGAGACACGTCTCGGCATCTACGCCGGAGCCTACGGCAGCCGCCTCATCGACGCGCTGCGCAGCAACTACCCGGCGCTCGCCGCGCTCCTCGGCGAGGCGGATTTCGAGGCGCTGGGCGCGGAGTACGTGCGCACGCACGACTCGCCGTTCTTTTCCATCCGCAACTACGGCGACGTACTGGCGGAGTTTCTCACGCAGCACCCAACCTACGCCGAAGTGCCGGTGCTCTGCGAGCTGGCGCGCTGGGAATGGATGCTCGGTGGCGTGTTCGATGCGGCGGATGCGGCGCCGCTCACCGCCGCGGCGCTCGGGAGCGTCGCCCCCGGGGACTGGGCGCAACTGCGCTTCGAGTGGCACCCGGGCGTGCGGCGCATCGCGCTCGTCTGGAACGTGCCGCAGCTGTGGCAGGCGCTCACCGACGAGCGGGAGCGGCCCGAGCTCTCGCTGCTGGCGGAGCCCGTCGAGTGGCTCGCCTGGCGCCAGGAGCTGCGTACCTACTTCCGTTCCCTGTCAAAGAGCGAAGCGGCGCTCGTCGATGCCGCGCGTGCCGGCGCCTGCTTCGGCGAGCTGTGCGAGCAGCTGCAGGCCGAGCTCGGCGCACAGGCGGCTCCCGCGCGGGCCGCCGCGCTGCTGCGCGCCTGGGTGGCCGCGGGCCTTATTGTCGCCACGCGCACCGCGTAACGTACAATCGCTCACGCAAACCATCCCGTCCGGCGTCCACGCCGGCCGCCGCGGCGCGACCGGCGTTGAGGTTCGACCATGTCACCGCTGAGCTACGGCAACGTGCTGGAGATGATCGGCCACACGCCGCTCATGGCTGTCCGCCATCTGGATACCGGTCCCTGCGAGCTGTTCCTGAAGCTCGAGAACCAGAACCCGGGCGGCTCCATCAAGGACCGCATCGGGCTGTATCTGATCCAGGCCGCCGAGCGCGCCGGCAGGATCTCCCCCGGCACCATTCTGATCGAGGCCACCGCCGGCAACACCGGGCTGGGACTGGCGCTGGTTGCGGCGCAGAAGGGCTATCGTCTGGTGCTGGCGATTCCCGACAAGATGAGCCAGGAGAAGATCTTCCACCTGCGGGCGATGGGCGCCGAGGTGGTCATGACCCGCTCGGACGTGAGCAAGGGGCACCCGGAGTATTACCGCGACGTCGCCGAACGTCTCGCGCGCGAGACGCCGAACTCCTACTTCGTCAACCAGTTCGGCAATCCCGCCAACGCCCAGGCGCACGAGGAAACCACGGCTCCGGAGATCTGGGAGCAGATGGGCAAGCGGCTCGATACGGTGGTCTGCGGCGCAGGCACCGGCGGCACGCTCACCGGGCTGTCGCAGTTCTTCACGCGCACCGCGCCGCATGTGCAAATGGTGCTGGCGGATCCGGTGGGCTCGGGACTGGCGAGCTACGCGACGACCGGCAAGCTGCCCGCGGCCATGACGCCGTGGCTGGTCGAGGGCATCGGCGGGGATTCCGTGCCGCCGGTCGCCGACTTCTCGCGCGTCAGCAGCACCTACAGCATTGCGGACGCCGAGTCGTTTCTCGCCTGCCGGGCGCTGCTCGCGAAGGAGGGGGTAATTGCCGGCACTTCCACCGGCACGCTGCTCGCGGCGGCGCTGCGCTACTGCCGCGAGCAGCGCCAGCCGAAACGCGTCGTCACGTTCGTGTGCGACAGTGGCAACAAGTACCTCTCGAAGGTCTACAACGATTTCTGGATGCTGGACCAGGGCTTCCTCGAGCGCCAGCGTCTCGGCGACCTGCGTGATCTGATCGTGCGGCGCTACGCGGAAGGCAATGCCGTGACGGTCAACTCCACCGAGCAGGTGCTCGCCGCCTACCGGCGCATGAAGCTCTACGACGTCTCGCAGGTGCCGGTGATGCAGGACGGCCGCATCATCGGCATCGTCGACGAGGAGGACATCCTTCTGGAGGTGTTCGCCAACCCGCAGCACTTCAGCGAGCCGGTCACCCGGGCGATGGCGAGCCACCTGGAGACCGTGCCGGTCGACGCCGGCGTGGCGCAGCTTATGGAGATATTCAAGCGCGGCATGGTGGCAATCGTCATGCACGAGAAGGAGTTCCAGGGCATCGTGACGCGCATCGATCTGCTCAACTGGCTGCGGCGCCGCATGCCCATATGAGAAACGCATGACCGACGAGACTGCCGCACATCGCTTTGCCACGCGCGTCATCCACGGCGGCCAGCATCCCGACCCGCTCACGGGAGCGGTGATGCCGCCGATCTACGCGACCTCGACCTACGTGCAGTCGAGCCCGGGGGTGCACCAGGGCTTTGAGTACTCGCGCACCCGCAACCCGACGCGCGACGCGCTGCAGGCGGCGGTCACCAACCTCGAAGGCGGCACCGCCGGCTTCGCGTTCGCTTCGGGAATGGCCGCGAGCGCCACGCTCCTCGAGCTCCTCGATGCCGGCGTGCACATCGTCGCGATGCACGATCTCTATGGCGGCAGCTACCGGCTGTTCGAGAACGTGCGCAGGCGCTCCGCCGGCCATCAGGTCTCATTCGTCGATCTGTCGGACCCTGCGGCGCTCGCTGGGGCGCTGCGCCCCGAGACCCGCATGATCTGGGTCGAGACGCCGACCAACCCGCTGCTGAAGCTGGTCGATCTCGCTGCGGTCGCAGCGCTCGGGCAGCGGCACCGGCTGCTCACCGTGTGCGACAACACGTTCGCGACCCCATTCATCCAGCGCCCGCTCGAGCACGGCTTTGACATCGTCGTGCACTCGACCACCAAGTACCTGAACGGCCACTCCGACTCGATCGGCGGCGCGGTGGCGGTGCGCGATGCGGGGCTCGCCGAACGCATTGCTTACCTGCAGAACGCCGTCGGCGGCGTGCCGGGACCGTTCGATGCGTTCCTGACGCTGCGCGGCATCAAGACACTCGCGCTGCGCATGGAGCGGCATTGCGCGAACGCGCTCAGCGTCGCGCAGTTTCTCGAGGGGCACCCGCAGGTCGAGCGGGTGCTCTACCCCGGCCTGCCGAGCCACCCGCAGCACGCGCTCGCCCGGCGCCAGATGAGCGGCGGCTACGGCGGCATCGTCACCGCGGTGCTGCGCGGCGGGCTCGCCAGCGCGCGTCGCGCACTCGAGCGCTGCCGGTTATTCGCGCTTGCCGAGAGCTTAGGAGGCGTCGAGAGTCTGATCGAGCACCCGGGCATCATGACGCACGCCTCACTCCCCGAGGCGACCCGCAGGAGCCTGGGGATCGGCGACGGCCTCATCCGGCTCTCGGTGGGAGTGGAGGACCTCGCGGACCTGGTCGCGGACCTGCGGCACGCGCTCGGCTGAGGCGCGCGCGGCAGACTCAGGGGTGCAGCCCGGCCTGGCTCGTGAGATAGACGGCGTAAGTGCCGAGCCAGTGCCCTCCCTCGTAGTGCTCCCCGGTGACCGCCGGCAACGCCGCATCGGCGTGACGAGCGGCGGTCGCCAGGAGCGCCGGGATGCGCGGATCGTGTGACGGCAGGCCGTGAGCGATGCCCTCGAGCATCCAGGCGCGACTCAGGTTCAGTCCATCGATGTGCGCGAGCTTGGGGTCGGCGCGATCGGTGACCACGCCCGGGGACAGCCAGGCGCCAGGGGCACGGGCCGCGGCGGCATGCGCGGGAATCTGCGGCAGGAAGTCGGTCAGCCAGCGGGCGAAGACGGGCGCGGGGAGCACGCGGCGCATGAAGTCCGCCTCCGCAAGACAGGGCGACAGGAAATCCTCGCCCGATGGCTCGTAGGCAAGCGGGCAGTTGCGGTCATGGCGGTAGAAGCGCTGCGCCGCATCGGCGAGCAGCTCGCGCATGCGCGCATCGCCACTCACGCCCGCCCAGTCCCACATGAGGCCGAACGAGAATGCCGTCTGATCGTGCTCGCCGATGCGGATCGGATAGTGCAGCTTCGGCAGCCAGCTCTCGAGTCGGGTCGCCGCTTCCGTCTCGAGCGGCGCGAGCACCTGCGACCATCGATGCGCGTCGGGATCGTCCCAGCGGCGCAGCTCCGCCGCCAGCTGCAGCAGCCACGCGAGTCCGTAGGGACGCTCGAATGAGGCGCGGCCGGCGCCCTCGAGGTACGCGACTTCGCCGGTGATGTTGGCGGGCGTCAGGCTCTGCCCGACTTGCGCGCGTGCCTGAGAGGCGAACGGTGCATGCGGGAACAGCCGCAGCAGCCGCACCAGCAGCCAGTGGCCGTGAACGTCCGAGTGCCAGTCGAGACAGCCGTAGAAGGCCGGTGTCAGCTCGTGCGGCGGCCGGGCGTCGGCGGCGCTGTTGAGTGTGTGACTGATATGGTTGGGATACTCCTGGTGCAGGCACTTGAGGGCGAGCGCGGCAAAGCGCGCGGCCGCACTCTCGCTGAGCGGTCCGGCGTTGATGGCCGCGGTGAGGGAGGGCGGGGCGGCCTCGGCAGTCGCCGCGCGTGCGGGCGCTGCCGCGCCGGTATCCAGAGCGATCGCCGTGGAGACGATCATGAGCGCGATGCGGGATTTCATAGGCGCATGTTACCCTCGCCAGCGTGCCGCAGCCTCTGCCCATTCTGCTGGTCCCGGGACTGCTGGCTTCGCCCCGGCTGTTTGAAGCGCAGATTCCCGAGCTGTGGCGCTTCGGTCCGGTGACGATCGCCGACCACACGCGCGATGACAGCATGACGGCGATCGCGCGGCGCATTCTGGTAGGCGCGCCGCCGCGCTTCGCGCTCGCTGGGCTCTCGATGGGTGGATACGTGGCTTTCGAGATCCTCAGGCAGGCGCCGGCGCGCATCGCCAGGCTCGCACTCCTCGATACCACCGCGCGGCCCGATACGCCGGAGCAGCGCGCGGCGCGCAGCGAGCAGGTCGTGCTGGCGGCCGCGGGTCGTCTCGATGAGGTTGTCGAAGCGCAGTTCCCGCGCCTGGTGCATGCCGAGCATCGCGGCGACGCGCGCCTGCGGGAGATTGTCCGGCAGATGGCGCAGGAAGTCGGCGCGGAGGCGTTTGCGCGGCAGCAGCAGGCCATCACGGGCCGCGCCGATTCGCGCCCCGGGCTCGAAGCCATTCATGTGCCGACCCTGGTGCTGGTAGGCGAGGGCGACCAGCTGACCCCTGTCGACCGCGCCGCCGAGATGGCGCAGGCGATCCCGGGCGCGCGCCTGGTCACGGTGCCCGGGAGCGGACATCTGTCGACGCTCGAGCGGCCCCGCGAGGTCACGCAGGCGCTGGTCGATTGGCTGCGCGATTCGCTGAAGTCATGAGCTCGGAAGCGCAGTGGACGCTGCTGGTGGCCCATCCCGACACTCCGGGGGAGTTCGTGTGGCGCATCGCCGCCGAGGTGCGGCTCGACGGGGCGAACTTACTGTGCAGCTACACGCTCTACGGCGACATGACCCACGTACGCGTGCCGGGCGCACAGGCCGGGCGGCGGGCCGACGGCCTGTGGGAGCACACCTGCTTCGAGACCTTCGTCGCAGCCGACGGGGTGGCCGGCTACTACGAGTTCAACTTCTCCCCCTCGCTTGACTGGGCGGCTTACCGCTTCGAGGATTATCGCCACGCCATGGCCCCGGCGGGCCTCGCGCGCGCACCGGGGCTGCACGTGCGCCGCACCACCGACCGGCTCGAGCTGACCGCGACCCTGCACCTTCAGGGGCTTGCGGACCTCGCGGAGGCGCGTGCGCTGCGGCTCGGGATCGCGGCGATCGTCGAAGACGACGGCGGAACGCTGTCGTACTGGGCGCTGAAGCACGCGCCCGGCAATCCCGACTTTCATCATCCCGACGCCTTCGCGCTCGAGCTGGACGCGTCATGAAGTTCGGGATCGACCGGCTGATCGAGGAGCCGGCGCTGCGCCGGCCGCTCGCAGGCCGGCGGGTCGCGCTGCTCGCACACCCGGCCTCGGTAACGCGGGATCTGACTCATTCCCTGGATGCGCTCGCACGGCTGCCGGAAGTGCATCTGACGTCGGCCTTCGGACCGCAGCACGGCTTGAAGGGCGATAAGCAATACAACATGGTCGAGTCGGCCGACGAGATCGACCCGGTGTATCGGATCCCGGTGTACAGCCTTTATGGCGCGGTGCGCCGCCCGACCGCGGCGATGATGGACAGCTTCGACGTGCTGCTCGTCGACCTGCAGGACCTGGGCTGCCGGATCTATACATTCGTCACGACGCTGCGTTACGTACTCGAGGAAGCCGCGCGTGCCGGCAAGGCCGTGTGGGTGCTCGACCGCCCGAATCCCGCCGGCCGGCCGGTGGAGGGCCTCACACTGCGGCCGGGCTGGGAGAGCTTCGTCGGCGCGGGCGCCTTGCCCATGCGCCACGGTCTCACCCTGGGGGAGCTCGCGCGCTGGTTCGTCGCGACGCTGCGCCTCAAGATCGACTGCCAGGTCGTGACCATGGAGGGCTGGCAGCCGCAGATCGCGCCCGGCTACGGCTGGCCGCAGGGCGAGCGCTCCTGGGTGAACCCGAGCCCGAACGCGCAGAACCAGTCGATGGCGCGCTGCTATGCCGGTTCGGTGATGCTCGAAGGGACGACGCTGTCAGAAGGCCGCGGCACCACGCGACCGCTCGAGCTCGCCGGCGCACCGGAACTCGACGCGCCGGCGCTCCTCGCGCAGATGCGCGCGCTCGCGCCCGAATGGCTCGCAGGCTGCCGGCTGCGTCCCTGCTGGTTCGAGCCCACTTTTAACAAGCACACCGGCAAGCTCTGCGCAGGCTTCCAGGTGCATGTCGACGCCGCGGCGGTTTACGACCACGAGGCGTTTCGGCCCTGGCGGCTGTTCGCGCTCGCTTTCAAGGCGCTGCGTCGCCTGCAACCCGACTATCCCCTGTGGGCGGATTTTCACTACGAGTACGAGCGTGACCGGCTGGCGATCGACGTCATCAGCGGCAGCGAACTGCTGCGACAGTGGGTCGACGATCCGGCGGCGACGCCTGCGGACCTTGAGGCGCTTGCAGGCAGGGACGAGGCGGCGTGGCGGGCGGAGCGCACCGCGCTCCTCTTGTATTAGCGTGCCCGCACGCCGCGGCGGGAGCGGCGCGGCTACTTGCGGAGGCAGGTCGCGTAGGGTGGCGGCTCGCCGGGCTGCGGCGCGCACACCCGGATGGGCCCGAGCGCCGCGAGGCGCTTCTCCCAGTAAGCGCGGTCGATCGCCGGCTTGTGCGGCGAGCCCGAGGCGCGCTCGGCCCACTGCAGGGTGTAGAAGTCCTTCGCGCCCTTCACCGCGAGCATCACCGCGGTCTCGCTGTAGCCCGACTTGCCCTGTACCCGCCCGCAGCTCGCGATGGTGACGAAGCCATCGTAGCCGTCGACGCTTCGCGGGCCGAGCTCATCCATGGCGAAGGTGTCCGGGCAGTGCCCCCTGAAGCTCGCCGCCATGCGCACCAGCAGCGCCTGCGGCGTGGCTCCGGCGCTCGTGGCCAGATCGCGTGTTCCCGTGAGCTCCAGCATCCGCGTCCACTGGTCCGCGCTCTCGCCGTCAGGCACGTGCTCGCGGATGTAGAACGAGCCGTTGTTGTGCTCGTCGGCGATCCTGAACTCCGCGGGCACGGAATACCGGATCAGCTGGCTGAAGACCGGGACGACCGTCGCCACGCCCGGCGGATCCGCCGCGAGTACCGCGGCAGCCGGCAGCAGGGCGAAGGCGATCCGAGCAGCGACACTGGCGACTTGGCGCATATGGCTCAACTCCTGACTCCTGACCGGCGCGGGCACGCGGTAGCCTAGGGTCGTGCCGCTAATCTGGCAATGGAGCCGGCTCGTCCCAGGCGGGATCGGGCATGAGGAATGTGTGGCGTGCGGCCTCGCAGCCTAAGCGCTGCGGCCGATACCAGCGCGCCAGGATCGACTTGCCGAGAAGGTCGGGGTTGGCGCGCGCGAAGGTCTCGAAGTCACTCGCCTCCGCACGCAGCATCCGCTCGGAGATCAGCGACAGGAAGGCGAGTGTGACCGTCAGGTTGAAGGCCTCGGGACGCCCGGCCTTCGCGAGCATGACGCGCAGCGCCCGCGAGCAATGCGTCAGTGACTCGGCAAACTCATGCCGGCGCAACAGCTCGAAGGCCATGCGCACGTGCTCCCGGTGCGTAAACGCATGCGGGTCGAGCTCGCCGCGCAGGAAGCGCGCCAGGTCGGGCGAATCATCCGGCTGCATTGCCGGTCTCGCGCAAGTGGTGCGCGTCCCTGGCGGTGAGATCGAGGCCGTACACCGCGCGCAGTGCCCGGATCTTCTTCAGCGTGACAGCCGAGAACGGCGCCTTGCCCTCGAAGGCATGCAGCACCACGCCCTCGAGGAGGTCGCCGAGCGAGAGGTCGAGGTCGGTGGCGAGCGCCTTCAGCACCTTCAGGAGGCGCGTCTCCAGCCGCACGCCGGTCTGGGTACGGGAGACGCTCTTCATGGACTCAATGTTACCAACCTACCAAGTTACCCACAAGCCGGCCCCGCCAACTCCTCCGTGGGTCGATGAGCTGGTTGACAACCAGACTGGAGGCGCAGGCGACGCATCCGTCTCGGCGCCGGGTACCGGTGGTGGTGGCGGGCGGCCTGGGGCTCCTCGAGCGCGGCTTGCTGGCGGCCCAACTGGCTGCTCGCCTGGCGACGGGGCACCCGGCATTTCGGGCGTCGGGGCCTCGTGTACAGGGTCCCGGCTCCCGGCTAACCCACCGCGCGCCGGCTCTGCTCTAATGTGCGGTTGTATGCAGCCCGCACGCGACATCACCGGCTACCGCAGGCACTGGGCCGAGCGCTTCGGCACGGCCCCGTTCCTGCCCATGTCGCGCGCGGAGATGGAGCTCCTCGGCTGGGACAGCTGTGACGTCATCATCGTCACCGGCGATGCCTACGTCGATCACCCGAGTTTCGGCATGGCGATCATCGGACGGGTGCTCGAGGCACAGGGCTTCCGCGTCGGGATGATCGCCCAGCCTGACTGGCACAGCGCTGAAGCTTTCGCCGCACTCGGCCGACCGAATCTCTTCTTCGGCATCACCGCCGGCAACATGGACTCGATGGTGAATCGCTACACCGCTGAGCGGCGCGTGCGCAGCGATGATGCCTACACGCCGGGCGGCGTGGGCGGCAAGCGCCCGGACCGGTCGGTGATCGTGTATGCACAGCGCGCGCGCGAGGCGTTCAAGGACGTGCCGATCGTCATCGGCGGCATCGAGGCCTCGCTGCGTCGCATCGCGCATTTCGACTACTGGTCCGAGAAGGTGCGCCGCTCGGTGCTGCTCGATGCCAAGGCGGATCTTCTGGTCTATGGCAACGGCGAGCGACAGATCTGCGAGCTCGCGCACCGTCTCGCGGCCGGCGAGGCGATCTCCGGGATCACCGACCTGCGCGGCACGGTGTTCGTGCGCCGCGGCGCCCCGGAGGGTTGGATCGAGATCGACTCGACGCACCTCGATGCGCCGGGGCCCCTCAATCCACCCGTCGATCCCTACGCGATGGCGGAACGCGCACCGAGCGCCGCGGTGCCCGCCGACGCGTCAGGCACTGCGGGAGCGGAGGCTGCGCCACCGGCACCGCCCTGCGCGGGCAGTGTGCCGGGCGCGCCAGGCGCCGAGCGGGTGGTGCGCTTCGTGCGCCGCGTAAAGAACGCCGATCGCGAGCGCAGCGTGATCCGCATGCCTTCCTGCGAGGCGGTCGCGGCCGATCCGGTGCTGTACGCACACGCGTCGCGCATCCTGCACCTCGAGTCCAACCCGGGTAACGCGCGCGCACTCGTGCAGCGCCACGGCGACACCGATGTCTGGCTCAACCCGCCGCCGATCCCGCTCACCACCAAGGAAATGGACTGGGTGTACGAGCGGGCGTACCGGCGAGCGCCGCATCCGTTCTATGGCGAGGCGAACATCCCCGCCTACAAGATGATCCGCTTCTCGGTCGCGATCCAGCGCGGCTGCTTCGGCGGCTGCACTTTCTGCTCGATCACCGAGCACGAGGGCCGCATCATCCAGAGCCGGTCCGAGGATTCGGTGGTGCGCGAGATCGAGACGGTGCGCGATTCCGTGCCCGGATTCACCGGGGTCATCTCCGACCTCGGCGGCCCGACCGCCAACATGTACCGCCTCGCCTGCAAGAGCCGCGAAATCGAGAGCGCCTGCCGCCGGCCATCGTGCGTGTATCCCGGCATCTGCCCGAATCTCGACACCGATCACACACCGCTCATCCGCCTGTACCAGCGGGCGCGCGCACTGCCGGGCATCAGGAAAGTGCTGATCGCTTCCGGCGTGCGCTATGACCTCGCGATCGAGTCGCCCGAGTACGTGAAGGAGCTCGCCCAGCACCACACCGGCGGGTACCTCAAGATCGCGCCCGAGGCGCTCGCCGAAGGGCCGCTCTCGAAGATGATGAAGCCGGGAGTCGCCGCCTTCGATCGCTTCAAGGCGCTGTTCGACCGTTACTCGAAGGAGGCCGGCAAGGAGCAGTACCTGATTCCGTACTTCATCGCCGCGCACCCCGGCACGTCCGACGAGGACATGCTCGAGCTCGCGCTGTGGCTGAAGCGGAACGGTTTTCGGGCCGACCAGGTGCAGGCGTTCCTGCCCGGGCCGATGGCGACCGCTACCGCCATGTACCACTCGGGCAGGAACCCGTTGCGGCGCATCACGCGTACCAGCGAGGAGGTGCGCGTACCGAAGGGCCTGAAGATCCGCCGCCTGCACAAGGCGTTCCTGCGCTACCACGACCCCGCCAACTGGCCGGTGCTGCGCGAGGCGCTGCGCCGCATGGGACGCGCCGATCTGATCGGCGGCGGCCGCCGGCATCTGATTCCGGCGTGGCAGCCGGCGACCGGGGCCTCCCGTCCGGGGCAGGCGTTGCTGCGGCCGTTCCGCACCCAGCACACCGGCCTGCCGCGGACGCCGCGCGCACCGCGCAGTCGCGGCCAATCCCGGCGCGGCTGACGGCCGCCCGCGGGCATGCTGGCGCCCCGGCGCCGCCTATATACTATACCCCCCACCCTATTCAGGCGCCGGCGCCTTGTCATGACGAATTTCGTCACGCTGCTGCAGCAGGGCAATTCGTGGCTGTTCGTGCCGAGCGCGATCCTGCTCGGCGCGCTGCACGGACTCGAGCCCGGGCATTCCAAGACCATGATGGCCGCCTTCATCGTCGCGATCCGCGGGACGCTGGCGCAGGCGGTGCTGCTCGGGCTCTCCGCCACGGTCTCGCACACCGTCATCGTGTGGCTGATCGCGCTTGGCGGGCTGTATTTCGGCCGGCAATGGAACACGGAGGCGACCGAACCTTACTTCCAGGTGGCCTCCGCCGTACTGATCGTGGCCGTGGCCGCCTGGATGCTCTGGCGCACGCGGCAGCTCGCTGCCGAGGAGCGCTCTCATGCGCTCACCCATGACGCACGCCAGCATGGGCACCATCACGTTCACGAGCCCCACGGCGATGAGCAGGATGTGGGGCGGCAGATCGATACCGGACACGGTGTCGTGCGGCTGCGGCTCTTCGAGCAGAGGGTGCCGCCGCGGTTCCGCCTGCATTCGGAGAGCGGCCACGAGTGGCCGGCCAACGAGGTGCACGTCGAGACCGAGCGCGCTGACGGCAGGCGTCAGACGTTCGCGTTTCGCAGGCATGGCGGCTATCTCGAGTCGGTCGAGGTGGTCCCCGAGCCCCATGAGTTCATTGCGCGGCTGCGCCTCGGGGAACGGCAGCACAGCCATGATTTCGACGTCGAGTTCGTCGAGCATGCACATCGTCATGCGGTCGCTGGCTACGCCGGACTCGATCTGACGGCGCCCGGCTATCAGGATCCGCACGAGCTGGCGCACGCCAACGACATCCGCCGGCGTTTCGGCAACCGCAACGTCACTACCGGGCAGATCGTGCTATTCGGGGTCACCGGCGGGCTGATCCCCTGTCCCGCATCGATCACCGTGCTGCTGCTGTGTCTGCAGTTGAAGCGTCTGGTGCTGGGCGCCACTCTGGTGGTGTGCTTCAGCGTCGGGTTGGCGGTCACCATGGTTACCTCGGGCGCGCTCGCGGCTCTGAGCGTGCAGCATGTCGCGCGGCGTTTCCGCGGCTTTGGCGAGCTTGCCCGCCGGGCGCCCTACGTATCCGGCGCCGTGATCCTGCTGGTCGGCTTGTATCTTGGCTATCAGGGATTGCAGGGCCTGCACGCGCTGTCGTGAGCGGCGCGCCGCCCGCCGCCCCGGAGCGCGATTGCGGACGACGCCGGCCCGAGAGTAGGGTGGGCCCATGAGAATGCCGGTGCGCCACGTGCTGACCGCGGTGCTGTTCACCGGCGCCGCCGCGCTCACGGCACGCACGGCGCAAGTGCCGGCAGTCCCCGCCGGCGCCCCGCCCGCGCCTGCAGGTACCGCAGTGGTCCTCGAGATCAACGGGGCGATCGGACCTGCCACGGCGCGTTATGTCGTACGCGGGCTCGAGGCGGCGGCCCGCGACGGCGCCCGGGTCGTAGTGCTGGAAATGGACACGCCGGGCGGCCTCGACAGCTCGATGCGCGACATCATCCGCGCGATTCTCGCCTCGCCCGTACCGGTGGTCACTTACGTGGCGCCCTCGGGCGCGCGCGCGGCGAGCGCCGGCACCTACATTCTCTACGCGAGTCACATCGCGGCCATGGCGCCGGCGACCAATCTCGGTGCCGCTACCCCCGTACAGATCGGCGGCGAGTCGCAACCGGTTCCCGCAGCACCGCCACTGCCCACGAGCCGCCCGGACCGGCCGCCGCAAAGCGGCAACACGCCGGCCGCAGGTCCGGCGGCGAGCGGCCCGGGACCGGAGAGCGGCGAGGCGCCGGAAGGTTCGACCGGCAGCGCCATGGAGCGCAAGGTCGTCAACGATGCAGTCGCCTATATCCGCGGGCTGGCGGAGCTGCGTGGCCGCAACGCCGACTGGGCCGAGCTGGCGGTGCGCGGGGCGGCGAGCCTGCCGGCAAGCGCCGCGCTCCGGCAGCGGGTGATCGAGGTGATTGCGCCCGATCTGCCGGCACTGCTCGCGCAGATCGACGGCCGCGTGGTGCGCATCGGCGATCGCACGGTACATCTGGAGACGCGCAACCTCACCACGGTGGTGATGAAGCCCGACTGGCGCACCCAGCTCCTCGCGGTGATCACCAATCCGACCGTCGCCTACGGGCTGATGCTGATCGGCATCTGGGGACTGCTGCTCGAGGGGTACAATCCCGGCGCGGTGCTGCCCGGGGTGGCCGGCTCGATCTGCCTGCTGGTCGCGCTGTTCGCCTTCCAGATCCTGTCGGTGAACTACGCGGGCCTGGCACTCGTGGTGCTCGGCACGGCCATGATCATCGCCGAGTTCTTCTTCCCGACGTATGGCTCGCTGGGCCTGGGGGGGCTGGTTGCGTTCGTCATCGGCTCGCTCATCCTGTTCGACAGTGACGTGCCCGGCATGAACGTCGCGCGCCCGCTGATCGCAGCGCTCGCCACCGTCGGCGGCCTGCTGATTCTCGCCATCGTGTACCTGGCCACCCGCTCGCTGCGCCAGCCGGTCGCCACGGGCCGGGAAGGCATGATCGGGGCTGCGGCCGAGGCAGTCACCGACTTCAACGGCCGCGGCCAGGTGCGCTACGGCGGGGAGCTGTGGAACGCCCGCAGCAGCGCGGCGCTGCGCGCGGGAGATGCGGCGCGCATCGTCAAGGTGGAAGGTCTAACATTGTGGGTCGAGCCGCAGTAACAAAGCGGGGTTTCGCATGCCGTTTATCATCGCTCTCGTCATCCTGATCCTGGTGCTCCTGTTCAGCTCGCTGCACGTGCTGAACGAGTACGAGCGCGCCGTGATCTTCCAGCTCGGCCGGTTCGTCGGCATCCGCGGGCCCGGGCTCATCGTCGTCTGGCCGGTCGTGCAGCGCATGCGCAAAGTGGATCTGCGCGTCATCGTGCTGAGCGTGCCCAAGCAGGACGTGATCACGCGCGATAACGTGTCGGTGAAGGTGAATGCGGTCATCTACTTCCGCGTCGTCGATCCCGGCAAGGCCATCATCCAGGTGGCGAATGCCTTCGACGCCACCAGCCAAGTGGCGCAGACGACGCTGCGCTCGGTGGTCGGTCAGCACGAGATGGACGACCTGCTGTCGCAGCGCGACAAGCTCAACGCCGACCTGCAGCGCATCCTCGACCAGAACACCGAGGCGTGGGGCATCAAGGTGTCGACGGTCGAGATCAAGGACGTGGATCTCGACGAGACCATGGTGCGGGCGATGGCCAAGCAGGCCGAGGCCGAGCGCACCCGCCGCGCCAAGATCATCAATGCCGAGGGGGAGAACCAGGCGGCGCAGGCGCTGGTCGAGGCGGCACAGAACCTGGCGCGCCAGCCCGCAGCGATGCAGCTGCGCTACCTGCAGACGCTCGCCGACATCGCCCACGAGCGCACGCAGCTGCTCGTGTTCCCGCTGCCGCTGGATCTGATAAAGCCCCTTCTCGACCGCAAAGGTGAATAGCCGCCTGACGCTGGCCGTCGCGGGCGTGCTGCTCGCGCTGGGCGTGGCGCTGGGCGCCATCGGCATGCACGCGATGCGCGGGCGGCTCGCGGGTGAGTACTGGCTGCTGTACCAGACGGCGCTCCACTACCAGTTCTACCAGGCGCCGGGGCTGCTGGGTGTGGGGCTCGTGCTGCGCGTGCGCGACGCGCGGCTGCTGCGGCTGGCCGCGGCGCTCATCACCGCCGGGATCGTGGCGTTCTCCGGGAGTCTCTACGCAGTGGCGCTCGGCGCTCCGCGCGCGCTCGACTGGCTGCCCCCGGTCGGCGGGTTGCTGCTGGTGGCCGGGTGGCTGGTGTTTGCGCTGGGTGTCTGGCGTCATTGGGAGAGGCAGGAGTGAACGATATGCCAGGAAGGGTCGTTGCGGGCGCGATCGCGACGCTGACGGTGCTGGCCGCCGCCGGAACCCCCGGGGCGGTAGCGGTACCGGCGGCTTCGAGTCCCACGCACGCGCAGATCGGCGATTTCGGCATCGATCTCGCCGCGCGCGACCTGAGCGTCAGGCCGGGCGACGACTTCTACCGGTACGCCAATGGCCACTGGCTCGACACCCACCGCATTCCGCCCGACCGCACGTCATGGGGCTCATTCCCGGAACTCCAGGAGCGCACCGAAGCGCAGCTGCGCGAGATCATCGAAGCGCTGCCACCCGATGCGCCGTCCGGCAGCATCGAGCAGAAGGTCGGCGACTACTACCGCGCCTATCTCGACACTGCGGCCATCGAGCAGCGCGGGCTCAAGCCCACGCAGCCGGCGCTCGAGGCAATCGCGGCGGCGCGCACCCATACGGACCTGGCACGGCTCATGGGCCGGCCCGATCTCGCGATCAAGTCGCCGCTGCGCGTGCTGATTACGCCCGACCAGAAGGACCCGGACCGCTACATCGTCGTAATCACGCAGAGCGGACTCGGCATGCCCGACCGCGATTACTACCTCAAGGACGACCCCGTGTATGCCGGGTTGCGCGCCAAGTACCAGGCGCACGTGGCACGGTTGCTCGAGCTCGCCGGCGATAGCGACTCGGCCGACGAGGCGCGCTCGATCGTCGAGCTTGAGACGCAGATCGCGCGGCTCCACTGGCCGGCAGCCAAGCGGCGCGAGCGTGATCTGACCTACAACCTCAAGAGCCGCGCGGAGCTCGACCAGCTCGCCCCCGGTTTTGCCTGGACTGATCTGCTGGCCGCCGACGGGCTGTCCGGCCAACCGCAGTTCGTGGTGCGCGAGCTCGATGCGGTGCAAGGGCTCGAGCGGCTGTTCCTGAGCGTGCCGGTCGAGCGCTGGCGCCCCTACCTGAGGTATCACTACCTGGTAGGGGTCGCCGACGTGCTGCCGAAGGCGTTCGACGATGAGGTCTTCGACTTCTACGGACGCACCCTCAACGGCCAGCAGCAGCAGCGCGACCGCTGGAAGCGCGCCGTGGCGGCCGTCGATCGCGATCTGGGCGAGGCGGCCGGCCAGCTGTACGTGCAGCGTTATTTTCCGCCCGAGTCCAAGCGCAAGATGCTCGAGCTGGTCGAGAACCTGCGCGCCTCCTACCAGGAGCATATCCAGAATCTGCCGTGGATGACGGCGGCGACGAAGAGGCTGGCGCTGGAGAAGCTCGCGGCGTTCCACCCGAAGATCGGCTATCCCGACAAGTGGCGTGACTATTCCGCTTTCGAGGTCCTCAAGGGTGATGCCTTCGGCAACTCGGTGCGTGCCGCGGTGTTCGAATGGAACCGCCAGACCAAGCGCATGGGTGAGCCCACCGACCGCGGCGAATGGGGCATGACGCCGCAGACCATCAACGCCTATTACAACCCGACATTCAACGAGGTGGTGTTTCCCGCCGCGATCCTCCAGCCGCCGTTCTTCGATCCGGACGCCGACGCGGCGGTCAACTACGGCGGCATCGGCGGGGTGATCGGCCACGAGATGGGACACGGGTTCGACGATCAGGGCGCGAAGTCGGACGCGCGCGGGGTACTGCGCACCTGGTGGCTGCCCGAGGACACCGCGGCCTTCAAGGCGCGCACCGACAGCCTCGCCACGCAGTACGACGGTTACACGGTGCTGCCCGGACTCAACATCAACGGGCGGCTCACGCTCGGGGAGAACATCGGCGACCTCGGCGGTCTGTCGATCGCGTACGTCGCCTACCACCGCTCGCTCAGGGGCCACAAAGCCCGGGTGCTCGACGGCCTGACGGGCGATCAGCGCTACTTCCTGGCCTGGGCGCAGGTGTGGCGCACGCTGACGCGCGATGAGCAGCTGCGCACCCTGGTGATGAGCAATCCGCACAGTCCGCCGCAGTTCCGTGTCAACGGCGTGGTGCGCAACATCGACGCCTGGTATCAGGCCTTCGACGTCAGGCCCGGTGACAAGCTCTATCTGCCGCCCGCGGAGCGCGTCCGCATCTGGTGACCCCCGGACTGCCGGTCGAGGCGGCGCTACCCGCACTGCGCGCGGCGCTCGGTGCGCGCGGCTCGGCCGTGCTCGAGGCGCCTCCGGGCGCCGGCAAGAGTACGGTCGTGCCGCTCGCACTGCTCGGCGAGGACTGGGCGGCGGGCAAGCGGTTCGTCATGCTCGAGCCGCGGCGCATCGCCGCGCGCGCTGTGGCGCGGCGCATGGCGGCGACCCTCGGTGAGGAGGTCGGCGGCACGGTCGGCTACCGTATGCGGCTTGATACGCGCGTCTCTCACGGCACGCGCCTCGAGGTCGTTACCCAGGGCGTCCTGACACGCATGCTGCAGCACGACCCGGCGCTCGAGGGGGTCGCGGCGGTGCTCTTCGACGAGTACCACGAACGCAGCCTCGAGGCGGACCTGGGTCTTGCGCTGTGCCTCGATGCACGCGCCCAGCTCGCGCCGGCTCTCAGGGTCCTCGTCATGTCAGCGACGCTCGACGGTGCGGCCGTCGCCCGGCTCCTGGGAGGCGCACCCCTCGTGAGCGTCGCGGGCCAGAGTTTTCCGGTCGAGACGTATTACGCCGGCCGCGGCGCGCCGCTGCTTCCGGTGAGCGGCCGCGCGGGCGGGGCAGACGCGCCGGAGCAGTTCGTCGCGCGCCTCACGCGGCGCGCACTGCGCGAGGCGCCGGGCGACGTGCTGGTGTTCCTGCCGGGGGTGCGCGAGATCCGCCGCGTGCAGGCGCTGCTCGAGTCCGGGGCAGAGCCTCTGGCGCCCGACACGCAAGTACTGCCGCTGTTTGGTGACCTCACGGCCGCCGAGCAGGACGCCGCGCTGGCGCCGGCCGCCTCCGGCGCGCGCAAGATCGTGCTCGCGACCAACATCGCCGAGACGAGCCTCACGCTGCCGGGGGTGCGCGTGGTGGTCGATTCGGGGCTGGCGCGCCGCGCGCGCTTCGACCCGGCGACCGGGATGGGGCGCCTCGAGACCGTGCGCATCTCGCGCGCGTCGGCCGAGCAGCGCCGCGGCCGCGCCGGGCGCCTCACCCCCGGGGTGTGCTATCGCGCCTGGAGCGAAGGTGCACAGGGCTCGCTCGCGCCGTTCACACCGCCTGAGATTGCGGAAGCCGACCTCGCGCCGCTCGCGCTGGACCTCGCCGAGTGGGGCGTGCGGGATGCGGAGTCGCTCGCGTGGCTCGATGCGCCGCCTGCGGCGATGCTGGCGCAGGCGCGCGAGCTCCTCATGCGGCTCGGCGCACTCGGCAGCGACGGCCGGGTCACCGCTCGCGGCCGCGGGATGGCGCGACTGCCGGTGCATCCGCGGCTCGCGCACATGCTGCTCAAAGCCTGCGATCTCGGCACCCTGCCGCTCGCCGCCCGGCTCGCCGCGCTCCTCTCCGAGCGCGACCTGCTGCGCGGTGGGGGCGGCGCCCGTGATGCGGACCTGCGCACGCGCCTCGAGCTCTTCGAGGAGCGCGGCGCGGCGCACGCCCGCGGGCGTGCCGACCGCGGGGGACTCGAGCAGGCACGGCGCGTCGCCGCGGATCTCGGGCGGCAGCTCTCCGGGGGAACGCCGCAGCGCGTACCGCGGGAGAGCGCCGCAGATCCCGGCACGCTGCTGGCATTCGCCTATCCCGACCGGATCGGACGCCGCCGCGCAGGCGGCGAGGGCCGCTTCACGCTCGCCAACGGTCGCGGCGCGGCGTTCGCCGCCCCGCAATCGCTCGCGCGGAGCGAATTCATCGTGGCCGTCGATGTGGACGACCGCGACCGGGATGCACGCATCCTGCTGGCAGCGCCTCTCGAGCGCGCGGCGTTGACGGCGCACTTCTCGGAGCGCATCCGGCAGGTCGATGCAGTGGCCTGGAGCGCACGCGAGCAGGCGGTGACTGCGCGGCGCACGCTCCTCTTCGATCAGCTGGTGCTGGAGGAGCAGCCGCTCGCGGAGCCCGAGCCGCAGGCCGTGCTGCACGCGATGCTCGCCGGCGTCGGCGAGCTCGGCATCGCGGCACTCCCCTGGGACCGGGACGCCCGTGATCTGCAGGCCCGCGTCGCGTTCCTGCGCGGCGCCGCAGTCGCGGGATCGCAGAGCCGGGGCGCGTGGCCCGATCTGACCGACGAGGCGCTCGCCGCCACGCTCGACACGTGGCTTGCGCCCTGGCTCGCCGGGGTGACACGCCGCGAGCAGCTGGCGCGCGTGCCACTGCCAAGGGCACTCGGCGCGCAGCTCAGCTTCGAGCAGCAGCGCGCGCTCGAGCGGGAGGCACCGACGCACCTGACGGTGCCGAGCGGCTCGCGCATCCGCATCGATTATCAGGGGGATGACGCCCCGGCGGTCGCAGTGCGCCTTCAGGAGGTGTTTGGGCTCGAGGCGAGCCCAAGGCTCGGACCCAACCACGTGCCGGTTACGTTCCGGTTGCTCTCGCCGGCGCAGCGTCCGGTGCAGGTGACGCGCGACCTTGCGAGCTTCTGGCGCGGGGCCTACGCCGAGGTGCGCAGGCAGTTGCGCGGCCGCTATCCCAGGCACTACTGGCCGGAGAATCCGCTCGCCGCGCAGCCGGCACGCGGGGTACCACGCCGCCGCTGACGGCGCGCCGCGGTCGGGTACACTCGGTCCAATGGTTCCGGCACTCACCGCACTCGAGACGCTGCGCGAAGGCAACCGGCGCTTCGTCGAGGACCTGCGATCGGGCGGCAGCGGCGCCGGGCGGCGCCGCGCGCTGCCCCGCGGCCAGGACCCGCTCGCCATCGTGCTCGGCTGCTCCGACGCGCGCGTGCCGGCCGAGATCGTGTTCGATCAGGGACTCGGCGACCTGTTCGTGATCCGCGTCGCAGGCAATATCGTCGCGCCGTCGCAGATCGGCAGTGTGGAGTTCGCGGCCGAGGCCTTCGGCACGCGCCTCGTTGTGGTACTCGGGCATTCCAACTGCGGCGCAATTCACGCGACGCTCGAGCAGCTGCGCCGTCCCTCGCAGGACCAGTCGAGCAACCTGCGCTCGATCGTCAACCGTATCCGGCCGGCGGTCGAGGGCCTGCTCGATCGCGCCGAGGCGCTCGACCCGCAGACTCTGGTGAGCCGAGCCGTACGCGCCAACATCCGCATCTCCGCCGATCACCTGAGGCACGGCTCGGAGGTGCTCGAGCAGGCGATCGAGCGCGACGGCTTGCTGGTCGTGGGCGCCGAGTACTCGCTCGACAGCGGCGTGGTGGACTTCTTCGACGGCGTGCCGCCGGGCTGATCGGGCCGGCAGGCAAAAGAACGCCCGGTGCGGTGGCTGCCGCCGACGCCGCACCGGGCTGATTTGCGCGCCCGAGCGTCCCGGCGCGCCTCTTCATCAACGACCGATCGAGTCGATCGGTTTACATCCCTTGAATCGGTCTACTTGCCGGCGTCAGCCTTCATCTTCGTGTGCGCGGCCTGGCAGTCGCTGCGGGTCATTTCGAGGAAGCCCTTGCCCTTGCAGGAGTTCTGTCCCTTGCAGGAGTTGTGGGCGCTCTTGCAGGCCGACTGTCCCTTGCACTGGTTCACGCCGTGACAGTGGATGGTTGCCGGAGCCGCAGCCGGCTCATCGGCCGCCGCGGCCGTGCCGATGAAGCCGGCGCCGAAGAGTATGGCAGCCGCTGTCGCGAGGGCCACACCGGAGGTTTGCTTACGCATTTGGATAGTCCTCAATGAAGTGGAATGGTTATTACCGGGCATCCACCCGGTCAGATGAGGAGACCGGGCGCGCCGCTATTTTCTTACGTCGGCGCGTTTTCCGCACCCGGAACTTGGCCGGGCGACCTCCCTGACCGGAGGAACCAGCGCTGCAGCCAGTGGTCGACCGACAGCAGCCCGGGGCCCGCGATCGCGAGCCACAGGAACAGTGCCAGGTACTCGAACTCGTCGAAGCCGAGCAGCGTCTCGAGGGAGTCGACATCGGCCCACTTGGCCGAGCGGATTGCCACGATCATGGTGATACCGAGGGCGCCGGCCGAGACGCGCGTCAGCAGTCCGATCAGCAGGAACAGCCCCCCGAAGAACTCGATTCCTGACACCAGGGGAGCCAGCACGTGGGGCAGGGGGATGCCCCAGCCGATGAAGTTCTGGACCACGGTCGGCAGGTCGCTGAGCTTGCCCCAGCCGCTCCACAGGAATACCCAGCCCACGGTGATGCGGGCGACGAGCGGTGCGAGCCAGCCCAGGTAACCGGCGACTCGCCGCGGCCAGTCGATCAGCCATTGCACGACGTATCTCACGAGAACTCCTGCTAATTGTGGACGTGGGCAGTCGAGCGAGCAGACCGGGCAGCTGGCCGCCTTATTGCCCGGCGGGCGCAGGCCCCGTGCGTATAATCGCCGCGGACCCGCCATGCGCAATTCTCCGTCGCCATCCCCGGTCTCCTCCATCAGTGAGCGGCTCCGCGGACCGGATGCGCGCTCCGCCATGACCGAGCTGTTCGAGCCGCTGCGCCCGGACCTGCTGCGCTTCGCCCAGTGGCTGGCACGCGACCGGTCGATCGCCGAAGACATCGTGCAGGAGGCGCTGCTGCGGGCGTGGCGGTCGCGGGATGCCCTGAAGGACCCGGCGGCTGCGCGCGCCTGGCTGCTGACCATCGTCAGGCGCGAGCACGCGCGGCTCTACGAACGCAAGCGCCTGGAGCTGGTCGCCCTCGATGATGCTCTTGAGACACCCGACAAAGCCCTGTCCGTGGAACCCGACGACGGGCTCCTCACGCTGCGGTACGCTATCATGAAGCTGCCGCTCGAGTACCGCGAGCCGCTGGTGCTGCAGGTCCTTGGCGGCTTCTCCACGGAGGAGATCGCGCGGGAGCTCAAGCTGTCGCCGACCGCGGTGCTGACCCGCCTGTTCCGCGCCCGCAACAAACTGCGGGTCATCTGCGGCACAGCGCCAATGCCCGGGGCCGCCGCCACGAGCGAGGAGCCGGCGTGATCTGCGAAGATGCCCGACTGCTGATCGGGGCCACTCCCGCTGACGTGCCGGGCGAGCTCGCCGCGCACCTCGAGGGATGCGAGCAGTGCGGCGCGCTGCAGCGCGAGATTCGCAGCTTCGAGGCTGATCTGCGCCGTGCCCTGCAGGCACCGCCGGACATGAGCCGCTTCCTCAGCCGGCGGCGGCCGCCGGTCTGGCGCGGCTGGGCGCTGGCCGCGAGCGTCGTGCTCGTTACCTGCGCGGCACTCGCCGTGTGGTTGTTGGTTCCGGGCCAGACGCTGGCACACCAGGTGGTGGTGCACGTCGAGGGCGAGCCGCAGAGCTGGCTGGCCACCGAGCAGCTGAGCGCCGCGGGTATCCAACAGGTGCTGGACAGATCCGGCGTCCGGCTCGATCTCACCTCCGGGCGCATCGTCTATGCGCAGAGCTGCTGGTTCCGTGGCCACTATGTGCCGCACCTGGTGCTGCAGACCGCCCGCGGGCCGGCCACAGTGATGCTGCTGCGACACGAGTCGGTGATGCGCCGCGAAGCCTTCAGCGAAGCGGGTATGACCGGCATCATCGTGCCCGCTCAGCGCGGCAGCATCGCGCTGCTCACCCGCGGGGGTGGGGACCTCAGCGCTCTCGCCGGCGAGATGCAGCGCGATACGCACTGGATGCCCGAACCGCACTGAGGGCGCGCGCCCCGGGGTTGCCATGTACCTGCCCGCTGACTTCAAGGAAACGAGCCTTCCGGTCCTGCACGCTCTGATAGGCGCGCACCCGCTCGCGACGCTGGTGGCGGCGACCGCGGACGGGCTGGTTGCGAATCACATTCCGCTGCTGCTCGATGCGAGCGGGGAGCGCGCGGCGCTGCACGGCCACATCGCGCGCGCCAACCCGCTGTGGCAGCAGCTCGCGGACGGCAGCGAGGTGCTTGCCGTCTTCCACGGACCGGAGCATTACATCTCGCCGCGCTGGTATCCCTCGAAGCGCGAGCATGGCCAGGTGGTGCCCACCTGGAATTACGCCGTGGTACACGCTCGCGGTGCGCTCAGCTGGCATCACGATGAGGCGTGGCTGCGGCAGCTCCTCGAGGCGCTCACCAGCCGTCACGAGAGCCGCTTTGCCGAACCCTGGCACGTGTCGGACGCTCCCCCCGAGTACCTGAGCAAGATGCTGGGCGCCATCGTCGGATTCGATATTCAGCTGCGCGAGCTGACCGGCAAGTGGAAGGCAAGTCAGAACCGCAGCGACGCCGACGTGCAGGGCGTGATCGCGGGACTGGCCGCCCTCGATGATGCGCCGGCGCGCGCCATGCGGACGCTGGTCGAGGAGTGCCGCAGCATGCGCCGCGGCTGACGGCGGGACCCGTCCGCGCGCAACGACACAGGATTGGGCCCGGTAGGATTCGAACCTACGACCAAGGGATTCACTTCGCCCCGGCGTTTCCGCCGGGAGTGGACTATCTCTTCACCCGCGCACGCGCCCTGGATCGGCGCACCGTGCGTGTGGGTGCGGGATGCTCGTCAGCCTGTCATTAAGGGCACTCGAGCCCTCAGGTAGTCTCTGCACCTTCCGCCGGTGTACCGGCGGCTCGGCTCAGGGTTGCCATGGGATGCCCTCCCGAAGGTTTCCCTGAATTCATCCCGTCCACTCCGCGCGTTTCCGCGCGAAGGCACCTTATCGATGAGTCCCCTGCACTAACCGCTGTGCTACAGGCCCAACCGCGCGCGATTGTAACAGCCTGCTGCGCACTCACCAGCCGGAAGGTGGCGTTGTGCGCCGGCGCAGAGCGTGGGCTTGGAATCGGCCGGCTGTCCGGGCAGGCCGCAAGGGCGACGGCCGCGGTGACGAGCGCCATCGTGATCACGAGCGACTTCATGGCAGGCTCCCTCTTGCCATCGCTGTCGATGTCGCTAGCATGACTCTCCTGCGGCGCAAATGCCAAGGAGAGAACATGAAGCTCTACTACATGCCCGGCGCATGCGCGCTGGCGTGCAACATCGCGCTCCGTGAGGCCGGACTCAGGTTCGAGCTTGTCAAAGTCGACCGCAAAACCCGGCGCGCCGCGGACGGCCTCGACTACAACGAGGTCAACTCCAAGGGCTACGTGCCCGCGCTCACTCTCGACAACGGCGAGGTCCTCACCGAGAACCTCGCCGTGCTGCAATACATCGCCGACCGAAATCCGGCCGCGAAGCTCGCGCCAGCGGCGGGCACGATAGAGCGCTACCGCCTGGAGGAATGGCTGAGCTTCATCAATTCCGAGTTGCACAAGGCGGGCTACACGCCGCTGTTTCGCCAGGACGCCCCCGAGGCCGCCAAGGACTACGCACGCAAGACTCTGACCGGTCGACTCGACTGGCTGGAGCGTTCGTGGGGCTCCAGGTCCTTTCTTTTGGGCGAGCAGTTCACCGTCGCCGACGCCTACCTGTGGGTGGTGCTCGGCTGGGGCACACATGTCGACATGGACGTAGCCCGCTGGCCGCAGCTGAAGCGTTTCCACGAGCGTGTCGCGGCACGCCCCACCGTCATCGAGGCACTCAAGTCCGAGGCCCGGGCCGGATAGACTATACCCGGGCCGGGATGCGGACGTCGCCGGTGACCGCCGGCGGTTTGCGCTGTTACCATCTGCAGCGTGCAGGGTTTGCACGTGAGAGGACGCAATGGCTACCAAACTCAACAAACAACTCAAGCGCGAGATCGACGTGGATGGCAAGCCCTACATGGTCACGCTCTCGCCGGAGGGACTGAAGCTCACGGAGAAGGGTAAACGGCTGGGACAGGAGCACAGCTGGAAGGAGCTGCTCGGCGTCGCGCCCTCAGCCGCCACCTCGGCTCCAGGCCCCTCCGGCAGCGGGTTCGGCGGACCCGGCTGAGGCGCAGGCGCCCACGGTGCGCCGTGACTGAGGAGAGTCTGCGCGAGCGGCTGTCGCGGGTGCGCGAGCGGCTGAGCGCTGCTGCCCTCGACCGCGAGTCGCACAAGCTGTTCGCCGCCGTAATCCGCGACATTGAGATCGCGCTCGGCTCAGGCACCGCGGCTGCCCAGGCGCCGCGGCTGGAGTCGCTGGCGGCGAAGTTCGAGGCAAGTCATCCGCAGCTGGCGGAGACGATGCGAGAGCTCAACGACGCACTGGTCAAAGCCGGTATCTAGTTAATTGGCGGAAACGGCCCGCGGCCGCGTTCGCTCAATCATCCATCAGGAAGCTGCGCAGCTGCTCGCTGCGGCTCGGGTGGCGGAGCTTCCTAAGCGCTTTGGCCTCGATCTGGCGGATGCGCTCGCGCGTGACGTCGAACTGCTTACCGACCTCCTCGAGGGTGTGATCGGTGTTCATGTCGATGCCGAAGCGCATGCGCAGCACCTTGGCCTCGCGCGGGGTGAGCTGCGCCAGCACCGAGTGAGTGGTTTCGCGCAGCGACTCCATGGTCGCCTGATCGATCGGCGAGGCCACCGATGTGTCCTCGATGAAATCCCCGAGGTGCGAGTCCTCGTCGTCGCCGATCGGAGTCTCCATCGAGATCGGCTCCTTGGCGATCTTCAGCACCTTGCGAACCTTGTCCTCGGGCATCTCCATGCGCACCGCCAGTTCCTCGGGCGTCGGCTCGCGGCCCATCTCCTGCAGCATCTGCCGTGAGATGCGGTTCAGTTTGTTGATGGTCTCGATCATGTGGACCGGGATGCGGATGGTGCGCGCCTGGTCGGCGATCGAGCGCGTGATGGCCTGGCGGATCCACCAGGTCGCGTAGGTGCTGAACTTGTAGCCGCGGCGATACTCGAACTTGTCGACCGCCTTCATCAGGCCGATGTTGCCTTCCTGGATGAGGTCGAGGAACTGCAGGCCGCGGTTGGTGTACTTCTTGGCGATCGAGATCACCAGGCGCAGATTGGCCTCGACCATCTCCTTCTTGGCGCGCCGCGCCTTCGCCTCGCCGATCGACACCTCGCGATTGACTTCCTTGATGTCGTTGATCGAGAGGTGGAACAGGACTTCGAGGTGCTCGAGCTTCTTCTGGCGGCGCTCGACCTCGTCGCGGAACTTCGCGAGCGGCGCAGAGTACTTCTTGCCGCCCTTGACGTGTCGCGTCAGCCAGCGCGGATTGGTCTCGTTCTTCGGGAACGAGGCGATGAAGTCCTTGCGCGGCATGCCGGCATCGCGCACCGCGATGACCATGATCTCCTTCTCGAGCTGGCGTACTTCGGACACGTGCGTGCGCAGGTTGAGGATCAGCGCGTCGAACATGCGCGGCGACAGCCGCAGCTCCATGAACTCGTCGGCGAGGCGCTTCCTCTGGCGCAGCGTCTTGGGATCCTTCGCACCGAGCTTGGCGATCGAGCCGAGCACGTGGTTGAAGAGCTTCGCGATCGAGGCGAAGCGCGCGGCGGCCTCGGCCGGATCGGGGCCGGTGTCGACGACTTCCTCCTCCGCGTCGCCTTCCTCGTCGCCTTCCTCGTCGCCATCCGCCTTTTCGTCGGCGGCGACGATCTCCACCTTGGTGGGGTTCTGCGGCTGCGCGATCACGTCCGGCGCGTTCGGGTCAATGAAGCCGACGATCACGTCCCCGAGCCGCGCCTGGCCGGTCTTCACCGGCTCGTAGGCCTTGAGAAGGAAATCATAGGTGGCGGGGTAGAGCGCCAGTGCTCTGCGCACCGCCTCCAGTCCTTCCTCGATGCGCTTGGCGATACGGATCTCGCCCTCGCGCGTCAGCAGCTCCACCGTGCCCATCTCGCGCATGTACATGCGCACCGGGTCGGTGGTGCGGCCGAGCTCGGCATCGAGCGCCGCGAGCGCGGCGGCCGCCTCCTCGATCGCTTCCTCGTCCGCGGGAGCCGACGGCTCGGTTGCGAGCAGGGATTCGGAGTCCGGTGCCTTCTCGTACACCGGGATGCCCATATCGTTGATGGTGTTGACGATGTCCTCGATCTGCTCCGGATCTACGATCTCGGAGGGGAGGTGATCGTTCACCTGGGCGTACGTGAGATAGCCCTGCTCCTTGCCGCGCGCGATCAGCAGCTTCAGCTGCGATTGCCGGTCCTCCGGCATGACGGGGACGCGGCGCTCGAGGCCGAGCGTGCGCTTGTCGCCCGACTTTGCGGACGCGCGCGCCTCCGTCGGGCGGGCATGGTCATTGACCTTGGCAGCGGCGGGGGCCGCGCGCCCGGCCGGGGGCTTTCTGGCAGTCGCGGCTCCGCGCGCGGGCATCCCGAGGCGCAGGCCGGTGTTACGTGCGGCCGCAACCGCGCGCGCCCGCTCCCGTTCGCGCTGGCCGGCCGCGGCGGACACCCTGTCGCCGCTCGCTTTCGCGGGGCGGGTCGCAGCAGCGGCGGGACGCTTCTTGTGTACAGTCTGGGGCTTGTGCTTGCGTGTCATGTGTCCGGGAGAGGTATGGGGTGGCTGTCCCCTATGTGCTGGCCCAAATCGGGCGACACAAGAGGCTCAAAGGCAAAGCGCGCGATTTTATTTGACAAACCTGAAAATACCAAATCTTTACTCAAGCTCCCGCGCCTCCTTGCGGGCCAGTTTTGTCATAAGTCTTTGAAATTCATTGATTTCATCTGTTGAAAGACTACCCGACCGGCTCTTGGCCTCCAGGGCCTCCAGCCGACGTCCCGCCGCCTGGTCAGCGAGCTTCACCAGGGCCGCACGCAGCTCCCCGGCCGCGGCCCCGGCATCTGTAATGACTGTCTCGCGCGCGAGGAGTTTCTGCAGCGACTCCTCGCCTTCCCGGCCGGCCCAGCGCTGCACGACCTGCGCGGCAAGCTGCGCGGGACGCTCGCGCAGCTCGTCGAGCAGCTTCCTGAGCAGATCGACCCCAGGCTCATCGGTCTCATCGAGGCCGGCGCGCTCCACCGGGCTCACTTCGGCCGCGATGGCCGGAAAGTGCACCAGCCGCACGATTGCCTGACGCACGAGGCTCCCGCGCCCGGCGTCACCCCGCGCGCGGGCACCGGCGCGTGCGCGCGCCGCCGCAACCTCGCGCGCGGCCGCCGGCGGTGCGCCGTGCTCGGCCGCCCACAGCTCCTCGAGGCGCCGGGGGGCAAGCCCCACCACCGCCGCCAGCCGCTCGAGAAGCAGCTCGCGGTATACCCCCTCTGGGACTTTTGCCAGGAGTGGTCGCGCAGCGGCTGCAAAGCGTGCACGACCGTCGGCGTGCGACAGATCGCTTTGCTCGGAGAGCTCGCGCACCAGGTACTCCGACAGCGGCAGTGCGCCCTCGAGGCGCGCTTCGAACGCCGCGCGTCCCTCTTCGCCCACCAGAGTGTCCGGATCGTGTCCTTCGGGCAGGAATAGAAAGCGGATCTCGCGTCCGTCGCGCGCTTCCGGCAGCGCCTGTTGCAGCGCGCGCCACGCGGCCGCGCGTCCCGCACGATCGCCGTCGAAGGCGAACACCACCGCAGCAACCAGCCGGAAGATGCGGCGGAAATGTTCGGGCGTGGTGGCCGTGCCGAGAGTTGCCACTGCGTAATCGATGCCCGCCTGATGCAGCCGCACCGTGTCCATGTAGCCTTCGACGATCAGCAGGCTCTTCAGGTTGGAACGTGCGCGGCGCACTTCGTACAGACCGTAGAGCTCGCGCCCCTTGTGAAACAACACCGTCTCGGGAGAATTCAGGTACTTGGGCTCGCCCGCGTCGATGACGCGGCCGCCGAAAGCGATGACGCGCCCGCGGCTATCGCGGATCGGGAACATGATGCGGTCGCGGAAGCGATCGTAGTAGCGTTCGGCGGTTTGTCCCTGGCCTCGCTCGCGCTCGACGATCAGCCCGGCGTCGGCGAGACGCCTGCGGTCGACGTCGGTCTCGCCGCAGCGCCGCAGCACGTCGTTCCAGGAGTTGGGCGCATACCCTAAGCCAAAGCGCGCGATCGTCTCGGGCGTGAGTCCCCGACGCACGAGGTAGTCTCGCGCCCGCGGCTCCCGCTCGAGGAGCTGCCCGTAGTGACGCGCCACTTGTGCCATGAGCGCATACAGCGGCTCATCGGCGCGGACCGCGCCGGCTTCGGCGCCGCCTTCGCGCGGCACTTCGAGACCCAGGCGCGAGGCGAGCTCTTCGACGGCCTCCGGGAAGCTCATGTGATCATGGTCCATGAGGAAGCCGAGCACCGTGCCGTGCTTGCCGCAGCCGAAGCAGTGGTAGAACTGTTTGTCGGGGCTCACCCAGAAGGACGGGGTTTTCTCGGCGTGGAACGGGCAGCACGCCTTGTACTCGCGCCCGGATTTCTTCAGCGGTACGCGCGCGCCGATCACCTCGACGATATCGGCGCGGGCGATCAGCTCGTCGATGAAACTCTGGGGAATGCGTCCCAAGCCGGCCGCACCGCGTGCTTGTCAGCCGAGCTTCTGCTTGATCCGCGCGCTGACCGCGCCCAGGTCGGCGCGCCCCTGCGCCTTCGGTTTGACCGCGGCCATGACCTTGCCCATGTCCTTGATGGAGGTGGCGCCGGTCGCGGCGATGCTCTCGTTGATGAGGGCTTCGAGCTCCGCCTCGCCGAGCTGCGCCGGCAGATAGCCCTGCACCACGCCGATTTCGGCGGTCTCCTTCGCGACCAGGTCGGCGCGCCCGCCGCTCTGGAAAAGAGCGATGGCCTCGCGGCGCTGCTTGATCATTTTCTCGAGGACCGCGAGCACCTGACCGTCGTCGAGCATGATGCGCTCGTCGACCTCGCGCTGTTTGATGGCGGCGAGGATCAGCCGGATGGTTCCGAGTCGGTCCTTGTCACCGGCCCGCATCGCACTCTTCATGTCCTCGGTGATGCGATCCCTGAGCGCCATGCGCCGTGGCCGAGCGGCGGGAGGTCAGCGGGAGCTGCGCATGCCGTCCCGCGACACGCGCTTCATGTGGCGCTTGATCGCGGCGGCCTTCTTTCGCTTGCGCTCCTGCGTCGGCTTCTCGTAGAACTCGCGCCGGCGCAGCTCGGTGAGAATGCCGGCCTTCTCGCAGGCGCGCTTGAAGCGCCGCAGGGCGGCATCGAAATACTCGTTCTCACGCACTCGAACGCTCGGCATCGAAACCTCAAGCCACTGACTGGAAAGGAAATCTGCCCCGGCTCCGCAGGACGTGCGCGTCGGGCAGCCAAGCGGGGGCGGGGGATTCTAATGGACCCCGGAGGCAAAGGCAAAAGCCCCAGGGCCGTCGAATCTCACGACGTTACTCCTTAATTCAGAGGTTACCCGCCGCCGACCTTGACTCCATACCAACCGGTTGGTACGGTTACGCAATGAATCCATCCCCCGGCGAGCCGTCACCGTCGGGCGGCGCACGCAGGAAGCTTCTCGATGCCGCCGTATCGGTCATCCGCCAGCGAGGCTATGCGGCGACGTCGGTCGACGAGCTGTGTGCCACGGCCGGCGTAACCAAGGGTGCGTTCTTCCACCACTTCGCGACCAAGGATTCACTGGCCGTCGCGGCCGCGGGCTATTTCTCGGACATGAGCGACACGCTTTTCGCTGGCGCTTCCTACCACGGATTCGACGATCCGCTCGACCGCGTCCTCGGCTATGTCGACTTTCGCAAGGTACTGCTGCGCGGCGAAGTTGCGGAGTTCACCTGCCTGCACGGCACGATGATCCAGGAGGTGTACGGGACTCACCCTGACATTCGACGTGCGTGCGATGCGGGTTTCGACAGTCATGCCGCCAGACTCGAATCTGACATAGCCGCGGCGATGAAGCGCTATCGCATCCGCGCGCGATGGACGGCCGAGAGCCTCGCGCTGCATATGCTGGCTGTTCTACAGGGCGCGTTCATCCTGGCGAAGGCAAAGGGCAGCGCCGCGGTCGCGGAAGCGAGCATCGAACACCTGCGTCGCTACATCGAATTGCTGTTCCGTCGTCCGAGGACCAGAGCTAGACGGAAGAACTGACTGTGCCGGACATCGCTCACTTGTAGTGTTGGGAGAGAAATCGTCATGAGCTCAATTTCGCGCCGGACGCTGCTCGAAGCAGGAGCCTGCGCGCTGGCGGCATCGGCGGGACTCCCGGCACTTTCCAGTGCCGAGGCAGGCACAGGACTGAATCAGCGAAACGAAGAGATCATCCGGAAATACTATGCGTTGTGGTCGCAGCAAAATGACTGGCGCCCGGTCGACATGCTGCTGACGGATGACTTCACTTTTACGAGCCCGGTTGACGCCCGCATCAGCAAGAGCGCCTTCAAGACCGGCTGCTGGGACACACAGCATGCACTCATCGCAGGGCACGATCTGGAACGCGTTTTCGTAATTGGCGACCAGGCGTTTGTCAGATATGTGTGCCGGACTAAGAACGGCAAATCCTTCAGGAACGTGGAGTATCTCCAACTGAAAGACAAAAAGATCGAGGCCATCGAATGTTATTTCGGCGGGTCCGGCTATCCGTCCGCGGCGAACAAGGTGCAGAAGTAAGCGGCGTTAGTCGCCCCTTCCTTTTTACTAACCTGACGAATGCGTACCGCACGCACTTTGACGAGTCTGAGGACCACGACCGCTGTATCTGAGGCCGGTCAGTCTCGTGCAGCCAGGGCAGCTCCGACCTTTGGCAAGGGGCGGCGCCCGAGGCCGCGTCAGGTGCAGTCTCAGGCGCAGGTCGCCTCATGGCCTCTCGATCTGGACCGCGATGCTTCCCGGAATGAGGCAGACGTTCTCGGTGACGTGAAACGGAATCTGCTTGTCGCCGAGCGCGGTCGCCGGCTCTACCTGCTCAAGCCGGAAAAAATAGACTATGTCGAGGCACATGGGAACTACGTGAAGCTCGGCGTGGCCGGCAACGAGTACATCAAGCGCGATACGATCAAACGCCTGTCGATCACCCTGGCGGGCAGCGGTTTTTTCCGCATAGCGCGCTCGGTCTTGATCAACATCGCGGCTGTGCTTTACGTCGAGCGCGTCGGCCAGGGTGTCTTTGCGTTTACCCTGACTTCCGGGGGCTGCATGCGATCCGGCGCACGCTACCGGAAGGACATACTTCAGGTGTTGCCGCTGACAAAAGTGTCGCCTCGATCCTCGAGATCCACCGAACGAGTTGTCCCGCAGACTGCGGCGCAACTGCACGGGGATGGCTGAGCGTTCGAACAGATTTTGCGGCTCCCTTCTGACCGAGTTCAGGTGACGGCTCTCACCGGAGACTGTCTCCGGTGTAGATAGGACCTCGCACGGTCCAACAGCAAAGACCTTGCGGCAGCAGCGCTGCCGCAGCGCACCTGTTTTCGTCCGTTGTTCGAATGACACGCAGCACACCCGTGTGCAGCGCGCGTCGCCGTTTTGTGCGTCCGTCGTGCGGTGTCGCGAGGGTCATGCGCCGTTATCTGGTGGTCACCGTAACTCTCAATTTCCCACCAGCAATGAGGTTCGTTGTGACGATGACTAACGCTCGTCACAGCTGGGAATGTCACGGTCACATTCCCGCCACACCCCGATGCGTTGTCCTTATCCTTTTATGCAGGTGATGCAGTTCGCGAACGTCGGTCTGCCGGGACTTCGGAGCTGACCGCGGGTCGTGTGGCGAAGCTACAACGCAGGGGGATGCATCGATGGCGAACAGACGCAGCTTGCAACAGGCGGTGCGCTTCGCGCTCGCGGCCGTGACGGCCGCAGCCGGGGTCTCCACGGTTCATGGCCAGGAAGCAACGGCACAGGCGCAGGCGCAAGAGAACCAGCCTGCCGCCGCTCCGCTGCAGGAGGTGGTGGTCACCGGATCACGCCTGTTGAACCCGAACGCGACCTCGATCAGCCCGATCACGACGATCTCGGCGGTCGACGTGCAGACCACGGGTCTGACGCGCGTTGAGGACATTCTCAACAACCTGCCGATGGTCTTCGCCGGCATGAACTCGACCACCTCCAACGGTGCCGACGGCACCGCGACGGTCGACCTGCGCGGCCTCGGCAACCAGCGCACGCTCACCCTCGTTAACGGCCTGCGCTTAGGTCCCGGCTCGGGAGTGGGTGGCCGCAACTACTCGGACATCAACCAGATCCCGACCGCCCTCATCGAGCGCGTCGACATCCTCACCGGCGGCGCTTCTTCCGTGTACGGCGCGGACGCGGTAGCCGGTGTCGTGAACTTCATCCTCAAGACACATTTCGAAGGCATCGAGGTCGACGCCGGTTATCACTTCAACGAGCACAACCAGAACAATCCCGACGGCGTGCAGCAGATTGTGAGTGACTCGGGCTTTCCGCTGCCGTCCAGCACCGTCGACACCGCCTTCGGCAAGAGCGCCTCGATCATCGCGGGCTCGAACTTCAACGACAACAAGGGCAACGTTACCAGCTACATCACCTACGACAACCAGGGCGCAGCGCTGCAGAGCAAGTACGACTACAGCGCCTGCTCACTCACCGCGGCCACCGCCTCGACTCTCACCTGCGGCGGCTCGGGCACGTCCGCCAAGAACGGCGCGGGCGGTGAGTTCCTCGGCTACTCCGCCAAGGGCGTGAAGTTCCTCGACAACACCGTCGACGGGACGAACAACGTGTTCCGCCCCTTCACTGCCAGCGACCTCTACAACTACGGGCCGCTGAACTACTACCAGACGCCGAACGAGCGCTGGACGGCGGGCACGTTCCTCAACTACGACGTCAACTCGCACGTGACGTTCTACAGCCAATTCATGTTCATGCGGAACACGAGCACTGCGCAGGTCGCGCCGAGCGGCTCCTTCGGGCAGCCGGCGTTCATCGCGTGCGCCGATCCGCTGCTGAACACGTCCGAGAAGGCGGCGGTCTGCAGCGGGGCGAACCAGGCGCTGCAGGGCAATCCGACCGAGAATTTCAACGGGGTGAACTACCCGGGCCTCAACCTCTACGTCCTGCGGCGCAACGTCGAGGGAGGCAACCGCATTGAGGACTTCATCACCGATTCGGCGCGCGAAGTGGCCGGCATCAAGGGCAGCATCAACGACGAGTGGACCTTCGACGTCTCCGCCCTGCACAGCACGGTGGACACGCAGGTACAGAACGTCAACTACCTGGCCAATGCGAACATCCAGCAGGCGCTGAACGTGTTGCCGAGCGCGACCGGCCCCGTGTGCGGCGGTCCGAACAACCCGCTCGGCGTCGGCCCGCTGGTCACGCCGGGAACAGCGTTCTCGCCGAACTCGGCTTGCGTGCCGTACAACATCTGGAAATCCGGCGGCGTCACGCCGGAGGCTCTCGCCTACCTCTCGATCCCGGTACAGGCGCAGGCGACGGTCAGCGAGTACGACACCACCGGATCGATCACGGGCGATCTCGGCAAGTACGGCTTGAAGAGCCCGATGGCCGACGACGGCCTGCAGCTGAACATCGGTGCCGAGTGGCGCGAGGACAGCACTGTCTACGCGCCGGACTACGTCTCGCAGCAGGGTCTCGCCGCGGGTGGCGGCGGTGCGACGGCAGCGGTTCAAGGCGCGTTCACGGTGAGCGAGCTCTTCACCGAGGTGCGCCTGCCGCTTGCACAACACCAGCCGTTCGCGGAAGACCTGTCGATCGAGAGCGGGTATCGATACTCGAAGTACAGCGAGGGGTTCAGCACCAACACGTACAAGATCGGGCTCGAGTGGGCGCCGACGCAGGACGCCCGCGTGCGCGGCAGCTTCAACCGTGCGGTGCGCGCGCCCAACATCGGCGAGCTGTACACCCCGACGACCGTGGCCCTGGACGGCTCGGTCGATCCGTGCGCGGCTGGGCTGGCTGCGGGTTCGACCACCGTGCTCACCAACGGTACGACACTCGCGCAGTGCGAGCGTTCCGGGGTGTCACAGGCCGAATTCGGCCACATCAGCCCGAACCCGGCCAACCAGTACAACGGCCTGGCCGGCGGCAATCCGAATCTGGTGCCCGAGATCGCCAATACCTACACGTTCGGCCTCGTGCTGACGCCCCGGGTCGTGCCGAACCTGCAGCTGTCATTCGACTACTTTCATATCGACATCAAGAACGTGATCGCCAATCTCGGCGGCAACACCATCCTGCTCGAATGTCTGGCCACGGGTGCGTTGTGCGACGACGTGCACCGTGACCCCAACAACGGCTCGCTGTGGCTCTCGACCCTCGGCTACGTGACCGACACCGAGGTGAACGAGGGTGAGCTCGAGACCCAGGGCGTGGACGTCAAGGGCAGCTATCGCGTGCCCCTGTCCTCGCTCGGCTCGGTGCTGATCGGGCTCGAAGGCACGTACCTGAAGGACCTGGTGACGACCCCGGTACCGGGCGGCGTGCTCGGCTCCTACGACTGCACGGGGTTCTTCGGTGCCACCTGCGGCGGCGGCAACCCGACCTGGCGTCACGTGATGAACATCACCTGGTCGACCCCGTGGGACGGACTCGACATCAACCTGCGCTGGCGGTACTTCGGTTCGGACAGATCCGAGCAGCTGAGCCCGAGCCCCTTCCTCCAGGGATCGCCGTTCCTGCCGCTCTCGCACATCTCGGCCTACAACTACTTCGACCTGACCACGACCTTCAACCTCTACAAGAACGTGAGACTCGAGCTCGGCGTCAACAACATCATGGACAAGGACCCACCGCTCGCGGAGGGGGGCGACTGCACGACCGGCAGTGGCGGGGACAACGCCGGTGCGAACTGCAACGGCAACACTTTCCCGGGCGTCTACGACTCGCTCGGCCGCTATCTGTTCGCGCACATCTCGGCGCAGTTCTAGCCGTCAACTCGAGCCCGTCAGCGAGCGCCGGTGTCGACTCTACTCAAGGAACGGAGCCGTACCCTGCCGGACGCGCCGGAAACCGGGGCTTGCCTGCAAGCCCCGTTCTCCGGTCGCTACATCAATCTGGACGCGAGCACCCAGCGCCGCGCGCGACTCGAGCAGCAGCTGCACGCGCTCGGCCTCGCACATGCCTACGCCCGCTTTGCCGCAGTCGACGGCATGCGCATGAGCGGCGCTCCCGGAGCGATCTCGCGCCGCGAACACGGATGTTTCGCCTCCCATGCGCGGTTGGTCCGGGAAGCCTGCTCCGGGTCGGCGCATCTCCATGTGCTGGAGGACGACGCGCTGCTGTCACCGGAGTTCCTGCCCGTGATGCGCGGTGCCATCGACGAGGGCGTGCTCGATGAGTTCGATCTCCTGTTCACGGACGTTTTCGTCCCCTGGGATCCACTGCAGATCGCCTCGTTGGAATGGGCACGACGCAGACATATCTGCGTAGATCCGGACAGTGGCCGCGAATCGCTCACCGGCGCGAGTATCTTCAACCTGCACGGCAAGCGTCTGGCGTGCACCAGCTCGTATTTCGTTGCACGTCGATCACTCGACCGCGTGGCCGGATTGCTCGAGAGCGCACTCGCTGCAGGACCCGCGGAACCGGTCGACCTGACACTGCGCGAGCTCGTGGATAAGGGCACGCTGAAGGCCGCCTGCATTGTCCCCTTCGTCACCTCGGTGGCGCTCGAGGAGGCGACCGGATCAACCATTCACGGCGAGTTGCTCGGACCGGAACTGTCTCGCCTGGCCTGCAGCGTCGTTCGACACGCCTACTTTGTGCGCCCTGACTGGGGAGCGATCGAGAGCGTCCTGGAAAGATACTTTCCGCCGCAGGAACGCACGCCGCGGCAGAGGGTCGTGGACCGGATGATGCAGTTCCTGATCGGCAATGCGCGGCCCTTCTAGCCGATTGTCGATATGAACCTGGCTGACCGAATAGCGCAATATCGCACGGTCCTCAAGGTTCGCGATCCCGCGACCCGTGGTGAGATCGCCTTGAGCGGCGCCGCAGATTGCGCCGCCCGGGTCGTCGGCTGCCCGCAGCGCTTCGTGCTCAGCGACGATCTTACGAGGCTATGCGCCGAGCTGGCCTACTCGAGGGGCGCGCGCGAGCTGGCCTGTGCCGACCTGCTGCACGTGCCGGCCGAGCGCTTGTGGGTAGAGTGGTGCAACGCTCCCTGGGAGAGCGCCCTGCAGCAGTATGGGCTCCCGACGGACGCCTCACAGTCTCTCGGGCGCCGCGGGGCATTCATCCAGGCATCAGCGGACGGGCGCCGCGGAGCCGTACGCACGTTCTGGACCTTCGGGGAGCAGGAGGTGCTCGCGAGCAGCATGGAGGCGTACTTTGACTTCGACACGCCGGAAGGCGAAGAACCCGCGGCACCCGACGGCCACGCGGGGAGCGGATTTCGTGTCTACGACGCAATGCGCCAGAGGCAGGACATCCTGGGCAGGTGTGTGCGCTTCCGCTACGAGCGCACATGGGCCGAGTACTACCGGGCCGCTATCCTGACCCCCACGGAGAGTCAGGCGCTCATGCATCACGTGTTGGGCACCGTTGCGCTGGACCTGCCCCTGCTGCTTGCGTTCCTGCTGCTGCTGGGTTCCCGCGCCAGCCTGCCACGAGAGGTGCAGACGCTCGAGCAGCTGAACCGGGCACGTCGAAAGCGCGGCAGGGCCCCGTTGCTCGATTACATCAAGGTTCACGCCCCCATCGTGGCGGGATACGCGCCGGGCGACCGCCCGGATTCTCCGGGCGCCAGGCGCGGCCCGCGCCTGCATCATGTCCGCGGACATCTCGTGCGCCGCGGCAGTCAGCTGTTCTGGCGGGTTCCGCACCTGCGCGGCAGCGCTCGCCTCGGCGCCGTGCGGGCCCGTACGGTCACCTGGACCTTCGACGGCCCCGTTGGCAGCAGACATCCTCAATTAAGGCCGCAGATCGGCGCCTGATCGTCAGCCACGTCGATTTCGGGCACCCTCGTTCGTCGGGTGAATAGCTCGAGCTCGAGCCTGGAGGCCCACATGAGAAGGTTGCGACCCCTATGGGTTCTTTTGCTGCTCGCTTTGCCTGGGCTGGCTGACGCCCAGGAGAATAAGCCCACGCCGTACCCGGCGATGGCGCCTCTCGAGCAATACCTGAGCGCCGATGCGCAGGCTGAGATCGCGCTGGCGCGCAGCGCAGCGCCGGCGTCGATATCCGGGAATGCCGAAGTGCTCGTGCTCGGTAGGCACGGCTATCAAACCGCGGTCAGGGGAACGAATGGTTTCGTGTGTTTCGTCGAGCGTTCCTGGACCGCCGGTTTCGACGATGATGACAATTTCTGGAATCCGAAGATCCGCGCACCCAACTGCTTCAACCCGCCCGCTGTCGGCAGCGTGCTGCCGCAGTACTTGAAGCGTACCGAGTGGGTGTTGGCCGGCATCGGCAAGGCGCAGATGATCGAAAAGGCACGCGCCGCCACGGCGAGCCACAGCTTCACCGCCCCGGAGGCAGGCTCGTTCTCTTTCATGCTGTCGAAGGAGGGCTATCTGGGCGACCAGCCCGCCGGCCCCTGGCTACCGCACGTGATGTTCTTTGTGCCGCACGGGCAGGCCGCGGCCTGGGGCGCGGGATTCAAGGCCTCGCCCGTCATCGGCGCCGACGGCCTGCCGTTCGAGCCGACCGTGCTCTTCATCCCGGTGCCCCGCTGGTCGGACGGCTCGCCCGCTCCGTCGCCGGCAGCCGGGCACCGGCATAGCACGTAAGCGCCATCCCCTTTACGGTGCGATGCCGTAGGAGCGCGCGCGTGCGGCGATGCGAGGGTCAAGAGCGTTCGCGGCTGCGATGTCGGCCTGGCCCGGACCGGTCAGGCCCTTGTGCAATCGCGCCAGTCCCCGACCGTACAAGGACCAGGCGGCTTTGGGCTGGCTGCGCAGCGCCGCGTCGTAGTCCGCGATCGCCTTGTCGTAGTTGCCCTGCCGCAGATACACGAGGCCGCGGCTGTCGAGGAAGGCTGGGGTGTCGGGTCTCCTCCTCAGGGCGGCGTTGCAGTCTGAAAGCGCCAGGTCGAGTGACTCTCCGCTCAGCGCCCGAGCCCAGCAGCGTCCATTGAGTACCGCGGGTGTACTCATGTCGTCGGGCGGATGCGAATCGATCCACTTTGAGTATTGAACGACCGCGGCAGCTGCCTGTCCCACGGAACCGTAAAGCTCGCCAATCCGGATATGCTGCTGGGCTTCATTCGGCAGCGCGCGATCCGCAGCGTCGAGGTCCGCCACAATCAGGTCGGCGGCATCGTGGCGTCCCGCGCGCAGGGTGGCGCGCGCGATCAAAGCGTCGGCGTCGTCAGGCTTGAGCTTGATCGCCTGATCGAAGTCGGCGAGCGCCAGGTCCGCCTGCCTGTTGTGCCAGTACGCCATGCCGCGCTCGTAGAAATTTTGCGGGTCGGTGGGTGCCAACTGGCAGGCCCGCGTGAGATCGGCGATCGCACTCTGATAGTCGTGCCGCGCTGTCGAGGCCGTGCCGCGTCTGGCATAGCCGGCCGCATCGGTGGGCTGATCGAGCCGGGCGTTCGTGTCGGGCGGCGCAGGTTCCGCTGGCGGTGACGCCTCGGGCTCTCCTCCTGCGGGGGTGGTGCCCTGGTCGCTGGCAGCGGCCGGCTGAGATGGTGCACTCCTGGCCGTGAGATCGAACACCGGGCCGCCGTTGTACGTGAAGTAGAGCCTCTTCTGGCTAGTGGCAACGTAGATGCGGTGCGAGAGGAAGAAGTCGGCGCCGATCAGCATGTCCGCTTGTGCCAGGTCAACATCGCCGAATCTGAGCTGCGCGTTCTGGATCTCCTCATCGCCGATCTTGAAGCTGTTGAAGCGGGCGATCCAGCTTCCTGTTGTCCCGTGTCCCAGGCCCCACACCGACCCGCCCGGCTTGACGCCAGCGCTCTCGGGCGTCACGCCGGCCTCTTTTGCGGCGTGGAGCGTCAGCAGCGACGTCGGCGAGCCGGTGTCGAACAGCACAATGATCTTCTTCCCGTTGAGATAGGCGACCGATCGGGTGTGGGGCCGCCAGGCGGTGGCGAACTCGATGTCGATCGCCGAGTACGGCTTGTGTGCGGCGGCAGCCCAATACGCGAGAGGTATGTCTTTACCACAGTCCTTGGGTGTCACCAGGCGGATGACCCCATTCGCAAGGTCGTATTCGACATCCGCGACGCGGAATACGTTCTGACCGATGAGACCCGCGGCATCCCCGAAGGCGCTGCCGGCGACGACGAATTCAACATTCTTGAACGGCACACCGAAGAGCGTAAAGGTCCTCGCCCGAGCCAGTTCGCCGCGCTCGATGCCTCCGACTCCCTGTACGGCGATTTGACCGTGATAGCTCGGATCCACCACCAGACCGTACTCCGCGACAACCGCTGGCGTGATGACGCTGAAAAACGAGCCACTGTCCGCGAGGAACAGGGCATCGCGACCGTTGATCTGCGCGTGCACCATCGGCCTGAGGCCGCTCATCGTGACCGGGATGTCCGGCCAGCGCTTGATGCTGCATTGCCCGGCCGCGGCGGAGGAGGTTGCGAGCATCAGCAGGGCGAGAAGGCCAGGCACCGCCGTCGCGTATCCTGCCGGGCCGCCTTTGGCTGACACGGACTTGCCGCGAGCGTTACGGTCAGGGTTGTCGACCTCGCTCAAGTGCCCCCGAGGATGCCGTTTGGGGTTGCGACTATACCTCTCGCCGGGGAGACGTCGGTATCTGCGGCGACCGCCTGCCGTCGACTGCGTTAGAGTCTCCGCTGCAATGCGTGTGCTTGCCATCGAATCCTCCTGTGACGAGAGCGCCGCTGCCGTGCTGGATGCGGATGCGGGGCTGCTCTCGCACGAGCTCTACAGCCAGGTGCCGCTGCATCGGGAGTTCGGGGGCGTCGTCCCCGAGCTCGCCTCGCGCGATCACGTGCGGCGGCTCCTGCCGCTGGTGCGCCGCGCTCTCGCCGGGTCGGGCACGCACGGACCTGACCTCGCCGGTATCGCCTATACCGCGGGCCCCGGGCTCATCGGCGCTCTGCTCACGGGAGCCGCGCTCGCACGGAGCCTCGCCTACGGGTGGCGCGTGCCCGCGATCGGCGTGCATCACCTGGAAGGGCACCTGCTGGCGCCGCTGCTCGAGTCCGATCCACCGCCGTTCCCGCATGTCGCACTGCTGGTTTCGGGCGGCCACACCCTGCTTATGGACGTATCCGGAGTCGGCGCCTATCGCGTGCTCGGCGAGACCCGCGACGATGCGGCGGGCGAGGCGTTCGACAAGACCGCGAAACTTCTCGGTCTCCCGTACCCCGGCGGCCCGCAGCTCGCGGCGCTCGCCGAATGCGGCCGGCCCGGGGCCTTGAGCTTTCCGCGACCCATGCTCGACCGGCCGGGACTCGAGTTCAGCTTCTCGGGCCTGAAGACCGCCGTGATGCTCGCAGCGCGCGCGCAGCCGCTCACCGACGCACGGCGCGCCGACCTGGCGCATGCGGTGCAGGAGGCGATCGTGGCCACGCTCACCGTCAAGGCGTTGCGGGCGCTCGATGATACCGGGCACGACACGCTGGTCGTCTCCGGCGGCGTCGGCGCCAACCGCGAGCTGCGTGCGCGGCTCGCAGGTGCCGCGGGGGCCCGTGGTGCGCGCGTGTACTATCCGCGGGTTGAATTCTGCACCGACAACGCCGCCATGATCGCCGTCGCGGGATTGGCGCGCCTCAAGGCAGGCCAGCACGACGGGCTTGCGATCGAGGCGCGTGCCCGCTGGCCGCTCGCCTCGCTCGCCCCGCTCCGGGGCCCCGTCGCCGGCGCGCTCCTCCCGTCATGAGCGAGACACCGACGGGGCGCGGCCGCGAGGCGGGCGATCGCATCTTTCTGCACGGCCTGACGGCCGAATGCATCATCGGTTTCATCGACTGGGAACGGCGCGTCAGGCAGACGGTGGTCGTCGACCTGGAGATGCCGGTCGATTGCCGGCGCGCGGCGCTCACCGACGATGTGGCCGATACCCTCGACTACAAGAAAGTGGCGAAACGGGTGCTCGCGTTCATCGAGGGCTCGGAGTTCAAGCTGGTCGAGACACTCGCCGAGCGCCTCGCGCTCCTGGTGCTCGCGGACTTCGGCGTCGAGTGGGTGCGCGTCTCGCTCAACAAGCCGGGCGCGATCCGCAACTCGCGCGATGTGGGCGTCGTGATCGAGCGCACGCGCGCCGAGCTCGCGGTTGCAGCCGCCGCCGCCCGGAGCTGAGCATGCCCGCGGTCTATGTCGCCGCCGGCAGCAATGTCGAGCCCGAGCGTCATCTGGCGCTCGCGGTGGCCGAGCTCGCGCGTGAGTTTCCGGGCGCGCGCTCCTCGCCCTGGTACCGCAACCGCGCGGTGGGCTTCGAAGGCGCGGACTTCATCAACCTGGTGGTCGGTTTCGCGACGACGCTGCCGGTACGCGCGGTACTCGAGCGGCTGCACGCGATCGAGGCACGCTGCGGACGCGAGAGGGATGCGCCACGCTGGGCACCGCGCGCGATGGACCTGGACGTGCTGCTGTACGGCGGGCTGGTGTGCGATGAGCCGGGCCTCAGGCTGCCGCGTCCCGACCTGCTGAAGCGCGCCTACATGCTGGGACCGCTGGCGGCACTCGCCCCGGAGGTGATGCATCCGACGGCGCACCTCGCGATCGGCGAGCTCTGGCAGCGTTTCGATCGCGCGGCGCACCCGCTCGAGCCCGTGCCGGCCGCCTGAGGGCTACCACCCGATGCTGCGCCCGCCATCGACCGCCAGCACCTGGCCCGTGACGTACGGCGCCTCGGCGGCGAAGAACAGGCAGGCGCGCGCCACATCGAGCGGCGTACCCGCGCGCTGCAACGCGGTGCGCGCCGCGATCTTGTCCTGGAGCGCAGGATCCAGCCCATCCTCGGGCCACATGACCGGTCCCGGGGCCACGGCATTGACGCGCACCAGCGGCCCGAGCTCGCGCGCCAGCACCTTGGTGAGCATGATGAGTCCGGCCTTGGCGACGCTATACACCGGGTAGCGGCCGAGGGGTCGCACGCCGTGGATGTCGGCAAGATTAATAATGAGTCCCTGACGCTCGCGGAGCGCGGCGGCGGCCGCCTGGGCGAGAAACAGCGGCGCCTTGAGATTCGTGCCGATCAGGTCGTCCCAGTCCATCTCGGTAATGTCGCCGAGCGGCGTTGGATAGAAAGTGGAGGCGTTGTTCACCAGGATGTCGAGCCCGCCCCAGGCCTGCGCGGCGCGGTCGATCAGCGCGCCGAGCTGCGAGACCTGCAGCAGGTCGCACTCGGCGACCTTCGCCGTTCCCGGCCGTGCGGCATTCAGCTCCCCGGCCAGTTGCGCTGCATCCTCGGCGGAGCTGCGATAGTGCAGCACGAGGTTGGCGCCGGCCTCGTGCAGCACGCGCGCGATGGTCGCGCCTACCCGGCGTGCCGCGCCGGTCACGAGCGCGGTCTTGCCCTGGAGGATGCTCGCCTGGGGCAGGGAGTTACAGCCGGGATCGGGTGTCGGAGGTTGCATGGAGGGCGATTATGACTCCATCGGCGCCGCGCTCAATCCTGCCGCCGCTGTCGCCCGATGAGGTGGCGCACTCGGCACGCGTGGCGGAGCTCATCCGTGCCCAGGTCACGGCCGCGGGCGGCTGGCTCTCCTTCGAGCGGTTCATGGAGCTCGCGCTTTACGCCCCGGGGCTCGGCTACTACAGCGCCGGCAGCACCAAGTTCGGTCCAGGCGGCGACTTCGTCACGGCCCCGGAGATGTCGGACCTCTTCAGCCGTTGCCTCGCGCGGCAGTGCGCCGAGGTTCTCGCCCAGACGGGCGGCGAGATCCTCGAGCTCGGCGCCGGCACAGGCCGCATGGCGGCGGTGATCCTCACGGAGCTCGCCGCTCGCGACGCGCTCCCGCAGCGCTATGCCATTCTCGAGGTAAGCGCCGATCTGGCCGCGCGCCAGCGTGCCCGCCTGGCGGCCCTCCCGCCGGCGCTGCGCGCGCGCCTCGAATGGCTCGAGCGGCTGCCCGAACGGCGGCTCGACGGTGTGATCCTCGCCAACGAGGTGTTGGATGCGTTGCCATTCCGGCGCTTCGCCCTTGCCGACGGAGGGCTGCACGAGGTCGGCGTGGCGATGACCGCGGGCGGGGGGTTGCGCGACGCTCCCGCAGCGCCCGATCCCGAGCTGGCGCGGGCGCTGTCTCAGCTCACGAGCCAGGTCTCATTGCCCGCCGCGGGCTATCTTTCGGAGGCGTGCCTGCGCGTCTCCCCTTGGATCGCCTCGCTCGGCGAGTGCCTCGCGCGCGGTGTCGTACTGCTCTGCGACTATGGCCTGCCGCGCGTGCACTATTATCACCGCGAGCGCCGCACCGGCACACTGCGCTGCCACTTCAGACAGCGCGCCCATGACGACCCGTATCTCAACCTCGGACTCCAGGACATCACTGCGTGGGTTGATTTCACCCGGGTGGCGGAGGCCGCGACAGCGGCAAATCTCACCGTCGCGGGCTTCGTGACCCAGATGGCATTCCTGCTCGGCCTCGGCCTGCCGGAGATGGTGGCTGAAGCGGCGCCGGGCAGCGCGCTTTACGTGCGGCTCGCCGGCGAGGCGCGCCGGCTGCTGATGCCCGGGGAAATGGGCGAGGCGTTCAAGGTGATGGAGCTCAGCCGCGCCTTCGACGCGCCTCTCTCGGGCTTCGCGTTGCAGGACCTGCGCGGCTCGCTCTGAGGCCCGGACGTCTCAGTAGCCTGCGACGTGCAGCAGCTCCACGGCCGCCGCGGCGAACAGACAGTAGATGCCGAACACGTACCAGCGGCCGCCTTCCAGCCAGCGGCTGAGCCAGCGCAGCGCCACCAGGCCCGCACCGAATGCAACCAGCGCTCCGAGCACGCTCTGCCAGGCAGCACCGGCGATGCCGGCCGAGTCCATCCCTCCCGAGTGAAGCAGGCGCAGCGCCTCGCGGGCCACTACCGGTGGCGTCAACACCACGGCCAGCGCGAAGCTGAAAGCCTCGGCCTGCCGTCGCGAGACTCCGAGCAGCAGGCCCGTCGATATCGTGGCGCCCGAGCGCGAGAATCCCCTGAACGGCAGACACAGTCCCTGCACGGCGCCGATCACGCTCGCCTGTCCGACGCGCAGCGTGTCGTCCCCGGGCGGCGCCGGCCGGCGCGCGGCGATCAGGCCCGCGGCCACGATCAGGATGCCGGCGACCGCGAGCGCCGGAGCGATGATCTCCAGGCGTCCGAACAGCTCCTCGATCTCGGCGTGCGGGTGACCGGCGAGCGCCGTCTTCGCGATGCCGAGCCAAATGCCTTCGTAGACCACTGCGGTCAGTACCGTGGCCACAATGACCCGCGCGGCGAAGCCGCGGAACGCAGCGAGGCTCTGGAAGTAAGTCGCGCGCCACTGCGGCCAGAAATACACGATCACCGCGATCATGGTGCCGGTGTGCAGCATCACGAGCAGCAGGGTCATCGGGGGCGAGCTCGGGTCGAGGCCGAGGAGCTTCTCGGCAATGATCACGTGGGCCGAGCTCGAGACCGGCAGCAGCTCCGCCAGTCCCTGCACGATGGCAAGGACGATGGTGTTGAGAGTGGACATCGGGCGATTCTACTGGACGGACGGCCGCAGCGCTTCGAGCGCGGCCAGCCGCCGGCGGTGCAGCTCCGCGCCGATGGCGGGGCCCGCGAGCCCGCGTCGCTCCTCTTCCTTGAGCTGCACGGCTGACGCCGTCGCGAGCGCCGCGCGCAGGTAGCCGGACTGCGGATAGGGCGCGGCCTCCAGACCGGTGCGCCCGCGCGCATCCGCTTCGCAGGCGAGGAGCAGCTCCGCGAACCGCTCCGGGCGCCGGAACGCGTCGGCATCCTCGAGGAGCTTCAGTGTCGTTGCGGCCCTGAGCTCGAGCGCGCGATGCACGAGCGTGTGAGTGCGGGCGGCGAGGATCGCGAGATCACGATACGCGCCCGGCACTTTGAGCCTCGAGGCGAGCGCTTCGATCAGCGGCACGCCGGCCTCCTCGTGACCGTGGTGGCTCGGCCACCGTTCGCGCGGCGTGCGTGCCTTGCCGAGATCGTGGATGAGGGCGGCGAAGCGCACCGCGGTCGAGGCTCCCGTGCGTGCCGCGTAGCGCACCGCCAGCATGGCGTGCACCCCGGTGTCGACCTCCGGGTGCCAGCGCGGCGGCTGCGGAATGCCGAACAGCGCATCGACCTCCGGGAAGATCACGGCGAGTGCGCCGCAGCTGCGCAGCGTCTCGAAATAGACCTCCGGGTGTGCTTCCCCGAGCGCCCGCTCGGTCTCCTGCCAGACGCGCTCGGGCACGAGCGCGCTCACTTCGCCCGAAGCGGTCATGCGGCGCAGCAGCGCGAGCGTCTCCCCGGCCACCTGGAAGCCGAGGTCGGCAAAGCGCGCCGCGAAGCGCGCGACGCGCAGGATCCGCACCGGGTCCTCGGTAAAAGCCTCCGAGACGTGACGCAGGACGCGGGCGGCGAGATCGGCGTGGCCGCCGTACGGGTCGATGAGCTCACCGCTGTCGCTCTCGGCCATGGCGTTGATCGTCAGGTCGCGGCGCTTCAGGTCGTCCTCAAGCGTCACATCGGGCGAGAACTGCGTGCTGAAGCCGCGGTAGCCGGGACCGGTCTTCCTCTCCAGGCGGGCGAGTGCGTATTCCTCGCGCGTCTGCGGGTGCAGGAACACCGGGAACTCGCGCCCAACTGCCAGGAAACCAGCACGCTCGAGCTCGCCGGGCTCGGCGCCGACCACTACCCAGTCGCGCTCGCGCACCGGCAGTCCCAACAGGCGGTCCCGAACTGCGCCACCGACCAAGTAGACTCGCATGGTGCGCATGTTAACCGAGAGCTGCCGCAGCCAGCGCCCTGCGGCCGGCTTCGAGCGCCCGGGGCGCGCGGTTGTTGGCAGCCGCGCGGGCACCGCGCTTCCCGGCCGCGCGCTACTGCTGCTCATTGCCTGCGCGTTCTTGCCGGCCTGCGGCACTCTTTACGTGATGCAGGCGGCCACCGGCCAGTGGCAGGTGCTGCGCGCGCGCGTGCCCATCGACAAGGTGATCGCCGATCCGGCTACGTCGCCGGAGCTGCGTAGCCGTCTCGAGGAGGTGCGTCAGGCGCGGGCCTTCGCGGTCAGCGACCTCGGTCTGCCTTCCAACAGGAGCTATACGACCTACGCCGATATCGGGCGGCCCTACGTGGTGTGGAACGTGGTGGCGGCCCCGGAGTTCTCGGTGGAGCCCGAGCGCTGGTGCTTTCCGGTGGTCGGCTGTGTCGCTTACCGCGGCTACTTCAGCGAGCTGCGCGCCCGCCACTTCGCGTACCGCCTCGAGCAGCGCGGCGCCGACGTCGTGGTCGAGGGCGTGCCGGCGTACTCGACGCTCGGCAAGTTTGCCGACCCGGTGCTCTCGAGCATGCTGCGCTACGGCGAGGACGACCTGGTGGCGACCATCTTCCATGAGCTCGCCCACCAGTTGCTCTACGTGCGCAACGACTCGGAGTTCAACGAGGCATTTGCCACGACCGTCGAGGACGTCGGACTCGAGCGCTGGCTGAAGGCCCGCGGTGCGCCCGAGCGCATGCGCGAATTCCGCGCGGAAGAGGCGCAAACCGCAGCCCTCATCGAGCTACTGACGGGCGCCCGCAGCCGCCTGGCGGCACTCTATGCCTCGGGCCGGACGCCGGACGAGATGCGCACCGGCAAGGCGCGGATCCTCGCGAGCCTGGCCGCGGACATCCAGGCGCAGGAGCTGCGCCAGGGGCTGCGTTACCCGGTCTACGACGAGTGGATCATGACGGGACTCAACAACGCGCAGCTCGCCTCGGTCGCCACCTACTACGAGTGCGTGCCCGGTTTCCGGCGGCTGCTCGCAGCGGAGGGCGGGGATCTCACGCGCTTCTACGCCGCGGTACGGCGCCTGGCGCGCGAACCGCGCGCCGCGCGCCACGCCCACCTCTGCGAGAGCGACGCGCCGCCGCCGGTGGCGCAGCGGCGCGAGCCGGGTGCGCGCTGATACGCGGCGCTCGTGCCGGGGCAGCGTTGCGCGGTCCGCTCTGGTCTCAGGTGTCCGCCGCGCGCTCGACCTCCTCGCTCCGGCGCAGCGCATCGAGCTGCGCCTGCAGGTCATCGTCGCCGAGGTAGGCCGGCAGCACCGCGAGCATGCCCTGCGGCTGTATCCCCAGGCGCGCGCAGCCGTCCTCACGGCATACGCAGTCGACGCCGAGCGAGCGGAAGTTGTCGAGCGAGAACGGCTTGCCGGGCAGCAGTCCCATGAGCAACCCCTGCAGCCAGCCGGCCGCATCCGGCAGCGGAATGATCCGGCAGGGCAGCCGCGCGACGCGTGCCGTGAGCCGCACGATGTTCGCGAGTGTCATGACGTCCGGTCCGCACAGCTCGTAGGTGGCGCCGACGCTGCCGCGCTCGGCCAGCGCGTGCACGAACGCTGCGGCGACATCGTCCACGTGCACCGGTGCGAAACGCGCGCCGGCACGTGCGAGCGGCAGCAGCCCGGCCGTACGGCGCAGCAGGGCCGCGAATCGGTTGGTGAGCGAGTCCCGCGCGCCGAAGATCACACTCGGGCGGAAGATCGTCACGCCGGGATGCGGGCTTCCGGGGTGCGACGGCGCGGCGCGCAGCAGCGCCTCGGCCGCGCCCTTGGTGCGCAGATACTGGCTGGGGGCGTGCGGGTCGGCGCCCAGCGCGCTCATGTGCAGGATGCGCGCCACCCCGGCGGCGCGCGCCGCGGCCAGCACCTTCGCCGCGAGCTCGGTGTGCACTGCCTGAAAGCTCGCGCCGCGGCGCGGGTTCAGGATGCCGACGAGGTTGATCACTGCGTCGCAGCCGGCGAACAGCCGGCCGAGCGCCGTGAGGTCGTGCACGTTAGCGACCCGCAGCTCGACGGTATCCAGCACCCGCAGCCGCAGCGCGCGCGCGAGATTGCGCGTCGGCACGCGCACCCAGTGGCCGGCGAGTGCCAGGCGGGTGACGAGCTCCGTACCGACGAAACCCGTTCCACCGAGGACGCAGATGTTCACGCAGCTGCCCTTGCCTGAAGCGCGCGGAGCGACCGGCTCAGTGGCTTTTCTGCGCCGTGCCGGTACCGCCCGGCGCAGCGAGCACCGCCGTCACTTTGAGCGGTTTGCCGTCGCGCATCAGCCCGATCTCGACCGCCTGGCCGACGCGCATCAGGCCGATCGCGTTGCGCAGGTCGGTGTTGGACTTGACCGCCTGGCCGTTCACCGCGGTAATGACGTCGCCGTTGCGCACCCCGGCCTTGTCGGCCGCGGAGCCCGGCAGCACCTGCGAGACCAGCGCGCCGACGGGATTCGCAAGGCCGAGGGAATGGGCGATCTCGCGGGTGACGGCGTACATGCTGATGCCGAGCTGACCGCGCTCGACCGAGCCGTAGCGGATCAGCTGCTCCATCACGCTATGTGCCATGTTCACCGGGATCGCGAAACCGATGCCGATATTGCCGCCGGTGCGTGACAGGATCGCGGTGTTGATGCCGATCAGCTCGCCGCGCAGGTTGACGAGCGCCCCCCCGGAGTTGCCCGGGTTGATAGAGGCGTCGGTCTGGATGAAGTCCTCGTAGCCGTCGGGATTGATACCGGTGCGCGACAGCCCACTGATGATCCCGGAGGTGACCGTGTGCTGCAGGCCGAAGGGATTGCCGATGGCCACGACGAAATCCCCGACCTCGGCCTTGGTGGAATCCCCGAGCGCGATCTGCGACAGGCCGTCGGCGGTGACCTTGAGGACCGCCACGTCGGAGGGCTGGTCGCTCCCGACCACCTCGGCCTTGAGATCACGGCCATCCTGCAGCGTCACGGTGATCTCGCTGGCGTTCTCCACGACGTGGGCATTCGTAACGATGTAGCCGCGCCTGGCGTCGAAAATCACCCCCGAGCCGGCGCTCTGGAAGGAGCGATCCTGCGGGGCAGTGTCGGGGGGCACTTCGAAGAAGCGCCGGAAGAATGGATCATCGAGCAGCGGATTGCTCGGGCCGCGCTCGTGAATGGTGCCGCGGGTGGCAATGTTCACCACCGCCGGCGAGACTTTCTTGATCATCGGCGCAAGCGACGGGAGCGGCGTGCCGCCCACCGCCGGAGGAATGCCCGCCAGGGCGGGCGCAGCCGCCACGATCGCGGTCAGGGTGAGGGCAAGAACTGCGCGCTTCATGCCCGGGCCATTCTAGCCCCCACGGGCGGCGGTTGAGCGCGATCTCCGCGATGCGAGAGACACAAAAGCACCCCGGCGGCGCGGGGCGCCACCGGGGGTTGCCGGCCTGCGTGCTCAGGCCGCCTGGACGTTGATCTTCCGAGGCTGCTCCTGCGGGCGCTTGGGAATGCTGATTTCCAGCACACCGTTCGCATGTGTCGCCTTGATCGCCTCGGCGTCCGCGCTCTCGGGCAGGCTGAAGCGGCGCAGGAAGGTGCCGCGTGCGCGCTCGAGGCGCTCGAAGCCGTCGCTCGAGGTGCTCTTCTCCGAGCGGCGCTCGCCGCGGAGGGTCAGCACGCCCTTGTCGGCCGTGATCTCGATGTCCTTCCCCTCGACGCCCGGCAGATCGGCAGCGACCACGAAGCGCTCTGCCTCCTCGCGGACGTCGACGTGCGGGATCCAGCTGACGCTCGCGGACTGCTCGCTGTCAGCGTTGAGGCCGAAGGCGCGATCGACGTGCTGGTGCAGCCGGTCGAAGAGCGCCCAGGGCTCGTAACGAACGATGGTCATGATGCTCTCCTCAGAAGTTAAGTCGTAAAAGACAGCTAAAAATGTTTGCGCTGCTGCGCTGTCCAGTGATCTGTGGTTGGCGCAGCGCGCTTTCAAGAGCGCCACTGCTTTTAGGTGAAGCGCGTGTTGGATTCGGCGGCGGCGCACTCAGCCCGCGGGGCGCGCCCGGCCAGCTCAGGCTCGAGGCCGCCTTCCATCAAGAATCGGGCCAGCAGGGCTGGCTCCTGTGCGTAGAGCTGTGCAAAACCTGTGTTCGACCTGGGCACAATATATTGGGGTTGGGCCGGGCCACGGCAAGAGGGGGAAGGGCGCATAAATTATCGGGTACATCACAGCGGATAATGTCGTAATGCACTGAAATATATTAATAAAAATGATTAGACAAAATGTGGTCCCGAATCTTGACGACTTTATGAACGCTCATTAGGCTCTTGACCCCGACACAAGATCTTGTGTTCGCGCACAGCGATCTAAGGTCCGCAGTCGGGGGGAGGTTTCAGGGTTCCTGCACTGTCGAAGCGGAGAAACGACAGGCAGGCAAACCGGCCAGGCTCGCGGCTCCTTTGAGCGCCCGCATCAGGCTGGCATTCCCTGGAATCCGTTCAACTCAGGCGTCGAAAGAACGTAGTTGGAGCGCCGCGGATTCATGAACACCGCCGTGAAAATCGACCCCAAGGACATCGATGCCATTCCTTTCCAGGAAGCGTCGCTCGATATCTGGGACAAGAAGTATCGGCTGACCGCGAAGGACGGTACGCCCCTCGACAAGACGATGGACGATACCTACAAGCGCGTCGCGCGGGCGCTCGCCGACGTCGAGCACGAGGACGTGCGCGAGCAGTGGTACGAGAGATTTCTGTGGGCGTTGCGCCGCGGTGCCATCCCCGCGGGGCGCGTGACTTCGAATGCGGGCGCGCTCGAGCACAAGCCCGCGACCTCGACGATCAACTGCACCGTGTCGGGCACGATCCACGACTCGATGGACGACATCCTGAAGAAGGTCCACGAAGCGGGACTGACGCTCAAGGCCGGCTGCGGCATCGGTTATGAGCACTCGACGCTGCGGCCGCGCGGGGCGTACGTGTCAGGCGCGGGTGCCTACACCTCGGGCCCGCTGTCCTTCATGGATATTTTCGACAAGATGTGCTTCACCGTGTCGTCCGCCGGCGGCCGCCGCGGCGCACAGATGGGCACCTTCGATGTCGGCCATCCGGATGTCATGGAGTTCATCCGCGCCAAGCGCGAGAACGGCCGGCTGCGGCAGTTCAACCTGTCGCTGCTGATCACCGACGAGTTCATGCGCGCGGTGCGCGAGGACCGTGAGTGGCAGCTCGCTTTCCCGCTGACGCAGCGCGAATACGCGGCGGACAAGCCCGATCTGGCCGACCCGAAGAAGTTCGTGTGGCGCGAGTGGCCGGTGCACGAAGGCTACGTCGTGAACGACGAGGGCCTGGTCGCCTGCAAGATCTACAAGACGCTGCCGGCGCGGCGCATGTGGGACGTGATCATGACGTCGACATACGACTTCGCCGAGCCGGGGTTCATCCTCATCGACCGCGTCAACGAGATGAACAACAACTGGTGGTGCGAGAATATCCGCGCCACTAACCCATGCGGCGAGCAGCCGCTTCCGCCCTACGGCTCCTGCCTGCTGGGCTCGGTGAACCTGACGCGCTTCGTGCGCCATCCGTTCACCGATTTCGCGGAATTCGACTGGAACGAGTACCGCGAGGTCGTGAAGGTCTTCACGCGCATGCTCGACAACGTGGTCGAGGTGAACGGGCTGCCGCTCGCGAAGCAGCGCGAGGAGATCCTGCGCAAGCGCCGCCACGGCATGGGCTTCCTCGGACTCGGCAGCACCATGACGCTGCTGCGCATGAAGTACGGCTCGGCCGAGGCGGTGCAGTTCACCGAGGACGTGGCGCGCGAGATGGCGATCTCGGGCTGGCAGGCGGCGCTCGAGCTGGCGCGCGAGAAGGGGCCGGCGCCGATCATGAACGAGGAGTTCACGGTCACGAAGGAAATGCTGCGCAAGCGCCCGGAGATGGCGCGCGACGGCTGGAAGCCGGGCGCGAAGATCGCCGGGCGCCTGCTGCATGCGAAGTACAGCCGCTACATGCAGCGCATCGCGCAGGTGGCGCCGGAACTGGTGCACGAGCTCGCCGAGAGCGGCGCCCGCTTCACTCACCACACCTCGATCGCGCCCACGGGCACCATCTCGCTGTCGCTTGCCAACAATGCGTCGAATGGCATCGAGCCGTCGTTCGCGCATCACTATTTCAGGAACGTGATCCGGCCAGGGAAGAAGTCCAAGGAGAAAGTCGGCGTCTATTCCTTCGAGCTGCTCGCTTACCGCGAGCTGGTCAATCCCAACGCCCAGCCTGGAGCCACCACCGATGCTGAGAGACTGCCCGAGTATTTCATTGCATCCGATGACGTCACCCCCAAGGAGCATGTCGAAGTGCAGGCTGCGGCCCAGAAGTGGGTCGATTCATCGATTTCTAAGACGGCGAACGTGCCTACGGATTTCCCCTACGAGAAGTTCAAGGACATCTATCTGTATGCGCACGAGCAGGGACTGAAGGGCTGCACCACGTTCCGCTTCAATCCGGAGGCCTTCCAGGGCGTGCTGGTCAAGGAGCAGGACCTGAAGAACACGGTCTACAAGTTCACGCTGGAGGACGGCTCGGTGGTCGAGGCGCGCGGCGACGAGGAGATCGACTACGACGGCGAGCTGCACACCGCCGCGAATCTCTACGACAGTTTGAAAGAGGGTTACTTCGGCAGGTACTGAGACCTTAAGGCAGCGTCATGAGCATCAAGATCGAACGCAAGATCGTCAAATACTCCGTGCAGAAACCGGAGGACAAGCCGGCCGTAAAGCCGGCGGAAGCGAAGGCCGCCGACACGCCGCCGGCCGAGGCGCGCGCCGCCGCGGCGTTCCAGGCCGTGGCGGGCGAGTCCGTGCTGGTGCGCGACAAGCACGGCCGCACCGCCAAAGTCATCCGCATGCACGAGAAGGTCGAGCGTCCGGAAGTGCTGATCGGCTCGACCTACAAGATCAAGACGCCGATCTCGGATCACGCGATGTACGTCACCATCAACGACATCGTGCTGAACGAGGGCACCGAGTACGAGCAGCGCCGGCCGTTCGAGATCTTCATCAACTCGAAGAATCTCGATCACTTCCAGTGGATCGTGGCGCTGACGCGCATCATCTCCGCGGTCTTCAGGAAGGGCGGCGACGTCACTTTCCTGGTGGACGAGCTCAAAGCGGTGTTCGATCCGCGCGGCGGCTACTGGCAGCCGGGCGGCAAGTTCATGCCCTCGATCATCGCCGAGCTCGGCTACGTGATCGAGAAACACCTGCAGGCCATCGGCCTGATCAGAAAGCAGCAGCTCGACAGCCACCAGCAGAAGCTGGTGGACGAGAAGCGCGCCGAATACGAGGCGCGCGCGAAGCAGACGGACGCCTTCGCCAAGACGCACTTCCCGGAAGGCGCGCAGCTCTGCGGGCGCTGCAGCACCGCAGCGGTGGTGATGATGGACGGCTGCATGACCTGCCTGAACTGCGGCGATTCGAAGTGTGGCTGAGTAAAGACGAGCAACGCGAACTGACGGACTTTGAGAGCGTTCTCACGAGGCAGCCGCCCGGCTGCCTCGCTTTCTTTGCCGGTGCGAGCCTCAATCGAGCGTGGATGCGAGCTCGACGCTCCGCGGCGCGGCCAGTCCGCCGAACTCCCGGTCGACCGCCTCGAGTCGCCGGCGCGCCTCCGGGCGCTCGCCGCGGGCAGCGAGCACCTGCACTGCGTCCAGTTGTTGCGTGAGGCGGCGGTCGGTGCCCGCGCGGCATGCAGCGAGCTTCGCCGGATTCTGCGCTGCCGGCGCCCCGAGTGCCTCGAGTGCGCGCGCCAGCGCGGCGCCGCTCGCCGCTTCGTGGGTGGTCCAGGGCGTGATCCGCTGCACGACACTGAACACACACCACCGGCGCATCGACTCGAGGCTCGCCGCGTCCATGCTGAGGTGCAGCGTATCGCGCTCGCCGGTCACGTAGACGAGGCGGCTGCTTTCCTGGAAGCGCAGGAACAGCTCCCGCGGCGGCAGCGCCGGCTCCCCCGACCCGATGGGGTCGCTGCCGGCATTGAGCAGCGCGCCGCGGAACAGGTCCGGGTAGCCGAGCGCAAGCCGCAGCGCGATGCGCGACCCACCCGAGAATCCGCCGACGAACACCCGCGCCGGGTCCACTTTGAAGCGCTGCATGACGTTGTAGGCGGCCAGCAGCGCCAGTGCCTCGCGGCGCCCGTCCGCCGCGTCGTTACCCGAGCGCGCGGCGCTCACGAAGATCATCCCGGCGCGATCCAGCCCGTCGCGCCAGCCCTCGGGGAGCCGCGCGTCATCCCAGGGCGATACGAAGACCAGAAGTCCGTAGCCCGCCGCGGGCGAGCCGGGCGGCACCTCGAGCGCGAATTTCTCGGCGGCGAGGTCGACCGGACGCCCCGAGAGCGAAGCTCCGGCCGCCGCCAGGCGCCGCTGCAGCTCGACGTCAGCCAACGGCGTCAGCATGCGGCGCGCGAGCTCGGCGTTGCCGGCGAGCGGGGTGTAAGCGCTGAACACGACCTCCCGCGGACCCGGGGCGCCCGCAGTCTGTCCGGTCGCGACGCCGAGCCAGGCGCCTGCCGCAAGGATTGCCGGCACACCGCACAAAAGCCGTTTGGACAGCATGAGGGACGATTGTGCCACTTGCCCGCGGAGGTCAATTCGCTGACGATCGAAGCTTCGCGGCAGCCGCCAATAAAAAAAGACCCCGCGTGTGCGGGGTCGGTCGCTTGCTTGTGTGGAGGAGCGTCTTCTCTTTGTTATCCGGTTATCGTGCGGTATCCGACGAAGCTCCCGACCTGGTCGGATCCGCACTGTTTTTCGGTGTTCCCGCTGGCGTTGTCTGTTCCCTCGCGGCGCGTGCCGCAGCTGCCTGAGATATGAGCAACCCGCATGCCAACCGCCGTGCGCACGCGTCGGATGCGACATCTTGTCGATGACGGTGCACGTAAGTGTGATGCAGCGCACATTGCAGACGCCGCGCGGCGGCGCCGACGGCGCCGATCACGGGCCCGGGATCACTGCAATCCGCGCGTCGGGAGGTCCGATGTCAAGATATCCGACGCAATGGGCCGGAACTCCGTCACGCACCGGGAGGGTCTCTGGCATACAAGTGTTTGAGCCTGAATGAGAAACCAGGGTATCGAGGGGTGTAAATGAAGCCGACACCCCTGGTGGCGAGGCGCCTCGCTCCGCTGCATCTGCTGGTGCTGCTCGCCGGTGCCCTGTGGCTGTTCACGGGCGCGAGCTCATTCGCCGCCGACAATCCGATGCCCCTGCCGCCGGAGCTCGAGCCCGACGTGCAGTTCTGGATCCGTGTTTACACGCAGATCGACAGCAACTCAGGCTACCTGCACGACCAGTACAACCTGCGCGTCGTGTACGACACGCTGCACTTTTCGCCGGATTCGTCGCCCGCCGAACGGCAGCGCCAGGTCGACGCCGCGCGCGATCGCTACAGCGCCGCGCTCCGCAGGATCGCCGATGCCGGCTCGGCCCCGCTTTCGCCGCAGGACCAGCCTGTCCGCGATCTGTGGGGCGACGGCGCCACACCCGCGCGGCTGCGCGAGGCGGTCGATGACATCCGCTTCCAGCTCGGTCAGTCGGACCGCTTCCGCGCGGGGCTGATCCGCTCGGGCGCCTGGGAGACGCACATCGAGGAGGTGCTCGCCAATCTCGGGCTGCCCGCGGAGCTCGCGGTGCTGCCGCACGTCGAGTCCTCGTTCAACCCGTTCGCCCGCTCCAAGGTCGGCGCGGCGGGTCTGTGGCAGTTCATGCGCTCCACCGGCCGGCGCTACATGCGCATCGACAGTTCAGTCGACGACCGCCTCGATCCGTTCCTCTCCACCGAAGCGGCGGCGCAGCTGCTCGCCTACAACTACCGGGTGCTCGGCACCTGGCCGCTGGCGCTGACCGCCTACAACCATGGCAGCGCCGGCGTGCTGCGCGCCAAGGAGCAGCTCGGCACGGACGACATCGTGCGCATTGTGCGCAACTACACCAGCCGCACGTTCGGGTTCGCGTCGCGCAATTTCTACGTCTCGTTCCTCGCCGCGCTCGAGATCGATCGCAATCCGGAGAAGTACTTCGGACCCCTGCAGCGCGAGAGCGAAGCGAAGTTCCAGGAAGTGAGCGTGCCGGGCTATGTGTCGATCAAGTCTCTCGAGCAGGCCCTCGACGTCGACCCGGCGAAGCTCCGCGCTCTGAATCCCGCGCTGCTGCGCCCGGTGTGGGAGGGACGGCTGCGGGTGCCGCGCGCCTACCGGCTGCGCCTGCCGGACGGCGGCCAGCACTGGACCACCGAGCTCCTGGCGCAGCGGCTCAAGCCCGCGGAGCTCTTCGCCGGCCAGCCGACGCCGCCGCACTACCGCGTACAGCGCGGCGACACCCTGGAGCTGCTTGCCGAGCACTTCGGCGTGCCGATCGAGCAGCTCGCGCGCCTCAACGGCCTGCGCACCAGCGCGCGGCTGCGGCCCGGCCGCTCGCTCGTGCTGCCCGAGACCGCACCGGTCACGCTCGCAGCGAACCCCGCGCCGGCGCCGGGGGCGAGCTTGCCGGAGACCGCCGCACCGCCGGTACGCATTGCCACCACTGGCGGGCGCGCCCTGGCCGCCGCGCCACTTGCAGGGGCCGTGACGCCCGAGGAGGCGCAGCGCGAGAGCGCCGAGGATGCCGCTGCCGCCGAGGCGACCGGGGAGATCGTGACGGTGACCGCCTCGCGGCACGGCGCGGCGGGCCCCCAGCCGGTGTCGGCCGCACAGGCGGAGGCGCTCGCCCCGGGAGTGGGACCTGCGGTCGAAACACAGCAGAGCGCCGATCCGACCGACTACAGCGTCGCACACGATGACACGATCCGGGTTGCGACCGACGAGACACTCGGCCACTACGCCGACTGGCTGGGAGTGAGCGCGGCGCGGCTGCGTGCGCTCAATCACATGAGCTTCCGCAAGCCGGTGCTGGTTGGCCACCGCATCGGGCTGGATTTCCGCAACGTGCCGCGCGAGACCTTCGAGCAGCGCCGCAGGAACTATCACCGCGAGCTGCAGGCGAGCTACTTCGCCGCTCACCGCATCGTCGGCACCGAGGTGTATATCGCGCGCAGCGGCGATTCGCTCTGGACGCTCACGCAGCACACCGCCGCGCTCCCCGAGTGGCTGCTGCAGCAGTACAACCCGGACATCGACTTCGCCTCGCTCCACCCCGGAACGCAGATCGTGATTCCGCGCGTCGCCGAGGTGAGCGGCGGTGGCTGAGGCGCTGTGATGTGCGTACCTGCGCGCGGCGTGCGGCTGTGTCTATAATCCTCGCGCCGCTTGCGCCGACGAACGCGAAACGTATGACATTCAGGACCTTGGCCACGCTGCTGGTGCTCGCCTGCAGGGCGGCGGCTGCCCACGCCGACGCGATGCCGCAGGCGCCGCCGCAAGCCCAGGCTCTGGCGCAGCCGGCCGTGCCGCAGCCGACCATGTTCGCGACCGGCAGCTCCCTGCCGGTGGTCGATCGCGTAGTGGTGAAGAAGTCCGAGCGGCGGCTCTATCTCATGGGCGGCGGCAACATCGTACGTTCCTACCACGTGTCGCTGGGCCTCAACCCGATCGGTCAGAAGGAGCGCTCCGGCGATTTCCGCACTCCCGAGGGCAGCTACCGGCTCGAGCAGCGCAACGAGCGCAGTGATTACTTCCTCTCGATCAAGGTGTCGTATCCCAACGAGACCGACCTGAGACGCGCGCGCACGCATCGCTGGGACAGCGGCGGCTCGATCATGATTCACGGCGAGCCCAACTTCCTGAAACACGACCCGGACTACTATCTGCACAACGACTGGACCGACGGCTGCATCGCGGTCTCGAACGCCGACATGCTCGAGATCTGGATGCTGGTCCCCGACGGCGTGCCGATCGACATCCTGCCGTGAGGCGGATGCCGCGCCGACCGGCCGGATCCGCGCCGCACTGTTCCCTGAACCCGTCTATTCCCCGTTGAGCCAAGTGAGCAGCAGCTTCGATGTCTCCGAGTTCGTGGATGCCCGCGTCGGCCCGCGCGGCAGCCTCGAGAACCTCTCGCAGACCGAGATCGACAAACTCCTCGATACCGGTCAGGGAGGCCTGTATCCGCTGTTCCGCCGCTGCGCGCTCGCGGTACTGAACTCCGGCGCCCCGACCGACAACGCCAAGGAGATCTTCGACCGCTACCGCAGCTTCGAGGTGCGCATCGTGCGCCACCCGTGGGGGGTGAAGCTCGAGATGAAGAACGCGCCGGCGGCCGCGTTCGTCGACGGTCAGATGATCCGCGGCATCAAGGAGCACCTGTTCGCGGTGCTGCGCGATGTGGTGTTCATCGCCAACGAGATCGTCGCCAGCGGCCGTTTCGATCTCACCGACTCGGCCTCGATCACCAACGCGGTGTTCCACATGCTGCGCAACGCGCGGCTGCTCGATCACAAGTCACGCCCCAACCTGGTCGTTTGCTGGGGCGGACATTCGATCGACGCGCAGGAGTACCAATACACCAAGAACGTCGGCTACGAGCTCGGCCTGCGCGGCATGGATGTGTGCACCGGCTGCGGCCCCGGCGCCATGAAGGGACCGATGAAGGGCGCGACCATCGGCCATGCCAAGCAGCGCATCGAGCACGGCCGCTACATAGGCATCAGCGAGCCCGGCATCATCGCCGCCGAGCCCCCCAACCCGATCGTGACGCAGCTCGCGATCCTGCCGGACATCGAGAAGCGGCTCGAAGCTTTCGTCCGCCTGGCTCACGGCATCGTGGTATTCCCGGGTGGCGCCGGTACGGCCGAGGAGATCCTGTACCTCACCGGCATCCTGCTCGACCCGGCAAACCGCGAGCAGCCGTTCCCGATCGTGCTCACCGGGCCGGGCTCGGCCGCCGGGTATTTCGAGCAGATCGGGCGCTTCATCGGGGCGACGCTCGGGGAAGAGGCGCTGCGGCGCTTCACCGTCATCGTCGACGATCCGCCGGAGGTGGCAAGGCGCATGGTGCGCGGCATGGACGCGGTGCGCGAATTCCGCCGCCGGCGCAGCGACTCCTACAACTTCAACTGGCTGCTGTCGATCCGGCCGGAGTTCCAGCTGCCCTTCGAGGTGACGCATCAGTCGATGCGCAAGCTGAACCTCGGGCGCGATCAGCCCGTGCACCAGCTGGCCGCCAATCTGCGGCGCGCGTTCTCGGGCGTGGTCACCGGTAACGTCAAGGAGTACGGCATCCAGGCGATCGAGCGCCACGGCCCGTACGAGCTCGCCGGCGAACGCAAGCTCATGGAGCTGCTCGATGAGTTGCTGGCCGCGTTCGTCGCTCAGCGGCGCATGCGGCTGCCTGGCAGCGTCTATAAGCCCGTCTACCGGCTGGTGGCGTAGATGCCGCGAGCCGCGCCGCGTTCCCTTACATAACGCTCTGCGCGCCGCACACTTTGCACACGCGGCCCGAGAGCTGCGTCATAAGGGTGGCCGTGCGTATGCGAGCGGCGACATGCTTGTGAACCAGTTCCTGCGGCGGCGATGCCGAACGCCGTACGCTGGCGATCACAGCATCAGGAGCTTGCGATGAGCTCATCGAACAGAGGGCGAGACGAGGTGCCCGGCGATCACGAGCCGCCACCGGCCGGTAGCCCGCCGGGAGGCGCGGACGCCTACGCGAACTGGCTGGACCGGATGCAGCGCGCACGCGCGCGACAGGCGGCGATCACGCGCAACCTCTACACCTGGTCGAACTACAAGAACTGGGCGGATCAGGTCCGCGATTCCTGGGCTGCGACCGACGCCACGGCGAAGAACGGCGTCGGCAAGCCACCTAAGAAGTAAAAGTCCCCGAGCACCCCTCGACGATCCACGGTCCCTAGGCGCTCGCCAGGACCGCGGGCACCGTGCTTTCCGATCGAGTCTCGCCGGTGCTGCCTGCAGGCGCAGTGCCGGCGGCTGCCGCCGGCTCCGGGGTGGCGCTGCCGGCCGCGGGTACGGCTGCTGGCGGGGTGACAGCCTGCCCCGGCACAGCCGGGGCGCCGGGAGGCTGCGGTCCCTCGGGAGCCGGTGCAACCGGAGTGCCGATACCTGCTCCGGCAGCGCTCGCGGCGGCGTTCCGGGCAGGTTTCGGCGCGGCCAGCCACGCGACCAGTGGCGCCCACTGCTCCACGTCCTCGCGCGCGACGTAGCTCTTCATCTCGTGGATGCCGACGCCGAGCTCGGCGGCGCGCGCGTAGTTCTGCGAATCGCGGATCGTGGCGACGATCGGTATCCCGAGTGTGTGCAGGAAGCGGATCAGCGCCTGGTAGGTGAGGGTATTGCGGCGGATGCGGTTGGCGATCACGCCGATGCGATCTTCCTCGCGGCGAATCTTCGCGACCAGCAACAGGTCGCGGATGCAGCGCGAACAGGTGTGGATGTCGATATCCGAAGGCAGCACCGGCACGATGATTTTGTCGGCGGCGCGCGTCATTTCCGGCAGCTGGCTCGGCTCGAGCGCCGCCGGCGTGTCCACTATGACGTGGGTTGCAGACTGGGGCAGGCGCAATTGGAACGTACGTGTCGTGCGGATGTCTGTCCTCTCGTAAGCAGCAATCGCCTCAATCGGTGCCTGCGGCGGCTTGCGCTTTCTGACCCAGCGAAGGGAGGACCCCTGCGGATCGTAGTCCATGACCACCGGCGAGTGCCCGCGCGAGGCGAAATAGCTCGCCAGGTTGATCGCGATCGTCGTCTTGCCCGATCCGCCCTTAGGATTCAGGACGACGATGCGTTGCATGGCGGCGTGATTCTGTCATGTTCCCGGAACGAACATCGCGCCCAAGCCTACGTGCCGCTCCCTGCTGCTGCAAGCCGACGCGCGAGGTGTGAGCACGCGCACGCCGCGCGTGCGCGCGGCTGACGTAGAGTGCCGGCAATGGAAGTCCTGCTGCTTCTCTGGGACGAGCTCGACGATCTGACGCACGCCTGTCGGCACGTGGCGACGTCAGCTGCAGTCGAGGCGCTGGCACGCGCGGCGCCCATTGTGACCGCGGCCTCGGCTGCGCTCCTCGCCGGCACGGCGAGCTTCTGGGGCATGTATCGCCAGCTGCTGCGCCTGGTGGCCTGAGGCCGGCGACTGACGGTCCGCGCGGGTCTGCGCCGGCCTGACCGGCGCCCGTGCCACGCAACCCTTGAAAATTCCCCGCTGATTCCCCAGATCGCTCGCCTTGGAGCCTTGTTGGGCGGCGGAGCGGGCGGGCATGACAGCACAAGAGAACCCCACGGGCACGGGCGGGAGCGAGGCGGCACCGGTCAGTGACGGCGGCCGCGAGACCCAGGGCTTCCAGGCCGAGGTGCGCGAGCTGCTGCGGCTCGTGATCCACTCCCTGTACAGCCACAGGGAAATCTTCCTGCGCGAGCTCATCTCCAACGCCTCGGACGCCTGCGACCGGCTGCGGTTCGCGGCGCTCGCCGACAGCGCACTGCTGGCCGAGGATCCCGAGCTCGGTATCCGCATCGATGCCGACCCCGCAGCCGGCACCGTCACCATTACCGACAACGGCATCGGCATGACGCGCGAGGAGGCGGTCGCGAATCTCGGCACCATCGCGCGCTCGGGCACGGCGGAGTTCTTCCGCTCGCTCTCCGGAGACGAGCAGAAGGCTTCCGCTCTCATCGGGCAGTTCGGCGTGGGCTTCTATTCCGCTTTCATTGTCGCCGAGCGGGTCGAGGTCCGCTCGCGCCGGGCCGGGACACCGCCCGAGGCCGCGGTGCTGTGGGAATCGCGCGGCGAGGGCGAGTTCACGGTGCAGACGCAAACCCGGACTGCCCGCGGCACGCAGGTGACGCTGCATCTGAAGAGCGACGCGCGTGAGTTCGCGGACGCGCTGCGGCTGCGCAGTCTCATCCGCCGCTACTCCGACCACATCGGCTTCCCCGTGCGTATGCGCAAAGAGGGCGAGGCCTCGCTCGAACTCGAGGTGGTGAATCAGGCGAAGGCCCTGTGGACGCTGCCGCGCGCACAGATCTCCGACGAGGAGTACCGCCAGTTCTATCAGTACCTGGCGCACGACTCCGCCGATCCTCTCGCCTGGAGCCATAACAAGGTCGAGGGCAAGCGCGAGTACACGAGTCTCCTCTACCTGCCGGCGCGCGCGCCGTTCGACCTGTGGCAGCGCGAGGCGCCGCGCGGCGTCAAGCTCTACGTCCGGCGCGTATTCATCATGGACGACGCCGAGCAGTTCCTGCCGCCGTACCTGCGCTTCGTCAAAGGCGTGGTCGACTCGGGCGATCTGCCGCTGAACGTCTCGCGCGAGCTCCTGCAGCAGGACCCGGAGGTCGAGGCGATCAGGAGCGGCCTCACGCGCCGGGTGCTCGACCTGCTCGGTCGGCTCGCCAAGGACGAGCCGGAGAGGTACGCGACCTTCTGGAAGGAGTTCGGCACGGTGCTGAAGGAGGGTACGGGCCAGGACTTCGCCAACCAGGCGGCGCTGCTGCCGCTGCTGCGTTTTGCGAGCACCCACAACGCCGACAACACTGCCTCGGTGAGCCTTGCCGACTACGTTGGGCGCATGAAGCCCGGCCAGGAGCGCATTTACTACGTGACCGCAGAGACCCCGGAGGCGGCCCGCGCCAGCCCCGCCATCGAGCGCCTGCGCTCCCTCGGCCTCGAGGTGCTGCTGCTCGCCGAGCGCATCGACGAATGGGTGATGGGGCAGATGCCGCCGTTTGAGGGCAGGCAGTTCAAGGACGCCGCGCGCGGCGATCTGGCGCTCGGCTCACTCGCGAGCGCGGCCGACCGCAAGCAGCATGACGCCGAGCTCAAGGAGAGCAAGGGGCTGCTGAGGCGCGTCAAGGAAGCGCTCGGCGCGCGTGTCACCGAGGTACGCGTCAGCGAGCGGTTGCAGGACTCGCCGGCCTGCCTGGTGCTCGGCGAGCACGACCTGCCGGAGCGCATGCGGCGGATCTTCGAGGCGGCGGGCCAGAAGACGCCGGCCGCGATTCCACTGCTGGAGGTGAACGTCGCGCATCCGCTGATCCGTTACCTGGACGGACTCAAGGATACGGGCGAGTTTAGCGAGCTCGCGCTGCTGGTCTTCGAGCAGGCGGCCCTCGCAGAGGGCAGCCCGCTCTCGAATCCGCCCGACTTCGTGCAGCGGCTGAACCGCCTGCTGGTGCGGCTCGCCGCCCCCCCCGCAGGCGAGGCTGCCGCGGGCGGCGCGTAGAGCCATGGCGCTGCCGCGCGCCGAGCGCACCGCGATCGAGGGTCCTGCGGGGCCGCTCGAGGCGCTCATCGAGACGGCGCTCGCCGAACCCGGAGAGCCGCACGGCGTTGCAGCGTTCGGCGTCGTCTGTCATCCGCACCCGCTGTACGGCGGTACGCTGGACAACAAGGTGGTCTATACGCTGGCGCGCGCCTTCCAGCAGCGCGGCGCCCCGGTCATCCGCTTCAACTTTCGCGGCGTAGGCGCGAGCGGCGGCAGCCACGACGAGGGTCGTGGCGAGGCCGCGGACGCGCTCGCCGCGATCGACTGGGGCCGGCAGCGCTGGCCGGGTGCCGCGCTGTGGCTCGCGGGCTTCTCGTTCGGCGGCGCGGTCGCGGTGCGCATCGCGGCGCAGGCAAAGGCGGCACGCCTGGTCGCCGTGGCCCCCGGCATCGACAAGATGGACGCGGCGGGCGCGGGGCCGCCGCTGTGTCCCTGGCTCATCGTGCAGGGAGACGCCGACGACGTGGTGTCGCCGGAGAAGGTCTTAGGCTGGGCGCGGTCGCTCGAAGCGGCTCCCGGAGTGCGCGCTCCACAGGTACGGGTCCTGCAGGGTGGCGGTCATTACTTCCATGGCCGCATCAACGAGCTGCGCGACGTGGTGCTCGGCTTCATGGAGGCCGCGGATTCAGCCGCGGCCTGAGGGCTAAGGGCAGCTCCACAAACGCAAAGGCCCGGACGGAGCGCTGAGCTCCCCCGGGCCCTTGGCCGCCGGATGCGGAAAAAGCCGCGCAGTTACGAGTTCACCATCGCCTTGAGGCTCTTCAGCGCCATGACGCGCACTTTCTTGCTCGCCGGCTTGGCCTTGAACATCATCTTCTCGCCGGTGAACGGGTTGACGCCCTCGCGGGCCTTGGTGGCAGGCTTCTTCACGACCTTCATCTTGAGCAGCCCCGGCATGGTGAACAGGCCGTTGCCGCGCAGGCTCTTCTTGATCACGCCGCCGAGCGAATCGAAGACGCCTCCGACCTGCTTGCGGGAGAGCCCCGTGTCTTTGGAGATGTGTGTCAGGACTTCCGACTTCGTCGGTGCGCCACCCTTTTTCGCCATGTTGCGGTACTCCTCGAGAATTGGTTGGTTGTGTCGCGCGCCAAGGCTGTCGCGCGAAGAGAATCGGCGCGGAAAATAGCACATGCGCGCACTTTGGCAAGCGCTTTTTTTCTTTCGCTGTCGCGCAAATGCCTTTTTTCACAGGGTTTGCCCGCACCCCTCGCCGCGCGCGTCGCGTCCAATGCTGCCACTCTCGTTGCGAAGTCGGCGCTAAGCGCGTGTTCCGTAGAGGATCAGCGCAGCAGGATGAGAATCGCCTGGATCGCGATCACCGCCCAGAGCGGCGACAGATCGATGCCCGCCACGGAAGGGATCAGCCTGCGGATGGGGCGCAGCACCGGCTCGCACAGCGAGGTGAGGACCGATTGCAGCGGCGAGTAGCCGCCGGGGGCGATCAGCGATAGCAGCGCGTAGAGGATAATCGCATAGCAGTAGAACCACAGCAGCGCGTGCAGGATGTCGGTGGCCACGGCGTAGGCCCAGCCGAGCGCGTCGGGGTAACCGCCGGCGTGCAGTGCAAACAGGCAGGCCACCTGCACCACGGCCACGAGCAGCACGGCCACGACCGAGGCCGTGTCGACCTTGCCTAGCGGCGGCAGCACGCGCCGCAGCGGCACGATCAGCGGGTTGGTGAGCCGCACGACCGCCTGGGCAATGGGGTTGCGGAAATCCGCGCGCGTCAGCTGCAGCAGCAGCCGCCCGAGGACGACATAGAGCGCGAGCTCGAGCAGCGTGTCGACGATGTAGCTGAGTGCGCTCATGGGACCTGTGTCTCGGCTGCGGCCAGCTCGCGGCTGCGCCGGGTGGCGGCCGCCAGCGCCCGCGCGACCGCGCCCTTGAAGTCCGCGGCCGCGAGCGCCTCGAGCGCCGCCTGCGTGGTGCCGCCCCTGGAGGTGATCTCGGCCAGCAGCCGCTCGAGATTACGGTCGCCCGACTGTGCCAGCAGCCCCGTGCCGTGGAGCGTGGCAATCGCGAGCCGCCGGGCGACATCGGCGGGCAGGCCGAGCCCGGCGGCACTCTCGGCCATGAGCTGCGTCAGGAGCAGGAAATAGGCCGGCCCGCTGCCCGAGAGCGCCGTCACCACGTCGAGATCGTCCTCGCGCGGCACCCACACCACCTCGCCCACGGCGCGAGCGATGCGCTCGGCAGCTGCGCGCTGCGCCGGTCCGATCTGCACCGGGGCATACAGGCCGGTCGCACCCGCCCCGAGCATTGCCGCGCGGTTCGGCATGGCGCGCATCACCGGCACTGCCGCGCCGCACCACTCCGACAGCTGCGCGCAGCGCACTCCGGCCGTCACCGACAGCAGCAGCGGCCGCTCGCGCTGCAGCTGCGGCGCGAGCGGCGCGAGCACCGCGGACGCATCCTCCGGTTTCACCGCCAGCACCACCAGCGCCGCGCCGGTGACCGCCGCCGAGTTGTCCGCGGTCGCCGCAACCCCGAGCTCGCGGGCGACGCAGTCGCGGGCAGTCGCGGCGCTCTCACCCACGCGGATGTGCTCCGCGCGGGTGCCCGAGCGCAGCAGACCGCTGATCAGCGCACGGCCCATGTTGCCGCCACCGAGGATGGCGAGATCGAGGTCGGACATGCCGCGAGGATTCTAACCCGTGTCTTTCGGACCCGGCTCATCCGCGCGCTCGCCGGACCGGGCCGGCCGTGGCCCGAACAGCGCGGTGCCGATGCGCACCAGGGTCGCGCCCTCGAGGATCGCCGCCTCGAAGTCGCCGCTCATGCCCATCGACAGCGTGTCGAGACCGGCGCCGGAGTCATTCAGCGCCACGAACAGCTGCCGCAGCCGGCTGAACCAGCCTCGCTGCCGCGCGGGGTCGGTCTCCTCCGGGGGGATACACATGAGCCCGCGCAACCGGATGCGCGGCAGCGGCGCAACTGCGGCGGCGAGCGCCGGCAGCTCGGCCGCCGCGACCCCGCCCTTGGTAGTCTCGCCCGCGAGGTTGACCTGCAGGCAGACGTTGAGCGGCGCTGCGCCGGGGGGCCGCTGGGCGGAGAGCCGCTCGGCGAGCTTGAGGCGGTCCACGCCGTGGACCCAGGCGAAGCTTTCGGCGACCGGCCGGGTCTTGTTGGCCTGCAGGCGCCCGACGAAATGCCACGTGAGCGGCAGATCCTGCAGCGCGGCAACCTTCGCGAGCGCCTCCTGGATATAACTCTCGCCGAAGTCGGTAATACCGCTGGCCGCCGCGGCCCGCAACAGCCGCGCGGGCTGCCCCTTGCCCACGGCAAGGAGTGTGACCGACTGCGCATTCCGGCCGGCCTCGGCCGTGGCACGTGCGATGCGCTCGCGCACCGCGCGGATACGCTCAGATGAATTCTGCGGACTCATTAACATATTGGACGCGTGGCCCCTTTATACTGCCAGCGCGCTGCTCGGCGCAGGCTTGCCGGTCGCTCGTTCCGCCTGCGCCTGCCGCGTACGTCCCCAGGGAGCCCCAATGCCCGTCGATATCGCGCAACTCCTGGCCTTCGCGGTCAAGAACAACGCCTCGGACCTGCACCTGTCCTCCGGAGTGCCGCCGATGATTCGCGTCGACGGCGACATGAAACGCATCAATATGCCGCCGCTGTCGCACAAGGAAGTGCACGCCATGGTGTACGACATCATGAACGACAAGCAGCGCAAGGCGTACGAGGAGTTTTTCGAGACCGATTTCTCCTTCGAGATTCCGAAACTGGCGCGCTTCCGCGTCAATGCCTTCAATCAGAACCGCGGCGCCGGCGCCGTGTTCCGCAACATCCCATCGCTGATCCAGTCGCTCGATGACCTGGCCGCGCCGAAGATCTTCCGCGACCTGTGCATGCTGCCGCGCGGGCTGGTGCTGGTGACCGGGCCGACCGGCTCGGGCAAGTCGACCACGCTTGCCGGCATGGTTAACCACTGCAACGACAACCGCCCGGATCACATCATCACCATCGAGGACCCGATCGAGTTCGTGCACGAGTCCAAGCGCTGTCTCGTCAACCAGCGCGAGGTGCACCGCGACACGCTCGGCTTCTCCGAAGCGCTGCGCTCGGCGCTGCGCGAGGATCCGGACGTGATCCTGGTGGGCGAGATGCGCGACCTCGAGACCATCCGCCTGGCGCTGACCGCCGCCGAAACCGGTCACCTGGTGTTCGGCACGCTGCACACCAGCTCCGCCGCCAAGACCATCGACCGCATCGTCGACGTGTTCCCCGGCGAGGAGAAGGACATGGTGCGCTCGATGCTCTCGGAGTCGCTGCGCGCGGTGATCTCGCAGACGCTGCTGAAGAGGAACGGCGGCGGCCGGGTCGCGGCCCACGAGATCATGATTGGCACCCCGGCGATCCGTAATCTGATCCGCGAGGGCAAGATCGCCCAGATGTACTCCTCGATCCAGACCGGCGGCTCACAGGGCATGCAGACCCTCGACCAGTGCCTCACCGAGCTGGTCGCCAAGGGCACGGTCAGCAAGGAAGAGGCGCGCTACAAGGCGCAGAACAAGGACGCGGTGTAGTTACGACGCGCAGGATCAAACCGGGTTCTTGAGGACAGATAAATGGATCGCGATCAAGCCATCAAGCTGATGCAGGACCTGCTGCGACGGGTCGTGGAGAAGAAAGCCTCGGACCTGTTCATAACGGCGGGCTTTCCGCCGGCGATCAAGATCGATGGTGAGATTCGCCCGCAGAGCGAGCGGGCACTGACCGCCGAGCAGTCCGCGACGCTGGTGCGCGCGATCATGAACGATCGCCAGACCAAGGAGTTCGACGCCAGCAAGGAATGTAACTTCGCGATCGCCCCGCCGGGCATCGGACGCTTCCGCGTCAGCGCCTTCGTCCAGCAGGCCGCGATCGGCTGCGTCATCCGCCTGATCAACGCCAAGATCCCGACCTTCGAGGAGCTCGACCTGCCGCCGATCCTCAAGGAAGTCGTGCTCAGCAAGCGCGGCCTGGTGATCATCGTGGGCGGCACCGGCTCGGGCAAGTCGACCACGCTCGCCGCCATGGTCGGCTACCGCAACGAGAAGACCCGCGGCCACATCGTCACGATCGAGGACCCGGTCGAGTACGTGCACACCCACAAGGGCTGCGTGATCACGCACCGCGAGGTAGGTGTCGACACCGAGTCCTGGCACGCGGCGCTGAAGAATACGCTGCGCCAGGCGCCCGACGTGATCCTGATCGGCGAGATCCGCGACCGTGAGACCATGGAGTACGGCATCCAGTTCTCCGAGACCGGCCACCTGGTGCTGGCGACGCTGCACGCCAACAGCTCCAACCAGGCGCTCGACCGCGTCATCAACTTCTTCCCGGACGAGCGGCGCGCGCAGCTGCTCATGGATCTGTCGCTCAATATCCGCGCGCTGGTGTCGCAGCGGCTCATTCCGCGCGAGTCCGGCAGCGGGCGTATCGCGGCAATGGAGATCATGCTCAACTCGCCGCTCATCCAGGACCTGATCTTCAAGGGCGAGGTCGCCAAGATCAAAGAGGTGATGTCGCGCTCGACGCGCCTCGGCATGAAGACCTTCGACCAGACGCTGTTCGAGCTCTACGAGACCGGGTTCATCTCCTACGAGGACGCGCTGCGCAACGCCGATTCGAAGAACGAGCTGCGGCTGCGCATCAAGCTCGAAGGCAAGCGCGAGTCCAAGAGCAACGACGATGGTGGTGCGCTGCGCATCGTGGAGGAAGAAGAGGGGCGTAGCATCTGATGAAGTCCGCGAAGGAGGCACGCGCCCAGTCGACCGGTCTGACGGGGCGGCAGCCGGCGCTGTCCGGCGCCGACGCGCTCGCAGCGGTCACCGGCTCGCATCCGACGCTCAACACCAAGCCGCTGTTCAAGCTGATGGTGGAGCGCAAGGCCTCGGACCTGTTCTTCACTTCCAACGCTCCGATCAAGATCAAGATCGAGGGCCAGATCCTGCCGATCAACAAGCAGGTGCTGTCGCCCGAGACGGTGCGCCAGACGGCGCTGGCGCTGATGTCGGCCGAGCAGCGCGAGCATTTTCTCGGCGACTGGGAGCTCGATTTCGCGGTCTCGGAGCCGGGCCTCGGACGCTTCCGCGTCAACGTCTTCATGCAGCGCGGCTTTCCGGCGATGGTGATGCGCTATATCACCGCCGACATGCCGCGCATGGATTCACTGGGCCTCCCGGAAGTGGTGACCGACCTGATACTGCTGAAGCGCGGCCTGCTGCTCATGGTCGGCTCGACCGGCTCGGGCAAGTCGACCACGCTCGCGGCGATGATCAACTACCGTAACGAGAACTCCTCGGACCATATCATCACCATCGAGGACCCGATCGAGTTCCTGCATACCAACAAGCGCTCGATCGTCAATCAGCGCGAGGTGGGGCTCGACACCAAGAGCTATGCGCGCGCGCTGCGCGGCGTGGTGCGCGCCGCGCCCGACGTGATCCTGATCGGCGAGATCCGCGATCGCGAGAGCATGGAGGCGGCCATCAACCTGGCCGGCACCGGCCACCTGGTGCTGGCCACGCTGCACGCCAACAACTGCGCGGAGTCCCTCGACCGCATCATCAACATGTTCCCGCGCGACCAGCACAACCAGATCTTCCTCGACCTGTCGCAGTATCTGCGCGCGATCCTGGCGCAGCGTCTGGTCATGGGAGTCGACAACCGGCGACTGGCCGCCGTCGAGGTGATGCTCAACACCCCGCACATCCAGACCCTCATCAAGAAGGGTGACGTGGTGTCGATCAAGGAAGCGATCAGCACCAGCGCCGAGCGCAATATCCAGAGCTTCGATGCGGCGCTGCACGGGCTTTACAAGAAAGGCCGCATCTCGCTCGATGAGGCGCTGACGTACGCTGATTCGCGCGCCAACCTCGAGGCGAAGATCAACTTCGGCTGACCTCAGCGGCCGGCCGACGCGGGCGGCCCGGGCTGCTGCACCACGTTCCAGGCGTCGATGAACTTCCATATCTGCGCGTCGATCTCGCGCCAATGGGGCAGTTGGCTCACGTGCGCGCGCCATTCCAGACGCACTCCACCGTATCTCTTCGAGAAGTAGCGCGCCTGAAAGACCGGGAACGTTACGCCCTCCGGATACGGGGGCACGAGTGAGGTGAGCATGATGTCCTCGCGGGATTTTTTATCGCGCTGGCCGTAACAGGCGATGCGGCCGGCCAGCTCACGGCCCTCGTAGCACCGCAGGCCGTACTGGTCGTGGTAGCGCCGCGGATCGAAGGCCTGCTGCAGGGCGCGTTTCAGCATGTTGGGCGGGTATTCGCCGGGTGCGTCCGGGTCGCCCTCATGCGCGTCCCCGGCGTGCAGGTAGACGACCTCGACCCTGTTCGGATCGGAGTCGTTGCGATAGTTCTGCAGCGTGTAGCCCGAGAAGTCCGGCAGGAAGAAATCGAACTGCACCTCGCCGTGACCCGACTGCGAGGCGGGCGGTGCCGGCGGCCCTCCGGGCTCGATCGCCGACCGCTCGTACTGCAGCGGAACCGCCAGGCTCAGCTGATCCGTGATCTTTACCGGTGCCCCCCGCCCCTGCGGCCATTCGCGGGGCAGCGGTGTCGTGCGTTCGCTCGCCGCGCGTCCCGGTTCCCTGTGGCAGCCGGCGACGGCCGCCGCGATGCAGACGACCGACACGGCGGTCACGAGCCGCTTCACGGTGCCTGCCGCTACTTGCGCCGGGGCCTGAGGCTCCCGTGCCTTGCCTCGTAAGCCCGCTTGGACTCCTTAAGCATCTGCCGGCGCAGCGCCGCGAGGCTCTGCTGATAGGCGTCGCCGTCCCTCAATACACCCGGCGTATGGGTGATCAGGACGGCAACGGCGGTCTGGAGCGAGGCCACGCTGTCGGACCATCGCGAGGGCGCCATGAACTCCCGCAGCTGGCGTCCTGCGGTCTCCCCCGTGAGACTCTGCCAGGCCCGCAGATCGCGCGGCGAGATGTCGGCAAGGCTTTTTTTCCGGCAGTGCTTTTTCGTGAAAGCGGCCAGTCTCACGTCGGGTCGATCAAACGGGTTCTTGACTCCCATGCGCCAGCTCCTCTTCAAAACACCGTGTACGCATCGAACACCGGACCGTCCACGCACACCCGCTTCATCGCAGGTCCGTCCGGCGTGCGCACCTCGACCGTGCAGCCGGCGCAGCCGCCGACCGCGCACGCCATGAACTCCTCGAGCGACACCTGGCACGGCACGCCGAAGCGCCGCGCGAGTCTCGCGCTCGCCGCCAGCATGGGCGTCGGACCGCACGAGAAGATCTCGACCTGGGAGAGCTCGGCGCTGCCGAGCGAGCCGAGCCAGGCATCCGCGAGCTCGGTGACGAGCCCCGGGAAGCATCCGGGGAAGTCCGAGCGGCTGGCGAGTCGGCTCGGGACGCCCCACTCCTCGAGCAGCGGCATGCAGGCGATGGTGCCCGCGGGAACGGCGGGAACGATGAGCGTCGAGGGGCGGGTGCGGAACGGAAACGGCACCTCCGACCCCATCAGCACCAGCGGCTTCCAGGGAACACTCCGGTCGAGGTGCAGCCGCTCCGAGAGGAACACCATGGGCGGGATGCCGACGCCCCCGCCGAGCAGCAGCGGGCGCGGCCGCTCGGCGCGCGCGCAGAACGGACGTCCGATGGGTCCCAGCAGGCTCACGGTCTCGCCCGACTTGCGCGCGGCGAGCGCATGCAGTCCCGGGCCCGCGACCTTGTAGAGAAACTCGACCCAGCCGGCGGACGGATGCGCGCGCATGATCGACAGCGGCCGGCGCATCGGAATGGCGGCATCGCAGGTCAGGTGCGCGAAGGTCCCGGGCTGGGCGCGCGCGGCGCAGCGCGGCGCCTCGACGCGCAGCACGAACTGCTCTGCGTCGTAAGCGAGTTGCGACAGCACCCGCGCCTCCTCGAGGAAGATGCTGCCGCGGCTGGCTGCGCTCATGTGGGCCGGGAAGTCAGTACTTCCTGAAGCACGGCCATGCGCACGGCGACGCCGTTGCGGACCTGGTCGCGGATCGCCGACTGCGGACCGTTCGCGACCTCGGAGGCGATCTCGATGCCCCGGTTCATGGGCTGCGGATGCATGACGATGGCGTCCGGATGCGCGAGCGCCAGCCGCTCGGGCGTCAGGCCCCAGACGGCGAAATACCGCTCGCCGTCCGGCAGGTCCGCCGCGCCGAAGCGCTCCTTCTGGATGCGCAGCATCATGACGACGTCCACGCCGCGCAGCCCCGCCTCGAGTTGCGTGTGGCGTGTGCAGCCGGCGAACTCCGCAGCTTCGGGCATCAGGGCCGGCGGGGCGACGATCCTCAGGTCGGTGACCCCGAGCGTGCGGAACGCATGCCAGGCCGAGCGTGCGACTCGCGAGTGGCGGATATCGCCGACGACCGCGATCGCCAGCCCCGCGAAGCGCTCCTTGCGCTGCCGGACGGTGAGCGCATCGAGCAGTCCCTGGGTGGGGTGCGAGACGTGCGCCTCGCCCGCCGACAGCACGCTCACGTGGGGCGCCGCGTGGGCCGCGACCAGACCCGGCACCCCGGCCTCGGCGTCGCGAATCACGAAGGCGTCCACGTGCAGCGATTCCAGCGTGTACACGGTGTCGAGCATGCTCTCGCCCTTGACGCGCGAGGACAGCTGGACCTCGAGATTCACGACCTGGGCCCCCAGGCGCTTGGCGGCGAGCTCGAACGACACGCGCGTGCGCGTGGACGGCTCCGTGAAGAGGTTGGCGACGGTGAGGCCCGCGAGCGTGTCGCTCGAGGGCGGCCTGGCCCCCAGCGGCCTGACGAACTGTTGCGCGCGCTCGAGCAGCTGCTCGAGCTTGCGGCGCGGCAGACCATCGAGCGTCAGCAGGTGGCGCAGCGACCCGTCGGGCCGCAGCTGCTCGGTCATCGCACCCCCCTGTCACGGCCCTCGCCGGCAAACCAGCGCCCGAGAATCACCGCGGCGGCGGCGCTGTCGACATCACCCTTGCGGAGACGACGGCCGCGCGCCCCGCTCGCGCGCCGTTCCCTGAGCCCGGCGCTCGCCTCGAGCGAGGAGTAGCGCTCATCGACCAGGTGAACGGGCAGCGCGAAGCGCTGTTCGAGCTCGGCGGCAAAGGCGCGCGCGCTAGCCGTGAGCGCGCCCTCGCTGCCGTCGGCATTATACGGGGCGCCCACCACCAGCACCGCGGGTGTGAGCGTGCGCACGGCACGCGCGATGGCGCTCCAGTCGGGACCTGCGGGACCTGCGGTGGCCGCACTCTGCGGCGCGGCGCTGCGTGTCAGCGTATCGCCGCAGGCGATGCCAATGCGCTTGAGTCCGAAATCGAAGGCGAGGACGGTTCGGGCGGCGGTCACACTTACGCGCACGCTCGCGCGCGCTCACGCATGACCGGCCTCGGGACTCAGGCGATCGACGTCCACGCCTATGAGCCGCCAGGCGCCCGCCCAGCGCTCCTCGAAGGGCAGCTCGAATACGACCCGCGGGTCGACCGGCATGGATGCCCAGGCGTTGTCTTTCAGCTCGCGCTCGAGCTGACCGGATTCCCAGCCGGCGTAGCCGAGGGCAATGAAGGCATCCGAAGGGCCATCGCCGCGGGCCATGGCTGCTAGCACATCGCGCGAGGTGGTGACCTGGATGTCATCCGACACCTTGTGCGTGTGGTCCCACTTGCCGCCGGGGCGGTGCAGCACGAAGCCGCGATCGGTGGATACCGGCCCGCCGCGCAGCACCGGCTGGGCGCCGATGTCCTCGGTCGAGGGCTCGAGCTTCATCTGCGAGAGCACGTCCGAGAGCTTCATGGGCAGCGGCTTGTTGAGCACGATGCCGAGCGCGCCCTTCTCGGTGTGCTCGCAGATGAGCGCCACCGTCTGCGCAAAGTTCGGGTCCATGAGCTGCGGCATGGCGATCAGGAGGTGGTTGGTGAGGCTGCCCTCTTCAGGGTCGAGGCTCGCGGCGCCTCCGGGGCTGCCCTCGATCAGCGAGCTCTCGATGGGGCTTGAGCCGCTGCCACCGGTGATGTGCTTGCGGGCCATGACGCCAGTATGGGCACGGCGGGCGCGACTCTCAAGGAAGAAGTCGCAGGCTGAGCTGCTGCCAGGCGAGCGCTAAGGAAGCGAGGACACCGTGCCGTGCCGCACGCGGCCGCCGACGAATTGCCACTCGTAGGCAAACCGCAACACGCGGTACTGCGCGGCGAGCTCCGGGGGAAACGGGTCGAAAGGGCTGGCGAGCTTCAGGATCGCGAGCGCCGCCTGGTCGAGCTCCGGGTTGCCGCTCGAGCGGCGGATCACGGCGCGGTCGAGGGCGCCGCTCGAGGTAATGCCGACCTCGAGCACCGGGGCTGCGGCCGCGCCGGCCGTTCGCGCCGCGGTCGGGTAATTCAGCGTTCCGATGCGCTCGACTTTGCGTCGCCAGGCGTCGAGGTAGGGCGCGAGCGTGGCGGCGCGCGTGTCGGGCGTGATCCACAACTCATCGCGCTTCGGTCCGCGCAGCTGCGCCTGCGACTCATCGTCGGCGGGCCCGGGCTCGACCGCCGGCTGCTCGTCGATCAACAGCGGCTGGTTGCTCAAGGTGCCGCCGCTGCCGGCGTCGCTGATATAGCGCACCTCGGTATTCCAGGCGGTCGTGCTCAGGAGGCGCTCATTTTTACCGCCGGTCGTCTGTCCGAGAGCAGCGAGCGCGTTGCCTTCCGCGGTGCCTGCGTGCTGCAGCATCGGCAGCGATGAGGAGCGGTTGTGGGGGGCCACCGATTCCCGGGTATTGCCCGAGCCCAGCTGGGTGCGCTGCGCGAGGTAAGTGGCGGTCGGATTCCGGTCGGCCTCCGGCAGCTCGTCGGAGACCAGCAGCACTTCAAGCCCCGGGGCGCCCCCCTGATCACCCGCTGAGGCGTTGAAGGTCACACCGAGGATGATGAGGCCGTGCAGGAGCGCAACGAAGAACACCATGGTGAGCAGCCGGTCCCAGACCGGAGCCCGGCCCTCGCGCAGCATGAGTGCCCGGCGTGCCATGCGCCTTACATCTTGCGGGCGTGCCGGGCCGCCACGTGGCGCTCGAGGGCTGCGATCACCCGCGCGCCGATGTCGATGCCGAATTGCTTGTCGAGCTCGCGGATGCCGGTCGGGCTGGTGACGTTGATCTCGGTGACGAAGCCCCCGATCACGTCGAGCCCCACCAGGAGCATGCCCCGGGCGGCGAGCGTCGGGCCGATCTCCTGAGCCAGCCAGCGGTCGCGGTCGTTCAAAGGCCGGCCGACGCCCTTGGCGCCCGCAGCCAGATTGCCACGGTGGTCCCCGGGCGAGGGGATGCGCGCGAGCGCGTACGGCACGGGCTCGCCGTCGATCAGCAGCACGCGCGAGTCGCCGGTGCTGGCGATATCGGGGATGTAGCGCTGCGCAATCGCAAAGCGCCGGCCGTAGTCGGTGAGCGTCTCGAACACCACTCGGGCGTTGTGATCGCCCGTTTCCAGCACGAAGATCGAGCGCCCGCCCATGCCATCGAGCGGCTTCACCACGATCCGGCCGTGCTCGCGCAGGAAGGCGGCGATCTCGCCCATGTCGCGGCTGATCAGCGTTGGCGCGCAGCACTGTGGGAACCAGGCCGTGTAGACCTTCTCGTTCATGTCCCGCAGGCCCTGCGGGCGGTTGACCACCAGCACCCCGGCCGCCTCGGCGCGCTCCAGGATGTAGGTGGTGTAGATGTATTCGGTATCGAACGGCGGGTCCTTGCGCATCAGGATGCACTCGAGCGCGCTCAAGGGCTCGATGACCGGCTGCCCCAGGGTGAACCAGTCGGCCGGGTCCGCCCGGACGCTGAGCGGCCGGGTCCGTCCGTAAGCGACGCCGTCGCGCAGCATCAGATCCTGCTGCTCGAGGTAAGCGAGCGTGAAGCCGCGGGCCTGGGCCGCGAGCAGCATCGCGAACGTCGAGTCCTTCGCGTAATGGATGGCGGCGATGGGATCCATCACCACGCCGAGTCGTCTGGCAGTGCTCATCCGGACCTGCAAGCGCGCCTTCAGGGGCCGATTATGCTCAGTCGGGCGCAAATATGTCTGCCCCGGTGCGGGCGGCGAGTGCCGGTTGCTTGCCGGGCTTCAAAAAACGTGACGCGCGTGGCATAGCCGGGGGTATACCGATATGTTAAAACCCGCGCTGCGCATGCCCCGCCCGGGGGCTGCGCGCTGGCCCGTTGTACCTGAGGAGTTTCCCGAGCGTGACCGGCAGCAACACGAAGCTCCAGGGGCTCAAGGTTCTGGTCATCGACGACAGCAAGACGATCCGGCGCACCGCCGAGACGCTGCTGGCCAAAGAGGGCTGTGAGGTGTTCACGGCGATCGACGGCTTCGATGCGCTCGCCAAGATCGCCGACCATCAACCCGATATCGTGTTCGTCGACATCATGATGCCGCGCCTGGACGGCTACCAGACCTGCTCGCTGATCAAACACAACAAGGTGTTTCGCTCGATTCCCGTGATCATGCTGTCTTCCAAGGACGGCCTGTTCGACCGCGCCCGCGGCCGCATCGTCGGCTCCGAGCATTACCTCACCAAGCCCTTCACCAAGGACGAGCTCCTGTCCGCGATCGAGACGCACATCGGGAGATGATGGCATGCCGCTCATTCTGATCGTCGACGACTCGCCGACCGAAGTGCACGTCATGAAGAAGGCGCTGGAGAAGCACGGCTACCGCACCGCGGCCGCCGCCGACGGCGCCGAGGGCGTGCGCCTGGCGCGCGAGATGACGCCCGATCTCATCTTTATGGACATCGTCATGCCGGGCATGAACGGCTACCAGGCGACGCGCGCGCTCGCCAACGATCCGCGCACGCGCACGATTCCCGTCATCATGGTCACCTCCAAGGGTCAGGAAACCGACCGTATCTGGGGTCTGCGTCAGGGAGCGGTCGACTACATGGTCAAGCCCGTCTCCCCGGACCAGCTGGTCGCCAAGGCGCAGGCGACCCTGTCGGCGTGAGCGGCAGCGGCCGCCTCATGCTGGACTGCCCGACATGACCGAAGCGCCAGACGCACCGCAGATCGAGCTGAAGTCCCTGCGGGACCGGCCGTTCGAGCTGCTTGCCGAGCTCGAGCGGCGCGGCCGCGCGGTGACGGCGTTGCTCACCGAGCAGGCGACCGCGGGGCGCGAGTGGGTGGGTGTGGCACTGCGTATGGCGGGAGACCTGTACCTGGTGGCGCGCGAGGAGACCCGCGAGGTGCTCGGCGTCCCGACCGGCAGCACGCGCGTGCCGGGCGCCAAGCCATGGATCAAGGGGCTCGCCAACGTGCGCGGCCAGCTGCTGCCGATCATCGACCTGCGGCAGTTCCTCGGCAGCGGCGTGACGCCCGTGACCCGCAACACGCGCATCGTGGTGGTCAACCACCGCGAGATTCCCGCGGGACTCCTGGTCGACGAGGTGCTCGGCTTCCGCCGCTTCGCCGAAGGGGAGTTCTCGGGCGATGCGCCGCCGACGGTCGCGCGCTGCGAGCGCTACCTGGCCGGTTCCTTCCGCCGCGCGCACGAGCAGTGGCCGGTGCTGTCGCTGCGGGCGGTGCTCGAGAGTCCGGCGTTCATGGAGGCCGCGGCATGAGCGCGCGGCCCGCGACGCAGCGCACTCCCGCCACCCTCGCGGTGCTTCTGGCGGTGGCGCTGCTGCTGGTCGGCGCGAGCGGCGTGCTGATCGGCATCGCGCAGCCCGGGGGCGGTGCCCCGCTCCTCGGCTGGGTCGCGCTCGGGCTCACCGCCGGCGGCTGTCTGGTGCTGGTGACGGCGCTGCTCGGCGCCTGGCGACTCAAGCGCACGATCGAGCAGCAACGCGTCTCCGCCGAGACCCAGCGCCGCGAGAACGACCGCAACCAGCAGGCGATCCTGCGGCTGCTGGATGAGCTCTCGAGTCTCGCCGACGGCGATCTCACCGTGCAGGCGACCGTCACCGAGGACATCACGGGTGCGATCGCCGACTCGATCAACTACGCGGTCGACGCATTGCGCGGACTCGTCGCCACTATCAACGGCTCGGCGATCCAGCTCGATTCCGCCACGCGCCAGACCCAGGCGCTGTCGCAGCACCTCGCCAAGGCGTCCAGCGCGCAGTCCAAGCAGATCGCCTCGGGCACCGAGTCGGCCGCCAGCATGGCCGCTTCCGTCGAGGAAGTGTCCGGCAACGCCGAGCGCGCCGCCGACGTCGCGCGTCACTCGGTGGAGGTGGCGCACAAGGGCGCCGATGCGGTGCGGCGCACCATCGACGGCATGAACACCATCCGCGAGACCATCCAGGAGACCAGCAAGCGTATCAAGCGCCTCGGCGAAAGCTCGCAGGAGATCGGCAACATCGTCGAGCTGATCAACGATATTGCGGAGCAAACCAACATTCTGGCGTTGAACGCCTCGATCCAGTCCTCGATGGCCGGTGACGCCGGCCGCGGCTTTGCCGTGGTCGCCGACGAGGTGCAGCGCCTCGCCGAGCGCGCCGCCAACGCCACCAAGCAGATCGAGGTGCTGGTGCGCACCATCCAGACGGACACCAACGAGGCAGTCGTCTCGATGGAGCGCAGCACCACCGATGTGGTCGGCGGCGCGCTGCTCGCGGAGAACGCCGGCGCGGCGCTCGAGGAGATCGAGCAGGTCTCCAACCAGATCGCGAGCCTGGTGTCGAACATTTCCTCGAGCGCGCGCCAGCAGACCGGAGCGGCGCAGAACATCGCCCGCAATATGCAGATCCTGAAGGAGATCAGCGCCCAGACCGCCGAGTCGACCAACGCCACTTCCGCCGCGATCGCCAAGCTCGCGGAGCTGTCCGCCGGCCTGCGCAAGTCGGCCGCGGGCTTCCGCCTGCCCGGCAACGCCGGCGACCGCGCGAGCTCGAGCGGCCAGGTGCGGCGTCTCGAGGACGCCACGCTGAACACCGCCAAGGTGCGGCAGATCTCGGCGCTCGGCGGTAGTTGAAGCCTACAGGGAAGCCGTCACTGCATGCCCGAAATCGCCTCGCAGACATTCGATCACGTCGGTCGCGAAATCAACGCTACGCTCGCTGAGGCGCGCAGCGCGCTCGAGAGCTACGTCGAGCAGCCCGACAATCTGACGCTGCTCGAGCGCTGCGCTGTCGCCCTGCATCAGGTACAGGGCGTGCTGCGGCTGCTGGAGATCTACGGCGCTGCGCTCCTCGCCGAGGAGATGGAGCACGTCACTCAGTACCTGCTCGCCACCGCGACGGAGCGCAAGGGCCAGGCGGAGAGCCTCGACGCCCTGATGCGCGCCATGGTGCAGCTGCCGGGCTATCTCGAGCGGGTGCTGGCCGGCGGGCGCGATCTGGCGCTGGTGCTGCTGCCGCTGCTGAACGATCTGCGGGCGGTGCGCGGCAACGCATTGCTTTCCGAGGGCACGCTGCTGCTGCTCAACCTCAAGTCAGACATGCAGCCCGCACCGGTGACCGTCCCCGCGGGCGAGCCGGCGCTGACGGTGGAGCAGTGGGCCAGGCGCCTGCGCGCGCGCTACCAGCTGGGGCTGATCGGCTGGATTCGCGGCGAACGCGTCGCGCAGAACCTCGAGACGCTCACCGCCGTGGCGCGCAAGCTCGAGCAGATCGCGACCCGCCAGCCGGTGTTTCAGCTGTGGTGGGTCACCGGGGCGGTCATCGAGGCGCTGCACGAGAACGGGCTGGAAAGCGGCCAGTCGATCAAGCGGCTCCTCGGGCTCGGGGACCGCGAGATCCGCCGCCTCTACGAGCAGGGCGAGGCCCGCTATTCCCAGAATCCACCGGTCGAGCTGCTCAACAACCTTCTCTACTACGTGGGCCGCGCGGAGTCCGCCGGTCCGCGGGTGAGCGCCGTGCGCGCTTCCTTCCGCCTCGCGGAGCTCCTGCCGGTCGATGAGAGCATCGAGCAGGAGCGCGAGAACCTGTCGGCGCCGTCCGTGAAGCTGATGCAGACCGTGGCCGCCGCGATCCGCGAGGACCTCGCCAAGGTGAAGGACGTCCTCGACATCTTCGTGCGGCGCGGCGCCGGCCAGCCGCGCGAGCTCGCGCCGCAGGTCGAGCTGCTGCGCAAGATCGGCGACACCCTCGGAGTGCTGGGCCTGGGCGAGCTGCGCACGAGCGTGCAGAGCGAGACCGAGCGGCTCGGGAAGATCGCGAGCGGCGCGCTCAAGGCGGACGAGGCGACTCTGGTCGAGATCGCCGCGACGCTGATCAGCGTCGAGGACCGGCTCGACGACCGGCTGGTAGGGCTGATCCTGCCCAGGGATACCGGGCTGCAGGAGGCGGTGAGCGGCGACAGCGAATTCCAACAGGTGCAGTCGGCCGTGCTGCGCGAGTGCATCGTCAACCTCGCGCGCATCAAGGAGGCCATCGCGCAAAGCGTCGGCGGTACGCTCGATGCTGCGGGCCTCGACAGCTGGCAGGAGCTGATGCGTGGCATCAAGGCCGGACTGCTGCTGCTCGGCAAGGGTCGCGCGGTCGATTTGATCGACGGCATCACCGGGCAGCTGCGGCGCGTCATGCAGCCCGGCGTGCACGTGTTGCCGCCCGGCTTCGTCGATCGCCTGGCCGACGCCATTGTCAGCGTCGAGTACTACATGGAGACGCTGCAGGCCGGGCGCTCCGATCCCTGGTACATGCTCGACAACGCCCAGACCTGCGTGCAGGCGCTGGCGGCGCAGCCCACTCCGTCGGTGCCCGTGGCGTCGCCGGCCGCGGGCGCCGCGGCCACGGCCGTGTCGCGCGTGAGCGAGGAGGAGGCGAGCGCCGCCCAGGCGGCCGCCATGGAGGCCGCGCTCAGCCGGACCGTCGCGGTCGGGGCCGCCCCGACTCTCGGCCCCTCGAGCACTGCCAGGCTCGCCGCTCTCGCCGAGCACGCGGATCCGGAGCTCGTCAAGCTGTTCGTGGAGGAAGCGCGCGAGGAGCTTACCAAGATCCAGCGCGGCTTCCCGGCCTGGGACCAGAATCCCCTCGAGCGCGATGCGCTGATCACGGTGCGCCGCTCGTTCCACACCTTAAAGGGCAGCGGCCGCATGGTCGGCGCGCGCGAGCTCGGCGAGTTCGCCTGGTCGGTGGAGAACCTGTTGAATCGCGTGCTCGACAATACGCTGAGCCGCTCGCCGCCGATCCTCGAGGCACTGCGGGCAGCGGTCGCCGCGCTCCCCGAGCTCGTTGAGCAGCTCGAGTCGGGTGCTGCGCCGCGATCGGACATCTCCGGCATCGTCGCCCGCGCCCACGCGCTGGCGGCGGGCCGCCCGGGCTCGCCCGGCAGAGGCACGGCGGAAGAGGATGCAGCCGAGGCCGGCTCGACGCTCGCCGGCGCGACACTAGCCGGCTCGACACTCGCCGGATCGGCGCCCGCGGCCGGCCGCCCGGGCGCCGCTTCCGCGGCGCAGGGCCCCGGGGCGGCGGGTGCGCCCCTTACCGAGGCAGCGGCGGCCGCCACGCACGCAGGCCAGGACGACTCGCTGCGCGAGATCTATGCCCGCGAGACCACGACCCATGTGGCGACGGTGCGCACCTATCTTGCTCGCGAAGCGCAGCGGCCCGAGCCTCATGCGTTGCCGGAAGAGCTCTACCGCGCCTGTCATACGCTCTCCGGAAGCTCGAAGATGGCGCAGGCGCGCCACGGCATCCGCCTTGCGGAGCCCCTCGATCACTGGCTGCGCCGCGCCTTCAGCAGCGGCGTTGGACTTAAGGGCAGCGATCTCGCGCTTCTCGCCGACTGCATGGGCGCGATGGAAGCGGTCGCCACTCACCTGGACGAGCCGACCGGCTACTTCCTCAATCACTGGCAGCTGCTCGAGCGGATCGAAGCCGCGGACAAGAGCCTCGATCAGCGCATCGCCGCTCAGTCCGAGTCCGCCGCCGAGGCGGCCGCTGCGGATGCGGCCCCGGCGGAGAGCGCCGATTTCGACCCCGAGGTTGCCGCGATCTTCACCGACGAGGCAACCGAACTCATCGACGCCTCGGAGCACGCCCTGAGTGACTGGCGCTCGCAGCCCAATATGCAGGAGTTTCGTCTCGCGCTGAAGCGCCCGCTGCATACCCTCAAAGGCGGCGCGCGCATGGCCGGGATCCTGGCGATGGGTGATCTGAGCCACGAGCTCGAATCGCTCGTCCTGCAGGTAGACAACGGCAGCGTGGTGGCGGATGCCGCGCTGTTCGATCTCATCCAGGCGAGCCTCGATGAGCTCGCACGCATGCGCGAGCAGGTCGCGACGGGAAAGCGCGTTGCGCCCGCGCGCGCCATGATCGGACGCATCCAGGCCCTGTCGCGTCCCGGCGGTGCCGCGGCCGAAGCCGCGATGCCGGTGGGATCACCCGCGCCGGTACCGCGCGCACTGCCCCCGCCGGCGCCCGCGCCTGCGCCGGCGGAACCTGAAACGGCGCGTGGCGAAGCACCCGCCCCGTCAGCTGCGCCCGCGGCGGCGGCGGCGGCGGTGCCGGTGCCACCTGCCCCCGAGCCGGCGCCCACGGCGCCGGGTGCGATGACACCTGCGGTGGCGGATGACGAGGCGCCCGAGCCGCCCGAGCGCCATGTCGCCCCGCCCGGCGCGGTCCCGCAGCCCTCATCGGCACTGCAGCCCGAGTTCGCGGTGCGGCCCGTCACTACAGCCGCGCCGGTCGCGATCCCGAGGGCCGTGCCACCGCCGGTGTTCACGGCCGCCGGCCAGAGCCTCGAGGGCGCCTGGCCGGCGCTCGCCGCGGCAGCCGGAGTCGCAGGCGCGGGCCAGAGCGCGAAGGGCGCCGAAGCGCACGGCGGCGAGGAGAGTCTGGCGGCACCCGCGCCCGTACCACCGGGACGCGAACCGGTGGCGCCGGGCGAACGGCAGGAAATGGCGCGCGTCGATGCGGAGCTGCTCGACCAGCTTCTCAACACCTCGGGCGAAGCGAGTATCGCCCGCGCGCGTCTTGAGCAGCAGCTCGGCTCGCTGGACTTCAATCTGGGCGAGCTGGCGCGCACGGTGACACGACTCAAGGAGCAGCTGCGCAGCCTCGAGATCGAGACCGAGGCGCAGATCCTGCACAAGCACGAGGACGAGGGCCCGCACCGCAGCGAGTTCGATCCGCTCGAGCTCGACCGCTACTCCTCGATCCAGCAGTACTCGCGGGCGCTGGCCGAGACCGCCAACGACGTGGCGAGCATCCAGCAGCTCCTCGAGACGCTCGCCAAGGACACGCAGAACCTGTTGCAACAGCAGGCGCGCACCATCACCGAGTTGCAGAACGGTCTGATGCGCACGCGCATGGTGCCGTTCCAGCGGCACGTGCAGCGCCTGGCGCGCATCGTGCGCCAGGCCGGCGCCGACACCGGCAAGCGCGCCGAGCTCACCGTCGAGGGCGCCTCGGGCGAGCTCGACCGGCAAGTGCTCGAGCGCATGCTGCCGCCGTTCGAGCACATGCTGCGCAACGCGGTGGTCCACGGCATCGAGAAGCCGGAAGAACGCCTCAAGCGCGGCAAGCCCGACAGCGGGCGGATCCTGCTGGAGCTGCATCGCGAGGGCGCCGAGGTCATGGTGCGCCTCACCGACGACGGCGGCGGCATGAACCTCAAGGCGATCCGCGAGAAGGGCATGGCGCTCGGCTTGATCGCGCCCGGGCAGACGCTCAGCGACGAGGACGCCATGCAGCTGATCCTCGAGCCGGGGTTCTCGACCGCCGGCGCGATCACCCAGCAGGCGGGACGCGGCGTCGGCATGGACGTGGTGGCGACCGAGATCAAGCGCCTGGGAGGAGCGCTGCACATGGAGACCAAGGCGGGCGAGGGCACGGTGTTCACCGTCCGCCTGCCGCTGACGCTCGCGATCAGCCACGCGCTGGTGGTGCGCACCGACGAGGAGTATTACGCGCTGCCGCTGCCGACGGTGGAAGGAGTGCTGCGGCTGTCGAAGGGGGAAGTGAGCCGGCACCTGGGGCGCGAGGCCGCGCTCTTCGAGTACGGCGGCCAGAAGTACCGCTTCCAGCACCTGGCGAGTTTCGTCGGCCTCGAGCCCGCGCCGCTTCCGGGACAGGACGTCACCATTCCGGTCGTGCTGGTGCGCGCCGGCGAGCACTCCACCGGGCTGGTTGCGGACGAGCTGGTGGGGAGCCGCGAGATCGTCGTGAAATCGGTCGGTCCGCAGATCTCCTCCATCCGCGGTATCTCCGGCGCGACGATCCTCGGGGACGGCCGCATCGTCATCATTCTCGACATCGGCGCGCTGGTGCGCGGCGAGTGGCGCGCGCGCGCCGTGGCGCAGGCGCCGCCCAAGGAGCGTGGCGACCGGCGCACTTTCGCGCTGGTGGTGGACGACTCGATCACCGTGCGGCGCGTGACCCAGCGGCTGCTGGAGCGCAACGGCATGCGGGTGATGACCGCGCGCGACGGTATGGACGCCGTGGCGCTGCTGCAGGACAACGTCCCCGACGTGATCCTGCTCGACATCGAGATGCCGCGCATGGACGGCTACGAGGTCGCGGCGCACGTGCGCAACGATCCCCGGCTGAAGGACGTGCCGATCATCATGGTCACCTCGCGCGTGGGCGAGAAGCATCGCGCTCGCGCCATCGAGCTCGGCGTCGACGATTACCTGGGCAAGCCCTACCAGGAGGCGCAGCTGCTCGATGCCATTGCGCCGCTGGTCGAGCGACGCCGCGCGGCGGTGCGCCAGGCCGCCGCCGCGACCTGATCCGGGCCGTCAGCGCAGCACCCTCGAGGACAAGCCATGGCCGAACGCGTCGCCGAGATCTACTGCCTGCTGGTCCCGCTGGTCGACGGGCGGCTGATCATTCCGCGCACCTGCGTCGCCGAGGTGATCGGCTTTCAGACGCCCTCGGAGATGACCGGCGCGCCGCCGTGGTACGTCGGCACCGTGCCCTGGAACGGCAAGGCGGTACCGCTCGTGTCGTTCGAAGGCGCCTGCGGCCAGATCATTGCGCCGGCCAGCGGTCGCACGCGCATCGTCATCCTGCACGCGCTCGGCACGCGCGTTGAAGGCGGCCACTTCGCCCTCGTCAGCCAGGGGTTCCCGCAGCTGGTGCGGGTGAGCTCCGATGTGGTCCGGCCCGACAACTCGCGCGTCTTCCCCGAGCGCTCGCCCATCGTCTGCCAGATCCGCATGGTGAATGAGACGCCGGTGGTGCCGGACCTCGAGCGGCTCGAGGAGATGATCGCGGAAGAGACCAGCATCGGCGCGTAGCCGCCCTCTCAGGAGTCCGGAAAGGGATTGCCGCCCGTCATCTGCGGGCTGCGGCGGGGACGCAGGCGCGCAGCGATGGCACGCGCGATCAGGATGAGAAAGAGATTGCCGATGACGCCGGCCGCCAGGCGCCAGTTCACCGGGATGTCCGCGAGCGCCGGCAGCTCGAAAAGCGCGAGCCACATCGCGACATTGCCCCCGATCCACACCAGGCCCGCAGCGAACATGGCGAGCGGCGAGCTGCCGCCCGAATCGATCCAGCCATCGGGGATCGATCCGGGGGCGGGGGCGTTCCGCGTCGGGAGTTGCGCAGCGGGCGGCGGGACCGAGGACGGGCGATTGCCGCCGCGCGCCTTCTTCCACATGCGCAAGAGGCTGAACGCGAACAGCGCCAGCACCACGATCAGTCGAATGGTCCGCTCCTCCATTCGTCCCCCCTCGGCCCGCAGTCGCTCTAGAGGTCCCCGAACTCGTGCTGCAGGAGTGTAAGCGCGACGATCGCTGCCGTCTCGGTGCGCAGGACGCGTGGACCCGCCAGCACTGCCCGGAAGCCTGCGGCCATGGCCGCCTGCTGCTCCGCGTCGGTGAGGCCACCCTCGGGACCTACGAGCACGCTGACTCTGCCCGCTGCCCGCGCCACCTCGCCAACACGCTGCGGGGCATCCGGCGCGAACATGAGGCGCAGATCCGCAGCCCCGGCCGTGCGCAGATGGTCGCGCAGGGCGATGGGCGCTGAGATCTCCGGCAGGCGGTTGCGGCCGCACTGCTCGCAGGCGCCGACTGCGACCGCGCGCCAGTGATTCACCTTGCGCTGCGCATGCTGGGCATCGAGCTGCACGACGCTGCGCTCGGTGAGCAGCGGCACCAGGTGCGCGACGCCGAGCTCGGTTGCTTTCTGCACGATGAGATCCATGCGCTCGCCGCGCGAGATGCCCTGCGCGAGGGTGAGCTCGAGCGGCGATTCGCGCTCGATGGCGTGGGCTTCCCCGATCGCGACCGTGACACTGCCGCCGTGCGCCTTGTCGATGCTGGCGGAGTACTCGCCGCCCCGGCCGTTGAACACCATGAGCGCCGCGCCGACCCGCAGGCGCAGTACCCGCCTCAGGTGACCCGCGGCATTGCCTTCGAGCGTCACGCGGGTGCCGGGCTCGAGCGGCGCATCGATGAAGACGCGCGTCAGGCGCATGTCGCAAGTCCGATGCCTTCGCGCGCCACCTCCGCCATGAGATCGATTTCCTCGGGCGTGATGACGTAGGGAGGCATGAAGTACACGACGTTGCCCACCGGCCGCAGCAGCACGCCGCGGCTGAGCGCGTGCCGGTAGACGCCGAGTCCGCGGCGCTCGGCCCACGGATAGGGCTCGCGGCGAGCCTTATCCTTCACCATCTCGATCGCGACGATCATGCCGCGCTGGCGTACCTCCGCCACGTGCGGGTGAGCCTCGAGCGCACGCACGGCCTCGCCCATGCGCGCGGCGAGGGCGCGATTGGCTTCCAGCGTGCGGTCCTCGCGGAAGATCGCGAGGGTCGCACAGGCCGCGGCGCAGGCGAGCGGGTTGCCGGTGAAGCTGTGTGAATGCAGGAAGGCGCGCTGCCGCACATATTCGTCGTAGAACGCCGCATACACCGGCTCGGTCGTCATGACGGCGGACAGCGGCAGGTAGCCCCCCGTCAGGCCCTTGGAGAGGCACATGAAGTCGGGGCGGATACCGGCCTGCTCGCAAGCGAACATCGTGCCGGTGCGCCCGAAGCCGACCGCGATCTCGTCGGCGATCAGATGCACGCCATGGCGATCACAGGCTGCGCGCAACAGCGAGAGATACACCGGATCGTACATGCGCATGCCGCCCGCGCATTGCACCAGCGGCTCGACGATCACCGCACACGCCTCGTGCGCGTGACGGGACAGCGCCGCCTCCATGGCGGCGAACTTGCGCCGCGTGTGATCCGCCCAGGTCTCCCCGGGCTCGCGCTCGAAACAGTCGGGCGAGGGCACCGTGATCACGTCCATGAGCAGCGGCCGGTAGGTGTCCTTGTAGAGCTCGACGTTGCCGACGGCGAGCGCGCCGAGCGTCTCGCCGTGATAGCTGTTGGCAAGGGTGATGAAGCGGCACTTGGCGCTGCGGCCCACGTTGCGCCAGTAGTGAAAGCTCATCTTCACCGCGACCTCGACCGCGGATGAGCCGTTGTCGGCATAGAAGCAGCGACTGAGCCCGGCGGGCGCGATCTGCGTCAGCGCTTCCGACAGCTCGATCACCGGCGCATGCGTGAATCCCGCGAGGATCACCTGCTCGAGGCACTCGAGCTGTGCGCGCACTGCGGCGTTGATGCGCGGGTTGGCGTGACCGAAGATATTCACCCACCAGGAGCTGACCGCGTCGAGATAGCGCTTGCCGTCGAAGTCCTCGAGCCAGGCGCCGCTGCCGCGGCGGATCGGGACGGGCGGCAGCTGCTCGTGATCCTTCATCTGCGTGCACGGGTGCCAGACGTGCGCGAGATCCCGGGCGACGTACGGAGCATTGGCGGAAGTCATGGCGGGGATTGTGGCATGATCCGCGCGCCGGACGAGTCTCACGCGATGAACACTGCCGCCGCAATCGCGCCGCTGCGCATCGACACCGTCACCGGGCTCGTGAGCGGAGTCCGTCAGGTGTTGTCGCCGCATTGCGATGCGCGGCCGGTGGACGCCGCACCCACGCTGCTCGTCGTGCACGGCATCAGTCTGCCGCCCGGAGAGTTCGGCGGCCCATGGATCGATCGCCTGTTCACCGGCTCGCTGCCGCCGGAGGCGCATCCTTATTTCAGGGAAATCGAGGGGCTCAGGGCTTCCGCGCATGCACTCATCCGGCGCGACGGCCAGATCGTCCAGTACGTGCCCTTCGGCGAACGTGCCTGGCATGCCGGTAAATCCGAGTACCGCGGTCGCAGTGGCTGCAACGATTTTTCGATCGGCGTGGAGCTCGAGGGCACGGAGGCTGAGCCGTATACAGACGCGCAGTACGCGCAGCTCGCGCGTCTCACGGCGGCGCTGCTCGAGGCGTACTCCACCTTGAGCGCCGAGCACATCGTCGGCCACAGCGACGTCGCCCCGGGCCGCAAGACAGATCCCTGGGATACCTTCGACTGGAAGCGCTTCCGCGCTTTGCTCAAGCAGGCGCGCAGCGACGGCTGACCTGCGCTGCGGGGCCGTTCAACGCGACCCGTTGCGATCGGGCTTGCCGCGCTCGTGGTGCCAGAGTACCTCGGCGCCGCGCTCGTGCCGCGCCAGCACCCGCGCCAGCACGAACAAGAGGTCGGACAGCCGATTGAGATACTGCGTCACCTCCGGCGCGACCTGCTCGGCTTTTGCGAGCGTCCAGGCGCGCCGCTCAGCGCGCCGCGCGACAGTGCGCGCCAGGTGACAGGCGGACGCGGCCGGGCCGCCGCCCGGCAGGATGAACTCTTTCAAGGGTGGCAGCGCATCGTTGAACCCATCGAGAGCCTGCTCGAGCCGTGCGACGTGCGCTGCGGTGATTACGCGATGGCCCGGGATGCACAGCTCACCGCCGAGGTCGAACAGCTCGTGCTGCACCTGCATCAGGCAGCTCGTCACGGCCTCCGGCAGTCCTGGCAGCGCCAGCAGCACGCCGATGACGCTGTTGAGCTCATCCACGGTGCCGTAGGCCTCGACGCGCGCGCTGTCCTTCGGCACGCGACTGCCGTCGCCCAGGCCGGTCGTGCCGCCGTCGCCGGTGCGCGTGTAGATCTTGCTCAAACGGTTTCCCATGGTCGTATCCTAAGCGCATCCCGTGACCTGAGGACATCTGTGTCTCTCGCCGTCGAGCGGATGGCCGAGTCTGCGGCGCGGCGCGTGGCGTGCGTCAGCGTGTTGCTATACGCCCTGGCGCTCGCCGCCGAGGTCTTGCCGGGCTGGCGGGGATGGCGGGTGCTTCTGTCCGGCTGGCGCGAGAGCCTGATGGCGGGAGCCGATCCGCGGGTGGCCTTCGGCTGGCTGGCGAATCCGCTGCTCTGGGCATCCTGGGTCCTCGTCTTCAGGTCCGCCTCTGGCGGGGCCGCGGTGCTCGCAGCGCTGGCGGTGCTGCTCGGCAGCGGCGTGCATTTCGGAACCCGCATCGCGGCCAACGGCGTGACGTTGTCGATGCCGCACCTGGGTGCGGGCTACTGGCTGTGGCTGGCCGGTCTCCTCGTGGCGCTGCTCGCTGCGCTTCTGGGTCTCAGGCGCTGACGAACACGCGCCGCCCGTCCTGGCCGAGCTCGATGATCGGGGCGAGATAGAGCTCGCTCAATGCCGCCGCGGTGAGGGTGCTCGCCACCGAACCCGAGGACCAGCGTCCGTCGCCGAAGAGCAGCAGCACGCGGTCTGCGAAGCGCGCCGCGAGCGTCGGATCGTGCAGCGTCGTAATCACCGTTCGGCCGGCGCGGGCGAGCTCGCGGAACAGGCCGAGCACTACCAGCTGGTGGTGGGGATCGAGGTGATTGGTCGGCTCGTCGAGCAGGAAGATACCCGGCTGCTGGGCGAGGAGAGCTGCGACCGCGACCCGGCGCTGCTCGCCGCCGGAGAGCGTGTCGGTGCGCCGCGCCGCGCACTGAAGCATGTCGACCGCCGCGAGCGCATCGAGCGCCAGGCGCTCGTCCTCGGCCGTCTCCCATTGCCACAGCGCAAGGTGCGGGTGGCGGCCGATCAGCACCGTCTCCAGAGCCGTGGTCACGAAGGCATCCTCGAGGTCCTGGGGCAGGAGTCCGAGGCGCTGCGCCACCGAGCGGCGCTTGAGCTGCATGAGCGGTCGCCCGTCGAGTTGCACCTCGCCGCCGGCGGGTGCGCGCAGACCCGCGATCGTATGCAATGTGAGTGTCTTGCCCGAGCCATTGCGGCCGAGGATGGCGAGCACCTCGCCGGGCGCGAACTCGGTCGACAGCTCGCGCACCAGCTCGCGCGCGCCGGCGCGCACCGTGAGGCTGCGCGCCACGAGTCGCGCTGCGTCCTTCACGGGCGCCTCTACCGGGGCGTCCATCGGATCTCCAGCGCCGTTTGCGGTCCGATCACGACGCTCGCGAGGCTCGGCGGCATGTCGAACTGCTGGGCCGACAGCGCGCGCCGGCCGGCCATGATCTCCGCTTCGGACTGCGGGTAGCGCGGCTCGCGGTCGGGCTCCGCGTAGCCGCCAGGGTAGAGCGGTGCACCGCTCGCCGGATCGTACTTGTCGGTCGCGCCGAGGGTGTGCAGCAGCTCGTGCGCGATCACGATGTTGTTCGTTGCCGTCATCTCAGGGACTGCGAACGCATGCACGATGCCCATCAGCCCCTTCTGCAGTCCGTGCGAATCGGGCACCGTCGGCAGCGTCGCCGGGTCGTGGTACAGCACGAACAGCCGGATGCGCACCGGCACGTGCCCGGGCACATCAGCGGTGCGCCAGGCAAACCAGCGGAGCTTCAGACTCCACCACGCTATCCTCAAGGGCCCGGCGTCCTCGGCCAGCGCGGGCGGCAAAGTATCGCCCTGCGGGAAGAGCTCGATGTGCACGGGCTCCTCGAGCGACACGCCGTAACGGTGAGCCTCACGGGTAAAGAAGGTCTCGATGGGCGCGAAGTCCTTCACGGACAGCGAGTCGATGTACTGCTCCGCGGTCGCCGTGCCGTCAGCGTTCAGCGGGTAAATGCCCACCCAGAGCGTTGCGTGCCAGCTCTGCGTCTGAACGCGGTCGAGCCACTCATGGAGCGCCACCGCGGCGAGCACCAGCAGCAGCAATCCGATCCGGACTGTCTTCCACACGCGACTTTAAGTCTTCAGTGCATCACGGCTGCAGCCGGGTGACCGACCATGGGCCGGTCGTGACGACATCGCCGGCTGCCGGCGTGAGCGTGCGCGTCCAGCGTGCGCGGTCATGGATGCGTGCCTCGCCCTCGACCCACAGTTCCACCGCATCCGCCCACAGCCGGTAGCCGCCCCAATGCGGCGGGCGGGGAACGCTGATATCGAATTTCTCATCCACGTCTGCCGCCCCGGGGGTCGGCGTTCCGAGGCGCTGCGCGGCGGCCGCCACGGCGCTCTCGAGCGCCGCGCGGCTTGCCACCGGTTCGCTTTGCGCGCTCGCCCACGCCGCGACGCGCTTGTCCCAGGAGCGTGAGGCGAAGTAGGTGTCGCTGTCGGTGGCTGGCGCGATCGCAACCAGGCCCTCGATGCGGACCTGGCGGTGCAGGGCGTCCCAGTGGATCACTGCCGCCGCGCGCGGGTTGTCCTTCAGCTGGCGCCCCTTGCTCGAGAGGTAGTTGGTGTAGAACACCACGTAGCCCGGCTGCGGCACGATGCTCTTGCACAAGACCACGCGCGCGGACGGCCGTCCGTCGCGCGTGCTGGTGGCGAGCACCATGGAATTGGCGTTCGGTTGGCGCCGTGCGGCCCACGCCTGGTCCATCCAGCGGCTCACGACCGCGAGCGGCTCGGCGGGCAGGGGGTCGGGGAGAAGTTCGGTGTGCTCGGTCACGATGTCATGGATGATGGAAAGTGCGGACTTAGGCGCCAGGGCCCTTGAACGGGATCAACCTGGGAGACGGATGATACCGCTGCGGCATATCGTCGGGCGCATCCCCAAGTGGTGCGCCATCACGGCGCGCAGCAGCCGCCGGAGAGGCGTTTCAGCGTTCGCCTCTGGCAGGACCTTGCACCCCCCGCCCCGCCCCGTTAGAAAGGAGGCGCGAACCCCTTCCAGAAGGCACCCCTTTCCATGACCCGCGAGACCGTTACGCTGGAGGATCTGCGCCAGCGAGTGAGTGAGATCGACCGTCAGTTGATTGCGCTGGTGGCTGAGCGTAAGGCCGTGAGTGAGGAGGTCGCACGCGTCAAGCGCGCCACCGGCAGGCCCACCCGGGACTACGAGCGCGAGCGCGAGGTGATCCTCGGCGTGCGCTCGCTGGCCGCCGAGCGCGGCGTATCGCCGCAGCTCGCCGAGCAGCTGCTGCGGCTGCTGATCCGCTCCTCCCTCGCCACCCAGGAGCAGGCGACGGTAGCGGCGCGCGGCACCGGCAGCGGGCGGCGCGCGCTCGTGATCGGTGGCGCCGGCAAGATGGGCGGGTGGCTGGCGAGCTTCCTCGTCTCGCAGGGGTTTGCGGTCGAAGTCGCAGACCCCGCACCCGCGGCACCGGGAGTGGCGCGGGTGGCCGACTGGCGCAGCACCGATCTGAAGCATGACTACATTGCGCTCGCGACGCCTCTCAGTGTCACCGACGCGATTCTCAAGGATCTGGCGCTGCGGCGTCCCCCGGGGGTGATTTTCGATGTCGGCTCGCTCAAGTCGCCGCTGCGCGCGGGCTTGCTGGCGCTCAAATCGCACGGCTGCAAGGTGACCTCGGTGCACCCGATGTTCGGGCCGGACACGGAGCTGCTCTCCGGACGTCACGTGGTGTTCGTGGATCTCGGTCACCAGCCGGCGCTGGCCGCGGCGCGCGAGTTGTTCGCCTCCACGATGGCCGAGCAGGTCGTCATGAGCCTCGATGAGCACGACCGCCTGATCGCCTACGTGCTCGGACTCTCGCACGCGCTCAACATTGCGTTCTTCACCGCCCTCGCCGAAAGCGGCGAGGCGGCGCCGAAGCTCGCGCGCATGTCGAGCACCACCTTCGATGCCCAGCTGGAGGTCGCCGGCCACGTCGCTGAGGAGAGCCCCGAGCTGTATTATGAAATACAGAGCCTGAACGACTACGGCGCCGAGTCCCTCGAGGCGCTCGCGCAGGCTGTGGAACGCATCCGGACCTCCGTCCTGTCGCAGGACCACTCCGGGTTCGTTGCTTTGATGCGCCGGGGGCGCGATTATCTCGCCGACCGGCGCACCGTGACGGAGCAGCGCGCCTGAGGGAGCAGGAGGTTTTGCGCCCCATGGGCCAACCGCAGACCGAGGGAGAGCCGCACGACCCGGCCGGCGAGACTTTCGGTAGTCTCGCCGAGGAAAACCGCGCACTCCGGGCACGCCTGGAGCAGCTCACCGAGGAGGTGAGCCGCAACGATTCGCTGTTGCGCAAGACGCAGGAACGCGAGCTGGAGCTGCTGCGTGCGGGCTCGCTGACCCAGCTGTTCGAGCGACTGATCCAGGGTCTCAAGGCCTCCTACCAGCTCGATGGGGTGACCCTGGTCCTGCACGACCCGCAGCACGAGATCCGGCATCTGCTCTACGGCGATGAGCCGGCGCAGCCCCCGCCGGGCGTGCGCTTCGTCGATGCGCTGCTGCCGGTCGCCCCGCAGCTCGCCGCGCTCGAGCGGCCCTGGCTCGGACCCTTTCACCGCGCCGATCACGAGCTGCTGCTGGCCGGAGCCGTGCCACGCGGCGGCAGCGTCGCACTCATCCCGCTGCGCCGCCACGAGCAGCTCGACGGCGTGCTGGTGTTCGTGAGTGATGACCCGTTCCGCTTCAGCAACGAGCTTGCGACCGACTTTCTCGCGCACCTCGGGTTCGTCGCCGCCATCTGCGTGGAGAACGCGGTCAACCGCGCGCGGCTGCTGCGCAGCGGTCTCACCGACTTCCTCACCGGCTTCCACAACCGCCGTTACCTCCACGCGCGGCTGCGCGAGGAGCTGTCGCGGACACAGCGCGCCCGGCAGTCGATCGTGTGCCTGATGATCGACGTCGATCACTTCAAGCGCATCAACGACCAATACGGTCACCTGGCCGGCGATGCGGTGCTGCGCGAGGTGGCGCAGCGCATCGAAGCGGAGATGCGCATCAGCGACACCGGCGCCCGCTTCGGCGGCGATGAGTTCGCGATGGTGCTGGCGCAGGCCTCGGTCGGCGACGGCGAGCGGGTGGCCGGGCGTGTGCTGCACGCCGTGAGGGCCGTGCCCATTACCTTCGGCGAGAACACCCAGGAGACGGTGACGCTCTCGATCGGCGTCGCGGCCTGCACGCCGGGGCCGAGCATGCGCGACTACAAGGTGCTCGCCGAGCGGCTGATCGCCGAGGCTGACGCGGCGCTCTATCGCGCCAAGAGCGCCGGCCGCAACCGCATCGCGACCTCGCCGAACATCGTCATGTGAGGATCAAGGAGCCGCGCGACAGTCAGCGCCCTCGCCGCCGCAGGATCACGACGAAGAGCGGTGCGCCGACCAGGGCCATGATCGCTCCCACCGGCAGTTGGCGCGGGCTCGCCACGGTGCGGGCGAGCAGATCGGCGCACGCGAGCAGCATGCCACCGGCGACCGCGGATGCGGGCGCAACGATCCGGTGGTCGCTGGTACGGAACACAAGCCGCACTGCGTGCGGCGTGATGAGTCCGACAAAGCCCACGGTGCCGGCACTCACGACCGCAATCGCGGTCAGCGCCGCGCAGCCGATGAAGAGCGCGCTCCGCCAGGCGTCGAGGGCGAGTCCTACGGTTCGCGCGCGCAGCTCGCCGGCGGCGAGCACATTGAGCGGACGCGCCACCGCGACGGCGAGCGCCACCGCGAGCAGCGCAGCCGCGGTACTCGCCCACGGGCTCACCGCCCACTCAAGGTCGCCGGCCAGCCAGAACACCATGCCGCGTACACGCGAGGAGTCCGCGAGCGCGAGCAGTACGCTCACCAAAGCGCCGCAGGCGCTCGCCATCACGATGCCGGTGAGCAGCAGCCTTGGGGTGCCGCCGCCGCGCGCGAGCAGGTACACCGTCCCTACCGCGCACAGCGCCCCGCCGAGGGCGGCCGACTGGACCGCAAGCGCGGCGGCGCCTGCCATCATGGCGAGCAGCGCTCCGACCGCCGCGCCGCCCGAGACGCCGAGCACGTACGGGTCGGCGAGCGAGTTACGGAACAGCGCCTGCAGCAGCACCCCGCCGAGAGCGAGGAGGCTCCCCACCCCGAAGGCGGCGAGCACCCGGGGCAGCCGCACGCCGATCAGTACGCTGCGGGTCGCAGCATCGCCCGAACCGCCGAGAGCCGCGAGCGCATCGCGCAGGCCTATTCCTGAGCTGCCGATGAGGAGAGCCGCGAGAAACACCGCCGCAGCCAGCAGTAGCAGCAGCAGCAAGCCGCCGGGTGCCGCTCGGGCCGCGCGGGGCTCGGACAAGGGTGTTGGGCCGGCAGCGCGCATGGGTGCGCTAGCCTACATCCCCAAGCCTCACCTTGGGCGCGCCTTGTGGCAGACTCCCGGGTCAGCCATGAGCGACGTCATCCCCATGAGCGACGTCATCGATCCGGCCGGTTTCCGCGTCAACGTCGGTATCGTCCTGATGCAGGGACCGCAGGTCTTCCTCGGCCGGCGCACCGGCGGACGCGGCTGGCAGTTTCCGCAGGGCGGAGTGCGCGCGGGCGAGGAGCCTGAGGAGGCCGTCTACCGCGAGCTCAATGAGGAGATCGGCATCGGTCGCGACAGCATCGAGCTCCTTGGCCGGACCCGCGGCTGGGTGCGCTACCGCCTGCCGCCGCGTTACGTTCGCCGCAACCAGCGCCCGCTGTGCATCGGCCAGAAGCAGCGCTGGTTTCTGCTGCGCCTCGCGGTGCCGGAGGCGCGCTTCGACTTCGGCCGCACGGCTGATCCGGAATTCGACCACTGGCGCTGGGCCTCGTACTGGGAGCCGGTGCGGGAAGTGATCTATTTCAAGCGCCCGGTGTACGCGCAGGCACTTACCGAGCTTGCGCCGTTCGCTTTCGCCGCCGGCGCGGCGCCGCCCCTGCCGCCGTGGTGGGACACGGTGACCGCGAGCGGCCGGCGCCGCACGGCACCCGAGCCGGCGGCGTAGCGTCCGCTGCGGATGTTGCGCCGGCTCAGGCGGTTCCTGCCCGACAACGACGCTGCGCCGCTGGTGGTGCGCGCGCACTCGCCGGTGCTGCGCAACGTGCTGCTCGCCTCGGGCAGCCTGATCGCGCTGTTCGCGCTGTATGTGTTCTACGAGCTCGGCCGCTACGACGCGGGCTACGATCGCCTCGCTGTGGCGCAGCAGCGTACCGAGCTCGAGGTGCGGATCGAGCACCTGGAGAGAGACAACCGCGAGCTGCGCACCAGGCTGGCAGAGCTCGACACCGTTCGTCTGGGCAGCGCGCGCGAGCAGGCGGCGGTGGCACGCTCGATCGGCGACCTGCAGGCGCAGATCGCGCGGCAATCCCAGCAGCTCGCGTTCTACCGCGGCGTGGTCGCGCAGAACGCCGCCAATATCGGGCTCAAGATCCAATCGCTGCGCATCTCGGGGACCCAGGTTCATGGCCTGTACATCGTGCACCTGGCGCTGGTGCGCTCGGGTCGCGCCGAGGCGCTGACCACCGGCACCGTCGAGTTGACCATCGACGGAGAGAGCGCGGGGGCGGTCAGGCAGCTCGACCTCTCGGCGCTCACCGGCGGCAGGGCGAGCGGGTTGGGCTACGACTTCCGCTACTTCCAGAATTTCGATCAGGATGTGACCATTCCGGCCGCGTTCAGGCCCGAGCACATCACCGTGGTGGTGAAGTCGAACCGCGGGGATGCCTCACCACTGTCGCAGACATTTCTGTGGAGCGTCGAGCCGGGTCCGTGAAGGTGGATCGACCGACGCGCATCGAATGAAATCGGAGGCCGCATGTTCAGCCGAGATTCCCGCCCCGCCCGTATCGACACGCTGATCGGCAAAGGCGCGCGCGTTCAGGGCGACGTCGCCTTTCTGGGGGGCATGCATCTCGACGGCGCCATCGCCGGCAATGTGTGCTCGGACGCCGCGCCGGGCTCCACCTTGTGGGTGAGCGAGTCCGGCTCCATAGAGGGGAATGTGGATGTGCCCAACGTGCTTCTTCAGGGCGCGGTGAAGGGCGATATCCGGGCCCGAGAGCACGTGGTGCTGGGGGCTACTGCGCGGGTCGAAGGCAACGTCTACTATGGCGTGATCGAGATGACCGTCGGCGCGCAGATCATGGGCAAGCTGGTGCGGCTCGCGAGGGAGGCCGCGTCCGCCGAGGCCAAAAGCCCCGAAGGGCTGGGCCGAGGTTGATCCCGAAGGTGGTCGCTGCCACGGGCAACCCCTTGAGGCGGCTCCTGATTGCGGATGGAGCCACGAACTGGGACACGCGCCTTTGACCTGGGTCGGGGGCGCTTCTAGACTCCTCGAAGGAGATTATGAGTAGTACCGAAGTTCTGCAGGACGCAGCCGCGGCGGCAGCGCCGGCTTCCGAGCCGGCAGCAGTGGTGTTCACCGACGCCGCGGCCCGCAAAGTCGCGGACCTGATCCGTGGCGAAGGCAACCCGAAGCTGATGCTGCGCGTGTTCGTGCAGGGCGGCGGCTGCTCGGGCCTGCAATACGGCTTCGAGTTCGACGAGGCGCTGCAGGACGGCGACACCTGCATCGAGAACCAGGGCGTCAAGCTCATCGTCGACCCGATGAGCGTGCAATACCTGGCAGGCGCCGAGATCGACTACCGCGAAGGTCTCGACGGCGCGCAGTTCGTGATCCGTAACCCCAACGCCACCACGACCTGTGGCTGCGGCTCCTCTTTCTCCGCCTGACCCCAGCACGCGCGTGCGCGCCGCCCTGAACGTCAGAACCGCAGAAAACCGCACCGCACCCCGTACCGCTCCCCGTCCGGTCCCCGACGTCCTGGCGGCGGTGGACCTCGGGTCCAACAGTTTCCACATGGTCGTGGCGCGCTACAGCCATGGCCAGCTGGTCATCATCGACCGGCTGCGCGAGATGGTGCGTCTCGCCGCCGGCGTCGAGGAGAATGGCCGCATCGACAAGGACGTGGCGGCCCGCGCGCTCGCGTGCCTCGAGCGCTTCGGACAGCGCCTGCGCGACATGCAGGCCGACAGTGTGCGCGTGGTCGGCACCAACGCGCTGCGCCGCGCGCACCGCAAGCAGGCGTTTCTCGAGCGGGCGCGCGAGGCCCTCGGTCACCCGATCGAGATCATCGCCGGCATGGAGGAGGCGCGCCTCATCTACTCGGGGGTCGCGCACACCATGCCGAGCGAGCCGGGGCGGCGGCTGGTGGTCGACATCGGCGGCGGCAGCACCGAGATGGTCATCGGCGAGGGTCTGACGCCGCTCGAGCTCGAGAGCCTGCAGATGGGTTGCGTGTCCTTGAGCGAGCGCTACTTCCGCGACGGCAAGATCTCCGCCAAGCGCTTCGAGCGCGCACGGCTCGCGGCGCGGCTCGAGCTCGAGCCGGTGCATGCGGCATTCCGGCGGCGCGGCTGGGATACCACCGCGGGCAGCTCCGGCACCGTGCGCGCCATCGGCGAGGTGATCCGGGTGCTCGATCCGCAGGCGCCCGCCATCACCCCCGCCGGCATTGCGCGCGCTGTCGACTACTGCATCGATGGGGCGCACACCCGCGAGCTCACGCTGGAGCCGATCACCGAGGACCGCCGCGCGGTGTTCCCGGGCGGGCTCGCCATTCTCGCCGAAGTGTTCAGCGTGCTCGAGATCAAGGACATGCGCATCGCCGAAGGCGCGATGCGCGAGGGCCTGCTGTACGACATGCTCGGCCGCATCCATCGTGAGGATGCGCGCGAGCGCACGGTGCGTGCCATGCAGGCGCGTTATCACGTCGACGGCGGCCAGGCGGAGCGGGTCGAGGCGACCGTAGTTAACTTCCTCGACCAGACGCACGAGACCTGGAAGCTCGAGGAACCGCTCGCCCACCTGGCGCTGAAGTGGGCGGCGCGGCTGCACGAGATCGGTCTCGACGTCTCCCACAGCGGCTACCACCGCCACGGCGCTTACCTGCTCGAGAACGCCGACATGCCGGGATTTCCGCGCGAGGAGCAGCGGCTGCTGGCGCGCCTGGTCGGCGCGCACCGGCGCAAGCTGGCCCTCGAGGGTATCGACGAGCTGGTGCCGCCCTGGGACCGCGCCGCGCTCTACCTCATCATTCTGCTCAGGCTCGCGGTGCTGCTGCATCGCGGGCGCAGCGCGGCCGCGCTGCCCGCGATCGAGCTCAGCGCGACGGCGCGCTCGCTCGAGCTGCGCTTCCCGGCGCGCTGGCTCGACGAGCACCCGCTCACCTCTGCCGATCTGCAACAGGAAGTGGATTACCTGAGAGCGAGCGGTTTCCGGCTGCGGGTCTTCAGCCGCGGGCGCGGCTGACCTGCCGGCGCGGCGCTCACCAGCCTAAACGACGGCGGCGGGACCGGCGGCGTAGAGCGCCAGCAGTTCCGCCTGGGCGTTGACCGCTTTGTGGTGATCGCGGCCCAGGCGCTCGTAGCGCCCGTCGGGATTCAGCTTCCAGGCCTGGCAGTTGTCCTGCAGGCAGATGTTGACGTCGCGCAGGATGCGCTCGACATGGCTCTTCCGGCTGATCGGGAACGCCACCTCGACGCGGCGGTAGAAGTTGCGCTCCATCCAGTCGGCGCTGGCGCAGAAAAGCTCCGGCTGCCCGCCGTTCTCGAAGTACCAGACCCGTGAGTGCTCGAGGAAGCGGCCGACGATCGATCGCACCGCGATGTTCTCCGACACACCCGGCACTCCGGGACGCAGCGCACACACCCCGCGCACGATCAGGTCGATCCTGACTCCGGCGCACGAGGCGCGGTAGAGCGCCTCGATGGTCTGCGGATCCACCAGCGCATTCATCTTGGCGATGAGCCGTCCCGGGCGGCCGGCACGCGCATGTGCAGCCTCGCGCTCGAGCTTGCCGATGACCATCTCGTGCATGCCGAAGGGCGACTGCGTCAGGCGGTTAAGCTGCGGCGTCTGGGTGAGGCTGGTCAGCTGCAGGAACAGTTCGTGCACGTCCTGCCCGACCTCGGCGTCGCACGTGAACAGGCCGTAGTCGGTGTACTGGCGCGCCGTGCGCGGATGGTAGTTGCCCGTGCCGATGTGGCAGTAGCGGCGCATGCCACCCTCCTCGCGCCGCACTACGAGCGTGAGCTTCGCATGCGTCTTGTAGCCGACGACACCGTACATGACGTGGGCGCCGGCTTCCTGCAGGCGGTTCGACAGCTCGATATTGGCTTCCTCGTCGAAGCGCGCGCGCAGCTCGACGATCACCGTGACGTCCTTGCCGGCGTTCGCCGCTGCCACCAGCGCGTCCACCAGCGGCGAGTCGTGGCCCGCGCGGTAGAGCGTCTGCTTGATCGCCAGCACCTGCGGGTCGGCGGCTGCGTGGCGCAGGAAGTCCATGACCGGCGCGAAGCTCTGGTAGGGATGATGCAGCAGCACGTCCTTCTGGCGGATGGCGGCGAACGGATCGGCGCTGCCCACGAGGCGCTTCGGGATCCCGGGTGTGAAGATCGGGTACTTGAGGTCGGGCCGCTGCACCAGGTCGTAGACCGCGGACAGCCGATTGAGATTGACGGGTCCCGGCACGTAATAGGTGTCGAGACCGTTCGAGGCGAACTGTTGCTGGAGAAACTGCACCATGTCGGGCGGACAGTCGCTCGCGGTCTCGAGCCGCACCGCGGCTCCGTAGCGTCGATGAATGAGCTCGCCCTCAAGCGCCCGGCGCAGATCGTCGATCTCTTCCTCGTCGACGAACAGGTCGCTGTTGCGGGTCACCCGGAACTGGTAGCAGCCCATCACCCTGATGCCGGTGAAGAGCTTGTGCACGAACGCCTGCACGATGGTCGACAGCAGAACGCAGGCACGGCCGCCGCCCTCGTTCGGCAGCGGTACGACGCGCGGCAGCGAGCGCGGCGCCTGCACGATCGCCAGCTCGCTGTTGCGGTCGAAGGCGTCCCTGCCCTCCAGGCGCACGATGAAGTTCAGGCTCTTGTTCTGGATGCGCGGGAACGGGCGCGCCGGATCGAGCCCGAGCGGCGACAGCACCGGCTCCACTTCGCGCTCGAAGTATTGCTCGAGCCAGGCGGCGGCGGCCGGGCTCCACTGCGTGCGCTCAAGGAGCGGCGCGCCTTCCGCGGCCAGCGCCGGCAGCAGCTGCTGGTTGAGGCAGCGGTACTGGTCGGCGACGAGGCGCGAGGCGCGGTCGTGGATAGCCGCGAGCTGCTCGGGGACCGACATGCCGTCAGCGCCCAACGGTCCGCCGCCGAGCTCCTGTAACTGCTTCAGGCCCGACACGCGGATCTCGAAGAACTCATCGAGATTGCTGCAGGAGATGCACAGGAACTTCAGCCGCTCGAGCAGCGGCACGGTCGTATCAAAGGCCTGGTCGAGCACCCGCTGGTTGAATTCCAGGAACGACACCTCCCGGTTGATGTAGTGCTGGGGTGCCTTTAGATCCGGAGCATCCATCGCGGTGAGTTACCTGACCCGCCCGTACCTTGAACCATCGCCGCACTTGGGAGACGGCTTGCGGCGATAAGCATACCAGCCGCCGGCGACGCTTCCGTGAAGCCCATGAATTCACGCCTCCGCCCCGGGGCGTCCGGGCTTGGCGGTGGACTCGATCTACCGCGAAACGAGGGTCGCGCCGTGGAAGATGTCCAGAGACGCCACGAACGCGGCACTCTGACGGTCGAAGTCCGCGCGCCAGTCCGCCTCGATGGGAGCCGCGGGCGGGAGCACCACCGTCTGGGGGTTCTTGAAGATTCCGTTCACGCGATACTCGTAGTGCAGATGCGGCCCCGTCGCCAACCCGGTCATGCCGACGTAGGCGATGACCGTGCCCTGGGTGACGCGAGCGCCCGCATGCGTGCCGTGCGCAAAGCGCGACAGGTGCCCGTAGACGGTCGTGATGCCGTGGCCGTGGTCGATTTCAACCAGGTTGCCGTATCCGCCGCGCACGCCCGCGAAGCGCACCATGCCGTCGCCCGCGGCGCGTACCGGCGTGCCGATGGGCGCGGCGTAGTCGACCCCCTGATGGGCGCGGATGCGATGCAGGATCGGGTGATAGCGCGCTGAGTTGAAGCCGGAGCTCACCCGGGTGAACTCCAGCGGTGCGCGCAGGAATGCCCTGTGGAGCGGGCGGCCGTCGGGCGTGTAGTAATGCGTGGCGCCGGTGGGGTCGGTATAGCGCACGGCGCGGTACTCGTGCCCCTGGTTGGTGAACTCGGCGGCCTCGATCGGCCCGTCCTTCACGTAGACGCCGTCGCGCCAGATCTCGGGGTAAGTGACCACGAACGAGTCGCCAGGACGCACCGCGAGCACGAAGTCGATGTCCCACCCGAATATGTCCGCGAGGCCCACCGCAGTCGGGTCGTGGCCGCCGGTCGCCTCGACCGCCTCGAAGAGCGAGGTGTCGATGGTTCCGCGAATGGTGCGGCTACGCAGCTGCACGGGATTCTGCACGACATTGGCCGTGAGTCCGGAAGGCGCGCGGCTCACCCTGAGGGTCTCGGTCTCACTCAACCGCCGCTCGAGGCCGAACAGCTGGCCGTCGCGGTGCGTCAGGTGCAGCAGCTCACCGGGGCGCAACGAGTCGAGACTCAAGCGCACGCCGGGAAGCATCCGCATGGTGGCCAGATCCGCGAGGTTCAGCTTCAGCCGGCGAAAGATCCGGTCCAGCGTGTCGTTCCGCACGACGATGACGTCGATGGTCGAAAGTGCAAGCCGCGCGCCCTCGAGTGCGGGACCACCGGCCAATGCGACCGCCGGCACAGGCGGCCCGGCGGACGGGACAGCCGCAGTCGCCGGCACGCTGCTCGCGGTGGCCGGCGACGCGAGCCCCACGGCTGCCGCGGCCCTGGCGAGGAAGTCCATGTCGGCCGCGCCTGAAGCGGACGCCGGCGCGTTTGCGGGCCGGGACTTGCTCAGGTCACCGTGCAGTACGGTCCAGGTGACGACGGCGCACGCGCCAACCTGCAGCCAGAATGCGCCGGAGGGTGCGTGAAAGCCGCGCAAACGCCCAGCCAACGACCCCCGTATGAACTCAAATGCCATCGATTAGACTTATGGGCTGAGCTGAGAACGCGAACCGTACCGGCCGAGACCCCCTGAGGTCAACGTATGTTAAGTGCCGGATTGGGAGAATGAGCCAAGGCTACCGTACGGGCTGTGAGTTTTCCGCGGCGGGCTTCACGGGAAGAGGAATGAATTTCGACGAACAGATCGCAGAGCTCGAGCGCGGCGCGGACGAAGTGCTGGTGCAGGCCGAGCTCGTGAGGAAGCTCGGCGCGGGGCGCCGCTCACCGTCAAGGCCGGCTTCGATCCGACCGCGCCCGACCTGCATCTCGGGCACACGG
>CAWJOW010000005.1:0-509598 GCA_963844595.1 uncultured Gammaproteobacteria bacterium
ATAGTTCCGGCAGCCGGATTATTCCGGCAACCGACGGGCGATGTGGGTATTTCCCGGGGAATCGCGCGATTTGCGGTGCGCTGAAGGCGGCATAATCAGAGGGCTTTGAGGAAGGCCAAGACGCGATCGCTGGGGCGATAGCGCGTGGCGCGGGCCCGTGCTGCGGTAGTTTTCGCCAAGGCTTGCTCTTTCAGCCGCATGTCGGCCTGCAGATAGATGGATGTCGTTTCGACGTTCTCGTGGCCGAGCCAGAGTGCGATGACGGAGCGGTCAGCGCCGTGGTGAAGTAGGTTCATCGCAAGCGAATGCCTCAAGGAATGGAACGTGACACGTTTTTTGACCAACGTGGAGCAATGACGGCGAGCGACGGTCAAATGCTTCTTCAGCAGGTATTCCAGTCCATCGTGACCGAGCGGCTGGCCCCGTGTGGTGGGAAAAACCGGATCGGAAGGCTGCCCCTGGAGTTCTCGTAACCAGGCACGCAGGACCGCGACGGTCTCTTTGCGAAGCGGGGTGCATCGGGTCTTGCGTCCTTTGCCCAAGCACTGCACGTGCGCGCCGGCGCCCAACACGATGTTTTCACATCGCAGGCCAATGACCTCTGCCGCGCGCAGCCCAGTCTGCACGGCCAGCAGTAACAAGGCTCGGTCACGCCGTCCGCTCCAGGCGCCAAGATCGGGCACCGAGAGCAGCGCGTCTATCTCGACAGGCGTGAGGAAGCAAATGGGTCGCCGTACGTAGCGTTTGCCGGGCATGGCGAGAACGCGTTGCGCCACGGCGCTGTATTCCGGCGCGTGCAATGCAACGTAACGGAAGAACGAATGGATGGCAGCCAAACGCACATTGCGACTGCGGGCGCTGTTGTCACGTTTTTGCTCAAGGTGATCAAGGAATGAGCCGAGGAATGGCGTATCCAGATCCGGTAAGGTCAACTGCGAGGGAGTCTTGCGAAGCCGCTGCTGTGCGTACTGGATCAACACGCGAAAGGTATCGCGGTAGCTCGCGATGGTGTGGGGGCTTGCTTGCCGCTGTCGCATCAGTCGATCGATGAAGAATGACTCCAACAGGACGGGAAACGGGTTGGGCGCCTTCATAGAGGGCTCCTCCGCTCGGATCGCTCGACGCGCTGCAGCACCTGGCGCAGCAGCTGAGGAGTCGCCGTCAGGTACCACTGTGTATCCGTGATATGGGCGTGTCCCAAGTACGTGCAGAGCTCCGGCAGATGGCGCTCGACATCGACGCCGCGGCGATGCCACCGGGTGAGTGTGGTAATGGCCAGGCGATGACGCAGGTCGTGGATGCGAGGCCCATGGGAGTCGCCGGCGTTGCGCAAGCCGATCTGGCGGGACAATCGGACGAAGGTGTAACGCACGATGTCATCCCGCAGGCGCCGGCCCTGATCCGAGAGGAAGAAGCTCAGGCTGTCAGGGTGAGGACACAAACGGTCCCGCCGCCTCGCGTAACGTTGCAACACACGTTGCGTGGACGGATGCACCGGGACATAGCGAGACTTACCAAACTTTGTGTCACGGATCGTCAACACGCCATGCACGAGGTCCACGTCGTCACGATCAAGACGCAGCGGCTCACTGGTACGCAGACCGGCGGCGGCATATAAACCAAAAAGGGTGGCATAGGTATGAGGACGCAGCCCTACCGTGGAGGGCAGCTGCTGCGCTGCCTTGATCAGATGCTGGATCTCCCGGTCCCGATAGATGTACGGCGACACTCGACGGTAAGGATAAGGAAGCAGATCCGGCGGTGGCACCTGGGTGCGCGGATCGTGGCAGCTGCAGTACTGAGCGAAGCGGCGGACCACGCCCAAGCGCAATGACCACCATGTTTGTCGCGCGTGGGCAGGCTGGGTCGCCCACTTCAATGCCAGCTCGGTCGTGATGTACGCAGCGCCGGATTGCTCAGCGAACTCCACGAACTGCTGCAGCAGTAACCCTGTGTCATACAGCTTGTACCCCAGTGCGCGACGTACCGCCAGGTACTCATCAAGAGCGGTTTGTAACTTGCTCATAACACACCTCCCATCCAAGGGAGGGCAATGCCGCGCAGTGCTTCGATGTCCACTTTGGCGTAGATCTGCGTCGTCGTCGGCTGTGCGTGACGAAGAAGTTGACCAATCTCACTCAGAGAAGCCCCCTTGCGCAGCATATTGGTCGCGAGTGAATGGCGCAGGAGATGCGCCCCTTTAAAATCGGGGTTCAATCCGGCACGCCTCAGCGCGCGACGAATGACGCAGCAAATGGCACTGAGGCGAAGGCCGTGCCGCGGCGCTCTCATACGAATAAACAGCTTGCGTGTCGAACACGCCGGACGAACGTGACGCAGATACTGGACCAGCGCCGCACCCACATCCTTGGGCAACGGCAATCTCTCCAATCGCTGACCTTTGCCGCGCACGATGATCTCGCCACGCTCCCAGTCCGGGTCGTCCAGGGTCATCGCGAGCACTTCGCCACCGCGCAAACCGAGTCGAGCCAAGAGCAGCAGAATCGCGTAATCACGCTGGCCGGACAGCGTGCTGCGATCGCAGCATTGAAGCAGTCGCTCGACCTGGTCGGGCGGGAGCGACTTTGGCAGGTGCGACAACCGCCAGTTAGCGACGCCCGGCACGCCGGCGAGAAGATCGGTCTTGATTGCTCCGCGCTGGAATAGGAAGCCCAGAAACGAGCGCAGCGCTGTGACCATGAGCTTGGCGTAGTTGCGACTGCCCCGCGGAACTTGACGCAGAATAAAGCGATGCAGGTCCCGTGGGCGCAGATCCTCAACGCGCAAAGCCTTGTTCCCAAAACGTTCGGTCAAAAATCTCCGCACGATGGGTAAATAGCTGCTCAACGTCGCGGGAGCCAAGCCGCGCTGCGAGCTTAAGAATCTCTCGTAGTCATGCGTGAGCCGACCCAAAACGGTCCGGTCTACTGTTTGCGATAACGCCGGAACGACTCCGAGATCGCGTAACCACTTGAGCAGCTGCTGGCTGGTCGCCAAATCGCCGCGCCTGATCGAGCGGCGATGATGGGCGTGAAACTGCTTGAGCTTCCCCTCATCCACTTGCGCCAGTGGCAATCCGCGCCGTTTGAGCCAGCGGCTGAGATCGGCTACCAGCAAACATTTGCTCTCTACCGAGAGCGGAGCGTAACCCTGGTCGGTGAGAAACTTCGCAAAGCTATCAATATGGGATGCGATTGGCCCAACGCGGAAGCGCGGGGTTGGTGCTGCTAATGCACCCTTGCGACCGATGTTCATCGTTCGTCTCCTCAACGCTGGGGGAAAATCCCCAACGGGAGACGAGAACCGAACGCGCCCTCGCGCTCAACCTACTTCCGAAAGGCATTGGCCTTTGTGTGACGGGTTCTCTCGGTGCCACCACAGTGCTTTTGGCTTAGTCAACACGCCCAAATTATGCCGCCATCAGCGCACCCCAGATCGCGCGATCCCACGGGAAATACCCACATCGCCCGCCGGTTGCCGGAATAATCCGGCTGCCGGAACTATGGCGTTAATTCCGCCGGCGGAATTAGCGCCATGCCTTTGCCACCCACCTGCTGGAGCAGAAGGAAGACATCCGCACCATCCAGGTCCTGCTCGGCCACAAGAAGCTCGAGACCACCGCGCTCTATACCCAGGTGGCCACCGAGACCTTGCGCCAGGTGATCAGTCCACTCGAGCCTGCCCAACCCGCGTAAGCCACACCCGTGGCACGCCTGGAGGTCGCGGACATCTTCCGCGCCCACGGGCCGACCTGGCGACACCAAGAGCGCGGCCATCTCAGTCTCGGCCAGCTCAAGGTCATGTCGGCTGTGGAGAACTGCCGCAGCGCCGCGCTCGGTGGCCATGCGCTGCGCTGCTCCTCCTGCGCACAGCCTCAGATCGCCTACAACTCCTGCCGTAATCGGCACTGCCCCAAGTGCCAGGGGAGCGCTGCACGGCGCTGGCTGCAAGCGCGCTGCGCCGATCTCTTGCCGGTGGATTACTACCATGTGGTCTTCACCCTACCCGCACCGCTCAGCAAGCTGGCGTACACCAACAAGGAGCTGATGTATGGACTATTGTTTGATATCGCGGCCGAGACCTTGCGCACGATCGCCGCCGATCCTAAGCATTTGGGCGCGCGCATCGGCCTCACCCTGGTCTTGCACACCTGGGGCTCGGCTCTCATTCACCATCCTCATGTGCACGGCATCGTCCCCGGTGGCGGCCTCGCCCTCGACGCCGATCGCTGGGTGCCCTGCCGACCCGGATTCTTCCTGCCCGTGCGCGTGCTCTCGCGCCTGTTCCGACGCCGCTTCCTCGAAGCGCTGGCCGCGGCCCACAGCGCCGGACAGCTGCAGTGCTTTGGCGAGTTCGCCTACCTCACCGATGCGGCGGCCTTCGCCACCTGGCTGGCACCGCTTCGCCAGTGCGAGTGGGTCGTCTATGCCAAGCGCCCGTTCGCAGGGCCTAACGCGGTGTTGGCCTATCTGTCGCGCTACACCCATCGCGTCGCCATCTCCAACTCCAGACTCCTGGCCCTGGATGAACGCGGCGTCACGTTCCGCTGGAAGGACTATCGGGCTGAGGGCCGCACGCGCCAGAAGACCATGACCCTGAGCGCCGCCGAGTTCATGCGCCGCTTCTTGCTGCATGTCCTACCCAGCGGCTTTCATCGCATCCGCCACTACGGGCTGCTCGCGCACGCCCGGCGCAAGCACAATATCGCCACGGCACGCGCGCTGTTGCAGGCACCGGCGCCTGCGGCGCCGCTCGACCCCAACACCCGCGACACGAAAGGATCCAGACCACCCACGTTCCTGTGCCGGCATTGCGGCGCGCCGATGTTGATCATCGAGACCTTCACTCGGGCTCACGTACATCCGCGGCCCGCCCGCCTCGAGTGCTTCACCTTGAGCGCGCGCCGCTCGCTACGCTCCACCGCGTCCGCCGGCACTGCACCCGTCAGCGCCAGCGCAAGAACCCTTGGCCTGGCGTCGAGAAAAGCCATGATCCATGGCACGGATCAAGCCAGAACTTCGCGTGCATCCGTATCTCCACCACATACGCCAGCGTGATTAGCTTGAGTATGCGACCACATCGTCACTTCACGCCGCACCGCGAGCCTTCAAATCCCCATAGCTCCTCGCCGCTGCTGATCGACATCAGCACTTCTTCGCGGTTTCCTCCCTTGAGGATTATCCAACGCCTGCCCATCAGACACCGATGGGCCTGGACACCCCCGCGCACGCGGGCAGGCGTCGGATCAATCCTTAACATCAGCCGCCCGTTGCGAAAGCGGGCGCTGGGACAATTTTGGGACAGTCCGATCGTGACGTAGCGTGATATCAAGTGACATCACGTGATAATAAGTGCCTGTTGCAACTGGAAACCGGGCTCGCATATTGTTGATCCGTAAGCCCCGTACCCCCGTTTCACACGGCAGGGGCCACTGGTTCGATCCCAGTACCGCCCACCAATTAGAACAAGAGCTTCGGATGAATCCCTGAGACCGGCTGTCTCGCATTTGGGACACTAGCGATGTCCCGAGAACCCGAAGCTGAGGCTCGAGAAGGTCGTCTCGAACTCTGCGTCGGAAGATGCCGGCGCGACCTCCGTCCAGATGACATTGAGGAGCCACTCCCCGCGTTGGAAAAGATTGAAGACCGCGCGACCCTTCTCGTCCGTGACGTGCGTTTCGACCGGGCTGGCGTCATGCTCGAGGTCGGTGAGCTTGATGAGCGCGCCCGAGAGCGGCCCTCCGTGATAGAGGACGTGCACAGGGAGTTTCTGCGGGCGCGGCTCAGCGTAGGGGTCGACGTCGGGGACGATCTCGAGCGTCAGCCCGAGCGGGCGCGTCACGGACGCGGCTGGATCCCCCTCGGCTCCCGCCCGGATGATCGTTTTCGCCTGGCGGCTATAGGCTTCCGATCCTTCGGCATTCGTGCGATGCGTGCGTTCGCGGAATAGGAGCGCCGGCGTCAGCCCCTCGACCCGCAGGTAGTCGTTGAAGCGAATTGCGGGGAGGAGGCTGTAGGCGCGCGCATCGGTCTGAAGGACGAGAAGGTAGGTGCCGGCTTCCCGGAAGACGACCGTCGCCTCATCCCGCGGCCCCCGCAGTTGTAGCGAGGCCCGAAGATCCTCCCTTGCGCCGCGCGGCCCTACCGCCTCAAAGCGCATGATCCGGCGCATAGAGATGGCCGAGCGCTGCCGATCAGGGCCATGGCCGACGAGGAGGGTCACCGACGTCCCCTCCCCGGGCGCCACCCAGTACTCGCCCGGCTGCACCCAGAAATCATGCGCCTCGACGGTCCGAGCGCCTAGGACACCCGTCGCGAGCGCCGCAAGGGCGATGAGAAGAAACCTGCAGCAACTCATGGACCGTCAGTCCACGTGATCCGGAAGATAGCCGGGGGTCACCGGCAGGAACTGAAGTGTCGCGGCGAGCACCGCCACGGCGCTCAGCCAGCTCGCCAGCACCTTGAGTACGATCGTCTGACCTCGCCGGTGCGCCCAGGCGGCCGGCCACGCACAGAGCGAGAGGGGGAGCGCCTCAAGAAGATCGACCTTCGAAGGCGCGAGTGCGATCACCGCTCCGGTCCAAAAGCCCGCGTTGAGCGAGAGCGCGAGGACCTCCTTGTCTCTCAAAGCCCGCGGGCGATGCACAATCGCCGCGCTAACGATGATGCTCGTCCAGCAGCCTAAGAATGCGGCGTTCGACCAGGCTCCGGGGACGGGTGCGAGTGAGATGGCGCAAGCGGTTACGCTAAGGATGGCAAGTCCCAGGAGCGCCGCTGTTCCCTCTGCGGATGCGAGGCCCAGTCCGAGCGCCGCACACAGAAGCGCCGGCGGCAGCGCTCCGCCTCTCATAGACCGAGCGCGAGGCACAGATACCACCCGCCCGCGAGCGCGACCGCGGCGCCCACGCTCCGTGTCACGAGGATGCCCTTCGGGCGTGCCTTCAGAAGCCCGATGCCGATCCCGAAGATATGAAGGAGTCCCGTCGCCAGCACGAACCCAACGCTATAGCCGACGGGATCGGCCGCCGACGGCAATTCCGCCCCGTGCGCATACCCATGAAACACCGCGAAGGTTGCAACGATCGCGCAAGCCGCCCACACCGGCGCTTTGATTGCGAGGCAGACGCAGAGACCGAGCACCAGTACCGACACCGCAATGCCGAGCTCGACGGGCGGCATCGGGACCGAGAACATGGCGAGGATCGCCCCGCCCACCATCATCATGGGAAAGATCACCGGCAAGGCGTAGATGAGAGGGCGACCGAGGAAGGCTCCCCAGATCCCAACCGACACCATCGCAAGGAGATGATCCCAGCCGGTGAAGGGATGCCTGAAACCAGACTCGAACCCGCCCGGGAGCCCAGTGCCGATATGCGCGTACGCCGGCGTCACCCGCACCGCCCCGAGCACGATCGCCCACGCAATCGCGAGCGCGCACCGACCCACTCTAGTGGTTGATCGCCTGGGCATCGGGCGGCGCGAGGAATGGAAACTCCGTCGTCGAAGGCTCGTGCTCGTCGTGATCGAGCCCGTCGTCGATGCCCGTGAGCGCTCCCTTGACGAGGAGCGAGCGCCACGTGTTGGATGCGTTGTAAGTCGGCGTCCGGCCGCCGCAGTCCCCGCTGAGATCCGCGCGCCCGTCGAGAGTTGCGAGCTCGACCGCGAAGAGCTGCGTGCACTTAGGTGACGCGGCGTTCACCCAGAGCCGATCGTCGCTGAGGAGGAGCGCAAGCGGCCGGTAGCGCCCCGCCGCATCCGCCTTAGTGTCGATGAGCAACTGATTGCCGCAGGCGCCGTCGAGCCCGTCGTAGAAGGCGAGGCTCTTCTCCATGTCCGGCACGAACCGGCCCGAGGTTGTGGGCGTCGCCCGATTCCACGCCTCCTTCAGCGTGTCGTCGACGCCATCGGCGTCGGTCAGTCCCAGCAGCGCGTTCTTCGATAGCGGCCGGCCGAGCCGATCGAACCGGCGCGCCGCCGTCTCCGTCGAGCCCCACACGGCGAGCATCCGACCGCCGCGATCGACCGCATTGAGATCAACCGAGATCACGAGCGCGGAGGTGGTCCAGTGCACGAGAAAGTTCATAGCGGGTCCGCCGTCCGTATGCCGCCACTCGTAGAGGATCTTCTGCGCAGTCGCCGGATCGAACCTCGGGCATCCCGCCGCATCCCTCGTGACTGCCTGCTTCAGCGCCGCGAACGCTACCTGGTACGCGGCGCGCGTGCCCTTCACGTTGTTAAAGAAGGGGTCATCGCGAAGCCCCGCGAACACGCGAAACCGACGCTTCGCACCCTCGAGGCCGCTGACGGCGCTCGCATCGCCGCGGGCCCGATCCACATTCCCAAGCCGGCAATCCGCGACCCCCGGCTCCGGGAACCGGCACACGATCTTGGTCGTCACCGCCGTCTTCCCGAACTCGCGGCCGCTGTCGATGTGGAACACGTAGCTCAGCTTGTCCGAGAAGCTGTGACCGACGATATCCATGACGAGATTCAAGTGGCGCCCATCCGTCGCGGTCCATGCGTAGATGTCCCCGATGTTCGCCTGGGGATTGGCGATGACGGCGGGGGTATCGAGATGGTTGGACGCCAAGGTCGACCCGCTCCCGAGCCCGCAGACAAAGAACCCGACCGCTATGACGGCGCTCTTGCGCTCCAACCACCGATTGAGACTGCCCTGCCCCGCCATGTGTCCGCCTCCGCTTGCCACCGTTACGACCCCGCCTGACCCGAGAGAACCCGCGCCTCCTCGGCGATGACGTCCGGGTATTCCTCGGGAAAGAAGAGCTTCCCCTCCGGTATGCGTCGAATGCCCGTGACCCGCGGGAGAATTTCCGCCAAGTACTCCGGGTTGTCCTTTGAAAAAATCGTATCGGCCATGCCCCAGACGATGCGCGTCGGCACCATGCGCACCCCGAGCACCGGCTCGAGCCCTTCAAGGGCATTCGACTCGAGAGCGAGGAGATACCGGTTGACGAGCGCCTTGCGCTCGGTGGACGCAACGAGCGGACGCAGGTACTGCTCGAGCGCGGCATCGGTCGGATGGGCGTAAGCGTGTGGGCAGCGCCCATTGAAAGGCTCGGGCGACGTGCTATTTTTCGCGCGCACCGCGCCGGCGTTTGATTTCGGGCAGCACTTCATCGGTGATGATGCCGGAGGCGATGAAGTTAGCCAGTGCCGCGTCGAGTCGCTGCAGGAGCTCTGGAACCGTTTCGTTCGGGCGACTGACGAGCGAGACGCATGGGTTCTTGCCTTGGGCAGCGAGCGCCGCGCGGCGGATCGGCGGGATCTCCCCGATCGTGATCTGACCGTGCGTGTCATCGAGGAACGCCTGGATATGATCAAAGCTGGCAGAGCGCGAGAAGAGCTTTGCCATGTAAGGGCCTTTCAGGCCGCCATGGCCTGACTCACCTGCTCGGGTTGGCCGAGCTTGTCGGCTACGTTCCAGGGCAGGAGCTCCTCGATGCGGTTGATCGGATGATCAGCGATGCGAGCCAGCACGTAATCAAGGTAGCGCTGCGGATCGATATGGTTCAACTTACAGGTCTCGATGAGCGAGTAGGCGATCGCGGCACGCTCGCCGCCGCAGTCCGAGCCGAAGAACATGAAGTTCTTCTTTCCGATTCCGACCCCACGCACGGAGCGTTCCGCTATGTTGTTGTCTATCTCCAGCGTGCCATCTTCGGTGAAGTGGGATAGCTGCCGCCAGCGATTGAGCGCGTAGTCGAGCGCCTTAGCGAGCTCGGATTTGTTTTCGACCTTCGTGCGCGTGGCGAGTGTCCATCGATGCAGCTCATCGAGCAGCGTCACCGAGTACTGCTGCCGCGCTGCCAGACGCAGCTCGGCCGACTGACCGCGGATCGCCGCTTCGATCTCGTAGAGCTTGCCGATCCGATCGAGCGCCTCTTTGGCGGTCGGTGACTTCTTCGCCTCATAGAGGTCGAACAGGCCTCGGCGCACGTGCGCCCAGCAGGCAACCTCTACGATGTTGGCCGGCCGGTCCGGGGCCGGTGGCACGAACAACGCTTCGAAGCCTGCATAGGCATCGACCTGCAGCTTCCCCTGGTAGGTCCTCAGGTGCTGCTGCGGATGGTGGCCTTTGCGGTCAGGCGAGTATCGATACCACGCCGCCGGCGGATCGCGCGATTTCCAGGGCCGCCCGTCGCGCACGTAAGCCCACAAGTAGCCTCGCTTGGTCTTGCCCGTGCCTGGAGCCAGCACCTTGACCGGCGTGTCGTCCGCGTTGATCTTCCCGGCGAGCACGTATCGGGACAGAGCTTCGACCAGCGGGCCCAGGAGCGCCGTGCTGCCCGCCACCCACTGCATCAGCGTCGTGCGGCTGATCTTCAAGCCCGAGTGGGCGAAGATCTGACACTGCCGGTACAGCGGAACGTGAAAGCCATACTTCCACACCAGGATCAGAGCCAAGAACGAGGCGCCAGCAAAGCTGCGCTGCAGCGGCCGCGAGGGGGCTGGGGCCTGCACGACCGTGGAGCACTTACAGCAGCGCATCTTCGGGCGGATGTGCCGCTTCACGGTGAAGCTGACCGTCTTGGTCTCGATCACTTCAGCCACATCGGGCGCGCCCAGCTCGCTCATCGAGCCACCGCACTGCGGGCAGGTGCACGCGGGCTCGAGGCGATTGTCGATGCGCTCGAAGTGCTCCGGGAACTGTCGGCGCCGGACGGGCTTGCTCTTCTGGGCAGCTGCAGCCTTCGCTTCATCGGCCGCCGAAGCGTTCAGCGTGTCGGCCACCGCGGCAGTGATTTCTTCGAGCGAGAGGGTGATCTGGCCTGCAGACTCCAGCGCTTCCGAGGCCTGGCCGAACTTCCATCGACGCAGCCTCGCGAGCTGGAGCTTCAGGTGCTCGATATGCCGATCTCTCTCGCGGATGGTCAGATCGCGACTCTCGAGGGCCGCGTCGCGCTCGAGCAGCAAACGCTTGAGTAACACCACATCATTGGGCAACGCATTCGCATCGAGCACGCGTGGATTATACGCGCCGCACTTGCCGCGCGCATCGCTCTTGTTGGTTTGATTCTCTTTTCTTCTAACTATTCCAACTCGGCTCACGTCACCCGTCGGATGCGTGCGATCCGGATCTTGCGGCGCCGGCGCCGTGCGATGAGTCTTCCTCCAGTCGATCCCTTCGAGCAACATCGACAACTGTGCACAGGAGAGCTGCACAGTTCCGTCCTTCACCTGCGGCCAGGTGAAAATGCCCGTGCTCAGTCTCTTGTAGAACAGTGCCAGCCCGTCACCGCTGTACCAGAGTATCTTGACCTTGTCGCCGCGCCTGCCACGGAAGATATACAGGTCTCCGGAGAACGGGCTCTCGTTCAGCTGGTGCTGGACCAGGGCGCACAGACCATCAAAGCCACGACGCATGTCCGTCACGCCCGCCACGATCCAAATCCGAGCCGCGCTCGGCGCGCTGATCATGCTGACCGCCGCAGCATCGTGAGCACCTGCACGATGTGCTCAGCGGCCACTGTGCCGATAATCGCCACGCGGATGTCTTTGGCCAGGATGATCTCGATGCGCCCCTCGTCGCCGATCCGGCCGATCTCTGGCTGCTCCAGCCGCGGCGCCGGCAGCTCGCTCACCCGCACCGGCAAGAGCTTTACCTTGCGGGTGTGCTGCTCGAGTACTCCCAGTTGCTGCTGTCGGCGCCAGCCAAAGACCAGATTGGCGTTCAGGCCGTGTCGACGAGCCACCTCGGCAACCGACACACCCGGGACATTCGCCTCGGCGACAACGCGCAGCTTCTGCTCGAGCGTGTGCAGCCGCCGCACCGCCTTGCGACGCCCCGCCTTCTCGATCCCCACCACAGCAGTGGACGTGTCCATTTGAGCTCCAAGCGGACACGTACACTCTCGGTCCGCTCCCTTGAGCTCATCTTCCCGCTCTCAAGTGACGGTCGGTATGGGTTCAGCCCACACGCTTACGGATGGGCGGGATCCGTGTAGCACATTCCGCCGAGGCCCGCGGTCCGCGAGCGCGCCAGTGCCTTATCCTTGAGCCAGGGCTCGAGATAGCGCTCCGGATACTTCCCGGCGCGCGCCAGCTCGATGAAGGGGAGCAATGCCGCCGGCGGGCTCTGGATCTCGACATCGCAGTTGGTGAGTAGCAGCGTCCGCACGCGCTCGGGGTGCCGGCTGAGTAAGAGCTGTGCGATCGCTCCACCGCTATCGTTCGCGATGAGGTCCACTCGGTCGATCGCGAGGCTGTCGAGAAAGGCCACGAGCATGTCGGCCTGCGCACCGGGCGTGAGATTTTGCTTCGGAGCCACCGCTGTGTAGCCGAGCCCCATCGCATCGGGGGCGACGCAACGGCGCTCCCCCGACAGTTGCTCGATCACCCCGCGCCACTGAAAGCTGCTCAAGGGGAATCCGTGCAGGAAGAGCGCGCTCGGCCCCGTCCCGCGCTCGACGTACGCGATTCGCCCGAAGCGCGTCGCGACGAAGCGTCGCTCGCGGTCGTAGCGGCGCGACAATTTGTCGTCCTCCGCTGCACTCGTCGCGGAGAGCGCGTGGCCGAGCGCCGGCACTTCGAGGGCGCTCGCCAAGAGCGCCCCCACCGACATCACGATCATGTCTCTGCGTCGCATCCCTCGCTCTCCCCTCGCAAAGCGAGAGCAGACCACGAGGCCGGCGACCGCCGCTGTCAGAATCTTTAGGGAGAGGGGTCCGCCGGCGGGCGCTGAGGCGCGCGACCGAGCGCCTCACACCGGCACGCAGTCGGGCTCACTGCAGATGGATCGAGCGGCGAAACTCGGTGGGGGTGCGTCCGTAGAGCTGGCGGAACGCAGAGGTGAAATGACTATGGCTCGAGAAGCCCAGATCGAGGCTGAGACGGGAGAGATCCTCGTAGCGGCCGAGGAGATGGAGCGCCCGCGCGAGACGCAGACGCAGGTGATACCGGTAGAGCGGCAGACCCTCTACCTTCTGGAAGACCTGCGTGAGATAGACTGGTGACACGCCGACCTCGGCGGCGATATCGCCGAGCGTCCACCGCCGCCCGAGGTCCGACGCCAGGACTAGCTTCGCCCGGTCGACGAGCTTCTGCCGCCCGGAGCTCCCGCGCGGTGCGTGCGAGGTGCGCTCGCCGAGTGCGCGGCGCACGAGCGTCAGTATCAAGGTTTCCGCTTCCAGAGTTTCGGCGCCCTCCCTCCTGAGACTGTGGCGGACCAGCGCGACCAAGGCCTGGGTGCGCGCGTCGATCCGCAGCCGCTGGCGGCGGAACACCAATGCCGCCCCGTCGCAGAGTTCACGCGGCGGGGCGAGCTCGTGTAGCCACGCCTCCCCGATCGCGAGCGACAGGCAGGCGTCGCCCCCCGCGACCGGGTGGCTGACGCGGTAGCCCTCTGCCTGATTGAAAAAGAGCACCTGATTCGCCTCGGCCACCGAATCGCTGCGACCGACGTGACGCACGTAGACGCCGCGGTACGGGAACACTAGGGAGGTCGTCTCCGCGAACTCCTCTTCGCTCCGGTGCCGGCAGGTGCCCGGGCACGCCACGTCACGCAGCGCGAGCGCCGGCGTGCTCAGGAGTAGTTGCGTTGAGAGTTCCATGAGGGGTGTTCCGGGAGCGTCGAATTTTAGATGCAAACTCCTGCAGCGACGCGTTCCGGGCGCTCATTTTTGCTCATCGCTCCCGGGCTGGGCCGCGGTGCGCAATCGCTAAAATTCATGACAGCCGGGACACTGCACGGCGTGGTCAACTGCAGCCTCGGATCTATAGAGGTGATCATTATGTCGGATCAAGCGCGCAAGGCGCGGCAATTCCGTGAGCTGCATGTCCCCGGGACGCCGCTCGTTCTGTTCAACGTCTGGGACGCGGGGAGCGCCAGGGCCGTAGCCGCCGGGGGAGCGAAGGCGATTGCGACCAGCAGCTGGTCGGTCGCGACCGCGAACGGATTCGCAGACGGCGAGCAGCTGCCGCTTCCCTTCGTGATCGAGAACCTGCGGCGCATCATTGGCGTAAGCGATCTTCCGGTGACGGTGGACCTCGAGAGCGGCTATGGGGAGACTCCGGAGGCTGTCAGAAGCTCGATCGCGCTCGCAATCGACGTCGGTGCGGTGGGATGCAATCTCGAGGACAGCGTGCCGGTTGAGGGTCGGCTGCGGGCCGCTACCGACCAGACCGTTCGGATCCGCAGCGCCCGGCGAGCCGCCGAGGCATCAGGCGTCCCCTTCTTCATCAACGCTCGGACCGACGTCTTCTTTCGGCGGCCCGCCGCGCAGCATGACGAGGCGATGGCCACCGAGGCGCTCGAGCGCGCGATGCGCTACCGCGATGCCGGCGCCGACGGGCTCTTTGCGCCGGGTCTCATCGATATCCGCCTCATCGCACGCCTAGCCGCGGCATCCCCTCTTCCCGTCAACATCATGCTTCAGGACGGCACACCGCCGGTGAAAGCACTCACGGATCACGGCGTCGCGCGCATCAGCCAGGGTCCGGCCCCTTATCTCTTGGCGATGAAAGCGCTTGAAGCGGCCGCTCGCGCGGCTTTATCGAGCTGACGGCGCAAGGCTCACGGCGAATGTCGAGCCTCATCGCCCGCAACGGCCGAGTCGTGCGCCTCCTTGAGCTTCTCGGCGCATTCGGTGCAGCAGACTTCGACCACCTTGCCCCGGAGCTTCACCTTGATCGAATTAGAATCGAGCTTGCAGTCGCAAGCCGCACAGGTCTTCTCGTTCATAAAGGGTCTCCGACGGTGACTCCTGGTCCGACGAGGCTTAAATAGACCACGCGGGGATAGGCCGCGCTGTCAGATTCTTTAGCTAGCGCCAGAGGCGGGCGCTGGGACAATTTTGGGACAGTCCGCTCGTGACATTGCGTGATATCAAGTGACATCACGTGATAGCAAGTGCCGGTTGCAACGGGGAACCCGGCTCGCATATCGTTGATTTGTAGGCACCCTACTTCCGTTTCACACGGCAGGGGCCACTGGTTCGATCCCAGTACCGCCCACCATTCGAACAAGCGTCTAGCAGGGGCGCTGTACGCCGACGCTATCGTCCCAGCGGTATCAAGCCCAAGCCGGTGGTGCCTGAGTCAGAATCTTTCATTGGCACACCGCAGCGTGCGAGCACCGCCCGGAGATCCCGCAGCGGCGGAAACACCTCGTTGTTCCAGTCCGCGCCCTGGGAGTCATGCGCCCGCTGCTCGTGCTCAACGATGTCTTTGTCCTCGCGAAAGATGTTTTCGGTAAACCAGGTTACGAATGGCCACACCGCGTGGATGAGCCCCGGCATCCGCGGCTTCTTGACGGACAGATAGCCGTAGGTGCGATTGGTGCGCTGCTCGGCATCCAGGGGCGCGTAGCCGAGCCACACATCCAGTACCGGGTCGTTGGATTGCTGAATGTCGCGTCCGACCCAGACCTTGAGGTTCTGGTTCGGGTAGTCGGTACGGATACGCATGTGATCGCAGAAATCCCTCTTCGCAGCGCCGCGCTTGCGCATCAGATCCACGATCACCTGCTCGCCGACGGAGGACTTGCCCGCGGCGCGGCTGAAGCTGTACTCGACCTCTGCCCAGTTCTCACCGTGGTTGCAGCTGAGGCACCGTGCCCGGATGGAGCCCATATGCTTGCGGTGCATGAATTGGTGGTTCATGTCGAAGAGATTCTCGTGCATGAAGGTGTAGTGGCAGGCCACCTCACGATTCAGCCGCCGCGTCTTGTAGTCCTTGCGCTGCGATGAGCCCAGGTTGCCGGGAAGACGGCGCTGGGCCAGCGCAGGATCGCCGGGGAAAACGAAGATGAGGCCGTCGATCTCGCGGGCCGGGTAAGCCCTCACGCCGTCGGGCGGTCGACCCGGCAACATATAAGGGACCGACACGCACTTGCCGGTGCAGTTATAGGTCCAACCGTGGTAATGGCACCTCAGTTCATCCCCATTGACCACACCGAGGTGCAGCGGTATCTGCCGATGCGCACAACGATCTTCTAGTGCGAAGACTTTGCCGCTCGCGCCACGGTAGAGGACGATCGGTTCACCGGCGAAGCGGCACGCCAACGTCTTTCCCACCTTCAGTTCATCGCACCAGGCGACCGGATACCAGTAATCCGGATGCGCGCCCACGCGGCGCAGATCGATGGGATTGAGTAAATGGGAGTTGCTCAGCGTCACCAGCCTCGACATGTTGTCCGACATCACAGGCTCCCCCGGCAGAGAAGTCTCTTAGGCGCAGTCTTGCACGGAATCGGCGCTTCCGGCGCAAAAACCTGTGCCGGGCCGCTCAATCGTGCGGAGTCTCGCGGCCCGACCTCTCGGTCACCTCGACAAATTCGGCAAAGACCGACCGGCATCACCATCATCGTGCCGGACGAGTTCAGGGACATTTTTGGGACACTCAGATCGTGACGTGGCGTGATATCGCGTGACATCACGTGATACCAAGTGCCTGTTGCAATTGGGATCTCCACTCGCATATCGTTGATTCGCAGGCCCCATACCCCCGTTTCACACGGCAGGGGCCACTGGTTCGATCCCAGTACCGCCCACCAATAATCAACGACTTACAACAAAAGTCGGCAAGAAGTACGGCATAATCTCCGGCAGAAGACAGTAGCCGAACATGGACGCGACTGGACTGCAGTTCTCGTAACGCAGAGTGATTCGTCATGAGCACGTCATTGCGCGACCAGTTGCTGAAGGCCGGCTTGGTCAATGAAAAGCAGTCCAAGGAAGCCGAACGGCAACTGCGGCAACAACAGCGGGAGCGACAGCAACTACGGAAGGACAAGCGCGCCATGGCCTCCGACGCCGAACTCGCTGCTCAGCGGGCGCAGCTCGCCAAAGCCGCTCGCGATCAGGAGCTGAGCCGCCGACAAAAGGAACAGGCGGACAAAAGAGCGTGCCACGCGCAGATCGAACAACTAATCGAACAGAACCGCTTGCCGCGACCTGAGACTGATGAACGATACAATTTTGTCGATGGCAATAAGATACGTCGCATCCCGGCCGATCAGGCGGTTCGTGAGCGGCTCAGTCGTGGCGAGATTGCGATCGTTCGCCGCAGCGGCGGTTATGAACTCGTGCCAGCGGAAACTGCGGCTCGCATTCGCGAACGTGATGAGCACGCGGTGATCGGATGCGGCGTCGCGCACGACGCAGTCATCACTGATGGCGTGCCGGAGGATCTGATGTGGTGAAACATATCGATCCTATCACCATCGCTCGAATCGCTTGAGAAGCGGAAACCAGCTCTCTCAAGGCTGTAACACGAGTTCGACCGAACTCCATTCTTTGTTGTCGACGTGTCCTGAGTGCAAGGATTCCAACTAAAAAGGGCCGCCGGCGTGGATAACCGCGCCGGCAGACCCTGATGAATCCGCTGCCACAGTCGCTCGGGGAGGGTGAGCACGTTCGTGACGGAGCCGGATTCAGGCATCAGAGCCTACTCGGCCAGGTAAATTGGTCTGTGCGCTAGCGCACAGTGCCAAGAGCGCCCAGATAATCGATGCGCTTGCGCTAAGCGTGGCGCGCAGCTGATGTTCCTTTGAGGAGGCTCGAATTCCTACGCGTGCGGGTCCAGGTCGGTCGGCCGCCGCACCCTCCTCAGAGCATCGGGCACGACTAGAGATTCCCCAGCGGCGTTATGAGCGACCCGTCGTTGTGCCGGGTCGCGTCGTTCACCGACGTTGGTCTGTATGCGCGCTACAAGATCAATAGCCGCCTCGACGTGCACGCCTCGATCTTGAACGCGCTCAACACGCCGCCCCTCGACCTTCAAAGCTGCGGCGGTGCCCCGGGTGAGGCCTACGATCCGGCATTTGAGGGCTCCCTGCGTCGGAATCCGCGCGGCAATGGTGTGCCCACGCAAAGACGCGGCTGCCTCAAACAGCTTCCATGGCCGCGGCAACGCGTATCTCCGAGCGACCGAGACGAGCTCGCCCCATTGAGTCTGATCAAAGTTCTTATCCGAGCTTGTCCACTCCCGAATGAATCGAGCGTGAGTCACAATCTCTGGCCGCAAGCACGATATGTACGGCTCATCTGGCTGGCGCCTGCGGGCAGCTGCCAGGCTCGCGATTTTTGCGAATTCCTCGAGACAGCCTGGCGATACCCATACGCTGACACCCTGTGCGGTAAGCTGCTCTTTGAGCATGCGCGTGGCATTCGTGAATTTGGGCTCGAAGTAGTCGATCGCGGAATTCAGTAGTTTCATAAACTCCCCGGGATATCCGCGGGCCAGTCTGCGATAGAGGCCTCGGGGTCGCTCGCGCCACAGCCGTTCCAAATAGTCGCAGAACCGCTTCGACCTATTCCACCTAACTGCGGCCACAGGGTCATGCATGCCCGTCGTCATGGGACAACGCCCCTTGGCGGCCACCCCTGTGCGACGCAAGATTGCGCTCACGTTGGACATCGTAAGGACCGCCAGGTACGAGCCAACTGTCGCACGCAATTGGAGCCGCGAAAATTCCTGTGCAAACAGACGCCGGGCTTCCGCCAACGTTGTACCTGTACGCTCGCGCAACGAACCGATCGCAGGCTCGTGGCCGGCAGCTTTCTTACCGAGTTCGAGGAGTGAGTGCATCGAAGACCCCGCCGGGAATTGAAAGGCATGTTGGCGCTGGGCTCCGCGGCTGGTCGGTGCGCTACCACACACAGGCTGCGTCCGTTACCGAGGTGTCCGGAATGGATCCTCAAGCTAAAGGCAAGGTCAGTGTCCAGCTGTTTCGCAGACCGGCTCGCCGTATTGTGGATCCGATGCGTGGCCCGGCGCCCGCCCTCATTCGCAGAAGTACTGGGGCGCGTACGCGGCTTGACGAGAACAGCCACTATGGGCGACTCACCGCACCTTCGCCGATCTAGGTTCAAAGCAGCTTCGCGTCCAGTGTGGCGAAGCGCGGTGTCTACCCTTGAGAGTTCGCACTGGCCGGCATCGCGATGACCGCATCCACGGTCGCCTGCGCCTCCTTAAGGATCCGCTGCAACTGGTCGGCGCCACCAAAGCTCTCTGCATAGATCTTGTAGATGTCTTCGGTGCCGGAGGGTCTCGCGGCGAACCAACCGCTCGCTGAGCTCACCTTGATGCCGCCGATCGCGGCATTGTCCCCGGGCGCGCGGTTGATGACGCTGTCGATCTTTTCGCCGGCAAGTTCGGTGACTGTGACGTCATGCGGCGACAATGCGGTCAACCGTTGTTTCTGTTCTGCCGTCGCTGGAGCCTGGACTCGATCGGCGAGCGGATTGCGGAATTCCCCGGCCAGATCGCCATACAGCTCGCCCGGATCACGGCCCATGCGCGCCGTGATCTCGGCGGATAGCAGTGCGGCGATGATGCCGTCCTTGTCGGTGGTCCACACGGACCCGTCGCGGCGCAGAAAAGTCGCACCTGCGCTCTCCTCGCCGCCAAAACCGAGACTGCCGTCGAGCAGCCCCGCAGAGAACCACTTGAACCCGACCGGCACTTCGTAAAGACGGCGGCCGAGTTTGGCTGTCACCAGATCGATCATTCTCGTGCTGACCACCGTCTTGCCGACCCCGGCCCGCTTATCCCACTGCGGCCGGTGCCGGAACAGGTAGTCGATGAGGACCGCCAGGTAGTGATTGGGTGGCAGCAAACCATCCCCGGGGGTCACGATCCCGTGGCGATCGTGGTCGGTGTCGCAGGCGAACGCGATTTGAAAGCGGTCCTTCATGGCGATCAATCCCTGCATTGCGTACGGCGAGGACGGGTCCATGCGAATCTGTCCGTCCCAGTCGAGCGGCATGAATGCGAAGCGGGCATCCACTACCTCGCTGACCACCGTGAGATTAAGACGGTAGCGTTCAGCAATCGCGCGCCAGTAGTGCACTCCGGCGCCACCCAAGGGATCGACCCCCATGCGGATTCCGGCACCGCGAATCGCCTCCATGTCGATCACCGATCCGAGATCGGCCACATAGGTAGCGAGATAATCGTGCTGGTGCGTCGTCGAGGCATTTAAGGCTTTCGCGTGTGAAATCCGCTTGACGCCTCGAAGATCTGCCTCGATGTAGCGATTCGCCGCCGCTTGTACCCAGTCCGTGATCTGTTCACCCGCCGGGCCGCCGTTCGGCGGGTTGTACTTGTAGCCGCCGTCGCGCGGCGGATTGTGCGAGGGCGTGATGACGATCCCATCGGCCAGCCCGGTGCTGCGCCCGCGGTTGAAGCTCAGGATCGCATGGGAGATCGCCGGGGTCGGGGTGTATTCATCGTTTGTCGCCAGCATGACATTCACTTCATTGGCGGCGAGTACTTCGAGCCCGCTGGCGCACGCGGGTTCCGATAGGGCGTGGGTATCGAGTCCGAGGAACAGGGGTCCAGTGATATCGCGAGCTCGACGAAAGTCGCATATCGCCTGCGTGACCGCGAGTACGTGCTCCTCGTTGAAGGTGGCGTCGAAGGCGGAGCCGCGGTGCCCCGAAGTGCCAAAGACGACGCGCTGCGCTGCGATCGTGGGCTCGGGCTTGATCTCATAATAAGCCGAGACCAGTTTCGCCACGTTGATAAGCGACGAGAATGGAACGGCCTTCCCGGCGAGTGGGCTGATGTGAGTGGTCATCGCGCCGTATGAGTTCACTTCTCCGGCCGGGCCGGTTAACCTGCTTTCCGTGTGACCGCCGTCTCCGACGCCCGCTTGGATCCGACTTCGGTCTTTGCTGCGCTCGTCAATTCTGCCTTGTCCGCCTTACGCTGCATCCACTTCCAATTCCGGACCTCCGGCATGTCCTGGCCATGCTGGCTGATGTAATGTTTGTGCTCGATGAGCTTGTCCTGAAGCATCTGCTTCAGGTAGGCGCCCCGAGTGCCCAGCCCCTGCAGCCGATCGATTACATCGATAACCAGGTGAAACCTGTCAAGGTCGTTCTGCACACGCATGTCAAAGGGTGTCGTGATCGTGCCTTCTTCCTTATAACCACGGACGTGCAGATTGCGATTCGTTCGCCGGTAGGTCAGCCGGTGAACGAGCCACGGGTAGCCATGAAAACCGAAGATGATGTGCTTATCCTTCGTGAACAGAGAGTCGTAATCCTGGTTGGTCAATCCGTGGGGATGCTCTGTGTTCGACTGCAGCTTCATGAGATCGACGACGTTGACGACCCGAGTTCTCACTTCCGGCAGATGTTCCCGCAGGATTGACACGGCGGCGAGAATCTCCAGCGTCGGCGTATCTCCGCAACAGCCCATCACGACGTCTGGTTCCGCACCCTGGTCGTTGCTTGCCCATTGCCAAATGCCGATGCCCTCGGTGCAATGCACCACCGCAGCATCCATGGTGAGCCACTGCGGAAGCGCGTGTTTGCCCGCTATCACCACATTGACGTAATTGCGGCTTCGCAGGCAATGGTCGAAGACCGACAGCAGACAGTTGGCGTCGGGCGGCAAGTACACGCGGACGATATCGGCCTTCTTGCTGATGACGTGGTCCAAAAAGCCGGGATCCTGATGCGTGAAGCCGTTGTGGTCCTGCTGCCACACGTGAGAGGCGAGCAGATAATTCAACGAGGAAATCTCCCGCCGCCAGGGCAGCTCCATGCATACCTTGAGCCATTTTGCATGTTGACTGAACATCGAATCGACGATGCGAATGAACGCCTCGTAGCTGTTGAACAGCCCGTGCCGTCCGGTCAACAGATACCCCTCCAACCAGCCTTCGCACTGATGTTCACTCAGCATCGAGTCGAGTACTTGTCCCTCGGGCGCCAGGAACTCGTCATTTCTCACTTCCCTGGCATCCCACTGGCGGTTGGTTACTTCAAACACCGCGCCCAAGAGGTTTGAGAGCGTCTCGTCCGGGCCGAAGATGCGGAAATTGCGCTCACGCTGATTCAGCTTGGTCACGTCGCGCAAAAACTTGCCCAACACCTGCGTATCGCATGCCTCGACGGCGCCGGGGAACGGCACATGCACCGCGTGCGCGCAGAAGTCTGGCATTTTCAGATCGCTCAGCAGCAGGCCGCCATTGGCATGCGGGTTGGCACCCATCCGGCGGTCGCCCTTTGGGGCGAGGTCGGCCAACTCCGCGATTAGGCGCCCATGCTGATCGAACAATTCCTCTGCTTTATAGCTCTTCATCCAGCTTTCGAGCAGCAGGACGTGATCCGGATGCGCTGCGTCCACCAGCAGCGGCACCTGATGCGCCCTGAAAGTACCTTCTATCTGCAGCCCATCAACGACTTTCGGTCCTGTCCAGCCCTTCGGCGACCTCAATACGATCATCGGCCATCGCGGTCGAGAGGGATCGTTCTGGGTGCGTGCCTTCGCCTGAGTTCGCCGGATGTCTTCGATGACCGCGTCCATTACGGAGGCCATGCGCTCATGCATCTTTTGCGGCTCATCGCCTTCGACAAAGAAGGGCGTCCAGCCGCAGCCGCGCAAAAACTGCTCCAGTTCCTCCCGTTCAATGCGCGCGAACACGGTGGGATTGCTGATCTTGTAGCCATTGAGATGCAGAATCGGCAACACGGCGCCGTCGGTGATGGGGTCAAGGAACTTGTTGGACTGCCAGGAGGTTGCTAACGGGCCGGTTTCCGCTTCGCCGTCACCGATCACGCACGCGACGATCAGTTCGGGGTTGTCGAACGCGGCCCCGAACGCATGGCTTAAGGAGTACCCGAGTTCGCCGCCCTCGTGAATCGACCCCGGAGTGGTTGGCGCCACGTGGCTCGATATGCCTCCCGGAAAGGAGAACTGCTTGAAAAGCTCCTTAAGGCCGGCTTCATCCTGGGTCACGTTGGGATAGACCTCGCTCCAGGTGCCTTCGAGGTAGACGTTACCGACAATGGCCGGACCGCCGTGGCCCGGACCGGCGACATAGATCATGTCCAGGTCATATTTATTGATGACGCGGTTCAAGTGCACATAGATGAAATTCTGCCCCGGTGTAGTGCCCCAGTGGCTGACTACCAATGGCTTCACGTCGGACAGTCGCAGCGGTCGCTGCAGTAGTGGATTGTCGTAGAGATAGATCTGCCCGACAGATACGTAGTTCGCTGCCCGCCAATAGGCATTCATCCTGTCAAGGAGTTCGGGTGTGAGAGTATCGGGGTCCATCGTCAGATCCTCCGATCTTCAAACGCCGTGAGCTTCGGCAAACGACACCGGTGGCAGGAAGACCCCCAACGAATCACGCTGCGACTGCAGGCTGCGGCAGACCGGCCTCGAGCACCCCGTTACCCGCCATTACTGGCGCGGCACCCTTGCCTTCGAGGGCGCCGTTGCCGGCAAGTGCAAGCGCCAGCGTTGCCGCAGAGGGATTCAGGCTGTCGACCATCGAGCTCGGCATGAGGATTGTGGCCCCACGCTCTTTCGTGGTCTCGTAGATGATATTCATCGCGCGCAGCTGCAGCGCCCACGGGTTGCCGGCGTAAATGGCAGCGGCCTCCACGAACTTCCCCGCGATCGCCGCTTCGGCCGAGCCGAGAATCACGCGCGCCTGCTTTTCGCGCTCAGCCTGTGCCTGCCGGGACATGGCATCCTGGAGCGCTACCGGAATGGCCACGTCGCGGATCTCCACCGAGCTCACGGATATGCCCCACGGCGCGGTCTTTTGACCGATCTCGACCTTCAGCTGCTCGTCGGCTTCCTTGCGGTCCGATAACAGCGACGCCAGCATTGACGAGCCGATCATCTCGCGGAGCGACGTCTGCGCCACCCGATCAATCGCCACCCGGTAATTGGTGATGGCCAGAGCCGCCTTTTCCGCATCGTTCACATGCCAGAAGATGATCGCGTCAACATTGACTGGAACCGTGTCCTTGGTGAGCGCCTGCTCGGCGTTGAAGGCCGTGGTCTGAATACGCTCGTCAATGACCGCGACCACGCTGTCGAGGACCGGAATGATGGCAAACATGCCCGCCCCCTTCACGCCTTGCAGCTTTCCCATCCTCAGGATCACGAACTTCTGCCAGACGTTAGCCATCTTCAGCGACGCGGCGACGATGAGCGCCACCGCAATCAGCGCAATTCCGAGATAGAGATTCTCTCGATAACCGACCGCGACTCCGCCGACAATCAGGACAAATACCAGGAATGCTGTAATTGGATTCATACGCGTTACTCCGCGTGCTCAGGCGCACAGCCGCCAGACTGGGCGCCTTTGAGCCCGCTGTCCGTACGCTGCCGCACGATGACAATGTGTGTGCCATCGCACCGATCGAATCGTCGTGCAACTCTATGGTGGGCATTAACGAATCGCTTGTGGGCTTAAGCGACTCGACCGCAGGGCGGCACCCGGATGTCACCGCGGATTGTTGTTCGCATTGTTGGCCCCGGAGACAGTCCATGAAATCCCTCATTCGCCTCGCCACCTGCTTGCTGTTCACAGCAATCCTTGGTCTCTCGGCCTGCGTGTTCGCCGGACCCCGCCACGACGACCGTGGTGCCTCCCAGAGTGACGTGCGCGCAGATCACGATCAGGGCAGGCAGGATGACCGGGCCAAGGGCTGCGATTCAGACCACCCCGGTGACGGCTGCCAGAACGCGGGACATCCCTAGGGTCGTAACATCTGGAAGTAAGAGTAGCCGCCCGGGGGCAACGTGCTCCCGGCCGGCGGGCTCGGGGCAGTCCCTGGCCCCGATCGATATCGTCACCGGCGACCGTGAACTCCCTTGACGGTCACGTGCGGGCTTTCAGACTACCCGTCGGACCATGACCATCGCACCGGCACCACGAGCATGCCCGAATTAAATCCCTGTTCTGTGCGATAGCGTACAGAGTGCTGCGTGGGCGAACTTAGCGCCCAGTTCGAGCCGAGAATTCCCGCGCAAACCGATTCTGCACATCTGCGAGCCGTCGATTCAGGCCGCGCCAGCCGCGGCCTCACTCATGTCGGGCTTGAAGAACTGATGGTTGCCGCGGCCCTGGGCCTTGGCATGGAACAGTGCAAGGTCGGCACTCTTCAGCAGCGTTTCGGCATCCGCTCCGTCGGCAGGAAACACCCCAATGCCTACACTCACGGTGACGTGCAGATCCTGCCCGTCAATGCGGTGCGGCCGGCTCACCGCGGCGAGTATCTTGTCGGCGGCGAGAGCGGCGTCCTGCGCGTGAGCCACCTCCGAAAGCAGGATCACCAATTCATCCCCACCCTGACGACTGACGGTGTCCGAGCTGCGCACGCATTCCACCAGGCGTCGTGCGATCGACTGCAGAAGCTGGTCGCCGATCGCATGACCCAGGGAATCGTTGATGTGTTTGAAGTGATCCACATCCAGGAACAGAACCGCGAGCGATTGGCCGTGACGCTGCGCCAACGCGATCGCCTGCGTCAGTCGGTCGTTCAGCAGCATGCGATTGGGCAACTGGGTAAGAAAGTCGTGTTGGGCCAGATATGACATCCGGAGCGACATCGCACGGGCCACACCGACGTCGTGGAAAACGATCACCGCGCCCGTCACCCGTCCGCGCCGGTCGTGAATCGGAGCCGCGGTATCCTCGATGGCAGACTCGTGGCCGTCACGGCGAATCAACACACTGTTCGCGCTCAGGCCGACGCTTTTGTTGTGCAGAACCGCCATCGCCAGAGGATTCAGAGCGGGTTCGCGGCTTTCTCCGTCGATGATCTGTAACACTTCCTGGAGCGGCCGGCCGAATGCCTCCTGTCGCGACCAGCCCGTCATGCCTTCGGCCATCGCATTGAGGTAGGTGACGTTGCCGGCGAGGTCGGTGCTGATGACGGCATCCCCTAGCGAGTTGAGCGTGACTTGTGCACGCTCCTTTTCCAGGAACAGAGCCTCTGCATGTGCCGAGCGCTCGAGCATGTTGTTCAGAGCGCTCGACAACGCCTGATCGTCGCGGCGTTCTTCGAGCAGATAGTCCTGGGCTCCGTGTTGCACGGCGAGCCGCGCGACATCCTCGTTGCGCAAGTTGCTGAGGACGAGGATTGGAAGATGCGGCGATGCGCTGAACAGTCTGTCGAAACTCTCGAGGCCCTGGGAGTCGGGAAGGAACAGGTCGACCACGATGGCCGCGATGTCTTCACCTGCCGGGTCGCCAAGCCTTCTGATGGCCTCTGTGCAGGCACGGACCCATTCGACTTTGAAGGGGCCGTCGCGCGACCTCACGAGCGACCGGCGAACCGCCTTCGCCTGCGCAGCATCCGCCAGGACAAGAAGCACGTTCCGGGACATAGGTACCAGCACGGCCAAGGCTGCGCCGAGGTGCACGCAGTAGTCTGTGCGTTGGCGTACACACCGGGACTCGCACACCGGACAGGCGGTCAGTGGCCCACCGAACGGACGAGCGCCCTTCTGCCCGTCACGCTGCGCATTCCGGGATTGCAATCAGAGGACAGTTTGTGTCAGAGCCGCCGCGATCGGCCGAGAAGAATGGCCTGCTCGCCTCCTTATCGGGGCAGGAGCGTCGACGCCTGCTTGCCTGCTGCGAGCGGGTTGAGCTGCGCTTTGCCGATGTGCTGCACCGACCCGGCGACCGCGCTCGTCACGTGTTCTTTCCCACCGACAGCTTCATCTCGTTGATCGCCCCGATCGACGGCCGCGCCAACCTCGAGGTGGGACTGGTCGGCAACGAGGGCATGCTCGGAATCTGGTTGATGCTGGGCGTGGACGCTGCTCCGCTGCGGGCCGTGGTGCAGGGAGCAGGCGCCGCCTGGCGAATGGAAACCGCGACATTTCTTCGTGAGCTCAAACACAGCCCGTCGCTGCAACGAGGTCTGAACCGGTACCTCTATGTAACGCTGAACCAGTTGGCACAGACGGCCGCCTGTACCCGCTTCCATCTGGTGGAGGCGCGGCTTGCCCGTTGGCTCTTGATGACTCGCGATCGGGCGCACGGCGATGAGTTCTCCGTCACGCATGAATTCCTCGCTTACATGCTGGGCGTGCGCCGCGCAGGTGTCACCCGAGCCGCGAGCTCTCTGCGCAAGCGTAAGCTTATCCGCTACAGCCGCGGCGAGCTCACGATCCTCGACGGACGCGGCCTGCAAGCCGCTGCCTGCAGCTGTTACGCGGCGGCCAACGAAACATACGCCAGGATCCTGGGGTAAGCCTGCGCCTTGGAGCGAGGGTCCCGCTGCCTGCTGCCGCCCGGCTGGAAGCGCCAGCTACCGTCGGCGGCGAGCGACGCGCTGAGCGTTCAACCATGGCACTCTGTACGCTAGCGCACAGGGCAGACTAGACCTGGTCTATAATCTGCGCTCGGTCTCCCCCCTGTGTCGGCGACGCCTGCCCATGCCCGAGCCTATCCACGATCCGCAACAAAACCAGCTGCTGGCCGCGCTCTCAGTCGCGGAACGGGAGCGAGTTTACCCGCAGTTGCGGCTCATCCCGATGCCGCTCGGCAAGGTCCTGTACGAGTCCGGCGATCCCCTGCGCCACGTCTATTTTCCGACCGACTCCATCGTATCCCTGCTGTACGTCCTGGAGGACGGCGCGTCCGCGGAAATTTCCGTGGTCGGCAATGAAGGCCTGATCGGCATCGCGCTGTTCATGGGCGGCGAAACTACCCCGAGCCGGGCGATCGTGCAGAGCGCCGGCTACGCTTACCGGCTGGTCGGACAGCTGCTCAAGGACGAGTTCCATCGCAGCGGCCAGATGCAGGTCTTGCTGCTGCGCTACACGCAGGCCCTCATCACGCAGATGGCGCAGACTGCGGTGTGTAATCGCCATCACTCAGTGGACCAGCAACTGTGCCGCTGGCTGCTGCTGTCTCTCGATCGCCTGTCAGCCAACCAATTAACCATGACGCAGGAACTGATCGCCAACATGCTCGGCGTCCGCCGTGAAGGCGTCACCGAGGCCGCCGGCAAGTTGCAGAAGCTTGGTGTGATCGAATACAGCCGTGGGCAGATCACGGTGCTGGACCGGCCACGGCTGGAGCAGCTGTGCTGCGAGTGTTATGCCGTCGTCAAAAGGGAAAGCGATCGTCTGCTGCCGCACACTACGAGCCCGCCTCCCGAATCAAGGGCCTCAGGTTAACCCTGCGGGTGCGTAAGCACGAAGTCGCAATGCAAACTTCCTGAGCGCCAGGATGCTGCTGCCCTCGGCCTGAGCGCACAGCTCCCGCAGTTGCTCCAGCGCGCGCCCGTGGCTTGCGGACGTTTCATCCCAGATCTGCTGCAGCCGATCACGGAAGTCGATGACGGTTCGCAGGACTTCATATCGCTCGAGGAGCTCGCGCAGCTGCCGGCGGCTCCGCTCGTCGAGCAGCCATGGATCCCGAACGAGCAGTTGCGGGGAGCGACGCGCGAGTACAGCGGTAGGCTCCTGCTTCGTCACCGCGCGAAACACCGGCTGTATCACACGGCAACGATACTCACGCAGGACGTGCATGCGATTGGTGAACAACGCCCGCACGGTGCCGGCGTCTATTCCGGCGCGGTTGCTGCCGATGTTCGGTGTCGGCGCAAGTCTGCCGACGCGGGCTAGACCCAGCGCGCGAAACACGCAGATGAACAGCCAACCCAGGTCGATCTCCCAGCGCTGCACTGAAAAGCGCGGCGAGTACGGAAACGCGTGGTGATTGTTGTGCAGCTCCTCGCCTGCAATCAGCACGCCCCAGGGCACGATGTTGGTTGCCGCGGTGGGCATTTCGAAGCTGCGATAGCCGAGGTGGTGGCCGAGCCCATTGATGACGCCACCGGCGAAGAAGGGTTGAGCGACGAGTTGCACGGCGAGCATGGTAATCGCCGGCACGCCGAACACGACCAGCTGCAGGACCACAAAGAGCGAAATGCCGACCTTGGGGAAGCGGCTATAGACGTTGCGCTCGAGCCAGTCATCGGGTGTGCCACGCCCATAATTGGCCAGAATCGTCTGATCACACGCCGCCGCGACGTAGAGCTCGTAACCCTGTAGGAAGACACGCTTGAGACCGAAGACCACCGGGCTGTGAGGGTCTCCAGGACGATCCGGAAACGCGTGGTGCCGGCGATGGACCGCAACCCACTCCCGGGTCACCGTACCCGAGCAGAACCACAACCAGAAGCGGAAGACGTGCCGCAGCGCCGGATGCAGCACCAGGCCGCCATGGGACTGGTCGCGATGCAGGTACAGGGTAATCCCAAGAAACATCAGCTGTACCATCGCGAACGTGAATACAGCATAGCCCCACACTGGCATGCGAAGCAGGCCGTACAGGAGCGACGCGGGCATCAAGCGCTGCCTAGATGCGTCCCAGGAGCAACAGGACCACGACTACGACCAACACCAGGCCCAGAGCTCCACTGGGACGGTAACCCCACTGCCGGCTATACGGCCAGCTTGGGATCGCGCCGATCAGCAACAGCACCAGAACGATCAGCAGAATTGTGCCCAGACTCATCTTGGTTCTCCTTAAAGCGCCACTCCGTCGGACGAACGCGCTTACAGCAAATGGCTGCTGCCCGCGCCGAACAGCCCGAGCAGTCCAATCACAATCAGATAGATAGCGACGATGAAGTTCAGCAGCCGCGGCACAATCAAAATGAGAATACCGGCGATCAGCGACACCAGGGGTCCAATGGTCAATGCTATGTGCATGGCACCCTCTTCATCAGGTAGACCGCGCGCAACACCGCGCAGCGCTCATCGAAGTGCCCGGCCGTACGCGACACCTCTTTATATAATTCACCCTGGAATGACCCGCCTTCCGTACGGTATCGCACATGGCGGGCGCGTCGCAGCTCTGATTTCGCTGCAGGCCGTAGGGCTGTTGTCCCGCGCCTTCTTATAGTTCCCCGGCAATCGGCAACCACGACATCAGGGTCTGCCTTAGCCGTTGCCATTGGCTCCTTGCGGGTTCCTGCGCGTACTCGACGGCATTGCCGTTCTCTTGTGTATCCCATTCGAGCCGCTGCACGCCGGCGGCGGACACGTGCAACGCCAGAGCGTAAGCATTGGCCAGCTGCACCATGTGTTCGAAGCGCATCGCAGTCTGCTGGGCGAGCTCCGGGCTGTCGATGATCAGGCCGATTTCCGTGTTCAGGCTCTTTGAGCGCTGATCAAGGTTCATCGAGCCAATGAAGAATCTTTCACGATCAAACACAAACAGTTTGGCGTGCAACCCATAGTTGCCATAGCGCGATACCACGGCCGTTTCGCCGCTTCCCCGGGTGTTTCCCAGCAGCGCTCGCAATTCATGAAGCTCGACCCCCTCCTGGAGAAGGGGAATGCGATATTTCAGGTAACCCGCTTGCGCTATCGGGTCAGGCGTCGATTCCAGAGAGTTGGTCAGGATACGCACCTCCACCTGGCGCAGGCGTAGCTCCTTTAGCAGCGCCGATTCATCAGCCGCCGGCACGAGGTAAGGCGTGATAATCAGCACCTCGGATTGTGACGCGCGAGCAGCCTTGAGTACCGATCGGGCCATCAAACGGCCGTACCTATCGCCACTCTCGCTGTTCTTCTTGTCCGGACTGTCACTGACCACTTGGGCGCGGGCCCACACCAGCGGTAGTCGGCCAGCGAGCACGCCGGCGTAGGGTTCACCCGTTGCCACTCGGGCGGCATAATCGATGCCATCCGCTTTCAGCGTCTCTAGGTGCCGTTCTGAGTGTTGCGCGGCGCGGCGGCGGCGCTCCTCCAGAGCCTGCGGCGAGCGCTGCTGACCATCGAGCGCCGCAGCCGGAATTGCGAACAAACTGTTCCAGAACTCGTCAAACGTTGCCGACAGCTTCAGGACAATCGGACCGGCGGCAAAGACATCGTCGTCCGCGAACTGCGAGTCCGGGTCCATCTGGAAGTACTGATTGCCAATATTGCGTCCGCCGACGAGCGCTACCGCATTATCAACAACCAGCAGCTTATTGTGCATGCGATAGTCGAGCCTTGAGGCGTGGAACATGAATTCCACAGTTCGCCGCATAGTGCTGTGTCCGCGGTAGGCGAACGGATTAAATATTCGCACTTGAACGTTTGCATGGGCGTCCAAGGCGATGATCTGCTCGTCGCCGGCGATTGTGGCTCCATCGTCGACCAGTATCCGCACCCGCACTCCGCGATCAGCGGCCCGCAGCAGAGCGTCGGTCAGGAGTCGGCCAGTCTCATCACCACGAAAGATGAAGTATTGGAGGTCCAGTGTTTTCTCGGCGGCATCTATCATCTGTGCACGGATCAGAAACCCGTCGACGCCGACGGATATGATGCGAAACGCCGAATCGCCTCCGTGTGCGACTACTGCGTTGGCAAACTGCCCTCCAAGGCGGGTTTCCTCGGGACGGACGAGCGCAACGGAGACGGATTTTGGGAAGCTGGAGCCTGGCGGAAGGGACGCGCATCCGCCCAGTGACATCACGAGGGCTAAGCCCAGGGCACATTGGCGATTCTTGTCCATGTCGTCGCCTCTTTTGATGCCTTGGAGTTCATTGGAGCATGAGGTTTTTCGTCGTGTCTGAGCGCCACCGTACACAGTCCGCCGATGTGTTGCGCCCCCGTCCGTTCGACTGAGTACGTTGGCGCACAGACCGGGTGTGGGCGTAGAGGTACGGTTGCGGCTCGGGTCAATCTGACTGTTAGGTTTACCCGACAGCGTCATCCTCCGCGATCGCGTGCGATCCGGCCTCCTAATTTCCTTTCATTACGATAGAGAGTTCCTTTATGAGTATCAAAATTGTTCTGGCCACAACCGGTCTCGCAATCGCCCTGGCGGCGGGCGTGACTGCATTCGCGGCCACCGAGGCGCAGATCGACAGCCGGGTTTCCGCGACCGTCGTTCATTTCAATACGCTCAATCCTGCAAACAAGATCCTGGGCGACAAAGCCGCGGGCGTGCTGGTATTCCCGCGCGTCACCAAGGGCGGCATCGGAGTCGCTGGCGAGTTTGGCGAAGGGGCACTTCAGGTCAATGGCAAGACGGTCGGCTACTACCGAGTAGGGGCCGCCTCGGTTGGCTTGACGCTCGGGCTGGCTAAGCACAGCGAAATCATCATGTTCATGACGCCGGAGTCGCTCGAGAAGTTTACTTCCAGCGATGGTTGGTCCGTTGGCGCGGATGCGGGAATCACTGTGGTGTCCGGCGGTGCCAACGGCAGCTACGATACACAGACCCAGGATAAGCCGATTCTCGGCTTTGCTTTCGCTGAGAAAGGTCTGATCGGTGACCTGTCATTCGACGGTTCGAAGATTTCAAAGATCACCCCTAAGGTTGACTGATCAGCCTTGAGGTTGACTTGAATACCGGCCCGGCGCCGCAAGCGCCGGGTTTTTTTGTCCGCTGACTTCGGTCCGGCAAGTCGTCGCGATCACGGCCTACGAGGTCCCACGAGATCATCGACGCCGCACTGCACCCCCAGAGCCCAAGTGTGCGGCCGCGTACCGACCTCATCACAGGCCTTGAGCTAGGGTGACACGCAAGGAGACGGCTATGCATGACGATACGGTGATGACGAGTTGGAAGCGCCTGACAGACTGGGTGAAAGGCTTGTGGGGCGAACACGCGAAGCATGCCGGCGCAAAGACCTCTGGGGCCGCCCTTGGCCACGAGGCCTGCGGCACCATCGCGGTTGAGAAGCCTCCGACCGTTCCGGCCACCATGCCGCACGCCGACCGAGAAGAGGACCGGCAGGCGGCACCGCTGGCTGCCTGGGAAGATGAAGGCGGCAGGACTTTAAGGTCTGCCCAGGCGCCGTTGCGAAAGGTCTAAAGGCACGGTCGCCACTGCGAGGCCGCCAGCTCATCGAGAGAACTGGCGAGGTTTACGAGGCGCGCTCCGCCCGGGCGCTGGGGCCGGTCTGTGTCCCACCGTACCGACCGCACACTCTGCCGCGTACTAGGATGCTCCGCACGGCAGGAGCGCAACATGCAGGACACGGTATGCAGGACACGGTGACAACGAGCTGGAGGCGGCTCTCCGACCGGTCGCGAAAACATCCCGATTCTGGCACCGCGCACAGCGCGCAGGTGCCGCCTGTGCATGTCACCGAATCGCAACAGCTGGAGACTTGGCAGGATGAAGGCGGCCAGCCCGAACTCTCCACCCAGCCGGTGAGAATCCTGATAGTCGATAACGACATTAATTCCTCGGGTTCATTGGAGCTCATGCTGCAGGCATTGGGCCATCCGCAGACCCGCGTTGCCTACTCCGGTCATGCTGCGCTAGCCATCGCGGCCGACTTTCAGCCCTCCGTGGTCCTGCTCGAGCTCAACCTGCTGGATATGAGTGGCTTCGAAGTGGCGCGGTTGCTGCGTGAGCAAGCGCGAAGCCACGACTTGCGATTGATTGCGCTGACCTCCGGTTGCGAGCACGCAGGTCGCGAGCTGGCTCGTGTGGCGGGCTTCGAGCGCTATCTCCTCAAGCCCGTCGCTGTCGATGACCTCTCGGGACTATTGCAGATGCAAGGGAAGAGCGTGATGAATCATCCCGCCAGACTTGCCTCACCCTGGGTGCTTAAACAATACCCGCTGCGCCAAAAAAGGAGCGTTCAACCATGAAGATTCGTCCTCTCCATGACCGTGTTCTTGTCAAGCGCCTGGAAGAAGATCGCACCTCGCCTGGCGGCATCGCGATTCCCGATACGGCGGCCGAAAAGCCCATTCAAGGAAAGGTCATCGCGGCCGGCAAGGGCAAGATCCTTGAAAGCGGACAGGTTCGTCCCTGCGACGTCAAGGTCGGCGACAAGATTCTCTTCGGCAAGTACAGCGGCACCGAAGTGAAGGTCGACGGCGAAGAACTCTTGGTCATGCGTGAAGAAGACGTCATGGCCGTCATCGAGTCGAAGTAACTCACCCGAAGGACACGGCAATGTCAGCGAAAGAAGTACGATTTAGCGACGATGCGCGCCAACGCATGTTCAAGGGCGCCAACGTCCTGGCGAATGCGGTGAAGGCGACACTCGGCCCGAAGGGCCGCAACGCGGTGCTCGAGAAGAGCTACGGTGCTCCGACCATCACGAAGGACGGTGTTTCGGTTGCGAAGGAGATCGAGCTGAAGGACAAGTTCGAGAACATGGGCGCGCAGATGCTTAAGGAAGTCGCTTCCAACACCTCGGACGAAGCCGGCGACGGTACGACGACGGCGACGGTGCTGGCTCAGGCGATTATCCGGGAGGGTCTGAAGGCCGTCGCCTCCGGTCGCAACCCCATGGACATCAAACGCGGCATCGACAAGGCCGTGCTCGTCACGACGGACGAGTTGAAGCGCCTCTCAAAACCCTGTAAGGACTCCAAGGCCATCGCGCAGGTCGGTACGATCTCTGCGAATTCTGATGCGTCCATCGGCAAGACCATTGCCGATGCAATGGAGAAAGTTGGCAAGGAAGGTGTCATCACCGTCGAAGAGGGCCAGGGACTGGACAATGAACTCGAGGTTGTCGATGGCATGCAGTTCGACCGCGGCTATCTTTCCCCTTATTTCATCAACCAGCAGCAGAGTCAGACGGCCGAGTTCGAAAAGCCGTTGATTCTCTTGTGCGATAAGAAGATCTCGAATATCCGCGAGATGCTCCCGCTCCTGGAGGCGGTCGCGAAGGCGGGCCGCCCGCTGATCGTGGTCGCTGAGGACGTCGAGGGCGAGGCGCTCGCCACGCTGGTCGTCAACAACATCCGCGGCATCCTCAAGGTTGCAGCCGTGAAGTCTCCGGGCTTTGGCGATCGTCGCAAGGCGATGCTGCAGGATATCGCGACCTTGACCGGCGGTACCGTGATCTCCGATGAGGTTGGCCTGTCGCTCGAGAAGGTCACCGTGAACGATCTGGGCGACGCGAAAAAGGTTGTGGTCGAGAAAGAGACCACGACCATCATCGACGGAGCCGGCAAGGCTACGGACATCAAGGCCCGCATCGAGGCGATCCGCCAGCAGGCCGAGGAAGCGACCAGCGACTACGACAAGGAGAAGCTCCAGGAGCGTGTCGCGAAGCTCTCCGGCGGCGTGGCGCTGATCAAAGTCGGTGCAGCCACCGAAATTGAGATGAAGGAGAAGAAGGCACGCGTGGAGGACGCCCTGCACGCAACCCGTGCGGCCATCGAGGAAGGCGTGGTGCCGGGCGGCGGTGTCGCGCTGATCCGTGCCCACAAGGCGCTCGATAAGTTAGAGGGTGCCAATGAGGATCAGACGGTCGGCATCCGTATTCTGGCTCGCTCGATCGAAGAGCCCCTGCGAAATATCGTTGAGAATGCCGGCGAGGATGCAGCGGTCATCCTGAACCAGGTGAAAGCCGGCAAGGGTGCCTACGGCTACAACGCGGCGACCGGTGAGTTCGGCGACATGCTCGAAGAGGGCATCCTCGATCCAACGAAGGTCACGCGGCTTGCGCTGCAGAATGCCGCATCCGTCGCGGGCCTGTTGCTCACCACCGAGGTGATGGTTGCCGAGGCTCCGAAGGACGAAGAGCATGCCCATAGCGGCATGCCGGGCGGCGGCGGAATGGGCGGCATGGATATGTAAGAAGGACGGACGCGCGCAGCGCCGTTCAGACGGCTCTCCAAGCCGTCGGTTTGCCACGGACCTCGGTCTTCGATCTTAACGACGGCGCTCTTGCCTTCAAACGCAACGGTACCGTTGCGTTTCTGTGGAGGGGCGAGTACCGTCTGTGGCTGCCTCGTGTCACACGCCCCAGTAGGAGCCAGCCATGCCAGGACTCAAGCAGACGGTTCTTGCCGTGGCGGCCACCGCTGCGCTCCTGTATCTACCGAGCAGGCCAGCTACCGCCGCCGGCCCATTACTCTTCGCCCCATGGGCGCTGGGACACGTCATCGCTGCCGCGGCGAGGTTTGCCACCCTGCCGCGGGTCGTGGCCTCGGCAGCCATCTCCGCGGCGCAACCAGCAGCCCCCTACGCGCCAAATCACGGCTACTACGGGGGTCCGGCCGGCTATATGGCGCCGCCCAATTACTACGCAGGCCCGCCCGCGTATTACGCGCAGCCCCCGGGCTATTACCCCGGGCCTCAGGCTTACTACCGCCCTGCGCTCGCGTATGCTCCCCCGACGTTGCGGTTCTACGCCCCGCCGCGTGGTTACTATGCGCCGCGCACGCCCTACGCTCGCTCCTATGGTGCCCCCGTCTTCCGCCGAGCGGGCGGCTTCGCCTATCGCCGCCGGTAAGGATCACCGCCGCTCGCCGACTCGCAAGGCACGCCATGGCGGAAGGCCGTCGCGCGCTGCCGCCCTGCAGCTGCGCGACCGAATTCTGGAAGTCGCGACGGCGCTGTTCCTGACAGAGGGCTACGGATCGACATCCATCGAAGCGGTCGCCGGCCGCGCCGGCATCTCCAAGCGTACGTTCTATCACCGTTTCGATGACAAGGCGGCGCTGTTCGCGGCGGTCGTCCATCGAATCATCGAGCAGATTCGTCCGCCTCCCGAGGTGCCCCTCCTTGAGGGCGCAACGTTGCAGGAGATCTTGCGCCGCCTCGCCGGACTCATCCTGCGCGCGGCGCTCTCCCCTCAGGCCATCGCACTGCACCGCCTCGTTACGGCCGAGTCAGCGCGCTTTCCCAGTCTGGTTCGTGCGGTCTACGACCAAGGTTGGGCTGAGGAGGCGAGCACGTTGATTGGCAATCTGCTCGCGCGCGAGCTTCGTGATCCGCGACTCACCCTCGAGCTGCGAGGCTTTGCAGCCGCGCAGTTTCTGCATATGGTCGTTGCTCTGCCGCAGCGTCGCATGATGGGTCTGGGCGCACCCATGACGCCGAGCGAGCTCGAGGCGTGGGCCGACGACGTCGTCAATTTGTTTCTCAACGGCTGTCGAGGATTGTCCAGCGGATCAGCGCGTCAAAGGCGCTGAAAACCGGCTTGAAACCAGGAGCGAACAGCCGGCACAGCTGCTGACTAGATCGAGGTGGCCTCGATAGTCGTTAACCCATTGCTGCCCGTCGATCGCCCGAGGTACTCGCTGGGTAGGCGAACGGTAAACTCGCTCCCCTGCCCTCGCCCGGCGCTCGCCGCCGTGACGTTGCCGCCGTGCAATTCAACCAGATTGCGCACGAGCGCTAGACCGATGCCAAGCCCCGATTTCGAACGCAGAGTCGCCTCATCCGCCTGCTTGAACAAATCGAATATGTACGGCAAGACTTCCGGGGCGATACCAATCCCGGAGTCCCGGATACGTACGACAGCTTGGCCGTCTTGCGCATGCATGCGTACGGCCAGCTCGCCGCCCGCGTCCGTATATTTCGACGCGTTGGCGAGCAGGTTCACGAACACCTGCTCGAGGCGACAGGGATCGGCTTGCAGCCAAATGGGTGCGCTTGGGAGCGTAGCGGTAAGCTGCTGATCGCGTTCACGGATGTCCGACTCGAGGGTCTCGATTGCGTTGGTCAGGACGATGCGCAGGTCAATCCGCTCACATCGCACGCGCAGTTGCCCGTGAATGATTCGTGAGACGTCCAACAAGTCGTCGATGAGCTTCCCCATTTGGCAAACCTGCCGCTGGATCAGCGCTTGCGTCCTCTGCCGCGTGGGGGTCTCCACCCCCTGGCTGCTCAAGATGTGGATCGCATTCTGAATCGAGGCGAGCGGGCTGCGCAGCTCATGGCCAAGCACTCCCAGAAACACATCTTTGCGACGGTTGGCGGCGACGAGCTCTTCCATTCGCGACCGCGGTGCTGCGGCTGGTTTGGTTTGAAGACCGTCAAGCGACGCGCCCCTGTCGTTAATCAGCCGGGGAGTCCCGTGGCTGACGACCAGGAAGCGCTGCTTCGCGCGCGGCGCTATGAGGTCATCGGGCATCCCTTCCGAGAGCAGCATCGCGCGCGATAGCTGATTCATTTCGGGCCCGCCAGGCCCGCTCCCGTCCGCCGACTCGGCTCCGCTACGCATAAACGCTCCCAAAAATCGCCTATGTCAGTAAGGTACTGACGAGCGCTACTGACCCTGTCGCTCTGACCGTAAGCTGCGCCGCTGAGAGGATCTGCTTCTGTGCGCTATCGAACATAACGGCTCGCCTGAGCGGATACGTCTCCCGGTAAGTCCGGAAGGCGTTCGTTGCGTGAAGCTCCCGATGGTCGCTCTCCCAATTCCATTCCGAGGCTCAGTGCAGATCTGCGGCCCGTAACTCACTGGTGGCGAGAGAATTCCGTGAGGTACCTGGGGAGTGCAAGGCCTTGAAACGTGGAGATCAGAGTTCCCTGGCCCCCGAGTGGCGCGGCGACTGTCGGCTTTCTCGAGAAACGGACCGCTAAACGCCGCACGATTAAATGAGCGACCTCGCTGCAAGTGTTACCCGTGATTGACTTACTGCACAAGCTCAACCTCTTGTTGTGCCGGCGGCGCATCCTTTCAAAACCGGCCAAATCGGGACCTGCCTTCCTCTGGCTTTGTTTCGTGATGGCGTTAGCTCTTGTTTCATGATGGCGTTCATGCGTGCACCGGCATCTGCTTGGCTGGAAGGACTTCTTGCTTAGCCTCTCGAACCTCGAGCATGTCATCGAAAAGGACACGGTAATGCACGACTGCTTTGCGCAGCTCCTCGGTGTCGGCTTCGCCGCGCTCATCACGCGCCGCAATCGTCTGCGCCGCCCGGTAATGCTCCACGACGGTAGCGTGGTCGACTGAGATATCGGCCGCACGGCGTTCGAAATCTCCCATTGGGTAGCCACGCTTGAGCATCAACTCGCGGACCAACTGGTCCGCCTGGACGACGACCCCTTTGGGGTTATCGACGAACCGGGCCTGCAAAGCGTTCCAGGCCTGACTGAACCTGGCGGCCTCAGCAGGGGCCAGCGGCGTGAGGGTGAGGTCCTCAACGCGCTTTTCTCGGGCCTTGAGTTCCGCTTCGGCCTTCGTTCGTCCTCCAAGTTCACCCACAGTTCGGCCGTATTCCGAACCGAACCGTTGCTGAAGCCTTGCGGATTGCTTTTTCCTTTGGGAAAAAAACCATGCTGCTAGTGCAAGCAACGCAATCACCACAACGCCGGCAACAATGATCCATTGTAGGGGAAGTGTATTCATGTCTATGTCCTCTGGTGCTCGATCGGTTAGCGGGTCTGCCTAATCGGCATCCGCTCGCCACTCTGCCGTTCGAGGTACGACTCAGACTCTACGCAATACAAAGAGTATGAGAGCAACGACCAGAATGATTCCAAGAATGCCGCCGCCGATATACATGTTGATCTCCAAGTTGTTCGTCTGAGCAAACATTGGAACACTCAGAGGACCAAGCAGTCAGGACGCTACCGAACATAGTCGCGCCTGCAGCCAATATTTCAACACGCAAGCGGGGGGCCCAGCCCTGCTATCCCGCTCTCGAACCCGGAGGCGGTTAGCGACACTCCGGGTGCCAGGCACCGCCGCACCAGCTCCGCGTCAGACCGGTCATTCGGCATTGAGCCCTGTCGGCCGACTATCGATCAGGTGTAGGCGTCGCTGCTCTTCCGTCCAGACTGCCGCCGTACGACGTGCTCTCTTCGCGCTTGGTGCTATAGCGAACAGAGAGTAGTGCCAGCGAGCCGCATGATCACGCCTGTTTCCAAATAAGGAAACTGTCATGAAGACTCCATTTGCGACCACCTGCGTACTCATCGGCACGCTGCTCGGGCTCCCTGCGGTCGTGGTTGCCCAAACCTCGGACCGTTCACACCCGGAGGCCTTCATGAAGGATTCGGCGATAACGCTGAAAATCAAGGCCAAGCTGGGCGCCGAACACATCACCAGCTTGGGGCGCATACATGTCGATACGGACAAGAATGGCGTCGTATGGCTCACCGGCAACGCCAGAACCCAGGAAGCGGCGGCAGCGGCCGAATCCATTGCGCGCGAGACTGAAGGTGTAAAGGGGCTCCACAGCGCGATCAAAATCAAAAAGGTGCAGGCGACCAACGCAACGCATCCCCCGGCTCAGCAGGGGCAGCCACCACCGGGCGACCGGGGCGTCGAAGAGCGAAGAGGAAATGTGAACAGGCAATTGTCGGCAGCAGCGGGCCTGTTGCTTGCACTTGGGCTGCTGAGCGGCGCGGGCGTCGCACCCCGGTGATTGCGCAGACCGCAAGCGCGCTTCACGCGCAGCCATTGACGGGTAGAGTCGGGATGTGGCGCGGTGGCGGTAGGACCCTCTCAACTGTTGCCGCCCCTTTCGGTGGGCGGTGCCTCAATCAAGGGTCCGTAACTCCGTCTCCACACCCCGCTCATCGAACCGGACGTGCGGAGCTACCGCATCCGGCTCTCGGACGAGATCTCATGTGTTCGCCCACGGGAGACGGCGCGTCAGGGTGGGAACATTCACCAGACCGAGATCGCGCCGCAGCGCGTCGTTGGTCCAGCTTGGGCCCCCGTGATGTTTGTCGCGCAGCCATCGGCGTAGCCGAGCCGTCGTGTATCTGTCGATCAAGCGGTACGCTTTGCCGACTGGACCTAACTGAAAGTAATTGGCCCAGCCACGCAGCGCACGATTGAGGTCGAGAACCAACGCTTCGGCGGTCTGCAGCGTGCGGTCGCGGCCGGTGTGGTCACAGATCGTCTGAAGGATCCGCCGCACACTCTTCTTAGAGGGACGGGTTCCGATATACGGCCGTCCCGTTGTGGTCGCGTAGCATCTGCAGAACGTGTAACCCAAGAAGTCGAACTGCTCCGCCGGCAAGTGGCAGACATGAGTCTTTTGCTCGTTTAGCGTCAGCTTCAGCCGCGTCATGACGGTCCGCAGCGCGCGCAATGCCTCATCGGCACTGCCTTTGCAGCAGATCACCAGGTCATCGGCGTAAGAGACGATGTGAGCCCCCAAGCGCTTCTCGTGGCCCAGGCGCTTCCACCCCAAAACGAACCGCCGCATGTAGATATTCGACAGCAACGGAGAGAGAGGTGATCCCTGAGGCGTACCACGATGCTCGTCGCGATTCCGGGCCGTCCGCTTCTTCCGTCCCCGGTCGTCACTCTCCTCCACCGGCGTTTCCAGCCACATCTTCAGCAGATGCAACACCGCCCGGTCTACGACCCGGCGCGCCACTGATTGAAGGAGTTCGGCGTGTGGAACGGTATCGAAGTACGCCGACAAGTCGGCGTCAACGACATGCGTGTACCCAGAACTTAGTAGGCGGTGAACCCGCGCCACCGCAGCGAGCGCATCGCGCTCGGGCCGATATCCGTATTGCTCGTCCGGCAGGTCGGCTTCAAAGATGGGCTCGAGCACCAACCTTGCCGCCGTCTGAACCGTTCGGTCACGGATCGTCGGAACAGACAGGGGCCGCAGCCCCGACCCGCCCGACTTCGGTATATAGACTCGTCGAACCGCTTGTGGTTGGTAGGTCTTCTCCTTGAGTTGTTGCGCCAATTCACCGAGCCAGCGGTCCGGCCCGTACGCCTCGATGTCCTCGAACCGTTCTTCGTCCACACCCGCCGAGCCACCATTGGCCTTGCAGCGGGCGTACGCATGCCGAAGTACGTCTTCTCGGTGCACCTTGTCGTACAGTGCATAGAACCTAAAGCCCGGCTCTCCCTTCGCTTTGACATGGAGCGCCGTCTGCAGCTTCTGAACACTCAGCGGAGTTGTTAGGTTACCCAATCTCCCGTTCCTCACCGCTTCTTACGCTCATCTCGAACTGAGGCCCCTTCCCTCCATCGGCGTTACCCGATCTCATCGGTACTGCGAGCCTCTCCGCCACCCCAAAGCGTCCGGCCTCTCCCTCGCGGGCGTCCGGTTGATCGTGTTGTCCGATCGCGCAATGGGGCTTCCCGTGTTGCATCGGTCTTCCTCTTGTATGCATGCCGTCGCCACTACCCCGGCGGAACCGATGGGTGCCTTCTATCGCTCTCTTCCCCATCGATGGCAGCCTTCCCCGGTTTCTCGAGCGGGTCGGCTTCCGCATTGCACTTTTCGAGGCTTGCTCAGCGTTTACTCACGTTACAGCCTGCATACTCGCTAGACCCCTAAAAGGGTCCGATACATCGAAGGCTTCAGCCGCTTCGTCACCTCCACGACTGCTCCGATTACTACCGGCTGGAGCGACCTTTGCCGGGTGGGCTTCGCACCCACTGAAAGACCGTGCCTTTGCACGGCGCACCGAGAACGGCGTGATACCCTGCGCGGAAACGGCAAGCCCGCCCCCTCTTCTCCCGTTCCCCTTCTATAGTCCGTCCAAGTAGCCCCGCCTCTTTCAGAGGCGAGTAGCCGGGACGGGTGCGGGGAGCGATCCGCTCTTTTCACCCCCGGTGTTCAGTGCGCCGATCATTCGATGGTGCAACGCTCGCGCGGCTCCGTGAGATGCCGAGCGAGGCCGCGCTCGCGTCGGTCGCAACGATGGTCAAGTCCGACGCGAGCTTCGTCCCCACCAAGGACCCAAGCACCCGCCGCTGGCATGTGTGCACCGAGCGGGGTGACTACGAGATCGTGACGACGGGATCCAAGTGGTACGACACGCGCGCCAGAGCTGGCGGCGGTGGCGCCATTGATCTCACCATGCACATCCTGGGTTTGTCGTTCGTCGATGCCGTCAAGCGGCTTATGGCGGCGGATCTGACGTGGTCCAGCTGATCCGTAAGTCCACTCTCCCGGAGCCGAGCGAGGTTTCGGAGGGGCTCCGCGCGGCCGCGGCGGCGGCGCCGTCGGTGGTCGTACGCGAGCCGCGCCCGCCCGGCTTCCCCCTCTTTTTCTCCGCGACCATGGAGATCATCGAGCCGGCGGTCGCGTTTCTTCACGAACATGCCATTCAGCGCGTCCATACCGCCGATACGGTTCGCACCTATGCGGAGATTCTCTTCGACTGGCTCGACACGCTCGAGCAGAGTTCGATCGTGTGGAGCGATGCCGACGGTGCGGATCTCATCGCCTACCGCAACCGCATGCTCACTCGGGCAAGCCCACACACAGGACGGGCGTATGGGGTTAGGACGATCAACCACCGCGTCCGCGGGATCCTGCGCTTTTACGAGTGGGCGGTGCGCTCGGGATGGCTCCGCGGATCACCTCTGGCAGGGCGAGCGAAGGATTTCGCAGTATCCCGCCGGGAGCGCTGGCGCTATTCCAGCAACCCTGAGCGCAGCGTCTTTCTGCTGCGCCAGTTCGAGAGTCTCCCGCACCCTCTGAGCTCAACCCAGGCGCGCGAGCTTCTCGCGCGCCTCGAGCCGCCTTATGACCTGATGGCACGCTGGCAGCTTTACACCGGACTGCGCGTCAGCGAGCTGCTGCGACTGACTGTGCATGACATCGCGCGGCACGAGCGCGCGCGATGCGCTTCGGAAGGAGCCACCCACCATGTGGTTCGCCTGATGCGCAAGGGCCGTAAGCGCGGATATGTCATCGCCTCCGAGAGTCTTCTTGAGGAGACGGACGGATACCTGCGGCTGCATCGCGCGGCGTGGCTGAACCGTATAGCGCGTCGACGCCGGACTCCAGTGGACTCGGCTCTCTTCATTGGCCGGCGCGGCACCGCCGTTCGCAAGAACACCTACCAGCAGGTGATCCGCCTCGCAGGAGAGCGCTGCGGATTCATGGCGACCTCCCACCTGTTACGAGCCACGTTCGCCTGCATGATGCTCGCGCGGCTCGAGCAGCTGGCAAAGGCCGGCGCGCCCATCAACCCGCTGCTCATCGTCAAGGTGCTGATGGGACACGAGCACATCGGGACCACGGACCGCTATCTGCGTGCGATCGCCGTGGAGACCCATCTGCTGACGGAGGTCCTCGACTCCCTGCTCCAGGAGCGCAACCGATGAGAGTCCCTCGGCGCATGGCACGCGCGCTGCCGCGGTCCGGGACTGACGTGCGAGCCGTGCGTCGTCACGTACCGCTCGAGGGTCCCCGCCAGGTGCAGCACACGAGCATCGACTTCAGTGGACTCGCCTTACCGAAGGACGTTGAGATCGCGCTCGCAGATGCCTTCTGGAACCACGTGGGCGCGCGCGCCGCGCGCTCGGTTTTCTTCCATTGGCGCTTGCTGCACGTGTTTGCTCGTTTCGTTGCTGAGACACGCGCTGTCCAGAGCCTCGCCGATCTTAATCGAGAGCTGCTGATACGCTACGTGGAGTGGCTGGGGCAGCAGCGCACCTCGACGGGTGAGCCCTGGAGCAAGAGTACCCGATCAGTGGCCTACGGCACCGTGAGTAGGCTCCTCCAGTGGCTCGAGCGCTGCCGCCCTGGCCTCATTGCGTCGATCGACTATCCCTATAGCCCCTTTCCGCATCGCCATCGTGACGCGCGGCGGCGACCGCGGCTGTCGCCGCAGGCGCTGCGGGCGATCCTCAGGGCCTGCGAGAAGGACATCCTGGAGAGTCGTGCCCTTCGCCTCACCGCCGCCGGCGAACGCACCGCCGCGCGCGACAGCAACGCTGGACCATTGACTTCTCGTGGAGCTTTGCTCGAGTACATCGACGCGCACTGCAACGGGATCATTCCATCCCGGAACGTGTCGATGTCGCGAGGTTTCTGGACGCTGCAACGGGCGATTGCACGGCAACGCGGTGCTCGATGTGTCGCGCCATGCCTGTATCCCACGAGCGATGCGATCCTCCCCTACTACATCGCCATTCTCATCCACACGGCGGGTAACCCAGAGTCTATGCTGGCGCTGCGAACCGATTGCCTGCGGCCCCTTCCGCTGCTCGACGATCGCGAGATGCTCGTCTGGGACAAGCCCCGCGCCAGTTGCCTTCAACGACGGACGTTCCGCAGCGACGCGCCGCTTGATCCGCCGGCCCTGGTGCGCGATGTCCTTCAGTGGACGAGCCGATTACGCCGACAAGCCCCCTCACCGTGGCGCAAGCGGCTATTTCTCTATAACGGAACGGGTCGCATCAGGGCCTTGGATCGAGTGGGCCTGATTTATGTGCGCCGCCGTTTTGTCAAGCGCCATCAGCTACCCGACTTCGCTCTCGCCTCGATCCGCTCATCGGTCCTCACGATGTTCTATCGTGCAACCGGCGACTTGACCCAGGTCAAGGCCATCGCCAACCACGCCCGGCTCTCAACCACCGTCGCGTACGTCGAAGGCCCCGAGGTTGAGGCGCAGAACCGCATTCGCGTCGCGACGCTGCAGAACGCCTTTCTCGGGCACCTCCGCGATCCGAGCGCTGAGCCATCCGGTGACGGCGCGCCTCGAACAGCGCCCGCCGACGCGAGCTCCGCCTCCGATGCGATCGTCCCGACGGGCGAGGCGGTTTCGATGTTCGGATTCAGCTGCAAGGACCCGCTAGCGGGCGTGGCGCCCGGCACGCACGCCGGGGAGCTGTGCACCCACTTTCTCGCATGCTTCAGCTGTCCGAACGCGATCCTCACCCATGATGCGCGCACCCTCGCGCGGCTGCTGCAGGCCCGAGACCACCTGCATGCCGCGAGCGCTGAGCTGCACCCGGCACGATGGGCGGCGATCTACGCGCCACAGCTGCGCATCCTCGAGGAGGACATCCTCACACGCTTCTCAGCCCGGGAGATCGGTGAGGCGCAGCGCATGCAAGGCACGCTCGCGCCACTGCCGCCGCTGCGATGATCGAGTCGGCACCGAGCCCAGTAGGCACTGCAACATCAGCTCAGGAGACTCCTGCGCGCGCCTGGTTTCTCCACGGTTCGACCTGGACTGACCTCTGCTGGGTGTTCACCCCAACGAGCGCGCTCGAGGAAGAACGTCCCATACGCATACGCTGGGACTTCACACTCAGTGGCGGCGGCCAACGGTTCACGAGCGCCTCGCATGCCGAGCTCCTCGAGAGCGCGCGCAGGTTCATCGCGTTGATTCGTACGCGCTCTTTGAGGAAGGGACTCGCACAGCGCGCCACATCTGTTCACATCTACTTCATTCAGCTACGCCTGCTCGTGCGGTGGATGGCACGGGAAGGCCTGACGCGCTTCGCGGATTTGGACTCCGCGGCACTGCTTCAGTTTCGACACAGCATCGCAAGCCGCCGGCGACGCGATGGACGACCCATCGCGCCCTCGACCGTGGAGGCATCAGTTCGGGTCCTCATGTACCTGTACCGCTATAGAACCGAGGTTGGCGATGGCTTATTGATCGATCCGTGCCCGGGGCAGGCCGCGCGCACACTGGTCGGGAACTGCGAGACCGAGTGCGGGACGCTCCGCTACACACCCGATATCGTCGCCGTTCCTCTGGTGCAGGGCGCGATCGAGTTCCTCGAGACCGCCGCGGTCGCTGTGCTCACCGCCCGGGAGCGCTACGCGGCCGCGTACCAGCGCGCTCGCCGGCGGGGGTTCCAGCGCAAAGCCTGTCGGCGGACCGCGATCCGGACGCTGCAAGCCCATCCGATCCGTACAGCCCATGGCACATTGACGCTCAACTCGCCTGCGGATCTCGGCGTGCTCGTCGATGTGCTCTACAGCGCCTGCTTCGTCGTGATCTCCTATCTCGTGGGACCCAGAGTCAGCGAGATCCTCGCCCTTCGGGCCGGTTGCGTAAGGCCGCTCGACACCATCGAGCCGAGCGGCACCGCTGGCATGGCGGTCATCGTCGGCTCGATTTTCAAGCTCGAGGCCGACTATCACGGCCGCGCTCACGATTGGGTGGCACCGCCTCCGGCGCTCTACGCGGTCTCGGTGCTCGAAGCCCTTTCCGAGCCGCACCGGCGACGTACAGGTCGTCAAGACTTATGGCTCCGCCCGCGCAACCGCCGGCTCAGTGCATCCGAGTGGAGTCCGGATACCGCGTGGCCGCTGTGGATCGCGAGCACCGGGCGGGTCAACCTCGGGCTTGCGCGCCTCTCTGCCTGGTTGGCTCTGCCGACGCATCAAGGCAAGTCCTGGAAGCTCTCCTCCCACCAGGGCCGTAAGACCTTCGCGCGCTTCGTGGCGCTCCGCGACCGTACCGGATTGTTCGCGCTCGCCCAGCATCTGGGCCATCGCGATCGTACCGTCACCGATGCGGGGTACGTGGGCACCGACTATGCGCTCGCCGAAGACATTGACGCCCACATCCTCGAGGAGTCGGTGTCCGCTTGGGAGCACATGCTCAGCGCCCCCGCACTCGGGGGACGTGCCGGGGTACAGATCCTGGCCAAGCGGCCGCGCTTTCGCGGCGCGCGCATGAAGCAGGACTTGCGCAGCTTCGCACGGCTCCTCGTAGAGGCGGGACTCACGCTCGGAGTCTGTGACTGGGGGTTTTGCGTGTATCGCCAGGAGCACAGCGCCTGTCTCGGCAGCGCCTCAGGCCCGAACCCGATCTACCGCGAGCCCTCTACCTGTGCCCGCTGCCGCAACTTCGTCGTCAGCGCCAAGCACAGACCCTATTGGCAGGAGCAGGCACGCCGCCACGAAGCTCTGCTCAACGAACCGGCGCTGCCACGACAGACCTTGAAGATCGCTCGTGAGCGGCTTCGCGAGGCGATCGCGGTGCTGCGCGCGATCGACCCGGGCAGCGAGGAAGGACCCCATGCCGATACACCCTGACCGCGGCCCAGCTGCCGCCGCACGGCTCAAACAAGCGCTCGATCTGCTCAAGCAGCAAAGCGGCGGCGACACGCCAGCGCAAGGTGCAACGTTGTCGGAGCTTTGCCGTCTCGCGGGCGTGTCGCGCAATTCCGTCTATCGATACCACCCCGCCATTCTCACCGCAGTGCGCGCCCAACAGCGGGGATCTGCGACTGACGATCGTTCCGAACAGGCGACTGTACTGTCAGTGACTCCCGACTACGCGTCGCTTCAGGACCAACTCTCAAAGCTCGCGGCACTGATCGATCACTACTACGCTGCCTACCGCGAAGCGCGCGCAATGCTCGATCGCCGTGATCGAGAGCTCGCGGAGCTTCGGCGCAAGCTGGATTGCGTGCCCGCGCCATTCCGTCGATGATTTACAATGCTGCGATCGTATTGGAGGATCGGGATGGATCTGCGCAATGACTGATCGAGTGCTGTTTGTGGATCTGGAGAACGTCCAGAAAGTCGATCTGTCGCTGGTGCCCGTCGACGCACGCGTAATGATCTTCTACGGCATCACGCAGAAGAAACTGCCAGAGGAACTGGTCGTACAAGCCCAGCCGCTGGGCCCTCGGTTGAAATGGGTCAAGATTTCCGGCCAGGGGCCGAACGCGCTCGATTTCCATATCGCGTTCTATCTTGGGCAGGAACTCGCGATTAGCCCCAATTCAGAGTGCGCGATCCTGTCGCGTGACACGGGCTTCGATCCCCTGACGCGCCATTTACAGACGTTCGGACGCACCTGTCGTCGGGTGGGCTCTTTGAAGGACGCATTCCCTGCCGAGGAGCGTGCAGATGCAGATCACTTGGCTCGGCTGGTGTCGCTCCTGAAAAAGGAGAAAGCACGACCCACCAAGCGCAAGGGACTCGCGGGCAAAGTGAAGTCTTGGTTCCCTCAGCTTACAGAGGATGCACGCCTGGCCCTCATACAACGTCTATTCGATGGGTCCCATGTGCGCGAGTCAGAGAAGCTGCTGACGTACGAACTTTGATCTCACACGGAGATCAGGCGGCTCAGCGTCGAGTCCGACCGATCCGCTGCCACCGAAGCAGAGGCTCGCAGCAGGTGACACCTTAAGACAGGGGTGGCTCCGCTTGTTAGGACAGATTTCTCGTCAGGATAAGTGGATCTGCCTGGGCGGTTGATGATGATCGTCTCTTCCTCTTCGCTCTTCGTCAATGGTCTTCGCGCCGCGCAGTCTGACGCCGAAGGCGTCAGAAGCTCCGGGTTTTGAAGCGTGGTGGGAAAAAGTGAACGCATAGGAAGCCGCGGGAGCCGAGATCTCAAGGCACCCGCTACCTCGCTATCCCCCGAAATCGAGCTCCCGAGGCGTTGTGCGTTCACGAGCGTCCTTCAGGCGGCCACCGGCATCGAGCCGGCGAGCGCGCCGAAGTACACCTCATCGGGCGTGCGGTACTCGAGGCACTGGTGAAGGCGAACCGTGTTGTAAGAGCTGAAGTACCGGGTCAAGGATGTCCGCGCCTCGGTCCCGTTGGCGTAAGCATGCAGATAGACCTCCTCGTACTTCACGCTCCTCCACAGCCGCTCGATGAACACGTTATCGATCCAGCGACCCTTGCCGTCCATGCTGATGGCGACGCCAGCCGCTTTCAGACGCTCGGTCCACTCCTCGCACGTAAACTGCGAGCCCTGGTCGGTGTTGAAAATCTCGGGAACCCCGAACTTCGACATCGCCTCCTCCAGCGCCTCGACGCAGAAGTCCGCGGTGAGGGTGTTCGAGAGCCGAAAGCTCAGCACCTTGCGGCTCGCGACATCCAGGATCGCCACCAAGTACATGAAGCCGTGGGCCATCGGCAGGTACGTTATATCGCTCGCCCACACCTGATTCGGCCGCTCGATCGCAAGACCCGACAGCAGATAGGGATAGATCGAGGCACCGCGTGCCGGGATGCTGGTGCGCGGCCGGCGGTACAGCGCTTCGATGCCCATCCGGCGCATCAATGTCGCCACGTGCCGGCGGCCAACCTGGTGGCCTTCCCGCCGCAACGCCGCGGCGAGCTTGCGCGAGCCGTAGTACGGCAGCTGCAGGTGCAGCTCGTCGATCCGCCGCATCAATCGCAAGTCCCGCTCCGACAGCGGCCGCGGCTCGTAGTACACGCTCGAGCGGCTGAGCTCCAAAAGCTCCGCCTGGCGCTTCACCGTCACCTGCGCGCCCCGATCGATCATCGCTTGCCGCTCAGGCCGGGGAACTTCCCGAGCGCGCCTTCTAAAAAATCTCGCTCCACGGTCAGCTCGCCGATCTTCGTGTGCAGCTCCCGGATCCGCTCCTTGCCGTCGGCGGCGATCGCTTCACCGCCGAAGACCGCCGCCGCGTGCTCCAGCAGCTGCGCCTTCCACGCCGTGACCTGGTTCGGATGCACCTCGTGGTGTGCGGCGATCTCCGCCACCGTCTTCTCGCCACGAATCGCTTCCAGGGCCACTTGCGCCTTGAACTTCGCGGAATGGTTACGCCTCGGTCTTCTCATGGACTCCCCTCCGGTCATGCCCGGACAGAAATCCACTTATACCCGTGTCCGAAAAAGTGAGGCCACCTCTGACCAAACCTAAGGCGTGATAGTCTCATGGACACGGCAAGTCCGCCCCCTGCCATGCGCCAACAGCTGCCAAGGGGGAGTCGTAGGTTGCGATGGACATTGCTAGAGCCATGAAGAATCCGGCGAGTACCTTCGCCACACCCGAGGCGTTGAGCGACTCGACTGAGCTGACGGCAGAACAGGAGCTGAAACCGGTCTCGAGCTCCGGATGACTTCTTCGTCAGATTAGCCCTAAGGCGCCTTGCCACCGACGAGCCCGGCCGCCCCGAGCTTCGTCCCGGCGCCCGAGTTCATCGCACGTCTGCGCGCCAGATGCAGCCTCGCCGCGCTCGATAACTCCAGCACAAGGGGCGGCCCCTTATGATTCCCATCCCCCTGCATACTAATCATTGGGTCGGAGCCGCGAGGTTCCCGCACGCGACCGTCATCTCGCTATTTGCCGCTGAGGCCTGAACGCTCACGAAGTAGTTGCCCGTGCTGGGGGTCTCGGCCCCGACAAGGGCGCTCGCCAAGCCCGTGCCATCGGAACTGACACTCAGTGGCTGGTAGTTGTCGAGGGCACCAAACACCCCGTCATCCGCGCCGCATTGACCGCGGTGGATGGCCCACGGGTGCAAACCGCCGGGAGAAGAGTTCGCGACTTTCAGCATGACATGGGTGGTGCCCTGCTTGTCGCCCGGGCTCATGGAAGCTGAGCCGCTCATTTGCACGACCCCGGCGAGTTCGGCGGGGCTCGCGAGGCTCGCGTGCCAGCGGGAGTTGAGATTGACGTCTGCGGTGCTCATCTCGACGGCCGGCTTGGGTTCTAACACGCTGCAGGCACCGAGTGTGAGGGCAACGGCCACGAGGACGAGGGATCGACTGCTCTTCATATGCGCTCCGAATGCCTTAGCACTGATTAATGCTCTTGGGATGGATGTTCAGACTGCTGAGGATCTGCTCAACCATTGATAGCCATTGACGAGCAGCTGAAGCCACCGAATGGCCCGGCGCATCACAGAGCTACCTTGTGGGGTAGGCTAGGCCGGCTCGCTCGCCACGTCTGTGCGGAGTCCCACAGAGGGACCGGCCGTCAAGCCCAAGCACAGATCCTGCTGGTCGGGCTAAACCGGCAGTCCGTAAGCCCAGGAGAACAACGAGAATGCCTACGGCTGGTGGTCCTCCCCATTCCGGCAACGCTAGCGACTCGTCCAATGAGCGGTAAATCCAGTGCGACGGTCGAGGCGTTCCTGGATAAGCGGCAGCAGGGCCCCTCACTGGCGCCGCTTCAGCCGCTCAAGCCCACGCGCGATGTCGGCGCGATCTTCGGTCGAGACGACCCAGTGCTCATCGCAGCTCACACAGTACCCTTCGATGTCGGCGCCCGCGCCGAGGAGCTGCTCGAGCTCCTCGTTCGACAGCCCGGCCATCACGCGGTCCTGGCCACACTTGGGACAAACCGCAGAGAACGGCGCGCGCTCGGTCATGCCACCGAGCGCGCCCGCACCGGGTCGGTGAGACTCGGATCGTTGTTCTTCACCGAGTTGACGCGCGTACCGACCTCGTAGGCCAGCATCAGATCGGCCGGATAGGGCTTGAGGACGGCGCGCGCGCCCTCGGACGCTCCATCGAGCCAGACGTCCCGGTCCTCTGCGCGGCCGATCGCGAGCATCCGGTGCGGATGCGCACCGGTGTTATGAATGTCGGTCATCAGCGCGTTCGCGGGGAGTGTCAGATACGTGCAGCTCTCGATCGCTGTGCCATCCGACCTGATGCTCCGCGATCCCACAAGCCCGCGAGGCCAAAGAGATCCTGCCGGCAAAGCGGTCAGTAGTTCGGAAACGGCTTCAGGGTCCCCAGCAGAAGAGGCGACGGCTGCGACGATAGGCGATGTATCCATCACTGCTCACGCGTCTTTCCGACGCAACATTGCGCGCACGTTGGACGCCGCAAGGACCGCCAGGTACGAGCGAACCTTGGCGCCGAGCTCGAGCCTGGATAACTCTTGCGCAAACAGATTCCGCACTTCCGCGAGCGGTGCACCGCTGCGCTCGCATAGCGAACTCATCGCACGCTCGTGTCTCACAGCCTCTTTGCCGGGTTCAAAAAGTGGCCTCATCGAAACTTCCCCGTGAAATTGACACGCATGTTAGCAGCAGGCCCCATGGCGGATCCGCGCGCGCATCATTCACTACCTTTGTACTCCAAATGACGCATCTCGACGTCCTTATCTCGCGGTCGGTGGTGTACGCTGGTATTCGCAGATACATCCTCGAAGTGTCCGACTGCACCTTTAAAGCGCGCGAAACGCCCCAACCCCAGAGCTGGGAGCTGTTTTGGCGGACCTAGTGACTCTCGGGGGCGGTGCAGCTTCAACTGCGACTGTACGCACGGGATCGCCACGGAGAGGCGATCGAGCCGGCGGCGCAGCTGGCTACTTAGGAGGACGAAGGCGGCACGGCTACAAGTTGAGTCCAAGCGCGCTTGCGAACGGTCTGCCGCCCGCGATCTGAAGGAAGCGCTATCGAAGGGACTAGAGGCGAGTGGTGCGGGGGCGGCGTTACGAAAAGCCTCAGCGCCGCGAGTTTAGACTGCAGCAGACAACGGTGCGGTGTGGGACGGGCGGAACGCAGGAGCCTTAAGATGGACTGGAATCTTGTGGAAGCCAGCTGGCAGCGATTCAGGGTTGAGGTGCATGCAAACTGGGGAAGGCTCACCGACGCTCACCTCGATTTGATTGCGGGCAGGCGCGTCTATCTTGCGAGCAAGATTGAGGAAGCCTATGGCGTCACGGGCGACGAAGCCGAACGGCAAATCAAGAGCTTCGAAGCGCGTAACAAGCACCCGCGACCCGTGAGTCTGCGCTGAGCGGACTGTCGCGGATGCGTATCCGTCTACACAACCCGCGGCGCACGGCACCGGCGGGCGCCCCGGGGAATATGCCGCGCATATTGATAGTCGACGGCGACGTGGGTGCCGCCGACGCTCTCGCGTCATCGCTGCAATCGACGGGGTACGGTGATGCGCGCGTCGCGTACACCGGCGCGACTGCTCTTGCTCTGGCCGTCGAGTTCGTGCCTACGATCGCGCTCGTGGATCTCGAACTTCCCGACATGAGCGGTTACGAGGTCGCCCGGCATCTATCTCAACATCCGCAGCTACAGAACCTGAGAGTGATTGCCTTGACGGCTGATAGTGAGCATCCCGGCCGCGAACTCGCGCGCGAGGCCGGGGTCGAGCGGTACCTGAGGAAGCCCGTCGGCTCCGCAGATTTGGCCGAGTTGCTCACCTGATCCGGCGATTCCGTGTCGCTCAGCGCCGAAGCCATCGCGCGCTTCGCATCTCTTGCAAGTCGAATTGAGCAGCCTCGCGGCAATAATGTTTATTCTCCTCGCGCGCCGCACACGCTCGATATAGCGCGCATACTCCGCGCCCTCAGCCGCATACGAGCTGAGTTGGTTGGCGAATTCTCGCTGGCTATACGTCGAGGTTCATTTATGGATCGATCAAACAGCGTTCCTACTGGCGAGGCCGCCAGGAACACTAATACAGCACCCACGAAGAACATCGTCGACACGGTGATCGACGCGGGCCATTTCAGGACCTTCGCTGCCGCAATCAACGCAGCGGGTCTGACTGTTGAGCTGGCCGCCAAGGGGCCGTTCACGGTTTTCGCGCCGACCGACGAGGCCTTCAAGAAGCTTCCGGCGGGCGCGTACGACAACCTGCTCAAGGACGCCGGCAAGCTCAAGGCGGTTCTCAACTACCACGTCGTCTCGGGCTATTTGATGGCCAGAGACCTGAAGTCAGGAGAACTGGCAACGGCGCAGGGCACTTCGCTGACGGCAGTGGTGTCCTCATCAGACGTGCGGGTCAACGGGGCTCGCATCACCAAGGCGGATATCGTTGCGACGAACGGCATCGTGCACGCCATGGACACGGTCATTCTCCCCAAGAACTGGCAATTGCTGGCGGCCGCAGCCTGACGACTGCCTTTCGCACAGCCCTTGTGTGCACTGGAAGGCCCCGTTCGCGGGGCCTTCTCTTTTCATCTCCCTGACACCTTAATCTGAAGGACTCTTTGGGGGGCGCGGCCTGTTCAAGCCGCACTGTTTGGATGCTCGATAGCTGCCACTCGCGACCGATGGCAACGGGGCGGCATGATCCGGGAGTCGCGTTCCCAGGGCCGAAGCGGTCAACCGCAGCAGCTCAGCGGGGACGTCACCGGCACTGTTAACCAGTGCTCGCTCTCGTGATCTCGTCGTCATCTATGTGGGGCACCGAACAGACTGCCGATTCGCGTCGTCATTAGGGTTTGGGACTCATGAGAACCAAACGCTGACGGGGGAGATTCGATGAACGAGAACAACGACGCTCTATGGCTGGCGTTCGAGGCGCTGGCCAAGACGTACCCGGACGACGGCGGTGTGCGGATGACGGCAGATCTTGCAAGATGGTTACTTGAGGAACGTCAGCGACTACAGCTGCCCGCACCGCCGATCATGCAGACCGTCTTACGCACTGTGATCCAAGAGCTGGATGCCCCAGCGGCAGTGCCGTTGAAGCCGGCACCATCAATCTAGCCGGTAGGGAGCCCATCGAGTTCCGACCTCCTGACCTTCCGCTGCCGTTGCAGTCCATCGAAACAAAGCGCCGGACGGTCCTTCCCGTATGCGGCGGCGATACTCATCGCAACCATAACAGTCACCAATGCCAGCTTGAGCTTCATAGCAAGCTTGTCTCCAGTGGGACAGCGGGCTGTGGGGCAATCCCGAGACGCGCGAAGACCGGGATTTTTACCAAATCTAAGATGAACGCGAACATGGCTGCTGCGGCAAGCGTGCCGACGACGAGCAAGACGGGTAGGGCCGTCATGGCGATTCCACTGACGGCCAATGTCGAGGCGATTGCGATGTCGGCTATGGACGAGACCGCAAGCAATAGGCTCGGCCGACAACCCCACAGGCGCCGGCGTTCGCGGATGGCATAGACCGTCGCTTGGCCGCCGAATACCAGGACGACGAACGCCAAGGTTCTCAGCGCCTCGGTTCCGAGATTCATCCCAAATTTACCGACGGCCAGGACGCCCGTGCAGAAAGACAACAGGCAGGCCCCCATGGTGACGCCGGCCATCGTCAAGCCGCCAATGCGCCAGGCATTCGGGGTCGGGGACGGCCGCACGTTGTCCGTCGTCAAAGACATGGAGAGGAAATCGCCGGTGATCATCACAAGGACCATCAGCAGCGGAGTCAGGATCGCGTGCCGCGTCATGATGAGGCCGATGATCAGGAATAGCACCGTCACGATCTTCTTGATGATGGTGTTCAGCGCATAGGTCTGGATGCGCTGGAACGTTATGCGCCCTTCCTTGACCGCGCCGACGATACCGCCGAGCCCGGGCTCGGTAAGTACCATGCCGGCCGCCGATTTGGCGACATCGGTTGCCGTCGAGACCGCAATGCCGATCTGCGCTTGCCGCAGCGCCGGTGCGTCATTGGCGCCGTCGCCGCACATCCCAACGCTATGGCCTCCCTTCTGGAACACCTTGACGAGCTTGTACTTGTCCTCCGGCAGAACGCCGGCGTAGACCGCAAATTGCTCCGGGTGGACGTGGTCCGGGATCGGCCCGAGCGGACAAACAGCGCCATCAAGCCCGACCGCACGCGCAACGATCGCAGCGGTCGATGGCGCGTCCCCCGTTACCATTACGATGCGCACGCCCAGGCCGTGCAGTTCTGTCACGAACTTGGTCGAGTCCGAGCGCGGCGGGTCGCTGAGCGCGATGAGTCCAGCCAGCTTCAGCGCCGTCGGCGACCCGGCCGCGACCGCCAGGACGCGGAAACCCTGCCCCTCGAGCGCCTGCGCCGCCGCTGCGGCGGTTGGCGATGTGTGTGCGAGCTCGATGACGGCAGCATAGGCGCCCTTTACGATACGCTGTGTTGCCCCGGTCGAATCAATTGCCGTCGCCTCGGACATCTTTTTCGCTGGATCGAACGGCAGGAAGCTAACCAGCTTGGGGGCATCGGATACCGCGTTGCTCGCCGCGGCGGCGCGAATCGCGCCATCGACCGGATCCTGCCCACCATCAGAGCTGGCGAGCGCGGCCAGCGCCAGCACGTGCGCCTCATCGAAGCCGGGCATGGGACGAACGGTCGTCACCGTCAAAGCGTTTTGGGTCAGCGTCCCGGTCTTGTCGGCGCACAAGACATCCGTCGTTCCCGCTTCATCCACCGCGGAAAGGCGGGTCGAAAGGACGCCCCGCTTTGCCAAGGCCCGCGCACCGAGCGCCGCTGCGAGGGTGAAGGTGGCCGGCAGCGCGACCGGTATCGATGCAAGGATCGCGGTCAAGACGAGGGGAACAATCTCGGTGAACGGCATCTTTAGAAAGTACGCATAGGCCACCAGCATGAGGATGACCACGCCATTGAACGCGGCGAGATTGCGCACCACGTGCAGAACCGCCCTTTGCTGAGAACTTACGACGTGGGCCGTGCGCACGAGCTCCGCGGTGCGACCGAACTTAGTGCGCATGCCGGTCGCCGTGACCTCCGCTACGGCCTCGCCCCGACGTACCAACGCACCGGCGAATGTCGGAACTCCAGAGCCGGCTTCGACGGGGACCGACTCGCCAGTGAGCATGGATTGGTCGAGTAGGACTTCTCCCCCTGTGAGTTTTACATCAGCGGCGACCACGCCGCCGAGCGACAGCTTCACTAAATCGCCCGGGACCAGGTCGGCGGCGGGGACGGTCTTCCAGGCACCGTCGCGCCGCACAGATGCATTGAGCGCGAGCCGCGACTTCAGTGCGGCAAGAGTTGCCTGGGCGCGGCTCTCGTGAAATAGGCTAAGTACGGCATTGAACACTAAGAGAGCGGCGATAATGGCGGCCTCGACATACTTGCCGAGCCCCAGCTCGAGCGCGATCGCCGCTTCGAGCATCCATGGAACCGGCGCCCAGAACTTTTGCAGCGTTCTACGCAACGGATGGAGCGTCGTATCGGGCATCGCATTGGGACCAACCTTGTCCAGCCGACGGTGTGCTTCTGCACTCGACAGGCCGCTGGCCCGAACGTCCGTTGCCGGCATCGCCGCTTTGGCACGCAATTCTTTGGCAGATGTCGGCGAAATTGTCGCAGCCATTATCTGACCTACCTGTGGCAGCTCATACACGGCTTCACGGTAAATGACCTCATCCACCTGCGCGCGATGCCGCTCCATCCGGCGGCGCGCTCACGGTTTCTTTGCTGGTAGCGGCCGCCACGTGCGATCGCCGTCGCGCGCCAGCAACTCGTCCGCCGCCTTTGGGCCATCGCTGCCGGAATCGTAGTGGGGGACATCAGCAGTGTCTGCGGCCCAGGCATCGAGCACCGGCTGAACAATGCGCCAAGCCTGCTCCACCATATCGGCACGCATGAACAGCGTGGGGTCACCGATCATCACGTCATAGAGCAGCGTCTCGTATCCGACGTTCGGTTCTTTCGGGAACCAGTCATCGTAGTGGAAGTCCATCTTCACGGCGGCGAGGTCTACCACAGGTCCCCGGCGCTTGACCTCGAACTGTAGAGAGATCCCCTCGTCCGGTGCGATACGCAGCACCAACCAGTTGGGCCGCAACGCCTCGACGGGTGTGTTCTGGAATGCCGCGTAGGGCGCCTGCTTGAAGCGGATGGCGATCTCGGTCGTCCGCTGCGACATGCGCTTGCCGGTGCGGCAGTAGAAAGGCACGCCGGCCCAGCGCCAATTATCGATGTCGAGCCTCATGGCGACATAGGTCTCGATGTTCGAATCTGTCGCCACGTCCGGCTCGCTTCGATAAGCTTTTACCGGCTTGCCCAGGACGCTGCCGGCGCCATACTGGCCACGCACCGCCTGCACCGGCGGGACAGCGGGCATCGCGGTGAACAGTTCAACTTTCTTCGAGCGGATTGCCGCAGCATCAAAACCTGTGGGCGGCTCCATGGCCACCATGGAAAGGAGCGTCAGCAGGTGGTTCGGGACCATGTCGCGCAGCGCTCCCGTTCCCTCGTAGAACTTGCCGCGCTGCTCCACCCCCACCGTCTCCGCCGCGGTGATCTGCACGTGATCGATCCGGTCACGGTTCCAGATCGGTTCGAACAGCCCATTGGCGAACCGGAACGCCATGATGCTCTGCACCGTATCCTTTCCCAGGAAATGATCGATCCGAAAGATCTGCTCCTCGTGCAGGGTGCGCAGGATCTGGGCATTCAACGCGCGCGCCGAGTCCAGGTCACGACCGAAGGGCTTCTCGATCACCACCCGGCGCCAGAACCGATGCCTGCCGCTTTCGTCCTCACTCTGATTGCACAGCTTCGCGTTGCCGAGTTGGTCCACCACGGTGCCAAAGAACCGGTCAGCGACGCCGAGGTAGAAGATCACGTTGCCCTGTGTGTCTTGGGCCTTCTGCGCCTCCTCCAGCGCGCCTCGGATCTTCTCGTAGGTCTCAGGTTTGGTGAGGTCTCCCTGGACGTACGACATTTTGTTTGCGAGCCGCTTCCACGCCGCCTCGTCAACTTGGTCGATGTCGAGCGCCGCGGTGGCATTGCCGACGAAGCTCTGCAGCATGTCGAAGAGATGCTCGCGCCAACTCTCGACCGTTGCCTCGGCGAGGTCCACGCCGATCAAGGCGAACTTCGCCGGCAGCACCCGGGTGCGCGACAGGTTGTAGAGCGCCGGCACCAGCAGACGCTTGGTCATATCACCGCCGGCACCAAAGACCACCATGGCGCAGGGATCGGCAGGAGCCGGCGGTTTGCGGATCGGCTGGACGTCGGGCATGCCCCTACCTCGCAGCGGCCGTTGCCGCCGATCCGTGCTGCGATTCCTTCGGCTCTGGTTGAGGGTCAGTAGGTTCCTTGCCTTCGATGTGCCCCCCGAAGCCGAAGCGCATGGCCGAGAGCATCTTTTCGCCGAAGGTGTGCTCCTGCCGCGAGCGGAAGCGGGCGTAGAGCGCCGCGGTAAGCACGTCCGCCGGTACCGCCTCCTCGATCGCGGCTTCGACCGTCCAGCGGCCCTCGCCGGAATCCTGGACGAAGCCGGAGAAGCCCCTCAGTTCCTGATCCTTCGCCAGCGCGGCGGCGCCGAGATCGAGCAGCCAGGACGAGATGACGCTGCCGCGTCGCCAGACCTCGGCGATATCCGCCATGTTCAGCACATAGCGCTCGTCCTGCGGCAGATCCTTCGACTCCTTGCTGCGCAGGACGTCGAAACCCTCGGCGTAGGCCTGCATCAGTCCGTACTCGATGCCGTTGTGAACCATCTTGACGAAGTGGCCGGCGCCGCAGGGGCCGGCATGGATATAGCCGCGCTCGGCGCGCGTATCGCCCGTCTTGCGGCCCGGTGTGCGCGGGATGTCGCCCATGCCGGGGGCGAGCGCCGCGAAGATCGGGTCGAGGTGATCGACCGCCTCCTTCGGACCGCCGATCATCAGGCAGTAACCGCGCTCGATACCCCAGACGCCGCCGGACGTGCCGCAATCGACATAGCGAACACCCTTCTTTGCCCATTGCCTGGCGCGGCGAATGTCGTCCTTGTAGAAGGAGTTGCCGCCATCGATGATGATGTCCTGCGGGTCCAGCAGGTCGCCGAGAGCCTCGACAGCCTCTTCGGTAATCTCGCCAGCAGGCAGCATCACCCAAATCGAACGCGGCTTTTGCCCGAGCGCCTTCACCAATTCCGCGAGCGATGCAACGGCTGTGGCACCCTCCTTGGCCAGCGTCTCACGCGCCTTGACGTTGACGTCAAATACCACGCAGTGATGCCCGGCTTTCATCAAGCGACGCGAGATGTTGCCGCCCATGCGGCCAAGTCCGATCACTCCGATCTGCATTTTGCTTCACTCCTTTGAGAGAGACTGCGTTGCATCCATCGCGCCCATTTTCGGGGTTGCGTACGGGATGCGCCTGCCTCAAATCGGCATGCGATACCCGTAGAACTCGTGATCTTCGTTATAACCACCATTGCCGGCGCCGAGGTGGGCGAAATCGTTCACGAACTCGATCGCCGCAATCCATTTGACCATCTTGAAACCCAGCTGGTTCTCGCAGCGTAGCCGCAGCGGTGCGCCATGCAGCACGCTGAGCGGCGCACCGTTCATTTCATAGGCGAGGATGGTCAATTCGTGGCGCAAGTTCTCGAGCTTGTGTACGTCGTAGTAGCCCCCGCCCGCCGAGCCTTCGGAGAGCGAGTAGAAGACGGCGAAGCGAGCTTCCGCTGTCGGCTTTACGATATCGAGGATGTGACGCATCGGAACGCCACCCCATTTGGCGACGCCGGACCATCCCTGAATGCAAAAATGCTCGGTGATCTGTTCCTGCTTCGGCATTCCCTTGAGCTCCGCGTAGGAGAACGTCCTCGGGCTCTCGATAAGCCCGCTCACGCGCAGCTGATAATCCGCGAAGCCGCCCTTCACGAGCGAATCGAACTCTTCAGAGTTCGGCAGCGTGCCATTGGGCCACAGATGCGGCGAGATCTCTGCTTCCGAGTATTGGGTCATCGGGTTTCCCCATTCCCCGATTGCCAGAAGAGGACCGACCATGGCTTGCCCGATCCTCTGAACCAGCCGCGCATGCCTGATCGTGACGGGCGATGCGAGCCACCACGTCACGATGACCGGGACCATAGCGCAGCCCCAGATCAGCAATCCGTCCCAGGAACTGTCGTTCACACCAGCCCACATGTAGTTCAGGTTCTGTCGTGCCCCGGTTATGAACACCAGCGTCACATGGACGAAGATAAAAACCAGAAACCAACATAACACGCCAAAGTGGAGCGTCCGAGCCGCCTGGCGATTCAGTATTCTCGCGAACCAGCCGAGACGGTTGGCGATCGCCGGACCCTGCATCAGGCCGGTCACGACCGCCAGCGGGGCGGCAACGAACAGCGTGATGAAATAGATAAGCTGTTGCAGGCTGTTGTAATTCGTCCAGCTATGATCGGCGGGAAACCTCAGCGATAAATACTGCAGCAACTCAGAGAGGGCGTTAGGAAAAACCGCCCAAGTGGTCGGCACCAGCCTGCGCCACTGATCGGTGGTGAAGATCAGCACGTAGAAGATCGCACCGTTGATGACCCATAACAGATCAAAGGAGAAATGCCACCATCGCGCGAGCCCTATCGAGTGACGAACGCCGGGAATGCCAAGCCACCTCGGGATGGTCACGGAATCATCTTTCGACGTCCATATCCGGTCTCTCGGAACCGGATGCTGGAAGCGGAACCAATCCGTGCCGGGCGTGCAGTCTCGCCGCCAATAAAGCCGTGGATGATCGGCGAGGATTTGGATCCCTGCGCGAATGATGAACATCATGATGAAGAAATTGAAGAAATGCAGCAGACGCAGCCACAGGGGGAAGCCTGAGTACACCGCCTCCGAGGGCGACGTTTCACCGGGGTAGCGCGCGAGGAAATCCTGTACGGCGGGCATCGTGCGCAATTGTTGGGCTACGGCGATACCGAAAATAAGCAGAGCCAGGACGAGCGGTATGGCCCACAAAACATTGATCCATCGGCCGCCCAACCGAATGCGCGGGATCACACCTTGCTGCGGCGGCAGCCACGCGCTCAGGCGAAGACGGTCATCGGCCGCGCTCAGGCTTGTCTTATCGTGTGGCTGTGGAGCCTGGCGAGGCTCTCTCGCACGAGCCTCCGCCGTCAGACGAGCCTCCCTCATCCGAGCTTCCTTGAGAGCTCAACTCCCTCAGTCAGATGCGGCTCGCAAGTTCCGTCTTCGTATCGCTCATGTGACGATTTCCTCGACCCACCTGGGTCGCAGGTTTGCAGCTGGCGCGACCAAAACCGCGGCCGTAGTGGCATGCATCTGGTCATCGCCACACCGTACATAAGGGCGCAGCGGCGTTCTGTACGCTACACGACAGACGCGGGTATCAGCACCCGCAGATCACCCGCACTCTGTAGGCTGGCGCAGCACGCGTGATGCCGGGCCTCCTCAGCACGGACATACATGCCAGCGCTTTGTCTGACGGTCAAAGTGTTGTGCGTGCGCTGCCGTACAGACCGGCCAGCGCGGCTATGTGAGTTTGGCGCGGCAAAGAGATTCAAGTGGGCGATAAGCCGAGGTACATGTTATGCGTGGATTCAAATTTTTGATGTTGGCCGCAATTGCGGGAAGCTGTATCGCGGCAACGGCCCCCAAAGCAGACGCTCAGGTCACCATCAATATTGGTGCAGCCCCTGAATGTCCCTATGGTTACTACGACGCCGCTCCCTACAGCTGCGCTCCTTCCGGCTACTACGGCCCTGAATGGTTCGCTGGGGGTGTCTTTATCGGCGCTGGCCCGTGGTTTCACGGTCCGGGCAATTTCCGTGGCAACGTAAACAACGCCTACCACCCGGACCATGGCTACAGGGGCGCGATGCCCGCCCGTGGCGAGAGAGCCGAGCCCGCGAAGCGCGTCGATCCAGCCCACTTCAAAGGAAACGAACAGCGGGACGGACGCGGCCACGCAATCGACGAAAGGCGCTAGCTCCGCAGGGTGTGAATCGCCCCTGAAGTACCGCGGGGCGGCGCACCTGTGACGGCGGCCGACGAACGAAGGTTTAGGAGAACACCATGATTTTTAGGAGAAGCACCATGAATGCCCACCTGCGAAAGTATCTCGTGCCGCTGAGCTGTTGTGCCGCGGCATCTTTGTTGACCGCATGCGCGACCACCGGCTCGCAGGCACTGCGAGCGTCCGCGTCCCGTCTCGATGACGCAAGCAGCCACTTCTCTTCGCAGATCCAGTATCAGGGCGATGACGACTACCGGGGCCACGTCAGCCGCGATGCCGAGACGCTGGCCGAAGCAGCTCGCAGTCTCGATCACGCCCTGAACGAGGGCAACTCGCGCGATAGCGTCGAAGCCGACTATCACCGGGTCAGCTACGGTTATGACCAATTGCAAGGTCGACTCGCGGACCAGGGCTATGCGGAGCAGAACCGGCAAGTGCTTGCAGACTTCGATCGCGTGACGTCAGCCTATCGCGATGTGCAGGCGGGAATGGACCGGCGCCAGTGATAAACGATCCGAAGGGCAATCACGGAGAGGGCGATCCCGTGGCCGCCGAAGCGGAGCGGCTCGGCAAGGCGCGAGCTAAAGGGCACGACCCCACGGATCGCCGGCTTCCGTGACAAGGCCGAGAGAAATGACGGACGTCAAGACCTTGCGCGTCCGGGCAAGGAAGCACATTGAAGAAGGCGCGGTAACGGCGGGTTACGCGGCAGACCGCACCACGGTTCTGAAGCTGCTCAACGACGCACTGGCTACTGAGATCGTGTGTGTTCTGCGCTACCGGCGTCATCACTTCATGGCCCGCGGCATTGACGCCAAAAGCACCGCCGACGAGTTCCTGGTCCACTCCGACGAGGAGCTGGGACATGCGGACCGGATTTCGGAGCGCATCGTGCAGCTGGGTGGCGAGCCGGATTTTGCACCAGATGGCCTGACGGGTCGCAGCCACGCGGAATATGTGGCAGGCGCCTCGTTGGTTGAGATGATCAAGGAAGATCTTGTGGCGGAGCGCATCGCCATCGACAGTTATCGTGAACTGATCCAATACCTCGGCGGGCAGGACCCTACAACCAGCCAGATGCTGAAGGAAGTACTTGCCGTGGAAGAGCAGCACGCGGACGAGCTGGCAGACTTACTGAAAGGCTTGCCGAGAACATCGTGAGGCGGCGTGCCTAGTTTGCGCGGACCCGTCGCGCTCTGAGCCTGGTCTACTTCGCCCGCAGTAGAGTCGCCAAACCCACGAGCAGCCGGATGATGAGGGTCGGTTGCTGAGTCAGAAAGCGCATCGTCCGGCTGCGCGGGTAGCTGCCATTCATTGCGGATTGTGGCCCAAGCCGCTCGGCGATCACCCGGCGTTGTGCCTGCAGTCGTCGGCACAGGCTCTGCCGTTGCTCGATGAGAGAGAGAGCGGTGGGCGTGCTCACAGCCTGCTCCTGAGCAGGGCTAGATCCGCGGCAAGCTCTGCGCGTGTTGCAGCGAAGCTGCGGCCACCGAGCGCCGCCACGGCGCTAAGGCGGCGCCACGCGAAGAGGGTTGCGACTCCGTAGAGAGCAACCAGTGCCGCGGCCGCCGGAATTCGGTAGCTCGTCTCCCAGCACAACCCCAGCACTAAGGCTCCGGCAGACAGCATGACGCACAGTAGGCTTGCAAGGCCCAGCACGGCGCCGGCAAGCATCTTCAACAGACGGCTTTTCTCCTCCCGCCATTCAACCTGGGCGAGTTGTCCATGCAAGGCAACCTGATCGAACAGGGCTCCTCCGGCTGAGCGCAGTATGCGAATTGCGCCCAGTGCATTGATTGCGGTGGGGTCCGCCGTCATGGTCGGCAGCATCTCACTGTGCGCGGCGACCCAGCAGGAAGCCGATCAGCAGTCCGACAGCCGCGGTCATACCCATTGCCTGCCATGGCTGTTCGCGCACGTAGCGGTCAGCCGTCTTGGCTGAATTGCGGGCGCGATCGGAGATCGCTCCAGGCACCTGTTCGACAAATGCCCTTGCCGTGGCGACGCGGGCATAGAGATTGGCCTTGGCGCGGGCCAGATCCTCGCCGGTCAGCGAGGTGCCTGCCTCGATCAGATCCTCCATATCCGCGACGAAATTTTTGAACTCTTGAGTAATGCCTGCCGGCGCCGCGTTGGCCGTCGGTCTCCTCGTGGACGTTGATCCAGCGCTGTGTCCGTTCGAGCCCGGCTCCGTGAGTAGAGGTTCGGTTTGCATGGTTGCATCCTGTCAGGGGTTCTAAAAACTTCGACGTCGATTGCCCGGCAGTCCCCCACGAGAGCTCTTGCGCAACCCCGATCGGGCTTTGCCGGATTTAACGGCGACTCTGCGCGCTGCGACAGCACGGTGTCTGTTCGATTGCACGCTTAGCGCAAGCGCATCGATTCTCTGGCCCCGCGCTTGGGATGAGCGGTATAGTTCGCTAGCGCACTGACCAACTTGCCCTGGCCGAATAGGCTCGCGGTCCGCCGGCGCGCGCATCCGCGCCCGTGGTCCTCTTTAATTGAAGCCCTCCGGACTGCACCGCCTCATCAATGGCCAGCGCTCGCGTTCCCTGCGTGGGCGCTTTGCCGGTCCGTAGCGCGCACATGCGCAAACTCAGCGCCGAAAAAGAAAATCATCGCGGAATAATAAACCCACACGATCACTACGATTAGCGAGCCTGCAGCACCGTAGGCCGACCCGACGGCAGCCTTACCCAGATAGAGCCCCATCAGTGACTTGCCAATGGTGAAGAGCAGAGCGGTGGCGATCGCCCCCTCCCACACATCTATCCACTCGATCCTCGCTTCCGGCACGTATTTAAAGATCAGCGCAAACAATGCCGAGATGCCGGCAAACGAAACCACAAAGTTGATCGTGTGCATGAGAGGTTCTGGCATTGGCAGGATCTCGCCGAAGAACTTCCCCAGAAGCGCCAATGCCGCGGTAATCACGAGTGAAACAAGCAGAAGAAAGCAGACCGCCAGAACCATTCCAAATGAAAAAAGCCGTGCCTTGATCACATTTGCGACACCGCTTCCCTGCTTCGGTTGCACATCCCAGATCTTATTCAGCGCAGACTGGAGCTCACTGAAGGCCCCTGATGCCCCGACTAACAGCGTGATCGCACCGATCACTGAGGCAAATACGCCGATGGGTGTTCGCGCGTGCTCAATAACTGTCTGAACAGCCTTCGCCCCCTCGGGACCCATGAGGTCCCGGGCCTGGCGAATGATGTCGGTCTGCGCCGCGGAATGTCCAAATATCACAGAGGCGACGGCAATGACCAGGATGGCCAGCGGCGCAAGTGACAGCATCGTATAAAAGGACAGCGCTGCGCCGAGCCTGGGAGCTTCGTGGTCGTCCCAAGCCCAGAATGTTTGCTTCAGTGTGGTCCAGAGACTTTTCAAGATCCCGCGCGCGCTCTTGTGTTGGAATCCGCATTGCGCTTGAGCGGCTCGACAGCCGCCTGCGACAGCTCCTAAGAGGCCAAGCCGACCACAGGCGCCAGGCGGAATCGGACCACCGACACGCGGATTTTCAGCCCGCGGTCAGAATTCACAATCGCGACCCGCACGCGCACCCTGCACGTGCTTTATCGACGTCGCGGCGCCCATTCACGGTCAGACACTCTCTTGAGGACTCCCTGCGCCGGACTCCCCGCGACAACGGTGTACTCACGCTCAGACGCGACTGTCTCATACAGCCTCCATGCCCGAGGCAACGCGTATTTCCGGGCGACCGAGACGAGCTCACCCCATTGAGTCTGATCGAAGAACTTATCCGAGTGCGTCCACTCCCGAATGAATCGAGCAAGAGTCACAATCTCTCGCTGCAAGCACGATGTGTACGGCTCATCTGCCTGGCGCGCGCGAGCAGCTGCCACGGTCGCGATTTTTCCGAATTCCGCGAGGCAGCCCGCTGATATCCATACGCTGACAGCTTCTGCGGTGAGCTGTTCTTTGAGCATGCGCGGGGGATTCGTGAATTTCGGCACGACGTGGTCGATGGCGGAATCCAGTAGTTTCAAAAACTCCCCGGGGTATCCGCGCGCCACCCTGCGATAGAGAGCTCGGGGGCGCTCGCACCACAGTCGTTCCCACACGTCGAAGAACCGCTTCGCCCCATTCGGCCTAACTGCCGCCACAGGGTCGTGGATGCCTGCCATCATGAAACCACGCCGCTTTGCGACGGCCCCTTTGCGACGCAAGATTGCGCTCACGTTGGACACGGTAACGACCAACAGGTACGGGCGAACTTTCGCACCCAATTCGAGCCGGGAAACCTCCCGTGCAAACAGACGCCGAGCTTGCGCCAACGGTGCGTCTATACGCTGGCGCAACGAACCGAACGCACGCTCGTGGCTGGCAGCTTCCTTACCGGGGTCGAGAAGTGAGTGCACCGAAGACCTCGCCGCGAATTGAAAGTATGTTTGGGCTGGGCCCGGCGGCTGGTCGGTGCGCTGCCGCACAGAGGCGACTGTGCACAAGGGCGCGACGTGGGTCATGAGGCGTCGCTTTGGACAGAAGCTTTGCCTCGGGCGTGGAAGTGCCGTCAGGCACGAGTTCAGGGTCCACTAAGTCCCATAGCCCCGTTGTACCCGGAGCTGAAATACCAGCCATCCTGCGTAGACCCGATAGAAGCCGGTGTACAAGAAGCGATTCGAGTCCAGCGCCCGGCTACGCGCCCCGAGCAGGCAGCCCTTTGTTGATGACTTTCAGTCACTCCCAAAAGGCTGCCGTCGCATCGGTTCACTATTTACAGGCGGCGTATTCCTCGCGGCTCAATGTACCGTCATGATCCGTATCGCATCGGGTGAAGTTCTTGCTGAGCCACTTGTCGCTCTTGACGTCATCCGCATTCAGAGTCCCTCTCTTTGTGGTGTCCAGGGTGTCGAAGTCTGGACGCGCGGAGGCTTGCCTCATGGGGCGGTGATTTGCATCGTCTTGCGGGCTCACCATATCGTTTCCACTGGACTTATCCTCGCCCGCGCTCGGCGGGGTTGCCGTTTGATCCGTCGGAGTCGTACCGACTACATCGTTCCCCTTCGTCGTGTCCGCTTGGTTTGAAGCCGGCGCCGTACTCGGCTGATCTGCGGGAGGGTTGGAGGTCTGTGCGTTAGCAATCGCGCATCCGAAAAGCAATGCGGCACAAGCCATTGGAGTCACATAGATAGATTTCATAATGTCCGTCCTTGGGGGTTGATGGTGCGTCACGCGACGAGCGGCAGCACGATGTCGCTAATTCACTCTTACATCGTTTGCGTTCGAGCCCATGATGAATTGGACCGACCCGACATTCGATGCACGCTGCAGTGCGAAACAAGCGCAGAGCTGTAGGCGGAATCGAAACGCCGCAGCCTTGTCGATCGTCTGTCCTCGCAATACGACTCAGACTCTCCGCAGCACGAAGAGGACGATTGCAACGACCAGAATGACTCCAAGTATGCCGCCGCCGATGTACATGGTGGTCTCCAATATGGTTTGAAAGGATATTGGAGCATGAAGAGCACCAAGCAGTCCGGACGCTGGCGCACATAGGCGCCTTCGCCAAAGGTTAAGGCTCGTTCGCGCCGCCGACGCGCCCTAGCCGCCGCCGAGGCCGTGATACTCGAGCAACGGCCCGATGTCCGGCCCGCGGCCGTAGAGGTTGCGAAACAGCTCTAGGGGTTCGGCTGTGCGGCCGCGCGACAGCACGATGCGGCGTAGCTGATCGCCGTTGGCACGCGTGACTCCACCGTGCGCGTGTATCCAGGCGCCCGTGTCCCGCGCCAGCACCTCGCTCCAGAGGTACGCGTAATAGCCAGCAGAATAGTCGTTATTGAAGATGTGGCTGAAGTACGTGGTGTGGTAGCGCGGCGGGACCGGCGCGTAATCGACACCCACCTCTTTGAGCGCCGCTGCCTCGAATGCCGGCACTTCATCCGGTGCCGGCACCTGCCCAGGGTGCAGCTGATACCACGCGAGATCCAAGAGCGCCGCGGCAACGTACTCGGTGGTCGCGTAGCCCTGGTTGAACTGCTGAGCTTTGAGCACCTTCGCGAGCAGGTCCGGCGGCATCGGCGCGCCGCTCCTGTAGTGATGCGCATAGTGCGCCACTATCTGCGGCTCGCGGGCCCACATCTCGTTGAACTGCGAGGGATACTCGACAAAGTCCGGCGGTGTCTCGGGGCTGGCGAGCGTGGGATATTCGACGTCCGAGAGCAGTCCGTGCAGAGCGTGCCCGAACTCGTGGAACAGCGTGGTGACCTCGTCGAAGGTAAGCAGCACCGGCTGACCAGCGGCGGGCTTGGGTATGTTGAGGTTGTTGGATACCACAACCTTGCGCTTCAGCAGCCGCGACTGCTCAACGTAAGCGTTCATCCAGGCCCCGCCCTGCTTGTTGTCGCGGGCGAAGTAGTCGGCAATGAAGAGGCCGAGTCCGCTGCCGTCGGCGTCGAACACCTCGAACACGCGCACGTCGGGCTGATAGACCGGCAGGTCCTTGCGCTCTTTGAACGTGAGCCCGTAGAGCTGGTGCGCCGCGTAAAACACGCCGTCCTGCACCACTCGGTCGAGCTCGAAGTATGGAGCGACCTCAGATTGATCAAAATCGTAGCGCGTCTTGCGCACCTGCTCTGAATAGAACTCCCAGTCCCAGGGCTGCAGCGTGAAGGACGTAGTGCCTTTCGCCTTCGCCTGCGTATCAATGAGCTGCTGGAGATCTGCAGCCTCCTCCTTAGCGCGCGCCATCGCTGCCGGCGCGATCTTGAGCAGCAATTCGCGCGCAGCCGCGGGCGTAGCGGCCGACTCGTCCTCGATCGCGTAGGCGGCGTGGGTGTCATAGCCAAGAAGCGCCGCGCGCTCCGCGCGTGCCTTGACGATCCCTGTGACCACGGCACGGTTGTCAGTCGCGCCAGCGAGCCCGCGCTCGACAGAAGCCCTGAAAATGCGTTCGCGCAGCGTCCGGTTGTCGAGGTCCGCCAGCACCGGCTGCTGAGTGGTGTTCTGCAGTGTGATGACCCATTTGCCCTTCAGTCCGCGCGCCTCCGCGGCCTGCGCCGCCGCGCTCACCTGCTCCGCGGACAGGCCCTTGAGATCCTCGACTTTATCGACGGTTATGGCGCCCTCGGTCGTCGCCTTGAGCACGTTCTGTCCAAATCTGGTGCTGAGCGCTGCTATGTCCGAGTTGAGAGCTCGTAGCCGAGCCTGGTCGGCGACCGCAAGACGCGCGCCGGCGCGTACAAAGCGCGCATGCCAGCGCGTCAGGAGCTGTAGCGATTCGGGGTCTAGCTTCACGCCGGCGCGCTTCTGGTAGACGGCGTCGACGCGCTGCCACAGGGCGCGGTCGAGATAGATCGCATCGCGGTGAGCGCTCCGTTTGGGCGCCATCTCCGTATCGATCTTCTGCATCTCGGCGTTGGTGTTATTGGAATTGAGCTCGTCGAAGATGAAGCTCACCCGCTGAAGGGCCTGACCGGAGCGATCCAGCGCGACGATTGTGTTCTCGAAGGTGGGCGGTTTCGGGTTGTGGGCGATGGCGGCCACCTCCTGCAGCTGTTCGCGCATCGCCTCTTCAAAGGCAGGAACGTAGTCAGCTACCCGGATGCGGTCAAAGGGTGGCATCTGGTAAGGGAGCACGCTCGGCTCGAGAAGCGGGTTATCGCTCATCGCTGGGACGGCTCCCGGGACGGCAGTGGCAGGGGCGATCGCAAGGAACGCCGCGAACACCAGTTTCATGGGGATCCGACTCCAAGGTGAACGGCCGAGCCCCGGTAGGTTAGCAGCACCGTTGCCGATAACGCACGGTCCCCAGGGTCCCGGGTCACGCCGTCGAGAGCTTAGGGCCATTCCTTAAGCCTGCCTGCTTCGATCTGGCACAGCTGCCGCACAAGCCCTTTTCATTTGGGGGAGCCCGAAGGAGTTTGACTCATATGCATTAGTGAGCCATATTGATGCATATGAGAACAACGTTAATCATCGACGACGAGCTCCTGGCCAAGGCGCAGGAGTTAAGCGGTCTGCGGGAAAAAACCGCCGTGCTGCACGCCGGGCTGCAAGCACTGATCTCGCGCGAGAATGCGCGCAGATTGGCGGCGCTCGGCGGCACCGAACGGGGTCTCAAACCGATTGCCCGCCGGCGGACGCGCACATCCCGCTAGTCAGATGTTGGTCGATACTTCGATCTGGGTCGATCATCTGCGCCGATGCAACGCGACGTTAGTGGGGCTGCTGGAACAAGCGCAGGTCTGGACGCATGTCTTTGTTGTCGGAGAGCTGGCGTGCGGGAACCTCGCGCAACGAAACAAGGTGCTCAGTGCCCTCACCGCGCTACCGCACGCGCCGGTAGCGAGTCATGACGAGGTACTCGCGTTTCTGGAGACCCATCATCTGATGGGGCGAGGGCTGGGCTGGGTTGATGTTCACTTGCTGGCCTCCGCGAAGTTGGGAAGGCTTCCCTTCTGGACGCTCGATAAACGACTTGCAGCAGTAGTCACCGCCTTGCAGTTGCAAAGCTGAGGCGGCTCGCCTGAATGCAAGTCCAGGCGGTTCCTCGCGATTCGCCCGAACTGGAACTTGGCAGCCCCCGCGTCTCACGCAGCAGACCTGCTCGAGGTCCCCTGCTCACAGAGACTTGGGCTGTGGGCGTAATGCTCGCCATCAACGTCACGAGTCCGCCAGCAGCAGCTGGTGTCCGCGGATGTCCGCGGAGTGGCCCGCAGCCGCATCGCGGGTCATATGCTGGCCAGCACGCGAAAGAGTCGTGCCTGCCGTCGCGAGACCTGTACCTCGGGGCCGCCTCGCAGCTGCACGTGCAGGCGCCCATTCACTCCAAGGTCTACGCTTTCGATGTATTCGAGATTGATGATCTGCTGGCGGTTGGCACGAAAGAACCGCTTGGAATCCAGACGCGGTTCGAGGCTTGAGAGCGGGCGTCCCAGCAGCGGGTGAATCTTGTCCCAGGATAGCCGCACGTAATTACCCTCGGCGGTGAAGAGCTTCACCTCGCGCAGCGGCACGAACCAGCACCGATCACCGTCACGCAGGAACAGCCGTTCGAGGATAGCGCCGCTGGTTGCGGCGGCCGCGGGGGTGCTCGCCGCAGCGGCCTGGGCGCGAGCCAGGGCTGCGGCAAGGCGCTCGGGCTCGATGGGCTTGAGCAGGTAGTCCAGCGCGTTGACCTCGAACGCGCGTACCGCGTGCTTGTCGTACGCTGTCGTGAAGACAACCCGCGGCAGGTGCTCGAGGCGCTCGAGTAGATCGAACCCCGTGCCACCGGGCATCTGGATATCGAGAAACAGCAGTTCCGGCAGCAGCCTCTCGATCAGTACCACCGCCGCGCCCACGTTTTGCGCCTCGCCCACAATGTCAATCCACGCGAACTCGGCGAGCAGACGTCTCAATTCGCGCCGCGCCAGGGGCTCGTCATCGACGATCATCGCTCTCATGCGGTCTCGGGAATCCGGATCCGCGCGACGGCGACCTCGACGCGCGACAGGTCGAGATCCAAGCTTGCCCTCGCGCCATATAACAGGCGCAGGCGCTCGGCGGCATTATCCAACCCGACACCTTCGCCCTCGCTCCGGAACACGCTTGCGGTTTTTTCCGGGCGCGTGTTCTCGACATCGATGTGCAGTGTGCCGCTCCGCAGCGCGGCAACAATGCGCAGGTCTCCGCCTGGCGGCAGTTCCGCGATCCCGTGCTTAATGGCGTTCTCGACCACTGTCTGCAGCAGCATGACTGGGACACGCACGCCCATCGCCTCGGGAGCGAGGTCGCGCTCGATGCGCAGGCGTTCGCCAAAGCGCAGAGACTCGAGCGCCAAATAGTCTTCCACGATCTCGAGCTCCCGCGCGAGCGTCACGAGCTCTTCGCGCCCGGCAGTGAGCGTATACCGCAGGGTGCGCGCGAGCTGCGTGACCGCCTTCTGGGCACCCGCTGGATCGTCCGCTATCAGCGCCCGGACGCTGTTGAGCGAATTGAAGAGGAAATGCGGGTTGAGTTGGGATTTGAGCAGACGGAGCTCCGCGAGCTGTAGTGCCCGCGTCAGCTCGGATTGGCGCAGCGCGGCGAAGCGCTGATTCCGCAAGGCAGTGATCGTGAGGTACAGAACGGCCCACAGGATGAAGATCACATGCACATCGAGCACCAGAATGAGCCCGCGTGCCTGATGAGTCATTCCAGGTGGAATGTGCAGGCTCTTTATATCCACTTGCTCCGGAGCCCACAGCGCGGCGATCGACATGTAGTCCGTGATCGCGGCTACGGGGAGGGACAGCAGCAGAGTCGTCCCGAGTATCCGGGGAGCGAGTGCACGCAGCGGCAGGCGCGCCCAGGCGCGCCGTCGCAAGATCTCTCGCAGCATGTGCGTCAGTGCCACCCCCAAAGCGGCGAACACGGCTAGCTCCAGCACGCTTCTGCCGAGTGGCATGCGCAGAATCTTCGTCGCTACGCCGGCCTCCAGCATGCCGTACAGACCCCACCCGCCGAGCTGGCAAAGCCAGTAACTCCGTAGTGCGTGCGGCCGTGTCACGGCATGTGGTGAGGCGTCCATGGGCACTGCAATCTATCGCCCGTGGGTTTGCCCGGCAAAAATCCGTGGCCAGCGGTCCGTAAACCGCAGCCAACGGTCGCAGGCGCCCTCCCTTAGTGGATACCCGGCGGCATTGAAGCGGCGCAAAGCCGCGGCTTCCAGCGCGAGACCAGCCGCGAATCCCGGCCGCAACGCCTGCTGGGAGCCAGCAATATCACGGTGAGTTGTCATTGCGACCCTTCGCGCGGGCTTCGCGACCGTTCACCACAAACCCGTAGTCGCATGTTTCGGGCGCCGCATGATCTCGACGCGGAGTGCGGGCGAAACACAAGGAGACCATCATGAAGCCTTCAACCACTTCCACCGGCCTTCGCGGCCTTATTGCGACCGCGATCTTCGGCTTTCTTGGCCTGGGCCTCTGCGTCGTTGCCGCCGCAGACCCCAGCGATGAAAATCGTACTGTGAAATTCGCGGATCTCAATATATCTAACCCGTCCGGAGCGCACGTGCTCTACAGGCGCATCCGAGCGGCGGCTCAAGTCGTATGCTCCTACTATTTCTTTGCGACGGATACGGATAAAGCGCGCTGCGTGCGCGATGCAACCGCAGATGCGGTGACAAGAATCAATCAACCGGCGCTATCCGCCGTGTACAACGCGAACAACAAGACATCGGTGCCGGGTTATCTTGTGTCACAGAGTCGCTAGAGGCCGCGGATCCCGTGCCACCGCTCTCACGGTTCACTAAAGCGGGTCCGTGTTGTGTGCACCGACCTGTCCGCCGCCGCGACGCGACAACGCGTCGCGCGGCGGACCGTAGTCTCGGACCAACGTTTCGGAATCAAGGCCCCTTTTCAGGGTGTCCGCTCGGGCTATTGTGAATCGCTCCTATGGAGCAGGCTCGCCGTCGCTGAAGGGTCATGAGCCGCTTGTCGCGAAAGCGGGCGCAGGATCGCTGGCGGAACGAGGATCCAGGAGGTCACCCGGATCTGTGAAGCTCCAGCGGTGCTAGACGAAGCTCCGTTGGACTCTTCGGTAGAACCACTGCAATGCCAGAGCGCTGTAGATCGGGATGCCAAAGAGCGTCCAGAACAGCGAGACCGCGAGGATATTAGGGGACCGATTCTGATACATCTTGTTGTTCTCCGAGGACTCTAGACGCAATCTGTCATGAAGCGCCCGGTGATCTCAGGAACTGCATCACATTTCCAGCGGGATCGCTGAACGCCCCGTCTCAGTTGGGCTTCAGTCCGTATATGTCAAGCTCACCAGAAACCGTGGTTGAGCCGTAGACTCCGCCGATGTTGTTACCGCGCGTGCCGACATAGACCTTGCCGTTGGCGACGGTGGGCACGGTGAACTTCACGGCGTTGCCCGCGGCATCCGCGGCCACCAGGCTGCTGTCCCACAACTCGGTCGCGAGGTTGGCAGCGTTGTAGGCGTAAAGCACCGCCGGGCCGCAGCCGCTCGACTGCTTCGTGCAGTACAGGTGCGTGTTGAGAGCCCAGACGATGCCGTTGCCGCTGGTGCCGCTCGCCGACACGGCGGGTGTGGCTCCCGGCCAGCCGAAGGTCGCCGAAGAGGAGGATGCGGTCGTGGTACCCAGCAGGTCGGTAGACGTATCGAACGAGTAGGCCTCAAGCGCACCGCCGGCAGTGGCGATGTAGTAGGTGTTGCTCCAGAATGCCCCGGTCGCAAAGATCCCGTGGCCGAGCATGAGCTCCTGCCGAGCGTTCGCATCACCAAACCCGCCCATGCTATCGCCGTTAAGCAGATAGAGGTTCCCGTCCTTGCCGCCGCCCACGATCAGGTGCTTAAGCGAACCGGAGCTCAGGTTCAGCACCAGGGTCGAGCCGCCCGCGCCGAGGTCCTTGTCTTCGGTGTAGTCCGTCCCCTCGTCCGAGGGTGTGAAGTACGTCAACACGCCGAGGCTGCTGCTCAGCTGCAGGAACGAGTCGCCGTAGTCGTTCTTCGGCGCCGTGCTGCTATTGGCATCGAAGAGCCCGTTGCCAGTGGTCACGTAGAGATTGCCGTTGGAATCGCCCGCCGGCGCGCCGCCGCTCATCCAAATGCCGCCTTCGCCCACGTTCGGCGTGACGTTCAGCACCGGACCCCGAGTGAATGCGGAGCCGTTGTAGGTGTAGCCGATGATCCAGCCATACCAGGGGCCCGTGTCCTCGTGGGAGGCCCAGGCAATGTAGGTGGTGCCATTCGCGAACGCGAGCCCAGGGCGCTGGTTCTCCTGCTGCGGACTGAAGGCGACCGTGCTGGTGCCCTCTCCAGTGCCCGGATAGGTTCCCGCGATCGTCACCGGTGAGCCAGTTTTCTCATTACCGGTGGTCGGATCGATGGCATGGAGACGCTGATAAAACGTAGTGCCCGCCGAATTTACGGATTTCGAGACGACATAGAGCGTGGTGGTCGCCGGATCAATGACGGGCGTACCGGTAACTCCCACTTCCGGTGTGATGTCGCCGTCGCCCTCGCCCACAAGATAACCGGTAGGCCCGGAGGGCACGGTGGTCTCACCGCTGGTTGCGCCGTGGGCAGTGTCGATAAGACTGACGGTCCAGAGTGTCACGCAGGGGATTGCGTCGGCGTCAAACGCGAACAGACTGTCGTGTTGAGTCGCGACGAGGACCACATTGTGCTGCGCCCCTTTCACGTTCAGATTGGCGACCCAGAGCGGTTGCGCATAGATAGCGCCGTCGGCAGTGCAGGACGTGAGTTTGCCGAAGCTCGTGGTGTTTACATTGGCCGGCGTGAGCGCATATTCCTGGCTATTGACGCCGTCGCGGGAAAGATCATCGTGGTAGGTGTAAACGCCGGCCAGACCCGTCACTGCCACGCTCGCGGTGGCGGACTGTGATGGATCGGCAATGCTGGTGGCGACAATGGAGTGCGTGCCCACGGCTGATCCCGGGGTGTACAGTCCATTGGAAGTGATCGTCCCGACCGTGCTGTTGCCGCCGGCAACGCCGTCGACCGTCCAGCTGGCGCCCCCCGAAGCAGTCGCAGTGAACTGCTGCGACTGCCATACGGTGATCGCGGCTACCTGTGGCGTGAGGGTGAGTGCGGCAGTCTGGCCGCTGACCGTGACGTTATCGAACGCCGCGGTGCTCAGAACGCCGTTGTCGTGGCTGCTGACGGCCAGACCGACATACGCCTGGGTGGCCATGGTGATCGTGATCTGGCCGCGGGAAGTCCAGGTATTGCCGTCCGGGGAGCTGTAGGCGGTGAAGGTGTTACCCGCGCGCACCAGGCGCAGCCAGTACGGGACCGTGACTTTCGGACCGTAGGTGGTGGTGGCGCTCGCGGCGCCGGTGCTGGGACGGTCCTGGAAGACGATGCCGCTCCCCGGAGTGACCGCGATGAAGGCGTTAGTGGCACCGGCGGTGAGCGTCTCACGGAACATGACGCCGGCCTTGGCCCAGACGTTGGTGTCGGTCTGACTGACCACGCGCGCGGTGATCGAGCCGTTGCCGGCGAGAGGCTGGGAGACGAACTGGAACGAATCCGCGGTGTTGTAGATGTCGACCCCAGAGCCCAGGACAGTGAACACACCGCCACTCGTGCTGTAGGAACCGGCGGCCGCGACCGCCCCGATGTCGCCGCCGCTCCAGCTCGAGGCGGTACTCTGGGTTGTCACATTCAGGGCGCTGCAGGGGGCCGAGACCAGCGGCGGGATGGAGGTGTCGAAGGCGGCGACCTGGTAGGAGTACGCCGTCATGGCGGTGAGCCCGGTGTCGGTGAAGGAAGTGCCGCTCGTCACCGTTGCATACGGCGTCGTGGTGTTGCCGTTGCGATAAACGTAGTAGCCGCCAACTCCCGTGCTGCCGGGGTTCGTGGAGGCGGTCCAGCTCAGCGTGAGGCTGCTCGCCGTGACATTCGTGGCCGTCAGACCCGTGGGCACCGTGGGCGCCTGGGCGGCGGCGGTAAGCGTGACATTATCGAACTTCGCGGTGCTCAGAACGCCGTTGTCGTGGCTGCTGACGGCCAGACCGACATACGCCTGGGTGGCCATGGTGATCGTGATCTGGCCGCGGGAAGTCCAGGTATTGCCGTCCGGGGAGCTGTAGGCGGTGAAGGTGTTACCCGCGCGCACCAGGCGCAGCCAGTACGGGAGCGTGACTTTCGGACCGTAGGTGGTGGTGGCGCTCGCGGCGCCGGTGCTGGGACGGTCCTGGAAGACGATGCCGCTCCCCGGAGTGACCGCGATGAAGGCGTTAGTGGCACCGGCGGTGAGCGTCTCACGGAACATGACGCCGGCCTTGGCCCAGACGTTGGTGTCGGTCTGACTGACCACGCGCGCGGTGATCGAGCCGTTGCCGGCGAGAGGCTGGGAGACGAACTGGAACGAATCCGCGGTGTTGTAGATGTCGACCCCAGAGCCCAGGACAGTGAACACACCGCCACTCGTGCTGTAGGAACCGGCGGCCGCGACCGCCCCGATGTCGCCGCCGCTCCAGCCGGAGGTGCTCTGCGCCGGGTGCGCCGCGGTCACTTTGTTGGCCGGCGATGCAACCTTCTGCGTGGATGGTGTGGTTTGCACTCGGGCAGCGGCAGACGGCAAATTGGCGAACCGCGCGCCCGCGGTCGGCGCCGCGGGCGCCGCCGTGGCGACGGTGGTCGGCGAGTAGGTGAGCTTGTGCACCTCGGACCCCGATAGTCCGCTGATGTAGTAAAGGTCGCCCGTCCGCGGATCGTCTCCGAGCGCCTGAATCGGACCTCCGGCCGCGAGAAAATCCTGGACGGCCACCGGGTTGTCGTTGGCATCAAATGTGAAGGCCTTAATCCATTCCCCGCCGGAGTCGGCGTGATAGTAGACATTGCGGAAGGCCGCCGGAAAACTGCTGCCCCGGTACCAAACGCCGCCGATAGAAGCCGTGCCGCCGAATAGAGGCCCGGACACCAATTCGCCATTCGGTGCCCGGGTGCCGAGCGTCACTGCGAGCGGCTCGCCAGAGTCATCGAAGGCCGCCCAGCGCGCGTCAGTCCCCGAGTGTAACCAGTCGATCGCCGGGCGATCACGAATGAACACATCAGCCGCCGCGGGTACCTCGATCGACGGCTGACAGGGATTCGGCCAGGATGCGTCCGTCGGGTCAGCACTGATCAGATCTCGAAACCGAAAATAATGCTGCTGACAAGCTCTCGGGAACAGCGGATTCGGCGCCAGGAGATTCAACGCCGGCAGAGCCGCATAGTCGGTCGTATCGTTGTCCACACCTTCATAGAGCGGCCAACCGAAGTTCATGCGACCATCGCGCGCGACAGCAAGCGATTCCCACGTGCTGGAGCCAACCTCACCGATGTAAAGAGTCCCCGGCCGCCCGGCCGCGACGCGTGCGCTGCCGGATCCGGGCCGCACAGTTAAGTGCTGCGCATCATGCAGGCCGAGTATCCAGACGCGCGAGCGGGGCGCCCGCGGTACCGCCGGATCGTAGAAGGGGTTGTTTGGTACGCCGTCGCCGCTCGCAGCATTGACCCGCAGGATTTTGCCGGACAGCGAGTCCACAAGCTGCGCACGGAACGCGCCGACGTTTTCGGCGGGCATCATCAGACCTGCCACGAGAGCCTCTTGATACTGCGTGGTGGGGTCGCTGCCCGAGTCTTCATCGCTCACGCTTGCACCATCACCGCAACCGGCCAGGAGCGTCCCGTCGCTGCCGAATGCGAGACCGCCCGGACCGTGCGCGGTGTCGGTTACGACACAGCCAGTGGCCGTACCGCCCCCGGGGGTCTCCCCCAGCAGCACTCGGCGGCTCGCATAATTCACCGTATCCGCGCTGCGAAAATCCTGCTCGCCCGCGGGCCGGACGACCTGGTAGCGGACCAGGCGCCCTATCGTCGCGCCGCTCGAGGCGTGCTGGCCCGCGCGGTAAGGGGCGCGGCAGACCGCAGCACCGGACCGGGGCGCGTCACAATTGGCAAGGTGCTCCGGCTCGACGGCGTAGAAAAGATAGACGTAGCCGTTCCACGCAAAGTGAGGGTCGAGCGCGAAGCCCGTCAGGCCCAGAGAGCCGATGGTGCTGACTTCGTCAGAGAGGTCAATGAGCGGCTTACTGCCGGCGGGCGCGTCGGTGTAAAGCCAGACCCGCCCAGTGCGCTCCCATACGAACATGCGGCCGCCGTCCGAGAATGTAACTCCGGCGGCACTGTCCCACGGCCGCCCGTCGGGCCGGTTCACCGGCACATCGGCAAAGCCAGCCGGAACGGAACTTGCCCGCGCCGTGTGGCCAGCCGCAATAAGCACGATGAGTGCCAGGACCCACAAGCAGATGCGTCTATTGTTGTTGGTCACGCGCAATCAGTCCTTCGGCATGGCTTGTGATTTGATCGCATTGAATGATCCCCTGCGGCACCATGCCGTGCCGTTGGGCCGTCAGGCGTCGCGGCCTTGTTTGCTTATTCGAGCTGATTCGTTGGTGTGAGCGTGCCGGAAGATGCCAACCAACCGCGCCACTTTTTATCAGCTGCGGAGATTATCCGCCTCTGCTGCCCACGTGTGGAGCGCTTTTGCGCCCGCGCCTCGACCGCGGCCCGGTCCTTGCCAGTCAATCGCACCGCCGAGCAATGAGTTACATGAAGGTTCGTTGATGACCGATTGATTCCTAACCGTGTTCCCTCGCGGCCGGCTGGAAAACTCTGACCACCATTAAGTTAAGTTCAAGTCGTTGTCGCTGCCGGGGCTCGACGTAGTGCCCGAAGCGTCGCGACGGACACCCGAGCTCTCGCTCCGCCTAAAACGAGTAGCCTACGGACACCACCAGGGCGCGCGGATTGAAGTCGACGTTCGTCGTGTGGATGAGGCCTGCGGTATCCGCCGTCAGCCGACTGTGCACGTACGACACCGAGTACGACGCGTACGCGCGAAATCGGTCCGATATGCGATAGCTCAGGCCGACCGCTCCCGGTCCTGACCATGCTCGTCTCCCCTCAGACGGATCGAGCGATAGACGCGCGGGATTGATTTGCCGCCCTGGCCTTCGACATTGCTGTCGAGTCCGCCGCTCGCGGCGAGGCATAGCATCTACCCCTGTGCCGGGCTGCGGGCATCCCCGACGGGCGGAACGTCGAGCAATTGGCCGCCCGAGCGGCCCAGCTCTGCTTCGAGCTCGGCCCTTGGCATGGGCCTGGCGTGAAGGAAACCCTGCGATTCATCGCAGCCGGCGCGGGCCAGATAGTCCAGCTGCGCCTGGTTCTCGACACCTTCGGCAACGGTCGTCATATCGAAGGCATGCGCCAGATCGATGATGGTCGAGACGAGCGTGCAGCTCTTGCGGTCCGACGGCAGGCGGCTGGTGAACACGCGATCGATCTTCAGCGTATCGATCGGCAGCTCCGACAGACGTCCGAGCGAGGAGAATCCCGTTCCGAAGTCGTCGATTGCGACTCGGACGCCCGCGGCGCGCAGCAACCTCAAGTCGTGAACACAGGAGGATGAATCGCCGGCCAGCGCCCCTTCCGTGATCTCGATTTCGATTCCCCAGGCCGCGTCCCCCGCCAAATCGCCGATGCGTTCCAGAATCACGCGCGCACTGTTCCGCCGTCCCAGCTCGGGGGGCGAGATGTTGACCGCCACCCGCAGCGGCCCCAGCCCCTTGCGACGCCATTCGCGGCAATCGGCTGCCGCCTGCCCGAGGACCCAGGCGCCGGTGGCCGCCATCAATCCGGCAGACTCGAGCAGCGGCAGGAACGTGGCGGGCGAAATGAGGCCGACTTGGGGATCCTGCCAGCGCAGCAGCGCTTCGACCCCGGTGATTCTGCCCGTGCGCAGCGACACTTTGGGCTGGTAGAAGAGGACGAACTGCTGATCGTCGAGGGCGTTTCGCAGCCGGTGCTCCATCCCGACACGGCGAGCGAGCTCGGAGTTCATCTCCATGCGGTGATGCAGATAGCTCTCGCCCGAGGACTTCGCTTCCTTGAGGGCGGCTTCGGCGTTGTGCACCAGCTGGTCGGGCTCGCTGCCGTCCTGTGGATAGCAGGCTACCCCGCTCTTGATCTTGGCGACGATCTGGCGCCCGTCGACGCTGAAGGGACGGTCGAAGATGCGGGTGATCTCGTCATGCAGCGAATGAAACTCGGCGTCGCCGCTTTCCGGCAACGCATTGACGCACACGAACTTCCCGCCCCCGAGGTGCGCGATCTGGTCGGTGTCGCGAAAGCGTCCCTTGATGCGATCCGCGACGCACTGTAACAGGCGATCGCCCGTGTGCCGTCCGAAGGAGTCGTTGATGACGCTCAGGTGATCGATGTCGAACACCGTAACCGCGAGGCGCGGCAGGCTGTCGGCGCCGCGCGTCAGCAGGCGGCTCAGGCGCTCACAGAACAACGTGCGCTTGGCAAGGCCCGTGAGCGGCTCGAAGTATGAAAGAAAATGCACCGCCTGCTGCTTGTCCAGGTACTGCAGGGCAAACGACAGGTTCGCGGCGACCTCCTCGAGCAGCAGCATCTCCTCCTCACTGATGCTGGCAGTGGCGCGAGTGCCGCAGATGAAGGCCCCTACCGGCGTGTTGTCGACTCGCAGCGGCAGTACCGCGAGCGAATGCACGCCGGAGGCAAGCAGCGCCTCCCGCCCGAGGATGGCGTAAGGACAGTCCCCGACGTCCGGGCACAGTACCGACTCGCCGGTACGGATCACGCGTCCCATGAGGCTCGAGTCGTCCGCCTCGTGATAGGCGACCGGGAACTCGGCGCCCGGGTCGGCCATGAACTCCTCGTAGCCGGCCCATCCCAGCGGGCGCGCCATCCGCGTGCGCGGATCGATGAGCGCGACCATGGCGACGGCATAGCCGCCCACGCGGCGGGCCAGGCGACAGGTCTCGCTCGCAACCTCCTCGCGATTCTGAATTCTCACCAGCGCCGAGTTGATTCCCGAGAGCATCTGCAGCACACCGGTGAGTCTCCCGACGCGGTGCTCGGCCAGCTGCCGCGCACGCCGAGACGCCGCCTCCTCCAGCGCGCGCTGCACGGCTGGAACCAGACGCTTCGGGTTGCCCTTGAGCACGTAGTCGACGGCGCCGCGCTTCAGCGCCTCGATGGCGCGCTCTTCACCGATCGTGCCGGAGAGAAAGATGAAGGGCACGGTGGCCGCTTCGGCCCGTGCCACGGCGAGCGCCGCCATGCCGTCGAATTGGGGCAGGCTGAAGTCGGACAAGATGACGTCGGGCAGTCGGGCCTTGAGTGCCGCGCGCATCTCGGCCTCGGTCACGACCCGCTCGTAGGTGCAGACGTAGCCGGCCTGCTTCAGGCGCCACAGCGCCAGATCGGCGTCCGAGACCGAGTCCTCCACCAGCAGCAGGTGAAGCTTACGGCCGACGGGGTCCGGCTGAGTGGTTTGCCTCTGCGAAGCGACGTTTTCCATAGGGCATTCAACAACCTATCTATTCTATTAGGCGCCCGCTCGGCAGGACTTCCGCCGGACCCAGTTCACATTCTTCCAAGTGTTAATGTGGCGGCTCCGGGAGGCTGAAATAGAAGGTCGCCCCGTCGCCGGGGTGGCTGTCGGCCCATACCCTGCCGCCGTGACGCGTGATGATCCGGTGCACGATCGAGAGGCCGATGCCCGTGCCCTGGAATGCCTCCGGTGCGTGAAGGCGCTGGAATACGCCGAACAGCTTGCCGGCAGCGCTCATGTCGAAGCCGACGCCGTTGTCGCGCACGTAGTAGACCATTGCCTCTCCCTGGCGCAGCGCGCCGACTTCGATCCGGGCCATCTCCCGGCCGGAGCTGAACTTGAGCGCATTCGACAGAAGATTGACCAGCACCTGTTCGAGCAGCGCAGGGTCGGCGTAACAGTCCGGCAGCTCGCGGACTTCCACCTCGATCCGCCGGTCGCGGAGCGGCTCCTTGAGCCGCTGCACGACCTGCAACACCAGCTGGCGCAGCTCAATGTGCAGACAATTGAGCGGCTCGCGGCTGAAGCGCGAAAAGTGAAGCAGATCATCGATCAGCTGGTTCATGCGACTCGCACCGGCCCAGATGCGCTCCAGCATCTTCCGGCCCGGCTCGGGAACGCCCGCGCCGAACTCGGTGCGAAACATCTCGCAGAAGCCCTCGACGGCGCGCAGCGGCTCGCGCAGGTCGTGCGAGACCGAATACGCAAACGACTCCAGCTCCTTGTTGGCGCCCTCCAGCTCGCGCGTGCGCTCGTGCACTCGTTGCTCGAGCTGCTCGTTCATGCGCCGGAGTTCCGCGACCAGCGCCGCAGTCGCAAAGGCCGTCGCGGCGGTGTGCGCCAGGACGTCGAGCGCTTTCAGCTGCCCGGGTCGTACGCCTCGCTGTTGCCGGCCGGCGGTGAACCCGAGCACGCCGAAAAGCCGACCGCCCGAGACGATGGGGATGGCAACCCCGATGCGGACGTCGAACGGATGCCCGAACAGCGCGCCCCCCTCGACGTGCCGGCCGGGGTCCTCGAGCTCTTGCTCCGCGCGTACCAGCCACTGCTCGAGCGCGGCGCCGGATAGCGGCGCTGCACAGTCGAGCGATTGCGCGCCGCGGCCGGCGGCCCCCGCGAGTCGCAGCGTCGACCCCTCCGGGACCGGCTCGAGCAGATAGACGGCGTCGGCGTCGTCCTGCCGGCTGGCCGCGCCCAGCGTTCTCTCGACGATCTCGTCATGCTCGAGACCGTGAGTGATCGCCCGGGCGAGCTCGTAGATGGAGACCGACTCGCGTAGTTGTATGTTTTCCAGCTGCAGCCCGCGCATGGCCAGCGCGCGCGCCAGCACCGGCAGAATGCTGTTCACCTTGAAGGGCTTGAGTACGTAGTCGATCGCGCCCGCCTTGAGCGCGTCGACGGCGGTTGCGATCGTGCCGTGCCCGGTCATCACGATGCAGGCGAGGTCGGGGTCGATCTCGCGACAGGCACGCAGCAGCGCGATGCCGTCGATCTGCGGCATCATGAGATCCGTGAGCAGCAGATCGTACGACTCGGCGCGCAGCGCCGCCGTCGCTTGATGGCCCACGGTGAATCCCCGGGTGACGTAGCCCTCCTGCTGCAGCGTGTTGCAGAGCGCCTCCATGTGCGGCGCCTCATCGTCGACGATCAGCAGGCGCGGAGCGGGCAGCGCCCCGCTCATGCGGAGTCCGCCAGCGATGAGCTCGGCTGCCCTGCCGGAGGCAGCTCAGCCAGCGCCGCGCGCACCTCGGCGATCCGCGGCGGCTTGCTCAACACCCGGTCGACGTGCGGTGGAATGTCGTTCTCGGCGAGCAGTCGCCTGCCCCAGCCGGTGAGCAGGATGACCGGGGTCTGCGCCGCTGCGGCCTTGACCGCGGCCGCCACCTTGCGGCCATCCACATAGGGCATGCCAAGGTCGGTGATCACGACCGCGAACGGCGAGCCGTGCGTCAGCGCGGCAGTGAACGTGTCGATGCCCTTCTGGCCGCCGTCGGCGACGGTGACGAGGTGACCTTCCTGCTCGAGGATGTCGCGCAGGGATTTGATCAGCATCGGGTCGTCGTCGACCAGCAGAATCCGCAGCCGGCGAGTGGGCTGCTGCAGCTGCTGGCTGTGCGCCGATCCTGCGACCGGCGCCTCCGCGACCGCGAAGATCAGCCGCATGGTCGTGCCTTTGCGAACGACGCTGTCGATCTCGAGCTCGGCGCTGTGGCGCTGGACCATGCCATAGACCATCGCGAGCCCGAGCCCGGTGCCCCGCTCACCCTTGGTCGTGTAGAAGGGCTCGAGGCAGCGCCGCCGGGTCTCCTCGTCCATGCCTACGCCGGTATCTGCGACCTCGATGTGCACGTGACGCGTCGCCTCACCGGCGTTCCCAGCGGTGATGACCCCGGTGCGCAGTGTCAGGGTTCCGCCTTCCGGCATGGCGTCCACGGCGTTAAAAATGAGATTGGTGAGCGCGTCGCGGATCTCCACTTCCGAGCCCATGATCTCCGGCAGATCGTCGGCGAGCTCGGTGTGCAGCCGGATGACGATGCCGCGCTGCTGTGGCAGATCGCTCCAGCGCGCGCGCGTCAGGTTGATGACCTGCTCGATCAGGCGATTGCAGGCGACTGGCGAGAGTACCAGCTCCGCTTCACGCGGCCGGTAGAACTCGCGCATCCGCGCCACGGTCTCCGCGACATCCTCGATTGCCGTCTGGATGGTGCCCAGATAGGCACGTGCCCGCTCGCTCAAACCCGGCTCGCGCTCCAGCAGCGACTCGGTATAGAGCGCGATGGGAGAGATCGCGTTGTTGATGTCGTGCGCGATGCCGCTCGCCATCTCGCCGAGCGCCCGCAGCCGCTCCTGCTGCATGATCGCCTGCTGCGACTGGCGCAGATCGTCGTAGGCGCGCTGCAGCGCCCCATAGAGGTGGGCCTCATTCGCCGCCAGCGCGATGTGCTCGCTCAGCTGGCGCAGAAACTCGCAATCGGCGCTGCTGAAAGCCTCGGCGGGGCGGCGTGCCGCGACCAGCACACCGAATACCCGCCGCTCCACCAGCAGCGGTGCGACCACCAGCGACTGTACGGACGCCTGCGCGAAGCGTTGCGGAAACGGAAAGCGGATCTCCCGCGTGTCGGGCTCATAGACCAGCTCGCCCGCGACGCAGCGCGCCAGTCCGTTCTGGTCGATCGGTACCCGCTCGCCCTCCGCGAGCCCGAGCGCGGTGCCGAGTTGCCGGCTCTTGGCTCCGATCACCGCGATCGACACGGCCTCGGCGCTCGCCTCGTACAGACACATGCAACCGAAGTCGATCGGCAGATCCTGCTCCAGGGTGCTGAGCACCACCCGGAACACGCTCGGCAGATCGTGGCGCTCGCCGGTGGCGCGCGTGATCCGGTGCAACAGGTCGAGACGGCTGAGCTGGGCCTGGAGCTTCGTCTGGTCGCTCTCGATGCGCGTCAGCATGTGATTGAAGGCATCCGTGAGCACCCCGAACTCGAGACCCTGCGGCCTCACGGCCCGCACCGAGTAGTCGCGGCGCTCGGACACCTGCTGCGCGGTCGTCGCGAGCGCCAGGATCGGTCCCGAGATCAGCCGCTGCAGGCGCCCGGACATCAGGTACGCGGCGACGCCGCAGCCGAGAATGAAGACGGCGCCGAGCGCGGCGAACAGCCGGAAGTGTTCGTAGACCTCCCCGAGGTCCGCCTCGAGATACAAGGTTCCCATGCGCCGGCCGCCCTGAACGACCGGCTGAACGCCGCGCACCACTCCGCCTTCGAACCGGTAACCCTCAGTCCCCGTCGCCGGCGGCGCAGCCGCGCGTGCCCCGGCACCGTCCGGATAGGAGGCGATCAGCCGCCCATCGTTGAGGTACAGCCGTGCGGCAATCACGTGCGGCTGGGCTTTGAAGGCCGACAGGGCCTCGCGTGCGTCGTCCGGGTTATCGAAGGCGAGCGCTGCGGTACTGTTTGCGGCGATGGCTCGCCCGAGAATCTCGAGGTTGCGCAGCGTGAGCTGCCGGAACGTCAGATACTCGTAGGTGAAGAACCCGCAGCAGGTGATGAGCAGCATCGCTCCGCAGGTGAGCAGGATGACTGTCATCAGCGTGCGGCGGACTGGCCGTGTCTGGGCCGACATATGCATCTAACTCCCTGAACCGACGATCTCGGCCGCGCGCGACAGCTTCGAGCTGATCGTCAGATTGCTCGCCTTGGCGGCCTGCAGATCGATTCGCATGCGAATCCGGTTGTCCTGCCTGAAGAGCCCGATGATCACGCCGTGCGGCAGCGGCCCCTCGACGTCGGTCACCGTGAGGACGCTGTGCTGCTGGAGCATGCTGACGGCGCCTTCGAGGTGGGGCACCTCGGCGCCGGGAATAAAGAGGATCTGGCAGTTGCGGATGTCGGCGACCGTGGCATAGCGCTCGATCGCGAGCGGACGCTGGTTCACCCCCTCGCCGTGCACGACGTCGTCGAGATCGCGTCCGAAGGGGTCCTTGCCGAGCACGCCGATCACGAACGGCGCGTTGTCATGCGGCAGAGCCGCCGCGGGCCATTCGACGAAATGCGCAAAGTTGAAGAGGAACACCGCCTTCAGCTGGTATTCGGACACGGGTGCCGAGATGCCCGCCAGAGTGCACGCGATCAGCAGCACCAGCGCACAGCGCAGTCGCAGCGGCCGCGCGCGGATGTATTTCAAAAGCCCCATGTAATCTTTGCGAACACGCTGCGCCCGATCTCCTCGCGGCTCGGCGACGGAAAGCCGTATTCGATGTGCTCGGCGTGCAGAAGGTTGCGGCCCTCGACGGCCAGCTCGAGCCGCTGGCTGATCTGCCAGGCGAGCCGCGAGTCGAGGCCGAAGTAGCTCGGGACGGTTCCCAGGACGGGCCCGGCGGTGGGGCCGTTGTCCATGTGCAGCTCGTCCACCCAGCGCAGCGCGACGTCGAGCCTCACCTGCGCGGGCAGGTCCATGCTCGAGCGCAGCGCAACCTGCTGCTGCGGATCGGCGGTCTCGTTGCCCGCCCCGGCGGCGTCGAAGGTCCCGGGTTTGACGTGGATGTTCTCGCGCAGCAGATCGTAGCCGGCATGCAGCCGCCACCAGTCCAGCAGCTGATATGAGCCGCTCAGCTCGAGCCCGTAGGTGTCGCCTTCCAGGTTGTTCGCGAAAACGTCCGGATAGGGGTAGGGGTAGAACAGCGTGGTCGGCGTAGGAGTGATGCTGCGCAGATCGTTGTAGTCGTTGTAGAAAGTGGAGAGCGAAACCGACGCGTTCGGCCCGAGCGTGGCGCGATAGCCCGCTTCGTAAGCAATCAGTACCTCGGAGACGAAATCCGGGTTGCCCTGCAGATAGTTGGTGGGGAACTGAAAGGGCGGCGGCGCGTTCTCGAGGCCGGTCGGCGTCACCAGGTCGTGGTCGTAGCGCGAGGGCGTGCGAACCGCGCGCGAAACGGCCGCCCACAGCAGTTGCGCGGGGTCGACGTTCCATTGCAGGCGTGCGCTCGGCTCCGCCTCGTAACCGGTATAGTCGTTGTGTTCGAGCTTCGAGCCGACGGTCAGATAGACGTCCCGCGCGAGCAGGATCTCGTCCTGCAAAAATCCGCTGTAGAGCGCCTGCTCGAGCTCCGGGGGCGAGAAGCGCACCAGCGAGAGGTCGTAGTCGGTTTCATCGGTCAGGCGATAGCCGAGCCCCCAGGTGAGCGTCTGCCGCGTGCCCCACCTGAAGTGGTACTGGAATTCCACGTCGTAAGCGTCGAGGTTGTCCGTGAGCGCCGACGCCGGAAAGCCGCTGTAGTAAGGCGGAACAGCGGGGCTGGCGGCAACGGGATCCGACAGATAAGTGTGGTCGTAGTAGAGCTGCAGACTCATCGAGCTGCCGTCGGGCGCGGTGTGCGTCCAGCGGCCGAGGACGTTGCCGCCGGAGCGGCCCGCCTCGCCGTCAGCGGCCCCGTCCTCCTCGGTGCCGTTATAAACATCGCCCTGCAGCGTGAAGCCGTTCTCCGCGGAGGGCTGCGCATCCATGCGGAAGCCGCCGTGGGTCATGTGCCAGGCATCCTCGGCGTTCGCGCCGGCGCTGGTGAGCTCGTCGCCGTCGTCGGTGTACTTGCCGTACACGCGCAGGTAGACGTCGGGGGCGAGCGTCGCGCCGTAGCGGGCGCCTTCCTGCTCGCGGAGCTCGTTGCCGCCTCCCGCGAAGGCGTAGGCCCCCTGCGTGTCGGCGGCGCTCTTGGTGACGATGTTGATGACACCGTTGACGGCGTTGGCTCCCCAGAGCGTGCCGCCCGGCCCGCTGATGACCTCGATGCGATCGATGTCCGCGAGCAGGTAGTCCTGCACGTCCCAGAGAACTCCGCCGTACAGCGGCGTGTAGACGACCCGGCCGTCGATCAGGACCAGGAGCTTGTTGGCGAGATCGGCATTGAATCCGCGGGCACTGATCGCCCAGTCGTGGGCGTTGACCTGTGCGACTTGCAGGTTATCCGCAAGCCGCAGCGCCTCCGGAATGGTCGTGGCGCCGGAGCGGCGTATGTCGTCCGCCGTGATCACCTGGATCGAGGCCGCGGCCTGCAGCAGCTTCTGCGGCGCCTTGGCGACGGACGTCACCTGGACGTTCATGAGATCCTCGACGCTCAGCTGCTTGAGCTGACCGGTCGAGGTTGCCTCGGGCGTGTCGCCCAACGCGGTTGCGGCCGCGTGTCCAAGCAGCAGACACGTGAACACGATGGCTGCGCGCCGACGGCAGTGGCTGCCGGCGACAGTATGTCGAGCGATCGCGGGAGACGATCGCGGCTCCGTGGTCCTGGACATTCTTGTCCTCCGGCGTGCAGTCCCGCGGAGCAACTCCCGATGGCGTCTACGCCACGGCTCACGCCGGGTCGGAGAACGCCTGTGCACCGCGACCAGGATTGGCAACTTACGGGTCGCAACCCCGGTGGTTCCACGGATTACGTCACATGCGCAGCAGGCACGCGTGTGCGGTGCGGGCCGAAGTGTGATCGCTGTCGCAGAGGCCGCCGGCTGGCTCGATTGCCCGCTTGTCATCGATCCGTGGCATGCTCTATGGGGCAGCCGGCACCGGCCGCATCGGATCAATCGCTTGGGTCACAGGGGAACGTATGAAAAAGCTGCATCTGAGTCTGCTGTTGGCAGGCGTCATCTCGCTGCCCGCACTGGCGGCGCTCAAGGCGGGTGATGCCGCGCCGGAGTTCACCGCACCGGCTTCGTTCGGCGGCAAGGAGTTCACCTTCTCGCTGAAGGAGGCGCTCGCCAAGGGCCCGGTGGTCGTCTACTTCTATCCGTCGGCCTATACCAACGGCTGCGACATCCAGGCGCACACGTTCGCGGTGAACCACGACAAGTTCACTGCCGCCGGCGCCAGCATCATCGGTATATCGCTCGACAGCATTCAGCGCCTCAACGACTTTTCCGCAGACCCCAACTACTGCGCGGGCAAGTTCCCGACCGCCTCGGACGCCGGCGGTAAGATTGCGCAGTCCTACGATCTCAAAGTCCAGCAGGGACCCGCGGGGTTGAAGGACGTGCGGGGCGTCGAGATCGGCCATGCCTTTGCGCAGCGCGTGACTTTCGTCGTCACACCGGACGGCAGGATCGCCGAGACGATCGGCGGCGTCGCCCCGGACAAGAACGTCGAGCAGGCGCTCGCAGCGGTGCAGCGTCTCGCCGGGAGCGGCAAGCACCCCGCCGGCTGATGCCGGAGCAGACTCTCAGCACCCTGGCCGAGCGATCCGGCTTCAGACAAACCGGGCGTACCGCCGAGGTCGCGCAGCTCTGCGCGGCGTTCGCCGCCGCGTGGCCGGGGGTGGTGCGCAGCTTTGAGTTCGGGCGCTCGGCCGAGGGCCGCGTCATGTGGGCGCTCGTCGCCTCGCGCGCCGATCCACGCCAGGTCCCGCTCCTCATGCTGCAGGCCGGCATCCACCCGGGGGAAAGCGACGGCAAGGACGCCGGTTTCATCGCGTTGCGGGAGATCCTCAGCGGCGCTGCGGCCCCCGGCGCGCTCGAGCGCATCGCGATCCTTTTCGTGCCGGCGTTCAACGTCGACGGACACGAGCGCTTCGGGCGCTGGAACCGTCCGAACCAGGACGGCCCCGAGGAGACCGGCTGGCGCACCACGGCGCAGAATCTCAACCTGAATCGCGACTACACCAAGGCCGACGCGCCCGAGATGCGCGCGCTCCTCGGACTCGTCCGCGCCTGGGACCCGCTGGTGTGCGCGGATCTGCACGTCACGGACGGGGCCGACTTCCAGCCCGAGGTCTCGCTGCAGGCCGAGCCGGTCAACCAGGGTGATCTGCGCCTGTGCACGGCCGGGCGCGAGCTGCGCGACGCGCTGATCGCGAAAGTCGCCGCGCGCGGCTCGATGCCCCTGCCCTTCTACCCCGACTTCGTCACGCCCGACGATCCGGCCTCGGGCTTTCAGCTCAGCGTGTACTCGCCGCGCTTCTCGACGGGCTATTTCCCGCAGCGCAACCGCTTCACGGTGCTGGTGGAAACGCATTCCTGGAAGGACTACGCGACCCGTGTGCGCGTCACGGTCGACACCATCGTGGCTCTCGGCGAGCTCCTCGCCGCGCACGGCGCCGGCTGGCGCGCGCAGGCGCACGCGGCGGACACGCAGGCCAGGCGTCTCGGCGGCGCGGAGGTCGTGCTCGACTACAGCTCGCAGTGGCGTGAGCCGGGAGTCGTCGCAGCGACGGAGACAGGCGGCGCGCACGGCGGTGCGCTCATCGACTTCCCCGGCTACGCCTACACGCGCGAGCTATCCGCCGTCTCCGGCGCGCCGGTCACGGTCTACGACCGCAACGTGAAGCAGACGTGGCGCGTGCCGCTGCGGGATCAGGTTGCCGCCGCGCTGGTCGTCAAGGCGCCCCTCGGAGGTTACGTCGTCCCGGTGGCGTGGGCGGCGGAAGTCGGCGAGCGCCTGGCGCTGCATGGCCTCACCTTCACCCCGGTGCATACCGCCAGCGAGGGCGTGCGGGTCGAGGCGTTTCGCGCCACGCACGCGCAGTTCGCCGCAACTCCCTTCGAGGGCCGTATGCGCCTCGCGCTCCAGGGCCGCTGGCAGCGCGAGACGCGCAGCATCCGCGCCGGCGCCCTGTTCGTGCCGATCGCGCAGCCGGCCGCACGCCTCGTCATGCATCTGCTCGAGCCGCAGGCGCCGGATTCGCTGTGCGCCTGGGGATTCTTCAATGCCTGCTACGAGCAGAAAGAGAGTCTCGAGCCGTACGTAGCGGAGCAGGTCGCCCGCGAGATGCTCGTGCAGAGCCCGGAGGTGCAGGCTGAGTTCGCCCGCAGACTGAAGCAGGACGAGACCTTCGCCGCGAGCCCGCCGGCACGCCTCGAGTTCTTCCTGCGGCGCTACCCCTCCTGGGACGAGCAGTACAACCTCTATCCCGTGCTGCGCGTCGATGAGCTGCTTGCGCCCGCCGTAGCAGCCGTGAAGTAATATCGCCCATGGCACTCACGCCCTTTCACGTCGCGCTCCAGGTGCGGGACCTCGAGGAGGCGCGGCGCTTCTACAAGGAGGCGCTCGGCTGCCTTGAGGGCCGGAGCTCGCGCGACTGGGTCGATTTCAACCTGTACGGACACCAGCTCGTTTGTCATCTGAACCCGCAGCTCGGCCCTCGCGGGCGCCTCACCTCGCATTTCAACGCCGTCGACGGGCACGGAGTGCCGGTGCCGCACTGCGGCGTCGTCCTCACGACGCAGGATTGGGAGGCGCTCGCCGCCCGGCTCGCAAGACACGAGGTCGAGTGGGTGATCGAGCCCTGCACGCGCTTCGAGGGCGCAACGGGCGAGCAGTCGACGCTCTTCATTCTCGACCCGAGCGGCAACGCACTCGAATTCAAGTCGTTCCGGGACATCGCCGGGCAGTTATTCGCGACCTAGGGTCTTCACCCCGAGCAGTGCGGTCGCCTCGTCGATGCCGTCGCAGTAGTTGCCGAGCACCGTCGCGGTGATGGGGATGTAGCGCGCGGCTTCGTCCCAGCGGTTGCCGTCGATGGCCTCGCGCACTCCCGGCAGCGTCTTGACACCGTAGCCGGTCAGCATCCCGGGCGCGTACACGTAGTGCCGGTACCATTCGCGCCCCGGCAGACCCCGTGCGAGCGTCAAGCGCTGCTCCATGCCCTGCAGCAGTCCATTCAGCTGCCGGCGCTTGGCCGCACTTAGCTGCAGCTCACCGCCCGTCAGGCGCGCGTACGCCGCATCGTACGCCGCCGCGCTCTTCTTCAACCGTGTCACGGCCTGCTCGAGGGGCGTGAAGTCCAGCTGCGGTACCGCTACCTCGCGCTCCGGAGCCGCCACCACGCGGGTCGGGTCGGTCACGAGGCCGAACGCGTTGCCGTCGAGCAGCTTGTCGAGCTCGGCGGTCTTCTTGCGCTTGTCATCGACCGCCTTGCGCAGCTCGTCCAGGTAGCCGCTGACCGTGTCTGCAAAGCCCGTGAACTGCAACGGCAGCACATCCGCATCCGCCATGCGCAGGATGATGTGTCCGACCGTCTCCGCCTCGGCGACGCCGTAGGCGAAGGTCGGGTCGCCGAAGCGCACGTAATGCTCGAAGGTGTCGTACCTCGAGTGGTAGACGCCCGCCTGGTCGGCCTCGCCGTGGTACTCGATGTCGAGCGCCGCAAGCCCGAGGTGCTGGAGGAACGGCGTGTAGTCAGAGCCCGAGCCGAGCGCCTGGATGGGCAGGTCGCCGCCCGCCTCGGCGAGCTTCGCATTCTTCTTCATCTCCTGCGCGCTCGCTTCGTCCCCGCCGCCCTGCTCGTAGCCCTCGACCTCCATGTGCGCGCGCAGCCGGGCTTCGGTGCTGACCCCGGTCTCGGGGTCATTCACGCCCTTGGCGACCTCGTCGACCAGGTGCTGCAGCGAATGACTGCCGCCGGCGCCGAGAAAGCCGCGCACGTTGGTGTCGGAGTTGAGGTACAGCACGGCTTGATGCTGGAGCTCCTCCGCGTGGGTCTCGGCCCACTCCGTCGAGCCCAGAAGCCCCGGCTCCTCGCCGTCCCAGCTCGCGTACACGAGCGTGCGCTTCGGCCGCCAGCCGCTCTTCACGAGTGCACCGATCGCCTTGGCTTCGCCGAGCAGCGCCACCTGCCCCGAGAGCGGATCCCAGGCACCGTACACCCAGCCATCGCGATGATTGCCGCGAACCACCCATTCATCCGCATTCTGCGATCCGCGCATCTTCGCGATCACGTCGTAGAGAGTCTTGAGACTCCAGTCCGAGCTGATCGCCAGGTGCACCTTCGCCGGTCCCGGCCCCATGTGATAGGTGATAGGGAGCGAGCCGCGCCAGCGGGCCGGCGCCACCGGTCCACCGAGCGCCGTAAGCAGCGGCTGCGCGTCCGCGTAGGAGATCGGGATCACCGGGATCTTGAGAATTGTCGGCGCCTGCGAGATGGCCAACCGCTTGGCGTTTTTGGTCGCACCGACCCCGGGGGTCAGCGGGTCGCCCGAGTACTGCGTGATATCGAGCACCGAGCCGCGCTGCACGCCCTCGGGCGGCCGCCAGCCGCCCTGCGGATAGACGTCGCCCTGTGCGTAGCCGTCCTCGTGCGGATCGGAGTAGATGATGCAGCCGATGGCGCCGTGCTCCTGCGCGAGTTTGGGCTTCAGCCCGCGCCAGCCGCCGCCGTAGCGGGTGATGACGATCTTGCCGCGCACGTCGATGCCGCGCCGCGCGAGATCCTGGTAGTCCTTCGGCATGCCGTAGTTGAGATAGACGAGCTCGCCCGTCACGTCGCCGTCGGCGCCGTAGACGTTGTAGGGCGGCATGCCGTCGGTGCGCGCAGAGGTCTCGTCCCCGGGAACCGGCGGCTCCTTGAGGCTCGCCGTGAAGTGCGACGGCGCGGTCAGCTCCAGCGTGTGCTGCTTCAGGGTCGGGTACAGCACCTCGAAGGTCTCGATCTGCGCATCCCAGCCCCACTTGCGCAGCAGGTCGCGCTCGAACTCGGCGTTCGCCCGATCTTTGGGCGTGCCGACGTTGTTCGCTGCCGAAGAGAGATTCTTCAGCCACGCGCGCAGCTCCGCCGGATCGAGCTGTGCATCGAAGCGCTGCTCGAGGGAGCGCTCATCGGGCGCTTCCGCGGCCGTAAAGCCGAACAGCGCGGCACCTGCGGGAGCTGCTGCAGGAGCGACCGCGGATGCGGCGATCAGCGGCGCGAGGCAGGTCGGGAGGAGGAGAGAGACTGCGAACGGCAGGATGCGCCGGGTCCGGCGCGGCGGCTTCGAATGCATGTGCTGCGTCCTTTCTTTATTGCGCAAGCGGGACTTCAGTTCCGATGGTAGCAGCGCGTGCGCCGAATCGCGCAATCCCCCTGCCCGCGAGGCAGTCTGCCCGCCCTGTGACGCGCTCCGCACTCGCGCGGCGGCGATTGAGATACGGCTCACTCGGACCTTCCGGGCGGTTCCGGCCCGGACAGAAACGGTTCTCAAATTGGCGGGAAGGCCTTTTGCGGCGCGGTAGAACTGCGACGCATGCCCCCTATTTTGAAGGGCTTCTCGGCAGACTTGTTCGCAACCGCGGACAAAGACGCCGCGAACAGTTTGTCCTTAAACATTGATCGGGAGTTCTTATGCGTAATGTTCTTATTGCTTTTGTGAGCACGGGCGCGCTGCTCGGGGCGGCCGGCGGCGCTTCGGCCGCCCCCAGCACCACGACGACCACCTTCACCGTCTCGGCGAACGTGCTCAAGACCTGCTCGGTGTCGGCGACCAATCTCGCCTTCGGCAACTACACGCCGGGCGGCGGGGCGCTCACCTCCACAAGCACCGTGTCCGTGCTCTGCACCAACGGCACTACATTCACGGCGGCGTTGAATGGCGGCTCGACCACGGGCGGCACGGTGGGCCAGCGACTCATGGCCGAGGGCGGCGGCAGCGGCACGCTGCAGTACAACCTGTACACCACGGCTGCCCACAACATCGTGTGGGGCGACGGCACGGGCACCTCCGCGACCGAGTCTGGCACGGGCGCCGGCATGGCTGCAGCCGACGCGCAGAGCCTGACGGTGTTCGGCCAGCTGCCCGACAGCGCCGCCAACCAGGCCGCGCCGGTGACGGGAGCCACGACCGCGTACTCGGACACCATCACGGTGACCGTGACGTACTGAGTCCGTGCTTAAGTCCGTAAGGGACTGATTCGATGAAGGTCAGCACGGCATTGCTACCCGGTGTGCTTGTCGCGGTCGGAACGGCCGCGGCAAGCACCCTCGGGGTCGCCCCGGTGCGCATCGAGTTGAATCCGAAGGCCACCGTGGCGGTTGTCACGGTGCGCAACCAGGAAGATTCCCCTGTCGTGGTGCAGGCCCGGCCCGCAACCTGGTCGCAGCACGACGATCATGACGAGCTCGACGATACTCACGAGCTGCTGGTGACACCGCCGCTGTTCACCATCCCGCCCAAGGGGCAGCAGGTGCTGCGCGTCGCGCTGCTGCGCAAGCCCGACCCCGCGCGCGAGCTCGACTACCGGCTGGTGCTGTCCGAAGTACCGCCACCGCCAGCTCCGGACAGTCACGAGCTGCAGGTGGCGTTGCGCATCACGCTGCCGGTGTTCGTCGCGGCACCGCTCCGTACCTCCGCGGACCTCACCTGGCATCACAGCTGGCTGCCGGACGGCACGCTGCGCATCACTGCGCAAAATCGCGGCACCGCCCACGTGCAGGTGCTCGACTTCGATGCCGCGAGCGCCGACCACGCCGAGCAGAAGCTGCATGCGGGCACTGCCCGCTACCTGCTGCCTGGGGGCAGCGCTCACTGGGAGCTGCGCGCTGCGCCGGGCGTGTCGCCGGCCACGCGCCTGCTTATCGATGGGCACTCGGACGTTGGCGACTTCAGCGTCACCAGCGAGCCGGGCGGCTCATAAAAGACACATGCGTCATGCGGAGAGCAACCTCTACCGCAGCCGGCATCTGCGTCGCGCTGCTGGCGTTATGTTTTGCGTTATCGTGTCCGGCGGCCCGCGCCGACGATGCCGGCAACCTCGATCCCGGCTGGAGCCAGTCGGTGCTGGAGCTGCGCATCAACGGCGTGCGCTCGAGTGAGGACGTCGTGGCACTGCGCGATGCGAGCGGCGGACTTTGGCTGGCGGAGGCGGACTTCACACGACTGCGGCTCAGGCTGCCCCATGTCGCGCCGCATGTCACCGACGGACGGAGTTATCTTCCGGTAGCCGGCATCCGCGGCGCAAAACTCGCCTTCGATACGCAGCACGCCGCGGTCAACATCACGCTGCCGGCGGATGCCTTCGAGAGCAGCGCCGTGCAGTTCAACGGCGGTCCGCGCCCGCCGCTCTCCCGCAGCGGAACTGGGGCGTTCCTCAATTACCAGCTCTACGGACAGACCGGCCAGTACGCAGGCGCCGACGCCGCCAGCGCTTATGCCGAGCTCGGGATCTTCAATCCCCTCGGCATGCTCGACAACACGGCCGTCGAGAGCGCGAGCAACGGCCTCCATACCTTCGTGCGCCTCGAGACCACATTCAATCACGACTTTCCGGACGAGCTCGAGACGCTGCGCCTCGGCGATGACATCAGCGTGCCGGGATCCTGGGCCGAGGCCGTGCGCTTCGGCGGACTGCAGTGGGGTACGAACTACGCCATCCGGCCGGATCTGGTCACGACGCCGCTCCTGGCCGCAGCCGGCACGGCGGTCGTGCCTTCCACCGTCGATGTGTTCATCAACGGCAAGGCGGTCGGCTCGAGCCAGGTGCCGGCAGGCCCCTTCGTCGTCAACCAGGTTCCGGCGCTCAACGGCGCCGGCGATGTCACCATCGTCGTTAAAAACGCGCTCGGCCAGGAACAGGTCGTGTCGGTGCCCTTCTATTCGGCGCCCGTCATGTTGCAGTCGGGGCTGTCGCTCTTCGACATCGATGTCGGTCCGCTGCGCGAGAACTATGGCCTCGCAAGCGACGATTACGGTCCGCTGCTCGCCTCCGGAACCTGGCGGCATGGATTCACCGAGTTGCTCACCGGCGAGGCTCACGCCGAATGGCTGCGCGACGGGCCGCAGGCGGCCGGCATCGACATCGCGCAGGCGCTCGATCACTGGGCCGTGGTCACGCTCGATCTCGCCGAGGGCGGCCAGCCGGCCAACGCGGGCGTGCTCGGCGGACCGCCGCAGCTCTCTAGCTCAGGCACCTATGAGGCGCTCGGCATCCAGCACGCCGACGCGCAGTTCAGCTTCCTGCTGCAGGCTCAGCACGCGAGCGCCGGCTTCCGCGAGGCGGGTGACTACGGCAGCATCGAGCCGCCGCCGCTCGAGCGCAACATCGCGCAGCTGGGCTGGAGCCTCGGGAGAGCCGGGAGCGTCCAGGCCGCCTTCGTCGGGCAGCGCAACTTCGACGATACGCGCCAGCAGACCCTCGCCCTCACCTACCAGGTGAACATCGGACGCGGCAACCTCAGTGCCACCGTGAGCCGCACCACCGGCGACACTCCCGACACCAACGCGTCGGTGTTCTACGTGCTGCCGCTCGACAGCCGACGCAACACCACGACCCAGCTGCGCTACGACACCGAGCAGCCGACGACGCCGAACGCGGCGCTGGTGCAGACGCTGCAGAAGACCGTGCCGATCGGCGCCGGCGACGGCTATCTGCTCTCCGCCGGCACCGACGGCAGCTACGAGGCCCAGTACACGCGGCAGACCGACGCGATCACGCTGCAGGCCACCGCCGCGCGCTTTGCGGATCAAAGCGCTCAGAACCTCGCGGCAACGGGCGGCCTCACGTACATGGACGGCGAGCTGCACGCCGCGCGAACCATCTCCGACAGTTTCGCCACGGTCGAGGTCGGTGGAATCCCCAACGTGACCGTGTACCTCGACAATCAGCCGATCGCCCAGACCGACAGCAACGGTCAGGCGCTCGTCCCGTATCTGCGCTCCTTCGACGTCAACCGGCTCAGCATCGATCCGCTGCAGCTGCCGCTCGATGCAGCGGTAAACGATCCGCAGGTGCAGATCGTCCCACCGTATCGCAGCGGCGTGCTGGTGAGCTTCCCGGTGAAGCGCGAGCGCTCGGGGGTATTCAAGCTCAAGCGCGCCGACGGCAGCGCCGTACCCGCCGGTGCAACCGTGAGATTCCAGGGCCAGGACTTCCCGGTGGGCCTCGACGGTCTCACCTACGTCATCGGCTACGACCACGGCACGAGCGGCGAAGCCCGCTGGAATGGCGGACAGTGCACCTTCCGCCTGCCGCCCCCGCCCGACGACCAGCCGCAGCCGGATCTCGGGACCATTGCATGCAGGAGCACGCCATGACGCACCGCCACACTCGGCTCTGCCTGGTGCAGATCGGAATCCTGACGCTCTGCGGCCTGCTGTGCGCGCCCGCCCGCGGCGCGAGCATCACCGGCAGCTGCACGGCGAGCGCCACCGGAGTCAGCTTCGGGACTTACAACCTGCTCTCGGCGACCCCGCTGGAGTCGACGGGCACCGTGACGGTCAACTGCAGCGCTGCCACTGTTAAGGGCACCAACTCGGTGACCGTCAGCCTGAGCGCGGGTCAGAGCGGCAGCTTTACCGCGCGCAGACTCGGCACCGGATTCACCTACAACCTCTACCAGAACGCGGCGTTTACCGAGATCTGGGGAGACGGTACGGGCAACAGCACGCTGTACACCGGCTCGATCACCAAAAAGCTGCCGTCGTTCACCGCCACGGTGTACGGCCAGATCCCGGCGCTGCAGAATCCCGCGCCCGGCAGCTTTACCGACACGATCACCGTGACCGTCGACTACTGACCTCAGTCCACCACCAGCGACTGGATGGCAATGCCCTGGCGCAGCACGCCGGTCACGGTCGTGCGCTCGGCAATCTCGAGGAGCTGCGCTTTCTGCGCCGCCGTCAGCGGTTTGGTGAACGACAGCCGCCGCTCGATGTGATCCTTGCCGGTGGCGGGATCGCGCGACCAGCGCACACCTACCGTGATCTTGCCCAGCGTCCAGGCGTTGTGCGCCGCGTGCTTGCGCAGCGCCACCGCGGTATCGGCTCCGAGGCTCGCCAGCAGCAGTTCCTGCGGCGCGAAGCCTGCATCGCTTCCCCCGGCGCTCAGCGCCTCGTCGGCGGTCAGGCGGTGGTGTCCGGAGACGATCTGCTGCACATGCTGGTGCTCATTGATCACGGTGACGTAAGCCATCGACGGACCCTCCCCCCGAAGCGCGGCGCGGGCGCCCGACCGCACCGAGCGTGTGCGCTGCACGCGTGAGCATGCTGCGGGCGATGCTGCCGACACTCATGCCGGTGACGTCGTCGAGCCGGTAAGGTGTGCCGTCGACGATCGCCGCCGCCGCACGCAGGCCGCTGCGAATCGCCGGTCCTATGCCCTCGCCCAGGTCGCGGGTCGCGAGCCCGGCGGCATCCCCGGTGATGAAAGCGTTGTCGCGCCGCACGACGTCGACGCGGCCGCGCAGATAGTAGCTGTAGCCGGTCGGATCGTAGTGCGCGCCACGCGTCAGGCCGCCCCTCAGCCGCTCGGCGAGCTGCGCCCAGTGTTCCTTGATGCCCAAGCCGTCGCTTGGCATGCGTGCGGCAATCGCACCGATGCCGACGTTCAGCCAGCCCTGCTCCTTGGGCACGTACCAGGAATAGCCCGGCAGGTCATGCTCGCAGAACCACAGGTGGCAGTCCGGATCCTGCCAGTCGTACTCGATCTCGTGCTCGAGCGTCACGATCTGCAGCTCGTGCGCGCGCGGGTTCAGCTCGCGGAAGAGATTCCGGTACACCGGACAGCGCGTGCCGCCGGCGCCGATCAGGTAACGGCAGCGGTAGGCGCCGTCGACGACGTAGCCGTCGCCGTCGGGGGCGATCTCGCGCACGTTGTGCCGCTCAACCGGCGCGCCGCTGCGCTCGAGCAGCCAGGCGTCCCACTCGAAGCGGCGGATGGAATGCTGCACGCACGGCACCGGCAGCGTGAGCGCCTTGTAATGCACGCGCAGGCGTGGAAAGGTGAGGAAGCGATGCGGGTACGTCTCCGGATCCATCCCGAGCTCACGCACCACCTCCGGCGTGATCCAGCCGGCGCACAGCTTCACTCGCGGGAAGGGCTCGCGATCGAGCACCAGCACGTCGGCGCCGGCGCGGCGCAGCGCTCGCGCCGCGCTCGACCCGGCCGGCCCGCCTCCGACTATGAGTACGTCGCAGGAGCGCATGGCGGCCGGGTGCTCAGCGCGTGTATAGATGCGCCCGGGTCATCGGCACGTCGTTACTCTCCCCGGGGGCAAACACCACCTGGAAGAGCTGCAGCGTGCCCGTGGTGAAGCCGGCGATGGAGCCGGCGAGATACAGCCGCCACATGCGCACGAACTTCTCGTCGAACATGGCGCGCACCTGCTCACCGGCGGCCTCGAAGCGCGCCAGCCAGTCGCGCAGCGTATGCGCGTAATGCAGCCGCAGGTTCTCGACGTCGAGGATCGAGAAGTTCCAGGGCTCGAAGATGCGGGTCATCTGCCCGAGCGTCGGCGGGTAGGCGCCGGGAAAGATGCGCTTTTCGATCCATGGCTGCAGAGGCGCCGGGAAGTTGCGCCCGATCGAATGGATCAGCGCGCGACCGCGGCCGCCGAGACAGCGATGCACGACGCCGCCGAGAGTCTCGTAGTTCGCTGGTCCCACGTGCTCGAGCATGCCGACCGAGACGAACGCATCGTACTGCCCGCTGATGTTGCGGTAGTCGTCCTCGACGTATTCGACGCGGTCGGCGAGGCCTTCGCGCGCGGCGCGCTCGCGCGCGTACGCGACCTGCTCGTGCGAGATGTTGAAGGCGCGCACTCGCACGCCGTAGCGACGCGCCATGTGCAGCGCCAGCGCGCCCCAGCCGCAGCCGGCTTCGACCACGCTCTCGCCGGCCTTGAGCTGCACCTTGCGGCAGACGTGATCCATCTTCGCGGTCTGCGCCTCGTCGAGCGTCGCCGCGGGCGTCGGGTAGTAGGCGCAGGTGTAGGCCATGGTCGCGCCGAGCCACAGCTCGTAGAAGCGGTTGCCCATATCGTAGTGGTGGTGAATGTTGTCGCGCGAGCCGGCGAGCGTGTTGGCGTGCGGGCGATGCAGCAGCTGCGCCACGCGCTTGAGCGGCTTCTGCCGCGTTCCCGACGCGGCCCCGGCGCGATACACGCTCTCGAGCAGGCTCACGAGGTCGCCCTCGACCGTGACCTGGCCGTCGCTGTAGGCGTCCCCGAAGCGCAGCCCCGGATCGCGCAGGATCCGCAGCAGCGTCGCGCGGCTCGCGAAGGTCACGCGCACGACGCTCGCGCCCGGCGCGGGCCCGACGCGCGCGCCGCCCGCCACCGCGAGCTCGATCGGCGGATCGGCAAGCAGCGTCCGCAGGCGGGTCAGCAACCAGTGATCAAGGCCCGAGCCCCGCACGGCCGGGCGCGCGGGCTGCTCCGCGGCTTCGACGCCGGCCCGCTTGGACGCTTGGGCCACGCTCTCGTCACAGGCGCTCACGACGCAGGACTCCTCGGACTTGACGGTCCTTAAATGTAGCACGCGACTGCCGCGCCGGCAGCGGCCCCGCCCGGCGCTGCGTGGCAGCAAGGCCTATGGCTGCGCCAGGACCCTGTTGAGAAGGTTGGCGAGCCGGGCGCCCGCGAGCAGCAGCCGCTTCCGCACGACGCTTCGGGCTTTCTGCAGGTAGGCGGCATCCAGCAGCACGATGCCCTGCGGCGCGCGGCCACAGACAAAACCCGGGAAGCGGTAGGCGACGCCGCGCGCCAGGTTGTTCGACTCGGAGGCCCAGCTCTCGGGCGTTCCCTGGCCCGCATCCGCCGCGAGACGCCGTGCCTCGAGCGCCAGCGCATCGATGTCTTCGGGCGGGCGCTGTCCGCCCCGGGCGTTGAGCGCCAGCCTCACCAGCTCGCCGTCCCAGGCCCGATGCAGGCTCTCGCGGCCGCGCGTCCTGACACCGGCAAGCGCCACCTGGACGTCGTTGCCGCCGCGGTCGGCGTTATCCGCAGCGTGCAGCGGCTGGTGAATGTCTCCGACCAGGTGCACGACCCACTTGAGCGCCTCGTTGCGCTCGCGCGGCGCGGCCTGGCGGTCGGCCAGCACGCCGATCAGGCGCTCGAGCTGCGCGCTGTTGCATTGTCCGTCGCGGCAGTAGCGCGCCCTGGGCTCGGTGCCGCACACCGGTATGTTGTCGTAGTGCCAGTCCGGGCGCGAGGCGGGCGTGCCCCTGATCTCATCCGCCCACACCGAGACGGCTTCGAGTGTCGTGCGTCCCGAGGGGTTGCCGAACTTGTCGAGGTCGCCTGCAAGGAACTGTGCCACGGCGGCGTGCGCCTCGCGCGTGAGCAGCCGGTCGGCAATCGCGCCTATCGTGCGGTGTCCCTGCGGCCCCCAGGCCACCGCGCACGGCGCGACGCACACGGCCGTGAGCGCCAGCAGCGCCGGCAACAGCCTGGCTCGCTCACGTGCCCCGCGCGCTGTCGATACCACGTGCGCAATCATGCGGTCCGGGGTACCGCGGTTCAACAGCGTCTTTGGTGTAAACTTTCGGGTCTTTCCGAGTCCCGCGACGCACGCGAGCAATGCCCTCGAGGAAAACAACATATGAACCGCTCCGATCGCTCCCTGCTGGCGCGCGCCTGCCTCGTGCTGCTCACGATGGCCGGTATGGGTAACACACCCCGGGCCGCGACGCTCTGGCCGGAGGCGACCGCAGCGCCGCCGCCGGCAGGCGCGCCGGCTGCCGGCACCGTGGCCGGGATTGACGTCGGCGGGATCGATCGCTCGGTCGCTCCCGGCGACGACTTCTTCCGCTATGCCAACGGCACGTGGCTCAAGACGACCGAGATTCCTCCGGACCGCAGCTCCTGGGGAAGCGGCGCGATGCTGGTCGAGCTCACCACGAAACGCACCGCGGACCTGATCCGCGACGCCGCCGCACATGCGGCATCGGGCACCGACGCGCGCAAAATCGGCGACTACTACGCCGCCTTCATGGACGAGGCGCACATCGAGAGCCTCGGGTTGAAGCCGCTGGCAGCGCAGCTCGCCGCCATCGACGCCATCCGCGACCGCCGTGGGCTCGCGCACGCGCTCGGCGCGACCTTGCGCGCCGACGTCGACGTGCTCAACAGCACCAACCTGCACACCGAGAACCTGTTCGGCCTGTGGGTCGCGCAGGACCTGGATGATCCTGGCCGCTACTCGCCGTTCCTGCTGCAGGGCGGGCTGGTGATGCCCGACCGGGAGTATTACCTGGATCCGTCGGCGCCCATGGCCGCGATACGTGACAAGTACCAGGCGCACATCGCCCGCGTGCTGGAGCTCGCGCACTTGAAGGATGCGCGGGCGCGCGCCGCACGCATCTTCGAGCTCGAGCGCCGCATGGCGCAGGTGCACTGGACGCGCGCCGAGTCCGAGCAGGTACTGAAGGGCAACAATCACTGGAAGCGGCGCGACCTCGGCACGCGCGCGCCCGGTCTCGACTGGCCGGCGTTCTTCGCGGCCGCGGGCCTGGCGGACCAGGACAGTTTCGTGGTCTGGCAGCCGAGCGCCGTGACCGGGCTGTCGGCGCTGACCGCGAGCCAGCCGCTGGACACCTGGAAGGACTACCTGCGCTTCCACCTCCTCGAGGGCGCCTCGCCGTTCCTGCCCAAGGGCTTCGTCGAGGAGCACTTCGACTTCCACGGGCGCGTGCTCGCGGGCATCCCGCAGCTGCGCGAGCGCTGGAAGCGCGCCATCGATGCCACCGATTCGGCGCTCGGCGATGCGGTCGGCAAGCTCTATGCCGAGCGCTATTTTCCGCCGGCCGATAAAGCGCGTGCGCAGGCGATGGTGCGCAATCTCGTCGCCGCCTTCGGCGCGCGCATCGATCGGCTCGAATGGATGGCGCCGGAGACGCGCACCAAGGCCAAAGCCAAGCTCGCGACCCTCAAGGTCGGGGTGGGCTATCCCGACAAGTGGCGCGATTACTCCGCTCTCGTGGTCGAGCGCAGCGATGCGTACGGCAACCACGAGCGCGCCGGGCTGCTCGAGTACCGGCGCAATCTTGCCAAGCTCGGCAAGCCGGTCGACCGCTCCGAGTGGGCGATGGTGCCGCAGGAAGTCAACGCGGTGAACCTGCCGGCCATGAACGCCCTGAACTTCCCCGCCGCGATCCTGCAGCCTCCCTACTTCGATCCGCACCGCGACGTGGTGCTCGATTACGGCGCGATCGGCGCGGTGATCGGGCACGAGATCAGCCACAGCTTCGACGATCAGGGGGCGCTGTTCGACGCCAGCGGCCGGCTGAAAAACTGGTGGACGCCGGCCGACTTCGCGCACTTCCAGCAGGCCGGCAAGCGCCTCGCCGCGGAATTCGACGGCTACCGGCCGTTCCCCGACGTGCACGTGAACGGCGAGCAGACGCTGAGTGAGAACATCGCGGACGTGGCGGGTCTCTCGGTGTCCTACGATGCGTGGCGCCTGACGCTGCATGGGAGAGCCGCCCCTGGAGCTGGCGGTTTCAGCGCCGCTCAGCTTTTCTTCGTGAGCTTCGCGCAGGCGTGGCGCACGAAGATCCGCGAGGCGGCTCTGCGCCAGCGGCTGGTGACCGACGGCCACGCGCCGCCCGAGTATCGCGCCGACACGGTGCGCAACCTCGATGCCTGGTACGCCGCCTTCGACGTGAAGCCCGGAGAGAAGCTGTACCTCGCCCCGGCGGACCGCGTGCGGGTGTGGTGAGGGGGCTAGCCCGAGGGCTTGAGCTGCGCGAAGAACACCAGCGTCCGGTACGGGAACACGACCCGACCATCGTGCTGATGGCGGTAGAAGACCTCGCGCAGGCCCGCGATCATGGGCTCGTGCTGCGGATGTCCGGGCTCGGGCGCGTACGAGGAGGACATCAGCCGGCCCTTGAGGCCGGCGAAATCGAGGATCTGCTGGTTGGGGAAGGTCGCTCCCTCCATGGATTCCCCGAGGAAGCGCCGCATGCTCACCGGGTCGGCGCGGCTCGCGGTGACGCGGGCGTAATCCGCCGAGTGGCTGAGCAGCAAAGTCTCGTAATCGGCGAGAAACGCGGTCGCTTCCGTCGGACGCTCGTTCCACAGCAGCGCCGCCCAGCCTCCCCGCCGGAGGATGCGTATCGCCTCGAGGTGTGCGCGCTCGATGTCGAACCAGTGAAACGCCTGGCCGGCGACCCACAGGTCGACGCTTGCGGCCGCAAGCGTAGTCGCCTCGGCGCTACCGTCCACGCTGCGAAACCGCGGCCTGGCGCCAAGCGCCGCCTCGGCGGCAGTGCGCATGGCGGCGTTGGGCTCGACCGCGGCGACCTGCGCCCCACTGTCGAGCAGGAGCTCGGTCAGGATACCGGTGCCCGAGCCGACGTCGGCGACCGCGGCACCGGCCTTGAGTCCACAGCGGTTGTGCAGCAGCTCGATGGCTTCGGGCGGGTAGCCGGGGCGGTAGCGTGCGTAATCCTCCACGCGTGTGGTGAAGCGTTCGGTAGGTCGTGTCATGAAGAGCTACGGGTGCGCGCCGCGGCCCTGTGCTGGCCGGAATGGCACACAGTCTGGGTCAGGCCGCCGACCGCTGCATCTCCACAAAGATATAAGGACACGCTGGTATAACGGCGTGACAATCGAGTCGCGGGCCGGTCGCCCCGGAGGGCCGGCGCACCGCACGCTATAGGGGGTTGCAAATGTCCTCGCGAGAAGAGCGCTTCGAGACCAAGGTGGTGCACGCAGGGGAGCCGCGGCCGCGCATCCAGGGAAGCGTCTGCATGCCAATATTCCAGTCGGCGACCTTCGAGTATGCCGGCGAGGGTCGCTATGACGACGTCCGCTATCTGCGGATCAACAACACGCCGAATCAGCTCGCACTGCATGCCAAGCTCGCGGCGCTCGAGGGCTCCGAGGCGGCGCTCGTGACCGCGAGCGGCATGGCCGCGATCTCCACCACGCTCCTCACGGTGCTCAGCGGCGGCGATCACCTGCTGGCGCAGAGCTGCCTGTACGGCGGTACGCGCGACTTCCTGGTCGGGGATTTCCCCAGGCTCGGCCTGCACGTCAGCTTCATCGACGCCGACGCGCCCGCATCGTGGCGCGCGCAGCTGCGCCCAACTACGCGCGCCATCTATGTCGAGTCCATGACCAATCCGTTGCTCGAGGTCTGCGACCTCGAGGCCGTGGTCGAGTTCGCGCGTGCCCACGGCCTGGTGTCGATCATCGACAACACGTTCGCAAGCCCGGTCAACTACCGGCCGATCGAGGCGGGCTTCGACCTGTGCCTGCATAGCGCCACCAAGTACCTGAACGGCCACACCGACCTGGTTGCGGGCGCGATCTGCGGCCGCGCCGAGCTCGTCGAGCGCATCCGCCACCGGCTGAACATGCTCGGCGGCTCTCTCGATCCGCACGCCGCCTTCCTGCTCAATCGCGGTCTGATGACGCTCGCGCTGCGGGTGCGTTGCCAGAACGAGAGCGCGCTCAGGATCGCGCGGTTCCTCGCGGCGCACCCGGCGGTGGACCAGGTCAACTATGCCGGGCTCGAAAGCCACCCGCGGCACGCGCGGGCGCGCAGCCTTTTTGCCGGCTTCGGCGGCGTGCTCAGCTTCGAGCTCGAGGGCGGCGCGGCCCGCGCCGAGGAGTTCTGCCGGCGCGTGCGCATCCCGGCCGTGGCGCCGAGCCTCGGCGGCGTGCATACGCTTCTCACACGACCGGCGACTACCTCGCACGCGGGGCTGACGCCCGCGGAGCGCCAGCAGCTCGGCATCGGCGAGGGGCTGCTGCGGCTGTCGGTCGGCATCGAGTCGACCGACGATCTGCTCGAGGACATCGCCCAGGCACTCGCGTGAGCATACCCGGGGGTCGCGCCGCAAGTTCCGGGTGGCCCGCAGGCGGCAGTTTCGTCACGCTCCTCTAACCGCGCCCACGATCACTGAGTCCATACTGCGCCATGTCCAGCCGAGACTGCACCGCGGTCAATCCCGCCGGCCGCACCCCGCCCGAGAGCCCGGCCGCCGCGCCCTCTCGTGCCCTGAGCGCTGCGTGGCGCACGCCGGTCGAGCTCGGCTTGCTCGGAGCGATCTGGGGCGGCTCCTTTCTCTTCATGCGGGTCGCGGCGTCGGATTTCGGGCCGCTGCCGCTGGTGGAAGCTCGGTTGCTGCTCGGCGCGCTGGTCCTGACGCCCTTCCTTTGGCAGGCGCGCGCGCAGTTCACGCCGGCGCTGTGGCTCAAGATCGCCGGCATAGCCGCCGTCAACTCAGTCACCCCGTTCGCGCTGTTCGCGTGGGGCGCAGAGCGTGCGCCGGCCGGCATCGGCGCCATCACCAACGCCATGACCGTGATGTTCACCGCGCTCGTAGCCTTCCTCTTCTACGGGGAGCGGATCGGCGCGCGCCGCCTCATCGGCCTGATCGCGGGCTTTGGCGGCGTCGCGGTGCTGGCGAGCGGCCGCACCGCGGGCAGCGGCATCTGGCAGGCGGCGCTCGCGGGAACCGCGGCGGCGCTGCTCTATGGCTTCGGTGTCAACCTGGTGCGCCGCCACCTGACATCCTATCCGCCGGCGGCCGTGGCTGCCGCCACGCTGATCGCAGGCGCGGTGCTGCTTGCGCCGCTCGCCGCTTATAACTGGCCGGCGCACAGCATCGGCGTGGCCTCGTGGGTTTCGGCGGTCCTGCTCGGCACGCTCTGCACCGGGACCGCCTTCGTTCTCTACTACCGCCTGATCGCCCGGGTCGGTGCCGCGCGTGCCTCGACCGTCACCTACCTCATCCCGCTCTTCGGCGTCATCTGGGCCTGGCTGCTGCTGGGCGAGCCGCTCACCCCCACCATGGCGCTTGCCGGAATGCTGATTCTCGCCGGCGTTGCGGTCAGCCAGCAGCGCGCGACCCGCGCCTGATGGTCGAATCCGACCGCCGTGTCGATTTCCCGGAGCTTCGCAATGCGCGCGATCTCGGCGGCCTGCCGACCGTCGACGACGGGGAGACGCGCCGGCGCTCGCTGCTGCGCTCCGACGATCTGGCGCAGCTGACCCTGGCGGGCGTGCGTGCGCTCGCCGACTATGGTGTCGAGACCATCCTCGATCTGCGCTGGCCCGAGGAGGCGAGCGCCTATCCCGGCTTGTTGCCCGCGGCGCTCCCCCGGCTGCGCTACGAGCGCGTCTCGCTCCTGACCGGCACCGAGGACGAGTGGCGCCTGCGAAGCCGCGACGTCGCCAAGGAGCTGTGGAAATGCGCGGTGCTCGAGCACGCGCGCGTCGAGCTGCGCCACGTGCTCGAGGTGATCGCGGATGCCGGACCCGGTCCGCTGCTGTTTCACTGCGTGGCCGGCAAGGACCGCACCGGTCTGGTGGCGGCGCTGCTGCTCGCGGTGGCCGACGTCGAGCCGGCGGCGATCGCCGCCGACTACGCGCAGAGCAGCGACAATCTGGCCGCGGAATACCTGCGACGCTACTCGCAAGCGGATTCCGCGCGCATTCTGGAAGCGCTGCGCTGCCCGCCGGAGGGCGCCTACAACATGCTCGAGTTTCTCGCCCGCGCCGGCGGCGTGCGTGCCTATCTGGCCAGGATCGGGCTCAAGACCGCCGCCATCGGGCGGCTGCGCGCACGCCTGCGCGGCTAGCGAGTCACCCTTCAGGGAGAGGCGCCGCTCCCTCACACGCGCCTCGTGAGCGCGCGCCATTCACGGCACGTTCAGCACGGCTGCACGATACTTAGACTCGCACCGGCAGGCGCGACTCCCGAATGGCCCAGATTTAAACGCGCGGGCACATTTAAAGCACGTTCGGGTTTGAGTCCGCGCCTCTTCCGGTGCGCTTACCCCGGGTCACTTCCCGCCCGCAGGCGCCGCGAGTCCCAGCGCCGCGCGCAACTGCGGCGCGGTCATCAGCTCCGTGTAGACCCTTGTCCCGACGTCGAAGTCGCGCGCGCGCGACAGCGGACCCACGACCACCGGCTCGAAGCCGGCATCCCTGACGAGCTGCCCGGCGACCTCGAGCGCCTGCGCGTCGTCGCCGGCGATAGGTATCGCGTAGAGCCCGCCCTTGCGGTGCGCTTCGCTCCCCAGGTCCCCGGAGTTGATCGCATTGAACGCGCGCACCAGGCGCACGCCCGGCAGGAAGCGCGCGGAAGCCACTCCCGTGCCCTCGCGACGCGCCTCGACCGCCATCGGACCATCGCGCTGCGGATACGGATTGCCGGTGTCGAGCACGATCTTGCCGGCGAGCTCCGCCTTGAGGTCGCGTCCGATCTGGGGCTCCGCACCGTACGGCACGGAAATCAACACGACGTCGCCAAACAGCGCCGCCTCGCGCGGCGTCCCGACGGCGGCTCGCGGGCCAAGCTGCTGCGCGAGACCCCGGAGCTCATCCGGATGGCGCGAGGACATCAGCACCTGGTGACCCGAGGCGACCCAGAGCCGCGCCAGCGTGCCGCCGATGTGGCCCGTGCCGATGATGCCGATCTTGAGCGCTGCCGGCCGCGGCGCCTGTGCCGCCGCTGCGCTCGATGCCGCACACGCGAGCAGCGCAGCCAGCGCGGCAGCGCCCACGCTGCGCAGCCTGAGGCGGCCGCTCATCGGAAAACCGTCAATGCTCTGCGCTACTTCTTTCTCCGGGCCCCGGAGCGCTTCGCCGCCCGGAACGAGATTCCGGCGCGCATCGCCTTCTGCTGAACCGCGGCGGCCGTGCGTCCGAGCTTCTTCGCCACCTGCCCGGTCGGAGTTCCCGCTTTAGCGAGAGCCCTGAGAGTCTTAAGTTCACGCGCGCTCCAGGATGCGCCATCGTTCGGTGGACGTCTTGCCATCACACGTTCTCCATGTCACCCAAACCCGGGCCAGACCCTGAATCATACACCGAGATGACACGAGACGGCCATACGACAATCGCCGACAACAACGATCTGTAACATGTTGGAAGTCACGATGCCCCAACTCGTAACCTTCGCGGCCCGAGCCGCGCCGAGTCGCAGCGCTTACAACTCGCTGCGCCTCATGAATGCCGAGCGAAAGCGCTGCAGCTCGTCGCTGTTGACGTCCGGCATGACCCGGAATTGAGCTCCAGTGCAGCAGGTTGTAGCCGTCGCGCCGGCTTGGGAAGCCGAGCGGCAGCCGCGGCGCAACGGAGCGCCACACAAACAGATTTATGACATGTTGTCGCCTGCGGTAGACAACTGCAGGCGTGCGGATTTTATTCCCGGTTTGCCGGCAAGACGGACCTCAGCCGCTGCCGCCGGCCCGCAGCAGTGCGGCATCCAGCGTGTTGGAAAGCAGCATCGCGATGGTCATGGGGCCCAGGCCCCCCGGCACCGGGGTTATCCAGCCGGCGCGCTCGGCGGCACGCTCGAACCCCACATCCCCTACCAGGTTTCCCTGCGGCGTGCGGTTGATACCGACGTCGAAAACGGCGGCGCCCGGCCGGATCCACTCCCCGGGAATGAACCCGGCTTTGCCGACGGCCGCGACCAGCACCTCGGCACGCTCGACCTCGGTACGCAACTCGCGCGTGCCGGTATGACATACGGTCACGGTCGCGCGCGCCAGCAGCAGCTCGAGCGCCATCGGCCGGCCCACGATGTTGGAAGCGCCGACCACGGTCGCGCGCGCGCCGGTGAGCGGGATGCCGTATTCCTGGGCCAGCCGGATGACGCCGTACGGGGTGCACGGGCGCAGCCGTGGGCGCTTCTGCGCCAGCAGCCCCGTGTTCACCGGGTGAAAACCGTCGACGTCCTTGGCCGGGTCGACGGCGTCCATCACGCGGTTAGCATCGACGCCGGCCGGCAGCGGCAGCTGCACCAGGATGCCGTCGACCCGCGTATCGCGATTGAGCGCATCGACCAGCGCCAGGATCTGCGCCTCGCCGGCACTCGCGGGCAGATCGTGTGCGAACGACTCGATGCCGGCTTCGAGCGAGGAACGGCGCTTGTTGCGCACATAGACGCTGGAAGCCGGGTGCTCCCCCACCTGCACGACGGCCAGCCCCGGCCGGCGGCCGTGCCGGGCGGTGAAGGTCTGCGCGCGTTGCGCGACTTCCGTGCGCACGTGTGCAGCCACGGCCTTGCCGTCGAGAAGCACCGCGCCCCCGGCGGTGCGCACTGCCGGGGGCGCGGCCTGCGCCGCGACGCCGCCTGCTCCGGAGGCGGCAGCCATCAGTAGCGGTAGTGGTCGGGCTTGTAGGGCCCGGCCTTGTCGACGCCGATGTAGCGCGCCTGGGCGTCGGTGAGCTGTGTGAGCTCGACGCCGAGCTTGCGCAGCTGCAGCCGCGCCACCTTCTCATCGAGGTGTTTGGGCAGCACGTGCACGCCGATCGGGTATTCGGCCGTGCGGGTGAACAGCTCCACCTGCGCGATGGTCTGGTTGGCGAAGCTCGAGCTCATCACGTAGCTCGGGTGCCCGGTGCCGCAGCCTAGGTTCACCAGCCGCCCCTCGGCGAGCAGTATCAGCCGCCGGCCGTCGGGCAGGATCACGTGATCGACCTGCGGCTTGATGTTGTCCCACTGGTAGCGCTTCAGGCTCGCGACATCGATCTCGCTGTCGAAGTGGCCGATGTTGCACACGATCGCATTGTGCTTCATGCGCACCATGTGCTCGTGGCCGATGACGTGGAAGTTGCCGGTCGCGGTCACGAAGATGTCGGCCTTGTCGGCCGCGTACTCCATGGTCGTCACGCGGTAGCCTTCCATCGCCGCCTGCAGCGCGCAGATCGGGTCGATCTCCGTCACCCATACCTGGGCGGAGAGTGCCCGCAGCGCCTGCGCACAGCCCTTGCCGACGTCGCCGTACCCGCACACGACCGCCACCTTGCCCGCGATCATGACATCGGTCGCGCGCTTGATGGCGTCCACCAGCGACTCGCGGCAGCCGTACAGGTTGTCGAACTTGCTCTTGGTCACCGAGTCGTTGACGTTGATCGCCGGGAAGGCGAGCTTGCCCTCCTGCGCCATCTGGTAGAGACGCTTCACGCCGGTGGTGGTCTCCTCGGTGACGCCCTTGACGTGCGCGATGCGCCTCGAGTACCAGTGCGGATCCGCCTTGAGGTGCGCGCGGATCGCGGCGAACAGCGCGGTCTCCTCCTCGTTGCCCGGTGCACGGGTCGCCTCCGGGTCGCTCTCGGCGCGTACCCCGAGGTGCAGCAGCAGTGTCGCATCGCCGCCGTCGTCGAGGATCATGTTGGCATAGCCGCCGTCGGGCCATTCGAAGATGCGGTGGGTGTATTCCCAGTAATCGGCGAGCGATTCGCCCTTCCAGGCGAACACCGCGGTGCCGCGCACGGCGATGGCCGCGGCCGCATGATCCTGGGTGGAGAAGATGTTGCACGAGGCCCAGCGCACCTCGGCGCCGAGCGCCTGCAGCGTCTCGATCAGCACCGCGGTCTGGATCGTCATGTGGAGCGAGCCGGCAATGCGCGCGCCGCTCAGCGGCCGGCTGCGCGCATATTCCTCGCGAATCGCCATGAGACCCGGCATCTCGGTCTCGGCGATCGCGATCTCCTTGCGGCCCCAGTCGGCGAGCCCGAGGTCCGCGACCCGGTAGTCGGCAGCCTTGGCGTCAGATTTCAACGTGGCGTTCATGCTCGATACTCCGATTGGTCAAGCGAGCGCCGTATGATGACCTGAGCACCGCCGAGCCTGGCGGGCCTTTTTAAGGTGCCCTCGCACCCGCCCGTCGCAGCGCCCCTCGGCGGCGTGGTTGCCGCAATCGCGGCTTGAGTCGCTTTACGCGGCGCGCACGCTCCGGGCCTCGTCGGCGAGTGCCTGGGCACGATCGGTACGTTCCCAGGTGAACTCCGGCTCGCTGCGGCCGAAGTGCCCGTAGGTCGCGGTCTTCTGGTAGATGGGGCGCAGCAGGTCGAGCATCTCGCGCAGCCCGTATGGTGTCAGGTCGAAGTGCTTGCGGACGAGCTCGGTGAGCCGCTCGCGCGACAGGCGGCCGGTGCCGAAAGTCTCGATCATGATCGAGGTCGGCTCGGCGACGCCGATCGCATAGGACACCTGCACCTCGCATCTGTCGGCAAGGCCCGCCGCCACGATGTTCTTGGCGACGTAGCGCGCCGCGTAGGCCGCCGAGCGGTCCACCTTGGACGGGTCCTTGCCGGAGAACGCACCGCCGCCGTGGCGCGCGTAGCCGCCGTAGGTGTCGACGATGATCTTGCGTCCGGTGACGCCGCAGTCCCCGACCGGGCCGCCGACCACGAAGCGCCCCGTCGGATTGATGTGGAACTTGGTGCGTTTGTCCACCCACTTGACCGGCAGCACGGGTTTGAGGATCTCCTCCATCACCGCCTCGCGCAGCGCCTTGGTCGAGACGTCCGGGCTGTGCTGCGTGGAAAGCACCACGGCCTCGAGCCCCACAGGCTTGTCGTCCTCGTAGCGCAGCGTCACCTGGCTCTTGGCGTCCGGGCGCAGCCACGGGAGCTTGCCGCCCTTGCGCACCTGCGCCTGGCGCTTGACCAGGCGGTGCGCCAGCGTGATCGGCGCCGGCATCAGCACGTCGGTCTCGTTGGTGGCGTAGCCGAACATCAGCCCCTGATCGCCGGCGCCCTGGCGGCGCTCGTCCTTGCGGTCGACCCCCTGGGCGATGTCGGGCGACTGCTTGCCGATGATGTTGAGGACGCCGCAGCTCGCGCCGTCGAAGCCCATGTCCGAGGAGTTATAGCCGATGTCGAGCACCGTCTTGCGCACCAGCGCTTCCACGTCCACCCACGCCGTGGTCGTAATCTCGCCGGCGACGATCACGACCCCGGTCTTGACGAGCGTCTCGCACGCGACGCGCCCGCGCGGGTCTTCCCTGAGGATCGCATCCAGCATCACATCCGATATCTGGTCGGCGATCTTATCCGGGTGGCCTTCGGAGACGGATTCGGAGGTGAAGAGAAAGTCGTTAGCCATGTCGCGCAGATTCCCGGCGGCGGGTGCGTGCCGCAAAAGCTTACAAAGAGGGTGCCAAGGGTCGGAGTTTAACCCAGGTCCCGGGGGAACGCCGCCGCCAGCCGCGCGGCGAACTCTGGCGGCGTAAAGCGGTGATTCTGCGTGCCGCGCGCTTCGATCTTGATGGCGCCCATGAGCGCGGCAATATGTCCGGTGGCACGCCAGTCGAGGCCGTGCAGCAGGCCGTGGATGAGGCCGGCGCGGTAGGCGTCGCCGCAGCCGGTCGGGTCGACCACCGCGCGCGCCGGGACCGCCGGGATCGCGAGCTCGGCGTCGCGCGTATGAATGGTCGAGCCGGCAGCACCGTGCGTCACGATCAGCGCCTCGACGCGCTGCGTGAGCTCCTGCGACGTCCAGCCGGTCTTCTGTCGCATGAGCTGCCACTCGTACTCGTTGACCGTGACCCAGCTGGCCGCGGTGACGAACTGTTCGAGCTCCGCCGCGCCGAACATCGGCAGCCCCTGTCCCGGATCGAAGATGAAGGGGATGCGCGCCGCGGCGAACTGCGCGGCATGGCGAATCATGCCCTCGCGACCGTCGGGGGCGACGATGCCGACCGCGATCCCGCCGGCGTCGCCCACGCTGTTGGCGTGCGAGTGCTGCATCGCGCCGGGATGGAACGCCGTGATCTGGTTGTCGTCGAGATCGGTGGTAATGAAGGCCTGGGCGGTGAGCTCGGAGTCGATCACGCGGATGTAGTCGCAGGGCACGCCGCTGTCGCGCAGCCATTCGCGGTACGCGGCAAAATCGCGTCCCACCGTGGCCATCGGGTAAGCGAGATCGCCGAGGAGCTTGAGGTTATAGGCGATGTTGCCGGCGCAACCGCCGAATTCGCGCCGCAGCTCCGGCACCAGGAACGCGACGTTCAGCATGTGGATCTTGTCGGGCAGGATGTGGTTGGCGAAGCGGTCGCGGAACACCATGATGGTGTCGTACGCGACCGAGCCGCAGACCAGCGCGGCTCCCGGGCGGCGGCCGGCTGCCGTCCCCCCCTGCCCCCGGCTCACTTGAGTCGCTGCGGGTGCGCGTACACCACGTGCTTGTCGCGCCGCGCGAATGCCACCAGCGTGATGCCGGCGCGCTGCGCGAGTCGCACGGCGAACGCAGTCGGCGCCGACATCGCCACCAGGAACGGAATGCCGACAGTGGCGCATTTCTGCACCAGCTCGTAGCTCGCCCGGCTGGTCATCAGCATGAATCCGGAGCCGAAGTCGGCGCGCGCGCGCGCCAGCGCGCCAATCGTCTTGTCGAGCGCGTTGTGCCGGCCGACGTCCTCGCGCACCACCTGGATGCCCGCGCCCGGTACCACCCAGGCGGCCGCGTGCACGCTGCCGGTGCGCGCGTTGATGACCTGCAGCGGTGCGATCTGCTCGATGGCAGCATGCAGCTGATCGACCGTCACCGGCACGCCCGCCGGCACCGGGGCGGTCTCGCGGATAGCATCCGCCGCCGTCTCCGCGCCGCACAGGCCGCAGCCGGTGCGCCCGGTGAGATTGCGCCGCCGCTGCAGCAGTTGCGTGAAGCGCTCCCATGCGACCGTGATGTGCACGTCGACGGAGCCGGTACCCCGCGTCACCGTCACGCCGCGGATCTCGTCGGTGCCGGCCACGAGCGCCTCACTCAGCGTGAACCCCACCGCGTAGTCCTCCAGGTTCGCCGGAGTCGCCAGCATCACCACGTGCGGCACGTCGTGATAGACGAGCGCCACCGGCACCTCCTCCGCGACGAAGTCGCTGGTGCGGGTGACAGCACCGCGCTGCCAGCGCTCCACGGCCAGCTCGGCGCTGACCGCCTCCCCGAGCGCAGGCGGCTGCAACCCCGGCTCGCTGCCGGGCATGTCTGCCTCGCCGCCTTCTGGAACGTTGACCGTCGCAGCCATGATCGGATCGCGCAGCGCCCTCGAGGTTTGCAACAATGCGCCCCAGGCAGCGGCCGTCGCTGCCGTCCGTGTCCGTACAAGCTCGAGTATATGACGGTCTCCCACCCCGGCAAGCCGGCAATCCGAGCCCTCTGCGCGCTGGCACTGCTTGCGCTGGCCGGCGCGCCGGAGCGCGCGCCCTGCCAGGAGGACAGCTCCATGGTGGGCGGCAACCTGGCGCTCACCAGCGATTACATCTACCACGGCGTCTCCGAGAGCGACGGGCGCGGGGCGTTGCAGGCGGATCTGCACGCGAGCACCGCCGGCGGCCTGTTCGCGGGCCTCTGGGCATCCACCCGCGACCGCAACCTCGAGCCGGGAGCCGCCGGTGAGGTGCAGCTGTACGTCGGTCAGCGCGTGGCGCTCGATGCCGACTGGACGGCGACGCTGTCGGGGCGTGCCGATCACCTGCTCGGCGGGTCCCAACAGGCCGCGGACGACTACCAGGAGATCGCCGCCGCGTTCTCCTGGCTCGACTTGTGGACATTCTCCCTGACCGCGATCCCGAGCGCCGCCCGTTACGGCACCTACCAGCCCCCGGGCCAGGAGACTTATGTCTACCACCGCGTGGGGCGCAGCGCCGCCTTTGTGGCCGACAGCTCCGCGCAGTGGCTGATCACGGGAGCGCTGTACGCCACCGCCGGAGTCGGCTACTACTACGCGAGCGCCCGCGACGCTGAGGGCCTGAACGCGTGCGGTTACGCTTACGGGAACGCGGGCCTGGCGTACGAGTGGCACCGCTGGCGGATCGATGTAGGGTACTTCGTGGTGCAGCCTGCGGCGAACCAGCTCTTCCCCTATCCGCTCGCCAACCACCGCCTCGCCGGCACCCTGAGCTGGCAGTTTTGACCGCATGCGGGGCGGCGCCCATAGTCCGCCTGCTTGAACCGCCCGTATGGCCCCAGACACTTACCGCATGAGGGCGGAGTATCGATGGCCACGAGCTTGAGCGAAAGCAGTCTGCCGGAGACGGGGTTGCGCAATGGAGCGGGTCCGGCGCGCGAAAGCGAGCTCATCGCGCGCGTCGCCCGGCAGGACCGGCGCGCCTTCGAAGAGCTCTACAACCTGTATCACCGCCGCCTGGCGCGGTTTCTCGCGCGACTGACGCACCGCTACGACCTGGCCGAGGAGATCATCAACGATACCTTGTGGGTGGTGTGGCGCCGCGCACGGGACTTTCGCGGCGATTCGCAACCCTCGACCTGGATCATGGGCATCGCTTACCGCAAGGCGCGCAACGCGTTCCGCTCCGCGGCGCGCACGCGGGCCCGGGAGCGCCTCGAGGGGCCGGTGGCCCTGCCCGCGGCCGACGAGCCGGTAAGGGTTGCGGAGCTGCGCGACTGGCTCGGCCACGCGCTCGGGCGATTGCCGATCGAGCAGCGCATGGCGGTCGAGCTGTGTTACGAGCTCGGCTACTCGTGCGAGGAGATCGCCCTGATCATGGGTTGCCCGGTGAATACGGTAAAAACGCGACTGTTTCATGCCCGCGCCAAGCTGCAGAAGCTGCTGCCGGAATTGTCCGGCAAGCCGCTCGCCGCGGCGGCCCGGCCCGCACAGGAGACCGATGAGTCATGACCGCCAGTGCCTACTGCTCTCACGAGGAATCCTGGATGCTGCTGCCGTGGCTGGTGAACGGCCGGCTGGATGCGAGCGAGCGGTCCCGCATCGAGCAGCACGTGCGCGCCTGCGATGCGTGCACGCGCGAGCTCGAGCAGCAGCGGCGGATTCGTGCGGCCCTCACCGAGCCCGAGCGCATCGTGTACGCGCCCGGTCCATCGTTCCGCAAGCTCCTCGAACGCATCGACGGCGCCGCCGCGGAGCCCCGTCCGCAGCCCGCACCGGCCCCGACGGCACGCTCGCGGTACTGGCGCTCGGCATGGCGGCCGCCGGGACTCGCCTGGGCGGCGACTTTCGTCCTGGCCGTCGCGATCGCCACGCTCGGCACTGATCTTTACCGCTGGTCGCTGCCGCGCTACTCGACTCATACCGACACGACGGCAGTCGTTTCGCAGGTCGTGCACGTCGCCTTCGCACCGGCGCTCGGGGCAGCCGACGTCGGGCAGCTGCTCCAGGCAGCCGGTGGGCGCGTGGTCACCGGGCCGGATGCCACAGGTGTGTATGGCGTAGTGCCGCTGGCCCGCGACCCGGGTCTCGCCGAGGCGCGTACGCTCGCGGCCCGCCTGCGCACTGACCCGCGCGTGCGCTGGGTGGCGCCGCAGCCGGAGCCCTGATGCGCACGCCGGCTTGCGCCTGTCTGCTGGCGCTGGTGGCCGCGACCGCGGTCCGGGCGGGAGTACCGCCATCGGCGCCTGCCGCCGTGCGTTCAGCTCCGAGAATCGTAGTCGCATTCGCCAACCAGCCGCAGCAGGCGCCGGGTCCGGCCGGCACGACCGGGCGGCGCTACGCAGGCGGCGGTTATCGCGTGGCGCAGGATGCGCAGCTCGAGGCGCGACGCGTGGCGGCTCGGTACACGCTGCGGCAGGTCGCGAGCTGGCCGATCCGCGCGCTGGCCATGCATTGCGTGGTCTACGAGATCAAAGGCGGCCGCTCTGCCCCCGAAGTGCTGGCGGCGCTCGCGCACGAGCCGCAGGTTGTCGTTGCCGAGCCTCTCCACGAGTTCCATACCCTGACGGCCGAGGGCGCCGCTCCCGCGGCCGCGCCCTACAACGATCCGCTCTACGACCTGCAGACCAACCTGCGCACGCTCGGCATCCCGGCCGCGCACCGGCGCGCGCAGGGCGCGGGCGTCCGCATCGCGCTCATCGATACCGGAGTCGACTCGCAGCATCCGGATCTGCGCGGCCAGATTCTCGGGACGCGCTCGTTCCTGACGCCCGCACATCGGGATGCACGGCTGCTGCGTCACGGTACGGCGATGGCCGGGATCATCGCGGCGGTCGCCAACAACCACCTCGGCATCGTCGGTATCGCACCGCGCGCGCGGCTCCTGGTGTACGAGGCCTGCTGGCAGCTCAAGCCCGACGAGGATGCCGCCGCCTGCAACACTTTCACGCTCGCGCAGGCGCTCGCGGCCGCGCTCGAATCCGGCGCACCGCTCATCAACCTGAGCCTGGGCGGACCCGACGACGCGCTCCTCGATGCGCTTGTCCAGGTGGGCCTGAAGCGCGGCGTGGTCTTCGTCGGTGCGAGTGCGGCCGGCGAGAGCGGCTTTCCGACCGCCGTCGCCGGTGTGCTCGCCGCCGCCGGGAGCGAGGGCGTGCTGCCGCCTGGGGCGCTGCCGGCACCGGCCGTGCGCGTGCTGACACTCCGCCCGAAAGGCGATTACGACTTCGAGTCCGGGAGCTCGGTCGCGGCGGCGGAGCTGAGCGGGGTCGTGGCACTGCTCATGTCAGCATCGCCGGCACATCTCACGGCGCCACGCCTCGCCGCGCTGCTGCGCGACAGCGGCGGCGCGGCGTCCGGTGCCGATCCGCCGCCGGTCAACGCGGCGGTGGCGCTGGCGCGCCTTGACGGCCCCTAGAGGCCTCGCCATGCTGCCGGCGCCATGCGCAGCAGCCAATCCCCGGGGCTCACCTGGAGCCTGATCCAGGAAGCGCACGCGCGGATCGCTGACAAGATCAACCTGACGCCCGTGCTCAGCAGCTCGACGCTGGACGCCGCCAGCGGGGCGCGGCTGTATTTCAAGTGTGAGAACTTTCAGAAGGGCGGCGCATTCAAGGCACGCGGCGCCTGCAACGCGGTGTTCAGCCTGACCGACGCCGCAGCAAACCGCGGCGTCGCGACCCATTCCTCGGGCAACCACGCGGGGGCGCTGGCGCGCGCCGCCCGCCTGCGCGGCATCGCCGCACACATCGTCATGCCCGACAGTACCCCGACCGCAAAACGGGCTGCGGTCGAGCGCTACGGCGCCGCAATCACCTATTGCGCCCCGACGCTCGCGGCGCGCGAGCAGGGCTGCGCCGAGGTGATCGCCGCGACCGGCGCAACGCTGGTGCACCCCTACAACGATCTGAACGTGATGGCGGGCCAGGGCACTACCGGTGCCGAGCTGCTCACTCAGGTGGCGGACCTCGACCTGGTGCTGACCCCGGTGGGCGGTGGCGGGCTGCTTGCGGGCGTCGCCGTCGCCGCACACACGCTGCGCCCCGGCATCCGCGTAATCGGTGTCGAACCGAGCGGCGCGGATGATGCGGCGCGCTCATTCCGTGCGGGCAGGCTGTTCCCGAGTCTCGAGCCCGACACCATCGCCGACGGCCTGCGGGGCGCGCTCGGCGAGAAGCCCTTCGCCGAGATCCGCCGCTACGTCGAGGACATCGTCACTGTCCCGGACAGTGCGATCGTGGCGGCCATGCGCCGCCTGTGGGAGGTCATGAAGATCGTGGTGGAGCCGTCCGGGGCGGTGCCCTACGCCGCCGTCGACTCGGGCCGTCTCGACGTGCGCGGCAAGCGTGTCGGTATCGTGCTGAGCGGCGGCAATCTCGACCTGGAGCAGCTGCCGTGGGCACGCGGCGCTACACCCGCTCGAGGATGACGGCGATCCCCTGCCCCACACCGATGCACATGGTGCAAAGCGCATAACGGCCGCGCACCGCGGCCAGCTGGCACGTGGCGGTGGTTGCGAGACGCGCGCCGGACATTCCCAGGGGATGTCCGAGCGCGATGGCGCCCCCGTTGGAGTTTACGTGCGCGGCGTCGTCCGGCAATCCCAGGTCGCGCAGCACCGCGAGTGCCTGCGAGGCAAATGCCTCGTTGAGCTCGATCACATCGAGCTGCGCGAGCGTCAGCCGGGCCAGCTCGAGCACCTTGCGCGTGGCCGGCGCCGGCCCCATGCCCATGATGCGCGGTGCGACTCCGGCGGTGGCGGCCGCGAGCACCCGGGCGCGCGGGGTGAGCCCGTGGCGCTGCGCGGCCTGCTCCGAGGCGAGTATCAGCGCACAGGCGCCGTCGTTGATGCCGGAGGCGTTGCCGGCGGTGACCGTGCCGTTGGCGCGAAACGGTGTCGGAAGCGCCGCGAGCTGGGCCAGTGTCGTCTCGGGCCGCGGATGCTCGTCGCGCGCCACCACGAGTGGCGCGCCCTTGCGCTGCGGGATCTCGACCGGCATGAGCTCGGCGGCGAAAAAGCCGCGGGCGTACGCCGCCGCGGTGCGCTGCTGGCTGCGCAGCGCGAACCGGTCCTGGTCCGCTCGCGACACGCCGAACTGTGCCGCGACGTTCTCACCGGTCTCCGGCATCGAGTCGATGCCGTATTGCTCGCGCAGGCGCGGGTTGACGAACCGCCAGCCGATCGTGGTGTCGTAAACCTCCGCGCTGCGGCTGAAGGCGGTCTCGGCCTTAGGTGTCACGAACGGCGCGCGCGACATGGACTCGACGCCCCCCGCAATCACGAGCTGCGCGTCGCCCGTGCGGATCGCGCGTGCCGCCATCGCCACGGCGTCCAGCCCCGAGCCGCATAGTCGATTGACGGTGGCGCCCGACACCAACTCCGGCAGGCCTGCGAGCAGCACCGCCATGCGTGCGACGTTGCGGTTGTCCTCCCCCGCCTGATTGGCGCACCCGAGCAGCACGTCGTCCACCGCCGCGGGATTGAGCCTGGAGTTGCGTCTCAGGAGAGCCGCGATCGGCAGCGCGGCCAGATCGTCGGTACGCACCGTCGCGAGCACCCCGCCGTAGCGCCCGATCGGGGTGCGCACCGCATCGCAGATGAAGGCTTCCGTCATACGAGCGGATGATAGCGCAGCGCGGCGACCGGACCCGCCGGGCGCCGTGCCCGGGCACATCTTAGGTACACTCTGCGGATGTTCCCGCCGCTACCACCTGCAACACGCCTGCTGATCCTGGTCAACGTGGCCGTATTCCTGGTGCAGCAGGCGTACGGCAACACCATGATCCGGCTGTTCGCCCTGTGGCCGCTGGGCTCCGGACTGTTCGAGCCGTGGCAGCTCCTGACCTACGCGTTCCTGCACGGCAGCGTGCTGCACATCTTCGTCAACATGGTGGCGCTCTACTTTTTCGGCAGCGCACTCGAGATGTACTGGGGCGGGCGCCGCCTGGTGATTTACTTCCTGGTGTGTGCCCTCACCGCCGCGCTCACTCAGCTCGCGGTGCGCGGCGCGCCGGGGAGCTTCATTCCGGTGATCGGGGCCTCGGGCGGGATCTTCGGCGTGCTGCTCGCCTTCGCCTGGTACTTCCCGCGCCAGCGCATCCTCCTGTACGCGGTGATTCCGATGCCGGCGTGGCTGTTTGTGACCGCCTACGGCTTGCTTGAGCTCTTTTTCGGAGTCAGCGGCGTCGAGCCGGGCGTGGCGCATTTTGCGCACCTCGGCGGACTCGCCGGCGGCGCACTCTGCATCCTCTACTGGCGCATGCGGCATCGTTTCGCGTGAGCGCGGCGCGGGCGGCGCGCGTATCCAACTCACTCGAATTAATCATCTTAAGCTCATGATGTTGAATAATAAATCTATCGTCTTAACCCGCGCGCCCGCGGCCATTGAATTTCCCGTCGCCAACAGGTCACAATCGCGCGCCGCAAAGCAACTGCGGAACTTTTTCCGCACCGCGCCTCTCTAGAAGCCACACCGCGATGATCAAAACGGAACATCTCACCAAGAAGTATGAGTCGCTGACAGCGGTCGACGACGTGACTTTCCAGGTGGGACCGGGCGAGGTGCTCGGGTTCCTCGGACCGAACGGCGCGGGCAAGACCACCACCATGCGCATGCTGGCCGGGTTCGTGACTCCGACCTCCGGCCACGCCAGCATCTGCGGTCACGACATCGAGTCCGAGCCGCTGCTCGCCAAGGCAAGCCTCGGCTACCTGCCCGAGGGGGCCCCGATCTACGGCGAGATGACCGTGCGCGGCTTCCTCGCGTTCATCGCCGACCTGCGCGCGCTCAGCGGCGAGCGCCGCGCGGCGCGCCTCAAGCACGTGATCGAGCACCTGCAGCTCGGGGCGGTGCTCAATCAGACCATCGACACGCTGTCGAAGGGCTTCCGCCGGCGCGTCGGGCTCGCGCAGGCCATCATCCATGACCCCCCGGTACTGATCCTCGATGAGCCGACCGACGGCCTCGATCCCAACCAGAAGCACGAGGTGCGCACGCTCATCAACGACATGGCGCGCGACAAGATCATCGTGATCTCGACCCACATCCTCGAGGAGGTCGATGCCGTGTGCACGCGCGCGGCCATCATCGCCCGCGGCCGCATCGTCGCCGACGACACCCCGGCGGGGCTGGCGGCGCGCTCGCGCTACCACAACGCGGTGTCGATGCAGTTCGCCGCCGCCGGCGCACAGCTCGCGGCCGCGCGCAGTGCAGTGGCGGCGCTGCCGGCGGTCGCCGAGGTCGAGGTGAGCGAGCGCGATGCGCGGCTCACGGCGCTGCCGCGCCACGGCGCGAACATCCTGCCGGCGGTCGCCGAGCTCGCCGCGCGGCAGGGGCTCAAGCTCCAGGAGCTGCACCTCGAGTCCGGGCGGCTCGACGAAGTGTTCCGCACCATCACGGCCTGAGCGCGAAGTTCACATGCACAACGTGGGCATCATCCTGCGCCGCGAGCTTGCGAGTTATTTCGCAACGCCGCTCGCCTACATCTTCATCCTGATCTTTCTGGTGCTGGCGAACGCCTTCACCTTCTACCTCGGCGGCTTCTACGAGCGCGGCCAGGCGGATCTCGACCCGTTCTTCACTTTCCATCCCTGGCTGTACCTGTTCCTGATCCCGGCCGTGTCGATGAAGCTCTGGGCCGAGGAGCGCAAGTCCGGCAGCATCGAGCTGCTGATGACGCAGCCGGTGACGCTGCTCGAGGCGGTGCTCGGAAAATTCTTCGCGGCGTGGATCTTCACGGCGCTGGCGCTCGCGCTCACCTTCCCGCTGTGGCTCACGGTCAACTACCTGGGCCGCCCCGACAACGGCGCGATCCTCGCCGCCTACCTCGGCAGCCTGATGCTCGCCGGCGGCTTCCTCGCGATCGGCTCGTGCATGTCGGCGCTCACCCGCAACCCCGTGGTGGCGTTCATCCTCGGGGTGGTGGTGAGCTTCGCGTTCCTGCTGGCCGGCTTTCCCCTGGTGCTCGATGCGTTCCGCGCCTGGGCGCCGCAGCCGCTGCTCGATGCGATCGGCTCGCTGTCGCTGCTGACACACTTCCAGTCGATCCAGAAGGGCGTGATCGACGTGCGCGACCTGCTGTATTTCGCGATGCTGATCGGCTTCTTCCTGTACGGCACCGTGGTCGCGCTCGACCTGCGCAAAGCGGATTAGCGGCGGTGCGACCATGACGAAACGCTCGATCTCAGGCGGTGCGGTGCTGCTGGCGCTGGCGCTGCTGTTCATCGCCATCACGGTGCTCGCCAACTACGCGCTGCGCGGCTGGCGGCTCGATCTCACCGAGAACCGCCTCTACACCACCGCTCCAGGCACCGACCGGATACTCAAGAGCATCAGGGAACCGATCAACCTGTACTTCTTTTTCTCGGAAAAGACCGCCAACCAGCTGCCGCAGATCAAGTCCTACGGCATCCGGGTGCGCGAGCTCCTCGAGGAGCTGGCGGCGCGCTCCAACGGCAAGGTGCAGCTGCACGTCATCGATCCGCAGCCGTTCTCCGCGGAGGAGGATCGCGCCGACGAGCTCGGCGTCGAGGGCACGCCGGTGGGCCCCTCCGGCGCCAAGCTCTACCTCGGTCTCGCGGGCACCAACTCCACCGACGGCCACGCCTCCATCGAGTTCTTCGATCCGAACAAGGAGCAGTTTCTCGAGTACGACGTGGTCAAGCTGATCTACCAGCTTGCCAACCCGAAGAAGCCGGTGGTCGCCTGGCTCTCGAGCCTGCCGATGGGGCCGGGGCTCGATCCGCAGACCGGTCAGATGCGCGAGCCCTGGGTGATCTACAGCGAGGCGGAGCAGCTGTTCGACCTGAAGCCGCTCGCCCCCACGGCGGCGAAGATCGACCCGGACGTGAACGTGCTGGTGCTGGTGCACCCGAAGAACCTGTCACCGGCAACCGAGTTCGCCATCGACCAGTACGCGCTGCGCGGCGGGCACATCGTGGTATTCGTCGATCCGATCGCCGAGGCCGACCGTGCGGGGGCCGATCCGGACAACCCGATGGCCGCGATGAGCGCGGACAAGTCCTCGAGCCTGCCGAAGCTCCTCACCGCCTGGGGCGTGCACTTCGATCCCACCCAGGTGGTGGCCGACCGCGACCACGCGCTCTCGGTCACCATGCGCCAGGGTGAGGCGCCGGTCGAGCACCTCGGCGTGCTCGGTCTCGACAAGGGCAGCTTCGCCCGCAACGACGTGACTACCGCGGGACTCTCGGTGGTGAACGTCGCGACTGCCGGCCATCTCGAACCCGCCAAAGGTACGCACGTAAAGTTCGAGCCGCTGCTCGAGTCGAGCACCGACTCGGAGCTGCTGCCGGTCGACCGCTTCCGCATGCTGCTCGATCCGTCGACGCTGCGCGAGGGCTTCAAGCCGACCGGCGTGCGCTACGCGATCGCCGCCCGTGTCACCGGCGATGTCGCCACCGCGTTCCCCGCCGGGCCGCCCGCGGGAGTCACGCTGCCACCCGGCCAGGTCGATCTCAAGACCTCGGCGAAGCCGCTCAACCTGGTGGTGTTCGCCGACACCGACCTGCTGTCGGACTACCTGTGGGTGCACGAGCAGAGCCTGTTCGGTCAGCGACTCACGCAGGCCTGGGCGAGCAACGGCGACATGGTGCTGAACACGCTCGACAACCTCGCCGGCAGTGCCGACCTCATCAGTGTGCGCGGCCGCGCCGCCTATGCGCGGCCGTTCGAGCGCGTCGTGCGGCTGCAGCGCATCGCCGATGACCGCTTCCGCGACAAGGAGCAGGAGCTCGAGCAGCAGCTGCAGAGCACCGAGCAGAAGCTGACGCAGCTGCAATCGGCCAAGGGCGCCGATTCCTCGGCACTCATCCTCACGCCGGCGCAGGAGCAGGAGCTCGAGCACTTCGAACAGGAGAAGCTCGAGATCCGCAAGCAGCTGCGCGCCGTGCGCGCCGGACTCGATGCCGAGATCCACCGTCTCGGCAATACGCTCAAGATCCTGAACATCATCGTGATTCCGGCGCTGTTTGCGCTCATGGCGCTCGGCCTCGCCGCGTGGCGCCGCGAGCGGCGCCGGGTGCGCCCATGAGCACGCGGCGCGTGACGGCGTTGCTGACCGCCGGCGTGGCGCTCATCGTATTCGCCATCTGGCTGGCCTCGCAGCGCCACCTCGAGCGCAGCACGCAGTCGGGCGACCTGGTGCTGACCGGGCTCGAGCCGGCGCTCAACTCGGTCACCCGAGTCGTGGTGAAAAAGGGCGACGGCACGCACACGACGCTCGAGCGTCAGGGCAGCCGCTGGCTGGTCGCCGAGCGTTCCTGGCCCGCGGACTTCGGCAAGGTGCGTAAGCTCCTGCTCGACCTGGGCTCACTCAACGTCGTCGAGGAAAAGACCCGCGTGCCGGCCAACTACCCGCGGCTCGGGGTCGAGGACGTGAATTCGCCGCGGGCTGCCGGTACGCGGATCGATGTCGTCACGCCCGCCAGAACATTCTCACTCATCGTCGGCCGGCCTTCGGACGCCAAGTCCGGCTACGTGCGGGTCGCCGGCACGGCGTCGAGCCTCCTCGCAGCGCCGATGCTGACCGTGGATGCGGAACCGAAGTCCTGGCTCGACAACACCCTGATCGACGTGGCCTCGAACCGGGTGCGGGCGATCGAGGAACGGCCGGCAAGCGGAGCGGGCTTCAACGCGACGCGGCTCAAGCGGGAACAAACCGACTTCACCGTAAGCCCCATACCTCACGGCCGCGAGCTGACGAGCCCCGCGGCGGCCGACCCGATCGCCGCCTCGCTGAGTCAGCTGACGCTCGACGACGTGCAGAAGAGCGCCGTGCCCGCCGATGCCAAGGCCTCGCACGCGATCCTGCAGACCTTCGACGGGTTGACGATCGACGCCGCGGGACGCAAGGACGGCAGTCGCATGCTGGTGGCCTTCACCGCGACCTCGACCGACAAGGCAACTGCATCCGAAGCGCAGCAGCTCAACGCGCGCCTCGGCGGCTGGGAGTTCGAGATCCCCGAGTACCGCTACACCGGGATCTTCCGCACGCTCGATGACATGCTGCAACCGCCGCCGCAGCCGAAGAAGAAGGCGGCCGGCCGCGCGGACGCCGGGACGAAGACGCCTGTGAGCGCCGCTGCACCCGGGAAATAGCTCGCTACAGAATCTCAGGGCCTCGCCTGCGACATGATGGCGAGGAGACGCCCGTCGGGGTCCTTGAAGAACGCCAGCCACTCCTCGGTCCCATCCGCGTGTCTGTGGATGAGGTGCGGTGCGCTCGGTGCGAATGTCCGCGACGCGCAGGTACAGGATCGACTCCTGTCCCGCCGCGCCCTCGGCGCTGAGGTACAGCCGCGTGCCGCCGCAATCGAAAAAGGCCGCCTTGCCGAAGGTATACAGGTGCGGCAGACCCAGCACTCAGCCGTACCAGTTCTGCGCCGCGGCGATGTCGCTCACGGTCCGTGAGACCTGGCCGATCGCACCGAGCTGCAGTGTGGTTTCCACGGGATTCTCCTGCGCTCTGAGAGCGCTGCGCTTGGGCGCCGCGAACCAGCGGCGCAGCCCCTGCCGGTCGACAACACCGAGCTTCGCGACCGCATTGGCGACGTGCTGCTTGACCGCATCGAGGCTGATGCCGCGGCGCCTCGCGATCTCGCGGTTACTGAGGCCGTGCTGAACGGCGTGCACGACCCGCCACTCGGTGGGTGTCAGGACATCGTCGTGACGGGGTCGGCCTCTGTGCCTCGGGCTTGGCATAGAACGGAATCCTAAGACCTGCCCGCCTGATTTGCCCCCCCGTAACGCTCCGGCTTGCGGCAGCCTCGACGCGATGGCACATGTTGCTTTGCAGCATCGCGCCGGGAAAGATTCCCCAGCGTAGAATTTTCAGGAATTTCCGTCCATCCGCGTCAGCGGAGCAAGGAGCAGGACATGAGCGCAGTGATGCTCGCCGTTTTCAACGAATATGATGCCGCGGAGCGCGTCCGCACACGCCTGGTGAGCGATGGCTTCCCGACCGACCGTGTCGAGTTGACCGCCGCCCGGGAGCCTGGACGCGCGGGCCTCCTCGATGCGCCGTCCGCGCACACGCGGTTCGTCCAGTACTTCCGCACGCTGCTCAGTCAGGAGGACGAGCGCACGTTCGTGGACGATCTCGCCAGCCGCGTCGAGAGAGGCGCAGCCGCCGTCACCGTGCAGCCGCGCGGGGTGATCGAGACCTTGCGCGCAGCCGAGATCCTCGCAGGAGAGGGCGCCGCGGACGTCGTCGGACATGACCTCGAGAACCAGTCCGTGTTCGAGCACGCCGCTTCCAAGGGCGACACCTACTGGCTGCAGCACTTCATGCTCCACAAGACGGCCGACACCGACTGCATCTACTGCCGCCTGTTCAGCCCCGGCACGCACCAGCACTGAGCGCCGCGGTCGCGGGCCGCGGCGCGGCTCAGTCGCTGCGCGGCTGCAGCACCGCGCTGAGCGTGTCGGGACGCCCTGTGATGCGCACCAGGTGCGGGAAGCGCGGCCCGTCGAAGTAGGCGACGCTGAGAGTGCGGTAGTAATCGGCGCTCTTCACCAGCAGCTCGATCGGCGCGCGCGTGCCGTGCGCGGCGAGGATCGCGGCATCCAGCACCTCGGGCGTGTACTGCCGCCCGTTCACCGCGATGAGCTCCATTCCGGGGCCGGCGCCGGCACGCGCCGCGGCGCCGCCCTCGTTCGTATCGATGATCTCGCCCTTTTCATCCAGCAGCAGCCCGATCGACCAGCGTTCATCGAGCTGCCGCCTGGCCTTCTCGTCGGTGTCGACGTACGAGTTCTTCGCCGCCGAGTACTCGAGCTTCCAGCCCGAGCTCTCCAGTCCGGCGAGCAGCGCGCCGGGGCCGAGCGTATCGAGGTGGCGCCGGATCAGGGCGCGCCAATCGCCCGGCGCGGTGGTCGCCAGCGTCGCGTAGATATCCGCCTCCACGTACGGCTTGAGCGCAGGCGCGCCACCCGCGCCGGCGTAGAAGCGCTTCATGAAATCATCGAGCGAGGCGCGCCCGCCGCTGTGCGCGCGCAGCTCCGCATCGACGTTGAGCCACAGCAGCTCGGAGGCCTCGTAGAAGTCGACGCTGCGGCGGCTCGATTCCCAGGCCTCCGGCGCGTTGTACAGCACCTGCGCCTCGACCGCCGTGTCAGCGAGCGGCCGCCAGCGGTTGCCGGCCTCGACGTCGAAGGTGCCCGCGACGGCGGCGAGCATCTCGCGATATTGCTCGGGCGTCTCGAGTCCGGCGCGCACCGGCAGCACCGTGCCCCAGAACTGCGTCAGCCCCTCGTATACCCACAGCAGCGACCCGTCCATCGGCTTCTGGTAGTCGGGGCTCAGCAGTCCCGCCGGCCGCCGGTACTTGCCGTTCCAGCTGTGCACATACTCGTGGGCGAGCAGCTCGGACAGATCCGCGCGCCGCGCCTCGTCCGAGAAGGTGTTCTCGTAGGTACGGTCGTCGCTCGACTCGTGATGCTCGAGCCCGAAATGAGCGACGTGGTCGGAGAGCGTCAGCAGCCAGGTGTAGTGGCGGTACATGCGCGTGCCGAACAGCGCGCCCGCCTGCGCCACCAGGCGGCTGTAGTCCGCGGCGAAGTTCTGCGGCAGCACCAGCGCCGCGGCGCTGTCGGCGGCTATCGAGATGCTGTGGGTGAGCTGCGGATAGGGCCTGGAGCCCGTGAGCTCGACGCGCTCCAGGTACTCCCCCATCTGCACCGGCGAATCGATCAGCCGCGCGAGGCTCGCCTCCTCGAAGCCGATGCCGCCGCCGGCGAGCGGGTGCTGGGCGAGCGCGCAGGCGACCTGCCAGCCTTGCGGCACCTCGACCGAGGCGCTCGTCGAGACGTCGGCGGCAGCGCGGCCCGCGGGCAGCATCACGAACTCGTTCCACGGCAGCACCGCGAGCCGCTCGCTGCTCGTCGGGCCGGTGCTGAATACACCGCCCTCGGTGGCGAGACCCGAATCCATCGAGATATCGAGCCGGGTCGTCCCTGCGGGCACCGTCACGCTGATCGCATACATATCGAACGGATCGCGCCGCCAGGCAAGCGTCTCGCCGCCCGCCTTGATCGTGAGGCCGATGATCGTCTCGAGCGGCCCGCTCGGCGCGTGCTCGCCGGGAATCCACTTCGGGAACACCAGCGTCAGCGGTCCGCCATGCACCGCGAGGCTGAGCTCGGTGTGGATGTGCTTGCGCTGCACGTCGCGGGCATCGACGCGTACCGTGAGCTCGGCGGCCGGCGCCGCCGCGCAGACCAGCAACCATACGGCCGGCAGCAGCACCGCGGACGCAAACCTTGTCATCGTCGGCCCTCGCGCAGACAAAGCGGTGCGCGATGTTTACTTAAATGGCCGGCGGGGGCAACGGATGCTAAGGTGCCGTCATGAGTGAGGTGCGCCTGACCGGCGGCTGCATGTGCGGTGCGGTGCGCTACGAGCTCACGGGCGCCGGCACCAACCTCTGCTACTGTCACTGTACGAGCTGCCGGCGCGCCGCCGGTGCGCCGGCCGTGCCCTGGGGGACGTTCGCGCGCAGCGCCTTCAGCGTCACCCGCGGCCGCCTCGCAGAGTACCGGTCCTCGCCGGAGGTAGCGCGCGGTTTCTGCCGGGAGTGCGGCACGGCGCTGACTTACCGCCACGAGCGGCGCGCTGCGGAGATCGACGTGACACTCGCCTCGCTCGACGACGCGAGCGCGCTCGCGCCGCAGATGCACGTATGGGTCGGCGACAAGCTTCCCTGGGTGGCGATCGGCGACGGCCTGCCGCAGTTCGAGCGCGGCGTCTCGTCCTAACGCGTCCGCGCCAGGAGTCCGAGCGCCACGACGGCGAGCAGCGTCGTCGGCAGCCACGCGAGCACCACCGGGTTCAGGTTGAATACGACCGTGCCGCTCTCAATCAGCCGCTGCAGCAGGAAGAAGCCGAGCCCGAGCAGCAGGCCGAGAAACATGCGCGTGCCGGCGGCGGACGAGCGCAGCGCGCCGAACACGAACGGCACCGCCAGCAGCGCACAGAATGCGATCGCCACGGCGCGCGCGATGCGCGACCAGAAGGCGAACACGTACTCGCGCGTGTCGAGCGCGTTGGCCTGGAAATAGCGGATCAGGCGCCACAGGGCCGCGGTGGTGAGCTGATCCGGATCCTGGACCGCGAGCCCGAGGAATCCGGCCGTGACGTGCGAGGTCAGAACGCGCTCACCCGGGGGCGAGGTCGTCACCACGTCGTCGTCAAAGCGCGACTCGGTGTAGTCGGTGAGCAGCCAGCGGTGATTGGCCCCGGCGGTGGCGCGGCGCGCGTGGCCGAGGGCGACCAGGCGGTGCTGCGGCGAGAGCTGGAAGATCAGCATGCTGCCGAACTGCCGCTCGCCCGACTGGCCGGCGACGTTCAGGATCAGCTCGCCGTCGCGCACCCAGGCGCCGCTGCCGGTGCCGAAGCTGACGTTGTTGAGCCTGCTGAAGGCCTTCTCCTCGCGCGCCGCCTGCTGCAGCGGCGGGCCGAGAAACTCCCCGAGCGTGATCGCCGCCGCGACCATAATCAGTCCCGCCATGAGCGTCGTGCCCGCGATGCGCGCGACCGACACGCCGCTCGCGCGTATCACGGTGAGCTCGCTGCCGCGCGCCAGCGAACCGAGCCCGAGGAGCGTCCCCATCAGCACCGTGATGGGCAGCATCTCGTAGGCGTACTGCGGCAGGTTCAGCAGCGTGTACCAGAGTGCGCTCAGCGCCGTGTAATGTCCGATGCCGATGTCGTTCTGCTGGTCGATGAATACGAACAGCGCGACCGGCACGAGCAGCACCGCCAGCAGCAACAGTATCGCCCCGAGGATCGCGCGCACTATGTAGCGGTCGAGCAGGCTCATGCGGCGTGCACCCGGTGGCGCAGCCGCTGTGCGAAGCCCGGAGCGGCGACGATCAGCAGCGCCAGCAGCACCACGGCCGCGTGCGTCCACCATAGGCCGAACGCTGCGGGCAGCGTGCCGCGTGCGATCCAGACCTTGCCCGCGGAGATCAGGTTCGAGTAGAGGAAGTAGACGAGCACCGCGAGCCAGACACGCGCGAAGCGCCCCTGCCGCGGCTTGAGGCGTGCCAGCGGCACCCCGAGCAGCGCCAGCACCAGGCAGGTGACGGGCATGGCGATGCGCCATTGCAGCTCCGCCTGCCGCGCGGGATCGTGCGAGCCGAGCAATTCCCCGGACGCCATGCCGTCGAGGCGCTGCCCGGTGTCCGCCGGCGCCGGCACCTGCACCGGAATGATGTGCTCGGCGAACCTGAGGATACGGAACTGCGCGCTCCCGGGCACGCCCTCGAGCCGCTCGCCGTCGTAGAGCGTGATGATGTGGGTCATGCCGTCGGCGGTGACCGTATGCCGGGCGCGGTCCGCGACCGCGACCTCGACCACCGGGCCGCTGTTGCGCTCGACGAAGACGTTATCGAGCGTGCCGTCCGGATTGACCTTCTGCGCATAGACCACCGCATTGCCACCACCGAAGCTGCGGAACTTGCCTGGAGCGATCGGCGCGAACTGCCCGGCACGCAGTGCCGTGTTGCGCAGGTCGAGCGCGCGGGTGATGGCGTCGGGGGCAAGGCCGAGGGTGATCCCCGCGAGTGCCGCAGTCAGCAGCAGCGCGAGCAGTATCACCGGCACGTAGACGTTGGCCGGCCCCACGCCGCAGGCGAGCGCCGCGGCTACCTCGCTGTCGTGGTACAGCCGGCCGAGCGCCAGCACCACCCCGAGCAGCAGCCCGAACGGCAGCAGCAGCGCGATGTTCGACAGCGCCCCGAGGCTGATCAGCTCCAGCACCACGCTCTGCGGGTACTGGTTGGCTGCCGCCCGTTCCAGCACTCCGATCACCTGGTTGGCGACCAGGATGAACAGCAGCACGCCGGTCACCAGCAGCCATGCCAGCACCACTTCGCGCAGTACATAACGCCCGAGGATCGTGCCCAAATACCGCCTCGCTTGACCTGACCCGCCGGAAACTCTGCGGGCTCTTGGGTTACACTTGCCCTCGCTCGCACCCGCGCACCGCCGCAGGCGCTGAATCAACACGAAGAGCGAGGCGCTCAAGAGCCGCGGACTAAGGTAAATCAGACGCTCGCGCGCCTCAACGGCAAGGGGAACGGCAAGATGGAATTCGCGGTCTGGACCAAGGGCCTGACGACACTGGCGGTGGACTGCCTGGTACTCGGGGTTTTCGAGGAGGGCGAGCTCGGCCTGGAAGCCCGCGGCGTCGATGCGGCCTGCGGCGGGCGGCTGAAGGCGCCCATCGCACGCGGCGACTTCGCCGGGCGCAGCGGCGAGACCCTGCTGCTGACGGATCTGCCCGGGGTGAAGGCGGCGCGCGTGCTGCTGGTCGGGCTCGGAGCGCGCAGGCAGTTCGCGCGCAAAACGTGGCGCAAGGCCTGGAGCCACGCGGCCGCCGCGCTCGCGCGCACCCGCATCGGCAGCTGCGCCGTCGCCCTCGATCGTCCGCCGGCGCGCGAGCTCGACGACTACTATTTCGGCCGCGCGATCGCCGAGCTCGCAGACGCCGCGCTCTATCGCATCAACGATCTCAAAACCGGCAAGAAGGCCCCGCCCCCGGCGCTGCAGAGAATCCTCGCCGGCCCGGTGCGCCGTGCGGATAGCGCATCCCGCGGGCTGAAGCACGGCAGCGCGATAGCCGCCGCCGCGCGCGTGCAGCGCGATCTGGCCAACCTGCCCGCCAACGTCTGCACGCCGACCTTCCTGGCCGAGCAGGCGCGCGCGCTCGGGCGGCGCCAGGCGTCGGTGAGCGTACGGGTGCTGGACGAGCGGGCGATCCGCCGCGAGAAAATGGGATGCCTGCTCGCGGTCGCCCAGGGCAGTGCGCAGGCGCCGCGCTTCATCGTGCTCGAGTACCGCGGCACGCGTGCGGCGCAGGCGCCGGTCGTGCTGGTCGGCAAGGGTGTCACCTTCGACAGCGGTGGCATCTCGCTCAAGGAGCCGCCGGGCATGGACGAGATGAAGTTCGACATGAGCGGCGCGGCCGCGGTGATCGCCGCACTTAGCCTGGCCGCGGAGCTGCGCCTGCCGCTGCACGTCGTCGGCCTGGTGGCGGCGGTTGAGAACATGCCCGGCGGACGCGCCGTCAAGCCCGGTGACATCGCCACCAGCGCTTCCGGGCAGACGGTCGAGATCCTCAACACCGACGCCGAGGGTCGGCTGATCCTGTGCGACGCGCTGCACTACTCACGGCGCTTCCACCCCGCCGCGGTCATCGACATCGCCACGCTCACCGGCGCCTGCGTGATCGCCCTCGGCCACCACCACGCCGGCGTCATGGGCAACGACCAGGCTCTGGTACGGCAGCTGCTCGAGGCCGGGGTGCGTGCCGACGATCGCTGCTGGCAGCTGCCGCTCGCCGAGGAGTACGCCGAGCAGCTCAAGAGCAACTTCGCCGACTTCGCCAACGTCGGCGGCCGCGACGGCGGCGCGATCACCGCCGCGACCTTCCTCGGCAAGTTCACGCAGGGACTCAAATGGGCGCATCTCGACATTGCGGGCACCGCCTACTACAGCGGTGCGCAGAAAGGCAGCAGCGGCCGGCCGACCCCGCTGCTCGCGGACTTTCTGATCCAGCGCGCAGCGCACTGACACGCCGCGGTCGCAGCCACGGCCGCCGGCGCCGCTACGTGCGCTTCTGCCGGCCACGGCGCCCGCCGCGCCCGGCCTGAAGCCGCCGCGCCGGCGCGCCTCGCTATAATCCCCCGGGACAAGCGCGCCGTAAGGCGGCGCGCACCTCCACGGGCGGTCATGGACAAGGTTTACGCGCCGCAGGACATCGAGCGGCGCATCTACGAACGTTGGGAAGCCAACGGCTGGTTCGCACCGCGCGGCCGCGGCGAGCCGTACTGCATCATGATCCCGCCGCCCAACGTCACCGGCACGCTGCACATGGGGCATGCGTTCCAACACACCCTGATGGATGCGTTGTGCCGCTACCAGCGCATGCGCGGGCGTGACGTGCTCTGGCAGCCCGGCACCGACCACGCCGGCATCGCCACCCAGATGGTGGTCGAGCGACAGCTGAACGCCGCGGGTCAGAGCCGCGTCACGCTCGGGCGCGAGGCGTTCGTCGAGCGCGTCTGGCAATGGAAGGCGCAGTCCGGCGGCACAATAGCCGCACAGATGCGCCGCCTGGGCGACTCGGTCGACTGGTCGCGGGACCGCTTCACGATGGACCCGGCGATGTCGCGCGCCGTGATCGAGGCGTTCGTGCGGCTGCACGCCGACGGGCTCATCTACCGCGGCAAGCGCCTGGTCAACTGGGACCCGGTGCTGCTCACGGCGCTGTCGGATCTCGAAGTGCAGATCGAGGAGGAGGATGGCGAGCTGTGGCATCTGCGTTATCCACTCGCCGACGGCCCGGGCCACGTCGTGGTCGCCACGACGCGCCCCGAGACGCTGCTCGGCGACACCGCGGTCGCCGTGAACCCGGCCGATGAGCGCTACCAGAAACTGGTCGGCCGGCGGGTGCAGCTGCCGCTTACCGGTCGGGAGATCCCTGTCATCGCCGACGACTACGTCGACCCGGCATTCGGTTCCGGCTGCGTCAAGATCACCCCGGCACACGACTTCAACGACTACGAGGTCGGCCAGCGGCACGGACTCGCGCAGATCAACATCTTCACCCCGCGCGCGCAGCTCAATGACGCCGTGCCCGAGCGCTTTCGCGGGCTCGATCGCTTCACGGCGCGCCGGCGCGTCGTGGCCGAGATCGAGGGCCTCGGACTCCTCGAGCGCGTCGAGAAGCACCGCCATGGCGTACCGCGCGGCGACCGCAGCGGCGCGGTACTCGAGCCTTACCTCACCGATCAGTGGTACGTGAGGGTCGCGCCGCTGGCGGCGGCGGCGCTGGCGGCCGTCGAGGAACGCCGCACCCGCTTCGTGCCCGAGAACTGGACGCGCACCTACTTCGAGTGGCTGCGCAACATCGAGGATTGGTGCGTCAGCCGCCAGCTGTGGTGGGGGCATCGCATCCCGGCGTGGTACGACCCCGACGGCAACGTCTATGTCGGCCGCGACCCCGCCGAGGTGCGTGCCAGGCACCAGCTGCCCGCCGAACTCGTGCTGCGCCAGGACGAGGACGTGCTCGATACCTGGTTCTCCTCCGCGCTCTGGCCGTTCTCGACCCTCGGCTGGCCGGACGCCGCGCCCGCGCTGGCGCGCTTTTATCCGGGCAGCGCGCTCGTAACAGGCTTCGACATCATTTTCTTCTGGGTCGCGCGCATGATGATGATGGGACTCAGGTTCATGGACGAGGTGCCGTTTCGGGACGTGTTCATCACCGGCCTGATCCTCGATGAGCACGGCGACAAGATGTCCAAGTCCAAGGGCAACGTCATCGACCCGCTCGACATCGTCGACGGCATCGCCCTCGAGGCGCTGCTCGAGAAGCGCACCGGCGGCCTGATGCAGCCGCAGCTCGCCCCGGCGATCGCGCGCGCGACGCGCAAGCAGTACCCGCGTGGCATTCCCGCCCACGGCACCGATGCGCTGCGCTTCACCTTCGCGGCGCTCGCCTCGCCGAGCCGCGAGATCCGTTTCGACCTGGCGCGCGTCGGCGGCTACCGCAACTTCTGCAACAAACTGTGGAACGCCGCACGCTTCGTGACCCTGTCGGTGGACGCACCCGGCGCCGCAGCCGATGGTGCGCCGATGGAGCTCTCGGTTGCCGACCGCTGGATCGGCGCGCGCTTCGGCCGCACTCTCACCGCTGTCACCGGCGCGCTCGCCGAGTACCGCTTCGACTTCGCCGCCACCGCGCTCTACGAGTTCACCTGGTACGACTTCTGCGACTGGTACCTGGAGCTCGCCAAGACGGTGCTGCAGACCGGCACGGCGACGGCGCCCGCCAAGCGCGCGGTCCGGGTGACGCTCGCGCGGATCCTCGAGGCGCTGCAGCGGGCGCTGCACCCCTTCATGCCGTTCATCACCGAGGAGATCTGGCAACGTGTCGCGCCGCTTGCCGGGGTGGGCGGCGAAACCGTCATGCTGCAACCCTACCCGGCGCCGGCCGACTTTCCGCCGGACGAGGCGGCGGAGCGCGAGACGGCGTGGATCCAGGCGGTCGTGCTCGGCGTGCGCCAGATCCGCGGCGAGATGAACATCAACCCCGCGCGGCGCATTCCGCTGCTGCTGCGCGACGCTTCGGGCGAGGACCGCGCCCGGACCGGGCGTCACCGGACCGCCCTCGAGCGGCTCGCGGGCCTCGAGAGCATCGCGATCCTCGAGCCGGGCGCGGCCGTCCCGCCGGCTGCCATCGCGCTCGTCGGCGCGCTCGCGCTGCTCGTACCGCTGGCCGGACTCATCGACGTTCGGGCCGAGATCGAGCGCCTCGGCAAGCTGATCACCCGGGCCGGGAACGAGCTGGCAGCCGTGCGTTCACGGCTCGCCAACCAGAGCTTCGTGAGCGGCGCACCGCCGGTCGTCGTGGTCGCCGAGCGCGAGCGGCAGGCGGCGCTCGAGCAGACCGTGAGCGGGCTGCGCGCCCAGCTCGCGCGGGTGCAGGGACTCGGCTCACCGTGAACGCCCTGGCCGAGCCACACGGCGACAACGCGGCGCTGGTGCGCGCGCTCGCCACGCTCGAGACTGTCATCCTCGGCAAACCCGGGCAGATCCGCCTTTGTCTCGCCTGCCTGCTGGCGCGTGGTCACCTGCTGATCGAGGATGTGCCCGGCGTCGGCAAGACGACGCTCGCGCACGCCCTCGCCCACGTGCTCGGGCTCGCCTGGCAGCGCGTGCAGTTCACCAGCGACCTGCTGCCCGCCGACATCATCGGTGTCTCGGTCTTCGACCGCGCCAGTCAGCGCTTCGACTTCCGCCAGGGCCCGATCTTCACGCAGCTGCTGCTCGCCGACGAGGTGAACCGCGCCAGCCCGCGCACGCAGAGCGCGCTGCTCGAGGCCATGGAGGAGCGCCAGGTGAGTGCCGACGGCACGACCCATCGCCTGCCGGACGTTTTTTTCGTGGTTGCGACCCAGAACCCGCACGAGCAGCTCGGCACCTTCGGTCTGCCCGAGTCGCAGCTCGACCGCTTCCTGATGCGCGTGACGCTCGGCTACCCCGACGGCGCGCACGAGCGTGAGCTGCTGCGCGGCGGCGAGCGCCGCGATCTGCTGCCGCAGATCGAGCCGGCGCTGAACGCCGCGGCGGTGCAACGTGTGCAGCGCGCAGTGCGCAGCGTGCACGTGGCGGATGCGCTGCTCGACTACACGCAGGCGCTGATCGCGCGCACGCGCGAGCGGACGGATCTGAAGCTCGGGCTGTCGCCTCGCGCCGGCCAGGGTCTGATCCGCGCGGCACAGTCCTGGGCCTACCTCGCGGACCGCGGCGCGGTGCTGCCGGAAGACGTCCAGACGGTGCTGCCGGCGGTCGTCGCCCATCGCCTCGAGCGGCGCGACCCGGCCGCCGACGGGGCGGCCGGGCAGCTGGCCGAGGAGCTGATCCGCGCAGTGCCGGTACCGCCGTAGGACCGCCCGCGGAGGCCGCATGCGGGGATTCCTGAGTGCGCGCATGGCGGCGTGGATGCGCCGCCGCCAGGGCGACGACACGCTGCCGGTGGTGCTGGAGCGACGCCGGATCTACATCCTGCCGACACGCGCGGGAGTTGCCTTCGCGGCGTTGTGGTTCTTCATGCTGCTCGCCGGACTCAACTACGGCAACAGCCTCGCGCTGCTGCTGACGTTCCTGCTCGCCGGCTTCGCGCTCGTCACGATGCATGCCTGTCACCGCAACCTCCTCGGCGCGCAGCTGTCGGCGCTCGCCGCGCCGGCGGTGTTTGCCCGCGGCACGGGCGCGGTACACGTCACGCTCGATAACCCCGATGCTGCCGGGCGCGCGGGACTCGAGGCATCGCTCAGCGGCCAGCCGGCGGTGAGCGGCGAGGCCGGCCCGCACGGCCGGCTGCGGCTCGAGCTGCCGCTCGCCGCCTCAAGGCGCGGCGTCGTGCGCATCGAACGGCTGCGCCTCGCCACCGCGCACCCCTTCGGCCTGTTCCGCGCCTGGACCTGGGTGCACGCGCCCCTGGAGATGCTCGTGTACCCGCAGCCCCGCGGCTCGCTCCCCATGCCGACTGCGAGCGGAGAGAAACCCGGCAGCCATGCGCGCGGTACGGCGGGGATGGACGAGTGGCAGGGACTGCGGCCGTTCCGCGAAGGCGACTCGCCGCGTCAGGTTGACTGGAAGGCCTACGCGCGCGAAGCGCCGCTGCTCGTCAAGGAGTACAGCCCCGCGGGCTCGGACCTGTGCCTCTTCGATTTCTCACTCGTGGCCGTCCCCGATCTCGAGGTGCGCCTCTCGCAGCTCGCGCGCTGGGTCGTCGATGCGGAGGCGCACGGCGAGCGTTATGCGCTGGCGCTGCCGGGCCTGAGCCTCGCGCCCGACCGCGGACCGGCGCACCGGCACCGCTGTCTGGCGGCGCTCGCGGTATTCGATGCAGCCGGCGGCTGAGCGCGTCTCGCCCGCCGCTACCGGTTGGGTGTCAGCGGCGTTTGCCGGCGGCGTGCTTCTGCATTTCGACCGCGTGCCCGCCTGGGTGTCGGCCGCGGCGCTGATTCTCATCGCATGGCGACTGGCCGCAGTGCGCCGCGCGGTGCCCCTGCCGGGCGGCTGGCTGCGTGCGGTGCTGGCGCTTGCCGCGGTCGTGGCCGTATATGCGCGCTTCCGCACGCTCAACGGCCTCGCCCCGGGCACCGCGCTCCTCATGCTGATGGCGGCGCTCAAGCTTCTCGAGACCCGCGTGCGCCGCGACCAGCTGGTGGTGCTCGGCGCCTCGCTCTTCCTGCTGCTCGCGGCCTGTCTCGACCGGCAGAGCCTGCCGCGCACACCGCTGTACGTCCTCGAGGTATGGCTGTGCTGCGCGGCGCTGGCAATCGCGTCCACGCCCGGCGTGCGCGCCCGCGCCGCAGTCGGACTCGCCGGCCGGACGCTGCTGCTCGCCGCACCGCTCGCGGTGCTGATGTTCCTGTTCTTTCCGCGCATCGCCGGCTCCTTCTGGGCGTTGCCGCGCGGCGAGGACGCCGTGACCGGACTCTCGGACACGATGAGCCCGGGGAGCATTGCGCATCTCATCACCTCCTACGACATCGCCTTCCGCGTGCGATTCCTGACGCCCGCGCCGCCCTATCCCGAGCGCTACTGGCGGGGCCCCGTGCTGCACGACTTCGACGGTCACAGCTGGCGCAGCGCAGCGCAGCCGTTCCGGCGCCGCGCGCCGCTCGAGGGCGCAGGCCCGCTTTACCGCTACCGCGTCGAGCTCGAGCCGTCGCACCAGCACTGGTGGTTCGCCCTCGACACGCCGCTGCAATCGCCCGACCCGAGGGTGACGCTGACCTACGACTCGCAGCTGATTTCCACCGCTCCGGTCAGCCAGCCGACGAGCTTCGAAGCCGAGTCGCGTCATCCCACGCAGCAACTGACGCCGCTGTCAGTGCTCGATCGGCGCCGCGATACATTTCTGCCTGCGGGGAGAAATCCGCGCACAGCGCAGCTGGCAAGCGACCTGCGCCGCGGCGTCGCCTCCGACCGGGAGCTGGTGAAGGCGGGGCTCGAGCTGCTGCGCACCGGCGGCTTCACCTACTCGCTCGATCCGGTGCCGCTCACCGGCGATCAGATCGACGATTTCCTCTTCCACACCAGGAGCGGCTTTTGCGAGCACTACGCCTCCGCGTTCGTGGCGCTGATGCGGGCAGCGGGCCTGCCGGCGCGCGTCGTCACCGGTTACCTCGGCGGCGATCTCAACCCGATCGGTGGCTACTACGTCGTGCGGCAGTCGGATGCGCATTCCTGGGCGGAGGTGTGGCTCGAGGGTGAGGGCTGGACGCGCATCGATCCCACCGCGGTCGTGGAGCCGGAGCGTATGCGCCGCGATCTGCTCGATGTTCTCCCCGGTGCGGAATCCGCGCAGGAGCGATTGCTGCGCGCCTCACCCTGGCTGGTACGGCTGCTCGAGCGCTGGGACGCCGCCAACGCCTGGTGGGACGAGCGTGTGGTGAGGTTTGACTACGAGGCACAGCTCGATGTGCTCGAGCGCCTGGGGGTCCATTCCCCCGACATCCGCGCGGTCGGCTGGGCGTTCGTGCTGGCGCTCCTCGGCTGGCTGGGCGTGATCGCCTGGCACCTGGGGCGCAGCCCCCGCCGTGCGCGCCCCGACGCGCTGGCCCGGGCTTACCGGCGGCTGTGCGGCAAGCTCGCGCGCCACGGCGTGGTGCGCGCTGCGCACCAGGGGCCGATCGATTACGCGCGCGCCTTCGCCGCAACGCACCCCGGACAGGACAGCGGCGCGCTCGCCCTGCTGGCGCGCTACGCCGAGCTGCGCTACGGGATGCCGGACCCCGAGACCCGGGAGCGCGATATCGAGGAGTTCGGTCGCGCGGTCAGACGGCTGCGTTAGCTCCGGAAGCCTATCTTCGCGTGCGTGCCGGCGGCTCAGGCCGCGTGCTCGCGCGTCTCGCGGAAGGCGATCTCCGGCCAGCGCTCCAGGGTGAGCTCGAGATTCACGCGCGAGGGCGCGAGGTACACCAGCTCCCCGGCATGATCGAGAGCCAGCTGCTCGTGGGCGCGGCGGCGGAACTCCTCGAGCCGCTCGGGCACGGCGCTCTGCACCCAGCGTGCGGTGTACACCGCCACCGGCTCGAACACGCACTGCACGCCGTATTCGTCCTGCAACCGGAACGCCACCACCTCGAATTGCAGCGGTCCAACCGCGCCGAGGATCAGCTCGTTGTTGCGCAGCGGCCGGAACAGCTGCGTGGCGCCCTCCTCGCACAGCTGCGACAACCCCTTCTGCAGCGCCTTGGCACGCAACGGGTCCTTGAGCACTGCGCGGCGGAATATCTCGGGCGCGAAGTTCGGCACGCCGGTGAAGGCGAGGCGCTCGCCCTGGGTGAAGGTGTCGCCGATATTGATCGTGCCGTGATTGTGCAGGCCGATGATGTCGCCCGCGAAAGCCTCTTCGGCCTGCGCGCGTTCGGCGGCCATGAAAGTGAGCGCGTCCGACACGCGCACTTCCTTGCCGAGCCGCGCGTGGTAAAGGCGCATGCCGCGGGCATAGCGCCCCGAGCACAGCCGCAGGAACGCGATCCGGTCACGGTGCCCCGGATCCATGTTGGCCTGGATCTTGAAGACGAAGCCGGCGAGCACCGGCTCGAGCGGCTCGACGAGCCGCTCGCGCGCGGCCCGCGGCAGGGGCCCGGGAGCCTCGGCGACGAACGTCGCCAGCAACTCCTCGACGCCGAAGTTGTTGATCGCGGAGCCGAAGAACACCGGTGTCTGGAGTCCGGCGCGGTACGCCACCGGGTCGAAGTCGTGCGTGGCGCCCCTGACGAGCTCGATCTCCGCGGCGAAAGTCTGCCAGGACTCGCCGAGAAGCTCGCGCGCCGCGGCGCCCGAGAGCCCGTCGATGGTGCGGTTCTCGCCTACGCGGCCACGCTCGCCGGCGCTGTACACGTAGATGCGGTCCTCGGCGAGGTGATAGATGCCGCGCAGCTCGCGGCCCATGCCGATCGGCCAGGTGACCGGCGCGGTGCCGATGTGGAGCACGCTCTCGATCTGGTCCAGCAGCTCGATCGGCGGCCGACCGTCGCGGTCCAGCTTGTTGATGAAGGTCATGATCGGCGTGTCGCGCAGCCGGCACACCTCCATCAGCTTGATGGTGCGCTCCTCGACCCCCTTGGCGCAGTCGATGACCATGAGCGCGGAGTCGACCGCGGTGAGCGTGCGGTAGGTGTCCTCGGAGAAATCCTCGTGCCCCGGCGTGTCGAGCAGGTTCACGATGCAGTCGCGGTACGGGAACTGCATCACCGACGAGGTCACCGAGATGCCTCGCTGCTGCTCGAGCCGCATCCAGTCGGAGGTCGCGTGGCGCGCTGCCTTGCGTCCCTTGACCGCGCCGGCCATCTGAATGGCGCCGCCGAACAGCAGCAGCTTCTCGGTGAGCGTGGTCTTGCCGGCGTCGGGGTGCGAGATGATCGCGAACGTCCGCCGCCGCCGGACCTCGGCAGCCAGGTCAGTCATGTCGGGCCGGCCCGGTCAGCGGGCAGCAGCGCCGGACGCGCGCAGTGCCAGCCTGAAAACGGCCGCATCTTCGCGGCCGCCGACCGCCTGGTAGTAGCCGCGTCGCATGCCGGCCTGGGCGAAGCCCAACGCAAGATACAGGCGGATGGCGCCGGTGTTGGAAGGGCGTACCTCGAGAAACGCCTCGCTCATGCCCGCTTCGAGCGCCCGATCGAGGAGCGAGTGCAGCAGCCGCCTGCCGACCCCGCGGCAGCGCAGGGCCGCGGCGACGCACAGGTTGAGCACGTGGGCTTCTCCGGCGCCGAGGCTCATCACGCCGTAGCCGACCACCTGCCGTCCGAGCATCGCTACGCGGCAGGTGTAGCCCACCCGCAGGCAGTCGCGGAAGATGCCCTCGCTCCAGGGAAACTGGTACGAGGCGCGCTCGACCGCGACCACGTCGGCGAGATCCGCTGAGCGCATCGCGCGGATCTGCAGTTGCGGGTCGGCGGTCAGCAGCTCAGGAGCGGTTGCCATCGGTCACGGCGCCTAAGGTCTGGGTACGGTCGGCTGTTGGAACACGCTGCGGGCGAACTTAAGGTCCTCCCACGCCTTGCGCTTGTCTCCCGGCGTGCGCAGCAGGTACGCGGGATGATACGTCACCACCAGCGGTGTGTTCAGCTCGCCGAAGTGGTGCACCCGGCCGCGCAGCCGCCCGAGCGGCGCATCGGTCGCCAGCAGGTTCTGCGCGGCGATGCGCCCCACCGCGAGGATCAGCCGCGGCTGCAGCAGGGCGATCTGCCGCAGCAGGTACGGCAGGCAGGCAGCGACCTCCTCCGGCTTTGGATCGCGGTTGCCGGGCGGGCGGCTCTTGAGCACGTTGGCGATGTAGACGTTGCGGGTGCGGTCGAGCCCGATGGCCGCCAGCATCTTGTCGAGCAGCTGCCCGGCGGCCCCGACGAACGGCTCGCCTCGCCGGTCCTCCTCGGCCCCCGGGGCCTCGCCGATCACCAGCCAGTCCGCGCGCGCCGGCCCGACGCCGAGCACGCCCTGCGTGCGCGTCGCGTGCAGAGGGCAGCGGGTGCAGCCCATCACCTCCGCGCGCAGCGCGCTCCAGCGCGCGGCCAGCTCAGGCGCCGGGAGCGGCTCTGCCGGCGCGGCAGCGCTCGCGGGCGTCGCTTCGCGCGGCGCGAGCGGTGTGGCCGCTTGCCGCGCGCCGCGGGCGCGCGGCACCCACACGTCGATACCGATCGCCTCGAGATACTGCGCCCGCGTCTGCCGGTCCATGAACGTCGCTCAGCTGCTCGCCGGCGGCGCGGCGCGCGTCAGGCGCCGGATGCGCCGCCCGACCCACAAGGCGGGCGCCGAGACCGCGTAAACACCGAACATCGACAGCAGCATGGTCGGCGGATCGATGGCTACAGCCACGAAGAACAGCGGTACGAGCACCATGTAGACGAACCTGATACGGCGGTCGAGATTGAACTGCTTGAAGCTCGGATACCCGAAGCGGCTCACCATCAGCGCGCCGGCGCTGGCCGTAACGGCGAACGCCAGGATCAGCCCGGTGAGCCCCGGCTCGTGCCATTCGCTGAAGAACCAGACGAAAGCCGCCACGATCGCCGCCGCCGACGGACTCGGCAGCCCCTCGAAGTAGCGCTTGTCGGCGACCGCGGCGCGCGCATTGAAGCGCGCGAGTCGCAGCGCGGCCGCGACCGCGTAGAAGAAGCACGCCAGCCAGCCGAAGCGCCCCCAGGCGTGTCCGAACTCCGCGATCCGCACCACGCCCCACTGATAGGCGACGATCGCCGGCGCGAGGCCAAAGGCCACCATGTCGGCGAGACTGTCGTACTCCTTGCCGAAGGCGCTCTCGGTGTGGGTCCAGCGGGCGATGCGCCCGTCAAGCGTGTCGAAGATCATGGCCGCGAACACCGCCATGCCAGCGGGCGCGAAATGATGGTCGATCGCCGCGACCACCGCGTAGAACCCCGAGAACAGGCAACCCGTCGTCAGCAGGTTCGGCAGCAGATAGATGCCGCGGCCGCGCGGCCGGACGACATCATCCTGGGTTGGCGTTTCCACGCTGTACAAGGCTCGGTCCGCTTGCGGTGCGCACGGGCAACTGCGCCGGGCGACCTCGAGCCGGCATCTTATCAGGGGCCTCCTGCTAAGATGCCAGCCCGTTGATTTTCCGCCCCCGAGGCCAGTGCCCGCATGCGGCTGTCGCAGTACCCGATCAACACCACCAAGGAGACCCCCGCCGAGGCCGAGGTCCTGAGCCACCAGCTGATGCTGCGCGCCGGGCTCATCCGCCGCCTGGCGGCCGGGCTCTACAGCTGGCTGCCGATGGGGCTGCGCTCGCTGCAGAAGGTCGAGCGCATCGTCCGCGAGGAGATGAACCGCGCCGGGGCGTTCGAGCTGGTGATGCCGGTGTTCCAGCCGGCCGAGCTGTGGCAGGAGTCGGGGCGCTGGACCGAATACGGACCGGAGCTGCTGCGCATCAAGGACCGCCACGAGCGGGATTTCGTCGCCGGTCCCACCCACGAGGAGGTGATCACGGACATCGCGCGGCGCGAGCTGAGGAGCTACCGGCAGCTGCCGGTGAATTTCTACCAGATCCAGACCAAGTTCCGCGACGAGGTGCGGCCGCGCTTCGGCGTGATGCGCGCGCGCGAGTTCATCATGAAGGACGCCTACTCCTTCCATCTCGACGAGGCCTCGCTGCGCGAGGGCTATCGCGTCATGTACGAGGCCTACACGCGCATCTTCACGCGCACCGGCCTCACCTTTCGGGCCGTGCGCGCCGATTCCGGCGCGATCGGCGGCGATGTCTCGCAGGAGTTCCACGTGCTCGCCGCGTCCGGGGAGGATGCGATCGTGTTCTCCGACGGGGACGACTACGCGGCCAGTCTCGAGGCCGCCGTGGCTTTAGCCCCGCCCGGCGCCCGGCCGGCGCCGCGCGAGCCGCTGCGGCGCGTGCCGACCCCGGGCGTGCACACCATCGCGGCGCTGGCGCAGTTCCTGCAGATCGAGCCGGCGCGCTGCGTAAAGACGCTGATCGTCGACGGCAGCAAGGACGAGGTCGTGGCGCTGGTGCTGCGCGGCGACCACGAGCTGAATGCTGTGAAGGCGCAGAAGCTCCCCGGCGTCGCGAGCCCGTTGGCGCTGGCGGGCGCCGAGCGGGTGCTTGCGGCCACCGGCGCCGAGCCGGGCTCGGTCGGCCCGGTGGGCCTTAAGTGCCGCGTCTACGCCGATCACGGCGCGCTCGCGCTCGCGGATTTCGTCTGTGGCGCGAACGTCGGCGGCGAGCACCTCACCGGGGTGAACTGGGAGCGTGACTTGCCCGCGGCGAACGCCGCCGATCTGCGCAACGTCGTCGAGGGCGACCCGAGCCCGAGCGGCAACGGACGCCTGCGGCTCGCGCGCGGCATCGAGGTCGGTCACATCTTCCAGCTCGGCACGAAGTACAGCGTGCCGATGAAGGCCACGGTGCTCGATGAGGCCGGCCGCGACACGCCGCTCTTCATGGGCTGTTACGGCATAGGTGTGACGCGCATCGTGGCCGCGGCCATCGAGCAGAATCACGATGAGCGCGGCATCATCTGGCCGCAGCCGATCGCACCCTTCCAGGTAGTCCTGATTCCGCTCAACCTGCAGAAATCCGCCCGTGTCCGCGAAGTTGCCGAATCCTTGTACGCCGAGCTCACCGCCGCCGGCGCCGAGGTGCTGTACGACGACCGCGACGCGCGCCCGGGCGTCAAGTTCGCCGACGCTGAGCTGCTCGGTATCCCGCACCGGCTGGTGGTGGCCGAGCGCGGCCTGGAGTCCGGCAGGCTCGAATATCGCGCCCGCCGTGACAGTGCCAGCACCGAGTTCCCGCAGGACGAGGCGCTCGCCTTCATGCGCGCGCGCCTCGGGGGCTGAGCCGACGCCCGTGCGGCGCGCAGCCAGGCTGCTCGGGGCGCTCTGCGCGACGCTCACCGTGCTGCTCCCGGGCGGTGCGCGCGCCGACCAGCAGCGCGACCCGGGGCTGCAGGCGGTGGTGTCGCGGGCGATCGCCCAGGCCGAGTGCTTCACCGACCAATACGACTCGGCGGTCTGGTACAAGCTGATGGAGCCGCGGCTGCGCGCGCTGGTCACAGACCCCGCCGAGCGCATGGAGATCCTCAAGCAGGTGTACTGCGAAACGCACCGGGCTGGCGAGCGACCGCGCCTCGCCCCGGGGCTGGTGATGGCGGTGATCGCCGTCGAGAGCGGCTTCGATCGCTGGGCGGTCTCGCGCAGCGGCGCCGTCGGGCTCATGCAGGTGATGCCGTTCTGGCCGGAGCGGCTCGGCATGCGCCGCTATGAGCTCGTGCATGTCGGCCCCAACATTCGCATGGGTTGCGCCATCCTGCGCTTCTATCTCGGCGCCGAGCACAGCGACGTGCGCAAGGCGCTGGCGCTCTACAACGGCAGCCCGGGCAAGCGCGACTATCCCGATCACGTGCTCAATCAGTGGCTGCATTGGCGCGGCGCCGACGACCTGGGGTTCGCCCTCGCGACGCCGGCGCGCTAGCGTCACTCGTCGCCGCGGCTCTCACGCGGTGTGAAAACCCTCGGGCACGCTCACGGAAGTTGCGGGCACCTCGTGGACTTCCACCGCAGTGACTTTCGACGCCGAGGACCCGGTCCACAGCCAGCGCACGAACTCGGCCACCGCCGCGTCCTCGCCGAGCACCAGAACCTCCACCCGGCCGTCGGGGAGATTGCGCGCGTAGCCGCGGATCGCGAGCTCCTGCGCGCGGCGCGCCGCAGTGGCACGATAGAAGACACCCTGCACGCGCCCGCCCACCAGGCATTTTCTGCAGATCATCGAGCCTGCCCCGCCGACCAGATCCGCACGATATTACGCAGTCCCGGGCTTGTGCGCTGCGCCTCACCCCGGCTCAATCTACACTACGCGCCATGCAGACACCGACGCCGGCCGAGATCCTGGTGTTGTACTACTCGCGCAACGGCGCGACCGCGGAGCTCGCACGCCACGTGTGCCGCGGCGTCGAAACCGTCGCCGGCGCCACGGCGCGGCTGCGCACCGTGCCGCCGGTTGTGGCAGAGAGCGAGGGCCCCGCCAGGCCGGTGCCCGCAGAGGGTCCGCCCTACGGCACGCTCGAGGATCTGCGCGAGGCGAGCGGGCTCGTGCTCGGCAGCCCGACCCGCTTCGGCAACATGGCGGCACCGCTCAAGTACTTTCTGGACGGCACCGGGAGCCTGTGGCTGAGCGGAGCGCTGGCGGGCAAGCCTGCGGGGGTCTTCACCTCCACGCAGACCATGCACGGCGGCCAGGAGACAACCCTGGTGTCGATGATGCTGCCGCTGCTGCACCATGGCATGTACCTGGTGGGGCTGCCGTATACCGAGCGTGCGCTCAACGAGACGGCGAGCGGCGGCACGCCCTACGGCGCCTCGCACGTCGGCCGCGGTGCCCCGGGGGGCACGCTCACCGACGAGGAGAAAGCCCTGGCGCAGACGCTCGGCAGGCGCGTCGCGGCGCTGGCCGTGCAGCTCAAGCGTCCCCCTGAGAACGGAGCACCTCGCGGATGAACGGCACGGTGAGACGCCGCTGCGCGGTCAGGGCGGCCTCATCGAGCGTGTCCAGCAGCTCGTAGAGCCGGCGCATGTCGCGAGGGAAGCGCCGCTGCAGCCAGCGGGACGTCTCCTCCGGCAGCTCCATGCCGCGTACCCTTGCGTGCAGCTGCAGCGCCGCCTGCTGCTCAGCCTCATCGAGCGCACGCAGCTGGAAAACCGCGCTGGCCGCCAGCCGTGAGCCGAGATCCTTCAGGCTCCAGCCGATGAGCGCCGGCGGTGCCGCGCTGGAGGACACTAGCACGCCGCCCGCATCCTCGGTCTCGCGCAGCAGGCCGAAGATCCGCCGCTCCCATTCGGGGTTGCCGGCCACACGGTCGAGGTCATCGAGGCACAGGCACTCGAGCTGCTCCATTCCCTCGAGCACATCGGGTCCGAGCGCTGCAAGCTGCGCGAGCGGCACGAAGCCGGCGCGCCGGCGCTCCCCCGCCGCCGCGCAGATCGCCTGCAGCAGGTGCGTCTTGCCGGAGCCCGCCGCGCCGCACAGCCAGGTGCTGCCGGAGCATCCACCGCGGGCGATCAGCTGTGCGTGCGCCACGGCCTCGGCGTTGCGTGCCGGCAGGAAGCTTGTGAATACCGCGCGATCCGGGAGCTTGAGCCCCAAGGGAAGCTGGCGCATGGCTGTACGCTCAGGAAGTGCGCGCCGGCAGCGTCCACACGCGCCGCATGAAGATCTGCACGTAGTGCAGGCCGGAGATCACGGTGGTGGCGAGCGTGATGAGCGCGCCCGCATCGAGGAAGTCCCGCGGCGGCAGACCCGCGGAGGCGTTCAGCATCACCAGCATTACGTACAGCAGCTGCGCCGCGGTGTTGACCTTGCTGAGAATGGTCGGGCGCCCGCGCAACGCCCCGAACCACAGGCGATACACCAGCGCGCCGAGCGCGATCAGGACATCACGCGCCAGTACCGCGGCCGTCAGCCACCACGGCACGAGTCCGAGCCATGCCGACTCGACGAACACCGTGACCAGCAGCAGCTTGTCCGCCAGCGGATCGAGAAACTTGCCGAGCTCGGAGGTCCAGTTGAAGCGCTTGGCGAGGTAGCCGTCCAGTCCGTCGGAAGCCGCCGCGGCGACGAACAGCGACAGCGCCGCCATCTGCTCGCCGGCGGCGAGCGCGACGGCAATCGGCCAGACGAGTGCAATGCGTATCAGACAGATGAGATTGGGCAGGTGACGCACGGTGCGGCGGACGCGCTGGCGCGGACCCTCAGCCCGCCGGCTGGTAGCGGTAGAGGAGCTGCGGCGCGGCCGCGACGGGCGCCAGGCGCGTGCTGCCGGCCAGGGCGCGCTCGAGGCCGGCGGCGCCGCCGCGCACGCTGACCTCGAAAGTCACGACGCCGGCGGCGGTGACCTCGGTCACGCCGGCCTGGCGTACACCCGGGACACTCTGCAGCAATCGCTCCAGGTTCGCGTAGTCGGTGAGTCCGTTGACACCCTCGATCTGCACGCTTGTCGCGGCCACCTCCTCCGTGCCGGCGGAAGCGCCGGGGGGCGGCGCGAGCAGATCAACCGTGTGATCGACGCCGTCGGTGAGCGGACCGCTCCAGCTGTCGCTCGCGGCGCGCGTGTACAGGGTCCACTGCAGCTGTCCCGGCGCGGTGGCGCTGTCGGTGCGCCCCACCAGCACCTGATCGCCGCCGTAGCTCTGCGCGGCCTCAAGCAGCGCGTCGGCACCGAGCGCATTACCGTTGGCATCCACGACCGTCAGTGGAATCATGCTGATCGGCAGGCCGCGCTGCTCGGCGGCGTGCTCGATGAGCGCGCGGTCGCTGTCGGCGTCGGTGCGGGCCGGCGGCGGCGACAGCACCACCAGGGTGAAGGGCCGCTCGTTGTCCCAGAGACTGCGCCCCGCAGTGCCGATCGCGCGCTCGACGGCGGCGGCGTCGAAGACCACCTGCGGCTCGCCGCGCGGTCCCGTGGCATAGCTCTTTACGTACTTGGCGGCCTCGGTGACGATGCTGCCGAGCGCCGGATCCTGCGCTGACTCGCGCCGCCCGGTGGCGCGCACCAGCGCCTCACGCATTGCGTCCTGCAGCGCGGTGGCAGACTGGCTGTCGAGATCGACCTCGTAGACCATGACGGGCCGCAGCGCCCAGGCGGACGGCGGCAGCGCGCAGCACAAAAGCAGGAGGCTCGTCACCAGGCCATGCGCGCGCGCCTTCACGGCAGTTGCTCTCGGGACCGGTCGCGACATGGCTCTTCGATGGCACGCCAGGGCGTTGGCCGGAATGTACAATACCACACGCTCCCGCGGCCGCAGGCTGCCGGCGTGTATACGCGTAATCCAATGACAGAGAGCCGCGGCATTACCTATCGCGATGCCGGTGTCGACATCGACGCCGGCGACGAGCTGGTCGAGCGCATCAAGCCGCTCGTGCGTCGCACCCAGCGCCCCGAGGTGCTCGCCGGCGTCGGCGGCTTCGGCGCGCTGGTGGAGCTGCCGCCCGGCTACCGCCATCCGGTGCTGGTGTCGGGCACCGACGGTGTGGGCACCAAGCTGCGGCTCGCCATCGACACCGGCCGGCACGACACGATCGGCATTGACCTGGTGGCGATGTGCGCCAACGACGTGCTGGTGCAGGGCGCAGCGCCGCTGTTCTTCCTCGATTACTACGCGACCGGAAAGCTGAAGGTGGCGGTCGCCGAGGCGGTGGTGCGCGGCATCGTCGAGGGCTGCGTCCAGGCCGGTGCCGCACTGGTGGGCGGCGAGACCGCCGAAATGCCCGGCATGTACCACGACGAGGACTATGACCTCGCCGGGTTCTGCGTCGGTGTTGTCGAGAAGGACGCCATCATCGACGGGACGCGCACCCGGGCGGGCGACGCCGTCATCGGCCTCGCCTCCTCCGGCGCGCATGCGAACGGCTACTCGCTCATCCGCAAGCTGGTGCACGTCGCCGGCGCTACCGCCGACACGATCCTCGAGGGGCGCGCGCTGTTCGACCGGCTGCTCGCGCCGACGCGCATCTACGTGAAGCCGCTGCTGGCACTGCTTGCCGCCCAGCCGGTGCACGCGCTCGCGCACATCACCGGCGGCGGGCTCACCGACAACATTCCCCGGGTACTGCCGCCCGGCCTCGAGGTGCTGCTCGAGCGCAGCCGCTGGCAGCGCGATCCGGTGTTTGACTGGCTGCAGCGCGCCGGCCGCATCGAGCCCGGCGAGATGTACCGCACCTTCAACTGCGGCATCGGCATGGCGGTCATCGTACCGGCCGCGCACGCCGAGGCGGCCGTGCAGTTCCTGGCGGCGCGCGGCGAGACAGCCGCGGTCATCGGTGAAGTGCGCGCCGGCGGCCGCGGTGTAGTCATCCAGGGATGAGCGCCGCCGCTCCGCCGCTCAGGCTCGCGGTTCTGATCTCCGGACGCGGCTCGAACATGGCCGCCATCGTGCGTGCCTGCCACGCCGGCGAGCTTGCCGCGGAAATCGCCGTGGTCGTTGCCGATCGTGCCGGCGCCCCGGGACTTACGCTGGCACGCGAGCTCGGCGCAGCGACCGCCGCGGTCGCGTACAGCTCGCACTCGAGCGCAGCGGCCTTCGAGCAGGCGCTGCAGGCGAGCTGTGACGCGCACCGCGCGCAGGCGCTAGCGCTCGCCGGCTTCATGCGGATTCTTTCGGCAGACTTTGTCGGGTGCTACCTTGGCCGCATGTTCAACGTGCATCCGTCGCTCCTGCCGGCTTACCGCGGCCTGCACACGCACCGGCGGGTGCTCGCGGCGGGCGAGCGCCAGCACGGGGCCAGCGTGCACTTCGTGACCGCGGAGCTCGACGGCGGCCCGGCGGTATTGCAGTCGCGGGTCGCGGTGCGGGCCGGCGATACCGAGGCGACGCTCGCCGCGCGCGTGCTGGCGACCGAGCACGTCATCTACCCGCGGGTGCTTGGGTGGTTCGCCGCGCGGCGCCTCGTGTGGCGCGACGGCGCGCCGTGGCTCGACGGCCGGCGCCTCGATGCGCCGGTGATGGAGGATTTCCGTGGTGCAACCAGCAAAGACTGAGCTCTGCCGAAGCACGGCGCCGCGGGCGGCGCTCCTTGCCCTGTGTTGCGCGCTGGCTGCACAGGCGGTCGCGGCGGACGAGCTGAAGCCCTACCAGGCGACCTACGCCGGCATCTGGCACGGCATGACCGTCGCGATCTCGGAGCTGAAACTCGAGCACACCGGAGACAGCTGGACCTTCACCTCGCACAGCGATCCGCGCGGCATCGGTCGCCTCGCCTCAGGCGTGTTCCCGCCTCTGCAGGTCAGCGTCGTGTCCGTCTCCGGCGGCGCAGTACGGCCGCAGAGCTTCAAGTCGAGCGGCGGATCTGCCGCGAAGGATACGGACCTCCATTACGACTGGCAGGCACGCCGGGTTACCGGGACCTATGAGGGCACCAGGGTCGATCTGCCGCTCACCTCCCAGGTCCAGGACGATGGCTCGGTGCAGCTGTCGCTGATGGTGAGGTTGCTCGCCGGAAAGCTGCCCGCAACCGTACAGATGATCGACACGACCGGTGTGCGCGATTACCGGTTCGCGCGCGAGGGCGAGGCGAAGCTGTCAACCCCCCTGGGCGAGATCGCGACCGTCATCTACAGCGCGCAGAAGGCGAACTCGCCGCGCGTGACGCGCTTCTGGTGCGCACCCGATCGCGGCTACGTGCCGTTCAAGGTGGAGCAGACCAGGGGGCAGGACGTGCAATGGACGCTGCTGATCCAGAGCCTGACGCGCCCGTGACCTCGCCCTATAGGGCGCGCTAATGGCTTGAGCGTGCAGGCCCATCGGCCGCGACGCGCCGGCACACGAGCAGCACCTCGTCGACATCGTCTGCAGTCATCCCGGCGGAAAACCGCAATTTCTTCTGGAATCGCAGAGCGAGCCGCATGAATACACGGTTGTACCACCACATCGCGCGTTCGCGATGATGCAGCAGCCACCACATGCCGATGTCGACCAGCCGCGAAGAGCGGGGCTGCATTCCGAATACGGCGCTGCGCTCCACCTGCAGCCGGTGGTCCGCGAGCATCCCGAGCAGCTGCCGTGGCTCATAACGGCGCTTGTGGCCGACGATCTCATCGAAGGGGGTCCAACGCGAGGGATGCAGGGGCGCCGAGATAAGGAGCGAGCCCCCCGCGCGGGTGACCCGTGACAGCTCCGACACCATAGCGTCGTCGTCGTCGACGTGTTCGACGACATCCAGAGCGCAGACCAGATCGAATGTGTCCTGCGCGAAGGGGAGCGCAGAGGCCTCTGCAAGCACGACCTGCGCGCCGCGCGCATGCAGTTTCACAGCCGCCGGCGCACTGATGTCTACGAACTGCGTGCCGATGAGCGGAAGCCTGGGCCTCAGGCCCGGCGCCACTTCAAGCCGCCGCTCAGCCGTGGACAACAGCGACTCGACCAGCGGCCAGGTGTTGAACCGTTGCGGCTCGATGAAGGTGGCATCCGACCACAGCTGGTCGTAATAACGGCGATTTCGCTCGAGAAGATCGCGGTCATGTGGTTGAGACCGGGGTGGCATGGTTGCGGATACGTTCAGGTCTTCGGCAACGTGACCCCGCGCTGACCCTGGTACTTGCCGCCGCGGTCCTTGTAGGAGGTCGCGCACACCTCGTCCGACTCGAAGAACAGCATCTGCGCGACGCCCTCGTTGGCGTAAATCTTCGCAGGCAGCGGCGTGGTATTGGAGAACTCGAGCGTGACGTGGCCTTCCCACTCGGGCTCCAGAGGCGTTACGTTCACTATGATGCCGCAGTTGCGGACGAAGCAACCGGCCTCCAGGGCGAAATTGCCCGCTTCCGGAACCGTCAGACAGAAAACATCGTGCCCGCCCGGTAACTCTCGCACGGCCGCGACCTTGTGGTTGCGGTACTGCGCGAGGCCCCGAAACTCCGCCAGCTTATCCGCAAACCGCCTGAATACGGTCCGGTCGCATTCGAGCAGATCGGCTGCTCCCCGGATAGAACCTGTCACGTGGAGCGCCCTGCGCACGCGCTCGGAGGTAATCTCAGGTCGCAACCTGATCTGCCGCGCAACCTCGGCCTGACGGGCGCGCCGCGAGCCATCGTCAGCTGGCCACGCCTGCGCCATAGCTTTGGCGTGACGCTCACGCTCCGCCGGATCTGAAAAGCGCCGGTACATGGCGCGGCGGTGCGCTTCGCGCGTGGCTTCGCTTGTATTCAATCGAGCCAATTCGAGTCTGCGCCGAATCTCGGCGTAACGCTCATGGGTCCAGAAATCGCGGGCTCTGAGAGATTGTGCGCGCGCATAGTCCTCGCGCCACTTGGGATCCTGGGCGCGTCGCCGCAGGGAAGCCTGGATGGCCGCGCCGTGCACCTTCGGGTCGAAATCCTCCCCAAAGGTCTCGGCGTTGTGCAGACGAATGTGCTCCGACGCGAGGCGATGGGTCGGGTACAGATGTCCGTCCACGGGCTGATAAACCACTTCGTAGCCGCGCGCCAGATCGCGGTACAGCGGCATCAGCGAGTCGCCGGGCCGCAGGGTACGTGCCTCGGCCATCCGGCCATCGCGCCGCATGAAGAGGTGATCGGGAGTGGCGCAGACGCAGGCACCGTTGTCGAGCGTGACCTCCAGCAGCGAGTCGCGCCCGATGAAGCGCGGTGCATCGAGCAAGGTAACGATCAGCCTGCCGCCCGACCCGATGCTGTAACCCCAATAGAGCTCGCCGGCAGCGTCGCCGCGCGCCATCTCCTCGAGAGTTGCCGAGGTGCCGTCGACCAGCGCCACGCGCGTGTCGCCGCGAAAGCAGCGCGCATACGTGCTCTTGCCGACGGTCGCTACCAACACGTCGCGCGGCACGCGGAAATACTCCACCGTGCGTGCCAGCGCGAACGAATTCGGCGGAATGATGCAGACATCGCCGCTGAAATCGACGAAGCTCTTCTCGTCGAAGGCTTTCGGATCGACGATCGTCGAGTTGATGTTGGTGAAGATCTTGAACTCACCGGCGCAGCGCACATCGTAGCCGTAGCTGGAGGTGCCGTAGGAGACGATCCTGCGGCCGTTTGCCTCGCGCACCTGCCCGGGCTCGAACGGCTCGATCATCCGGTGCTCGCGCGCCATGCGGCGGATCCAGTTATCGGATTTGATGCTCATAGACTCCCAGGGCACCATGCGCCGTGCACGGCGCGCCGCGAAAGGTAGCACGCGCTGCGCGCGCGGGTCTTCAGCTTTCCTCGATGACGATTTTCGGAAACAGGCTGCTGTGGTCGCGCGAGCGCGCCGCCAGCGCGCCGGCGGTGCGCCGCGCCATCTCGAGATAGCAGCGAGCGCGCGGCGAGTCGGGGGCTGCGATCACGGTCGGCCGGCCGCCGTCGGCCTCGGCGCGGATCTGCGCATCGAGCGGCAGCTCCCCGAGGAGGCGCACGCCGTACTGCTGCGCGAGGCGCTCACCGCCCCCGGCGCCGAAGATATGCTCGGTGTGCCCGCAGTTCGAGCACACGTGCACGCTCATGTTCTCGACGATCCCGAGCACCGGCACCGCCACCTTCTCAAACATCTTCAGGCCCTTGCGGGCATCCGCCAGCGCGATGTCCTGCGGCGTCGTCACGATCACGGCACCGGCCACCGGCACGCGCTGGGCGAGCGTCAGCTGGATGTCCCCGGTCCCCGGCGGCATGTCGACCACGAGATAATCGAGCGGGCCCCACTCGGTCTCGGCAAGCAGTTGGGTCAGCGCCTGGGTCACCATCGGGCCGCGCCAGACCATCGGCTGCTCGGCATCCACCAGAAAGCCGATCGACATGGCGCTCACCCCATGGGCTATCAGCGGCTGCAGGTGCTTGCCGTCGACCGACCGGGGCCGCTGCCCGGTCAGGCCCAGCATCAGCGGCTGGCTGGGCCCGTAGATATCCGCGTCCAGAATGCCGACGCGCGCCCCCTGCGCCACCCAGGCAAGCGCCAGGTTGACGGCCACCGTGGACTTGCCGACGCCGCCCTTCCCGGAGGCCACGGCGACGATGTTCTTGATCTCGCCCTGGGGCTTGAGCATGCGCTGTACGGCATGGGCGCGGATGTCCGACTCGAGCTCGAGTGCGAGGGGACCTGCGACGCCTGCGGCGGCGAGCGCCGCGGTGAGTGCGGCGGTGAGCTCGTCATGATAGCCGCCCGCGGGGTAGCCCAGGGCGATCCGCACCGCCCAGCCCCGCTCGGTGGCCGTCACCTCGCGAACCGCCTGCGCGGCGCCCAGCGATTCGCCTGAGTAGGGGTCGACGTACGCGTCCAGAGCGGCGCGCACGGCCTCCCGAGAGGGTTTTGGGGTCATGACAGAGTTCAACCGTCCGAGTCTGAGATTGTAGAGGTTGGAGCCGCGTCACGCAGCCTGCGCGCCGCCGGGTGCGATCATGGGGGTGTGGCATAATCCGCACGCCTGTTGGGGGGTTGCTCCTTGTATTTCGTGCACCTGCCGCAGGCTGATCCGTTCTGCAGGTCACCTGTGCCGCTGTTGCCACGGCGCACAGGACACGTGGCGGAGCTGCTCCCATCGCAAGTACTGCATGAGCTTTTTCTCCAATTTGCGGGCCGACCGGCTGGTGACCGAGATCCGCTCGAGCAGCGATCCGTCGGACACGACACGGCAGAAGGCGATCGCGCGTCTCAAGGAGATGGGCCCGGGCGCCATCGAGGCGATTTTCGCGGCGCTCCCGGACGCCGACAAGGCCTCGACCATCGCCTTCGTAGACGTGCTCGCGAGCCTCGTCAATGCCAAGACCTTCCCGATCTACGTGCGCGGGCTGGTGCAGGGGAGCCCGCGGGTGATCTCCGGAATCTCCTGGGCACTTACCAGCAGCCATGGCTACCCGACGAACATGCTGCTCGACGCGCTGGCTACCCCGGGGGCGTCGAAGTCCGCGTTGCTGGAGGTCATCGCGGCGCAGAAGTCGCGCTTCGGCGTGCGCGACCTCCTTACCGCGGCCTACGCCCAGGAGCCGAACGAGAAAGCGGCGCTGTTCCGCATCATCGGTGAGATCGCGGACCGCCAATCGCTCCCGGAGCTGCTCGGACGGCTGCAGGGCAAGGACCCGATTGCGCGCGTGCACATCATCAATACGCTCGCGCGCTTCAACGCCCCGGAAGTGCAGACCGCGCTCCAGGGGCTGCTGAAGGATCCCAACAAGCTGATCCGCGGCGCGTCGCTCTCGGCGCTGCAGCGAATGGACGGGCCGATCGACGTCGAGCGGGTGTGCGCCCTGCTGCGCGATCCGGAGATCGACGTCCTCAACCGCGCGATCGACGTGGTCATCAAGGCCAACCACCCGGAGACGATCAAGTACCTCATCGAGGTGCTCAAGGACGAGAACGAGAACGCGCGGCGCGGCGCCGTCGAAGTGCTCAATGAGATCGGCAACGCCAAATCCGTCAAGTACCTGCTGGAGGCGCTCAAGGACAGCGACTGGTGGGTGCGCAGCCGCGCGGCCGATGCGCTCGGGAAGATCGGCGGCCCGAAGGTGATCGACGCGGTGCTGGAGCTGGTGCGCGACAAGGATGAGGACATCCGCCGCGCGGCCATCGAGATCCTCAACCAGACCAAGGATGAGCGCGCCGTCGACTCGCTCATCCAGGCGACGCGCGATGCCGACTGGTGGGTAAGCGAGCGCGCCGTGGACGCGCTCGCCGAAATCGGCAGCAAACGCGCGGTGCCGCGCCTGATGGAGATGCTGAAGGCGCCGGTCAACGACAAGGCGACGCCGATCGTGGTGCGCGCGCTCGGCAGGCTCGGCGATGCGCAGCTGGTCGACACGCTGCTGCCGCTCATCGCGCGCCCCGAGCGCGAGATCCGCATCGAGGCGATCCAGGCGCTGTCGCGGGTCGCGGACGAGAGCCGCGCCGGGCAGGTGCGCATCGAGCTGCAGGCGCAGGCGGCCTCGCCCGATCAGACCATCTCGCGCATGGCTTCGGCCGCCGTCACCGAGCTCAACAACCGGATCGCCGGCATCGCCACGCTGGGCTCCGCGGCCGGGCCGCCCCTCCCGCCGCCCGCGGCTGCCGCGCCCACCGGCGCGCGCGCGCCGCAGACCCCGACGGAAGCGGCCAGGACGCTGCTGATCTCCGAACAGGCGGTGCAGCAGGCGCAGAAGCAGGCGGAAGCCGCCCGGCTCGACATCAACACCCTCAAGCCCGGCGACATCGTCGAGGGCCGCTACAAGTACATCGACCGGATCGGGCGCGGTGCCTTCGGCACCGTGCTGCTGATGGAGGACACGGTGGTCGACGAGCGGCTGATCCTGAAGTTCCTGAACCCCAATGTCTCGCAGGACGAGGAAGTGATGAAGCGCTTCGTCCACGAGCTGCGCTATTCGCGCAAGATCACCCACAAGAATGTCATCCGCATCTACGACTTCCTGTATATCCAGGGACTCTACGCGATCTCGATGGAGTACTTCCCCTCGCACACCCTCGGGAGCGAGGTCGTGAACGACAAGCCCATCGAGCTCAAGCGCGCCGTGCAGTTCGGCATCGACATCTGCACCGGCATGACCGTGGCGCACCAGCAGGGGATCGTGCATCGCGACCTCAAGCCCGCCAACGTACTCATCAACCAGGAGGGGCTGCTGAAGATCGTCGACTTCGGTGTCGCCGCCGCGCACCGCGAGGGCGACACCCAGCTCACCAAGACCGGCTACGTCATCGGCTCGCCGAAGTACATGGCGCCCGAGCAGATCCTCGGCAAGAAGGTCGACGAGCGCGCCGACATCTACGCACTCGGCGTCATCATGTACGAGATGGTGACCGGCGTGCCGCCGTATTCGCGCGGCGATCACATGTCGGTCATGTACCAGCACGTCCAGGGCAAGGCGCGCCCGCCCCAGGAGGTCAATACCGGCCTCCCCTCCGGGCTTTCCGACCTCGTCATGAAGGCGATGGCCGTGGACAAGACCAGGCGGTTCCAGTCCATGGTCGAGCTCAGCACCGCCCTCGGGCGCTACCTGAACTGAGGATCGGGTCTCAGGGCGCCCCCCGGACGGCGGGGCGGCTTGCCAAACTTCGTGCGTTACGTCAAATTTCTGGCTACAAGCTGTTGATCCTCCTGCCCCTTTCGGGCAAAACAGCCTGGGTTAACAGTCTCTTATCGCGGGGGTAAGGCTTGGCGCGCATCGATGCGTTCCTCAAGCTCGGCACGCAGCAGGGCTGCTCGGACGTGCACCTGGCAGTGGGCGTGCCGCCGATGCTGCGAATGCACGGCGACCTGCTGCCGATCAAGTTCCGCGATCTGCGCGCCGTGGAGCTCGAGGGCTATATCGCCGAGATCCTGACGCGCTCACAGACCGATCATTTCGCCACGGGCCAGGACCTGGACTTCTCGTACGTATCCGCCGAGGGTGGACGCTTCCGGGTGAACGTCTATCGCAAGGAAAGCGGCATCGGCGCCACCTTCCGCTCCATTCCCGCCGACGTGCCGGCGCTCGACAAGCTGCAGCTGCCGCCGATCGTCACCAAGCTGTGCGATTTCCACCAGGGCATGGTGCTGGTGACCGGCTCGACCGGTACCGGCAAGTCGACCACTCTCGCGGCGATGATCGATCACCTCAACGCGACCCGCAAACTCAACATCATCAGCCTCGAGGATCCGATCGAGTTCGTGCACCGAAGCAAGCTGAGCCAGGTGATCCAGCGCGAGCTCGGCACGCACATTCCGAGCTTCGCGGAAGGGGTGCGCGCGGCGATGCGCGAGGACCCGGACGTGATCCTGGTCGGCGAGCTGCGCGATGCCGAGACGATCTCCATGGCGATGACCGCGGCGGAGACCGGTCACCTGGTGCTCGGCACGCTGCACACGACCGGCGCCGTCAAGACCATCGACCGCATCATCGATGCGCTGCCGGTCGAGGAGCGTGAGCAGACCAAGAGCTTCCTGGCGCAGAGTCTGCTCGCGGTGGTCACCCAGGTGCTGGTCAAGACCGCCGACGCGCACGGCCGCCGCGCCATCTGCGAGGTGCTGGTGATGACCAAGGCGATCGCCAAGCTCATCCAGACCGAACAGACCCACCAGATCCCGACCCAGCTGCAGATGGGGCGCGACCTCGGGATGCAGCTCCTCGACCAGGCGCTGCTCGCGGCCATCAACGCGCGCACCGTCGACCCGGACGACGCCTACAACTACGCCGCTGAGAAGCGTGCCTTCCAGAAGTTCGTGACCGACACCAGCATACTGCCGAAGCTCGAGGCCACCGGCCCGGTCGCCACGCCCGCGCGCCCGGCGACTCCGGCCGCCGGCTCGAGCGGCTGAAAACACCCGATCCTGCATGGCCCAGATAGACGCCTATCTGAACGAAGTGCTGGACAAGCGCGGCTCGGACCTGCATTTCATCGCCGGCGATCCGCCGCGCATCCGTATCCACGGCGACCTGCAATCGCTGCGGCCGGAGAAGCTGGCCGCCGAGGCCGTCAAGCAGGCGCTCTACGAGGTCATGCCGAAGGCGGCGCTCGAGCGCTTCGAGACCAAGGAGGGCGCCGACTTCGCCTACACGCTCGAGGGCCGGGGGCGGTTCCGCGTCAACGTCCTGCGGCACCTGAACGGCATGGGAGCGGTGTGCCGCGCGATCCCCTCAAAGGCGCTGACGCTCGATGAGCTGAAACTGCCCGAGGCCGTGCGGCAGATGTGCCGCGCCAACAACGGCCTGATCCTCGTCACCGGCAAGACCGGTTCTGGGAAATCGACGACTCTGGCGGCGATGATCGACGACATCAATCGGCGCGTGAACGGTCATATCCTCACCGTCGAGGACCCGATCGAGTTCGTGCACGAGAGAAAAAGCTGCCTGATCAGCCAGCGCGAGATCGGCGTGCACAGCCCGAGCTTCGCCGCCGCGGTTCACTCGGCCCTGCGCGAGGACCCGGACGTGATCCTGGTCGGCGAGTTGCGGGATCTCGAGACCATGAGCATCGCGGTGACGGCCGCGGAGATGGGCATTCTCGTCATGGGCACGCTGCACACCAACGGCGCGCCCCAGACGGTCGACCGCATGGTGAATGTCTTCCCCTCCGACAAGCAGTCGCACGTGCGCACCATGTTGTCCACCTCGCTGCGCGGCGTGGTCTCGCAGCAGCTGCTGCAGCGCGCCGACGGCCAGGGGCGCGTCGCGGCGCTCGAGATCCTGGTGAACACCCCGGCTGCCGGCAACCTGATCCGCCAGGGCAAGCTCGACCAGCTCGAGAACGCTATGCAGACGGGTGGCCAGTTCGGCATGCGCACCATGGATTCGGCGATCGAGCAGCTGCTCGCTCAGCGCCAGATCACCGGCAAGGAGGCCTACAAGAAGGCCCTCAACAAGGGAAAGTTCGAGGAACTGAAGGATGCCGGCTGAAGCAGCGCGGTACGTCACGACGGGCTGCCTGTAAACTAGCCGGATGCCCCGGCGGATCTTCGTCACCACCGCGCTCCCCTACGCGAACGGCCCGTTCCACATCGGGCACATCATGGAGTACATCCAGGCGGACATCTGGGTGCGCTTCCAGAGAATGCAGGGCCAGCAAGTGCATTTCGTATGCGCGGACGACGCCCACGGGGCGCCCATCATGCTCAAAGCCGAAGCCGAGGGAATCAGCCCGCAGCAGCTGATTGCGCGCGTCGCCGCCGACCGGCCACGCTATCTCCAGGGCTTTCACATCAGCTTCGATCACTGGCATTCGACCGACTCGCCGGAGAACACGCGCCTGTCGCAGGACATCTACGCTTGCCTCAAGTCGGCCGGTCTGATCTACCGCAAGCCGGTCGAGCAGTTCTTCGACCCGGTCAAGGGCATGTTCCTGCCCGACCGCTACATTAAGGGCGAGTGCCCGAACTGCCACTCGCCGGATCAGTACGGCGACGCCTGCGAAGTGTGCGGCACGGTGTATGCGCCGACCGACCTCATCAACCCGTACTCGACGCTGACCGGTGCCAAGCCGCTCCTCGAATCGTCCGAGCACCTGTTCTTCCGCCTCTCCGACCCGCGCTGCGTCGCCTTCCTCACGGGCTGGCTCGGCGCCGCGGGAAGACTGCAGCCTCAGGTGGCCAACAAGGCGCGCGAGTGGCTGAGCGGCAGCGGCGAGGACGCGCTCGCCGACTGGGACATCTCGCGCGACGCCCCCTACTTCGGCATCCCGATCCCGGATGCGCCGGGCAAGTACTTCTACGTGTGGCTGGATGCGCCGATCGGCTACCTCGCCTCGCTCGCCAGCTATTTCGCAAGCGGCAAGGCGGCCGCGAACGGCGAGCCGCGCAGCTTCGAGGAATTCCTCGCCGCTCCTGACACCGAGCAGATCCACTTCATCGGCAAGGACATCATCTATTTCCACACGCTGTTCTGGCCGGCGATGCTGCGCTTTGCGGGCGCGCCCTACCGGGTTCCCGACCACGTGTACGTCCACGGCTTCATTACCGTCTCGGGCGCCAAGATGTCGAAGTCGCGCGGCACGGGCCTGAGCCCGCTGCGCTATCTCGAGATCGGCATGAACCCCGAGTGGCTGCGCTACTTTCTCGCCGCCAGACTCAACGGCAGCGTCGAGGACCTGGACTTCGACCCGGACGATTTCGTCGCACGCGTCAACAGCGATCTGATCGGCAAGTACGTCAACATCGCGAGCCGGGCGGCGAGCTTCATCACGCGGAGCTTCGGCGGCGCGCTCGAGTATGCGGGCGATACACAGGAGCTGATCCGCAGCATCGCCGGCACGGCAGCCGTCGTTCAGGAGAGCTACGAGAACCGCGAATTTGCCAGGGCGATGCGCGACATCATGGCGCTGGCCGATCGCGTGAACCAGGAATTCGACGCGCGCAAGCCCTGGGTGCTGGCGCGCGACCGGAGCCGCGCGGCCGAGCTGCAGGACGTGTGCTCGCGGGCGCTCTACGCCTTCAAGGCGCTGTCGGTGCTGCTCGCGCCGGTGTTGCCGGCCGTCACCGAGCAGGTGGCGCGCGAGCTGTTCGGGCTGGCCCGCGGCTTTGTCTGGAGCGACGCTCAAGCGCTTCCCCGTCGTATCAACCCTTACGAGCACCTCATGACACGCGTGGACCCCAAACAGCTGGATGCACTCTTTGACAGCAGCACGCCGGCAGCCGCCGCCAACACCGGCGCGACGCCCGCGACGGCAGCCGCAGCCGCTCCTGCGGCCCTGTCGATCGACGAGTTCCGCAAGGTCGAGCTGCGCGTTGCGCGCATCGTCAGGGCGGAGACCATCGACGGCGCGGACAAGCTGCTGAAGCTGACGCTCGATCTGGGTACCGAGACCCGCACGGTGTTTGCGGGCATCAAGTCGGCGTACGATCCGGCTGCGCTTGCCGGCCGCCTTACGGTCGTGGTGGCGAATCTCGCGCCGCGCAAGATGAAATTCGGAGTCTCCGAGGGCATGGTGCTGGCGGCGAGCGGGGAGGGACAGGGGCCGTTCCTACTCTCGGCGGATGCCGGGGCGGCGCCCGGCATGAGGATCACCTGAGGGCGCCGCGTGCGCCGTACTGCCTGGCGATGACCAGCGCCGACGACATCGATGCCCTGCTGCCGCAGACGCAGTGCACGCGCTGCGGCTATCCGGGGTGCCGCCCGTACGCCGAGGCGATTGCAGCCGGCGAGGCCCCGATCAACCGCTGTCCGCCGGGCGGCGCGGCGGCCATCGGGGCGCTGGCGAGGCTGCTCGGTAGCGCGCCGCTGCCGCTCAATCCCGCCAACGGCGTCGAAGGGCCCGAGCTCGTCGCGCAGATCGACGAGGACGCCTGTATCGGCTGCGCGCGCTGCCTGCCGCCCTGCCCGGTCGACGCCATCGTCGGGGCGCAGCGGCAGATGCACACCGTGGTGCTGGCGCTGTGCACCGGTTGCGAGCTGTGCGTCGCGCCCTGCCCGGTCGATTGCATCGTGATGGTGCCGCGCGCCTCGCTGCCGCGCGTTGCCGCACCGCCGGCGGCGGCGGACAACCGCAACCGCTTTGTCGCCCACGGCGCGCGCCTCGCGCAGCGAGCCGGCGAGCACGCCGCGCTGGTCGCAGCGCGCAAACAGGTCTGAACGGCGCGCATGCACCCCGCAACGCGCTCCGCGATCTTCCGGCGCCTGCAGGCCGCAAACCCCGCGCCGACCACGGAGCTCCTCTACAGCTCGCCGTTCGAGCTGCTGGTGGCGGTCATGCTCTCCGCGCACACCACCGACCGGAGCGTCAACGCGGCCACCCGTGAGCTGTTCCCCGTGGCCAATACGCCCGCGGCAATCGTCACCCTCGGCGTCGAGGGCGTAAAGCCGTACATCCGCCCCGTCGGGCTCTACAACATCAAGTCGCGAAACCTCGTCGGTCTCGCGCGGGCGCTCATCGAGCGCCACGGCAGCGAGGTGCCCGGCGAGCGTGCCGCCCTCGAGGCACTCCCCGGTGTCGGCCGCAAGACCGCGAGCATCATTCTCAACATGGTGTTCGGCGAAGTGGAGATCGCGGTCGACACCCACATCTTCCGGGTGGCCAACCGCACGGGGCTCGCCCCGGGACGCACGCCGCTCGAGGTCGAGCAGGCGCTGCGCGCGGCCGTGCCGCCCGCGTACCTGAAGGACGCGCACCACTGGCTGCTCCTCCACGGCCGCTACGTATGCACCGCGCGCGCGCCGAAGTGTCCGACCTGCATCATTCGCGATCTGTGCGGATACCCGCACAAGACCCGCGCCAAGCCGCGGCCGGTCATCGCGCGTGCGCTGCGCGCCGCCAGGCGCGCCTCCGCCGGGGGGCGCCGTCGGGGCACGCGGCTGCGGAGCTGAAGGCACGCTGCGCCAACAGGCCGCCGCCCGACGTAGCGCCCGTCCTACTTCTTCGGGATGTACAGATCGGTGAGCGTGCCCGCGACGGCCTCAGCCGCGCCCGCGATGGTTTCGGTCAACGTCGGGTGCGGATGGATGGTGAGCCCGATATCGTCGGCATCGCAGCCGGTCTCCACGGCGAGCGCCACCTCGCTGATCAGCTCTCCGGCGTGGGTGCCGACGATGCCGCCGCCGAGCACACGGTGACTGTCGGGTTCGAACAGCAGCTTCGTGAAGCCCTCCTCGCGCCCGAGCGAGAGCGAACGGCCGTTCGCCACCCAGGGGAAGCTGCCTTTGGTGAAGGCGGTGCCACCGGCGCGCGCCTCGGTTTCCGTCAGTCCGACCCAGGCGATTTCCGGATCGGTATAGGCGACGGCCGGGATTACGCGGGCGTCGAAGGCGGCCTTCCGGCCGGCGGCCACCTCCGCGGCCACCTTGCCCTCGTGCATCGCCTTGTGGGCGAGGAGCGGCGCTGAGGCGATGTCGCCGACCGCGAAGATGTGTGGGACGTTGGTGCGCATCTGCCGGTCGACCGGAATGAAGCCGCGCTCGGACACCGCGACGCCAGCGTGCTCCGCGCCGACAGCGAAGCCGTTTGGCACGCGCCCGACGGCTACCAGTACCCGCTCGAACAGCTGCGGCTCGGGCGCCTTATCACCTGCGAAGCTCACTTTGAGCCCCGCGCCCTGCGGCTCGACGGCCGCGACTTTCGTGCCGACCAGGATCTGCCGGTAGCGCGCGCGGATGCGCCGCTCGAGCGGCCGCACCAGGTCGGGATCGCAGCCGGGCATCAGCTGCGCACTGAGCTCGACGACGCTCACGCGGCTGCCGAGAGCGTCGTAGACGCACGCCATCTCGAGTCCGATGATGCCACCGCCGACCACCAGCAGCTCACCGGACTGCTCCGGCAGCTCGAGCGCGTCGGTCGAGTCCATGATACGCGGGTCGGCCGGAAGGCCCGGCAGGCGGACGGGCTCGGATCCGGCCGCGATGATGCACTGCTCGAAGCGGATGCGCTGCGAGCCGCTTGCGCCCATCACCTCGAGCATGTTGGGTCCGACGAAGCGGCCGGCACCCTGCACCACCGTGACCTTGCGCTGTCTCGCGAGCACGCGCAGTCCTCCGGTGAGCTTCTTCACGACCGAGCTTTTCCAGGTGCGCAACCGCGCCCGGTCGATCCGCGGCGCACCGAAGGCGATGCCGCGCTCGCTCATTTCGGCCGCGTCCTCGATCACCTTGGCGGCGTGCAGCAGCGCCTTGGAGGGAATGCAGCCGACGTTCAGACACACCCCGCCGAGCTCCGCCCAGCGTTCCACCAGTGTCACCCTGAGGCCGAGGTCCGCAGCCCGGAATGCGGCCGTGTAGCCGCCCGGACCTGCGCCCAGCACCAGCAGTTGCGTCGAGGCGCTGAAGTCGCCCACTGCGCGCTCGACCGCGCCGCCCCTGGGCTGCGGCATGCGCACGGTGTCGCCCGGACCCTCGGTGCGCGCCGCCGGCGCCGGGCTCTCGCGAGCCGCCGGTGCCGGGCGCGCGGGGGCAGCCTCGGTCGCGGCGGCGGTATCAGGTGCAGTGGCGCCGTCGCCCGCCCCGCCCGCAGCTCCTGTCTCCACGCGCGCGATGAGCGAGCCTTTCGACACCTTGTCGCCGCGCTTGAGCAGCACCTCACTGAGCTTCCCCGCTGCAGTCGCCGGCACGTCCATCGACGCCTTGTCGGTCTCGAGGGTGATGAGCGGGGAATCGACCTCGACGGCCTCGCCGGCTTTCACCAGCACGTCGACCACTTCGACGTCGCTGAAGTTACCGATGTCCGGAACCAGCAGGTCGACGCGGCTCACAACACGGCCTCGAGCAGGCCGCGCGGATCGGCAAGCGTCCGCGCCAGGAAGGTCGTGAAGCGCGCCGCCATTGCCCCGTCGATGACACGATGATCGTAGGAGAGCGACAGCGGAAGAATGAGGCGCGGGACGAACGTGCCTTCGCGGAACACCGGCCGGTGGTCGGCACGCGACACCCCGAGAATTGCGACCTCGGGCGCGTTGATGATGGGCGTGAAGGCCGTGCCGCCGATCCCGCCGAGGCTGGAGATGGTGAAGCAGCCGCCCTGCATGTCGGTCGGCGGCAGCTTGCCGGAGCGCGCCTTTTCCGCGAGCGCAGCGAGCTGGCGCGCGAGCTCGTAGACGTCCTTGCGGTGCGCATCGCGCACCACCGGCACGACCAGCCCGTTGGCGGTGTCGGCCGCAAACCCGACGTTGATGTACTTGCGCACGATCAGATTTGCCCCGCTCGAATCGAGCGCGGAGTTGAAGCGCGGGAACTCCTGCAGCGCCTTGACGCAGGCGCGCATGATGAAAGCAAGCGGCGTAAGCTTGACGCCGGCGGCCTGCGCGCGATCCTTGAGTGAGGCGCGCGTCTGCTCGAGCTCGGTGATGTCCGCCTCGTCGAACTGGGTGACGTGCGGGATGTTGGCCCAGCTCGCCTGCAGGCGCGGGCCGGAGATGCGCTGGATGCGCGACAGCGGTTGCGTTTCCACGGGACCGTACTGCGCGAAGTCGACCTGCGGCAGCGCCGGCAGCGCCGCGCCGCCCGGCGCGGCTGCAGGCGCCGCGGCGGCGCCGGGGGCCAGCGCGCTCTTGACGAATGCCTTCACGTCCTCGTGCGTGATCCGCCCCTTGAAGCCGCGTCCCGTGACACGCGCCAGGTCGACGCCCAGCTCGCGCGCGAACTTGCGGACCGAGGGTCCGGCGTGCGCGCGTGAGAATCCCGGCTCGTCGATTGGCGCCAGGTCGCTGCGGAAGGAAGTCGGTCTGCCGAGCTGCGAGCGGGAAACCAACGCGCCGCCCGATCCGGCGGCGCGGGCGGCGGCGGCGTTGGGCGGGGCTGCCGGAGCCGAGGTCGCCGCGGACCACGGCGCCGGCGCGGACACCGGCGCGGGTGCAGCGGGCGGTGCGGTTGTCGCGGCCGGCTTCCTGGCGGGCGCCGCCGAGGGTGCCCGCGCCGCCTGAGCCGTGTCTGCCGCAGATCTGACGGTCGCGACCAGGTCACCCGTGGAAACTGTGCCGCCCTTGGCGACGTGCACCTTTTCAATAACACCCCCGGCAGTCGAGGGCACGTCCATGGTCGCCTTGTCGGACTCGAGCGTGATGAGCGGGGTCTCGGGCGCGACGCTCTCGCCGGGCTTCACCAGCACGTCGATGACGGCAACGTCCTTGAAGCTACCGAGATCCGGTACGCGCACTTCGACCAGGGGAGCCGCCGCGCTCATGCTGCTCGTGATCCTCTCAGACTTTCCACGGCACCGGCTTGGCCGGATCCACCCCGAGCGCCTTGATCGCTGCCGACACGGTCTTCTCGACCACCCGGCCCTCGTCCGCCAGCGCCTTGAGCGCAGCGAGCGCGATGTAGTTGCGGTCGACCTCGAAATGCCGGCGCAGCGCGGCGCGCGAGTCCGAGCGGCCGAAGCCGTCCGTCCCGAGCGTGACGTACCGGCCGCGCACCCACTGGCGGATCTGGTCGGGTACGGTGCGCATGTAATCGGTCGCGGCGATCACCGGGCCCTCACGGTCCTGCAGCAGCCGCTGAACGTACGGCACCCGCGGCGCCTCGCCCGGATGCAGCAGGTTCCAGCGCTCGCATTCGAGCGCCTCGCGGCGCAGCTCGCTGAAGCTCGTGACCGAGAGCACGTCGGCCGGAATGCCATAGTCGTCCTCGAGGATCCTCGCCGCTGCCACGCACTCGCGCAGAATCGTGCCCGAGCCGAGCAGCGTCGCGCGCACCTTGCCACGGCCGCCGATCTGCAGCAGGTAGGCGCCGTTGAGGATCCCCTGCTGCACGCCGGACGGCATCGCCGGCTGTGCGTAGTTCTCGTTCATCACAGTGATGTAGTAGAAGACGCTTTCCTGCTCGGCGTACATGCGCCGCAGGCCGTCATGAATGATGACGGCGAGCTCGTAGGCGTAGGCCGGGTCGTAGACCAGGCAGTTGGGAACGGTGGTGGCGACCAGCTGGCTGTGGCCGTCCTGATGCTGCAGCCCCTCGCCGGCGAGCGTGGTGCGCCCCGCGGTCGCCCCGATGAGGAAACCACGCGCCTGCATGTCGCCCGCCGCCCAGATGAAATCCCCGACGCGCTGGAAGCCGAACATCGAATAGAAGACGAAGAACGGCACCATGTTGATGCCGTGATTGCTGTAGGCGGTGCCCGCGGCCATCCACGAGCACAGCGAGCCCGCCTCGTTGATGCCCTCCTCGATCATTTGCCCCTTCTTGTCCTCGCGGTAGGACATGAGGGTCTCGGCGTCCTGGGGCGTATAGAGCTGCCCGACGGAGGAGTAGATGCCGATCTGGCGGAACAGCCCCTCCATCCCGAAGGTGCGCGCCTCGTCCGGGACGATCGGCACGATGTTACGGCCGGTGTTCTTGTCCTTGAGGAGGGTCTGCAGCAGCCGCACGAAAGCCATGGTGGTCGAGATCTCGCGCTCGCCGGTGCCTTCGAGCAGCGAGCCGAAGGCTTCGAGCGCCGGGATCGGCAGCGGCGGCGCGGTGCGGCGGCGCTGCGGCAGATAGCCGCCGAGCGCGGCGCGCTTCCCATGCAGGTAGCGACCCTCGTCGGAATCGCCGGCGGGCACGACGAATTGCAGCTTGCCGACGTCGGCGTCCGGCATCGGAATGTTGAAGCGATCGCGGAACACCTTCAGGTCCTCGTCCGAGAGCTTCTTCTGCTGGTGGGCGACCATCTGTCCTTCGCCGCCCTTGCCGAGCCCGTAGCCCTTGACGGTCTTTGCCAGGATCACGGTCGGCTGGCCCTTGTGGGCGGTGGCAGCGGCGTAGGCTGCGTACACCTTCTGCGGATCGTGTCCGCCGCGGTTCAGCCTCCAGATCTCCTCGTCGGACATGTTGGCGACCATGGCCTTGAGCTCGGGGTACTTGCCGAAAAAATGCTCGCGGGTATAGGCGCCGCCCTTGGCCTTGAAGTTCTGATACTCGCCGTCGACGCATTCCTCCATCACGCGGCGCAGCAGCCCCTTGGTATCGCGCGCCAGCAGCGGATCCCAGCGCGAGCCCCACAACACCTTGATGACGTTCCAGCCGGCGCCGAGGAATGCCGCCTCGAGCTCCTGGATGATCTTGCCGTTGCCGCGCACCGGGCCGTCGAGGCGCTGCAGGTTGCAGTTGATGACGAAGATGAGATTGTCGAGCCCCTCGCGCACCGGCATGGTGAGTGCGCCCATCGACTCCGGCTCGTCCATCTCGCCGTCGCCGAGAAACGCCCAGACTTTCTGGTCCGAGGGTTTCACCAGGCCGCGATGCTCGAGGTAGCGCGTGAAGCGCGCCTGGAACATCGCCGTCATGGGACCTAAGCCCATCGAGACGGTCGGAAACTGCCAGAACTCCGGCATCAGCCACGGGTGGGGGTAGGACGACAGGCCCTGCCCGGGACCGCCGGCCTCCTGGCGGAACAGCCGCAGCTGCGCTTCGCTCAGCCTGCCTTCGAGGAAGGCGCGCGCGTAGATGCCCGGCGAGGAGTGTCCCTGGATGAAGACCATGTCCCCCGGGTGCTGCTCGGAGGGCGCGCGCCAGAAGTGGTTGAAGCCGACTTCGTAGAGCGTCGCCGACGAGGCGTAGCTCGCCAGGTGACCGCCGTATTCGGAGGATTTCTTGTTGGCGAGCAACACCATTACCAGCGCATTCCAGCGGATGTAGGCTTCGATGCGCCGCTCGAGCGCGCGGTTGCCCGGGTACTCGGGCTCGCGGCCGGTGGGGATGGTGTTGACGTACGCGGTGTTGGGTTTGAACGGCAGGTACGCGCCGCTGCGGCGCGTGTAATCGATCAGCCGCTCGAGCAGGTAGTGCGCGCGCTCCGCACCCTGGCTCTGCAGCACCGAATCGATCGATTCGAGCCACTCACGAGTCTCCACCGGATCCAGATCTTCCAGTTTCAGCGGTTCGGTCATGCGGTTTCGCTCGCTGCGCGATTCGCGCCGTGGCGCGCGCGGATCGAGACCGCGGGAGGTGCGCGCGCGGGTTGGGCTGCGGTCGCGATAGAATGAGTAATGATGGCCAGCGGCGGCAGGTAAAGCAAGTGAGCACCAGGGTCGCAGGCAGCCCCGACGGCGCCGTGCTGCCTGCCGCGCTCCCGCCGGCCGTCGTCGCCGGGCGCGCCGCCCGTGCCGCGGATTGCGATGCGCTGCTCGCCATGGTGCCGCAGCCGGTGCCGCGCCGCGCATTCACGCTGCTGCCGGAAGCGGCACGCTGGCGGCAGCTCGACGCACGCGGCCCCGCCACGCCCGGGAGCGTGCGCAGCACGACGCTGAGCAACCGGCGTCAGACACTCGGCGTGCTCGGCTACCTGGGCGTTGACGCCAGCCCCTTCGACCGACTGACGCTCGCCGGACGCATGCTGAAAGAGGCCGCGGCGCGCAACCCCGCCAGCGTCGCACTGTTCGCGCCCGGTACCGCCGCTGCGGCGCGCGCCCCGCTCGAGGCGCTGCTCGCCGCCGCGCTCGCGCAGGCGTTCACGCTGCCGAGCTACCGAACGGCGCGGCGCGCCGAGCAGCACCTGCGGCGCGTCCTGCTGTTGAACGGTGCGGCGGTCGACCTGCACTACGCCGCAACAGCCGCCGGCGGCACCAATCTTGCGCGCTGGCTGACGGCGCTGCCGCCCAACATCCTGGACGCGCCCGCCTATCGGCGCGCCATCGGCGAGCTCGCGCGCCATCACCGGCTCAGGTTTCGCTGGCTCGACGAGTCGACATTACGCCGCGCTGGCGCCGGCGCCTTCCTCGCCGTGGCCGCCGGCAATGCTGCGCGCGGCGCCGGCATCGCGCACCTGAGTTACCGCCCGGCGCGCAGTCCGCGCGGCGCCCGGCCCGACGTGGCGCTCGTCGGCAAGGGGATCCTGTTCGACACGGGCGGAATCAACCTGAAGACGCATCGCTCGATGCTCGAGATGCATACCGACATGAGCGGCAGCGCGGTGGCGCTCGCGACACTCGTCGCGCTGGCCGAGCTCGATGCCCCGTTCGCCGCCGACGCGTGGCTCGCGATCAGCGAGAACCGCATCGGGCCGACCGCCTACCGGCCGCAGGAGGTGGTGCGCGCCGCCAACGGCGTCACCATCCAGGTGATCCACACCGACGCCGAGGGCCGCATGGTGCTCGCCGACACCCTGGCGCTCGCCGCTCGCACCCGGCCGCGGCTGCTGCTCGATTTCGCGACGCTGACGGGCGCCTGCGTATATTCGCTCACCGAGCGCATGAGCGGCGTATTCACCAACCGCGTGCAACTCGCGCCCAAGCTTGTCGAAGCCGGACGCGCGAGCGGCGAGCGCGTCTGGAATTTTCCGTTCTATTCCGATTACGACGCGGAACTCGAGAGCAAGGTCGCCGACGTCCTGCAGTGCACTGTGGACGGCAAGGGTGACCACATCCTCGCGACGCGCTTCCTGGCGCGCTTTGTGCCCGCCGATACGCCCTGGGCGCACGTCGACCTGTCGGCCGCGACCCGCAGCGGCGGCCTGGCACACGTCAACACCGACGTGACCGGCTTCGGAGTGCGGTTCGCGCTCGAGCTGCTGCTCGGTCAGAACGCGCTCGGCGCACCGGGCAAGCCCGCGTGACGACCCTCGTCATCCGCCAGCCGGACGACTGGCACCTGCACCTGCGCGACGGCTCGGCGCTGCGCGCGGTGCTGCCCTTTACCGCGGCGCGCTTCGCGCGCGCTATCGTCATGCCGAACCTGAGTCCGCCGGTCACCACGACCGAGCTGGCGCTCGCCTACCGCGGCCGGATCCTCGCGGCGCTGCCTGCGGGGACGCGCTTCGAGCCGCTCATGACCGTCTATCTCACCGACCGCACGCCGGCTGCGGAGGTCGAGCGCGCCAAGGCGAGCGGCCACGTGCACGGCTTCAAGCTCTACCCCGCCGGAGCCACCAGCCACTCCGATCTCGGCGTGACCGACGTGCGCCGCATCGAGCCGGTGCTCGAGCGCATGGCCGAGCTCGGCCTGGTCCTCGAGGTGCACGGCGAGGTCACCGACCCGACCGTGGACGTCTTCGATCGCGAGGCGCGGTTCATCGAGCGCGTCCTGGCGCCGCTCGCTGCGCGGCTGCCGCAGCTGCGCATAGTGCTCGAGCACATCAGCACGCGCGCGGCGCTGGAGTTTGTGCTCAGCGCGCGCGACGGCCTCGCCGCCACCGTGACGCCGCAGCACCTGCTGATGAACCGCAACGCGCTGTTCTCAGGCGGCCTGCGCCCGCACCACTACTGTCTGCCGGTGCTCAAAGCCGAGGCGGAGCGTGCGGCGCTGCTCGCCGCCGTGACGCGCGGTAGCCCGCGCCTGTTCCTCGGCACCGACAGTGCACCGCACGCACGCCGCGCCAAGGAGGCTGCGGCCTGCTGCGCCGGTATCTTCTCCGCGCACGCCGGTATCGAGCTGTACGCCGAAGCCTTCGCCGCCGCGGGCGCGCTCGACCGGCTCGAAGCCTTCGCATCGGTCCACGGCGCGGATTTTTACGGACTGCCGCGGAACACGGGCTCCCTGACGCTCACCGATGAGCCCTGGGAGGTGCCGGTGCACTACCCGTTCGGGGACGACGCGCTCGTGCCGCTGCGCGCCGGCGAGCGGTTGCCCTGGCGGCTGGCGGGTCGCGCGTGAACGAGCTGCCCGATTCGCTCCCCGCGGCACCCGCCGCGCCGCTCATGGTGCGCCGCTTCCGGGGCTTTCTGCCGGTGGCAATCGACGTCGAGACCGGCGGCTTTCACTCGGCGACGGACGCGCTGCTCGAGATCGCCGCGGTGCTGATCGACATGGATCCCGACGGCATGCTGAAGCGCGGCGCGACTCACACCTACCACGTGCAGCCCTTTCAGGGCGCGCGCCTGGATCCCGCGGCGCTCGCCGTCACCGGCATCGATCCGCATCACCCGCTGCGCCCGGCGCTGCCGGAGCGCGATGCCCTGCAGCGCATCTTCCGCGAGGTACGCCATGCACTGCGCGCCTACGGCTGCCACCGCGCGATCCTGGTCGGCCACAATGCGGCCTTCGATCTCGGCTTCCTCAACGCCGCCGTAAGCCGCGCCGACGTGAAGCGCAATCCCTTTCATCCGTTCTCGTGCTTCGACACGGCAACGCTCGCCGGCGCGGCGCTCGGCCAGACGGTACTCGCCAAGGCGCTCGCGGTCGCGCGCCTCGAATGGGATGCGGGCAGTGCGCACTGTGCGCGCTACGACGCCGAGCGCTCGGCCGAGATCTTCTGCCTGGTATGCAATCGCCTGCGTGACAGCCACGAGGCGGCCGAGCAGCGTGCCCGTGAGCTCGGCTGGTGTGGCGCGGCTGCCGAGGCGGTGCCCGAGGATGAGCCGCCGCCGCCGGGATAGAGTCTGCGGGGCGCTCTGCGGTTACTTCGCGGCGGCGGGTGCGATGAGGAGCTTCTTGAGCTCGCCGCTCTGGTACATCTCGAGCGCGATGTCGCAACCGCCGATCAGCTCCCCGTTCACGTACAGCTGCGGGTACGTCGGCCAGCTGGAGTAGCGCTTGAGCGCCTCGCGCAGCTCCGGCTCCTCGAAGATGTTGACGTGCTTGAACTGCGCGCCGACGGCGCGCAGCGCCGCGACGGTCTGCGCGGAGAACCCGCACTGCGGAAAATCCGGCGTGCCCTTCATGAACAGCACCACCGGCGCCGAGGCGAGCTCGGCCTTGATCCGCTCCACTACATCCTTGTCCATGACATTCTTCTCCGCGACATCCATTGCTTCTCTACCTCATGCGTTTGCGGCGCTCGGCGAGCTCCGCGATCAGTTGCCATTGCTCCGTCGGACTCATGCCCATCCAGCGGCCGATCTCCGCGCCGGTCCGCAGGCACCCAATACAGTAACCCCGGGCATCCAGCGCGCAGACGTTGATGCAGGGAGACGGCGGACGCGGCGCGCAATCGGACGGTGTCGACTCGGAAGGCATGCCTCATCTGCCCGTGCGTTGAATTATGGGGGTGCCTCGCCTATTCTTCAAACGCTGGGGTCACGCTTCCGATCAACTGAAACAATAACTTGGAGAGCGAAGCCATGAATGTCCTGAACGACCACCGCCGATCCCTGGTCCTCGGCATCGTACTCGCCCTGCTGCTGACGTTCGCGATCGGCGGCACGCAGTTCAACCAGGCGGGGCTGGCGCGCTGGTTCCACATCGTCGCAGGCGTGTTCTGGATCGGACTGCTGTACTACTTCAACGTCGCGCAGACCCCGGCGATGGCGGATGCCGCCGCCGACAAGGGCGGGCCCGGCGGTGCGGGCATCAGCAAGTACGTGGCCCCACGGGCGCTGTTCTGGTTCCGCTGGGGGGCGGTCGCCACCTGGCTCGGCGGCGCGTGGCTTCTGGGAGGGAGCTTTCTCAGCGCGTTTACCTTCGGCGGCGTGGCCGATCCCGCCGGCCACACCCCCTACTACCTGCGCACCATCGGCAGCGGCGCCTGGCTCGGCACCATCATGCTGCTCAACGTGTGGGTGCTGATCTGGCCGAACCAGAAAAAGATTCTCGGCATGGTTGCCGCGACGGATGCGCAGAAGGCGAGCGCGCGCAAGGTCGCCGGCATGGCCTCGCGCGTCAACTACGTGCTCTCGATCCCGATGATCATGTGCATGGCCGGCGCGAGCCACGGACTGCCGTTCCTCGGCCACTGATTGATGGGAAAAAGCGGCCTGCGGCCCTTTTTCAGATGGTAGCTTCGTTGCCGGCCGCAAAAGGTGCGACTTTTGCGGCCGGCGGCGCGGCGGGCGAGGCTCGATGCCCGACCTACCCCCGGACCTGAGCCGCCAGGTCGAGGCGGCGCTGCGCGAGGACATCGGCGACGGGGATGTCACGGCCGCGCTGGTGCCGGCGACCCAGGAGGTGCGCGGCGCCATCGTCACCCGCGAGGACGCGGTGCTGTGCGGGCGAGCCTGGGCGGATGAGACCTTCCGGCGCCTCGACCCGCGGGTGCGGCTCGGCTGGCATGCCGCGGACGGCGAGCCGATCACAGCCGGCCAGCTGATCTGCGAGCTCGCCGGCCCGGCGCGGCCGGTGCTCACCGGCGAGCGCACCGCGCTCAACTTCCTGCAGCTCCTGTCGGCGACCGCGACGCAGGCGCGGCGTTTCGTCGATGCCGTCGCCGGCACCGGCTGCCGCATCCTCGATACACGCAAGACACTGCCGGGGCTGCGCACCGCACAGAAGTACGCGGTGCGCTGCGGCGGCGCCGACAACCATCGCATGGGACTCTACGACCGGGTGCTCATCAAGGAGAACCACATCCTCGCCGCCGGCTCGATCGGCGCGGCGATCGCCGCGGCACGGCGCGACGCCGCGGGCATCCCGGTCGAAATCGAGGTCGAAACGCTCGGCGAGCTGCGCGAAGCGCTCGATGGCCGTCCGGATGTCGTCATGCTGGACGAGTTCAGCCTGGAAGACATGCGTTCCGCGGTGGCGCTGAGCCGCCTGCGCGGCGGCGCGGTCAGGCTCGAGGCCTCCGGCAGCGTCTCGCTCGAGACGGTGCGCGCCGTCGCCTCAACCGGTGTCGACTACGTGTCGGTCGGCGGTCTCACCAAGCACGTTCAGGCGGTCGACCTGTCGATGCGCCTGACATTCAGCGGCGGCTGAGCGGCGGCTGCGCCGCTCGAGCTCTCAGGCGACGGCGGACTTCAGCACCCGCTGCGGCTGCGACACGCCGTAGCCCTGCGCGTAGTCGACGCCGAGGCTGGTCAGCATCTGGATGATCTCGGCGTTCTCGGCAAACTCCGCGATGGTTTGCTTGCCGGTGAGATGCCCGATCTCGTTGATCGAGCGCACCATCTCGCGGTCGATGGGGTCGTGCAGGATCTCCTTGACGAAGCTGCCGTCGATCTTGAGGAAGTCGACCGGGAAGTGCTTCAGATAGCCGAACGAGGAGTGGCCCTTGCCGAAGTCGTCGAGCGCGAACTTGCACCCCAGCGCCTTGAGCGACTGCACGAAGCGGTTGGCCTGCGCGTAGTTCTGCACCGCGGCCGACTCGGTGATCTCGAAGCAGATCTTGGAAGCATCCAGCCCGCTGCGATTGAACTGCTCCTGCACGAACGGCAGGAACTTGTCGTCGCCGAGGCTCTGCCCGGACAGGTTGATCGAGCAGCGCAGCAGCTTCTCGCGCTCGTCGGCTTCCGACACCAGCCAGCGGAAGGCGTTCTCGATCACCCACCGATCGATGTTGGGCGTGATGCCGTAGCGCTCGGCGGCGGCGATGAAGTCGTTCGGCGCGACGATGCGCCCGGTCTCGTCCTTCAGGCGCAGCAGCAGCTCGTACTGCGCGCCGACCTCGGCGCGCTGCAGCGGCAGGATCGTCATGCGGAACAGCTCGAAGCGCCCTTCCTCGAGCGCCGCGTTGATGCGCGCCGCCCACTGCATCTCCTTGCGCCGCCGCATGAGCTCCATGTCGTTCTCTGCGAAGGAGTGCACGCGGTTACGGCCGCTCTCCTTGGCGGCGGTGCAGGCGCTGCCGGCCGCCGACAGGATCGACGCCACGTCCTCGTTCTCGGCGGTGATCGGCACGACGCCGACGCTGGCGCCGAGCTTGAAGACGCGGTCCTCCCAGGTGAAGCGGAAGTTGCGCACGCTGTCGCGCAGCGTCTCGGCGGTGCGCATCGCCTCATCGAGCGAGCAGCTCTCAAGCAGAATGCCGAACTCATCGCCGCCCAGGCGTGACAGCGTATCGCGCCAGCGCACCTTGGACTTGAGCAGCGCCCCCACCTGTCCGAGCAGCGCGTCGCCGGCGCTGTGGCCGCAGGTGTCGTTGACGATCTTGAACTGGTCGATGTCGAGGTGGCAGAGCGCGTAGGAGGCCTCGCGCGCCTTGGCGCTCTTCAGCGCCCGCTCGATCCGGCTCTCGAACTCGCGCCGGTTGACGAGGCCGGTGAGCAGGTCGTGGCTCGCGTGGTACGAGAGGCGGCGGTTCAGCTCGCGCGATTCGCTCACGTCGTGGAACACCAGCACGCCGCCGGCGACGTGTCCGGCGCCATCGCGGATCGGGGCCGCGGTGCTCTCGACGTACAGCTCGTTGCCGTCGCGGCGGATCAGCAGCATCGGCCGCACCGACTTGATGGGGCGGATGCGCCGGATAGAGACGGTCAGGGGATTCTCGAGCGGCTCGCAGGTCTCCTCGTGAAAGGCTCGGAAGATCTCCTCCACCGGCCGCCCCATTGCATCCTCGAGCCGCCAGCCGGTGAGCTCCTCGGCGACCGGGTTGATGTAATCGATGGTGGAGTTGGCGTCCGTGGTGATGACGCCGTCACCGATCGACTGCAGCGTGATCTGCGCGCTCTCCTTCTCGCGGAACAGCGCCTCCTCGTAGAGCTTGCGCTCGGTGATGTCGAGCTCGACCCCCACCAGGCGCAACAGCCGCCCGTGCTTGTCGGTGCGGGCCACCGCACGGCTGATCACCCAGCGCCACTCGCCGTTGCGGTGGCGCATGCGGTGGGTGCTCTCGAATATCGGGGTCTTGCCCGCGACATGATCGCGGATCGCGGCCTGCACGCGCGCCAGCTCATCCGGATGCACGAGGCTGCGCCAGTCGGGCGAGCCGCGCATGTCCTCGTCCGCGTAGCCGAGCATCGCCTTCCAGCGCGGCGAGAAGAACACCTCATTGCTCTCGACGTCGAAATCCCACATGCCGTCGTTGGCGGCGGCCTGGACCAGATTGGTGCGCTCTTCGAGCTTGGCCAGGCGGGCCTCGGTGCGGATGCGCTCGAGCCCGGTGGCGAGACTGGTGCCGATCAGCTTCATCAGCAGCTGCAGATTCACGTCCCAGGGGCCACGCGGCATGGCGTGCCCGAGAGCGAGGAAAGCGGCCGGCTTGCCCTGCACCCGCAGCGCAACCAGCAGCGCCGATCCGATCTGCAGGTCGGCGAGCCTGCGTGCCTCGGCGGCCTGCTCCTTGCGCGGCGCGCCGGTATCGCGCAGCTCCGAGAGCCGCAGGTGCTCGAGCCTGCCCTTGAGCCACGGCAGCTCCTCGAGGCCCACGCCCTGCAGTCCTTCGGGCCGGCACTGTGCGAACGCGCTGCGTGCGAGCTGCACGTCCTGCACGACGCCATCGTCGGGGTGCAGTGGAGCGAGAAACGCGCAGTCGCACCCGGTCGCCTCGCGCAGCAGCTCGAGGTTGTGCCGTACGCACTCGTCGATCGACTCGCGGCGCATGTTCTGGAAGTCGACCGCGATCTTGGTGCAAACGACATCGAGCCCGAGCGCCGGCTTCGGTGCGCGACCGCTCCATGCGTCGGCCGAGAGGATGTCGGAGGCGGTGAGTTCCGCCGGTTTTTCCGGGGGCGGGGTCGCCATTTACCCGTGTTCTCCCATGGCGTTGGAGCGCGAGCCTAAATCACCGGTCACGTCCGTTTGACGGAATCACGTCACGGACGGAAGTGATTGACTACCACCATCTTCCAAACGCTTACGCCCGATTCTCGCACACTGAGTCAGGATTACAAGGTAACGCGCTGTAGGATCAGGAGTTCAGTGACTTAACAGAATCACCCGAGGCCCCGTCGGTCGACTCCGTGAGCTCGAGCCACGCCGCAACGACGCGCCCAGGCTCGATGCCGAGGATGTTCGGCTCGCCGTCGATGCGACCGGTGAGTGTGGCCGCGGGGGTCGTGGCGCCCCCGGGACGATAAAGCCAGGGATCGATGTGCCCGAACAGTGCGACGGTGGGGCAGCCCAGCGCCGCGCCCGCATGCGCCGGCCCGGTATCGACCGAGATCAGGCTGCGCGAGCGCTCGAGCAGCGGCAGGAGGCGCGCGACCGGCAGGTCGTCCGCGGCATTGTGCAGGTCGGCGACCCCCGCGAGGCGGATGATGTCGTCGTTGAGTGAGCGCTCGGCCTTCGTCCCCGAAAAGATGACGACCTCGGCGGGCCGGTGCAGGCGCACGGCGCGCACCACCTCGGCCCAGCGCGCCGCCGGCCAATACTTGGCTGCGCCCGCCCGCCGGCGCAGCCGGCGGCGGGCCACGTGACGGCTGCCGGGATGCACGACCATGAAGCTGCGCCCGGCGAGGCTGCGCCGCGCGAGCCACGCATCCAGCTCGCGGCGCGCGCTCTCGGACACCTCCAGGTGCGCCGCGCGCGCGCCAGCCGGCGGCGCCTCCGGCACCCGGCCGGCGAACGCCGGCGGCGTCCAGGCACCGAGCCGCAGGTAGCGATCGGCAAAATTCTCGCCCGCCACGAAGGGAAACGCCGTCGAATCGCAGATGTAGTCGTCAGGAATGCCGGCACGGGCGAGAAGCCCGCGCCCCTCGCCACGGTCGCAGAACCATGTCGGCCCCGCACCGCGTGCCCGCAGTTCCGCGACCAGGCGACGCTGCGCGCGGCTCAGCCAGTAGGGGGTGCGGCGGCTGCGCAGCAGGAAGAGCCGCCCGACCGCGCTGTGCCCCGCCAGGAGCGGCTCCGACCACGGGCCGGACGCGATGACGTCGACACGCCGCCCGAAGCGCGCGTGCAGCCGCTCGAGCAGCACCGTGAGCAGCACCATGTCGCCGAAGGCGCCGCAGCGCATGACCAGCGGAGGGAGCTGCGCGGCGGCCTGCGCACTGATCGGCGCAGCGCTCATGTCCGCCGCGCAAGCGCCGCGCGCGCCACCCCGTACAGGCGCTTCAGCTCCTGCTCCATCCCGGCCTGCAGCGCCTCGAGCGCGGCGCCGTCGAGCGTGCGCGGCACGTAGCGGGGCGGTCCGAGCGCGACCGCGATGCGCGCGAACGGCATGGGGATGACGAACTTGTCCCACTTCACCCGCCAGGCATGCGAGGCGGCATACGCCATCGGCAGGATCGGGCGCCCGGACATCTGCGCCAGCAGGATCGCGCCGGGCTTGAACCTGAAGCGCGGTCCCCGCGGACCATCGGGCGTGATGACGGGCGAGATACCCTCCTTCACCAGGGCGTGATAGTAGTCGCGCAACGCGCGCGCGCCGGTGTGGGTCGAGGAGCCGCGGATCACCGCCGCGCCGAAGCGTCGCACCAGCATCGCCCCCAGCTCACCGTCCACCGACGGGCTGATGAGCCAGCCGGCGGTGAGCCCGCGGTCGCGCTGCTCGATGAGGTACTTGCCGCAGTAGAGCTGGTGCTGATGCCAATAGCACGGCACCAGCGATGGCGCGCGTGCCAGCGCTGCCGCCAGGTGCTCCGCGCCCTCGACGCACACGACGCGGCAGAGGAGCCACCAGAGGCGGATGAGGCCGACACCGAGCGGTACCACCGCGGCGTAGAGGGCGCGCCGCGCCCGCGTCATGCGTCGCCGCGAGTGCGTCACCGTGCGGTAGAGAGTGTTGCGCAGCCGCCCGTCATCGCCGCTCATGGCGCGAACAGCTCCGCGAGCGGCCACGAGCGCGCCTCGATGCGCGCGCAGGCAACACTCGTCATCGCACAGGCCGCCGCGCCCGCAAACAGCACGAGCGGCAGCGCGTGAAGGTGCAGGCCGCGGCAGCGCGCACCTGCGGCTCCGAGCTCGACGAGCCGCGCCTCGGCGAGATTCGCGCCGACCGCTTTCAGCGCGGCCTCGCGCGCCGCCCACTCGCCGAGGCGCGCCTCACCGCCGAACTCCACGTCGAAGCCGACGCTGCCGTGAGCGACCGCGGCGCACCCCACCCAGGGACCGGAGTGCGAAATGCTGAAGTCGGCTCCGCCGGGCGGCAGCAGGTGCGGCTTGCCGTCCTGCGGAAAGGCGATCTGCGCGGGCCCGAGTGTGCGTCCGGTAAGCTGGCCCACCGCGCGCAGCGCGAGCGCGATCCCGGCGAGAGTCGCGGCCGCGCGCGCGGGATGGGCGCTCACCTCGAGGCGTTTCGCGTACGGCAGCCGCGCGGCGAGCCTGGCGGCGCACTCGTGCGGCCACTGACCGCGCAGGTCCGAGTGATATAAGATTAGGCTTTGGCTTTCAACAGCTTGCATGACCGTCGCCGCGACTGCGAACTCCCAGCCGCCCGAGGCCGAGCTGCAATTCGACATCGGCTCCACCGAGGATTCGCTGGAACGCATGATCGAGTTGTTTGCCCGCCACGGGGACACTTATCGCGTGTTCGTGCCCGCACGCGGATCTTATACCTATGTCATCCACCACCCGGACGACGTGAAGCGCGTTCTGGTGAGCAATCACCGCAACTACACCAAGGGCCTGGGACTCGACCGCGTCAGGATCCTGCTCGGCAAGGGCATCATGACGAGCGAAGGCGAGCTGTGGAAGCGCCAGCGTTACATGATGCAGCCGTTCTTCCACCGCCGCGTGATCACGCAGTTCGCGAGCGTCATCGCCGCGGCGAACGATCGCTTCCTCGAGCGCTGGGCGCGGCTCGCCGCGCACGGCGAGCCGGTGAACCTCACCGACGAAATGAGCGAGCTCACGCTCGGGATCGTGCTGCGCTCGATTTTCGGCCGCGACCTCGACCGCCTCAGCGAGCAGCTCGGCGGCAATCCCTTCGAGGTGGTTACCCGGGAACCGTCGCGCGACCTGCAGTTCGCCTACCGGTTCCGCTCGCTCACCAAGCTCGTGGCGCAGCTGATTGCGCGGCGCCGCACCGAGACGGACCAGGAGCACTTCGACTACGTCGCGATGCTGATGAGCGCGCGCGACAAGGACAGCGGTGCGCCGATGGGCGAGCGCGAGCTGATCGACGAGGTCATGACACTGATCGTCGCCGGGCATGAGACCACCGCGAGCGGACTCAACTGGACCTGGTACCTGCTGTCGCAGCACCCGCAGGCCGCAGCCCGCCTGCAAGGGGAAGTCGACGCCGCGCCGCAGATGCCGGCGCCGGAGCTGGCGCAGGTCGAGGCGCTCGCCTGGACCAGCCAGGTGGTGAACGAGGCGCTGCGACTCTATCCGCCCGGCTGGCTGCTGTCGCGTCGCACGATCGAGCCGGACGTCCTCGGCGGTTACCCGGTGGCGGCGGGCACCAATGTGCTGCTGCCGCTCTACCTGCTGCACCGGCATCCGCGCTTCTGGAGGGATCCGGAGAGCTTCCGGCCCGAGCGCTTCGCCCCCGAGCACGAGACCGAGCGGCCGCGTTTCGCCTATATGCCGTTCGCGGCCGGTCCGCGCCACTGCATAGGCGAGACCTTCGCGCTTTACGAGATGCTCGTGCACCTGTACAAGGTGGCGCGCCGCTACCGGCTCGTGTACGTGCCCGACAGGCCGCTCGAGCTCGAGGCGCAGATCAACCTGCGCACCCGCCACCCGCTTTACATGAGGCTCGAAGCCCGCTGATGCCGAATATCGCCACCCTGACCGAGCTGATCGAGCACCAGCGCACTTCCCCGGGCCGCATCACCTATCTCGAGGGCGAGACCGACTCCCGCGACGTGCCCTTCGCCGAGCTCTACGAGCGCGCGCTCGGGATCCTCTTTCACCTGCAGCGCCTCGGCGCGCGCCGCGGCGACAGGCTGGTCCTGTTCCTCGCCAGCAACGAGCAGTTCATCGACGTCTTCTGGGCGGCGATCCTCGGCGGCATCGTGCCGGTGCCGGTGGCGATCGGCATCAGCGACGAGCACCGCATGAAGCTGCTGCGCATCGCGCGGCGCCTCGGACGCCCCTACCTGTACACCGAACGCCGCTCGCTCGAGCGCCTCGGCGGCCTCGCCGCCCAGGCGGGTGAAACCGAGTTGTTCGCCGGCCTGCGCGCGCGCACCTTCCTCGTCGACGACCTCGATGACATCTCGCGCGCCGGCAGCATCCAGCGCGTGGCCGCCGATGACGTCGCCTTCATCCAGTTCTCCTCCGGCTCGACTGCGGAACCGAAGGGCGTGGTGCTCACGCACGGCAACATTCTCGCCAACAGCCGCGGTGCGACCGAGGCGGCACGCTTCACCGCCGAGGACGTGAGCCTGTCGTGGATGCCACTCACGCACGACATGGGGCTGATCGGCTTCCATCTCGTCATGTTCTTCAATCGCATCCATGCGCATCTGATGCCGACGGAGCTCTTCATCCGCCGCCCGCTGCTGTGGCTGCAGATCGCCGCACGGCTGCGCGCCACGATCCTCTGCTCGCCGAACTTCGGCTACAAGCACTACCTCAAGGTGCTCGGCGACCGGCCGCTCGAGGGACTGGATCTCTCGGCGGTGCGCCTCATCTTCAACGGCGCGGAGCCGATCTCGGCGCAGCTGTGCGAGGAGTTCCTGACACGGCTCGCGCCCTCACGGCTCGCGCGCACCGCCATGTACCCCGTATACGGCCTGGCCGAAGCCTCGCTCGCCGTCAGCTTCCCGCCCCCCGGCGCAGCGCTGCGCGGCCTCCATCTCAACCGCCACCGCATGCGCCCCGGCGATCCGGTCGAGCCGGTGCCGGCGGCGGATGCGAACGCGCTGCGGCTGCTGTCGGAGGGCCGGGCGATCCCCTACTGCCGCGTGCGCATCGCCGACGACGCGGACCGGGAGCTCCCCGGCGAGCGCATCGGCCACGTGCACATCGCGGGCGAGAATGTCACCCGCGGCTACTTCGAGGACCCGGGGGCGAACGCCGCCGCGTTCACTGCCGACGGCTGGCTGCGCACCGGCGACCTCGGCCTCATGCACGGCGGCGATCTCTACATCTCCGGGCGCGCCAAGGAGATCATCTTCGTCAACGGCCAGAACTACTACCCGCACGACCTCGAGGCGATCGCGCAGCGCGCGCCGGGACTCGAGCTCGGCAAGGTGGTCGCGGCCGGGGTGCGCGCCCGCGGTGCGCAGACCGAGGAGCTCGCGCTGTTCGTGCTGCACCGCGGCGGCATGCCCGAGTTCCTGCCGCTCGCCGCCCAGGCTGCGCGGCTCATCAATGAGCAGACCGGCCTCGAGGTCGCCGCGGTAGTGCCGGTGAAGCGCATCCCGAAGACCACCAGCGGCAAGATCCAGCGACATCTGCTCGAGGAGAGCTACGCCGACGGCGAATTCGACGCGCAGCTCGAGGAGCTCGCCGCACTGCGCGCGGCGCAGCGCGGTCCCGAGGCCGGCAGCCGCACCGAGATCGAAGCCAAGCTCAAGGACATCTGCGACGCGGTCCTCGCAGACAAGCGCATCGAGATCCACGACAACCTCTTCGAGGTGGGCGCGAGCTCGCTCAAGCTCATCGAGATCCACGAGCAGATCGACCGCGAGTACCCCGGCAAGGTCGATCTCACCGAGCTGTTCGACTTCCCGACCATCGCCGAGCTCGCGCAGCATCTGCAAAGCAAGCTGGCCTGACGGTCCACCGCCGGCGGCGCGGCTCACGGCCGTGCTTCGCCCTGCGCTTGACAGTATTTGCCTCGGCAAATATTATTCACGCAAATATCGCCGGAGCAAGTTATGCGCGGAGCGTATTACAGTCTCGAGACGCTGCAGGCGGAGCGCAGCGTCGGCTACCTGGTGAAGCGCTGCGGCGTGCTCCTGACCCAGCTTGCCGAGCAGCGCTTCGAGTCGCTGGACATTTCCTTCACGCAATGGCTCGTGCTCGTGTACCTCGCGCAGCAGGAGCATGTGTCGGCGACGCAGCTGAGCGCCCAGATCGGGCACGACATGGGCGCCCTCACCCGCGTCGTGGACGAGCTCGAGCGCCGCGGGTTCGCGCGGCGCGAGCGCAGCCGCCGCGACCGCCGCGCCGTCGAGATCGCCATCACCGCGGCGGGACGGCGCCAGGCGCAGGACGCCAAGCGTGTCGTGCTCGAGCTTCTCAACCGGCTGGTCGGGCCATTCTCGGACCGCGAGACCGATACGCTGATCGCGCTGCTGCAGCGACTGCTGACTCACCTGCAGGAGATGGCGACCCTGAAACCGGCGGCCACGCTGGCGGCGCCGCGGCTGGCCGCGCTCGACAGCGCGCGCCGCCGCCGCCGCAAGTCCGCCACGGCGCGCAAACCGCGCCCGGGAGACGCCCCATGAACGCACGCAATGCTCTCGCAGCCGTGAGTGCCGGGATCCTCGCGGCAGGCTGCACGCTCGGTCCCGACTTCAAGCGCCCGGAGCCGCCCGCCGGCGGCTACGTGCATGCCGCGCCCGCTTCCCCGGCAAGCCGCACTGTGAGCTACGGCGCCGACGTCGCCGACGGCTGGTACCAGCTGTTCCACTCGGACAGTCTCAATCGCCTGGTGCACATGGCCCTCGCCGGCAACCCGGACCTCGAGGCGGCTCGCCACGGACTCAAGGCGGCACAGTACGAACTCCAGGCAGTCGCGGGCGCGGAGCTGCCGCAGCTCGACGCCGGCGGCCAGATCGGCCGGGCCCACATCAACGGCAGCTACCTCTACGGGCCGGTCAACGCAATCGACATGACGGGGAATCGCTGGGAGCTCGGTCCACAGCTCGCCTACAACCTCGATCCCTTCGGCGAGACGCGCCGCCAGGTCGAGGCGCAGCGCGCAACGACCGCGGTAGCGCGCGACCAGGCGCTCAACACCTACGTGACGCTGGTCGATCAGACCGTAATCACCGCCTTCGACTACGCCGCCACCGAGGCGCAGATCGACGTCACGCGCTCGCTGGTCGATGAGCTCGAGTCGCAGTACCAGCTCACCCACACGCTCGAGAACGCCGGGAAGATCACCCGCAGCGACACGCTGCTGGCGCAGACTCAGCTGGAGAACCTGCGCGCCACGCTCCCGGCCCTCGAGCAGCAGCGCGATGCCTACCGCAATGCGCTGGCGCAGCTCGCCGGCACGACGCCCGACGAGTTCAGGATGCCGCCGCTGTCGCTGCATGACTTCAGCCTGCCGGCGCGGCTGCCGCTCTCGCTGCCCTCCGCCCTCGTGCGCCAGCGGCCCGACATCCTGGCCGCCGAGGATTCGCTGCACGCGGCAAGCGCCGACATCGGAGCCGCGGAGGCCGCCCGCTTCCCCGGCCTCAACATCACGGCCCAGTATGCGCAGCAGAGCACCGCCCTCAGCGATTTCCTCACGCGGCCGGGCGCGATCTGGTCCTACGGATTGAACGCCAGCGCGCCGCTGTTTCACGGCGGCACCCTCGCCGCGCGCCAGCACGAAGCCGAGGAGCGCTACCGCCAGTCGCTCGCCAGCTACCGCTCGACCGTCATCGGCGCCTTCGTCGAGGTGGCCAACGCGCTGCAGGCGCTCGGGCACGACGCCGCCGGCTACAGCGCGCACAGCGTGGCGCTCGATGCCGCGCGCGCCAACCGCGACCTGGCGCGCGAGCAGTACGGCGCCGGCAAGTACACCGAGCTGCAGGTGCTGACCGCCGAGCAGCAATACCAGCAGGCCGCCCTCACCGAGGTGCAGGCGGATGTTCAGCGTTTCACCGACACCGCCGCGCTGTTCCACGCGCTCGGCGGCGGCTGGTGGAACGCGCCCCGTGACCCGGCGGCGCTCGCGGCCGCCACGTCTGGAGAGACCCATGAGTGACGCACAGAACGAACGCCAGGCCGCTGCGCCCGCTGCCCGTGAGAGCGCATCCGCCGCACGCGCCGGCGCGAGCTCCGGCCCCGGCAAGCGCCCACTGATTCTTCTCGGCGTGGTGCTGGCAGCCCTCGTCGTCTGGGGGCTCTACTACCTGTTCGTCGCCCGCGGCCACGTGAGCACCGACGACGCCTACGTCAACGGCAATCTGGTGCGGCTCACGCCGCAGGTGTCGGGCACCGTGATCGCCATCAACACCGACGAGACGCAGTTCGTGCACCGCGGCGAAGTGCTGGTGCAGCTCGACCCGCGCGACGCCCAGGTCGCGCTCGCGCAGGCCAAGGCGAATCTCGCGCAGACCGTGCGCGACGTCGCGCAGCTGTTCGCGGAAGAGACGCGCGACGCCGCCGCCATGCAGACCCAGCGGGTGGCGCTCGCGCAGGCGAACGAGGATGTCGCGCGCGACCATCCGCTGATCGCGGTCCACGGGGTGTCGCAGGAGACGCTGCAACACGAGCAGAACTCGGTGCGCAGCGCGCAGGCGGCGCTTGAGCAGGCTGAGGCAACGCTCGAGAGCACCCGCGCGGCGATCGCCGGTACGACGCCTGCGACCCATCCACGCGTGCTGCAGGCGGAGGCGGCGCTGCGCACCGCGTGGCTCGCCGCGGCGCGTACCAAGGTGGTCACGCCCGTCTCGGGGTACGTCGTGCGCCGCGCCGTGCAGCTCGGACAGCAGGTGACGTCCTCGACCGAGATGCTGGCGATCGTGCCGGTGGATTCGATGTGGATCGATGCCAATTTCAAGGAGAATCAGCTCGCGGGACTGCGCATCGGCCAACCGGTCAAGGTGACGGTCGACATGTACGGCTCGCGCGTGCCCTACCACGGACGCGTGCTCGGCCTCACCGCCGGCACCGGCAGCGCGCTCGCCGTGCTCCCGGCCCAGAACGCCTCCGGCAACTGGATCAAGATCGTGCAGCGCCTGCCGGTGCGCATCGGGCTGGACCCGCAGGAGCTCGAGGCGCACCCGCTGTTCCTGGGGCTCTCGGCCGACATCAACGTCGACGTACAGGATCAGCGCGGCGCGGCGCTCTCGCGCCAGCCCGCCTGGCCGGCCGAGCTCGACACGAACGTATATGCCGACCAGGACGCCGGCGTCGACGCCGCGATCAACGAGATTGTCGCGGCCAACCTCGGGCAAGGCGCGCCCCAGGGGCCGCGGACCGTCGAACGCGGGGCGCCGCGGAGCCGGCCGTGAATGCGACCGCCGCGCGCCCCGGCGCGGCCACCCCCTGGCTGATCGCCCCCGTGGTCGCAATGGCGGCGTTCATGGAGATCATGGACATCTCCATCGCCAACGTCGCATTGCCGCACATCGCCGGCTCGCTGTCCTCGAGTCAGAACGAATCGACCTGGGTGCTGACCAGCTATCTGGTCACCAACGCCATCATCATGCCGATCTCCGGCTGGCTGGCGAACACCTTCGGCCGCAAGCGCCTGTTCCTCACCTGCATCGCCGGCTTCACCATCACCTCGCTCCTGTGCGGCCTGGCGCCGAATCTCAGTACCCTGATCGTGGTGCGGGCGCTGCAGGGCGCGACCGGGGGCGGACTGCAGCCGGTCGGGCAGGCGATCATGGCCGACAGCTTCCCGCTGGAGAAGCGCGGCATGGCAGTCGCGATCTACGGCATTGCCGCGGTGGTCGCGCCGATCATCGGGCCGACGCTCGGCGGCTGGATCACCGACAGCTACGAGTGGCGCTGGATCTTCTTCATCAACGTGCCGGTCGGTGCCGTGCTGTTCCTGCTGGTGCAGGCAGTGGTCAAGGAGCATGGTGCCGCGGCGCGCCCGCGCGGACCGCTCTCGATCGACTGGCTGGGGTTCAGCTTCGTGGGGCTGAGCCTCGGCTGCCTGCAGGTGGTGCTCGATCGCGGCCAGGACGCCGACTGGTTCGGCTCGACGCTGATCACGACGCTCGTGGTTGTCTCGGCGGTGGCGTTCGTGCTGCTGGTGTGGCGCGAGCTGCACCACGACAACCCGATGGTAGACCTGCGCCTGATGCTGAACCCCGACTTCGCGGTCACCTTCGTCCTGATGCTGATGCTCGGCTTCATGCTGTTCGGCAGCACGTTTCTGATCCCGGCGTTCACGCAGCAGCTGATGGGCTACCGCGCGGTGGATGCCGGCCTGGTGCTCTCGCCCGGCGGCCTCATGACCATCGTGCTGCTGCCGGTGGTGGGGCGCTTGATCAACAAGGTGGATCTGCGGCTGCTGACCGCCGTCGGACTCATCGTCGGCGCCACGAGCCTGCTGCTCATGACCAACCTGTACCTGGGTGTGTCGTACAGGACACTGGTGTGGTTGCGACTGCTGCAGTCGGCATCGCTGCCATTCCTGTTCCTGCCGATCAACCAGCTTGCCTTCCGTGACATCCCGCCGGGTAAGGTCAACAACGCCTCGGCGCTCATCAACCTGGCACGCAACTTCGGCGGCAGCCTCGGTGTGTCCTTCGCCTCCATCATGCTCACGCGCCGCGAGCAGTTCCATCAGAGCCGTCTGGTCGAGCAGCTGCAGGGACTGAACCCGTCCTACCCCGACTACGCGCAGCACATCGCGAGTTCTCTCGGCAGCACGCCCGGTGCGCAGACGACGCTGGCGAGCATCTACCAGACGGCCATACAGCAGGCGGACCTGTTGTCCTACCTGGATGACTTCAAGCTCGTCGGAATGGTGTTCCTGATGCTGCTGCCGCTGCTGCTGCTGGTCAAGCCGGGCAAGGGAGGCGCGACTTCCGTCGCGGCGCACTGACGGCCGCAGACCGTGCCCGGTCCGGGCGCGGTATGTATACTGTTTTGGATTATGTGTGGATCGGCCCTTCCACCAGCCGCCCGGAGGCTCCGCTCATGGGATTGAGCGCCGCACCGGCTCCGGCCTCGGCCGCGATGAGCGAGAGCCGCCTCGCCTGCTGCGGCATCCGCCCGACCGCCCAGCGGGTGCGGATCGCCGCTCTGCTCCTGTCCGCGCCCCAGCACCTGTCGGCCGAGCAGATCCTCGCGAACCTGCGCACCTCCGGGACGCGCATCTCGAAGGCGACGGTATACAACACCCTCAACCTGTTAGCCGAGCATGGCCTGATCCGCCAGCTCTCGGTCGATGGCTCGCGGGCGTGGTTCGATTCCAACGTCGATCCGCACTACCACTTTCACGACCTGACGAGCGGCGCTTTGATCGACGTGCCGGTGCCGGAAGTCGAGTTCAGCCGCCTTCCCCCGCCCCCGCCGGGGACCGAGGTGGCCGGCATCGATCTGGTGATCCGGCTGCGGAAAAAACTGTAGAATTCGCGCTTCCGCGCGCCGGGATAGCTCAGTTGGTAGAGCAGCGCATTCGTAATGCGCGGGTCGTAGGTTCGAGTCCTATTCCCGGCACCGGTTTTACGGAATCGGCCTGTCGCCCATCGGCGTCTGTTGGGCGCTTCTGCACGGAGATTGTCGTGCGGGCCGTTTAAACTTCTGCCCGGAGCGGCGGCTCTAAGCTTGCCAGCGGTCTAATGGGAGCCTGCGAGTGGGGACCAACCCGGAACACATCAAACCCGTTGCCCAGGACGACGAGCAGGTCACCTGGATCGGCCGGGTTGGATTCGACCGGGCGCCGGAGGCACCCGCGTCACTGCATAGTCCGGCGGCGAGCGGACCGGAGGAGCCCGGGCCGCTGCGCAGGTGGCTGCTGCCCGCCGGGGTAGTGCTGGTCGCGCTTCTGGCCGCCTCCGCGTCGTTCGTGCTCATGGGCCGCAAGCCCCACGTGACGCCCCTCATGCACCAGGAGGAGGTCCCGCTCGTCACCGTCATGACACCGGCAGTCAAGGAAGTGACGGCAAGCGTGAGCTTTACCGGGGCAATTGCCGCCCGCTATGACATGTCGATTGCCAACGAAGGTGACACCGCGCGCATCGTGGGCGTGTACGTCGAGCCGGGCGACCACGTACAGAAGGGACAGCTGCTCGCGAAGCTCGACGATTCCGTCATGATCCCGCAGGTCAATCGCCTCGCCGCCTCGCTCGAGCAGGCGCGCGCGCAAGCTGACCTGTCCGCGTCCGAGTACAAGCGCGCGCTCGGCGTCCAGGCCGCCGGCGCACTGTCCGCAGAGGACATCGAGAAGCGGCGCGCGACTGCGGTGACCGATGCCGCCAACGTCAAGGTTGCGGCCGCGCAGCTCGCGGAGGCCCAGGCGCGCCTCACCCGCACGCGCGTGACGGCGCCGTTCGCCGGCACCGTGCTGACCCGCCACGCTGAGGTGGGCCAGATCGCCAATCCCGGCGGCGATGCGCTGTTCCGGGTGGCGAGCGGCGGTGAGGTCGAGATGCGCGGCCAGATCGCCGAGCAGGATCTCGCGCAGGTCAAGGTCGGCCAGGCGGCGGTCGTTTACCTGACCGGGCTGGCGCGACCCTTCCAGGGCAAGGTGCGCCTGCTCGGCGCGGTCATCGATCCGCTGACCCGCCTCGGCGACATTCGCATCCAGCTCGAGCCCGATCCGGCACTGCGCCCGGGTGCCTTCGCCCGCGCCGAGGTGACCATCGCCAGAGCGCGCCGGCCCGTGCTGCCGAGGACCGCGGTGTTCTCCGACGACAACGGCAGCTACGTGTTCGTCGTCGACGCGCAGGGCCACGTCACGCGACACGCCGTGCGCGTCGCGGACATGTCCGGCGCCGGGGTGGTCATCGCCTCGGGCCTCACCGGGAATGAGCAGGTGGTGCGGACCGCCGGCGGCTTCCTGCGCGATGGGGAGTCGGTGAAGATCACGACCGACGAGTCACAGCTGCCGCCATGAAAAACATTTCCGCGTGGGCCATCCGGCATCCGGTGCCGCCGGTGGTGCTGTTCGTGGTGCTGGTGTTCATGGGCATCGTGGCCTTCATACGGCTGCCCGTCACGCTCAACCCGGACATCTCGTTCCCGCTGGTGAACGTCACCATCGTGCAGCCGGGCGCCGCCCCGCAGGAGCTGGAGACGCAGATCATCCAGAAGGTCGAGGGCGCCGTCGCCGGCATCGGCAACATCGACAACATCACCTCGTGGGCGCCCGAGGGCCAGGCCAACATCTCGATCCAGTTCCACATCGGCACGCCGATCGACCGCGCGGTCGCCGACGTGCGCGACGCTGTCTCCAAGGTACGACCGCAGCTGCCGCTGACCATCCAGGAGCCGATCGTGCAGCGCGTCGACACCGATGGGCCGCCGATCGTCTACTACGGCGTCAGCTCGAGCACGCTCACCGAGGAGGAGCTGTCCTGGTTCGTCGATAATACGATCACGAAACGGCTGCTCGGCGTTCAGGGCGTCGCGCAGGTGCAGCGCGGCGGCGGCGTCAATCGCGAGATCCGCGTCGAGCTCGATCCCGCGCGCATGCAGGCGCTCGGCATCACCGCCGTCCAGGTCAACGACCAGCTGCGCAACCTCAACCTCGATTCGCCCGGCGGGCGGGCCGAGCTCGGGGGCGGCGAGCAGACGATCCGCGTGCTGGGCGGGGCGCGCACGGCCGCGGCGCTCGGCGACACCCAGATCATGCTGCCCGGAGGGCGCTTCGCGCGCCTCTCGGACCTCGCCGACGTGAGCGACAGCGTCGGGGAGATCCGCACCATCGCGCGTCTCAACGGACGCCCTGCGACCACCTTCGCCGTCACCAAGACGCAAGGGCTCCTCCGACGTCACGGTCTACGAGGGCGTGCAGAAGGAGCTCGCCAAGATCCGCAAGGAGAACCCCGAGGTGGAGATCAAGCAGATCTTCACCACGGTGGACTACACCAAGGAAACCTACCATTCGGCGCTCAGCGCCTTCATCGAAGGCTCGCTGCTCGCGGTGGTGGTGGTGTGGCTGTTCCTGCGCGACATGCGCGCGACGCTGATCTCGGCGCTCGCCATCCCGCTGTCGGCCATCCCGACCTTCGCCTTCATGAGCTGGATGGGCTTCACGCTCAACTCCATCAGCCTGCTGGCGCTGTCGCTGGTCGCCGGCGTGCTGGTGGACGATGCGATCGTCGAGATCGAGAACATCGTGCGCCACATGCGCATGGGCAAGAGCGGCTTCCAGGCGGCGCTCGACGCGGCCGACCAGATCGGGCTCGCGGTGGTGGCGACCTCCTCGACCATCATCGCGGTGTTCCTGCCGGTGAGCTTCATGGGCGGCATCACCGGGCAGTACTTCAAGCAGTTCGGCCTGACGGTCGCCGCCGCGGTGTTCTTCTCGCTGCTGGTGGCGCGGCTCATCACGCCGGTGATCGCCGCCTACACCCTGAAGTCCGACAGCCTGCCGCATCACACCGACGGCCCGATCATCCGCTGGTACCTGCGCACGCTCAGCTGGTGCGTGCGCCACCGCTGGAAGACCATGGCAGCCGGCACGGTGTTCTTCGTGCTGTCGGTCGTGGGCCTCGTGCTGATCCCCAAGTCGTTCGTGCCGGAGGACGACCTGGGCTCCTCCGCGCTGCACATCGAGCTGCCGCCGGGCGTGCAGCTGGAGGACACCTCGGCGGTTTCGGCGACGGCCTACCGCATCATCGCCCGCCAGCCCGAAGTCGCCGACGTCGTCGAGACGATCGGCGACAGCGACGAGGGCGTCCGCAGCGCAGAGCTCTACATCGCACTCGTGCCCCGCAAGCAGCGCCACGTGTCACAGCGCGAGTTCGAGGACCGGGTACTGAAGCTCCTGCGGGTGATCCCCGATGCACGGATGCACTTCTTCCGCGGCAACGGCGGCAGCGACATCGTCTTCTACATCACGGGCGATGACCCGCAGCTCACCTACGCCACCGCCCGCAAGGTGGTCGACGAGATGCGCGGCCTCACCGTGCTGCGCGATGCGCGCATCGACGACGATCTGCCGAGCCCGGAGATCGAAGTCCGTCCGCACCTCGACCTCGCGGCGCAGCTCGGCGTTACCGTGGAGAGCATCAGCGATACCATCCGCATCGCGACCCTCGGCGATCTCGACCAGAACAGCGCCAAGTTCCAGCTCTCCGACCGCCAGATACCGATCCGGGTCAGCCTGCTCGAGAACACCCGCAAGGACCTGACGACGCTCGAGAACCTGCCGGTGCCGACCGCCGGCGGCGGCAGCGTGCCGCTGAAAGCGGTCGCCGACATCAGCTTCGGCGAAGGACCGACGCGCGTGCGGCGCTACAACCAGAGCCGGCGGCTCGTGATCGAGGCCGATCTCAACAACGGCGCGACGATCGGCACCGCGATGGGCAAGATCTACGCGCTGCCGACGCTCGCGCACATGCCGCAGGGCGTGCGCCTCGTCGACCAGGGCGACGCCAAGTACATGAACGAGCTGTTCACCAACTTCCTGCTCGCGATGATCACCGGCATCCTGATGGTGTTCGCCGTGCTGGTGCTGCTGTTCGCGCGCGTGCTGCAGCCGATCACGATTCTCTCGGCGCTGCCCTTGTCGATCGGCGGCGCAGTGGTGGCGCTGGCCCTCACGGGCAACTCGCTGTCGCTCTCGGTGATGATCGGCTTCCTGATGCTGATGGGCATCGTCGCCAAGAACTCCATCCTGCTGGTCGACTTCGCCATCGAGGAGATGCGCGCCGGCAAGGACCGCCTGACCGCCATCCTCGAGGCGGGCCACAAGCGCGCCCGGCCGATCGTCATGACGACCGTCGCGATGGTCGCCGGCATGCTGCCGGTCGCACTGGGCCTGGGCGGCGACAAGGAATTCCGTGCGCCGATGGCGATCGCGGTCATCGGCGGACTGATCACCTCGACGGCGCTGACACTGGTCATCGTGCCGGCGGCCTTCACGCTGATCGACGACATCGAGCGCTGGCTGGCGCCGAAGGTCGGCCGCATGCTGATCGCGCAGCCGCAGCCGCCGGCCGCGCCGGTACAGCCGCACCCGGTCAACTGATAGCCCGGTAAACTACCGGCGCAATGCCGCCCGAGGTTTCCTTGCGGCCGGCGTGGTGGGTGCGGCTGCTGTCGCGCCTGCCGCTCGGCCTCCTGTACGGCTTCGCCGCTGCAGTCGGCTGGCTGGCGTTCCGCGTGGTGCGCTACCGCGCAGCGCTGGTGCGCGATGGGCTCGTGCGCGCATTCCCCGAGTTCGACGCCGCGCGGCTGCGCGCCGTGATGCGCAGCTACTACATGGGCTACGCGCAGATGCTGGTCGAGCTGGTCAAGTCCGCCGCGTTGCCCCCGGGGGAGATCCGCCGGCGGGTGCAGATCATCAATCTCGAGGCGCCGCGCGTGCTCCTCGCGCAGGGTCAGTCGGTGCTGCTCGTGGCCGCGCATCAGTGCAACTGGGAGTGGATGCTGCTCGCGCTGTCACTCGAGCTCGGTTATCCGCTCGACGCCGCCTACAAGCCGCTGGTGAACCCGTGGGCGGAGCGCGAGATGAAGCTCCTGCGCTCGCGCTTCGGCAGCCGCCTGGTGCCGGCGAAGGAGCTGCTGGCCGACATCATCCGCCATCACGGCACGGTGCGCGCGGTCGCCATGGTGGCCGACCAGGAGCCGACCACGAGCGAGCACAAGTACTGGACGCGGTTCCTCAACCGCGACACCGCGTTCTACATGGGACCGGAGGAGATTGCGCGGGTGACGCGCTTCCCGGTGTTTTTCATCGCAATGCGGCGCACGGCACGCGGCTACTACGAGATGGAGTTCCAGCCGCTGCTGCCGCCGCCGGGCGGTACGCTCACCGAGCGCTATGCGCGTGTCGTCGAGGCGCAGATCCGCGCCGCCCCCGCCGACTGGCCCTGGTCGCACAAGCGCTGGAAGCTGAAGAAGTCCGTCTATACCGCGCGCTGAAGGCTCGCTATTCGAGGGCATTCGGTTCGATCGCCGCCGGCGCGGACGCGGGCGCCGGCCGCAGCAACAGCAGCAGCGGCAGCGAGCACAGCGTCAGCACCAGCATGAACCTGAAATCGTCGAGGTAGGCGATCATCGTCGCCTGACGCGTGATGAGACTGTCGAGCAGCGCGACGTCGTGGGTGTGCGCGAGGTTGAAGGCGAGCGCCGCGACGCCGTGGTGGGCATCGGGATTGGCGGCGGTCAGGTTCGCGACCAGCCCGGCATGCACGCGCTGGGTATTGCGCACCAGCAGCACCTGCACGAGTGAGATGCCGACCGCGCTGCCGATATTGCGCGCCAGGCTGTACATCGCCGTACCGTCGGCGCGCATGTCCGGCGGCAGCGTCGCGAAGGTCGCGGCGCTCAGCGGCACGAACACCAGCCCCACGCCGATCCCCTGGATGATACCGGGCCAGACGATCGCGCTCTGCGTGATGTCCAGGTTGTACTGCGTCATCTGCCACACCGACAGCGCGGTGATGGCGAACCCCACCGCCACCAGCAGCCGCACGTCCAGTCTGCCCACGAGCCGCCCGACCACCAGCATCGCGAGCATGGTGCCAATGCCGCTCGGCGCCGTCACCAGCCCGGCTAGCGTCACGGGGTAGTCGAACAGCGTCTGCAGCATCGTCGGCAGCAGCGCCCGCGTTGCAAACAGTATGGCGCCGACAAAGAAAATCAGCACCGCGCCGGAGACGTAGCTGGAGTTGCGCAGCAGCCGGTAGTCGAAGAACGAGCGGCCGGCGGGCGTGAGCGCGGTGTGTGCCACGAAATAGCCGAAGCTCACCAGCATCACCACCAGCTCCACCCAGCTCTCGTCGGAGGCGAACCAGTCGTTGTTCTGCCCGCGATCGAGCAGCAGCTGCAGCGCGCCGACCGCGAGACTCAGGGTGATGAAGCCGAACAGGTCGAAGCGCTGGCGCCGTAACGGTTCGCGCTTGAGGATGTAACGCCCGACCCCATAGAACGCCAGCGCGCCGATCGGCACATTAATCAAGAATACCCAGCGCCAGCTCCAGGTGTCGGTGAGGTAGCCGCCGAGGGTGCGGCCCGAGGATCGGACCGACCATCACGCCGACACCCCACATCGCCATGGCCTGGCCGTGCTGCTTCGGTGGATTGATATCGAGCAGCACCGCCTGCGAGAGCGGCACGAGCGCGGCCCCGAGAAAGCCCTGCAGCGTGCGCGCCAGCACGATCTGCGCCAGCGAGCCCGCGACGCCGCACAGCACCGATGCCAGGGTGAATCCGGCTATGGAGACCAGGAATACCGGCTTCATTCCGAAGCGGTCGGTGAGCCAGCCCGTGAGCGGCGTGCCGATGGCGGCGGCGATGATGTAGGAAGTCAGAACCCAGGCGATCTGGTCCTGCGAAGCCGGAGAGACTCCCCTGCATGTGCGGCAGGGCGACGTTGGCGATGGTGCCGTCGATCGCCTGGATGACGGTGGCGAGCATGATCGAGAGGGTGATCATGCCCCGATGCGCAACCTGTTCGGGCCGGACGGGTTCTGCCACTCGCACAGCAGCATACTCCGGCGGCGCCCGCCGGAGCGAGCGTCAGCGGTCTAAGCGGACTTGCCCGGCTCGCCGGGCGCGTTCGCCTCGCCCGGGCTCGCCGGCCGGCGGCGCAGCTCGCGCGGCAGCGTGAACAGCACCCGCTCCTCGCGGCCGACGATCTCGCGCGGCACCTCCGCGCCCCATGCCCGCAGCTGCTCGATCACCTTCTGCACCAGCAGCTCCGGGGCGGAGGCGCCCGCGGTCACACCGACCGCGCGCTTGCCCGTGAACCACTCGGCATGCAGATCCTCGGGCCCGTCGATCAGGTAGCCCGGCACGCCGGTTCGCTCGGCGAGCTCACGCAGGCGGTTCGAGTTGGAGCTGGCGCGCGAGCCGACCACGATCAGCACGTCGCAACGCTCGAGCAGCTTCCTGACGGCGTCCTGGCGATTCTGCGTGGCGTAGCAGATGTCCTCGCGCCGCGGTGTTGCGAGGCCCGGAAAGCGCGCCCGCAGCGCGGCGACGATTTCCGCGGTGTCGTCCACCGACAGCGTCGTCTGCGTCACGAATGCGAGGCGCGTCGGGTCGCGCACCGCGAGCGCCGCGACATCGCCGGCGCTCTGTACCAGGTGCATGTGTCCGCCGGCCGAGGTGTCGAAGCGGCCCAGCGTGCCCTCGACCTCCGGGTGCCCGGCGTGCCCGATCAGGATCACGTCGCGCCCCTCGCCCGCATAATGCTGCACCTCCATGTGCACCTTGGTGACCAGCGGGCAGGTGGCGTCGAACACCGTCAGCGCGCGCTGCTGCGCCTCCGCCTCCACCGCGCGCGACACGCCGTGCGCCGAGAAGATCACGGTGGCGCCGGCGGGCACCGCGGCGAGCTCCTCGACGAAAATCGCACCGAGCGTGCGCAGCCGGTCGACTACGTAGCGGTTGTGGACCACTTCGTGCCGCACATAGATCGGCGCGCCGAACAGCTCGAGCGCCCGCTCGACGATGTCGATGGCCCGGTCGACGCCGGCGCAGAAGCCGCGGGGATTGGCGAGCAGCACCTGCATCAGGGGTGCCTTTGCCGCTGAGCCCGGCCTTCGCGCCACGCGTCGATCAGCAGCACCGCCGCTCCCAGGGTGATCGCAGAATCGGCGAAATTGAAGGCCGGGAAGTAATGCTGACGCCAGTGGAAGTAGATGAAGTCGATGACGCGACCGTTGGTCAGCCGGTCGAGCATGTTGCCGAGCGCCCCGCCGATGATGAGGGATAGCGCACAGGCAAGGCCGCCGTGCACTGCGGCGGACAGCCGCCGCAGCCACACGAGCAGCGTCGCGCTCACCGCGAGCGCGAGCAGCACGAACAGCCAGCGCTGCCAGCCCGAGGCCTCAGCCAGCAGGCTGAAGGCTGCGCCGGTGTTGTAGGTCAGGACGATGTCCAGCACCCGCAGCACGGGCATGCGCTCGAAGGGGACGAAGTGCTGCACCATCCAGACCTTCGACAGCTGGTCGAGCACGATCACCAGCAGCGTAACCGGCAGCCAGCGCCAGCCGCTCGCCGCGGCCGGCAACTGCCTCGCTGCCGGTTTCGCCTGTGGCTGCATCATGTTCACCGCCCCATCATACGTACAGCCGGTGCTCGCCGGGGCCTTCAATGTTGCTGACGCAGCGACTGCACAGCTCGGGGTGCCGGGCGTCGCTGCCGACATCCGGCCGGCGGTGCCAGCAGCGCACGCACTTGGGCTCGCGGCTCGGAGCGACGGCGATCCACACGCCGGGGCGCCCGGTGTTGGCGGCGGGCACGGCGCCCGCGGGCGGCGCGCTCCACCTGGTGCACGCGCGCCTCGGAGGTGATGAAGAGGAAGCGCAGCTCCTCACCGAGCGCGGCGAAGGGCGCGAGCTCGCCGGGGAGACAGAAAACCTCGACGACGGCATCGAGCGGTGCACCGATCGCGCCCGCATCGCGCAGCTTCTCCAGCTCGCGCGTCACATCGCTCCGCAGCCTGAGTAACGCATCCCAGTCGATGCCCGCCGCGGGGAGCGCCGGCAGCTCGTGCCAGGTGGCATGAAACACGGACTCGGCGCGGACTCCCGGCAGGTGGCGCCAGACCTCCTCCGCCGTGAACGACAGAATCGGCGCCAGCCAGCGGATCATGCTCTCGGCGACGTGATACATGGCGGTCTGCGCCGAGCGGCGCGCCGCACCCTCCGCGGGCGTGGTGTACATCCGGTCCTTTACGACGTCGAGGTAGAAGCTGCCGAGATCGACGCTGCAGAAGTTGTGGACCTTCTGATAGATGAGATGAAAGGTGTAGGCGCGGTAGGCCTCGAGCACTTCCGCCTGCAGCGCCGCGCTGCGCGACAGCACCCAGCGATCGAGTGCCAGCAGCTCCGCCACCGGACGCGCGTGGCGCGCCGGGTCGAAGCCGGCGAGATTGCCGAGCAGAAACCTGAGCGTGTTGCGCATGCGGCGGTAGGAATCCGCCATGCGCTTGAGAATCTCGTCCGAGACGCTCATCTCGTTCGCATAGTCGGTCGCCGAGACCCACAGCCGCAGTACATCCGCTCCCAGGCTGTTCATCACCTTCTGCGGCGCGACGACGTTGCCGAGGGATTTCGACTGCTTGCGGCCCTTCTCGTCGACGGTGAAGCCATGGGTGAGCACGCCGCGGTACGGGGCGCGCTCGTAGAGCGCTTCGGACATGAGCAGCGAGCTGTGGAACCAGCCGCGGTGCTGGTCGGAGCCCTCGAGATACAGGTCCACGGGAGCTGCCACCTCGGGGCGATCGACGCCGACACACTCGAACGACAGGCCCGAGTCGGCCCAGACGTCCATGACGTCGCTCACCTTGTCGTACTGCCCGGCGTCCGCACCGAGCAGTTCCTCCGGTGCGAGCGCAAACCAGGCGTCGACCCCGCCCTGCTCCACGCGGGCCGCCGCCGCCTCGATCAGCTCCGCGGTGCGCGGATGGAGCGCCCCGGTCTCCCGGTGCACGAACAGCGGGATCGGCACCCCCCAGGTGCGCTGACGCGAGATGCACCAGTCCGGGCGGCTCTCGATCATGCCGGCGATGCGCTGTTCGCCCCATGCCGGCGTCCATTTGACCCCGGGGATGTCGCGCAGCGTATGCGCGCGCAGCCCCTGCTGCTCCATGCTGATGAACCACTGGGGCGTTGCGCGGAAGATCACGGGAGTCTTGTGGCGCCAGCAGTGTGGGTAGCTGTGTTGGTAAGCCTCCTGGTGCAGCAGCCGCCCGCCGCGCTCGAGCGCCTCGATGATCACCGGGTTCGCCGCATCGACCTTGAGCCCCGCAACCAGGGGCGTGCCGGCCAGGAAGCGGCCGTCGCCCCCCACGGGGTTGACCACGGCGAGGCCGTAGCGCTGACCGACGACGAAGTCCTCCTGCCCGTGGCCCGGGGCGGTGTGCACCGCACCCGTGCCGGCGTCCAGCGTCACGTGCTCGCCGAGAACGACCGGCACCTCCCGCTCCTGGAAGGGATGCGCGAGGGCGAGCCCCTCGAGCGCCCGGCCCTCGAAGCGAGCGAGGACCGACACCTGCCGCATCGAATAGCGCTTCAGACAGGACTCGAGAAGCTCGGCCGCGACGATCAGCCGGCGCCGTCCGTCGGGGCCGGCCTCGACCAGCACGTACTGGAACTCCGCGCGCAGCGCCACGGCCTGATTCGCCGGCAGCGTCCACGGGGTCGTGGTCCAGATGACGACATCCACCGGCGCTGCGGCGAGCTCGGTCGGGGCGAGGCCGATGCGCGCGGCAAGCTGCGCCGCGTCGACCACGCGGAACGCGACGTCGATCGCCGGCGAGGTCCTCTCCTCGTACTCGACTTCCGCCTCCGCGAGCGCCGAGCGGCAGTCCATGCACCAGTACACGGGCTTGACGCCCTTGTAGACGTGTCCGTTGGCAATGATGCGGCCGAAAGCGCGCAGTTGCTGCGCCTCGTAGCGCGGCGCCATCGTGAGATAGGGATGATCCCAGTCGCCCAGGACCCCTAAGCGCTTGAAGTCGGTGCGCTGCAGGTCGATCTGCTCCTGGGCGTAGGCGCGACAGGCGGCGCGGAAGGCGCGTGCATCGAGCTTCTGCCCCGGACGGCCGTGCTTCTTCTCGACCTGCAGCTCGATCGGCAGACCGTGGCAGTCCCAGCCCGGGATATACGGCGCATCGAAGCCGTCGAGCGAGCGCGACTTGACGACCACGTCCTTGAGGATCTTGTTGACCGCATGGCCGATGTGGATCGCGCCATTGGCGTACGGCGGCCCGTCATGCAGCACGAAGCGCGGCCGCCCGCGCGCGATCGCCCGCAGCCGCGCGTACGTGCCGCGCTCCTCCCAGGCCCGGACCATCGCCGGCTCGCGCTGCGCGAGATCGGCCTTCATCGGGAAGTCGGTCTGCGGCAGATTGATCGTGTGCTTGTAGTCGCTCATGTGCGTCTCATCGCTCCGCCGTGGCCGCGCCGCCGGCGAGAATCTCCCGTGCCTCTTCGGCATCGCGCCGCATCTGCGCGGCGAGCGCCTCGAGCGTCTCGAAGCAGCGCTCCTCGCGCAGCTTCGCCACGAATTCCACCTCGATCTCCCGGCCGTACAGGTCCGCGGAGAAATCGAACAGATGCGCTTCGAGCAGCGCTTCGACACCGCCAATCGTCGGGCGCGTGCCGAGGCTCGCCACGCCGGCCTGCACCCCCGGCGCCGCGCCGTACACGCGCACCGCAAAGATGCCGCCGACCGGCGCGCGTCGCCGCGCCAATGCCAGGTTGGCGGTCGGAAAGCCGAGCTCATGACCCAGCCGCTTGCCTGGGATCACACGCCCGCGCATCGAGTACGCGCGCCCGAGCCAGCGCTGCGCGCGCGCGAACTCCCCGCGCGCGAGCGCGCCTCGCACGCCGCTGCTGCTGATGCGCTCCCCGTCGAGCATCACCGGGGACAGCACCTCGACCGCGAACCCGAGCCGCTCGCCGGCAGCGGCGAGCACCGGAGCGGTCGCCTCGCCGTTGCGGGCGAAGCGAAAATCGTGGCCGACCACCACGTGACGGGCGCGCGCCGCCCTGACCAGGAGATCGGCGAACTCCCCCGCCGAAAGATTACGCAATGCCTCGCCGAAGCGCAGCAGCCACAGGTAGCTCACTCGCGAGCCGCCGAGGATCCGCCAGCGCTCGCGCAGGCTCGTCAGCCGTGCCGGCGGGTCGCTCGGGCTGAGGAACTCGCGCGGCATCGGCTCGAAGGTCAAGAGCAGTGCCGGCCGCCGGTGCCGCGTGGCCTCCTCGCCGGCTCGTGCGATCAGCGCCTGGTGCCCGAGGTGCAGGCCATCGAAAGCGCCGATGGTGAGCACGCTCCCACCTTCGGTGCCGGGCAGAGCTGAAAGTCCGCGAACGAGCTGCATGTGGCCTTAAGTACCTGATTCCTAGGAAATAAGTTACCATGCCGCCCGCGCCGTGCGGGCCGCCGCTCAAGTTTATGTGAACCCTCGGCAGCGTGGTGTGTCGCAACAGGGCGGCGCGTTGACAAGGGCAGTTCAGCTCAGCAGACTACCCGCCCCCGAGGCGACTCGTGGGTTGTAAGCACGGAGATTTCGTGGCCAATACCAAGTCAGCCGAAAAGGCCGCCCGCCAGGCGGAGAAGCACCGGACCCGCAACGTGGCGCTGCGTTCGCGCATGCGCACAGCGGTGCGCGCGGTGACCGCGGCCATCGCCGGCGGCAACCAGGAGGAGGCCCGGGTCAGCTACCAGAAGGCGGTGCCTGTCATCGATTCCCTGGTAGGTAAGCAGATCATCCACCGCAACAAGGCTGCGCGGCACAAGAGCCGGCTGGCAGCGCGTATCAGGACGATGCATTGAGGTCCGAGATGAACACGAACCCGAAGGCGAACATTCCCGTTCCGGTCATTCCCACGCCGCTCAAGTTGCGTCCTGCGGCGCGCCGCCAGCATCTGCTCGAGATGATGCGCGCCCGCGTGCAGCGCGAGCGCGTTCCTCCAAAAGCGTCATAACCTCTCCGCACAGCTCCCGGGTGCCCTGCCCGGTCGCGCCCGAGATCAGGAACCACCTGCCTCGGTAGCGGAGCGAGCGCAGGATGGAGCGCGCGCGTTGCTCGGCCTCCCTTGCGGGCAGCAGATCGCGCTTGTTCAGTACCAGCCATCGGGGCTTGGCGGCAAGCCCCCGGCTGAATTTCCTGAGCTCCCTGACGATCGCGCGCGCATCGCGCACCGGATCGGCGGCGGGATCGAGCGGCGCGATGTCGACCAGGTGCAGGAGCAGCCGCGTGCGCTGCAGGTGCCTGAGGAAGCGGGCGCCCAAGCCCACGCCCTCCGCGGCCCCGGCAATGAGTCCCGGGATGTCGGCCATCACGAAGCTGCGGTGCTCCCCCACGTCGACCACTCCCAGATTCGGGTACAGCGTCGTAAAGGGATAGTCCGCCACTTTCGGACGCGCGGCGGAGACCGCCCGGATGAGCGTCGATTTGCCGGCGTTCGGGAGCCCCAGCAGTCCGACGTCGGCAATCACCCTCAGCTCGAATTCGAGCGAGCGCTTCTCTCCCGGCAGGCCCGGACCGAACTGACGCGGCGAGCGGTTGGTGCTCGACTTGAAGCGCTGGTTGCCCCAGCCGCCCTTGCCGCCGCGCGCCACCAGCAGTGTCTCGCCGTCGCGGGTCAGGTCGCCGAGCTCTTCGCGCGTGTCGGCATCCCGCACCACCGTGCCGATCGGCACCGGCACGTAGAGGTCGGCGCCCGCGCGGCCGCTGCAGTCATTGGCGCCCCCGGGCTCACCGTGTCCCGCTTTGAAGGTGCGCTCGATGCGGAAGTCGGCGAGCGTGTTGATGCCGGAAGCTGCGCGCAGATAAACGCCGCCACCGTGCCCACCGTCGCCTCCGTCCGGTCCGCCGAAGGGCACGAACTTCTCGCGCCTGAAGCTGGCGCTGCCCCGCCCGCCGTTGCCGGCCTGCACGCGCGCCCGGGCCTCATCGACGAATTTCATGCAAAGACTCCAGCCGCACAGACGAAAACCCCGGCGCCGGGCCGGGGTTCCTGAACCAAGACAAAGGACTCGAGGCCTTCCTGCTACACCTTCTCGGGCAGAATGCTCACGTAGGTTCGGTGCCCGGTGCCCTTTTTCTGGAACTGCACCCTGCCGTTCACCTTCGCGAACAAGGTGTGGTCGGTCCCCACCCCGACGTTCGTGCCCGGACGCACCTGGGTGCCTCGCTGGCGCACGATGATGTTGCCGGCGAGCACGTGCTCGCCGCCGAAGCGCTTGACGCCCAGACGCTTGGAATGGGAGTCGCGACCGTTCTTGGTACTGCCGCCTGCCTTCTTATGTGCCATGACCTTTCCTTGAACCTCTATGGAGCGCCACTCAGCCCGCGTGGATCTCCGTGACCTTCACTTCGGTGAAGGGCTGGCGGTGGGTCTTCTGGCGCAGGTAGTGCGCGCGGCGTTTGAACTTGACGACGGACACCTTGGCACCCTTGCCGTGACGCACGACCGTCGCCAGAACCTTACCGCCCTTGAGCGTGGGCTTGCCGACCCTGACCTCCGCCCCCTCGCCTACGAGCAGCACTTCGCCGAACTCGACGGTGCTGCCGGGCTCCGCGTCGAGCTTCTCGACGCGCAGCACGCCGTCCTTCGTGACCCGATATTGCTTGCCGCCCGTGGCGATGACCGCGTACATGGTTAGGAGAGGGTATCAATGGCATTGAGAAAAGGCCGCGCATTCTACTGGCGGACCCCCGCGCGGTCAAACGGCTTCCTCAAGGCGCACAGGCACTTAGCGCTCAATCCCTGCCTCCGGCGAACCGCCCCCGGTGCTAGGATGCGCCGGCCGCATCGAGAACCCCGAGTCGCGTCCCGCACACCCCCTTAAACCATGACCCTGGAGCACATTCGCGCGTTGGTGCAGGCGGATCTGCATTCGGTGGATGGCAGCATCCGCGCGAACCTCAAGAGCTCGGTGCCGCTCATCGACCAGGTCGCAGAACACATCATCGCCGGCGGGGGCAAGCGGCTGCGGCCGCTACTGGTGGTGCTGGCCGCGCGCGCCTGCGGGCACACGGGCGACGCCCACATCCGGGCGGCTGCCTTCATCGAGTTCATCCATACCGCCACCTTGCTGCACGACGATGTGGTCGACAGCTCATCGCTCCGCCGCGGCCGCGACACGGCCAACGAGGTGTTCGGCAACCAGGCGAGCGTGCTGGTGGGCGATTTCGTCTACTCGCGCGCCTTCCAGATGATGGCGGAGCTCGCCAGCCAGCCGGTCATGGAGATCATGGCAGAAGCGACCAACGTCATCGCGGAAGGCGAAGTGCTGCAGCTCATGAATGCGCACGACCCCGAAACGACCGAGCAGCGGTACCTCGATGTCATTTACCGCAAAACCGCCAAGCTCTTCGAGGCCGGCGCGGAGGTCGGCGCCGTGCTCGCCAGGGGTACACCCTCGCTGCGCGCCGCCCTCGCCGCTTACGGCCGGCATCTGGGCACGGCCTACCAGCTGGTCGACGACGTCCTCGACTACCGCTCCAACCCGAGCGAGCGCGGCAAGAACCTGGGCGACGATCTCGCCGAAGGCAAGCCGACGCTCCCACTGATTCACGCGCTTCGCAACGCCACCTCAGCCCAGCGCGCAGCGATCGGCGATGCGATCCGGCGGGGCAGCCGCGCCAACCTCGAGCCGGTGGTCGCAGCGATCGAGGCCACCGGCGGACTCGAATATGCCGCGCGTCGCGCCGGCGCCGAGTGCGATGCGGCGCTCGCCACGCTCAGCGCCCTGCCCGACTCCTCTTATAAGAAGGGGCTCGCGGCGCTGGCCCGCTTCGCGGTCGAGCACACTACCTGAGCAACACACGCCCGCACGGGCGACTCACGCGGGGAGATCAAATGAGAATGCCTAAGTTTGCCGGCGCTCTATTGGCCGGGGCGGCCTGCACCGCGGCGCTGCCGGGTCCGGCTGCGGCGGCGGGCGCGTCCGAGTCCGCGGCACCCGAGATCATCGTGCTGAAGGCGGCGCACCTCTTCGATTCGACCGGCACGCAGCTCCGCGCCGGCGCGGTGGTGGTGGTGCGCGGCGATCGCATCGTGTCGGTCGGCGGCACGAGCATCCCCGCGGGCGCGCGGGTCATCGACCTCGGCGACGCGACGCTCCTGCCGGGCTTCATCGATGCGCACACGCATCTCACGATGCAGTTGGAGAAGGACTACTACCACGGGCGCTACGACGAGATCATGCGATTTCCGGCCGAGCAGGGACTTTATGCGGCGCTCTACGCGAAACGCACGCTCGAGGCGGGCTTCACCACCGTGCGTAACGTCGGTGCAGCCGACTTCGTCGACATCAGCCTGCGCAACGCCATCAACGCCGGTGTCACCGAGGGACCGCGCATGATCACCGCGGCGCACGGCATCGGTTCGCCGGGCGGTCATTTCGATCTGGCGTCGTATCCCCCGGACCGCGTGCATGTGGAAGGCCCGATCGAGGGCATCTGCAGCGGCCCGGAGTCCTGCCGCGAGGCCGTGCGCTACCAGATGAAGTGGGGCGCCGACGTCATCAAGATCGCCGCGAGCGGCGGGGTACTGTCGGAGTCCGATCCGGTGGACGTCCCGCAGCTGACGCTGGAGGAGATGAAGGCGATCGTTTCCGAAGCGCACGCCTGGCGGCGCAAGGTCGCGACGCACTGTCACGGCGATGCCGCCGCGCGCCTCGCCATTGAGGCCGGCGTCGACTCGATCGAGCACGGCAGTTTCCTCACCGAGGACACGCTGCGGCTCATGAAGGCCAAGGGTGTCTACCTCGTGCCGACGCGTATGACCGTTCTTTGGGTCAAGAAACAAGCGGACACCTACCCGCCGAAGATCCGCGCCAAGGCCCTGGCCGCGGCCGCAGCCCACGGAGAGATGTTCAAGACCGCGCTGCGCGTCGGCGTGCCGATCGCGCTCGGCACCGACGCCGGCGTCTACCCCCATGGCATGAATGCCGAGGAGTTCGGCGACATGGCGGACCTGGGGATGAGCCCGGCCGCATCGCTCCTTGCGGGGACACGCGAGGCGGCCAAGCTCCTCGGCGTGGAAGCGGATGTCGGCACGCTGCAGGCCGGCAAGGTGGCGGATATCGTCGCAGTGCCGGGGAACGTGCTGAGCAATATCCGCGCGACCGAGCACCCGCTGCTCGTCATGCACCTCGGCAGGATCGTGGTGCACAAAGCGGAAAATGGCGATGAGATCCCGGAGCCGCGGACGACGATGTCCGCCGGGACGCTCGGCGAGAACCTGCCCGCCGACGCGCCAGCCGAGTCGCTTGGGGAGTTCTTCTGAGGGGCTCACGCACCGGCGTTTGATGCCGCCGTGCGGGTTTGGGTACACTGCGCGGCCCGCCGACCCACCCCTTCCGGGCCCGGGTTGCGCGGGTCGCGCGTCTTCTCGGGGTGTAGCTCAGCCTGGTAGAGCACTACGTTCGGGACGTAGGAGTCGCTGGTTCAAATCCAGTCACCCCGACCATTAGCACCGGGGTCCATTCCGGTCACATACAGATCTTCTCGGCGACCTCACGGACACAGACTGCCCATCGTGCGGTCTCTCAGCGCGCGCGGCCAACATTCTCGGTCGGCCGCCGCAACGCGGCTGAACAATCACTCAACACGGGATAAGTCAATGATCCGCAACAGAATTAAGGATACGATGCGCCAAAACAGCACGGGCAACGGCTCTAGGATTACTCGTCGCTGGACTGGCGATCGGCGGCGCGGCCGGGGCCGCCTGCACCGAGCACTGTGGAATTCACGTTGTCCGGCACAGTTAAAGCGACGCGCGTCGAGGTCCATTGACGCGTAGGGTGAGTTCCGCCTCGCCGTGTCGGCGTTCCGGAGGCGCATGCGATTGATGGAATGTTCATAGAGAACCTTTGAGCCGCATTGAGGTACCCACTGGCGAGGGTTGCCGGGCAAGACATGACTCCCACTGCGTAATGGCAATCCCAGCGGATTGCCGTAACCTACTGCGATTCGATCTGGGTAGGCGCCAAGAACCGACCGGGAAAAGCACTACGCCACGGCGCTCGGCGCTTTCTTTTGGCCGCGTCGATCACCGGCATGCGCGCCCTCGTTTACAAGGAGGTCATCTGGCGCGCAAAAGCAGACGCGGACATCTTGAACGGCCTTCTTATGAAGGAACCGCAGCAACCCGGAGCAATCCACTGCTTGATCCGCGCCTGCGAGCGTCGACGATAGACGGCAGTCGAGCCGTGCGGCAATCGTAAAGGGTAGCAAGCAGCACCTTGGCCATAATGACAATATGAACGTCGGCGCGAACAGTGGCTCGTCAACCCGCCTCGGTCTCATGATTTGGCTGAGCTTCGCATCGACAGCTGTGCACGGGAGTGGTCCCGCGAGCGCGGCGGATGCCGGCGTGCGCGGGTTTTGGCGGGAACCGTCCGGCGCCGTCATCCAGATTGCTCAATGCGCGCAAGGCCTCTGCCTGACAATCGTCGCGCTTTCACCGGGCGATCATCCGCACAGCGATGTGCACAACCCGGATGAAAAGCTCCGCGGCCGGGCCCTGTGCGGGCTGCGTGTCGGCCAAGGTTTCAGCCAGGCCGACTCACAGCATGCCGCCGGCGGCCATCTCTACGACCCCAAATCGGGGCGAACTTATAGCGGCAGCATGACCGCGCAGGGCAACACCTTGAAGCTGCGGGGGTACCTCGGCATCGAATGGCTCGGCCGGACGGAGACCTGGACGCGCGCCGGACACGACCACGCCACATGTGCGCCCGGGTGATCAATCCAAACCAAGCCTGCGGGAGCAGCCGATGTATCTGAGCTCGCTCGCAACAGCCGTCCCGGCCCGGCGATATACGCGTGCCGAGTGCTGGGATGCGTTCGCGACGTCCGCCTGGTTTGCACGCCTCGACGAGCGTTCACGGGCGCTGGCCCGACTGGTGCTGACGCGTGACAACGGCATGGAGTCGCGCTGGCTCGCCGTTGACTCGCTCGCGGAAGCCTTCGCAATCGATGCCGACACCTTGCAGCGGCGCTTTGCGCGACACGCGCCACAGCTTGCCGCTGCCGCCGGGCGCCTCGCCTTGCAGCGCGCGACACTCACGCCCGCGGACATCGACGCGGTCGTAGTCACGACCTGTACGGGTTATCTCTGCCCTGGTCTTACGAGCTACGTGAATGAGCGACTTGGCCTGTCGCGTCACGTAAAGGCCTTTGATCTGGTCGGCCAGGGTTGCGCGGGCGCACTGCCCAACTGGCAACTCTCCAGCGCCCTGCTCGATGCCGGACACTGCGACCACGTGTTATCAATCTGTGTCGAGATCTGCAGCGCGGCGATGTATCTGGATGACGACCCGGGTGTGCTGATCAGTGCCTGCCTGTTTGGCGACGGGGCGGGTGCGGCAGTTCTGTCGAGAAATGCGCCCGAGGGTCGCCGCCGGGTCAGATGGACGACGTCGGTCTCGGTGACGGCGCCGGCGGAAAGAGAGGCGCTGCGTTTCGAGCACAGGAATGGCTTGCTGCGCAATGTCCTGACGCGCGCCGTACCGGGACTGGCCGCCGAGCATGCCGCTGAGGTTTTGCAGCTGGCCGCCTCTCGGGCCGGTCTGGCGCAGGATTCGATCACGGGCTGGATAATGCATGCCGGTGGCCGCGACGTGCTGCTCGCCATGCAGGAGCGGTTGCAGTTGGATCCCGCGGCATTGCGCTACAGTCGCAGCGTATTGCGCGAATACGGGAACCTGAGCAGCGCTTTCGTGTATTTCGTACTCGATGCTGCGCTGGCCGATTCGGCTGCCGGCGGCTGGTGGTGGCTTTGCTCGTTCGGCGCGGGCTTCACCTGCCATGGCGCTTTGCTTGCGGTTGACTGACATGCCGTCGATGCGATTGCAACGGCGGGTTTTGCCGGAACGTCTCGACGTGATGACGGCCGACGATCCGGTCGCACGCCGCTCACGCCGTGACCTGCAACGAGTGCACCGCGCCATGCGTTCATTGACGATTCTGCAACGCGCCATCGGCACGTTGTGTATGACCCGGCAGCCCCGCAGAATCCTCGAGCTTGGGGCCGGCGATGGGAGCCTGATGCTGCGCTTTGCCTTGCGCTCAGCGTGGCGAGAGGTCCAGGTTACGTTTCTCGACCGTCAGGACCTGATCGGCCCGGGGGTCCGCAAACCGCTCGACAGGCTCGGCTGGGACGTGAGGGTACTGAGCATGGACGCGCTGGACTGGGCGCATGCATCGTCCGATCAACAGTATGACCTGTGTGTCACGACGCTGTTCCTGCATCACTTCGAGTCTCCCGCGCTCGAGCAGCTGCTGGGCGCCGTCGCCGCCCGATGCCGGACATTCGTTGCCTGCGAGCCACGCCGCAATTCAGTGGCGTGGCTCGGTAGCCATCTGCTTGGCTTCCTGGGCGCAAACGAAGTGACGCGTGAGGATGGGGTGACGAGTGTCGTGGCCGGTTTTGCCAGGCACGAGCTGAGCGCCCTGTGGCCCTCGGGCGGAGCGCGCTGGCGGCTACGGGAGTACTTCGCATGGCCATTTACGCACTGTTTCGTGGCCGACGGGGGCAGTGGTGCCGATGCATTCTGATACCGATGCGCTGGTCATCGGCGCAGGGCCGGCGGGAGCGTCCGTCGCCATCCGGCTCGCCAGGTTGGGGTGGCGAGTGACGCTGCTCGAGCAGACGTCGTTCCCTCGTCAGAAAGTCTGCGGCGAGTGCCTGGGGCCGGCGAGCCTGGAGCTGCTGGACGAGCTCGGCCTGGGTTCGAAGGTCAGCGAGCTCGCGGGCCCGGCAATACGCCAGGTAGCATGGATGGCTGGCGATCGGACCGTCGTGGCTGAAATGCCAGCGTGCCAAGGGGGTCGTCATGCCTACGGCTGTGCGATCGGCCGCGACTGCCTCGACATGCTCTTGCTGGAGCACGCGCGATCGCAAGGCGTCGACGTCGTGCAGCCCGCCAGGGTCCTGCGTGTTTCCGGAGTCCCGGGTGACTTCGATTGTGTCTATGAATGGCGATGTAACGGCGTCATGGAGCAACGCGGGCGCCGTAGCGAGCATCGCCGCACGGCGGCGGTTGTGATCGATGCCCATGGTTCCTGGGAGCGCGGCCCTGAATGCGACACCACTGAGCGTGACGGTGGCGATGATTCACAGCCGCGCGCCTCAGACTTGTTGGCCTTCAAGACTACATTCGACGGTGCAAGCCTCGCCCCGGGCGTACTACCCGTACTGTGCCTGTCCGGCGGCTATGGCGGAATGGTGGTGTCGGATCGAGGACGAACCACCATTGCCTGTTGCATTCGGCGTGCGACGCTGCGGCAATGGCGTGCACATGCGAGAGAAGGCTCAGCGGGTGATGCGGTCGAGTCCCATCTGCGTAGTTCATGCGACGGGGTTGCAGCCGCTTTGCGCACTGCACACCGGCGAGACTCATGGCATGCGGTCGGGCCCCTGCGAACGGGTTTCCACCTGCGCAGCGCGGCGGGAATCCCGCGGATCGGCAACGCCGCCGCAGAGGCTCATCCATTGATTGGCGAGGGGATCTGCATGGCTCTGCAGTCTGCGGCCATCCTTGCAAAGCTTCTTGCGCACCGGCCCAGGGACCTGCGAGCGGCCTATATAGTCGATGTGCAGCGCGCTCACGCGGCCAATTGCATGAAAGAGTTCTCGGCGCGCCTGCGACTGGCGCAATTTTACGCGCGGGTTGCCATGCAGCCTTCCCTGGCGGCCGCCGCTGCCATTCTGATGAGGACCTGGCCACGCGCGCTCACAACCGGCGCCCGGCTTGCCGGCAAAGCGCGTCGCGGAGAGCTGCAGCCTTACGGGCGCCCGGCGGTCGCATGAGCACGCTCGAAGCGCTACAGAGTATTCTCATCAAGGAATTCAAGCTCACCCCGGATCGCCTGGCTTCGGAAGCCACGCTCGCGGACCTCGGAATCGATTCTCTTGATCTGGTCGATCTGATTTTCAAGATCGAGGATCGTTTCGGCCTCCAGATCACGGACGACGTGCCCCGCTCGTTGGCGACGCTTGGAGACGTCGCAGCGTACGTCGATGAGCTGCTGGCGAATCAGTGCACCGGGCGCGGCACCCACGCGGGTACGGACCGGTCATCTTGACAGCACGGGTGGCCGTCACCGGACTGGGTGTCGTAGCGCCGCTGGGCAACTCGATCGACGAGCTGTTTGCAGGTCTGCAGGCCGGCAGGTCTGCCGTCAGAGTGTTGCCTGCTGCCTGCAGCGGAACTTCGGGGCCGTCGATTGGCGCGACAGTCGAAACTCCGGCCTGTCCGCGCATTCCCGAGACGCGCCTGCGTATGTTGGATCGGGTCAGCTATCTCGCGCTCGTCGCAGCTATCCAGGCTGTCGAGGATTCCGGGATCGACTTCAACCAGGAGAACCGCGAGCGGTGCGGCGTTTCCGTCGGCACAGGCATGGGAGGCGCGGCGACCACTGACGAGGGCTACCACATTCTCTACGCGGAGCGCTCGGACCGGATCAAGCCTTTCACCGTGATCGCCGCGATGACCAATGCAGCGGCGGCCTGGATCGGGCTGGAGTATGCCCTCGCTGGCCCGAATCTGACCTACTCTACGGCTTGCTCCTCATCGGCGGTTTCGGTGGGCGAGGCGGCTGAGATGATTCGATCCGGCCGAGCCGATGTCATGATCGCCGGAGGCGCCGAGGCACCGCTGACCCCCGGGGTGCTGCGAGCCTGGCACGCCATGCGCACACTGGCCTCGGCCGACAAGCTGGATCCGAGCGCCTCATGCCGGCCTTTTTCGATGACCCGTTCCGGTCTGGTGTTAGGTGAAGGAGCGGCCTTTCTGGTGCTCGAGTCGTGGGAGCATGCGACCCGGCGGGGAGTGAAAATACACGCCGCACTGAGTGGTTATGGTTTGACGACGGATGTCGCACACATAACACGACCGACCGTCGTTGGACAGGCAAGCGCCATGCAGGCGGCGCTGAGGGCGGCCGGACGTTCGCCGGGGGACGTCGATTACATCAATGCGCATGGCACTGCCACGGTGCAAAACGACGCCGTCGAGACATCAGCCATAAAGGAAGTATTCGGCCCGCGCGCCTATCAGATTCCCGTCAGCTCGACCAAGTCCATGCACGGCCACCTGCTGGGCGCGGCCGGGGCTCTGGAGCTCGTCATCTGCGTCGGTTGCCTGGAGCGGGGCTGGATACCTCCGACCATGCATCTGGACGAGCCGGATCCAGCTTGCGATCTGGATTACGTGGCAGGTGCCGCTCGCGGAAATATTCCCCTGCGGATCGCGCTTTCCAATTCGTTTGCATTCGGCGGGACAAACGCAGTCCTGGCAGTCGAGAAAGTGTGAACGGTCTTTCGAACCGATAGCGTTCTCGCCACGGCTCGCGTCTGACTGCGCGACTGCGCCCGAGTACTCACTTGGCCGCAGCCTTCGGCTGCCGCGCTTCGTCCTCGACGTGCGCGACCCACTCGCCGCTGATCTGCCGCGTGGCGGCGTTGAGGCGGTTCCAGACGTTGATCGCCGCGATCGAGACCACGAGCGCGGCCAGCTGCGGCTCACGGTAATGTCTGGCGGCTTCCTCCCAGACCTCATCCGGCACCGGGTCGGGACGATCCGCGAGCCGGGTGACGGCCTCGGTCAGAGCCAGCGCGGCCCGCTCGGCAGCGGTGAAGTACGGCGCCTCGCGCCACGCCGCGACGGTGAAAATCCGCTCATTCGGCTCGCCGGCACGCGCGAGCTCGCGGGAATGCATGTCCACGCACACGCTGCAGCCATTGATCTGACTCGCGCGCAGGTGCACGAGCTGGTGCGTGGTCTCGGGGATCCCTGCGTTGCTCGCCGACGCGCCGAGCTTGCGCATCGCCTCGAACACACCCGGGACTGTCATGGCCGGACTCTTGATTCGTGCTTGCATCTGGCTTTCCTCCTATTGCATGTCGCAGGTACCTGGATGACCTCCTTTCCATGCGAGAGGTTCCACCCCGGAATTCTGTGATCGGCGTCTCGGCCGGCAGTCACCGGTTGCGCTGCCGGCGCGTTCCTTCAGATAGCCTCGCCGGAGCTTGAGGTGCTGGATGAAACGCTGGAATCCTTCCGGTCCGCTCGCGGGCCTCGCCATCTGCCTCGGCGTCATCGCGCTCAGCGCCACGCCCACGGCTCATGGCGACGCGTTGTCCACGGTGCAGATGCTCCGCGCGGGCGGCTGCGGCGGGCTTGTGGCGGCGGCGCAGCCGCTGCGGCGCGAGCTGATGCTCGACCAGGTCGCCGAGCAGTGGGCGCACGGCTGGCCGCTGTCGCAAGCCACCGAGCGCAGCGGCTACCACGCGGCTGCCACTTCCGCCGTGCACGTGAGCGGCTCGGATGACTTCGTGATTCGGGAGCTGCGTAACTCGCGCTGCGGCGCGGTCGCCGGCCGCGAGCTGCGCGAAATCGGGGCCTACCGGCGCGGACCGGACACCTGGCTCGTGCTGGCCTCCGGTAGGGCGACTGCGGGCACTGCCGAGCTCTACCCCGCGCCGCGCCCGAGCTATGCTCCCTCTCCGCCTGCCGCCGCGGGCGGCTCGATGTCCCCAGCCCACGCGCTCGAGCTCGTGAACGAGGTGCGCGCGCGTGGCGCGCGCTGCGGCGGCCAGGCGTTCGCGCCGGCACCGCCCGTGACCCTCTCCAGGACACTTGCCGGCGTTGCGTTCGGCCACGCCGAGGACATGGCCGAGCACGACTACTTCGAGCACGTGGATCTCGCCGGGCAATCGCCCGCGGATCGCGTGCGTGGCGTCGGCTATCGCGAAAAGCTGGTGGGCGAGAACATCGCCTACGGGCCGGAGTCAGTCGACGACGTCGTCAAAGGCTGGCTCGGCAGTCCAGGCCACTGCGCCAACATCATGGACCCGAGGTTCGAGCAGATGGGTTTCGCTTACGCCACAGGTCATGGCTCACGCCACGGCCTGTACTGGGTCCAGGTGTTCGCCGAGCCGCGCTCGTAGACGCGCGGGGCAGCAGCTACGCCAGCGTCTCCTTGAACAGCACCAGCTGCCGGCTCCAGGCGCGCTCGGCCTGCGCGTCGTTGTAGACACGCGAGTCGGGCGGGCACCAGCCGTGCTTGGTCCCGGCGTACACCTCGATCTCGGCGGGCAGCTTGGCGCGTGCGAACGCCTCGCGCAGCACGTTCTTGACCTCCGGCTGGCGCTGATCGTCGTTTTCCGCGATCGCGATCAGGAAGTGCGCCTTCATCTTCGGAATCAGCAGGTGCGGGCTGTCGGGCCTGTCGGTAACGAGACCGCCGCCATGGAACGTGGCCGCGGCACCGATACGCGCGGGAAATTCCGCCGCGGTGCGCATCGTGAACGGGCCGCCCATGCAGTAGCCGGTCGTACCCATCTTGCGATGCTTGTGGACCGACGGCTGGCCGTCCAGCCAGCCGACGAACGCCCGCGCATCCGTCACCGCGGTCTGCGGCGTGAGCGAGCCCGCGAGCGCCATGAGCGCCGTGCGCGTCGCCGGATCGTTGAAATCGGGGTTCTCGGGCGCGGTGGGTGCATGCTTGGTGCGGTAGAAGGGATTGACGACCAACACCGAGTAGCCCGACTCGGCCAGGCGCCGGCCCATCTGCCGGAAAGCCGCGCGCAGCCCGAAGATATCCGGCCACACCAACACGCCGGGCGCTGCACCCGCGGCCGGGTGCACGAAGTAGGCGTCCGCCGTGCCATCCGGCGTGGTGATCTCGACTTCCTCCTCCTTGAGCACGGCGGCGCCCGCCGTGGCCGGCAGCAGCGACACCAGGCCCGCGCCCACGGTGAGCGCGCCGAAGCTGCGCCGCGACATCCCCGACTTCAGCTGATATTCGATGATGTCGTTGATGGAGTCTTCATCGCACATGGCTCATCTCCGCGCTTGACAGTCGGGCGCGGCATGTTGCACCCGGGTGCACACCGCCCGCAAGCGCCGCGCTGTTGCGGATCGCCGGCGCACGCGGGCGCATATACTGACTCGAGCTCATGAGCAACTCTGCTGACGGACACCCGGCGGCGACGGGAGTGATCCCCCGTCGACTGCTGCCGTGGCTGATTGCGGTGGCGTTCTTCATGCAGTCGCTCGACACCACGATCCTCAATACCGCGGTGCCGAGCATCGCGCATGCGCTCGGCGTCGCGCCGCTCAGCATGAAAGCGGTGCTCTCGAGCTACACGCTGAGCCTCGCGATGTTTATCCCGATCAGCGGCTGGATGGCGAACCGCTTCGGCACCCGGCGCGTGTTCGCCGGTGCGATCGCGCTGTTCACCGCGGGGTCGCTCCTGTGCGGGGTGTCGCGCAACATTCACCTGCTGGTGGCTGCGCGGGTCGTGCAGGGCTTTGGCGGCGCCATGATGACGCCGGTCGGGCGGCTCACCCTGGTACGCACTTTCTCGAAGTCCGAGCTGGTGCGCGCCATGAGCTTCGTCGCGATCCCGGGCCTCCTCGGTCCCATGTTCGGGCCGATCGCCGGGGGACTCATCACCGGCTACCTGCACTGGAGCGTGATCTTCTTCGTCAACGTTCCGATCGGGCTTGCGGGCCTGTACCTCGTCTACCGGCACCTGCCGGACTTCCGCGAGCAGCACTGCCCGCCGCTCGATGTGGTCGGACTCATCCTCTTCAGCTCCGGGATCGCGCTCATGTCCTATGTGCTCGAGGTGTTCGGCGAGCACAGCCTGAGCTACGCGGAGATCGCGGGTCTCATGGCGCTCTCGCTGGTGCTGCTCGCCGGTTACGGCGTGCACGCCAGCGGCTCGGCGCAGCCCCTGCTGCGCCTCGGCCTGTTCGGCGTCCGCACGTTCCGCGCCGCAGTGAGCGGCAGTTTCTTCACGCGCATCAGCATCGGCGGCATCCCGTTCCTGCTGCCGCTGCTCTACCAGGTGGGCCTCGGCTACACGCCGATCCAGTCCGGCCTGCTGATGATGCCGCAGGGGTTCGCCGCCATGGGCATCAAGGTCGTGCTGCAGCGGATCCTGGCGCGCTTCGGCTACCGCAGCGTCCTCGTGACCAACACCGTGATCCTGGGCGCCCTGATTCTGAGCTTTGCGACCATCGGCGCCGCTACGCCGGTGTGGCTGATCGTCGTACAGGTGTTTGCCTTCGGCCTGTTCTCCTCGCTCCAGTACACCAGCATGAACACCCTGGTGTATGCCGACGTCTCGGGCGAGGCGGCCGCCAACGCCAGCACCATCGCCAGCACGGCGCAACAGCTCGCGGTGAGCTTCGGTGTCGCAGCCGCATCGCTCGTCACCGCGCTCTTCGTGCCCGACCGCTTCCACACAGCGGTTCCGGACCTGATCGGCGGCATCCACGGCGGACTGCTGGTGCTCGGGGCCGGCACGATCCTCTCCAGCATCGTGTTCCACAGCTTGAGGCGCGGCGACGGCGACGCCGTGAGCCAGCATCGCGAGGCGTCGGCGGCGCGCGCTGCCGGCGTGCCGCCCGGCTCGCGCGGCGGCTTATAGTTGCCGGCCGGGAACGTGCGCCGCCGCGGCGGCGCTCGCGAGCGGCGCCAGCTCGAGCGCCACGGCCCTGGCTTCCGGGAAGGACGCGCGCACCAGGTTGCTCAGCACCTTCCCCGGCGGCGGCTCGATGTACACCCGGCAGCCGAGCTCGTAGAGCAGTGTCACCGAGTCGTGCCAGCGAACGGTGCGCGACACGTTGAGCGCGAGGTCGTCGGCGACTTCCGCGGCGGTGCGCGCGACCCGGGCGCGGTGGTTGCTGACATAGGGCACACGCGGCGCCGCCAGGGCGATGCCCTGCAGCACTTCGCGCAGCCGCACGGACACCTCGTCCATCAGCGGACAGTGCGAGGGCGTGCTGACCCGCAGCCGCACGCCGCGACCGCCGGCCTCGTGTGCGGCCGCGATGGCCCGCTCGAGGGCGGCATCGGCGCCCGACACCACGATCTCGGCGGGCGCGTTGACGCCGGCCAGATATAAAGGAGTCTCTGCATTGATGCGCGCGATGAGTGCGGTCGCCGCGCGCTCACCGAGCCCGAGGATGGCCGCCATGCCGTAGCCGCGTGGCGCGGCGCGCGCCATGCTCTCGCCGCGCACGCGCACGAGCTCGAGCGCCCCGGCAAAGGTGAGCGCACCGCAGGCCACCGCCGCGGCGAACGCCCCCACCGAAAGGCCGCTGGCCGCATCGGGACGCAACCCCTCGGCCGCGAGCGCGCGCGCCACCGCAACGCCGGCGACCAGCGTGCCGAGCTGCACCGCGACGGTCGACTCGAGCGCCGGCGCACTGTCGAGTGTGTCGGGGTCCAGCCCGAGAATCCCGCGGGTCTCGGCGAGCGTCGCATCGACCGCCGGATGCCGCGGCAGGCGGTGCAGAAAGCCCGGAGTCTGCGCGCCCTGTCCGGGGAAGAGCAGCGCGACGTGCATCTAGGCCGCCACCGCCGCGGCGCGCCAGGGGTCCGGAGTCAGCCGGGGCCCTGCGGGGGTGCGCACCAGGAACGGTGGCCGCGCCTGCGCATACTCGATGAGCGCTACCGCGCCGAGCGGCGTCTCGAGGAGCACGTCGATGTGCACCTCGAGGCGCGAGAGCCCGATGAGCAGCTCGGCGACCAGCGCCGCAGGGGGCGGGAACCCGAGCCGCACGATGAGATCGAGGTCGCTGTCGCCAGTCACAGTCGGCACACCGCTCGCGAGCTCGAAGCCGGCACTCCCGACCGGGCCCCAGGCGCCGCCGAGGCGCAGGCGTTCCATGAGGCTCTCGACCGTCGGGAGCGCCGCGAGCGCGGCGACAGTCCCGCGGCGCGGCGCGGCGCGCCAGGGCCGCCGCGCTGCCAGCTCGAGCGGCTCGACACATTCGCGTACCTGTGCCGGATCGAGCCAGGCCGCGAAGCGCTCGGCGCGCCGGCGGCCGCGCACTCCCACGGGAATCCGGCCGTCGAGCGGCGCCGCGCGCCGCACCACCACCCAGGGCGCGCGCTCGAGCGCGCCTGCCAGCCAGCCGGGCACCGCCGCGGCGCCGGCGAGCGCCCCGAAATCCGCGATGCGCAGCAGGCAGTGCGTGCGTAACTCAGTCCCCATCCCACTGCTCCGCGAGGCGCCGCCGCACCTCGATGGACGCCGCGCGGGTCGCACGCGCTGCCTCTGAAGTGAGTCGCGAACCGAGATCGCGCGGGCCCGCGCGCGCCGCCGTGATCGCAGCCGCCAGCTCGCCGCGCACCTGCTCGAGGTCGGCCTGGCTCGGTGCATCGGCGTTCACGCCTGCGATCAGCCGATCGACGAGTCCGAGCCTGGCGAACGAGCGCACGTCGTAGGCCATAGGCACGATGCGCTCGCCAAGCTGATCGAGTGCCTCGACCGTGCGGCGCGTGACGCGCGCCGCCGCCTCCCGGCTCATGGCGTGCACGAGCACCCCGGGTGAGTCGAGGGCCAGGATGCGGTTCGCCTGGTAGCCATGCGCGAGAAAGGCGCCCGACATGGCCTTGCCGACGAGCAGCGCGATCACCGGATGTCCCTCGAGGCGCGCGCTCGCGTAGGCATCCGCCGCCGCGGCGCCCGCGAGGTGCAGCCCGAGCAGCTCCTCGCTCCGCCCGTAGGCCTGGCTCGTGACATCCACGACCGCGATCAGCGCGCGCGGCGTGCCGTCCCGGTCTTCATGCAGCGCGCGTCGCACCTGCTGCGCGAGCGCCCACGCCTCGTCGATCCCAACCTCGCCGTGACGCGCACGCCGAAAGCGGTTGTCGGCATCCGGCACCACCGCGATGCAGCGCGCCGTGTGCTCGCCGATGCGCGCGTCGGCGACGCGCACCGTGCGCGGCCCGACGTCGAGCAGGCCCTCCTCGCCGGTCAGCGCTCTGAACCAGCGCAGACCGCGCTCAGGCAAGCCGCGCTCCGCGGCGACACCGGCGGCGCTCATCGGCCGCCCTCGCCGGACCACAGGGCCCGCAACGCGTGCGGCTCGGGCGAGCGCCCGGGATCGATGCGTGCCAGGCGCTCGATGAAGCGCTCGACCTGCTCGCTGCGCGGCGTGCCACCGGCGGTGAAAGAGCGGCGCACCTCGGCGGCGATCGCCTCCGCGTCATCCTCGACCAGTACGTCCGCGAACCCGGTGAGATAGCGCTGCTCCCCGCCCATCAGGGCCCAGATGAGCGAGCGGTCGCTCGCGTCGAGCTCGGCGATGCCCGCTTCCTGCTCGATCACTTCCGGACCGTTCATGCCGAGCCGCGCCTGGCGCGTGAGAATCAGCCGGCTGCACAGTGCCGCCGCAAGCGACAGTCCGCCGAAGCACCCCACCACGCCCGACACGACCGCGACCACCGGCACGTGCCGGCGCAGCGCGACGATCGCGGCGTGGATCTCGGCAATGGCGGCGAGCCCCAGATTGGCCTCCTGCAACCGCACGCCGCCGGTCTCGAGCAGGAGTACCGGCAGCACGCGCCGGCCGCGTTGCGCGTCGCGCAGTGCCAGCTCGAGGGCGCCGGCGATCTTCGCCCCCGAGACCTCGCCGATGCTGCCGCCCTGGTAGGCACCCTCGATGGCCATCACGACCGCGGACTCGCCCGCGATACGCCCGCGCGCCACAACCACGCCGTCGTCGGCCTGCGCAACCACTCCCTGCAGCGGCAGCCACGGAGACTTCATGCGCTCGAACGGGCCAATCAGCTCGCGAAACGTGTCCGCATCGAGAATGGCGCGCGCACGCGCGCGGGCCGGCAGCTCGATGAAGCTGCGGCGCGCCAGGAAGCGCCGGTAGGAATCGGTGCCGCTCACGAGCGCAGCGCCTCCGCGGCCTGCTCGAGCCGCAGCATGACCACGCCGGGAGTCGCGCCGAAATCGTTGATCTCGATCGCGGCGGCGCCGTCAAAGCGGCTGAAGAAGCGATCGAGAACGTTCTTCCACACCGCATCGAATCCCTCGACGCTGGTGGTCACACTGACATGCGCGGCGCCGTCCGTCGAAGGCTCGAGCAGTATCTCGAGATCCCCGGAGCCGACCACGCCGATATGCACGCGTCTCGATACGCGCCCGCGCGCCGGATAGGTGAAGCTGAGTGTTTCCATGAATGTCCTCCGCTCAAGTCGGGCACCGGTGAGAAGCGCTGCAATGCCTCGCATCGAGAAACAGGCACGCAGCCAGCAGGTCCGCGGCGCCACCCGGCGAGGCGCGGCGGCGCAGCAGCTCCGCATCGAGCTCGAGCAGCGCACCGCGACCTGCGGCGCAGCCGCTCCCTCCGAGGCCAAGCACGCGCCGCGCGCCGCGCTGCGCGGCCTCGAGCGCGGGCCGGCCGCCGCGGTGCAGAAGGCAGGTGTCATCGAGACTCGCCATGATGGCGAGCAGCGCGTCGAGCCGTGCCGAGGCCTCGTCGTGGCCGGCGTCCCGGGTGCGGCGCAGCTGCGGCAGTCCCAGATGGATCACGTGCGGGAAGCCCGCCGCCGCCTCGCCGCGCGCCCCCGGCACTCCAAAGAGGCGGCAGGCGCGCGTGCCGTTGCTCGGCAGCCCGGGCGCGCCGCGATCGGGCAGACGCGCGAGCCGAGCGGCCAGCTGCGTGAGCTCGGCGCTGCCGGCGTGGGGCTCGCTCATCGCGCGCGCGGCGACCAGGAGCCCGAGCACCCAGATCGCGCCGCGGTGCGCGTTGCCGCCGCCGGTCGCGGCCAGCATGCGCCGCTCGCCGTGCCGACCGATCGCCCCGAGGGTCTCGCGCAGCGGCAGATCGGGCACGCGCCCGCCGGCTGCGAGCGCCATCGCGCGAAACGGCGCGTGCAGGGCCCGGGCCGAGCGCAGGAGTCTCTCCAGATCCAGGTCGTGGTGTGCACCGGGTCCGCGCTGATCGACCAGCGCCGGTTTCGGCGTCAGCAGCGCCTCGGCGACCAGAGCGGCGACCGCGGCATCGGCGAGCCTCGCGGCTCGCATGCGGTCCGTCCCGTCGGGGGCGAGACCGGTCGCAGTCCCGGCGGTCATCGCGGCGGTCGTGTATGGGCTCATCCTTGAGCGCTACCAGCTGCGGAAACGGGCCGGCGGCCGATACAGCCCCCCCGACCATGCCACCAGATCCTCGATGCTGCGCGCAGCCAGCAGCGAGCGTCGCGCCTCCGTGCGCCGCACACCCAGATCCTCCGGGTATGCCACCACGCCGCGCTCCCGCAGGCTTTGGGTGCGTGCGCGATCGGCACGCCGCCCGATCGCCGTAGCGCCGGCAATCGCGGCGAGCGCGGCACGCCGCTCCTCCTGCCCTTGCGCCTTGTAGAGATAGGCAATGCCCTCCTCGCTCACCACGTGGCTCACGTCATCGCCATAGATCATCACCGGTGCGACCGGCATGTGCGCCTGGCGGCCGACCTCGACCGCATCGAGGGAGTCGACCAGCGCCGGTACGCCGCCGCGGCTGAAGGTCTCGACCAGCTGCACCACGAGCTTGCGGCCACGCACCACGTCGCCCGCGGCGGTGATCAGGCTGAGCCATGCCGGCGTGCTGTGGCGCCGCCCCTTCGGGTCGTGTCCCATGTTGGGGGCGCCGCCGAAACCGGCGAGCCGGCCGAGGGTCACGGTCGAGGAGTTGGCATCGGCGTCCATCTGAAGCGTCGATCCGATGAACAGGTCGACGCCGTACTGCCCGGCGAGCTGACACAGCACGCGGTTCGAGCGCAGGCTGCCGTCGCGGCCGACGAAGAACACGTCGGGGCGCGCGCGCACGTACTCCTCCATGCCGATCTCGCCGCCGAAGCAGTGCACGCTCTCGACCCAGCCGCTCTCGATCGCCGGGATCAGCGTCGGATGCGGATTGAGCGCCCAGTGCCGGCAGATCCTGTGCTTCAGTCCCAGGCGCTCCGCGTAAGTGGGCAGCAGCAGCTCGATCGCCGCGGTGTCGAAGCCGATGCCGTGATTCAGGCTGGTGACGCCGTGGCGCTCGTAGATGCCGCGAATCACCATCATCCCCATCAGCACCTGCAGCTCGGTGATCTGGCGCGGATCGCGCGTGAAGAGCGGCTCGAGCGCGTACGGCCGGTCGGCCGCCACCAGCAGGTCGATCCACGAGCCCGGCACGTCGACGCGCGGCAGCTCCTCGACGATCTCGTTCACCTGCGCCAGCACGATGCCGTGGCGGAACGCCGCCGCCTCGACGATGGTGGGCGTGTCCTCGGTGTTGGGGCCGGTATAGAGATTGCCGGCGAGGTCGGCGGCCTCGGCGCACACCAGCGCCACGTTGGGCGTCAGATCGACGAACATACGCGCGTACAGCTCGATGTAGGTGTGGATCGCGCCGATCTCGAGCTTGCGGTCCTCGAGCAGCTGCGCCACGCGCAGGCTCTGCGGTCCCGCATAGGAAAAGTCGACGCGGCGGGCGATGCCGCGCTCGAACAGCGTCAGGTGCTGCGGCAGGCTGATCGAGGAGATCAGCAGATGCAGGTCGTGCACCACCGACGGATCCACCTGCAGGAGCGAGCGCGCCAGGAAATCCGCCTGCTTCTGGTTGTCACCCTCGAGCGCCACGCGATCGCCGGGGCGCAGCAGCCCCTGCAGTACCGGTACGATCTGGGCACGCCGCACCAGCTTGCCGTCGAGATGCGCGGCAATGCCAGCCAGCCGGCGCTGCTTGTCGTCGCGGCGGCGGGTCCACGCGCCGCGACCGGCCTGTGCGGCTGCCTCGGTCATCGGCCTGCACCCGCGTGAGGGGCATCGGTCGGCGGCGCGCCGAGCGTTGCCGCGAGCATCTCGCCGGTGGTGACGAGATGGTCGGCGAGCATGCGCAGCGCCTGCGCGAGCTGTCCGCCGCTCGCGGCGGCGAAGATCTGCACATGCTCGGCGTCGGACTGGCGCTTGTACGCCGGGATGTCGAGCTTCAGCCGCAGATAGCGCTCGCCGCGGTCGTGGAGCGAGGCGATGAGCGCGAGCAGCCGCGGGCGCTGCGCCGGACGGTACAACGCCAGGTGAAAGTCGCGGTTGCGCCGCACATAGCGCGTCCGGTGCGACTCGCGCCGCGAATCGGCAAGCAGCCGCGCCACCTCCTGCCAGCTGGCGGGCGTGTGGCGCGGCGCGGCGAGCCTGAGCGCGGCGCATTCGAGCGCGGCGCGGATCTCGAAGATCTCGCGCGCCTCGGTCGCGTCCAGGCCGCTCACGCGCGCGCCGCGGTTCGGCCGGAACTCGATCCAGCCCTCGCTCTCGAGCTGGCGCAACGCCTCGCGCAGCGGAATGCGGCTGACGGAGAAGTGCCGGGCCAGCTGCTCCTGGCGCAGCGGCGCGTCCGGCGCGAGGCGTCCGTGGATGATCGCGGCGCGCAGCGCCGCGGCGATCAGTCGCGGCGAGCTCTGGCGCCCGGCCAGCGGGTTCTCGAGCGGCAAGGTCACCATGACGGCGCGCTCCCTCGGCACTTTGAATAATGTATACAAAACAACATCGAATGTCAGCGCCGCCGCGGCCTCGGGTAGAGTGCGGCGCGGGGCGGCCGGCCCAGGGGCATTCAGCGGGGCGGGTATGAAAACTGCGATCGAAGTGATCGGCTGGAGCGGAGCGGCGCTGATCCTCGCCGCCTACGCGCTCCTCACCGCCGGAGCGCTGCGGTCGCAGTCGCGTCTGTATCACCTCATGAACATCGCCGGTGCAGCCGGCTTCGTCGTCAACAGCGGCTGGAACGGCGCCCTGCCCTCGGCGGCGATGAACCTGGTGTGGATCGGGATCGGCGCCTACGCGCTGTGGCAGCGCCGCTGAGGGCCCGAGGCGCCGTCCACGGTTGTATTTGTCATTACTTTCCGTTACAAAGCGCCGCATGGCCGGAACGACGGAACTGCAGAAAGCACTCGCGGAGATCAGCGCGATCCGCGACCAGCTGGCGCGCGGCATGGAGTTCCGCGGCTACGGCCCCAGAACGCTGGCCGGCACCGGGATTCTGGCGCTGCTCGCGGCCGCCGCGCAGGCATTGTGGCTCAGGGACCCCGTCCACGACGTCAACGCCTATCTTGCGCTCTGGGTGGGCACCGCGGCCGTCTCCCTCGCCATCATCGCGGTCGAGACCTTCGCGCGGGCGCGACGGGTGCACTCGGGGCTGGCCATGCAGCTGATTCACGCAGCGCTCGAGCAGTTCCTGCCGGCGATCGTCGCGGGCCTGCTGCTGACCGTGGTGCTGTGGCGTGTCGCACCGCAGGAGGTATGGCTGCTGCCGGGCGTGTGGCAGGTGCTCTTCAGCCTCGGCGTGTTCGCCTCCTGCCGCTTTCTGCCGCGGCCGATGTTCGCCGTCGGCCTATGGTATCTGGCCGCGGGGCTCGGCTGCCTGGTAGTCGGCGCGGGCCCCCGTGCGCTCGCCCCCTGGCTGATGGGAGTCCCATTCGGCGTCGGTCAGCTGCTGGTCGCGGCGGTCCTGCAGTTCGGCTACCACCATGGTCAGCGAGCGGAAGAGTCAGGCTCATGAACAAGCCCAGGGAAAACCCGCGCCCGCCGCCCTTCGCCTACGACGGGCTGCACCGCGTGATCCACGAGCGGGCGCGCCTCGGCGTGCTCACCTCGCTCATGGCCCATCCCAAGGGCTTGCGTTTCAACGACCTCAAGCAGCTGTGCGGCCTGACGGACGGCAACCTCAGCCGCCACCTGACGGTATTGCAGGCGGCCAAGCTGATCGAGAGCTCGCGGGGCTACGAGCGCAACCGCCCGCAGACCCTCTGCCGCATCACCGCAGCCGGTCGCAGGCAGTATCTCGAGTACCTCAGCGTGCTCGAGCGCGTCATCCGCGACGCGGCCGCCGCCGTCGATGCGGAAGCGGCGCCGCGCGGGGCCGCGCGCGGCCTTAAAGCACCCTGAACCCCTGAAGCCCTGAGACTCCCGGACCATGTGCTTTCTCAGTCATGAACTTTACAGGACAAAGCTAATGGTGTTTTTCACTTGCCTGTTTACTTTGCATCACAAAGTTAATAGCAGACGCGCGCTCTCCGCCAGCGTGCTCCCCGCGGTTGCGGCGCTCGCTGCGGGGCTCACTCTGGCCTCGCAGCCCGCGCACGCCGGCGGCCCGCTCGGCATCGATTCCGAGCTGAGCTACGACCAGAGCGGTATCTGGCAGCGCAAGTACTCGCTGGTCCTCGAGTACGGTGTCGTCGTCGTCGAAGGAGCGGGCGCGCTCTGGCTCGGCGACGACAGCAAGCTCGGCAACACCTTCTGGCAGACCATCGATGCCTCGGTGATCTCGGGGGCCGGCGCCGAAGTCCTCAAACACGCTTTCAGCCGCGCCCGCCCCGATGACGGCGACAATCCAAACCAGTGGTTTCAGGGCAGCTGCTGCGACAGCTTCCCGAGCGGCGAGGTGACGCTGCAGGCGAGCTTCGTCACGCCCTTCATCGTCAATTACCAGAAGCAGTATCCGTGGATCTGGGCGCTCGAGATCCTGCCGCTCTACGACGGGCTGGCGCGCATGAAGGCGCAGGCCCACTGGCAATCGGATGTGCTCGCCGGCTGGGCGCTGGGCTCGGCCGTCGGCTACTGGAGCACGACGCGTAAGCTGCCGCTGTCGGTGGAGGTCCTGCCGCGCGGCATTTCGATCGGCCTGTCCAAGCGATTCTAGCCATGCCCGGATTCAGTAGAGTGCGGCATGCCTCGTGCGATGCCGGCACTCGCCCTGCTCGCCGCGTTGCCTCTGTGCGCCGCGGCGGCCGCGGCTGTTGCCCCGGCTCCCGCCACCCCGAGCGACACCGGCTTCGCCAGCTACGCCTTCGCGAGCGAGCTCGGCTCGGGCATCTACGCGGTCGATGGACGTACCATCCAGGTCTACCAGCTGTCCCCGAGCTACCTGCTGCGGCCGCCGGCACCGCACGGCGGGCGGCCGGGGATCAGGCTCATCCTGCCGATCACCGCCGGCTTCTTCAATTTCCAGCCCATCGATCTCGTCCACGGACAGCTGCCGAGCTCGATCGGCGCGCTGAGCCTCGAGCCCGGCGTCCAGCTCGACTACCACATCAACGATGCGTGGGACATCTATCCTTACGTCAAGGGCGGCGGCACCTTCGCCTCCTCCGCCGAGATCAACGCGGTGATCTTCGGCACGGGTGTGCGCAGCGACTATCGCTTCGAGGCCTTCGATACCGATGACCTCTGGCGCGCCGAGCTCGCTTACGCGGGCGTTCACTACCCCGGCAATCTGCCGAACGACTCGTTCACGAGGCTGCGCGACGGCCTGGAGCTGCGGCGCACCCTCGACTGGATATGGCGCGGCCGCGAGCCGCAGATCGCTCCTTACCTGCTCGCCGATATCTACTTCAACGCGCCCTCCGGCCCGCAATCGGGCATCAGCGCGCGCACGCTGCAGTTCGAAGCGGGCCTGATGCTCAGCGTCACGCCCATGTGGGATTTCCACGGCGTCTCGCTGCCGCGCCTCGGCATCGGTTACCGCGAGGCCGGCGTGCTCTCCGGCTGGCGCCTGGTGATCGGCGAGCCGTTCTAGCCGTTGCGATCTGTTACAGCTTGTCGCGAACTGCAGCTTGTTGCGCGGGTGCCTCGCTCATCCACGGCCGTTCAGACTGATATCACAGCGCAAGGAATCAGCGCGGCGCTTTCTGTGGCAAAGGAACGACGCTGCTTTATGCGCGGCGATCGGTTATAAGTATTCGCCTCAGGTCCCCAGGGAGCCGAACGGACATGAAGTGGGCCCACCGCGCCGTGATCGGCGCTGCCGTACTCCTCGGAATCATCACCGCCGCATCCTCCGCCAGCCCGGCACCGCCGCCACTGCTCGCGCGCTCGCACAGCGTCGAGCCCGGTGGTGCGCAGCTCATGGCCTTTGGCGGGCGCAGCTTCGCGCAGCTGCACGGCACCGCCGCCAAGCTCGATGCGGCGCTCGCGGACCTCTCCCGGCACGCGGGCCTCGCGCGCCCCGGGAGGCTGCTCGCCGAGCTCCACGCCATGAGCCCGGCTGCGCGCTTCACCCGGTCGGGAGCCACACCGATGGTGGCCGTGGATGCCGTGACACGCGGCGATCCGCAGAGACTCGCCGCTGCGCTCGTCGCGCTCGGACTGAAACACCCGGCCATCTATCGCAACGATGTCGGAGGCTGGCTGCCCGTGAGCGCAATAGCCGCCGCCGCGGCGCGCACCGAAGTGCTCTCGCTGCGCGCGGCGATGCCGCACACCCGCGGGGTCATCGCCACCCAGGGAGACTTCGCGATCGGCAGCCAGGCGTTGCGTACGACTTACCCCGCGCTCACGGGCGCCGGCGTCACCGTCGGGGTGCTCTCGGACAGCTTCGACTGCTACGGCGTGTATGCGGCGGACGCGGGCCAGAACGGCGATCCGCCGGTCTCGGGAGCGAACGGCTGGGCCTTCAACGGCTTTACCGCTGACGCCGCGAGCGACGAGGCCTCGGGCGCGTTGCCGCCGGCGGCGAACATCAATGTGCTCGAGGAGCCGGGCGGCGCGCCCGGAGCCGGCGGCGCGGGCAACTGCCTGAACTACGGCGCACCGCTCGAGCTGCCCTACACGGACGAGGGTCGCGCGATGATGCAGATCGTGCACGCGGTCGCTCCGGACGCGAGCCTCGCCTTCTACACCGCGGACGACAGCGAGGCGGACTTCGCGAACGGCATCACGGCGCTCGCCGCCGCGGGTGCCAAGGTGGAAGCCGACGACGTCGGCTATTTCGACGAGCCGTTCTTCCAGGACGGCCTCGCGGCGCAGGCGATCGACACCGTCGAGGCGCAGGGAGTGGCGTACTTCTCCGCCGCCGGTAACGACAGCGACCTCGCCTACGACAACAACTCGCCGAGCTTCACGACGACTAAGTCCACCCTCGCGGACGGCGACTCGGAGAACCTGCTGATCTACGGCACTTCGGGTGGGGCCAACGTCATCTCGCTCCCGGTCAACGTCCCGGAGCTCTCACCCGGCGAGTTCCTCGCCATAGTGCTCGAGTGGAACCAGCCGTACGTGACCGGCGCTCCCGGCAGCCCCGGGGCAAGCAGCGAGATGGATCTGTGCGTGACGGGAGCGAACGCCTCCACGACGGTCGTCAACCTCGATGGCAACCCGACCACCTGCACCGGCCCGAATCAAACCGGCAGCGACCCCGTGCAGATCCTGATCGTCGGCAACTCGGCGGCCGCCACCAGCAATACGTCGGCGCAAACCATCGATCTCATCGTCGGGCTGTATGGCGGCACCACTCCCACCATGATCAAGCTGGTGGTGGAGGATGGCGGCGCGGGCAGCACGATCGATGCGACCTACGCGACCAACAGCGCGACACTCCAGGGACACCCGAGCGCCACCGGCGCGGCGGCGGTCGGCGCTGCGGCCTTCTACTCGACGCCGAGCTGCGGCACGTCGCCGGCGCTGCTCGAGCCGTATTCCGCCTTGGGCGGTGCACCTATCCTCTTCAACACGAGTGGTACGGCCATCGCGGCGGAGACGCGCCAGAAGCCCGACTTCGTCGGCCCCGACGGCGTCAACAACACCTTCCTCGGCTTCCAGATCAACAGCAACACGGCGCCGTTCGTGGACAACTCGACGGTGCCCCAGTGCGCCGATGAGGCGAGCTATCCGAATTTCTTCGGCACTTCGGCGGCGACGCCGCACGCCGCCGGCGTTGCGGCACTCATGCTGCAGGCGAACCCCTCGGTGACCCCGGCGCAGATCTACACGAACCTGCGCAGCAGTGCCCTGGCCATGGGCACCGTGCCGAACCCCGGCGGCGGCGTCTACAACTTCAACGCCGGCTACGGCTTCATCCAGGCGGAAGCGGCCACGGCGCTGCTGCCGGGCGGACCGCCAGTGGTCACCGTCACGCCGAGCACGGTCGCCCTCGGCCGCTCGAGCACGCTCGCCTGGTATGCGGTCAACGACAGCGCATGCGCCGCCTCGGGGAGCTGGATCGGCGCACAGGCGGTGAATGGCACCGAAACCCTGAAGCCGACCGCAACCGGCAGCAGCACGTACACGCTCTCGTGCACCACTCCTTCAGGGACGCAGACCGGCTCGGCCACGCTCACCGTGGTGCCCGCGCTCAGCATCACGACCACGTCGCTCACGAGCGGGCAGGTGGGCGCAGGGTACTCGGCGACGCTCGCTGCGACAGGCGGCGTCTCGCCCTACACCTGGTCGGTCACCGGCGGCACGCTGCCGGCGGGACTGACGCTCTCCTCGAGCGGCGCGATCAGTGGCACGCCGACAGCAGCCGTCTCGGGCAGCTCGGTCACGTTCCAGATCGCCGACTCGGAGAGTCCGCCCGCGACCCAGACCGTGACGCTTTCCATGACGATTGCCGCCGCGCCAAGCTCCGGCCACGGTGGCGGCGGTGGGCTGGGCGGCGCAACGCTGCTCGCACTCGCGGGATTTGTGCTGGCGCGGCTCCTGAGAGTCGCGCCGGCCCTGCTGCTGCGCCGCGTACGCTCCCGCGACCGCCGGTAAAACTCCCGCCGGGGCGGCGCCCCGGCGGCTTACCCGTTCAGCCCTTGAGCACGGTGAGCGCCGCGAGCAGCGCCGTGCCGTTCGGCGAGCCGAGCCCGGTGCACGCGTCCCAGCCCACGGCCGCCCGATAGGCACCGTTGTTGCCCCGGGTGATGTCGCGGAATGCGCGCTCGCCGATCTGGTAGAGCGCGGCATGCGGATCGCCGAGCGAGGCACCGAGCTGCTGGTTGCAGAGCGCGATCAACCCCGCCCACAACGGCGCCACGGCGCTCGTGCCGCCGATGACCTCGGACTCGCCGTCGACCCGCACCTGGTAGCCGGTCATCGGATCTGCATCGCCCGACACGTCCGGAACGCCGCGGCCGGTGCCGCCGCCGGGCGCGGCGGGCACGGCGAGGCCCTGCTGCCAGGCGGGCAGCGGAAACAGCGCACTCACGCCACCGCCGGTGGCGCCCTCGCCGCTCGCGGTGTCGTCCCAGACGACCTCGCTCGAGATGACGTTGCCGCTCGCAACGAGCGAGGTGCCGCCGCAGCCGAGCGCGTATGGGCTCGAGGCCGGAAAATCGACGTGCGGTGCGCCGTCCGACTCGCCGTCGCTCGAGCCGCTGTCGCCGGCGGCGACCGTGACACTCACCCCGAGAGAGACCGCGTCCTCGAGCGCGCTCTGCATCGCATCGACGGACGAGGAGCTCCAGCTGTCCTCGGGGCCGCCCCAGCTGATCGACATGACGGTGGGCTTGTGAGTCGTGTCGTGAGCCGCCTGCGAGATGGCCTCGTAGAAACCCTGGTCGGTGTTGGGCGCGAAATACACGACGATGCTCACGCCAGGCGCGATTGATCCGGCAACCTCGATGTCGAGCATCACTTCGCCGTCCGCCTCGCCGCCCGGCTGGTTGGAGCCGCCGGCGACGCCGACCGCCGTGACGCTGGGCGCGGGGCTCACGCCCAGGCTCTTGAAGTACTGCGCGAGGTCGCTCGTGCTGAAACCTCCGCCAAGCTCGATCAGAGCGATGGTCTGGCCGCTGCCCGTGCCGGCGGCGGGAAAGCTGTAGAGCCGCGCGACCTGGATCGGGGTGTAGGTGACACTCGGCTGCGCGCGCGGCCTGCGGAACTGCGCCCGCGCCACCGGCCGGCGGCTGAGCCCGAGCACTGCGAGCGTGCCGGGAGGGAGCGCTGGCTCGCGGTCGGGACCCATGAACGACCCGCGGCCATCGCTGAGGGCGTAGCGCCCGAGCTGCACACCGAAGGCGCGCTCGAGGTCCTGCGGTGCACCGCGCAGATGCAACACCCGGCGCGCGACATCGTGTCCGGTCTCGGCGAGGCCGTGCTGCCGCGCGAAGCGGCGCGCCGCTTCGAGGTCGGCAGGATCGGCGCCGCAGTGACGGCCGAATTCCGCGCGCGGCCAGCGCGGCTTGCGTGGCCAGGCTGCGACCTCGGGCCGGCCGCCGGCGCGACGGCGCAGCACGAGGGTGATGTCAACCGGTGTCGGGTCCGAATACGGACCGAGGCGGGTCGCGCCTGCGGGTTTGGTGCTCATGGCCACTCCTTGGGTCCGTTCCTGGCGTCATCTGGACGACATCGAGGAAAGCACGCCAATAGTAGTAAAGTAGCGCCCCTGCCGCGCGGGCGGCCTGCGGGGACTCGGTGCCCCGGGGCGGCCACGCAGAAGCGGCAGGGCTCGGGGCCCTTGCACGATCTGGAACAGCAGGCTTGCAGTTCTTGTCCAAGCTCCGACCTTGTTAAGGCAGGCGGCTGGTATGTTGAGTCCGCATTCCATGGGCCCCGCCGGCCCGACGAGCGGTCGCGTTCCGGCTGCCTCCCGGCAGGCGCCAGTCATGGGGAAGCCCGAGGATCAGCCACCCCTGACCCGGCCAGCAGGCAGGCAGCGGCGCGCGGCGCCGCCCGACACCGCTTGACTCAACAGGGCTGAACCACACGGCATCCGCAATGTATCCGCGCGAGTCTCAATGAACGACGAAAATCGCTACCCCGCACCGAGTACCCCAGGCCTCGCCGACACCGACGACCGGCCGGAGTGGCAGAAGAAGCTGCGCTCCCGGCGTGTGCTCGTCATCCTGGCCGTGCTGGCCGCGATCGCGCTGCTCGCGTGGCTGCTGACCCCCAAGGCGACCCGTCCGCCCCCCGGCCGCTTCGCCGGCGGCGGGGCGATGCCGGTCGTGGCAGCGCGCGTGCAATCGGGCGACATGCCGATCACGTTGATCGGCCTCGGCGCGGTGACACCGCTCGCCACGGTGACCGTGCAGAGCCAGATCAGCGGCCAGATCATGAAGATCCTCTTCAAGGAGGGCCAGACGGTCAAGGCAGGCGCGCCGCTGTTGCAGATCGATCCGCGTCCCTACCAGGTCGCGCTCGAGCAGGCACAGGGCGCGCTGGTGCGCGACCAGGCGCTGCTCGCCAACGCCCGCATCGATCTCACGCGCTACCAGACTTTATGGAAGCAGGACTCGATCGCCGAGCAGCAGGTCGCCACGCAGCAGTCGCTGGTCGTGCAGGACGAGGGCAACGTCAAGACCGACCAGGCGCAGATCGATGCGCAGAAGCTCAACCTCGTCTACTGCCACATCACCTCCCCGATCCCGGGGCGCGTCGGCCTGCAGCAGGTCAATGTCGGCAACTACGTGACGCCGGCCGAGCCGAACGGACTGGTCGTCATCACGCAGATGAAGCCGATCACGGTGGTCTTTACGCTGGCCGAGGACGACCTCCCGGAGCTGATGAAGCAGGTGCACGCCGGCCAGACGCTGTCGGTCACGGCCTGGGACCGCAGCAACACCCACCAGCTCGCCACCGGGACTCTGCAGTCGGTCGACAGCCAGATCGATCCGACGACCGGCACCGTGAAGCTGAAGGCCATCTTTCCCAACGGCGACGAGAGCCTGTTTCCGCAGCAGTTCGTCAACGTCGTGCTGCTGCTCAATACGCTGCACGGCGCGACGCTCATCCCGCAGGCCGGGGTGCAGCGCGGCGCCCCCGGCACCTATGTGTACGTCGTCGGTCCGGGGAATCAGGCCGTCAGCGTGCGCAACGTAAGCCTCGGCCCCGGCGACGCCAACAACGTCTCGATCAGGCAGGGACTCACGCCCGGAGAGCTGGTGGTCGTCGACGGCGCCGACAAGCTCAAGGACGGCGCGAAAATACTGTTGCGTCAGCCGAGCGGCGCTCCCGCCGCGAATACCCAGGGACAGCCGTCGGGCCAGGCTCAACCGGGCCAGCCCGGCCAAACGGGTCAGCCGGCCCAGGGCAGCCACCACCGCCGCTCGAAGCCGCAGAGCAGCCAGAGCAGCGGATGAGAAGCACAGTCGGCCGTCTCCGTTAGGTCAGCTGAACTCATGAACCCGTCCCGCATATTCATTCTGCGGCCGGTCGGCACGTCGCTCCTGATGACGGCCATCCTGCTCGTGGGAGTCGTCGCCTTCGGCTTCCTGCCGCTCTCGGCGCTGCCCGAAGTCGACTACCCGACGATCCAGGTACAGACCTTCTATCCGGGCGCGAGCCCCGAGGTGATGACCTCGTCCGTCACCGCGCCACTCGAGGTGCAGTTCGGGCAGATGCCGGGACTCAACCAGATGTCCTCGACCAGCTCCGGCGGCGCCTCGGTGATCACGTTGCAGTTCAGCCTGAGCCTGAGCCTCGACATCGCCGAGCAGGAAGTGCAGGCGGCCATCAATGCCGCGGGCAACCTCCTGCCCTCGGACCTGCCCGCCCCGCCCATCTACGCCAAGGTGAACCCGGCGGACGCGCCCATCCTGACTCTCGGCGTCACCTCGAAGACGCTGCCCCTGACGCAGCTGGAGGACCTGGCCGACACGCGCATGGCGCAGAAGATCTCGCAGATCGAGGGGGTCGGGCTCGTGAGCGTGAGCGGCGGACAGCGCCCGGCGGTACGCATCATCGCCAACGTACGCGCGCTCGCCGCCTACGGGCTCAACATCGACGACCTGCGCACTACGATCGGCAACGCCAACGTCAACGAGCCCAAGGGCACGCTCGACGGTCCGGCGCGCTCCTGGGCGCTGAACGCCAACGACCAGATTCAGGACCCGCAGGACTATTCCAGCATCGTCATCGCCTACAAGGACGGCAATCCGGTGCGGCTCTCGGACGTCGCCGAGGTGACCAACGGCGCCGAGAACGTCTATCTGGCCGGGTGGGTCAACAACACCCCGGGCATCATCCTCAACATCCAGCGCCAGCCCGGCGCCAACGTGATCCAGGTCGTCGACCGCATCAAGCTGCTGCTGCCGCAGCTCTCGCAGTCGCTGCCCGCCGCGGCCGAAGTGAGCATCCTCACCGACCGTACCAACACCATCCGCGCCTCCGTCCACGACGTCGAATTCGAGCTGTCGCTCGCGGTCGTGCTGGTCGTGCTGGTGATCTTCATGTTCCTGCGCAGCGTGCCCGCTACCGTCATCCCGAGCCTGTCGGTGCCTGTGTCGCTGGTCGGCACGCTCGCGGCCATGTACCTGCTCGGCTTCAGCCTCAACAACCTGTCGCTGATGGCCCTCACCATCGCGACCGGGTTCGTGGTCGACGACGCGATCGTCATGATCGAGAACATCTCGCGCTACATCGAGGAGGGACTGCCGCCGCTCGAGGCGGCGCTCAGGGGTGCGGGCGAGATCGGCTTCACCATCGTGTCGCTGACCGTGTCGCTGATCGCGGTGCTGATCCCGCTGCTGTTCATGGGTGATGTGGTGGGCCGGCTGTTCCGCGAGTTTGCCATCACGCTCGCCGTGACCATCGTGATCTCGGCGGTAGTGTCGCTGACGCTCGTGCCGATGATGTGCGCGAAGCTGCTGCGGCATCACAGCGCCGAGGACGAGAGCCGCGTGACGCGCTGGGCGAACCAGAAGTTCCAGGCGCTCATCGACGGCTACGCCGGCGCACTGCGCTGGGTGCTCGACCGCCAGCCGATGACGCTCGCCGTGGCGATCGGCACGCTGGTCCTCACCATCCTGCTGTACGTGTTCATCCCCAAGGGCTTCTTCCCGGTGCAGGATACCGGCATCATCCAGGCGATCACCGAGGCGCCGCAGTCGGTGTCCTACACCGACATGGCGCGCCGCCAGGCGAGCCTCGCGGCGGCGATCCTCAAGGACCCGGACGTCGTCAGCCTGTCGTCCTTCATCGGCGTCGACGGCACCAACATCACGCTCAACAGCGGCCGCATGCTCATCAACCTCAAGCCGGTTGACGACCGCTCGCTGTCGGCCAGCCAGATCATCCGCCGCCTGCAGAAGGAGACCGCCGACCTGCCCGGCATCTCGCTCTACATGCAGCCGGTGCAGGACCTGTCGATCGACGACACCGTGAGCCGCACCCAGTACCAGTTCGTGCTGGAAGACGCCAACCCGGACGAATTCAACACCTGGGTGCCGAAGCTCGTCGAGCGCCTGCAGCAGCTGCCGCAGCTCGAGGACGTGGCCAGCGACCAGGAAAATCAGGGCCTGTCCGCCTACCTCACCATCGACCGCGACACCGCCGGGCGCTTCGGCATCACGCCGGCCACCGTCGATAACGCGCTTTACGATGCCTTCGGCCAGCGCATCGTCTCGACCATTTTCACGCAGTCGAACCAGTACCGCGTGATCCTGCAGGCCGACAGCTCGCTCATGGCGTCCCTCGACTCCCTCGGCACCATCTACCTGCCCTCCTCGACCGCGGTCGGCGGCGAAGTGCCGCTGTCGGCGCTCGTCAAGGTCTCAACCCGCGCCGCGCCGCTGTCGATCGATCATCTCGGCCAGTTCCCTTCGTCGACCGTGTCGTTCAACCTGGCCTCGGGGGCCGCGCTCGGCGATGCGGTGAATGCCATCAAGAAGGCCGAGGTTGCCATCGCCATGCCGGCGAGCGTCATGACCACTTTCGAGGGTGCAGCGCTCGCCTTCCAGGCGACCCTCAGCAACGAGATATTCCTGATCCTCGCGGCCATCGTCACCGTCTATATCGTGCTCGGGGTGCTCTACGAGAGCTTCATCCACCCGGTCACCATCCTCTCGACGCTGCCTTCGGCCGGGGTCGGTGCGCTGCTCGCGCTGCTGATCGCCGGCTCCGACCTGGGCGTGATTGGCATCATCGGCATCATCCTGCTGATCGGCATCGTCAAGAAGAACGCCATCATGATGATCGACTTCGCGCTGGTCGCCGAGCGCGAGCAGCACATGCCGCCGCGCGATGCGATCTATCACGCCTCGCTCCTGCGCTTCCGGCCGATCCTCATGACTACGATGGCGGCGCTCCTCGGCGCACTGCCGCTGATGCTCGGCACCGGCACGGGCTCGGAGCTGCGTCGCCCGCTCGGTGTCACCATCGTCGGCGGCCTGATCCTCTCGCAGCTCCTCACACTGTTCACGACCCCGGTGATCTACCTGTACTTCGACCGGCTCGAGCGGCGCGTCGCCGGCTGGCGCGGCGTGCCGCCGGCCGCAGGTGAAGGCTCGCCGGCGCAATGAGCCTCTCCGAACCCTTCATCCGCCGGCCGGTCGCGACCACGCTCCTCACCCTGGGGATCGCGCTTGCCGGCGGCATCGCCTACTTCAAGCTGCCGGTGGCGCCGCTCCCGCAGGTGGATTTCCCGACCATCGGGGTGTCGGCGACCATGGCCGGCGCGAGTCCGGACGTCATGGCCGCGACCGTAGCGACGCCGCTCGAGCGGCACCTCGGACAGATCGCCGACGTGACCGAGATGACCTCGCAGAGCTCGACCGGCGCCACGCGCGTCGTGCTTCAGTTCGGGCTCGACCGCGACATCGACGGCGCGGCGCGCGACGTCGAGGCGGCCATCAACGCGGCCCGCGCCGACCTGCCGACGGCGCTGCGCAGCAATCCGACCTATCGCAAGTACAATCCCGCGGACGCGCCGGTCCTCATCCTGACTCTGACCTCTAAGACCCTCACCGCCGGGCAGCTGTACGACGCCGCCGACACCATCCTCGCGCAGAAGCTCTCGCAGGTGAGTGGCATCGGTCAGGTCACCATCGGCGGCAGCTCGCTGCCGGCGGTGCGCGTCGAGCTTAATCCCAGCACGCTCTTCAAGTACGGCATCGGGCTCGAGGACGTGCGCGCGGCGCTCGCGGCCGCCAACGCCAACACCCCCAAGGGCTCGATCGACGTCGGCGGCCGACACTACCAGCTCTATACCAACGATCAGGCGAGCAAGGCGGCCGAGTACCGCAACCTGGTAATCGCGTATCGCAACGGCGCGGCAGTGCGGCTCTCCGACGTCGGCGAGGTCGACGATTCGGTCGAGAACGTCAGGAACCTCGGGCTCGCCAACGGCCAGCCCGCGGTGCTCGTGATCCTCTACCGCCAGCCAGGTGCCAACATCATCGACACGGTCGACCGTGTCACCGCGCTCATCCCGACGCTCAAGGCCTCGATCCCGACCGACATCGACATCCGGGTGGCGATGGACCGCACCGTCACGATCCGCTCCTCGCTTCGGGCCGTGAAGCTCACGCTGATGGCGGCGGTGGCGCTGGTGATCCTGGTGGTGTTTCTGTTCCTGCGCAACTGGCGCGCGACGCTGGTGCCGGCGGTGGCGGTGCCGATCTCGCTGCTCGGCACTTTCGGCGCCATGTACCTGCTCGACTACAGCCTCGACAACCTGTCGCTCATGGCCCTCATCATCGCCACCGGCTTCGTGGTCGACGATGCGATCGTGGTGCTCGAGAACATCACGCGCCACATGGAAGCGGGCATGCCACGTTTCGAGGCCGCGATCCTGGGTGCGCGCGAGGTGGGCTTCACGGTCATGTCGATGAGCCTGTCGCTGGTCGCGGTGTTCATCCCCATCCTGCTCATGGGCGGCATCGTCGGGCGGCTGTTCCGCGAGTTCTCGCTGTCGCTCTCGGTGGCCGTGCTGATCTCGCTGCTGGTGTCGCTCACCGCCACCCCGATGATGTGCTCGCGCTTCATCCGCCACGCGGACCCTGCGAACCAGGGGCGGCTGTTCCGTGCCAGCGAGCGGGCATTCGAGGCGATGCGCAATTTCTACGCGCGCACCCTGCGCTGGGCGCTGCGCAACCGCGCCCTCGTCATGATCCTGCTGCTCGGCACCGTGATCTTCAATGTCTACCTCTACATCGTCATCCCCAAGGGATTCTTTCCGCAGCAGGACACCGGACGTCTGATCGGCGGCATCCAGGCCGACCAGGCGATCTCGTTCCAGGCGATGGAGAAGAAGCTGCGGCAGTTCGTCGCGATCGTGCAGGCCGATCCCGCGGTCGACACCGTCGTCGGCTTCACCGGCGGCGGCTCGGGCGGCGGCGGACAGGTCAACAGCGGCTTCATCTTCGTGTCGCTGAAGGCGAAATCCGTGCGCAAGCTGTCCGCCGACCAGGTGATCGGCCGGCTGCGGCCGAAGCTCAACCAGGTGGCGGGCGCGCGGCTGTTCCTGCAGGCCTCGCAGGACATCCGCGTCGGCGGCCGGCAGAGCAATGCCGAGTACCAGTACACGCTACAGGGCGACAGCGTCGCGCAGATCTACAAGTGGGCCCCGAAGCTCACCGATGTGCTGGCGCACTCGCCGGTGCTCACCGACGTCAACTCCGACCAGCAGCAAAACGGCCTCGAGATCGAGCTGATCATCGACCGCGATACCGCGGCGCGGCTGCAGCTCAACCCCGCCGACATCGACAACACGCTCTACGACGCCTTCGGCCAGCGCGACGTCTCGACCATCTACAACACCCTCAACCAGTACCACGTCGTCATGGAGGTGCAGCCGAAGTACTGGCAAAGTCCCGAGACCCTCGAGAATCTCTGGGTCAGCACGGCCGGCGGCACGGTGAGCGGCACCCAGTCGACCAATGCGGTGGCGGGCACCGTGAGTTCCTCCCTGGCCTCCGGCAACAGCACGGCCGCGGCCATCGCCGCCGACACCGCGCGCAACCAGGCGACCAACAGTCTGGCGAATTCCGGGCGCGGCGCGGTCTCGACCGGCTCGGCCGACAGCACCGCCGCTGAGCAGATGGTGCCGCTGGCGGTCTTCAGCCACTACGGCCCGGGCAACACGCCGCTCGCCGTCAACCACCAGGGCACCTTCGTCGCGACCACGCTCTCGTTCAACCTGGCGCCGGGGAAGTCCTTGAGCGATGCACAGACGGCGATCACCCGGGCGGTCAACCAGATCGGCATGCCAGCGACCATCCACGGCAGCTTCCAGGGAACCGCCCACACCTTCGAGGAGTCGCTCTCCAACGAGCCGGTGCTGATCCTGTCGGCGCTGGCGGCGGTCTATATCGTGCTGGGGGTGCTCTACGAGAGCTACATCCACCCGATCACGATTCTCTCGACGCTGCCCTCGGCAGGCGCGGGGGCGGTGCTGGCGCTGCGGCTGTTCGGGCAGGAGTTCAGCATCATCGCCCTGATCGGCGTCATCCTGCTGATCGGCATCGTCAAGAAGAACGCCATCATGATGATCGACTTCGCGCTCGATGCGCAGCGCAAGCAGGGCCGTAACCCCGAGGACGCCATCTACAGCGCCGCGCTCCTGCGCTTCCGCCCGATCATGATGACCACCATGGCGGCGATGCTGGGCGCGCTGCCGCTCGCCTTCGGCCAGGGCGACGGCGCCGAGACCCGCCAGCCGCTCGGCATCTCGATCGTCGGCGGATTGCTGGTGAGCCAGGTGCTCACGCTCTACACGACGCCGGTGATCTACCTGTACCTCGACCGCTTCGGCCGGTGGTGCAGCTCGCTGTGGGCGCGGCTGCATCCGCTCGCGCCGCCGCACGCGCCGCCCGCCAGCCCGACCGCAACGGCACACCCATGAACGTGACAGACAGACCGCATAGAACCGCCGCAGCGCTCGCAGGCTTGCTGACGGCGCTGCTGGCCGGCTGCGCGGTCGGCCCGAATTACCACCGTCCATCTGCGCCCGTGCCGGAGCGCTTCAAAGAGGCGGAGGGGTGGAAGCCGGCCGAGCCGCGCGAAGCGGCAAGCGGCACCGACTGGTGGTCGGCGTACGAGGACTCGACGCTCGATGGACTCGAGAAGCAGATCGACATCTCGAACCAGACGCTCAAGCAGTCCGAGGCGAACTGGCGCGAGGCGGTGGCCGTGGTGAGCGCTGCGCGCGCGACCTACTTCCCGACGATCGGCGTGGCGGCGACCGGCACGCGTTCGGGCGGCCCGGGAGCGCTGCAGCAGGCGGTCGCTACGGGTGCGGTGCCGGCGGGAACCTCGCGGCCGGTCAACCAGTTCGAGCTGGGAGGCACCGCCTCGTGGGACCTCGATATCTGGGGCAAGATCCGCCGCACGGTCGAGGGCGATATCGCCAACGCGCGGGCGAGCGAAGCCGACCTCGCCGCGGCGCGCCTGTCGGCACAGGGAACGCTGGCGACGGATTACATCGAGCTGCGGATCACCGACGAGCTGAAGCAGCTCCTCGATGACGCGGTCGCGGCCTACAAGCGCTCGCTGCAGATCACGCAGAACCAGTACAACGTCGGTGTCGCCGCCAAGACCGACGTGATCACCGCGGAGACCCAGCTCGAAGGCGCCCAGTCCCAGAAGATCAACACCGGCGTCATGCGCGCGACGCTCGAGCACGCCATCGCGGTGCTGGTTGGCAAGCCGCCGGCCGACTTCTCGATCGCCCCGGCCAAGCTCGGCACCGTGGTGCCGGTGGTGCCCACCGGCGTCCCCTCGACACTCCTCGAGCGCCGGCCCGACGTCGCGGCGGCCGAGCGCAGCATGGCCGCCATGAATGCGCAGATCGGCGTCGCCATCGCCGCCTACTTCCCGGACCTGACGCTGTCGGGTTCCTACGGCTTCCTGAGCAACGTGGCCGCGGGTCTCGTCAAGGCGCCGAACAACCTGTGGTCGCTCGGGGGCACGGCCAGCGACACGCTGCTCGATTTCGGCGCCCGGCCGGCGCAGGTCCGTGAGGCGCGCGCGGCCTACGACGCCGCAGTCGCGAACTATCGCCAGACGGTCCTCACTGCGTTCCAACAGGTGGAGGATGAGCTCGCGACACTGCGTATCCTCGAGCAGCAGTACGCGGTGCAGGACCAGGCGACCAAGTCGGCCAACCTCGCCGTGGACCTCACCCTCAACCAGTACAAGGCCGGCACCGTCGCCTACACGGCCGTGGTCACCGCGCAGACTGTCGCCCTCTCCGACGCACAGACGCTCCTCACGATCCGCCAGAACCGCCTGACGGCGAGTGTCGCCCTCATCCAGGCACTCGGCGGCGGCTGGAACGCCGCCTCCCTCGGCACCAGGAACGGCACCGCCGCGCAGCTGGCCGCCGAGGACACCGCGCATGCCAACAGCGCCAGCTCCAAGAGCGTCCAGCCCGCTTCCCCTGCTGATTAAGTCTGATCGACTCTGATCGACCGTCGGGTCGTTGACTGACCCGACCGGCTGCCTCTATGATGCAAATGAGAACGATTCGCATTACGAACTCCACCCATGTCGCATACCCATCGCAAAGCCGCCGCGGGATCGAGTGCCGCCGCCGCGCTCGCCGCGTGCCTGGCGACGCTCATGGCGCCCTGCGCCCTCGCGGAGGCGGCTGACGGAACGGCTGGCGATAACAGCCTGGCGACGGTGGTGGTCGAAGCCACCTCCACTGCGGGGCCGGCCGTCTCCCCCGCCGGCGCCAACGATTACGCCACGAGCGGCAGTGACATCGCCGCAAGCCCGCAGGGCAAGACCGCGCCGCTGACCGACGTGCTCGCGCAGATGCCGGGTGTCGCGATCGACCAGAACCAGCAGATCCACATCCGCAACACCGAGGGCCCGCAGTTCCAGTACCAGATCAACGGCGTGCTGATCCCGCTCGACATCAACACCAACCCGCCGTTCCTCTCGATGATCAACCCCATGTTCATCAAACGCCTCGACCTGCTCGACGGCGTGCTGCCCTCGCGTTACAGCTACGCCACCGGCGGCGTCGTGAACATCCAGACCAGGGACGGCTGCGACGATCCCACCCTCGCCGAGGCGAGCCTGCGCGCGGGGCAGCGGGACACGCTCGAGCCGAGTTTCGAGTACTCGGGCTGCGATGCCGGCCTCGGCACCTACGTGAGCGGCCTCTACCAGCAGAGCAACACCGCCTTCAGCTCCGCCACGCCCGCACCGACGCCGATCCATGACTTCACGCACCAGGGTCAGCTCTTTGGATTCTTCTCCTATCCCCTCACTCCGAGCGACACGCTCAGCCTGATGGTGTCGGGGGCCGAGAGCCATAACCAGCTGCCGAACGTGCCCGGGCTCGTTCCGGAATACACCCTTGCGGGTGTGCCGATGCCGCCGTCGTCGGCGGATATCAACTCGCTTCTGAACTTCAGCGACGCGCTCGCCGTGCTCTCGCTCAGCGGCACGCTCGACGGCGGGGTTGCCTACCAGCTCGCTTCCAGCTGGCACACCATATCGCAGCGCTTCGAGCCGGACCCGGTGGGCGAGCTCATCTATCAGGGAGTCGCCTCGACCGCGACCCACGACGATCACGACACCACGCTCGAAGGCGACCTGAGCTTCACGAGCGGCGCGCACACGCTCGGCGCCGGCTTCTATCTCGGCCAGTATCGCGTCAGCGCGGACGACTCCTCGCTGGTATTCGCCGCGAACGACGCGGGCGAGCAGCTCTCCGACGTGCCGCTCACTGTCGTCAACAACGCGCACTCGAGCAACGTCATCACCGGCGTCTACGTGAGCGACCTGTGGCGCATCTCGCCGAACCTGAGCGCCTCGGCCGGCCTGCGCTGGGACACATTGAGCGGCTTCACCAACGATCACCAGTTCGACCCGAGCCTCAATCTTGTGTACCAGGCGGGCATGGCCACGTTTCACAGCGGCTTCGCCCACTATTTCCAGGTGCCCTCCCTGCTGGGCATCTCGCCCACCGCCCAGGCCGCCTTCGCCGGCACCACTGCGGCCGGTCCGCCGGGAGTTCCGACGCCGCTCACCGAGGACGATCGCGAGTGGGACACGGGCGTGGTGCTCAGGGTCACACCGCACCTCAGCGTGGCGGCGGACGGCTTCTACGAGTGGACCACTCACTACCTCGACACCGGCCAGTTCGGCGTGGTGCCGATCTTCGCGCCGTTCAACTATGACACCGGCCACGTCTGGGGCGGCGAGCTCTCGGCGCACTATCAGACGGATAACCTCACGGCCTATGCGAGCGCAACGCTCGGCAGGAACTGGCAGCGCGGCGTGGTCACCGGCCAGTTCAACTTTCCGGCGGATGAGCTCGCCTACATCGACGCCCACTCGATCGTGCTCGACCACCAGCCGCTCTACGGCGCTTCCGCCGGCGCGAGCTTCCCGGTCGGCGCCTACAGGTTCGCCGCCGACGGCGTCTACAGCAGCGGCTTGCGCGCCGGATTCGCGGACCTCGAGCCGCTGCCGCCGGTGGTGCAGGTGAACCTGAGCGCCGAGCGCTCCTGGCGGATTGCGGGACTCGGCACCCTCACCAACCGCGTGACGGCGCTCAATGTGCTCGACCGCACCAACCTGATCCGGCCCGCCGAGGGCATCGGCATCTTCCAGTCCGCGTACGGGCCACGCCTCACCTTCTACGACACGGTGACGCTGCGGTTCTGATCCGCGGTGGCCGCGGTCACGTCGGCGAACACGAAGCCGTCGCGCTCCACCACCGTACCGACCTCGACCTCGAAGGGCGCTGAAAACATGGGGCCCGCAGAGACGACGGTGTGAAACTCGCCGTTCTCGCCGCAGGGATCGACCTGCGGCGGCAGCTCCGCCAGCAACCGCTCATCGAAGCGCCGGCCGGCGAACTCGCGTCCGAGCCGACGGGGATCGACACACACGAGGTGTGCGACGAGTCCGCTCGCGATCATGGTGCGGGCGAGCTCCGCCGTATCGCGCCGCCAGAGCGGGAAGATCGGCGTGATGCCCACCGCCGCGAGCTGCCGCTCGCGATAGGCGCGGATGTCCTCGAGGAACAGATCGCCGAACACCACGTGCGTCACGCCCTGCTCGCGCATGTGCGCACAGGCAGAAGCCAGGCGCGCCTCGTAAGCCTCGTTGGAGCAGGGGTTGGGCAGCATCACCTTGAGCGCCGGCAGGCCGAGAGCGGCGAGCTGCCGGTCGAGCACGCTCTCACGCACGCCGTGCATGGCCACCCGGTCGTAGGCCTCGTTGAGGGTGGTCAGTGCCCCGACGACCTCGGCAAGCCCGGCGCGGCGTACCTCGTACAGAGCGAAGGCGCTGTCCTTGCCCGAGCTCCAGGAGATGAACGCTTTGGGAGGTGTCGGCACGGGCTCATTATCTGCGAAGAACAACTTGTTACGGGTCTGATTGAAGTCACACGGCCGACCGCCCGCGCGTCGTTGCGCACCGCTCTGCGGGCGGTGCATGATCGGATCTGCGCGGGCGACCGCCAGGTCAACCGGCCCGACGCTGGCGCGTTCAACGTTGGGGGAGCTGCGGCCGTGGGTCATGGGCCGCGCGCTCCGCGTGAGGTCACTATGATCAAGCGGCTCATCGGCAACTCGCTCCTCATTGCAGCTGGCGCCCTCGCCCTCACGGCGTGCGCCACCCTGACGGTTCGCTCGGACGTCAACACCGCGATCTATCACCCCGGGCAGTGCCACACTTTCGCGTGGGCCGGATCCTTCGGCCAGGTTCGCAACGGCCCGCGCAACACGGTCGCCAACCCGGTGAACGAGAGCCGCCTGCGTCAGGCCATCGCTTCGCATCTGCAGGCGCTTGGGCTGCGGCCGGTGGCCGCCAACGCCGATTGCCTGGTCGGGTACGGCATCGGCTCGCGGGTAGTCGTCGAGGACTACGGTCCGTACTGGGGTCCCGGTCCTTATTGGGGCTGGGGCTGGGGACCGGGCTGGGGAGGCGGGCCCTGGGGTCCTCCCTACCCCTACGTCTATCGTGAGGGCGTGATCGGCGTGGATCTGTACGACGGGCGCACCCGCGAAGCGCTGTGGCACGCACAGGTCAACCAGAACCTGCAGGGTGCCACGGGTACGGACGCCGAGCAGAAGATCAACGTGGCGGTGTCGGCCATCTTCAGCAAGTACCCCGGCTGAGTCTCCCGGAAGCGGCTTGTCGCGCCCCAGCGCGGCGCGCAACATCCTGCGGGTGCAAAGCCCGGTCGGTCTTGGTTTCGTATTCCTTAACGTGCTGCTCGACCAGCTCGGACTGCCGGTCCCGGCGGTCCCAACGCTGGTGGTTGCGGGCGCGATGGCCGCAGCGGGCAGGTTGTCCGGGCCGCAGGTCTGCGCACTGGCGATCGCCGCCTGCCTGATCGGCGACACCACGTGGTACGCGGCCGGGCGCATCTACGGCGGACGCGTCATGCGCCTCCTGTGCCGCATCTCGATCTCGCCCGATTCCTGCGTCGCGCAGACCCAGAGTAGTTTCGAGCGCTGGGGCGCGAAGCTGCTGCTGGTGGCGAAATTCATTCCCGGGCTGTCGATCGTCGCCCCGCCGCTCGCAGGCGCAACTCGCATGAGCTGGGCGCGCTTCCTCGCCTTCAGCCTGCTGGGTTCCACCCTCTGGGTCGGCGCGGCGCTCGGTATCGGCTCTCTGCTGCGCGGTGAGGTCGTCGGGCTGCCGCACCACCTGCATCCCGGCGGCGCTGCGCTGGTGGTGGTGCTCGCCGTGGCGCTCCTCGGCGGCTACATCGGCTGGAGGTGGCGGGAGCGGCGGCGGTTCTACGCCGCACTCGACATGGCGCGCATCGGCGTGGCGGAGCTGCACGAGCAGCTCACGAGCGGTGCCGCCCCGGTCGTCGTCGACGTGCGCTCCCCGACGGCACAACTGGTGGAGCTGCGGCGCATTCCGGGCGCGCTGCACCTGCCGGCGCGCGACGTCGGGCAGCACGTCGCCAGACTCCCCCGCGACCGCGACATCGTGCTCTACTGCAGCTGTCCGAACGAGGCGTCGGCTGCGGTAGCTGCGCGGCTGCTGATGAAGCTGGGATACCAGCGCGTGCGGCCGCTGCGTGGCGGCCTGGATGCCTGGATCGAGGCCGGCTACGCGGTCGAGCCGCTCGCCACGCCGGCCCCGGGCACTTCGGGTGCGGCGGCCGCGCCGCAGCCGGTCCCCTGAAGGTAAGCGAGGCACCGCGGCGACGGAGCGTCCTTCACTCCGGAGCGCGCATGCGCGCTTCCATCTCGGCCCAGAGCGCCGCGAACGTCATGGCCGCCTCGCTCCTCGGAGCGAACGCGGGCAGCGGCTCGCGCCGCTCGCTCATGCGCTCGATCTCGCTGCGGTAGGGCACCTCAGTCGCGAGCAGCTGCGGAAATTGCGCGCGGGTGCTCGCGATCAGCTCCCCGTGCAGCGTGCGGCGCCGATCCACCATGGAGAAGAAGGGCAGCAGCCTGAGATCGTTCCACTGCTCGCGCTCGAGAAATTCGCACAGCTGCGCCAGCACGCGCACCGACAGCGGCGCCGGCAGCAGCGGCACCGCGGCGACGTCCGCGGCGCGCAAGACATTCTCCGTCAGCAGCGAGATCCCCGGCGGGCAGTCGAGGAACAGCGTGTCGTACACATCGCGCAGCGAGCGGCTCATCTTCAGCAGCCGCTCGGTGGGGTGCCGCCGTGCGGAGAGGTGCACGTCGAAGTTGCGGTAAGAGAAATCCGCCGGCAACAGATCGAGGTGCGGGTAGCCGCTGGCGAGGACGAGCTCCTCCAGCTCGCGCTTACCGGCGAGCAGCTTCTTCGCCGAGGCGTGCTCGTGCGGCTCGCCGTGCAGCGCATGTGTGGCCGCTCCCTGCGGGTCGAGATCCCAGAGCAGCGTCGCGCGCCCGGACGCCGCGCACAGGTAGGCGAGATTCACGGCCGCGGTGGTCTTGCCAACACCGCCCTTGATGTTCGTCACCGCAATGATGCGCACGCACGACAGCATACGCGCACGGTGCGTGCGCGGCTCCTCACCAGGCGCCGCTCAGGTGATCGAGCCGGGCTTGCGCAGCATCTTGCCGATGCCCGCGACGTGCGCCTGCTCCGCGGCGATCTGCGCGCGCGCGTACTCCTCCAACATGATGCTGCGACCGGTCACGGCCTCCAGCAGCTTGTGGTACTCCTCCAGCCCTTCCTGCTCGTGGGCGAGCGCCTCGCGCAGAATTTCGTCGACGTTGTGCTTGTGCGTCTCAAGCAGGCGGCCGATGCGCAGCGACGGGTGCCCGCCGAGGTTGCTGATGTGCTCGCCGGCCGCGACCGCGTGCGCCTGCGATTCGTCCGCCTGGCTGCGCAGCCACGCCACGATCGGAATGCGGTTGTGGCCGAAGACCATGAAGCTGTAATGCAGATAGCGCACCAGTCCCGCGAGCTCGAGCTCGAGGATGCGGTCGAGGATGGCGACTACCTGGGTGGTCTCTGTGTTGCTTAGCTCGGCTGCCATGGGTACCTCCCCTCGAGACCGGCGCGCCGATGTTGAGGCCGCCGCGGGTGTATCGTACATGCAGGCGCGGCTCCGCGACGACCGGGAGGCATCAGATGAGCGGCTTCTACGACATCGCGGTGGGCCGCATCGACGGCACGGTGGATCTGCTCGGGTCGCTGCGCGGCAAGGTGACGCTCGCCGTCAACGTGGCGAGCCGCTGCGGCCTGACGCCGCAGTACGCCGGCCTCGAGCGGCTGCAGCGCGAGCTGCGCGACGAGCGCTTCACGGTGGTCGGCTTTCCCTGCAACCAGTTCGGCGGCCAGGAGCCCGGCAGCGAGGCGGAGGTCGCGGCCTTCTGCCGCACGACCTACGACGTGAGCTTCCCGCTGAGCGTCAAACTCGAGGTGAACGGCCCGCACCAACACGCAGTCTACCGGTTCCTCACCTCGGCCGACACCGGCATCGTCGGCGACATCAGCTGGAACTTCGAGAAGTTCCTCATCTCCCGCGACGGCCGGGTACTGAAGCGCTACCCGCCGCAGACCCTGCCCGAGGATCGCGGCCTGATACAGGACATCGCCGACGCGCTCTGACCCATGGCCGAATTCGACTTCGCCATTCTCGGTGCCGGCGCCATCGGCTCGATTCTCGGCGCGCACCTGGTACGGGCCGGGCATCGCGTGGCGATGCTGGCGCGCGGCGCGCGCGCCGCACAGCTCGAGGCGCAGGGGCTGCGCATCCGGGGGCTCGCGGAGCTCGCGACGCCGGCCATAACCCTGCGCGATCCCGCCAGGCTGCGCAGCGCGGCTACGCTGATCGTCGCCACCAAGACCCCCGGCACCGCCGCGGCGCTCGAGACGCTGCGCCACGCGCAGTTCGACGTCGTGGCGTCGATCCAGAACGGGCCGCTCAAGTACGAGCTGCTCGCCGCTGCGTTCGGGCCCGAGGCGGTGCTCGGGGCGCTCGCCGACACGAGCGGCGAGCTGCTGCCGGACGGCGCGGTGCTCTTCACGCGCAACGTTAACGTCATGATCGGCGAGCTGAGCGGCGCCGACACCGCCCGTGCGCGCGCGCTGGCGCAGACCATCGATGCCTCCGGAGTGCGCGCCGCGGCCACTACCGCGATCATGAAGCTCGAATGGTCGAAGTTCTGCGGCTGGGTCGGGCTCATGTCGCTCAGCGTCGTGACGCGCGCCGAGACCTGGAGGTACCTCGCTGATGCCGACGCGGCACGGCTGCTCGCGCGGCTGGTGCGCGAGATGGGCACACTGGCAGCAAGGCTCGGCATCGGCCTGAGCGACCGTGCGGTACTGCCCGCGGCGAGCCTGTGCGCCGGGAGCGAGGATCAGGCGGTCGCATCTCTCATGCAGCTTGGCGCCGAGTATCGCGCCAGGGTGCCGCAGCACCGCATGTCGACGCTGCAGGACCTGCTCGCACGCCGGCCGCTCGAGGTGCACGAGACCATCGGCTACGCGCACGCACGCGCCGTCGAGCTCGGACTCGGGCTGCCGATGCTCGAGTGCTTCACGCGCCTGACCGCGGCGATCGACCGCATCCAGCGCGCGAGCGCGCCGCGGTCCTGACAGCGCCGCGCGGCGCGGGCGCGGCCCGGTCAGCCGCCGCTCAACCCGCGGTACTCGAGCAACGGGCCGATGTCGGGCGCCCGCCCGTAGAACTTGCGGAACAGCAGCTGCGGATCCTCGCTGCGACCGCGCGACAGCACCATCTTGCGCAGGTAGTCGCCGTTGGCCCGGGTCAGGCCGCCGTGCGTGTGGAACCACTGGCCGGTGTCGCGCGCCAGCACCTCGCTCCAGAGATAGGCGTAGTAGCCGGCCGAGTAACCGCCCGCAAAGATGTGCGAGAAATAGGGCGAGTGATAGCGCGGCGCCACCGGCGGGTACTCGAGCCCCGCCGCACTCAGCGCCGCCAGCTCGAAGGCCGGCACCCCAGCGGGTGGCGGCGCCTGCGCGGCCGTGATGACGTGCCAGGCCATGTCGATGTGCGCCGCCTCGAGATACTCGAGGGTGGCGTAGCCCTGGTTGAACTTCTGCGCGGCAATCACCCTGGCGAGCAGCTCGGGCGGCATCGGTGCGCCGCTGCGGTAGTCGTGCGCGTAGTGCGCGACCACCGCCGGCTCGCGTGCCCACATCTCGTTGAATTGCGACGGATACTCGACGAAGTCGCGCGGCACGTTGGTGCCCGACAGGCTCGGGTAGCGCACGTTCGACAGCATGCCGTGGATGGCGTGACCGAACTCGTGGAACATGCCCGTGACGTCGTCGAAGGTCAGCAGCACCGGCTGTCCCGGCGCGGGCTTGGGAATGTTGAGGTGGTTGGCAACCACCGGCTGCCCGCCGAGCAGGTGCGACTGCTCGACGTAGCTGTTCATCCAGGCCCCGCCGTCCTTGTTGTCGCGCGCGAAATAGTCGGCGAGAAACAGCGCGAGCGGCTTGCCGTCGGCGTCGTACACCTGGAAGACGCGCACGTCGGGCTGGTAGACCGGCAGGTCCTTGCGCTCCTTGAAGGTGAGTCCGTACAGCTGGTTTGCGGCCCAGAACAGGCCGTCGTGCAGCACGTGCTCGAGCTCGAAGTACGGCGCCACCTGCGCCTGGTCGAAGTCGTAACGTGCCTTGCGCACCTGCTCGGAGTAGAAGAACCAGTCCCACGGCTCGAGCCTGAAAGGCGCGACCCCGCGCGCCCTGGCCTGCGCGTCGATGAGCTTCTGCATGTCGGCAGCCTCCTCGCGCGCGCGCGCCAGCGCCGCGGGCGCAATCTGCCGGATCATGTCGTTGACCGCGGCCGGGGTGCCCGCGGACTCGTCCGCGAGCACATAGGCGGCATGATTCGGGTAGCCGAGGAGCACCGCGCGCTCGGCCCGCGCCCTGACGATCTCGGTGATCACCGGCCGGTTGTCGGCGCTGGCCGCCAGCCCGCGGCCGATGGAGGCCTGGTAGATGCGCTTACGCAGCCCACGATCGGTGAGGTTGGCGAGCAACGGCTGATTGGTGGTGTTCTGCAGCGCGATGAGCCACTTGCCCTTGAGTCCGCGGCGTTCGGCCGCGGCCGCCGCTGCTCCGATCTGCACCGAAGTGAGCCCATCGAGCTCGCTCTCCTTGTCGACCACCACTGCGCCGTCGACGGTCGCCTTGAGCACGCTCTGCTTGAAGCGCGTCGTGAGCGAGGAAATCCGCTCGTTGAGTTGCCGCAGCCGCGCCTTGTCGGCATCGGAGAGTTGCGCGCCGGCGCGCACGAAGCGCACGTGGTAGCGGGTCAGGAGCTCGAGCGACTCCGGATCGAGATGCAGGCCGGCACGCTCGTTGTAGAGCGTGTCGACGCGCTTCCAGAGGTCGGCATTCAGGAAGATCGCGTCCTGGTGCGCCGCCAGCCGCGGGGACATCTCGGTGTCGACCTTCTGCATCTGCGGATCGGTGTTGCACGAGTTGAGGTTGGAGAAGGTGCGCCGGACACGCTGCAGCAGCTGCCCGGAGCGCTCCAGCGCCACGATGGTGTTGTCGAAAGTGGGCGCGTGCGGGTCGTGCGCGATCGCCGCGACCTCCGCGAGCTGCGCCCGCATGCCCGCCTCGAAGGCCGGCAGATAGTCGCCGTCGTGGATGCGGTCGAAGGGCGGCAGCCCGAAGGGCAGCGTGCTCGGTTGGGCAAACGGGTTATCGGCGGCCATGGTGGTGCTGGTCCCCTGCGCGGCTGTCGTGCCGGCGGCAAATCCGGCCAGTGCCGTCACGGCCGCCACGAGCAGCTGCTGCGCGAGTCTCATGTGAATTCTCCCTGGTTATCGGCGGGCGCGGAAAGGCGCTAATGGTATTCCGCGGCGGCGTCCGCCGCGAGCCGCGCAAACACCGCCTCCATGGCATCGACTCGTGCGAGGTAGGCGCGCGGATCGTGGTCGCCGCAGCGCTCGCCGGCGCTGAATGCGAAGCCGCGGTGCGCGTACGCCTGTGCGGCTCCCACGCCGCACAGATGCACCGCCGCGGCCAGATGCCGGCGCTGCGCGCGGCTCGGGCCCGCGGGACGCTCCGCTGCCAGGATCTCCGCGACCTTGACATCCAGGTACGCCGCGGTCAGCTCGACCGCGTGCGCCGGCACCACGCGGAAATACAGCGCGTTGAACCAGCAGGCATGCCAGTCGTCCCAGCGTCCTTCGTGCACCACGCGGTGATCGTGCACGCAGTAGTGGCGCGCCTCGGCGAAGGTGGAGTCGGTGATCTGGTACATGCCGACGGCGCTCGAGGCCGGCCTATAAACCTCGAAGGGCCGCAGCTTCCACGACCAGCGCCAGTAGGTGCGCGCAAGCGGGTTCCCCGAGGCCTCCACCTGCGCGAGAGCCGCCAGCAGCTCGGGCGGGATGCCGGCGGTGGCATAGCGGCGGAACAGCGCTCCATAGTCGCGCCAGCTCTCCGCGGGCGTCTTGTAGAGCACGCCGCTCACCGGGAAAAAGAGCTCGGTGGGCTTGCGTACCAGCTGGTAGATGCCGTTGACGGCCAAAGCCAGAGCGACGCCCGCCACCAGCCACACGCCAAGCTGCACCAGCGGCGGCGTTCGGCGCAGCAGGCGCCGCGCGCCGCGCCACCGGCTGCGCAGCCGCGCGCGCGGCTTGCCGCGTGCCCCCCGGGGGCGCCGCCGCGTGACTCGCGCCGCCCGCGTGCTCATGGCGCGGCCGGCGGCGGTTTCCCACGCGCCCCGCCTCCACTAACATGCGGCCCTTCACCGCAAGCCGCCGCGAGGATCAGCCGTGACATTGGAGGCTGTTGAGATCGAGACCGGTCCGCGCCCGACCGGCAGCGTGATCTGGCTGCACGGCCTCGGCGCCGACGGCCATGACTTCGAGCCCATCGTGCCCGAGCTGCGCGCGGCTCAGTCACTGCGTTTCGTGTTCCCGCACGCGCCGGTGCGTCCGGTGACCCTCAACGGCGGCTTCCGGATGCGCGCCTGGTACGACATCCTGGCGATCGACCGGGGCGCGCCGCAGGACGAGGCGGGGATCCGCGCCTCGCAGGCCGCCGTCGAAGAGCTGATCCGACGCGAGAATAGCCGCGGCATCGCCACGGAACGCATCGTGCTCGCCGGATTTTCCCAGGGCGGCGCCATTGCGTTGTTCGCCGGTACGCGGCACACCGCGCGCCTCGCAGGCATCATCGGACTGTCGTGCTATCCGCTGCTCGCGGAGACGCTCGCCGCCGAGCGCGCCGCCGCCAACCTTGCGACGCCGATCTTCCTCGGCCACGGCCTCGAGGATCAGGTGGTTGCGCCCGCGCTCGGAGAATATGGCCGTGCGCTGCTCGCGGCAGCCGGCTACCCGGTTGAGTGGCATGCCTACAGGATGCCTCATTCGGTTTGTGCCGAAGAAGTCGCGGACATCGGCGCGTGGCTGCGTCGCGTGCTCGGTCCGGTCCCCGCCTGACCCTGACCGCCTGCAAACAGCGAGGCCGCCCGAAGGCGGCCTCGCTCGTCCTTGCCGTACGGCCGATGAAGCCCGCGGCTCAGAACCCGCCGTGCTGCTGCGGCGGCCCATGGCCGGGGTGCTCGCCGGCGCCGTGGCCGCCCTGCTGAGGTCCGTGCCCGCCCGGATAGCCGCCGCCGCGCGGCGCAGCGCCGGGGTGGCCCTGCCCGAAACCGCCCGCCCCGTGGAACTCTCCCGCGCGCGCCGTCGCCGTGAGCTGCGGCCGGCCGCCGTTCACCGAGGCGCGCAGCGCGGGATTCGCCGCCGCCATCTGCTCGTGCTGGCGCTGCATCGGGGTGAACGCCATGTGCTGCTCGTGGGATGCGGCGATCTCTGCGGGGCCAGGCCGCGCCATGATGCCGCCGGCGCCGCCGTTGAAGGCGACACGGTTGACGGGCACTTCGTTGATCACGGTGCGGTTGACTACATACACGCCGCCGTTCCAGTAGCCGCCACGAAAGCCGACCCCGGAATAGCCGAAGCCGTAATTGACACCGCCGTAGAAGCCGACATGCGGACCCCAGTAACCGGCGTGCCAGACGTAAGCGCCGCCCGCCCAGCCCCAGTAGCCGGGCGTCCAGAGCATCCCGACCGGCGCCGCCACCCAGGTACCCGGCACCCAGTAGTAGCCGGCCGGACCCCACGCCCAGTAGCCGGGCGCCCACACGTAGCCCGGACCGGGCACCGCCGGCGGCGTGTATACCGGCAGCACCGGCGGGGCGATGTTGACGGACACGAACACTCCCGCGTCCGATACCACGGGCAGTGCGGCCAGCATCAGTGCGGCGGCCAGGCCGAAAATGACTTTACGCATGCAGTGGTCTCCTTCGCGCGAACGTTGACCGACGGACGCTGAACGCTCCCTGAATCCTGACACCCAATATAACTGGGCGGCATGCGCCTTCCTTGAGCTGCGTCACTGTCTGCAACGCGCGCTCGGGATGTGGGTTGACCCGAGCCTGGGGAGCCGTCGGCAGGCAGCGACACCTGCGGCAACGGCAATTCAGAACCAGCTGTAATTGAAGCTGATGCTGACGCGCTCGCCGCGCGCGGTGTGCGCAGGCACCTCGTGCCGCAGCCAGCTCTCGAACAACACCACCTGCCCCGACTGCGCCGGCAGCACGACCCAGCTGCTGCGCGAGTGTCGTGCACCCACGGCACGCGGCGGCGCTGCCATGTAGAGCGGCAGCCGCGGATCCTCCAGCTTCAGGCCCGCGCTGCCGGCGGGGACCGCGACGTAGTAGGTGCCGCTGAGCGTCGACAGCGGATGCAGATGCAGCCCGTGGACTGCGCCCCGGCCCATGATGTTGACCCAGCAATCCGTCATGGTGAGCGTGCGCCGCGCCAGGTCGAAGCCGAGCACGCGCGCAAAGCGTGCGACGCACGTGTCGAGCTCGCGCGCCAGCGCGGCAAAGGTCGGCGAGCGCCGGTGCATGCGGGTCGCGGAAGCGTACGAGGTGTAGCCGCCCGGATAGTTGCGTGCCGACCAGCGCCGTCCGGCGGCATCGTCCGCACGCAGCTGCCGGCACTCGGCGAGCAGCCGCGCGTCGAGCCGGCACCGCCGCGCAGCGCTCAGGCGGTGAACGTAAACCAGAGTCGGAAAGAGCGCCCGCAGCCTCATGCGCGCGCGAGTATGCGGGCGCGCGCCCGACTGGTCTATGATCGCCGTAGCATGGCGATCTCCACTCTTCCGGCACGCGGCACGGGCGCGCCGGCGCCGACCGGCGCCGCGACGGTGACGCATTGGATCGGCGGGCGGGCCGTGGCCGGGGCGGGCCCGAGGCTCGAGGTGTTCGACCCTGCGACCGGCGCGGTGGCGCGGCAGGTCGCCTGCGCGCTGCCGGCGGAGGTGGCCTTTGCGGTGGCGAGCGCGCAGTCTGCGCTTCCCGCCTGGGCGAACACCCCGCCGGTGCGGCGCGCGCGCGTGCTGGCACGCTTCGTCGCGCTGCTCAGCGAGCGGCGCGATGCGCTGGCGGCGCTGATCACCAGCGAGCACGGCAAGGTGCTGAGCGATGCGCAGGGCGAAGTCACCCGCGGCATCGAGGTCGCGGAGTTCGCCTGCGGCATCCCGCAGCTGCTCAAGGGCGATTTCACCGACCAGGTGTCCACCGGTATCGACAACTGGACGCTGCGCCAGCCGCTCGGCGTGGTGGCCGGCGTCACGCCGTTCAACTTCCCGTGCATGGTGCCGTGCTGGATGTTTCCGCTCGCGATCGCCTGTGGCAACACCTTCGTGCTGAAGCCGAGCGAGCGTGACCCGTCGGCCTCGGTTTATCTGGCGCAGCTCCTCGCCGAGGCCGGCCTGCCCGCCGGCGTGCTCAATGTCGTGCAGGGCGACAAAGCCGCGGTCGAGGCGCTGCTCGCGCACCCGGATGTGAAGGCCGTGAGCTTCGTCGGCTCGACGCCCATCGCGCATTCCATCTACCAGCGCGGCGCGCAGGCCGGCAAGCGCGTGCAGGCGCTCGGCGGCGCCAAGAACCACCTGGTGGTCATGCCCGACGCCGACCTCGACCAGGCGGTCGATGCGCTGATCGGCGCCGCGTTCGGCTCGGCGGGCGAGCGCTGCATGGCGATCTCTGTCGCGGTACTGGTGGGGGCGACGGGCGATCAACTCATACCGCGCCTCGCCGAGCGCACGCGCCGGCTGCGGGTCGGCAACGGCATGGCAGCCGACGCGCAGATGGGTCCGCTGATCAACGCGGCGGCGCTCGGGCGCGTCCGCGGTTACATCGAGGACGGCGTCGCCGAGGGGGCGCAGCTCGTGGTCGACGGCCGCCGTGACCCGGGAAGCGGCGCGCCCTTCGCCGTGCCGGGATTCGAGCGCGGCTTCTGGCTGGGTGGCACGCTGTTCGATCACGTGACGGCCGCCATGCGCATCTACCGCGAGGAGATCTTCGGACCGGTGCTCGTGTGCGTGCGCGTACCGGACCTCGCCAGCGCCGTCGGGCTCGTCAACTCACACCCGCTCGCCAACGGCGTCTCCTGTTACACGCGCGACGGCCACGTGGCGCGCGAATTCGCGCGGCGCATCGAGGTGGGCATGGTGGGGATCAACGTGCCGATTCCCGTGCCGATGGCCTGGCATGGGTTCGGCGGCTGGAAGGCGAGCCTGTTCGGCGACATGCATGCCTACGGCGAGGAAGGTGTGCGCTTTTACACTCGGCAAAAGTCCGTCATGCAGCGCTGGCCCGACGCCACGCCCAAGGGCGCTGAATTCACCATGCCGACGTCGCAGTAGTCGCGCACTCTAGTAGACTGCGCGTCTTTCAGCGGAGAACAGACGATGCGAATCCCTTCCTGGCTGGGTGCCGCGGCCGCGCTGGGCGCGTCATTGGCGGCGCACGCGGACCCGCTCGGCTTCTACGTGGGCGCGGGCGTCGGCGAATCGACCGTGCAGTCCTCTCAGCTGCTGCCGCTTCAGGTCTACGAGCACCCCACCGGATGGAAGGTATTCGCCGGCTGGCGTCCGATCGAGATGTTCGGTGCCGAGCTTGAGTACGTCGATCTGGGTACCAAGAGCAGTAACTTCTTCAACTCTTCGACCGGCGCCACCGACTCCCAGCACGCCAGCGCCAGCGCGGTCGCGGCGTTCGCCGTCGGCTACCTGCCGCAGCCGATACCGTTCCTCGACTTCTACGGCAAGTTGGGCGTCGCGAGCCTGCATACCAACATCAGTAATACCGTCACCCCGGGCGGAGTCTTCAGCGACGACACGGGCAACGCGCGCTTCGCCTACGGCGCGGGCGTGCAGCTGAAGTTCGGTGCCCCGGCGGTGCGCCTCGAGTACCAGGGGTTCTCGACCTCCGGAGGCGACCAGAGCCTGCTCTCGCTGGACGTCGCCTGGAATTTCTGACGGCGCGCGACGGCGCCGCAGCGGCTAGACCGCCTTGCCGAGCCGCCGCTCTGCGGCGGCGAACTGCTGCTCCTCGGTGCTGCCGGCGAGCGCGGTGATCGAGGACTGGCCGGCGGTCACGGCCTGCGTCACCGCATCGAAGTAGCCCGCGCCCACCTCACGCTGGTGCCTGGTGGCCGTGTAGCCGGCGCCCTCGGCGGCAAACTCCGCCTGCTGCAGGGCCACGTACGCCGTCATGTGCTGCGACCGGAAGCCGCGCGCCAGCTCGAACATCGAGTAGTTGAGCGCGTGGAAGCCCGCCAGCGTGATGAACTGGAAGCGGTAGCCCATGGCCGAGAGCTCCCGCTGGAATCTCGCGATCGTCGCATCGTCGAGCTTGCGCTTCCAGTTGAAGGACGGCGAGCAGTTGTACGCGAGCAGCTTCCCCGGGAACTGCGCATGGATCCCCTCGGCGAACTCGCGGGCCTCGGCGAGATCGGGCTTGGCGGTCTCGCACCACACCAGGTCGGCGTACGGCGCGTAGGCGCAGCCGCGCGCGATCGCCTGCGCCATGCCGGCGCTGACGGTGAAGAACCCCTCGCGCGTGCGCCCCCGCGCTGCGTCGATGAACGGCCGGTCGCGCTCATCGACATCGGAGGTGAGCAGCGTCGCGCCCTCGGCGTCGGTGCGCGCGATCAGCACCGTCGGCACGTTGCAGACATCCGCGGCGAGGCGCGCCGCCACCAGCTTGTTGACGGCCTCCTGGGTGGGCACCAGCACCTTGCCACCCATGTGGCCGCACTTCTTGGCGGATGACAGCTGGTCCTCGAAATGCACGCCGGCGGCACCCGCGTCGATCATCTGCTTCATCAGCTCGAAGGCGTTGAGCACTCCGCCGAAGCCGGCCTCGGCATCCGCAACGATGGGCTTCAACCAGTCGATGGAGTCGTCGCCTTCGGCGTGGTGAATTTCGTCGGCGCGTCGCAGCGTGTTGTTGATGCGCCGCACCGCCGCCGGGACCGAGTCGGCCGGGTACAGCGACTGATCTGGATACATCTCGCCGGCGAGGTTCGCATCCCCCGCCACCTGCCAGCCCGAGAGATAAATCGCATCGAGTCCGGCTTTCACCTGCTGCATCGCCTGGTTGCCGGTCAGCGCGCCGAGCGCGCTCACGAGCGGCTTGTCGTGCAGGTACCGCCAGAGCTTCTCGGCGGTGAGTCGCGCGATCGAGTGCTCGACGGCGATCGTGCCGCGCAGGCGCACCACTTCGGCAGGCTCGTAAGCGCGCGCGATGCCGCGCCAGCGCGGGCTCTCGCGCCAGGCGCGGCCCAGCTCGTCGGCAGTGGACAGGGTTCCGATGCTGTTCATGCGGCTCGCCTTTCGCTTCAAGTCCCGGTCAGCTGAGGAGCTCGTACGCAGGCAACGTCAGGAACTCGTCGAACTCCTCCGCCTTGGTCATGCGCTCGAAGAGCCGCGCGGCGCTCGGGAACACGCCGTTGGTCAGCCGCGCCGCCCCCACCTCGTCGTGGATGCGGTCGAGCTCGGCGGACAGCAGCGCATCGAAGCGCGCGACCGTGACCGGCGCGCCGTCGCTGGTGCGGGCGCCGTGGTGCAGCCACTGCCACAGCTGCGCGCGGCAGATCTCCGCGGTCGCGGCGTCCTCCATGAGGTGATAGAGCGGCACGCAGCCCTGGCCGCGCAGCCACGATTCCAGGTACTGCACGCCGACACGGATGCAGCCGCGCACGCCCGCCTCGGTGATCTCCCCGTCCGGTACGGCGAGCAGGTCGGCGGGCGTCACGTGCACGTCGGTGCGCGGCACCCCGAGCTGGTTCGGTCCGTGCATCACCTCATCGAAGGGCTCGCGCGCGATCGTCGCGAGGCCCGGGTGGGCAATCCACGTGCCGTCGTGTCCGGCGCGCGCCTCGCGCAGCTTGTCGGCGCGCACCCGGGCCATCGCCGCGGCGTTCGCCTGCGGGTCGTCGCGGATCGGGATCTGCGCGGCCATGCCGCCCATTGCGTGCGCGCCGCGCCGGTGGCAGGTGCGGATCAGCAGCTCGACGTAGGATTTGAGAAAGTGCCGCTCCATCGTGATCGCGGCGCGGTCCGGCAGCAGGAAGTCCCGTCGCCGGCGGAATTTCTTGATGAAGCTGAAGATGTAGTCCCAGCGGCCGCAATTGAGCCCGGCGCAATGCTCGCGCAGCTCAAAGAGGATCTCGTCCATCTCGAAGGCGGCGAGGATGGTCTCGATCAGCACCGTTGCCTTGATGGTGCCGCGCGGCATCCCGAGCGCGTCCTGGGCCGCGACGAACACGTCGTTCCAGAGCCGCGCCTCGAGGTGACTCTCGAGCTTCGGCAGGTAGAAGTAGGGACCGGTGCCCCGCCGGGTCAGCGCTTCGTGGTTGTTGGCGAGGAACACGGCGAAGTCGAACAATGCGCCCGCAACCGCCTCGCCGTTGATGCGCACGTGCTTCTCCGGCAGGTGCCAGCCGCGCGGGCGCACGATGAGAGTCGCGGTGCGCGCCGCCAGCCGGTAGACCTTGGAGGTCGCCGGGTCCTCGTGGGTGATGGTGCGCCGCACGGCGTCCGCGAGGTTGACCTGGCCCTCGATCAGGTTCTCCCAGGTGGGCGAGCAGGCGTCCTCGAAATCGGCCATGAACGTCTGCACGGGCGCATTCAGCGCGTTGATGATCATCTTGCGGTCCACGGGACCTGTGATCTCCACGCGCCGGTCGGCGAGATCCGCCGGCACGGGCGCGATGCGCCAGTCCCCGGCACGCACGTCGGCGGTCTCCTCGAGGAAAGTCGGCAGCTCGCCGCCATCGAGCTCCTCCTGCCGCCGCGCGCGGGCGGCGAGGAGCTCGAGCCGTCGCGAATTGAAGCGCCGGTGCAGGCTCGCGAGCAGCTGCAGCGCGAGCGGTGTGAGTGCCTCCGCCGAGCGCGGTACCGCCGGGCCCAGGATCTCGATCCGCGGCCCGGCCGGCGCGCGGGGATAGGCAAGCTCGGAAAAGCCGGGCTCGGTAGCCTCGAGCCGCAGCTCGTGCGCCGGGACGTCCATGGCTCAAGCATAAGCCGGCGGCGCAGAAAACTTGACTATGAAAACTTCACACTGTTAATTTCACAAACGGTAGGACGTCTCTGAGGGCACTTATGGCCGAGCTCCTGCGCAAGGGCCATTTTCTCGGCGCCAAGCTGCGCTCGCTCCGCAAGCGCAACGGGCTCACTCTGGAGGAGCTGTCGGTGCGCTGCATTCAGCGCAACGCCCGAGTCGGGCCGTCGGTCTCCTACCTCAGCATGATCGAGAGCGGCAAGCGCGTTCCGTCGGCGCAGCTGCTGGAGCTCTTCGCGGCCATCTTCCAGCGCTCCTCGGCGTGGTTCCTCGACGAGAGCGCCGAAGTGCCGCCCGCGACCCCGGCCCCGGCGGCCGGCGGAGTGCGCATCCCGCTCGAGCCCGCGTTCCTGTTCTCGCGGAGTCTGCTGCAGGCCGCCATCCCTGAATTGCTGGCGCAGACGGGCACTTCGGGGCGGCAGTTCGCCAACCTGCTGATCCGCTCCCACCAGGAGATGTCGCACAACGACTTTCCGGACCTGGAGCGCGCAGCCGACCAAGTGGGGGAGCGGCGCTTCCCCCTCTCGGTGGAGGACCTCACCCGGCTGTGCCGGCGCCATGGGCTCGAGATCCGCTGGTTCGAGCGCAAGCCGGTGCTGGCGCGCGACAAGGACCGCGAAGTCCGCAGCATGATGCGCTCGTTCTTCGAGTCCCCGAACGCCGTGTACGCGAACCGCGCGCTGCAGGCCGATCCCGCGCGGCTGAAGTTCGATCTGGCCGCACACATCGCCCACAAGGTGCTGCACGGCGGCGACGGCCTGAAATCCGCGCACGCCACCGGCGGGGAGATGGGCGGCAGTCCCGAGGGCGGCTCGAGCGGTGTCGGCATGAACGCGCAGGACGTGCTGCACGCCTGGCGTGACTTCGAATGCAGCTTCTTCGCCGCGGCGCTGCTGTGTCCGCGGGTGCCGTTCCGCCGCTTTCTGGCGCATGAGCGCTACCGGGTCGCCCCCGGCGTGAAGCTCGAGCTCACCCCGGCGGTCATCATGCGCCGCATGACCAAGGTCTCACCCTACCCCTATTGGCATTTCTTCGACGCCTACCCGCCGGGGTACCTGCGCGCGGTGTATCGCGGCAACGGCATTCCGCTCCCGTGGGGCAACCTCGCGCAGGTGAGCGACCCATGCCCGAACTGGGCGGTGTTCCGCATGATCGACGCCGAGCACGGCGCCAGCAGCTCGCAGATCTCGGTGTTGCGCGACAAAGAGCAGTCGCTCCTCTACTGTTGCCACTCCATGCGTGTGCGCGACATGGCCGGCAATCCGCACGTGCTGTCCGTGGGCGTCGATCTCGCCCCGGCGCTCGCCTCTAACGGCGTCTCGCCCGAGCCGCTCGTCGACAGCGTCCTGCGCGAATGCCTGCACCGCAGCGGCGAGGCGCGCATCCCCAAGGCCGCGAGCCAGGCGCTCGGCGCGGTCGCGAACGTTCTCAACATCGCCTGGATCGAGGACGCGCTGGCACAGCCGGCGCGCATCATCTGTCCGCGCAGCGCCGGCTGCCCGCGTCCCGAGCGCTGCGAGGGGGCGCGGCCGCGCCCGTCCCGCGCCCGCGAGATCGCCGACGTGCGCGAGGAGATCCTCGGACGCTGAAGGCGCATGCCGTTAAAATGGGCTCATGTATAGCGCCCGCTGCCCGCACGGCTGCCTGCTGTTCCTCGCCCTGACGGCGCCGGCGCTGCCCATGACCGGTGCGGCCGCTGCCGCGCAGGCCGCCGTTGCGCAGGACGAGCAGACGGAAGTGCTTGCCTGGCGCGCGCAGCGCCTGGCCTCGCTCAAGAGCGACACGGGCTGGCTGACACTCGCCGGGCTCTTCTGGCTCAAGGGCGGAGACAGCACCTTCGGCCGCGCCCCGGGCAATGCGCTCACTCTCGACAACCCCTCGCTCGCCCCGACCGCAGGCTCGTTCGTGCTCGCCGACCGACAGGTGCGCTTCGTCGCGCGGCCCGGGAGCGGCGTGACCCACGAAGGCACTCCCGTGGGGACGCTCGCGCTCGTCTCCGATGCCCAGGGGAACCCCACGGTGCTCGCGAGCGGCACCTTGCGCTTCTTCATCATCGAGCGGGCGGGACACGTCGGCGTGCGGGTGCGCGATCTCGACAATCCGCACCGCCGCAACTTCCGCGGCCTCGATTACTTTCCCGTGAGCGCCGACTGGGCGGTGCACGCACGCTTCGAGCGCTACGTGCCGGAGCGCCGCATCAGGATCATGAACATCCTCGGCATGGAGGAGGAGATGCCCTCCCCCGGCGCCGTGGTATTCACCAGGGACGGTCGCGAGTGGCGCCTCGACACGGTGCTCGAGGATCCCGGCGATCAGCAGCTGTTCATCATGTTTGCGGACGCAACCAGCGGACACGAGACCTACGGCGCCGGCCGCTTTCTCTACATTCCGCTGCCGCAGGGCGACACCGTACTGGTGGATTTCAACAAGGCTTTCAACCCGCCTTGCGCCCTCAACGACTTCGCCACCTGCCCGCTGCCGCCCTACCAGAACCGCCTGAGGCTCAGGGTGGACGCCGGCGAGAAGTCTTACGCCGGCGGACCGGTTCACAGCTTCTGACGGCGTCAGCGGCCGCGCTGCAGCCGCTCGGCCTCGAGGCGCCGGATGCGCGCCGCGACGCGCTGGCGCGCCGCCGCCGAGAGTGTCTGGCCCGGCGGTGCGGTCACGGCCTTGAATGCCCGCCGCGCCGCACCGGACGTGCCCTGCGCCGCCGCAGCGGTCGTTCCCGGAAAATCGATGAACACGGCGCTGCTGACGGCCGTGCCCGGGTTGGTCTGCGTATTCATCGGGAGGAATGCGCTGCCGTTGCTGGTCAGGGCCTGGTAGTCACCGAGAAAGTAGCCCAGCGTGTTGCCCGGTCCGAACTCGCCCTGCGGCGCCTGTAGCAGATTGAACGGGCCGGAGATGTGGGTTTCGGTGAAGTGGCTGCCGTCGCTGGAGGTCACCATCCAGAAATCGGTCAGGATCGAGCCGGGGGCCGTGTCGTTGCGCAGGTCGTAGTAGCTGACGCCGATCACCCCGTCGGCGCGCACATGGATGTTCGGTGTGAATGCCGCTGCGCTCGGATCGCCGTTCACCTCCACCGGCGCCGACCAGGTCTGTCCGCCGTCCGCGGAGGAGCTCATGGCAATGCCGTCGTGGTCTCCGCCGGAGAAACTCGAATCCTGCCATGCGACATACACGGTACCGCCGGGGGAAACGCTGACCGCGGGCAGATCCGTGGAGTCGCGGATGCCGGCACCGCTCAGCGGGTCCTTCGTGCCCACGGATTCCTCGCTACCGATCATCACGGGACCAACCCAGGTGCTGCCGTTATCGGTGGAGCGCAGCGCGAACAGCGTCGCGGTCGCACTCGAGGCGGCGGCAGTGCTGAGCGCGGAGAAGATGTCGAGCACGATGTTCCCGGGGAGCACAACGACGATGTTGCCGATCGTCTGACCCGATGGCCCTGGGTTGTAGATGCTGGTGGCGGGCTGCCAGGTGGTGCCGCCGTCGGCGGTGACCGCGAAGTAACTCGACCCGGAGTTCGCGTCGGTGAGCCGGTCCCACGCGGCATACACGTAGTTATCGTTGGTCGGGTCGGCGGTGATCGAGCCTTTGTCGTCGAAAAAGTCCGCGCCGTCCGCGATCAGCGCCACCGGCGGCCCCCAGATGAAACCGCCGTCAGTCGAGCGCGCCACCAGCTGGCCGCTCGAGGAGCCGGCGAGCAGTGCGCCGCCGGAAAACGACAGCGACAAGGCGTACACGACGCCGCTCGGGGAAACCGTCAGCCAGCCGTTGCTGGCACGCTGATAGTTGCCGGCGTTGCCGGCACTGCCTCCCGTGCACACCGAAAACGCGGCGTTGGTCAGCGTCCAGGTCATGCCGCCGTCGGAGGAGGCGCCGAGCTCGAGTGCCTGCGAGCCGCCGGTCGACCAGCGATTCTCCTGCCACTCGGCGATCAGGTTGGAGGTGTTGGTGGGGTTCACCACCAGCGATGGCTCGAGCGCGGTGCCGCTGTAGAGCGTGCCCGTTTGCCCCACGGCGCTGCAGGAGTCGTATGTCACGGTCTGTGAAACGCCCACCTGGGGCACCGACGAGAATGACGGCGGCCCCGGGCCGGGTCCGACGTGATCGCCGCCGCCGCCGCCGCAGCCGGCCACCAGCGTCAGGAGCGCGATACCCCCGATCAGCGGGTGTCCTCGCAAGCGTCGCTCCCTGATTTCGCCCATGGAAGGCGGTGCCGGGCTCGCCTCAGGCGCCGATGAAAATGGTCGCCGGGTGCTCCAGGCACTCCTTAAGGGCCTGGATCATCGCCGCGGCGTCGTAGCCGTCGACGAAACGGTGATCGAAGGACGAGGACAGGTTCATGACGCGGCGGATGGCGACGGCACCATCGAGCACGACGGGCCGCTCGAGCGCGCGATTCACCCCGATGATGGCGACTTCCGGGGAGTTGATGATCGGTGTGCTGGCGATGCCGCCGAGCTTGCCGAGGCTCGTGAGGGTGATGGTCGAGCCGCCGAGCTCGTCCCGGCTCGCCTTGTTGGTGCGCGCGGCTTCACTCACGCGCCGCAGCTCCGCCGCCAGCTCCCACAGACCGCGCGACTGCGCATCGCGCACCACCGGCACTTTCAGTCCGTCCGGAGTCTGGGTGGCGACGCCGAGGTGCACGGCGCGATAGCGCACCAGCACGCCGCGCTCCGCGTCGTAATGGGCGTTGCACTGCGGAAACGCCCGCAGCACACGCACCAACGCAAGCGCGAGAAACGGCAGGTAAGTGAGCCCGGGCGTGCCGCGCTCGAGCGTGCTGTTGAGGTGCCGCCGCAGTGCCTCGAGCTCCGTGACGTCGACCTCCTCGACGTAGGCGAAGTGCGGGATGTTGCGCTTGGCCTCGCTCATGCGCTGCGCGATCAGGCGGCGCAGTCCGATGACCTTGATCTCCTCGGTCGCGGCGGCCGGAGCGGCCGGCCGCGCGCCGGCCGCCGGCACCGCACGCAGCTGCACCGGCTGCGACTGCGCGGCGCGGGCTACGAATTCCTCCAGGTCCTTCGGCACGATGCGGCCGCTCGGACCGGATCCCGCGATCTGCTTGAGATCGATCCCGGCCTCGTGCGCCCGGCGGCGGATGGCAGGCGAGGTGGCGACGCGCCCGCTGCGCGCCGCGGGCGTGGCGGCCGCCGCCGCTGCGCCGTTACCACCCCCGGGCGCGCGTCCCGCGGGCGCGGGGGCCGCTGCCTTTGGCTGAGCGGACGGTGCGGCGGCGGCGGCGGTCTTGGGCGAGGTCGCAGCCGGCTGCGTCTCCAGCACGATGAGCTGTGCACCGACCGGCACCGTGTCGCCCGGCTCGCCGGTGATGGAGACGACACGACCGCTGACCGGAGCCGGCACTTCCACTGCCGCTTTCTCGGTCATCACCTCGACCACCACGTCGTCCTCCGCCACCTGATCGCCCGGCTTGACGCGCCAGCTGACGATCTCCGCTTCCACCGTACCCTCGCCCAGGTCGGGCAGCTTGAAGACGTACTCGCTCATGCCGGCTCCATGACCTCTTTGAGGGCCGCGGCGACCCGCGCGGGTCCGGGGAAGTAGTCCCATTCGAAGGCATGGGGATAGGGGGTGTCCCAGCCGGCAACCCGGCGCACGGGCGCCTCCAGGTTCCAGAAGCACTGCTCCTGCACCGTGGCAACGAGCTCGGCACCGTAGCCGCCGAAGCCGGTTGCCTCGTGCACCACGACGCACCGGCCGGTCTTGTTCACCGAGCTGCAGGTCGTGTCGACATCGAGCGGTGACATGGTGCGCACATCGACGATCTCGGCATCGACCCCTGCCAGCCGCACTGCCGCTTCGGCCACGTGCACCATCGTGCCGTAGGTGAGCACCGTCACGTCCTTGCCGGCGCGCACCACTTCGGCGCGGCCGAGCGGCACGGTGTAGTGCCCCTCCGGCACCTCGCCGCGCGGGTGCGCGCTCCACGGCACCGCGGGCTTGTGCGGATCGCCGTCGAACGGCCCGTTGTAGAGGCGCTTCGGCTCGAAGAACACCACCGGATCGTCGCCCTCGATCGAGCTGATGAGCAGTCCCTTGGCGTCGTAGGGGTTCGACGGCATCACCACCCTGATGCCCGAGACGTGAGTAAAGATCGCCTCCGGGCTCTGCGAGTGAGTCTGGCCACCGCGGATTCCACCGCCGCACGGCGTGCGGATGATCACCGGCGCGGAGAAGTCGCCCGCCGAGCGGTAGCGCAACCGCGCCAGCTCGCTCACCACCTGATCGAATCCGGGGTAGATGTAGTCGGCAAACTGGATCTCGGCGACCGGCTTGAGCCCGTTCACTCCCATGCCGAGGGCGGTCGCGATGATGCCGCCCTCCGCGATCGGTGTGTCGAGCACGCGGTGCTCGCCGTACTTCCTCTGCAGGCCGTCGGTGACGCGGAACACGCCGCCGAAGTAACCGACGTCCTGTCCGAGCACGACCACGCGCGGATCGCGCGCCAGCATCACGTCCATCGCCGAGTTCAGCGCCTGCACCATGTTCATGCGCGCCATGAGCTCAGCCCTTGCGCGCGATCGGCGGCGTGCCGTCCCGGGCGGCCGGCGGCGTGGCGTCGTGGGCGCCGGTCTGCGCGGCGCGCAGCGCGCTGAATTCCTCGCGCTGGCGCACCAGGTTCGGCGGCATCTCCTTGAGCACGTCCTCGAACATGGTCATCGGGTCGAGCGCAGGACCGCTGGTGAGCGTGCCGTAGGTCTCAGCCTCCTTCCAGCAGGCCATGACGTGCGCGTCCAGCTCTTTCTCGAGACGCGCGTGCCGCTCCTCCGACCACTCCCCGAGCGCAATGAGATGCTGCTTCAGCCGCACGACCGGATCGCCCAGCGGCCAGGCGCGCCACTCATCCTTCGGACGGTAGCGTGACGGGTCATCGCTGGTGGAGTGCGCGCCTGCGCGATAGGTGACCAGCTCGATCAGCGTCGAACCGCCGCTCTGGCGGGCGCGCTGCGCCGCCCACTGCGTCACGGCGTACACGGCGAGGAAGTCGTTGCCGTCGACCCGGATACCGGGGATACCGTAACCCGGCCCGCGCTGCGCGAAGGTGCGGTGCTCGCCCCCGGCAAATCCCTGAAAGGTGGAGATCGCCCACTGGTTATTGACCAGGTTGAGAATCACCGGCGCCTGGTAGACCGCGGCGAAGGTCATGGCGTAGTGAAAGTCCGCCTCGGCGCTCGAGCCCTCGCCGAGCCAGCTGGCGGCGATCCGGTCCTCGCCCTTGATGGCCGCGGCCATCGCCCAGCCGACGGCCTGCGGGAACTGCGTGGCGAGATTGCCGGAGATCGAGAAGATGTTGCCCTTGCCCCAGTGATACATGATGGGCATCTGCCGGCCCTTGCACATATCGCGCGTGTTGGACAGACACTGACACATCAGCTCGACCAGGCTGCGGCCCCGCACCACGTGCAGCCCCTGCTGGCGGTACGACGGGAACAGCATGTCGCCGGGCTGCAGCGCCATGCCACCGGCGACCGCGATCGCCTCCTCCCCGGTCGACTTGATGTAGAAGGAGATGCGTCCCTGACGCTGGATCTTCTGCATGCGGTCGTCGAATAACCGCGTGAGCAGCATGTGACGCAGGCCGACCTGCAGCTCCTCGGCTTCGAGGCGCGGATCCCACGGGCCGACGGCCCGATGCTCATCGTCCAGCACGCGCACCATCTGCAGCGAGAGATCCTCGATGTCGCGCGCCGCGGCCGTGACATCCGGACGCTTGACCGCACCGGCAGGCGAGATCTGCACGTAGCTGAAATCGGGTTCCTGCCCGGGTCTGGCGGGCGGGGCTGGAACGTGCAAGCGCGACCGTTGCGTCATGTGCTGAGCCTGGGGAACGGACCCTTCTTCCCAGGGTTGGCCTGGAGCGGGTCAGGATTGTAATCGCCCGCCCCCGGTAACACTACGACCCGGAGACATAAGCTTAAGAAACATCAGGGCCATATTAAAAGCAGCAACGACGGACCCACCCCGGACCCCGGCGGTTATTTGCGCTGATACTTGCTTTGGGGTGGCTGTGCTATAGAGTGCTTGTGGCCAGGTCCTGCGGCGGGGACACAGTGCAGAACAACCATCAGACACCGCGCCAGACACGCAGCGGCAACGTCCTGCTGTTCACGCGCAACTTCTTCCGGCATCCACGCATGCTCGGCTCGATCGTGCCGAGCTCGCGCTTCCTGATCAAGCAACTGCTCGAGCCCATCGACTGGACGCGCGCCCGGGTCATCGTCGAGTACGGTCCCGGCGTCGGCAGCATCACCACCGAGGTGCTCGACCGCATGCACGCGGACGCGATCCTGATCGCGATCGAGACCAACCCCGACTTCGTCAGCTACCTGCGCAACTCGTTCACCGACCCGCGGCTGCGCGTGGTGGAAGCGTCTGCGGTCGAGGTCGACGAGATCCTGCGGCGCTTCGGTCACGACCGCGCGAGCTACATCATCTCGGGGATCCCCTTCAGCACCATCAGCGCGCCGGTGCGCGAGCGCATCCTGCGCAAGACCTGCGCGGTGCTCGAGCCGGGCGGCGCGTTCCTCGTCTACCAGTTCTCCACGCGCGTGCTGCAGGACCTGAAGCGCATCTTCGGCTACGTCGGGCGCAAGTTCGAGCCGCTGAACGTGCTGCCCGCGCACCTGTTCTTCTGCCAGTCCGAGGCGGCGTAACCGTCAGTGAGCGCGCAGCGCGCGCAGCATCTCTTCGCCGAAGTAGCCGGGCGGAATCGTGCCCTGCTTCATGAACTCCAGATGGAAGCGCTGCGCCGAGTAGCGTGAGCCGAGCTCGAGCTGTGCGCGCCTGCGCAGGGCGAGAATCTGCTCCTTGCCGAGACGGTACGTGATCGCCTGCGTCGGCCAGCGCGCATAGCGCGTCACGGCGGCGCGCGCCGCGCTGCAGCTCACCTGCTTGACGTCGAGCTTCAGCGCCGCCGGGTCCTGACACGAGCCGCGCAGGAAATCGACCGCCTCGGAGAACAGTGTCACGGCGTCATCGAAGCGCAGCCTGCCGGTGTGAATGCCAGTGTCGATCCGCACCCGCACGTCGCGCAACAGCTTGCCGCGCAACTGGTAGAGCCGCTCTTCCGGCGTGTAGAAGCCCTGCGGTGCCTTCGGCTGCGGCTCCGCCATCAGCGCCTCGGCGTACAGAGCCCAGCCCTCGGCCGCCATCGAGTCCTGCCACATCGAGGACGAATCCTCCACCGCCCCGGGCGTCAGCCAGCGCACCGGTGCGATCTCATCGCGGTACTGCGTCATCACCCTGTAGTGCCAGTCGTGGCCCGGGAAGCCCTCGTGGGCCGCGAGATCGGGCATGGCGGCGTAGTTGTGCTCCTCGCGCAGCGCCACCGGGTTCTCATCGGTCGGTGTCACGTAGAAGCGCCCGACACCCGATCTTTTGAAAGGCGGTGCCGGATAGTAGGCGGCGCCCTCGATGGCAGCGCGCAGCGGCGCAGGCGTCACGATGACGTCCAGACGGTAATCCCCGGGTACGTCGAAGAGTCCCGTGCGGCGTGCGTAGTCGACCAGGCGCTCGCCCGTGCGGCGGTAGCCCTCGACCATTTCGGCATCGGTGCGCGGCGCGTCGCGGCTCACCTGCTCGAACACCGCGCGCACCGCCCCCGCACCGTCGGCCGGCACGCTCCAGCCGTGAGTGCCGGCGATCTGTCGGGCGAGGGACTCCATCGCCGTGCGCGTGGCCTCCACGATCGGCCAGGACTGAGTGTAGAGCTCCGCCGCGGTCGTACTGAGGCGCAGGTTGTGCTGCAGGGCCCAGTCGTACTCGCTCTCGCCGAAAGCGAAGCGGTCCGCGCTGAAGGCGGATTTCGGCTGCGGCCCGGCGGTGCTCACGAAGAACGTCGCGGCCACGAAATCCCGGAGCCGCTGGTACGCGGCCGCGGCGTCGTCGCCGGCGGACTTGAGATCCCTGAGCAGCGCGTCGCGGTGCGTGGAGGCGATGTCGCTCGAGGCAATCTGCTGCAGCGTGCCGGAGAAATAGGTTGCGTCGGCGGCTGTGCTGGCGAGTCCGAACTCCGCAAGCACGCGCCAGTCGGGCGTGTTGTGAGCGGCGATGCCAGCCATCAGCTGGCCCTGCGCAGTGGCCAGATACGCCGGCACCGCGCGGCTACGCGCGATCACCGCCTGCCACTCCGCGTCGGTACCGTAGCTGGCGGCACCGGTCGGGGTCATGCCCTGGATCTGCCAGTCGACGCCACGGAACGGCTCATCGACATAGGAATCGAGCGATTTCTGCTGATGGTGGCGCATCGTATGCTCGCGCAGCATGAAGGCGATCTCCGCGAGCGCCACCGAACGGTCGATACGCCGCCGCGGCGACAGGCCCGCGGGTGCGAGCGCCGCGAAGCGCATGCGGAACTTCACCAGGTGGGTGTCTTCATCGCGGATCGCCTGCGGCGAGTAGTCGCGCAGGCGACCGTCGATCTGCGCGAGCTGCGGGTCGAACGCCGCGCCGCCGAGATAGGTCGCCACCACGGGGAAGTGCCCGAGGAAGTACACGACATATTCATGTTCCAGGAGCGCAAAGCGCCCATCGAGGGAGTGCCCGGCCGGCAGCGGCTGCGCCACCGGGGCGCGCGCCTGGGCGCTCGCGGCCGCGGCGTGCAGTGAGGCGACGGCGAGCCACGCTGCCGTCGTGACGAAGTGCTTGATTCCCCTCACGATGGATCTCTCGCTTGCGGGCCAAGGAAAACGCCGACCGCCGCAGAAGCATACGCTAAGAGCCTGCCGGCGTTGACAGCCTTGCCGCCGCGCGCGGATGCTCGTGTCATGAGTCTTAACGCAGCCGAACGCGCCCGCTATCAACGTCATCTCGCGCTGCGCGAGATCGGCGTCACTGGACAGGAGAGGCTCAAGGCGGCGCGCGTTCTGATCGTGGGTGCCGGCGGTCTCGGGTCGCCCGCGGCGCTGTATCTCGCGGCCGCCGGCTGCGGCACGCTCGGGCTGCTCGACTTCGATCGCGTCGATGTCTCGAACCTGCAGCGCCAGGTCCTGTTCGACACGGCCGGGCTCGAGCGCCCGAAGGCCGAGGCCGGACGGGAGCGGCTCGCGGCATTGAATCCCGAGATCCACATCGTCTCCCACGTGTTGGAGTTGCAGGCCGGGAACGTGCGCGAGGTCCTCGCCGGCTACGACCTGGTGCTCGACGGCACCGATCGTCTCGCGACGCGCTACCTGGTGAACGATGCGTGTGTGCTGTTCGGAAAGTCGCTGGTATCGGCCGCCATCCACCGCTTCGAGGGACAGCTGATCACCTACGTGCCGGAGCGCGGGCCGTGTTACCGGTGCCTGTTCCCCGAGGCCGCCGAGGCGCTCGTGCCGAACTGCGCCGAGGCGGGCGTGCTCGGGGTCCTGCCCGGAGTGCTCGGCACGCTGCAGGCGACCGAGGCCATCAAGCTCATTACCGGGGTCGGGGAGCCGCTCATCGGCCGGCTGCTCACCTACGACGCGCTCGAGATGCGGTTTCGGGAATTCCATGTCGCGCGGCGGCCCGACTGCGCGGTGTGCGGCGTCGCGCCCACGATCACCGCGCCCGAGGATGCGGCGCCCGCGCGGGCCGCTCGAGCCGGCGTGCGCCGGCTGAGCCCTGCCGCCCTCGATGCCCTGCTGCATCCGGCAACACCGGCTGGCGCACCGCCGCTCATCGATGTGCGCGAGGTGTGGGAATTCGACACCGGACACCTGCAGGGCGCCGTCAACATTCCGTTGGGCGAGCTGCCCGCGCGGCTCGGGGAGATCGGGCGCGGCAGCGCGCCGGTGTTTATCTGCCGCAGCGGCGGGCGCAGCCTCAACGCCTGCAACCTGGCGCTCGCCGCCGGGGTGGCCGCGCCCGCAAACCTCGAGGGCGGACTGCTCGCGTGGGCGGCGCAGGTCGACCCGCAGCTGCGGGTGGCCTGAAGGACGTGCGCCGCCGCTCGAGGCTCGCCGTGGCGACGGCGGCACTGCTCGTAGCCGCCCACTCCGCGCCCGGCTCGGCCGGCTGCACCGCACAGCTGCTGGTCGCTGCCCCGCCGGGACCCGTCCCGGCCGCCGCACAGCTGCCACGGCTCGATGCGCAGACCTCGCTCCTGGTCGTCAGTCCCCACCCGGACGACGAGACACTCTGCTGTGCCGGGGTCCTCGAGCGCGTGGCGCACGCCGGCGGCCGCGTCAGCGTCGTATGGATCACGAGCGGCGATGCCTCCGAGCTCAGCCTGCTCCTGGTCGAGAAGAGCCTGTTCACGACTGCGGCCGCAGCGCGCGAGCTTGCCGGGCGCCGCATGCGCGAGGCGCGCGTCGCGACTGCGCTGCTCGGCGTGCCGCCCGAAGGCCAGCTGTTCCTCGGCTACCCCGACCGGGGCATCGAGGCGCTGCTCGGTGCTCACCGCCGCGTGCCCTACCGCTCGCGCTTCACGGCGGCCTCTGCGGTGCCGTACGCGGATGCAGTCTTCCCCGGACACCCCTACACCGGGCAGAGCCTCGAGGAAGATTTCGCGGCGATCCTCGCGCGTGTCCGGCCGACGCTGGTGCTTGCGCCGGGTCCGGGCGACCGCCATCCGGACCACCGCGCCGCGGGAGTCCTGACGCTGCGTGCGCTCGCGCGGCTCGGTGAGCTCGGGGCGGTGCGACTGTGGATCGTGCACGGCGGCGAGGGGTGGCCGAGTCCGCGCGGGCTTTACCCGGGCCTGCCGCTCACCCCTCCGCCCTGCTCCGTGAGCACGCCCGCGGCCGCCTTCGCGCTCGCGCCCACCGAAGAGGACGCGCAGCTCGCGGCGGTGCGCGCCTACGAAACGCAGCTGCGGAGCCTCGCACCATTCCTGCTCGCCTTCGTACGCACCAACGAGTTGTTCAGCGCCGCCCCCGCGGGCGTGAGTCTCGCGGCGGTCCGGGCCGGCGCCAGCCCTCGAGCCAGCGATCCAGCGCCCCCGCGATCCGCTCGCGCAGCCGATCGAGCCAGGCCCGCTGCGGCCAGTAGCGGCGGCTGAGCGCCTCGGACACCGCGAGATCACCGGCGAATACCGCGGCGGCCGCATCGGCTACGTCGCGGTCGGCAACTTCCTGGTTGGCCTCGAGGTTCCATTTGAAGCTCCAGCGATCGAGATTGCTCGAGCCGACCGATACCCAGTCGTCGCACAGAATCATCTTGGCGTGCAGCATGCGCGGCTGGTACTCGAAGATCCGCACGCCGCTGCGCAGCATCTTGCCGTAGAAGCGCCGCGCCGCCTGCCGCACCCACGGATGATCGGTGCGCGGGCCCGGCGCCAGCAGCCGCACGTCAACCCCGCGCCGCGCCGCGCGGCGCAGCGCCTTGCGGAAACGCCGCGAGGGCACGAAGTACGCGCTCATGATCCAGGCGCGGCGGCGCGAAGCGTCGATGCGGAGGATGACGCCGTTGGCGAGCACCGAGTACTGGCGTGCCTCACTCAGCGCGAGCCGCCCGAGCGCGCCGCCGGCGGCGCGCGGCTGCGGCTGCGGCAGGCCAAGCGCAGGTCCGAGGCGCCGCCAGGTGCGCGCGAATGCCCGTTGCCAGTCGGCGACCACCGGCCCCTCGATCTCGAGCATCAGATCGCGCCAGGCGTTCGGGCCCGGTGCAAACTCATCGGTCAGCCCCGCACCGCCTACGAAGGCCACGCAGCCGTCGACCGTGAGCAGTTTGCGGTGATCGCGCAGGAAGTTGCGCAATCGGTTGGCCAACCGCAGCGGGTTGAAGAAGCGCAACTCCACACCGCCCTCGAGCAGGCGGCGCCGGTCCGCCGCCGCGAGCCCCAGCGCGCCGAAACCGTCCAGCACCACGCAGCAGCGCACGCCGCGCGCCGCGCTCCGCACCAGCGCGTCGATGAACGCGCCCGCCAACCGCCCGGATTGCACCAGGTACATCTCGAGCAGCACGTGCCCGGCGGCTGCATCGATCGCCGCCAGCATGCGGGCGAAGAACTCAGCGGAATCGGTCATCAGCCGGAAACGGTTTCCGGGACGCCATGGCCAACCCGTCGTGGTGAGCGGCCCCTGTTCCGCGCCGGCGCTCATGGGATCGCGGTTCTCAGCCGCGTTCGACCGCTTCCGGGTGGAGCACGGCCAGCGTGCCCGCGACCAGATAGAGCACCGCGAACCAGGCCAGTGTGTGGGTCAGCAGCACATTCAGCGTCTGATAGATCGCCTCGGTCACGTGGTAGGTCTGGGTCGCCTGGACACCGCCGATCAGTGCCGCCGCCGCCGCGGCGAGCAGCAGCACCGGGCCTGCGGTCGAATGGTTCGCCGCCGGACGGGTAAGCGGCGGCGGCGACCGCAGCCGCGAGTACCACACGGCCATGATCAGGAGTCCCGCCACCGAGCTCAGGTACTGCAGCACGTGGCAGAGCTGGCCGGTGTACGGGCCGATGGTCACCGCGCGGCTCAGCACGTCGATCCGCCGCACCATCCAGCCGTCGTTGTGCGTGAACGAGTCCCACAGCAGGTGAGTCCACACGCCGACCAGGATCGCAACAGGCGCGATCAGCCACTCGAGCGGGCGGTGCGCGTAGGGCTCGAGCGCCCGCAGGCACAGCCCGCGGGAGCGGGCCGGCAGCAGTACCGTGAGTGGCTGGCGCAGCTGGAACAGGACGATGAGCAGTGCGAGCCCGAGCGGCAGGTCGATCGACCACGAGCCGCGCAGCCTGTGAGTCTCGTGCAGCAGGTAGCCGGCGTGACGCATCGGAATGTAGTCCGGCAGGTCGGGGGTAATGGCGCCGACGATCAGCGGCGCGGTGCGCAGGTAGCGCAGATGCCTCAGCGGCAGGATTGCCGCCGGATGCGCGAGCGTGAACGGCACGACGCGCCCTCAGCCCCGCGCTCCGGCAGTCACCAGGATACGGAAATTTCGTCCTGCCCAGGGACCCGCACTGCCATAGCGATAGGTCAGGTCGATGCTGCGCCCCGCGGTGAGCCGCGGCGTGTCGAGATTCGCGAGGTGCAGACCCAGCGAGTTCGGCACCGTCTCCAGATCGCGCACGTCCTGCCAGCCGTCGAAGCCCAGATGGAACGTGCCAGGCTCACGCAGCGCGAGCGTAAGCTCGCAACCCTCGGGAATCTCGGTGGCCGGCGCGTGCTCGCACCAGAACACCCGGCGCAGCGCCGGTCGCTCGCCCCGGTAGCGTTCCCACACCGCGCTCGGCCGGTCAAACGGTCGCTTCAGTCCGTGCGAGACCATCAGCTTCAGGAACTCGGCGTGAGCCCAGACGAGCGGCATCGCGCCGCCGGTCGGGCGGCCGGGCTCGAGCCCGCGGGCCGGGATCGGTGCCGCATCCCAGATCTGCTCCGGCAGCATGCCGCCGGAGGATGCCATGCGGGTCATCGCGACCAGGAACGACAACGGATCGCGGCCGGCGGCGACCTCGTAGTGGCCGCGCTCACCCGTCAGCAGCGGCCAGGCGCGCCCGCGGCCGGTGCCATCGTAGGCGCTGCCGTCGTCGTGCTCGCCGTAGCCGTCGTTGTTGTACCGGTGCCAGCTCGGCCCCGAGGGCGTGTCCACCTTGAGCAGCGCATCCGCGACCTTGAGGCTCGCCAGCACCCAGGGATCGTCGGCGCGGCGCAGACCGAAGCGCACCAGCTGCAGAAAGTCCACCGCGACCTGCTCCGAGGCCGCCAGGCTCGGATCGTGCTCGAGGTTCTTGATGGGCAGCACGCCGTCGGGCGCACCGCGCGAGTTGAGCGCCTGCGGCGGCGCCTCACGGATGTAGTAGCCGGGCACCCCGAAGCGGCGGGCGAGCGGCGTGTCGCACACGGTCGTCCAGTCCTCGAGGCATGAGTTCCAGTAGTCGGCGACGGCGAGCGCCAGCTCGCGGCCGTCGGCGGGCAGATAGCGTGCCCCCGCCACCAGCGCGGCGATGCACACCGCCAGCGTGAAGGTGTTGAGACCCGCATCCTCCTCCCAGCGGTCCTGGTCGCTCACCGGTCCGGTGCGCACCAGGAACCCGAGCGCGCGCCGCACCATGTCGGTGACCACGGTACCGGCGAGCGCGTCGCGCTCATCGAGCGCCGCGGCCAGTAGCACCGGGAACGCCGCCTCATCGAGCTGGATGCCGTGCCAGTAGCCCGTGCCGCCGAGCCATTGGTTCTGGTGCCAGTGGCCGTCGGCGTTCTGCGTGGCGAGCAGATAGCGCAGCGTGCCGTGCGCCTCGCGGGTGGCGCCGACCGCGAGCAGTGCGCCCGCGCACTCGACCAGGTCGCGTGGCCACACCAGGTGATAGCCCGCGCGCTCGTCGCGTGTGTTGCCCCACGGCACCGAGAGCGAGGCGACCATGGCGCCGCGATAAGTCTTGTCCCGGTGGCTGGCCAGCACCATCATCGAGGTCCGGAACTGCGCGGCGCAGACGTCCGGTACATCGGTCGGACGCACGGCTTCGGGCACGCTGTTCGCATGCCAGCGCGTCCACGCCGTCAACTGTCGCTCCCACTCGATCTCGAAGGGCTGGCTGAGCGCCGTGAGCGCGAGTGTCGCGGCGGACTCGGCGCTCGCACCGAAGCCGAGCGCGAGCACCGCCTGCCGCGGCAGCTCTCCGGTCAGAGCCACGTTGCCGGGTCCCGCGCTCGGATACTCCCAGGTGAGCGCACCGTGCTGCGAGAAATCCTGCCAGCCGTCGCTGCTGCCAGCGACACCGGCGCTGGCCCGCCCCCAGGCCTCGGCCTGCTCGAAGGTCGCCGCCGCAAGCGCCAGGCCGAACTGGCCCTGCTGCGCCCACAGAACCTTGCGGCTGCGGTGGTCGCCGACTTCTGCACGGTTGTCCTTGCCGGTGCCGCCGAGGTGCGGCGCGAGCAGCGCGTACGGCCGCAGTTGCGGATCGCCCGTGAGGCTCACTTCGACGAGCAGCACGTCGCGGTCCTCGCAGGGCGTCACGCGCAGTGTCAGCTCGAAGCGCTCGTGGTGGTGCACGATGCGCACGGCCGGCGTGCCCGGAGCCGCGAGCTCCAGGGTGTGCCGCCACATGCGCTTCACTTCCACCCAGAAACCCGCGCCGTCAGCGACGATGAAGCCGAGGTCGCGAATCTGCGGAATATCGACCCGCGGGTAATAGACCTCGTTGACGATACCGCCGCCGATGGTGAACCACACCCGCGCGGGGCCGAGCGAGCAGCCGACGATCTCCTTGTTACTGCTGCTCCAGGTCGGCGGTAGTCCTGGAGCACCAGGGGCTGCGCTCATGGAGCCTACCGCCGGCGGCGCGCGGCCGCGGGCCCCGCCCAGGGCTGCCGCCAGAGGCGCACGCCGCCGATGAACGCGTTGCGGTTATCCCCAAGGCGTGCGCCGCGCGGCAGCTTCTTCAGCCGCTCGGCGTTGCCGCCGCCAAGCACGACATAGTCGGGCTCGAAGACCGCCGAGAGGCTCGCCACCACGTCCGCGACCGACTTGCGCCACTTGTGGTTGCCGCGCCGTTCGCGGCCGGCTTCGCCCAGATAATCCTCGAAGGTGTGGCCGTGCCGGTAGTGCATGTGCGCGATCTCGGTCGCCTGGACGATGCCGTCGATGATCAGCGCGGCGCCAAGACCGGTGCCGAGGCCGAGAAACAACATACGCTCGCCGCCATAGCTGCCGATGGCCTGCAGGGCCGCGTCGTTGACGATACGCACCGGCTTGCCGAATGCCTTCTGCCAGTTGTAGCGCACCCAGCCGCTACCGAGGTTGTGGGGCTCGGCGGCGATCCTGCCGTGGAACACGGGTCCGGGATAGCCCATCGCCACCGCGTCGTAGGCGAGACCCGATGCGAGCTGGCGCACTTTGCGCACCATGTGCCCCGGGGTCATGTGCGGTCCGGAGCGGAACTCGCGGATCTCGCCGCGGGCGTCGATCCGGAACTTGATGTGGGTGCCGCCGACGTCGATGACGAGGACGTGGCGGGGAAACGCCTTCCCTGGAGCTGTCCTGCGCGCTGGCATCGCCTGATTCTCCACGCAAAGCCGGCCGTGGGTCCACCGCAGCAATCCCAACGGTCCGTCGCATAAGGACTGGCCAGCGGTGCCCCGGAATGGGTATAACCCCGCCGCGGAGGAAAAGATATGAAGCCAAGCTGCATCCTGGTTGCCCTGGCGGCGGCTGTTGCGGCGGTCGTCAGCGGGGCGGCGGCTGCCGATCCGGCCATCACCAAGGTCATGGGGTCGATCGCGGTGCCCGCGGGCCAGCATGCCGGCGACGTCAGCACGGTCAACGGTTCGATCAGCATCGGTGCGAATGCCGTCGTCGCCAAGGTGGACACGGTGAACGGCAGCGTAACGCTCGCGAGCCATGCCACCGCGGACTCGCTCGAGACGGTTAACGGCTCCATCAAGCTCGGCGAAGGTGCGCGCGTCGCCGGCCAGGTCACCACCGTGAACGGCGCGCTGGGTATCGCCGACGGCGCCGACGTCGGCGCGGCGTTGAGCAACGTCAACGGCTCGATCCGCATCGGTGCGGCACACGTCGGCGGGTCGATCGAGACCACCAACAGCGACGTCACCATCGGCCCGAATGCGCATATCGACGGCGGGATCCACATGAATCCCGACACCAGCTGGTGGCACTTCTTCTTCTCCGGAAGCCTGCCGCGCGTCGTCATCGGAGCGGGCAGCGTCGTGCGCGGGCCGCTGAATTTCGAGCGCGCGGTCAAGCTCTACGTCAGCGACCACGCGAGCATCGGGGCGGTGACCGGAGCCACCGTGATGCGCTTCTCGGGAGCGAGTCCCCCCGATTGACCGGCGGGTTGCCGGATCAGTCCGCCCAGCGCGCCGCCAGGTGCGCCCGTGCCGCCCGCCCGGCCTCCAGATCGGTGCTGTTGATGATGGCGAGGCGGAAGCCGCCCGGGGGCATCGCGTGCGAGGCCGCCGGCCGGTCCGCGTGAAAGGTGATCTGCACGCTGGTCACGTGCGCCATGGCGCGCACCTCAGCCACGACTTCAGGTGCCGGGTGGCGATACTCGCGGCCGTGCGGCCCGAACAGCACCACACTGTAGCCGTCGCGGCGGTCGCGGTCGTCGAACTCCCACGTGCCGCGCGCGTACAGCCCGACCACGGCATCGAGCCAGCCACGGCCGTTGAGATCCGGCCACTGGTCGGCGAAACGCAGGTGTGCGTCGATGATGCGCCCGCCGATGCTCTCGAGATTCAGCATGCCGGTATAGCCGGCGAGATGCCGTGCGATCCACTCTCCGAGATAGGCCTCGAGCGCCCGCCGCGCGCCCGCCTCGATCGTCCAGTGCTCGAAGGTGCCGTCGGGGCCCGGCGCGCCGAGACAGTGCCGCCACCAGCTCACCTTTCCTGCCAGCACCGCGGCGTCGGTACTCACGTGCTCGCCCTCGAGCAGCGTCATCCAGAAATGCCCGGAGGTCAGGTGCCGCTGATAGTCCTTTCGATCCGTGAGCACGCGGGTGCCGACCGCCATGCCGCGCATGTTGACGATTGGCTTGCTGAAGACGGGGAACGTGGGCGGCGGCACGCCGTGCGGGCCGCAGGCGATAGCCTGCGATTCGGCAACCCTGAGCTTGTCGTAAACCCAGTGGTGCTGCGGGTACCACTGGTAGGCGTCCGGATCCTCGGTCGGGATCCGCACGTCCCGCGGACAGGCGACGCCCTCGAAGTACTGCAACCGCCAGGGGTCGGCCTCGCAAAACGGCATAGCGGCGGCGGTCTCCGGTCTTTCGCGGCAGTGCCCGGCCCCTAGAAGAGCCCCGTGATCCTGCCCTGCTCGTCCACGTCGATGTTGCTCGCCGCCGGCACCTTCGGCAGCCCCGGCATGGTCATGACATCGCCGCAGATCATGACGATGAATTCCGCACCCGCGGCGAGCCGCACCTCGCGGATGTTGACGACATGGCCGCTGGGCGCGCCGCGCAGCTTCGGGTCGGTGGAGAAGGAGTACTGCGTCTTGGCGACGCACACCGGGTAGTGACCGTAGCCGCCCTCCTGGAGCTGACGGATCCGGGCGCGCACCTTGGTGTCGGCGGTGATGTCGCTCGCATGATAGATGCGGGTGGCGATCGCCTTCATCTTGTCCCAGAGCGGCACGCTGTCCTCGTACACGTAGTGAAACGAGCTCGGCTCGGCGGTGAGCCGCAGCATCTCCCGCGCGAGCTCGAGCGCGCCGCGGCCGCCGTCCACGAAGTGCGTCGCCGGGATGGCGCGCACGTTCTGGCGGGCGAAGCGCTCGACGATCAGCTGGATCTCCCGCTCGCTGTCCTCGGCGCGCCGGTTGATCGCGACTGCGCACGGCAGGCCGTAGTTGTTGCGCACGTTATCGATGTGGCGCTCGAGGTTGACGAGGCCCTTGGCGAGCGCGTCCGTGTTCTCGTTCTTGAGATCGGCGAGCTCCACGCCGCCGTGGTACTTGAGCGCGCGCACCGTCGCGACCACGACCGCGGCGGCGGGCTTCAGGGCCGCCTTGCGGCACTTGATGTCGACGAACTTTTCCGCACCCAGGTCGGCGCCGAAGCCGGCCTCGGTGACCACGTAGTCGGCGAGCTTGAGCGCGGTGCGGGTCGCGATCACCGAATTGCAGCCGTGCGCGATGTTGGCAAACGGGCCGCCGTGGATGAAGGCGGGGTTGTTCGCGAGCGTCTGCACCAGGTTCGGCGCCAGCGCGCTCTTCAGCAAGGCGGTCATGGCGCCGTGCGCCTTGAGGTCGCGTGCCAGGATCGGCGTCTGGTCAGCGCGGTAGCCGACCACGACCTTGCCGAGGCGCTCCTTGAGCTCCTGCAGCGAGCTCGACAGGCAGAAAATCGCCATGACCTCGGATGCCACCACGATGTCGAAGCCGTCCTCGCGCGGCACGCCGTTGCCGGTGCCGCCGAGTCCCACGACGATCTGGCGCAGCGCACGGTCGTTCATGTCGACCACGCGCCGCCAGGCGACCCGCCGCACATCGAAGCCGAGTGCGTTGCCCTGGTAAATGTGGTTGTCGATCAGGGCCGCGAGCAGGTTGTTGGCGGCGGCGATCGCGGCGAAGTCGCCGGTGAAGTGCAGGTTGATGTCCTCCATCGGCACCACCTGCGAATAGCCGCCGCCGGCCGCACCGCCCTTGACGCCGAACACCGGCCCCAGCGCCGGCTCGCGCAGGCACATGATGGTCTTCTTGCCGAGGAGGTTGAGCGCATCGCCCAGACCTACGGTGGTCGTGGTCTTGCCCTCTCCTGCCGGCGTTGGCGAGATCGCCGTGACCAGCACCAGCTTGCCGTCGGGCCGGTCACCGAGCTGGGCCGCGTACTCGAGCGACACCTTCGCCTTGTAGTGGCCGTAGGGCTCGAGGCTCTCGGGCGGGATGCCGAGCCGCTCGCGCGCCAGCTCCTGGATCGGACGCATTTTCGCGCGCTGCGCGATCTCGATGTTGCTGGGCACGGGGGCTGGGGTGGTGGCCGGGGTAGCGGACATGAGTGGGTGGCCGGAATTTGGGTTAAAGGGGCGGTCATGCTATCAGAGGCGCCAAAGCTTTCGTCCGCTTGATTACAATTCACCCCCGCCATGCTGTGGCTCAAAGCTTTCCACGTAGTGTTCGTGGTGACCTGGTTCGCGGGCCTGTTCTACCTGCCGCGGCTGTTCGTCTACCACGCGGGCACCGAGGATGCGGTGGGTCGCGCGCGCTTCGAGCTCATGGAGCGGCGGCTGTTTGCCATGATGACCCTCGGTGGCGCGCTCGCGGTGCTCCTCGGAGCCTCGCTCGTAGTGGCGGCGCCGGGATATCTCGCCTTCGGCTGGCTGCGCGCGAAACTGGTGCTGGTCGCGGTGCTGATCGCTTACCACGCCTGGTGCTACGGTCTGATGCGCGGCCTCGCCTCGGGCAGCGGGACGCATTCGCAGCGCTGGTACCGGTTCTTCAACGAGCTGCCCGGGTTGCTGCTGATCGCCATCGTCGTGCTGGCGGTGGTCAAGCCCTGAAGCCCAGGCACACGGGTCCCGAGCGAATTCAAACTAGTCAGAACTCGCGCACCAGGTCGCGCCACTCGGCGGAGGCGGCCAGTGCCACAGGCGGCGCCTCGGTCCCGATGTACAGAAACCCGACGATCGCATCGGTGGGCTCGAGTCCGAGCGTCTGCTTCACTTGCGCGTCGTAGGCGGCGCCCCCGGTCTTCCACATGGCGTTGAACCCGAGCGCGAACGCCGCGAGCATGATGTTCTGGGCGGCCGCGCCGGCCGCGAGCGTCTGCTCGATCACCGGAACCTTGGTGATGGCGGGATTGAGGTGCGCTGCCACCACGATGATGAGCGGGGCGCGCAGCGCCTTGTCGCGCTCGCGCTCCACGGCCTGCGCACTCGCGCCCGGCTGGGCTCGCCGCAGGTGCGCGGCGAGCAGCTCGCCGAAGCGGGCCCGCTCGGTCTCGCGCACCACCACGAAGCGCCAGGGCCGCAGCCGTCCGTGATCCGCCGCACGCACCGCGGCGGCAAGCATCAGCTCCAGAGCGCCGCTATCGGGCGCCGGCGCCGTGAGCGCGCGGGCTGAACGCCGCCCGAGAAGCGCATCTATGGTTTGCATGCGAGCATTGTCGCAGACTCGCCCCGTGCCGATCTCGTCAGAAGCCTGCGAGCGCAACAAGGGACCGATCCTCGAGGTGCTGGCCCGGGAGCTGGCCGCCCACCGGGCGGTGCTCGAGGTCGGCAGCGGCACCGGGCAGCACGCCGTGCACTTCGCGCGCCACCTGCCGCACCTCAGCTGGCAGCCGAGCGAGGTTGCCGACCAGGAGCCCGCGCTCCGCGAGCGCATCCGGCTCGAGGGTCCCGCCAATCTGCGCGCGCCCATCGTGCTCGACGTGCGCTCGCTCCCGTGGGCCGCGGCGCCGGCGCGCGAGCCATTCGACGCGCTATTCACCGCCAACACCCTGCACATCATGGCCTGGGATGCCGTCGAGGACTTCTTCCGCGGAGTGGGCGCCACGCTCAGCGGCGGCGGCGTGCTGTGTGTCTACGGGCCGTTCCGCTACCGCGGGCGCTACACGAGCGACAGCAATGCCGACTTCGATGCGTGGCTGCGCACGCGCGACCCGGTGAGCGGCATTCGCGACTTCGAGGCGCTCGATACCCTCGCCCGCGCACAGGGCCTCACGCTCACGGCCGATCACGCCATGCCCGCCAACAACCAGACACTCGTGTGGCGCACGGCGCGTGCCGCGCCCGGATAGCCTCCGGCGCCGCGTAGTAGAGTTACGAGCCATGCAGCCCGTGACGCTTGATGAGATCCGCGCGGCGATCCGCACCATCCCCGACTACCCGCGGCCGGGGATACTGTTTCGCGACATCACGACGCTGCTGAAGGACGCGCGTGTCTTCGGGGCCGTCGTCGATCAGCTCTCGCAGCCGTGGGCGCGTGAGGCGGTCGACCGTGTTGCCGGCATCGAGGCGCGCGGCTTCATTCTCGGCGGGGCGGTCGCCTATCGGCTGGGTGCAGGCTTCGTGCCGATCCGCAAGAAGGGCAAGCTCCCCCATGCCACCGTGCGCGTCGCCTACTCGCTCGAGTACGGGCTCGATGAGATGGAGATGCACCGCGACGCCATCGTCCCGGGCGAGCGCATCCTGTTGGTGGACGATCTGCTGGCCACCGGAGGTACCGCCGCAGCCGCCGTGGGCCTGCTGGGCTCGCTCGGCGCCCGCATCCTCGCGGCCTCGTTCGTCGTGACCCTTCCGGACCTCAAGGGCGAGGACCGGCTCGCGGCGCTTCACGTGCCGGTGCGCTCCCTTGTCGCCTTTCACGGACAGTGAGCGGCGGAAGGGCGATTCTACGGGGGCTTTTGCCTTATATGTCAGCTACCTGCCAACATATCCGGTCCCAACATTACGTCGCGGTCATATGGCGCTTGCCTGGAGGGATTGCCGGCATAATGTGCCCGCTTTGGCGCCGGTCAGGCGCCTGAGCCGCACGCAGCGCAGAGACAAATTTCTACCTTTCGGAGACTACAGCAATGACCTTCAAGCACCTGATCCCCCTCGTGGCCGCGGCAGCCCTGATCGCCGGCCCGGCGTTTGCCAATCCGCCCGCCTCGTCGGCGTCGACCCCGTCCTCGTCGTCGGCCTCGAGCTCGTCCTCGAGCACCGCGACCCCTAAGAAGCATCACCACAAGAAGAAGAGCGGCAGCAGCTCGTCCAGCAGCTCTTCCTCGAGCACGCCCCCGAAGTCATAAGTCCGTAAAACGACTGCAAGGCCCCGTCCCCGGCAAGGGGGGCGGGGCCTTTTTCATTTCCAACGCGGGGCTTGCGGCTTTGGGCGAACCGGTTCAAATTTGCCTCCCATGGATGGGCCGCAGCAGACCGCCATACATCAGGCTCTGGTTTCCGTTCAGCTTGCCGTCACGAGCATGACCTTCCCCAGCTGCGATCAGGACGACCTGATCGAAGCCATCGACCGCGTCGAGGAGCAACTGCACAACGGGCATCCCAACCTCGCCCTGATGTGCCGCTTCCTCAACTCCATCGCGAGAAGCCTGCGGGCGCAGCCGGAAGCGCGCGACGCGTGCCTTGCGATCGAGGACGCGATCGGCAAGGCGGGCATGCCGAGTACCTGGCAGTCGGGAATCTGACCCAGGCCTGACGTCCCCGGGCGGCGGACGTTGCGTTCGCTGCTCGGCGCAGTCTAATTTGCGCGCGATGCTCGCGCCGCTCACCCAGGCTCTGATCCTGCTCGCCGGCTCGGTGTTCCTCGTGACGCTCGCGCGCCGCCTGGCACTGCCGACGACTCTCGCCTACCTGGTCGTCGGACTGTTGCTCGGACCACACGCACTCGCCGTCGTGTCGGATTCGGGCACCACGCGGCTGCTCGCCGAGCTCGGTGTCGCGTTCCTGCTGTTCACGCTCGGGCTCGAATTTTCGCTCCCACGCATGCTTGCCATGCGGCGCGAAGTGTTCGGGCTCGGCGCTGCGCAGGTCGCAGCCACCGCCGGTGTGTTCGCACTGCTCGCACACCTCCTCGGGGTCGCCTGGCTGCCGGCCGTGGTGGTGGGCGGCGCCGTGTCGATGAGCTCGACGGCGATGCTGCTGCAGCAGCTCACCGAGCGCGCCGAGCTCAATCGAACCCACGGCCGGCTCGCCTTCAGCATGCTCTTGTTCCAGGACCTGGCGTTCGTGCCGTTCCTGGCACTCGGTGCCCTGCTGGCCGCGGGCGAGGCGCGCTTCCCGCTCGGCCAGAGCCTGGTAGCGCTGATCGGCGGCGTACTGGCGATCGTCGCGGTGCTGGCGGCCGGACGCTGGCTGCTGCGGCCGTTGTTCCACGAGATCGCCCACAGCCGTCTGCGCGAGCTGTTCACGCTCGCGGTGCTGCTGGTGGTGCTCGGCTCGGCGTGGGTGTCGCATCTCGCCGGCCTGTCGTTCGCGCTCGGCGCGTTCCTCTCGGGCATGATGCTGGCGGAGACCGAGTACCGCCATCAGATCGAATCGGCCATCCGCCCGTTCCGCGACATCCTGCTCGGGCTGTTCTTCATCTCGGTCGGTATGCTGCTCGACCCGCGCACGCTCGGCGGCGTGCGCGGTTTCGCGCTGGTGCTGGCGATGCTCGCCACCCTGGTGGTGCTCAAGGCGACGCTCGCCGCGCTCGTGACCCGCCCGTTCACCAGCTCGCGCTTCAAGGCTCTGCGCACCGGCATCGTCGTGTCGATCGGCGGCGAGTTCGGCATCGCCCTCGGCACCATCCTGCTGCAGGCGCAGCTGCTGCCCGAGGGACTCGGCGAGCCGCTGGTGGTGGCGATCGTGCTGTCGATGGTCTTGAGCCCATTCATTCTCAACAACAACAAGCGGGTCGCCCGCTTCCTGCTGCGCGAGCGCGCCCCGGGCCTCACCGCCGCGGAACGCGAGGAAGCCGCAACCCACGGCATCGCCGAGCGCGAGCACGTCATCCTCTGCGGCTTCGGCCGGGTCGGCCAGAACGTGGCCAGGGTGCTCGAATCCCAGGGCTTCGAGTACATTGCGCTCGACCTGGATCCGGCGCGCATCCGCGCGGCGCGCCAGGCGGGCGACCCGGTGATGTTCGGCGATTCCTCCGACGAGGGGCTGCTCGCCAAGGCGGGACTCGCGCATGCCAGCGCCGTGGTCATCAGCTTCTCCGACCCCGCCACCTCGCTCGGCATCCTGCGCAGCATCCGCCGCGCGCGTCCCGACGTGCCGGTGCTGGTGCGCACCCAGGACGATCAGCGTGCCCGCCAGCTCCACGAGGCCGGCGCAACCGACGTCGTGCCCGAGACCTTCGAGGCGAGCCTGATGCTCGTGTCGCACGTGCTCGTGCTGTTGCACGTGCCGGTGCCGCGGGTGCTGCGTACCATCAACGACATACGCAGCAGCCGCTACGCGGTGCTGCGCAACGTCGTGCGCCGCGGCGATGCCCGTCCGGTGGACGAGACCGGCGAGCATCGCGAGGAGCTCAAGTCGGTGGTGGTCCCCCCGGGCGCCTGGGCGGTAGGCCGGTCGCTCAACGAGGTGCGCGGCCGTGGCGTCGCGGTGGCCTTCACCGGCGTGCGTCGCCAGGGGATTCTCGGACGCGAGCCCGCCGGTGATACCGTGCTGCGCGACGGGGACATCGTCGTAATCTACGGTCAGCCCGAGGAGCTCGAGCGTGCCGAAGCGGTGCTGCTCGCCGGATGATCGAGGAACGAGCCATGCACCGCAGCCGCCTTGCCGGATTCATCATCGACTGCCAGACCCCGGACCTCGAGAGCGCGGCGCGCTTCTGGAGCGCGGCGCTCGGACTCGGAGTCAGCGCGGGGGAGCCACGCTACCGGGAGCTCGAAACCGCGCCCGGGGAGCCGCACCTCGAGGTGCAGCAGGTCGAGCACCCGAGCCGCGTGCACCTCGACATCGAGACCGACGACATCGAGGCCGAGGTCAGCCGTCTCGAGCGGCTCGGCGCCCGGCGCATCGGCCCGGTCGGCACCTGGTACGTGATGCAGGCCCCCACCGGGCAGCGCTTCTGCGTGGTGCGTGCCGAGCGTGCCGGCTTTGCCGAGCGCGCCAACACCTGGGAGTGAGCGCCGCGCGAAACCCGAGCATGAACCGCAACGACATACACTTTCCGCCGAAGCACGCGCCGCTGCGCGAGGACGTCCACGCGCTCGGCGCGCTGGTCGGAGAGATCCTCCGCGAACAGGGCGGTGAGCAGCTCTTCAGACTGGTCGAGCTCGATCGCGTCGCCGCCATCCGCGGCCGCGCCGGCGAGAGCACGGCGCGCGCCGAGCTCGCCGCCTGCGTGCGCGACCGGCCGCCGGCGCTGGCCCGCGACCTGGTGCGTGCCTTCTCCACCTGGTTCCTGGCGGTGAATCTCGCCGAGAAGGTGCATCGCATCCGCCGCCGCCGCGAGTATTTCGTCAAGGACAGCCAGCGGCCGCAGCCCGGCGGCGTCGAGGACGCGATCGCGGCGCTCAAGTCGCGCGGCTTCACGCTCGCGGAGGTGCTCGAGCTCATCGGGAGCCTGTCGATCGAGCCGGTATTCGCGCCGCATACCACCGAGGCGAGCCGCAGAACGCTGCTGCGCAAGCAGCTGCGCATCGCCCAGCGCCTGCTCGAACGGCTCGACCCCGGCCTGACGCCGAACGAGGCGCGCGGTATCTGGAACAACATCCGCATGGAGCTGACCACCGCCTGGCAGACCGAGGAGCTGCCGCGCGAGCGGCTCACGGCGGCGGACGAGCGCGAGCAGCTGCTGTTCTACCTGGTGGAGATCCTCTACCGCGTCGTGCCGGCGTTCTACGAGGAGATCGCCCAGGCGCTCGAGAAGGTGTTCGGTGCCGCGACCGGCACGCTGCGCGTACCGACCCTGCTGCACGTCGGCTCCTGGGCCGGCGGCGACATGGACGGCAACCCGGACGTGCACGCCAAGACCATCCGCGAGACACTCGCCCGCCAGCAGCAGGTCATCATCCACAGTTACTACGGCGACTGCCACGAGCTCGCCCAGCGGCTGTCGCAGAGCGCCGGCCGCGTCGCGGCATCCGCGGAGGTTGCCAAGCGCATCGATGAGTACACGCGCCTGATGCACGGCGCCCGTGCCATCAACCCGCGCTATGCACGCATGCCCTACCGCGTGTTCCTCGCACAGATCGGCGAGCGACTGCAAAGTCTCTACGAGGGACGCGCCGGCAGCTACGAGACCACCGCCCAGTTCCGCAGCGACATCGCGCTCATCGCCGCCAGCCTCAAGGCCAACAAGGGCGCGAACGCCGGACTCTTCTACGTCGAGCGACTGCTGCGGCGTATCGACACTTTCGGGCTGCATCTGGCGGCGCTCGACGTGCGCCAGCGCGCCGGCGTGCTGCACCAGGTGATCGCCCGGGGGTTCGACGACGCCGCCTGGCTCGAGCGCGGCAGCCGCGAGCGGCGCGATCTGCTGGCGCAGGCGCTCGAGCGCGATCGCGGCCCGGTGCAGGAGCTCGACGCCCTCGGGCGGCGCATGCTGGCGGTGTTCGAGGCCATCATGCAGGCCCGCCACCGCTATGGACCCGAGGCGATCGGCTGCTTCATCGTGAGCAGCACGCGCGGCGCGGACGACGTGCTGGCGGCGCTGCTGCTGGCGCGCTGGGCGTCGGCCTACGACAAGCGCACCGGCGAGGTGGCGCTCGACATCGCCCCGCAGTTCGAGTCTGAAGCGGCGCTCGCCGGCTGCGGGCAGACGCTCACGGAGCTGCTCGGCGACCCGCTCTATCGCCGCCACCTGGACGCGCACGGCCGCCGCCAGTGCGTACTGATCGGCTACTCGGACAGCAACAAGGAAGGCGGCGCCTGCGCGTCGCGCGTCGCCATCCACCAGGCGCAGCACGATCTCGCGCAGGCGGCGGCTGCCGCCGGCGTGCGCCAGGTACTGTTCCTCGGCCGCGGCGGTAGTCTCGCCCGCGGCGGCGGCCGCATCGAAGCGCTGGTGAAAGCGGCGCCGCCGGGCGCCATCGACGGGGTGCTGCGCATCCGCGAGCAGGGAGCAACGGTCAAACAAGGCTACGGCCTGCGGCCGATTGCCATGCGCACGCTCGAGCGCGCCTTCAACGCGCTCGCCCTCACGACCGCGGCGCAGCGCCGCGGTGAGCTGCCGCCGGAACCGCTCGCGCACCTCGAGGTCGCGAGACTCCTCGCCGCCGAAAGCCGCAGCACCTACCGCGCCCTGGTGTACGGCGAGGCGCCGTTCTACGAGTTCTTCCAGGCCGTAACCCCGATCGACGTGATCGAGCGCATGCAGATCGGCGCGCGCTCGGTGCATCGCTCGGAGAGGCCGGGCATGGAAGGGCTGCTGCCCGTGCCGTGGGTATTCGCATGGTCGCAGGCGCGCTACATGCTGCCCGGCTGGTACGGCGCCGGCTCGGGTCTCGCAGCCGTGGTGCTGCAGCTCGGCCTGCCGCGCCTGCGCGAGGCGTACGCCGGCTGGTTCTTCCTGCGCAACCTCATCGACGACGTCGAGACCATGCTGGCGCGCGCCGACCTCGAGATCGCGCACTACTACGAGGCGCTCGCTGCCGAGGGCCTGCGCCACTACGCCGTGCGCATCCGCGCCGAATACGACACGGCCTGCGCGCAAGTGCTCGCCGTCAAGGAGAGCGGCGCACTGCTCGATTCCGACCCGACCATGCAGCGCTCCATCCGGCTGCGCAACCCCTACGTCGATCCCATGAATCTGATGCAGGTGGACCTGCTCAAGCGCTGGCGCGCGAGCGGCCGCGAGGACCGCGACCTGTTCGAGGCGCTGCTGGCGACGGTCTCCGGCATCGCGCAGGGCCTGCAGAGCACGGGTTGAAGGAGCAACAGAGTTGAGCACCGTCACCGTTCGCGCCGCCACCACCGCCGATGTGCGGCTGGTGCTCGCCTTCATCCACGAGCTCGCCGTCTACGAGCGACTCGAGCCCTCGGTGGTGGCGACAGAGCAGGATCTGACCACCGCCCTGTTCGGCCCGCGACCCCATGCCGAGGTGGTATTCGCCTGCCTCGATGGGCGCGAGGTGGGCTTCGCCCTCTTCTTTCACAACTTCTCGACCTTCCTCGGCAAGCCCGGCATTTACCTCGAGGATCTGTTCGTGCGGCCCGAGGCGCGCGGTCAGGGTGTCGGCAAGCGGCTGCTCGCCTGGCTCGCCGCCACGGCGCTCGAGCGCGGCTGCGGGCGGCTCGAGTGGGCGGTGCTCGACTGGAACGAGCCGGCGATCGGCTTCTACAAGGGGTTGGCAGCCGCGCCGCTCGACGAATGGACGACCTTCCGGCTCACCGGTGCGGCGCTCGTGCGGCTGGCGGGCGAGGACCCGCGAAATGTCTCGTGACGACCGCCACGGTCAGGCCGACGACCGCCGGCGGTGACGGATCAGTCCTACAGTCGATACATACCCTCCGGCGTACCTGTTGGACCGGATCCGCGGGATGCTCGGTGCCGTGCGCTTCCATGGATGGAGGGCCCGACTCATGCGCATCATGCTGCTTGCGGCGCTGGCGCTTGCCGGCTGGACTCTGGGATCCGAGCCGGCCAGAGCCGACGACAACCAAGGCTTCTATCTCGGCGGCGGCGTCGGGCGCTACGACATCGCGATTCACAACGCCGCGGATCTCGGCAATACCATCGACAACTACTCCGCGAACGATACCGCGTATCAGTTCTTCGGCGGCTGGCGCTTCGCGCCTTTTGTGGCCCTCGAGGCCAGCTATCTCAACCTCGGCACGAATCGCTCCGACTTCGGCGCCGGCACACAGCTGACCAACAAGATCTACGGCTGGGCGCCCTGGCTCGTGTTCTCGCTGCCGCTCGGCTCCGCTCAGGGCACGCCGATCGGTCCGTTCGAGCTGTTCGCCAAGGCCGGGGAATACTGGTACAGGTACCACCGTGACTACATCACGCCGGTAGGCGAATCCGAGTCCGCCAGCGACACCTTCAATCACTTCGTCTACGGCGGCGGCGTGGGTCTGGTGGTGTTGCAGCGTGTGGGTGTCCGGCTGGAGTACGACGAGCTCAAGATCCAGAACACTTCGACGTCGAATGCCCTGTGGCTGACGGCGGAGTTCCGCTTCTAGGACGGCTCACGGCCGCCGGTAGACGACTCCGCCCTTCATGACGAATACGACATGCTCGACTGCGGCGATGTCGCGCGTCGGGTCGCCGCTCACCGCCACCAGATCGGCGAGCAGCCCGGCGCGCACGCGCCCGAAGCTGTCTTCCTGCCGCAGGATCCTTGCGTCCGTCGCGGTGGCGGCGGTCAGCGCCTGCACCGGCGTCATGCCGTCGCGCACCAGCCACTCGATCTCGCGGTAGTTCGTGCCGTGGGCGTAGACACCCACGTCGCTCCCGCAGCCGATCGTCACGCCCGCCTGCACGGCGTAGTGGAAGGCCTGCGCCGCCTGCTGCATGGACGGGGTCGGCGGACTGACTCCGCGCACGTAATGCTCGAAATACTCGGCGTAGGCTTCCACGGCCGTGAGGGTCGGCAGATAGGCCACGTGGTGCTCGGCCATGAGCCGGAAGACCTCGGGCGTGCCGGCGAAGCCATGCTCGATCGTGTCGACGCCCGCGAGCACGGCGCGCCGCATGCCCTCGCTGGTGGTGGCGTGCGCCGCCACCGGCCGGCCCGAGGAATGCGCCGTCTCGACCAGCGCCTTTAACTCCTCTTCGCTGAAGGTCGGCTGCTGCGTGCCCCCGGGGCCCCAGCGGTAGTCCGCATACACCTTGACCCAGTCGGCGCCGTGTCCGGCCTGCTCCCGCGCCGCGCGGATCACCTCATCCACTCCGCTCGCCTCCTCGGCGCCCTGCGGGGTGCAGCAGACGTCGGGCCGCAGCCCCCGGGGCGCAGGCCCATAGCTACCCGTGGCCACGATCGCGCGTGTCGCGACGTAGAGGCGCGGGCCCGCGATCATGCCCTCTTCGATCGCGCGCTTCACCGACAGGTCGGCGTAGCCCGCGCCTTCCGTTCCCAGGTCGCGCAGTGCGGTGAAGCCTGCGAGCAGTGTCGCCCGCGCCTGCACGCCGGCGCGCAGCGTGCGGTACGGCACCGGCTCCTTCAGCACCTGGTCGTTCCACGAGGTCTCGTTGTAGGGGTGCAGAAAGAGGTGCGAGTGCGCATCGATCAGGCCCGGCAGCAGCGTCGCTCCCGGGAGGTCGATCGGCTGCGCGTCCGCCGGCGCGTGCACCGAGCCCGGCGCGCCCACCGCGACGATGCGCTCGCCCTCGACCAGCACCACCCAGCCAGCGTGCGCCGGCTCACCCGCGGTCCACACCTGCGCCGGGCGCAGCAACAGCGCCTGCGGGCCGGCGGCGCTGGCGCCGAAGACAGGTGCGGCCGCGACGCCCAAAGCGCCGAGCAGACCGCGAAGCGACGCGCGATTCATCGGTCAGCTGCTCATCAGCACGGTCGTGTCGTAGCTCTCGAACCCCTGGATGGCGCGGCCGTAGGCGTTGAACACCAGCCGCTCGGCAACCTTGTCGGCGCGCGGCGCCAGCAGCATGCGCAGCACCACGTCATCCGCCGGCCGGGTCGCCTCTTCCGCGAGCAGCTGGTCGATCACCCGGGTGAGGCGGTGCATGAGCTCGTTGACGAAACGCAGGTGCGCGGTGTCGTGCACCTGCTCGGCGCCCGGACCGTAGGTGCCGCGCGCCTCCTCGGCAAGCTCGTGCAGGAACAGGTTCAGCAACCGGGCCTTGTCGACGGTGCGCAGGTCGGTAAAGAACTGGATCTCCGAGTTGAGGTTCATGACGCCCCCCGGGGTTGCCGCCTCAAGTCAGGCCGACGTCGGGAAGAAGTCGATGGGCTTGGTCGCCGTCACCGTGTCGACGTCCTCGGGCTTGAATTGAAACAGGCGTACGAGTGACACGATCTCCCGCTCGAGCTCCGGGTCCTTGAGCTCGCTCGATACCACCCGGCACGTGGTGACGGTTCCATTGGGGGCGATAGTGAACTCCAATACCAGCTTGCCTTGCAACTCGGCGTTGTCGCGCAGCGCCCGGGCGTACAGGTTGTAGATGCGCCCCTTGTTGCGGTCGAACACCAGCGCGATCTCCTCCTCGGAGCGCGCCGCCTTGCCGCCGCCGCCGTTGCGCACGGCGTTGCGGCTGTTGAGGCCGGCGTTCGCGACGCTGGAGCTGACCGCGGTGGTGTCGTGGCCGGTGAGCGAGCCCGCCCCCGTGCCGAAGCCGCGGCTGGCATTCGCAGAGGTGATGCCGCCGCTCCCCGCGCCGATGTTGGAAGTGATCAGTGAGCGCTCCGCATGCGCGTCGGCACCCACCGCGCCGCTGAGATTCCTCGTCTCGAGCGGCGTCATGTTCATTTCCTGGCGCAGGTCCGCGAGCTCGTCCTTCACCTGGTTCAGCTGGCGCTCGGCTTTCTGGTGGGCGCGCTGCCGCTCCTCGACCGGCGACACGGGCGTCGGCTTGGTCGTGGGCTTCGGCTGCTCCTTTGGCTGCGGCGGCGGGGGCGGGGGCGGCTTCGGCTTGTTCTCGAGCATCACGCGCGCCAGCACCTGCGGAACCTCCGGGGTCGCCGGGCGCTTCGGCACCGGCAGCAGCGGGAACAGGATCCCGAGCACCAGCAGCGCGATCAGCAGCACGCGCAGGATCTTGCGGAAGCGCTCGCTCTGCTCCGGGTCGCCGTCCCAGGGCAGGTCGAACTCGCGGTAATAGGGCGCGATGACCATGCGTCTTTAGCCCGTTCTCACCTGGCCGGCAGCCACCGGCTTCTCCTTCTGGATCACCGCCAGCGAGATGCGGCCGTAACTGGCGTCTGTGCAGGTCATCATCACGCGCTTCAGCACCTCGTAGGGGAGCGCCTTGTCCGCCATGATGGTGATCTCGCGCTCCTGAGCGGCCTTCTCGGTCATGTCCGCGCCGATGAGCATCGGGCGCTTGAGAGCCGCCGTGAGGGGAGCGATCAGCGTCTCGCGGCCCGCCTGGATCTGCGCCACGGAGGTGATGTACTCGCCCTGCACGAACAGGTCGGTTCTGGTGATCATCACAACCACCGACTGCTTGGGTGCCGTCTGCGCGATCGACTGCGGGATCTCGATGCCCTTGGCGTTCTGGATGACCTCGACCTCGGTCGAGTACACCAGCAGGAATGCCACCATCACCGTCAGGATGTCGATGAGGGGAATCAGGTTCAGCCCGGCGTCGGCCCGGTGCCGCATGTGATGCTGCGCCATGCGCCGCGCGCGGTTGGACATGCTCATCGCTTGACTCCGGGTTGAGAGGCAGGCGCAGCCGCCGTGGCGGGCGCTGTACCGGCAGATGTAGCCGCCGGCTCGGCAATCGGCGCATCGCCGATGGCGATATCCGGAAACAGCTCGGCCTGTACCGAGCTCATGCCCTGGTTCACCTCGAAGACGCGCACCCGGTCCATCACCTGCACCAGCGTGTCGTACGGGGTATCGGGCTCGAGCAGGATCGTGGCGTCGGTCTTCTCCGGAAATTTCGCCTTGACGCGTTTCAGGTAATCGGTCAGCGCCCCGTAGTCGTAGCCCGCCTGGGTGTTGGGAATGGTCGCGAGCGGCCCGCTGTTGCGGTCGGCCACCTGCAGCAGGTCCCTGCGCACCATGACTTCAAGCTGCAGTCCCGGCGGCGGCTCGCGGAACGCCGTGTTGGGCGGCGGCAGGTTCAGCTGCAGGATCACGGTGCGGGAGAACACCGCGGTCATGAGCAGGAACGTGACCAGCACCGTGAAGATGTCGATCATGGGCACGAGCAACAGCTCGGCGGGCTTGCGCGAATGGCGCTCGAGCTTGCGACTCTGGTACGAACGGCGCATGGGTCAGCCGTGACTTAAAGGGGTGTCTGCCTGCGGACTGCGGCGCTTCAGGCCGCCGCAGGCGCCGCGGCCTGCCGCTCGGTGATGGCGTTCAGAAATTTGACCGACGCCATCTCCAGGCTGTCGATCAGCTCAGTCGTCTTGGTCTGCAGCCACGCGTGGATGAAGAGCAGCGGCACCGCCGTCATCAGGCCGAACGCGGTGCAGTTCATCGCCACCGAGATGCTCGCCGACAGCAGGTTCGCCTTCTCCGCCGGGTTGACGGTCGCGACGGCGGCAAACGCGCGGATCAGTCCCATGACGGTGCCGAGCAGTCCGAGCAGTGTCGCCAGGTTGGCGAAGGTCGCCAGGTAGTGCGTGCGCTTCTCGAGGCGCGGCACCACCTCCATGAGGCTTTCCTCCATCGCCTTCTCGATGTCGTCACGCCGGCGTGCCGACTGAATGCGTGCGAGCCCGTAGTTGAGGATGTGCCCGATGGCGGAGGTCGACTTCGAGGTCATCTGCGCCACCTGGCGGAAGTTGCCCTGCGCGAGCAGCGGCACGATCTCGTTCCACAGGCCGCGATTGCGTGCGGCGATGTGCGTGAGGTAGACGTAGCGCTCGAGGGCCATCGCCAGCCCCACTACGAGCACGATGGCGATCGGGTACATGAAATCCCCGCCGCCCTGAAAGAAACGTACGATCAGGTTCCAGAAGCCCATGGGACACTCCCGCTGAAAAGACAGTCACACAAGACGAAATTGCCGTTAAAACTGAATGACATAAGCGCAAAAAACTGCGACCCAGCTCTCATCCCTGATCGGCGCCTTCCCTAGGGGACAGGCTTGTCGCCGGAACCCTGCACTGAGCCCCCCCCGGCGCGCGCCCGGCCGGGCTGCAGGGCGTCGTAATAGCGGTTTTCCCGCAGGAAAACGTCGCGATCGATGGGCTGCAGCACCTCGTCCAGGAGACTGTTTGGCGGCTTGCCCACGAGGTCGCCCAGATCCGCGCGCTTCCACGGGACGATGTAGAGCACCTTGGGCAGCTCGCGATTGCCGGTGATGTCGGTTGTCCCGAGCTCCACCCGATCGGGCGAGGCGCTGCTCGGGCCGCGGGCCGAGCTCTTGCCCTGCCCCTTGGAGTCCGGGGCTGGCGCCGCGGCGGGTGCCGCCGCAGCCGGCTGCGGCGTGCCTGCAGGCGTCGTGTCGACCGCAGGGTTCACTTCCTCCGGGGACGGCATGGACTGCGGCGCCGGCCGGGCGGCGCCCGGAGCCGGCTGCGCTACCGGGGTCTGCTGCGCCCATGCCCACTGCAGCGGCAACGCGAGAACCAGTGCGTAGATCCAACGCATGATCAGCCTCCTCCGGAGCCGGGCGCGGTGGCAGCGTTCGGGCTCGCGGGATTCGTGGGAGTTGTGCCCGGCGGCTTGGCGCCGGGCGGGTTGGCACCGGGTGGATTTGCGGGCGGATTTGCGCCCGGTGAATTCGCGCCCGGCGATGCAGCGGGCGCGGTGGAAGGCTGCGGACTCGCGGAAGGTGCCGCAGAGGGTGTGGTCTCAGAGGATGCGGCCTGAGGCTTCTTCACCAGCGGCAGTCCCAGGCGTTGGCGCAGTTCGGCAATCCAGTTCCCCGCCGGCTTGTCCTCCCCCGTCAGCTCACGGTAGCGCGTCAATGCGGTCAACGCGCGCTGTGGGTCCCCCAGGTAGAGATCGGAGACGACGCCGAGGTTCCGCCACGCGGGAGCGTACTGCGGGTCCGCCTTGATCGCCTGCTCGTAGGAGCTCGCTGCGTCCTTGAACTCCCCGCGCATCCGCTGCGTCACGCCGAGCTCCGTCCACGCCACCGCGCTCCCGGGCTCGTGCTCGACCGCGGTCTTCTGCGCCTGCTCGGCCTGATCGAGATGCCCGGCGTTGCGATACAGGATGCCGAGATTCACCCAGGGGGCTGCGAACTGCGGGTACTGCTGCGCGATCTGCCTGAAGCCGACCTCGGCTCCGGCGCTGTTCCCGGCGCGCATGAGATTCGCCGCGCGCGTGAAATCTGCCTGCGCGGCGGGGGGCGCCTCGGGGCGCTGCGCCGGCGCCGCGGCCGCGGCGCCGGGCGCAGCGGGCGACTGCGCGGCGCCCGTCGGTGCCGGGGCAGCCGCCGGCGCAGATTGCGCGGCGGCCGCCGCTCCCGGCGCAAGCGCATGCGTCACTGCGGCCGGAGCCGGCGGCGGCGGCGGCGGCGGCGGCGGCGGAGTTTCGGGTCGTGTCCGCGTCGAGCTGCAGCCGCCGAGCGCGGCGAGCGCGAGGCAGGCGAGCGCCAGCAGATTATTCGAGGCGCGCGACGACATCCGATACCTGCTCCGTCTTACCGTAGCGGGCGGGCTTGAGCTCGGCGAGCGCCGTGAAACTCTTCTTCACCCACTCGTCGTACACACCGTCCTTGGCCCGGGCGGCGTTCAGTTCGTGCACCTTGATCGCCTGCTCCTCGAAGGGAAACACCTGCTCCTCGAGCAGCGAGTTGTACTCATCGAGCGCATCGCCTTTGAGGTTCTTCGGCCGCTCGGAGCTCAGCACGTCCTGCGCGAGTGTGTGGTAGAGCTCGGCCATCTCGTAGGTCGCGGCCGTAGTCACCTCGGCAACCTGGTAGTCGGCGGCCAGCCGATAGTCATCGAGCGCCACATCGAGCGCGCGCCGTTTCGCCTCCAGGCTCTTCTTCAGCGGCAGCGTCAGGCGTACGGCGCGGAACGCATCACGTGCCGGCGCGGCCAGGGTCAGCTGCGCCTTAGCGGCCAGGTAATGGGTGCGGTCGGTGCGCGCCGCCCCCGCGCTGCCGTCGGCCTTGATGATCTCCCGGTACCAGTAATCGCGCCGCGCCGTGTCGCCGCCGCTCGCCGCGTAGTCCGCGAGGCGTTGCCGCGCCTCCTCCGCATCCGCGAGCGGCGCCGGATTCGCGGCCACGAACCTCTCGAGCATCGTCACGGACTTGCCGGTGTTGCCCGCCTTGGCATACAGGTCCGCCGACTGCAGCAGCGCCTCGCGCTGCACGGCGTGGTCCTCGGTGGGACTGGCGGCGATGCGCTCGAACTCAACCGCAGCCTCGCCGGGGTGGTTGCTCTCGCTGTAGGCGACCGCGAGCTTGCGGGTCACGTCGGCGCCGAGCGGGCTCTGCGGATACTGACGGCGGAAATCCTCGAGCACGCTGATGGCCCGATCCCACTGCTTGAGCGTGAGCAGCTGCGCGGCCGCATCGTACTGCGCGTTCGCGACGATCTTCGAGCCGGGAGCGACGCTCGCGACGCGCAGGTAGTCGGCGACCGCGCCGTTGGCGTCGCCGGCCTTCTGCCTGGCCTCGCCCTGCTTGTAGACACTCGCGGCGAGGCGCTCGGTGAGATCGGCCTGCATCTTCGCGTCGCCGCCGGCGAGCGCGCGCGCCTGGATGTAGGCAGGCTCGGCCGCGGCGTACTCGCCGTCGTCGAAATGCGATTGCGCGATGATCGTCCAGGCGATGCGCTGCTTGGCGGCATCGACGGGCGGCTGCCGCTTGAGGATCGACTGGGCGATGCCGATGGCGCGCAGGTGGTCCCCGGAGGCGAAGATCTCCTCGTCCGCCCGGGTGAGCACCCCGGCGCTGTCGGGGTGCTCGGGAAAGGTCTGCGCGAACCTGACACCGGCATCGGTGGCGCGCCGGTGCCAGGCGTCCTTGTCGGCGCCGCTCAGCCCTTCTTCAGCCTTCTGGTAGCAGACAAGCGCGGCATAGGCCGCGGTGGCCGACTTGTCGTTCTTCGGATAACCGTAGGCGGTGTGCTCGTACTCGGCGGCGGCATCGGCATAGTCGTGGCTCGAGAACAGCGCCTCGGCCAGCAGATAGTTGGTCGCCGCGGAGTCGGCATCCTCGGGGAAGGACTTCAGGTACGAGCGGTACCAGCGCGCGGCCTCCTGATAGTCCTCGATGCGCCCGGACTTCTGCGCGCTCGCGTGAAAGTACGTCGCCACGTCCTTGAGGTTGACTTTGAGCTCGGCGACCACGCGCGGATAGTCCGCGCGGCTGCGGTTCTTCCAGAACGGCGAGTCGAAGTTGTAGCGCTCGACAAACTCGTGCTTGCCGTCGAGCACCAGCTGACTGAAGCCCCCGTTGCCGTAGGCCTCGATCGCGGCGTTGGCGAGGTTCGGCGCCTGGTCGGTGTAGGGATCACGCGCCACGTAGGCGCGGTAGGTCGCGGCGGCGTCCTGGAAACGCTGCTTGTCGACGTACAGGTCGCCGAGCCGCTGATAGAGCAGGTACTCGTAGGCGCGCTGGCCGTGCGCCTGCAGATACTTCTCGAGCGAGGCGGCACCGTCGTTGTAGGAGAAGGTGATGCTCATGACGCGCAGCGTGTCCCCGACCAGCTCGCGGTCGGCGCGCTTCAGGCTCTCGAGCGGCACGCCGCCGCGGCCGCTGCCGAGCGAACCGAGCTCCAGGTCGAGCACTGCGCCGAAGGACGGCAGGCCGTCCTCGGCTCGCGACTCCTTGAACAGCGACCAGCCGTGCTTGTAGAGGGCCTGCTGGTAGAAGCCGGAGTGCTGTCCGCGCGCGATCACCGCGGCGTAGGCCCGCTCGGCCTCGGGGTAGCGTTTGCCGGAGAACAACAGCTCGCCGCGGCGGAACTGCACCTCGGCAAGCTCGGGGGTGTCCGGATAACGCCGCACGATCTCATCGAGAGTGGCGAGCGCGGGGTCGGGCTGACCGGTGACCTCGTAGGCGCGCGCCAGCTGATAGAGCACCGCGTCGTTGCGCGCATAGTCGGGGTAGGCCTTCAGCAGCGTCGAGTACAGCCGGATGGCCTCGGCCCCCTGCAGATCTGTGGCGGTGACCTCGTCCTGCATGTGCTGCATCTCGCCGGCGTCGAGGTTCAGATCGCCGAGTCGTCGCATCGCTTCCGCGCGCAGCCGCGGGTCGGTGTTCTGCAGCTCGAGGAAGCGGCGGTAGTTCTCCATGGCCTTCGCGACGCTCGGACTGGCGAGCGTGTCGCGATGTACCTCGACCGGGCGCCAGTTCAGACCGCCGATGGTGCCGGCCTGGCCGGATTGCGCGTGGGCACGATCGCCGGCGCCAAGCAGCACCGCCAGCAGCACGAGCCCGGAGCCGGTCGCCCCTCTCACCTCGGCGTCTCCGGTGAAGACGGCGTCTGCGGGGTCGGCGGCGTCTGCGGGGCGGGCTGCGACTGCGGGGCGCCGCCGGCGGCCGCCCGGTCATACATGGTGGCGAGCGCGAAGCGCGCCTGCACCTGATACGCCGCGAGCCGCGACTGCTCCTCGCGCAACTCCTGGATGGCGATCTGCGCGAGGTAGTCGCGCTGCTTATCCTCGAGCGAGGCCAGGCGCGTCTGCAGCTCCTCGATGCGCGATTTGAGCGCGGCGGCGCGCTCGGCGAACTCGCCCGTATTCAGCGGCATGCTCTTGCGTGCCTGCTCGACGCGGATCCAGCGGCTCTGCGCCTCGCGCAGCGCGAGATCCAGATCGCGTAACGAGCGGTGCTCCTGCCAGAGCCGCGCGTTGAAGGCGTCGTTCAAACGGAAGTACAGCACGCCCTTGACGAGCGTCAGCCGCTCGCGCAGGTCGGCGTTATCAGGGGTGTCGGGAGCGCCGCTGAGTGCCGCCTCGACGCGCTGGATGCGCACCCACTGGTCGCGTTCTTCGTCGGTGCCGAGCGCGCCAACGTCGTGCTGCGACTCGACGATGTGCAGCCGGCCGGTGAGCTCGACGTCACGCTGCTCGAGCGCGCCGACGGCGTTCGAGGCCAGCAGCGCATCCACCCGCGGCAGCCGCTCGGCGTAGGCGCGCTCACGCGTGCCGATCATGTCCTGGAAGGCCTGCATGCTGTCGTCCCAGCGCCCCAGCACGCCGCCGAGGTATTTGAGGTCGCGGTAGTTGTTGAGACCGTCCTGGAAGTCGTAGCCGGCCAGCACCGTGTACAGGTAGCGCGATTCCGGCTCGTCGGGCAGGTCGCGCAGCTGCTGCAGCCAGCCGCTGGGTGCGCTCGCCGTGCGGTCCTTCGCGAGCACCTCGTCCAGCATGCCGCCGGAGCGCACGCGACCGATCGCGGCATCGAGGCGCGCGTTCTCGGTGTCGAAGGACTGCACCGCGGACTCGTAGTACTGGACCGACTGTGCGTTGGCGTTCAGCTTGCTGAAGGCGTATGGCACCGCGAGGTACGACTCCTGCACCGCCGCATCGAGCACGTTGCGGCCGCGCAGCTCCATCCATGGGTTGAGCGCGCGCTGGTAGTCCCCGAGGGCGGCGTCCGCCCAGCCGGTGCCGAGCAACGCCTTGTTGGAATACGGGCCGTTCAGCCGCACGCGCTCGAGCGCCGGGCGTGCCCCCGCCGGATCGTTGCTCTGCAGGCAGGCGAACCCGAGCGCGAGATTGGCGCGGTCTCGCAGCGCCAGCTGCTCCTCGGTGCGCGCCGGCATGGTGCCGACCAGCGTAAGAAGCGGGGCGGCCTCGTTCAGGCGCTTGTCACGCGCCAGCGCGACGCCGAGATTGAAGCGCGCGTACGCCGACCAGGCATCGGTACCGCGCCAGGCCGACAGCAGCTGGATCGCCTCGTCGAGGCGGCCCTGATGAATCAGCACGTTGCCGAACAACAGCTCCTTGCGCGATTCGAGCTCCGGCGACATGCGGCCGTTGACACGTTGCAGGGCATCGGCGGCCCGGTCCAGGTAGCCGCGCTCGTACCAGACCTGCGCCAGGTAGAACCAGGCGCGGTTGCGCACCCCGGTCGGCACGTCGTTGGTGAGCAGCTGCGCGAACAGCCGGCCGGCCTCGTTGTGCATACCGAGCTGCAGGTACAGGCCGGCCTTGAGCAGCGCCGCCTCGTCGGCGTGGTGCGGCATGCGCTTCCAGTGCTCGTAGGCCAGCAGCCGGGTGAGCGCCTCGAAGTCGCTTGCCGGTTGGTCCTGGAAGTAATAGAAGAGCACGTCGCCGTAGTGCAGATCGTGGACGCGCGTCTCGGGAAGCTTCTCGGGGTCGTGGCGGCGGGCGTTGGCGGGCGCCGCCACGCCGAGCGCCGCGGCGAGCGCGCCAGCCAGCAGGACGAGGCGCGTGCGCAAGACTACTCCCAGTCCTTGATCTCGAACTCCGGCTGGAGCTTTCTCTGGCGGTCGTCGATCTTCAGCTCCAGGTACTTCGCGCCGATCCCCTTCTCGAACTTGATGGAGGCGCCGCGCTTGTAGGGGCGGTCGTTCGGGCCCTTGCCGTCGAAGAATGCCACCAGCTCGTGCGTGCCGACCTTCAGGTTACCGACGTACAGGCGCTGCACGCCGCCCTTGAGCAGCGCGTCGACCTCGCGCGGCGTGTAGAGGTAGTTGATGACCTCCTTGTTGTCGATCTTCAGCTGCACCGAGTCGAGCGCGAAAAAGTCACCGACGTCCACCGACAGGAACACCGCCACCTGCGTATTCGCGGGAAACAGCAGCTCTTCCTGCAGGATGAACAGCTCCTTGTTGAGATCGACGACATCCTTCTTCAGGCCCTGCACCTGCTCGTCGACGCCGCGGGTGTCGACTGGCGCGTTCGGCGCGGCGGCAGCGGCGGACGGCATCGCCGGCGGCGGCGCAGCCCCGGGGGCCTGCGCGGACGCGGCCGGCGCAGGCTGGGATGCGGGGGCGGCCTGGGGTGTGGCCGCAGCCTGAGCGGCGTGCGCCACCGGTGCGACTGCCGCCAGCGCGCAGCAGCACAGGAGCAGCGCGGCGGGCGCGAGGCGGCGGCGCGGGCTTGAGGCGCCCGCAATGCGATCGGCTTGAGGATAACGCATGATGGTTCCCGTCATTCGTTCAGCAGCACGCGCAGCTGCTGCAGATAAAGAGCCTCGCTCGCGCGGTTGTATTCGCGCACCACGCTGCGGATCACTCCACCGCGATCGATGAGCACGGTCATTGGAAGAGTGTCGACCTGGTAGTTGCGCGCCACCGCCTTGGAAGGATCGAGGAGCATCGGAAATTTCACGCGCACATCGCGCGCGTATTCCGCCGCCCGCACCGGATCGTCGTCGACGCCGACGCCGTACACCGCGAGCCCGGCCGAGGCGTAGGTGCCGAGACTGCGGTTGAGCGCCGTGAGCTGCGCACGGCAACCGCCGCAGCCGGTGCTCCAGAAGCTCACCACGACGACCTCGCCGCGATGCTCGGAAAGGCGCACGTTGCTGCCAGCCGCGGCGCGCAGCGTGAAATCGGGTGCGGCCTGATCGAGGAGCCCGTAGCCGGGCGCGGCGGCCGCCGCCACCGTGCCCGCGGCAGCCAGCGCCAGCGCCGCGCAGCGCCCGGCAGCGAGGCGCGCGCGTGATTTCGCGCCTCGCGCCGCGTAGGTCTTCGACCGTTGCAGGCTCAAGCAGGATCCTTCGGGCTATGGAGGCGAGCTCGCGCGCAAGCGCACGAGACCCTCGCACAGCGCACGCGAGACTGTCAACGAAGCAGCCGGGAATTCCGGCACTGCGCCGCACTGCGGGCGGCGTCGGCGACGGGCGACAGCGCGAGCTCTTTACCGGGCGCGCGGCGTTGCCGCGCGCCTCAGATGATCGGCTCGAAGACCGTCATGGCCGCGAGCGCAGACGCCGGCCCGAGCCCCTGCTGCGGGAACAGTGTCATGAACTGCGGGTCCGTGCCCATCAGGCCCATGTAGTTGAGGATGATGAGCTCCGGGATCTGGTTCACGGAATTCGCCGCGGGGCTCGAGGTGACCACGACCGAGCCGTCGGAGCTGAAGTAGCCGATCTGCTGGCCCGCCACGCCGTTGCGCAGCGCCGGGCGCCCCTTGGGGCTGTAGACAAGGAACACGGTGGCCGCCACCGAGGAGTTGTCGCCCTGCCAGCCGAGCTTGTCGCGTCCGGCGGCACTGGTGTCGACCGTGCTGTTGGCCGAGAGCGAGCCGTCGCTCATGATCTGGATCATGACCGGCGTGTTCTTGCGCTGGGCGTATTCGAGCACGGCGCCGATCATCTGCCCCGCCTGGAAATTGCGCGTCTCGCCGGTGGCGCGCGTGCCGTCGTGGTAGTCGAAGGAGCCGAGCGCGATCGTGCCGGCGCCGGCGTAGCCGTCGATCACCAGCTTCATGACAGAAGCGGTCATCTGCACGTCCGGGTCAGTGAAGTCCGCGGCCGTGAAGATCGGCGTGCTGCCGCTCACGATGAGCGGATCCTGCGTGGGATCGAGCCCGGCGGGACCCGCGGCAAAGATGTTGGCGGTGTTGGACGAGCCCACATAGGCGCAGCGCACCTGGTTCTTGAGCGCCGCATCGATCTGCGCGTTGCCGGCGCCCGGGTAGAGCTGCACGCCCGGCGTGCTGCCGCTCGGGTCAGTCAGGACGCCCGTGAACTCGCTGCCGGTCGAGCTGCTGCCCTGGTAGGCGTTGACGCCGCCGGTGATGCGCGCCTGGGATTCGAGCTCGGTGAGCGCCAGCGGGTCCACCGTGCCGCCCGGGGGCACCGGCGCGAGCGCGACCGCATCGGAGGGCTGCGCGATGGTGGCCGGTTGCAGCGCCGCATTGACGGTGTACATGAGCGGCGCCGAGTTGCCGCCCGAGAGCGAGGATTCGGTTCCGATCAGGTTCAGCACCGAGCCCTTGGCGCCGGCCATGGCGATGCCGTAGATCGGGTTGATGGTGTTGGCCGCGGTGTCGTTCTGCGACATCGCCGGGACCACCGCGCCGTTGGTGTTGGCGGTGGTGGCGGGCGTCGTCGCCTTGGTGAGGATACCGCGGAGGATGGCGCCGTCGGAGTGCCACAGGAGTCCGAGCGCACTGCTCACGAAGGCCGACGCGGACGGCACCATGTTGCCGGGCACGCCGAGCTTGTTGAAGCCGGCGGTCGAGAGAAAGTTGGCCTGGCCGCCCTGCACCCCGACCAGCGCCTCGGAGCCGACCAGGTTGGCTCCTCCCGCGAGGTCGAAGCAGATGAAGGGCAGGCCCGCCGAGCCGGCCGGGATGTTGCACTGGCCGGCCCCGGTCAGCGCCTGGATGTCGGTGGCCAGGCCGGCGTTGGCCTTGCCGGAGCGCAGCAGCGCGCCGAGCCACGCCGGTCCGATGACCATGCCCTGTGCGCCGAGGAAGCCCGCGGCGAGAAAGTCGCGGCGCGTCACCGGCCGCGGATGGTTCTCGTGCCGGAAGGGTGTGCCGGGCCGGTGGGGTCTGGGGGGCGGCTTGCGAATGAGCATGGTCCTAGCGTCTCCTCATCCCCGTTACTGAAGGGTGACGACTGCGCTGCCGAGCACCGCGGTGCAGGCGGCGACGGCCGTCTGGCTCACGGTGGCCGTGGGTTCGGGCGATTGCGGCCCGGTGATCAGCGTGATCAGGTTGTCGACCTCGCCCTGCACCGCGGTGGCCGAAGCCGGCAGCACGTACACGCCGCTGTTGGAGCCCACGGCGTTGTTGAGCAGTGCGTTGATCAGGATGGCGCGCTGCGAGCTGCCGCTCGCGCCGAAGAAACCCGATGCGGAAGCGGTGAGGCTCGCATCCAGGCCGGTGCCGAAGAACGCATCGCGCAGGGTCTGCGAGGCCACCAGCTCGCCGCAGTAGGCGTTGGCGAGCTCCGAGATCGCGGTCTGCTCCGAGGCGAGGAACGACGAGATCTGCGGCGTCGAGGGCATCGACTGCTCCGAGGTGTTGAACAGCGCGAACACCACCGGGTCGGTGATCGCGACACCGGTGATGCGTGAGAGCGAGCGGTTGACGCGCTCGTAGGTGGCGACGCCGAAGTCGGGCTGCGGCGTGCTGTTCGGCACCGGCGCGACCGGTGTGCCGGCCGGATCCGGCAGGACGTAGCTGTGGCTGCCCAGCTGGTCGAACTGCAGGAAGAACAGGTCATTGGCCGGGCCGAGCTGCACCGGGATCACCGTGCCCTCGGACGACAGCAGCTGGCCGTTGGTGGCGTTGTAGTTCGTGCCGCCGAGCGTCGTGTCGATCGTCGAGAACGACTGTCCCGTGGGCGCGAGCTGGCCGTTGACGCCGATGCGGATGCCGGCGAGCTGCAGGTTGCCCGGGATCGCGGCGTTCGTCGCCAGGCTGATGAACTTCGGCTGGTAGAACAGGTAGCTGTAGTTGTCGTATTGCATCGCAGTGAACAGCACATACGACTGTGCCACGCCGGTGAGCTGGCTCACGCCGAACAGCAGGTAGTACTTCTGGCCGACGCCGGCCGCGAAGTTCTGCGCCACCTGCGCCGGCGTCAGCGCGGTGTTGTAGACGGCGACGAACTGGACCAGGCCCTGCCACTGGCGCTGCCCGGTGGTCTCGTTACCGAGCACCAGCGCGAAGGTGCTGTCCCAGTTGGCGAGCGAGCCGCCCGGGGATGGGTCCTTGTCACCGGTCCACTGGCCGTTGACGTAGATCTTCTGGCCGTTGATCGGATCGTAGGTGAGGACGATGTGCTGCATCGCCGCCTGCGCCGCGCCGTTCGCCGTCGTGGTCACGAGCGGCGGGGTGCCGCCGGTGTTGGTGGCGGAGCTGCGCGTGAAGCCCTCGTACTGATCGACCGCCTGGCCGAGCGTCATGTTGCGCGTCGTGTTGCTGCCGGAGTAGCTGACGATCCAGGAATTGGTCTGGGTGACGTTGGCGGGCGCCGCCCACACCTCGATCGAGTACTCGCCGGTCGACTGGATCATGGTGGCGAATTTCTGGCTGGCGCTCGTCGAGGCCTGCGCCGCGCCGCCCTGAGCGAAGATCAGGCCCCAGGCGCTCGACCAGGTAACGTTGCCCGAGAGGGTCAGGTCAGCCTCCGGCGTAACGCCGCTGGTGTCGTAGGCGGTCGAGCCCTGGCCGGTCTCGAACATGTACTTGGCGATGATCGAGCCCTCGTAGCGGCTGCCGCCGGCGGCGATCGTGCCCTGCTCGAGCGTCGTGGCGTTCGATACCACGAGACTCGGATTGATGGGCGTCACCGGGATGCCGTTGGCGAACGCGGTGATCGCCGCGAGCATCGTTGCGGCGCTTCCCGGACAATCGGGCGCGCCGTTGGAGGTCGGCGTCGCCCAGCAGTGGTGGAAATCGTCCGCGAGGCGCTGGTAGAAGCGCGACTGGTTGGGCTGCGCCAGGTCGATCTTCGGCTGCGCCGCAAGATACGCCGCATCGATGTCGGCCAGGTTCGGGTCGGCGAAGTACGGCTGCTGCGGGCTGCTCGAGGTCGGGTTGTGGCAGCCGGAGCAGAACTTGGTCACCAGCGGGTAGATCGTGCTCTCGTAGCTCGGATTACCGACGGTCGGATCGGCCGGGAACTGCTTGCCACCGCCCGCCGCCTGCACCGGCGGCGGCACCAGCGTCACGGTGGTGAGGGACCCGGAGCCCTGGCCGAGCCAGTTCGTGATCCACTGCAGCATGGTTGCGGCGCACGCCGAAGGATCCGCGACCCAGCAGTTGTGGCCGCCGCCGACCCGCAGCACGAGCGTCGACTGGCTCGGGTTGGTGAGGTCGACCAGCGGGCCGGCCGCCTGGTAGGCGAGATTGACGTTATCCGAGCGCGCGAACTGGGGTGACTGCCCGCCCTGGTGGTGGCAGCCGCCGCAGCGGTCGGAAGGAATGATGTTGACCCAGAGGTTGTTCTGGAAGGCGAGGATGTCGGCGTTCTGCGCCGGCGGTCCGGTATAGGTCTGCGTAGCGCTGGGCGGCGAAGCCACCTGGTTGACCGAGACCCCGGTGCCGCCGGATGAGCTGCAGGCAGCGAGCGCGGCAAGGGCCGCGGCGAGCGCGGCGGCGCGCAGCATGCGTGCGGCGCTGTGACTGGCGGTATACATGGCGTGCGTCATCGCGTGCATGGCGCTGCTCCCTTACGACCCGGGACAGGCGGCAGCCGCCTGCTGAAACACCGTCTTCAGGTTGTAGCCGTCAGAGGTGAAGCTGGAGGTGAGCGAGGCGACGGTTGCGAGGTCGGTCGCGTTCTGTGGCACGCGGAAGCACACCGCCTGGAAGACCTTCTGCACCTGACACTGCGCGAACGTCCGGCTCGAGGCGAGCTCCTGGCCGAGTGACTTGGCGCCGCTGCCGCTGCCGCTGCCGGCCCCCCAGCCGAGCGCGGCGTTCGGGCCGGTGCGCCAGCGGTTCGACCAGCTGTCGTCGGGCGTTATGAAGCCGTACGGGAAGTTGGTCGCATTGATCAGGTACTTCGGCTGCACCTCACCGGGCGTGTAGACCATCGCGCCGGTGGTGGCGTTGAAGTTGTAGTACGCAAACGCCTGCACCATCGGATCCATGCCGCTGTGGCAGCCGACGCAGTTGGTGAGGAAGATCTGGCTGTCGCCGCCCGGCGAGCGCGCCACGTCCTGACGGATGCGGTCCGAGGGACGCGTGGTGTCCATCAGCGCCGGCATGTCGTTGCAGAACTGGTTGATCATCGTGAAGCGGAACATCGCGCGGTTGGTGCCGTTGATAAAGAAGGCGCTGGCCGCGCCGCGCGTGGTGATCAGTCCGGCGGTAGCAGCGGTCGGTATGCCGTAGACGGACGACTGCATGGTCTTCACCAGCGTCGACATCAGGTTGACGCCGTCGGCCTCGGCAGTGGCGTAATGGTTGTTGTTGGCGATCGATGCGGCCGGCAGCCCGGAAGCATTGCTGACATAGAGAATATCGGCCGACAGCGCCGTGTTGAACGGCACGTTGTCGCGCACCATGCCGATCACTGTCGCGACGTAGTCGTTGAGAGGCGCAAACACGGTCTGGTCGCGGTTGGTCCACGGCATGCTGAAGTTCTTCAGCGTCACGTCGTAGAAGGTCCGGGCGTTGGTGGCGTAAGTCGCCGCCGCCAGCAGGCCGGCCTGGCCGCTCTGGCCGTTGATGTCGTTGACCATCGTCTGCAGGTCCGCCGCCGAGGGCGGCACGCCGGCGATGCGCTCGTAGATGCGCTTCGCCTGCTCGTTGGGACCGGCGAGCGCCGGTACGGGCAGTTGCGCCGCGAGCAGCAGCGCGCTCAGCGAAATCGCGCGCGCCGCGGCGCTGCGTCCGCGGCGGAGACCGGCGTTGCCGTTGTCTGTCATGACACTCATGGCGCTCGTGAACTCCCTGACTGCCGATGCGCGAGCCGCACTATACGGCGCGCAAACCCTGTCCCCGGATGTCTCACGGCCCTGACGTCGCTTGCCGGCGACATTCTTCGAAGTTTGTGCAACAGCGGGGCCGGCGCTCGGCAAACTGCGAGCCGCATCACGGCGGCCGTACCTGCCGCCCGTTACCTAGTAGCGTCTGCGCAGACTGCCGTGCTCGCCCGGGGAGCTAAGCACGCTGTGTGTACCTCTACCGTGACGGATTGCCGCATGGGAAAAGTAATTATCAGGCCAGCGAATTACGTTACATTGGCACGCGGCGAAGGCACGCGGGAACGCCTGCGGAGTTTCTTCATGAGGGAGTGGTGCTGGTGGCGGGCACGGTTGCTGCGGCAGCGGAAACGCGCCGGCGGCGCCGGCGTGGTGCTGCTGCTGGCGGCGGCCGTGGCGGGCTGCAGTGGCAGCGGCGCAGGCGGTTACGGCAGCGTCAACATCGCCAACAGCCAGTCGGGCGATCCGGCGACCGTCAACTACCCGATCTTCTACGTCAAGCGCATGGTGCCGACCGATACCGCCGGCAACCTGGTGCAGGACGATCTGCGCGTCCTGCGCGACCTGGTGCCGCACGCCGATCTCTACGAGCGGGCCAGCGCCTCGCCGAGCGCGCTTGAAACCAACATCACGAGCCGCATCACCGCCGGCGCGCTCTACGACGTCAAGGACGTCGACGTGTCCGCCGACGGCAGCACGGTGCTGTTCGCCATGCGCGGACCGCTCAGCATGAATCAGCAGTCGAAGGACCCGCCGTGCTGGCGCATCTGGCAGTACGTCATCGCGACCGACACCCTGAGCCCGGTGATCGACCCGTCGATCGATCCGGACCCGGCAACCGTCAACGACGTCTCACCGCACTTCCTGCCGGACGGGCGCATCGTGTTCTCGAGCACGCGCCAGACCGAGTCGCAGGGCATACTGCTCAACGAGGGGTTCCCGCAGTTCTCCTACCAGGACGAGGCGCGGGTCGAGCCGGCGTTCGTGCTCGAGGTCATGAATGCCGACGGTACCGACATCCATCAGATCTCCTTCAACCAGAGCCACGACCGCGACGCTACCGTGCTGATGAGCGGGCGGGTGCTCTGGAGCCGCTGGGACGACGCTCCGGGCGGCAAGGACCAGATGTCGCTGTACTCGGCCAACCCGGACGGCACCGACACGCAGCTCTACTACGGCGCCAACAGCCACCTGACCGGCAGCAACGGCACCGTGGTCGAGTTCGTGCATCCGCACGAGATGCAGAATGGCAACATCCTCGCGCTGATCCGCCAGTACACCGACGTCGACGATGGCGGCAACCTGGTGCAGATCGACGGCACGCAGTACGTGGAGAACACCCAGCCGCTGCTCGCCTACCCGGGGCTCAAGGGCCCGGCGCAGACGGCGGTCAGCACCAACGACGTCTACACCATCCCGGGACCCTCGCCTGGCGGGCGCTTCAACTCGGCCTACCCGCTCTGGGACGGCACCGGCCGCATCCTGGTCAGCTGGTCGGAGTGCCAGCTGCTCGATCAGACGCAGACGCCGCCGACGATCGTACCGTGCACCCCGAGCGCGCTCGCAGCGCCCAACGCGACAGCGGCGCTGCCGCTCTACAGCGTCTGGATACTCGATCCCGCCAACGACACCATGCTGCCGGTGATGCAGCCGGTCGAGGGCGTGATGGTGACCGACGTGGTGCCCGCCGCTCCCCGCGCGCTGCAGAACATCATCCTCGACCAGGTCCCGGGGGTAACCCTCAACCAGAACTGGGTGAACGCCGGGGTCGGCGTCATAGATATAAGGAGTGTCTACGACATCGACGGCGTCGACACCGCAGTGCCCAACGTCGCGGGCGTCGCCGATGCGGCGCAGACTCCGGTGAGCTCGCGGCCGGCGCGCTTCATCCGCCTGGAGAAGCCGGTGTCGATCCCCGATCAGACGGTCGTGAACCTCTCCGGCGCCGCCTTCGGTGCCAGCAACTACATGATGCAGATCATGGGCTACGCGCCCATCGAGCCGGACGGGTCGGTGCGCATCGAAGTGCCGGCCGACGTCGCCTTCCGCGTCAGCATCCTCGATGCCAACGCGCGCCGCCTCGGCAGCCGGCCGCCGCAGGGCGTGTGGCTAAAACTGATCCCGGGCGAGGTGGTCAGCTGCAACGGCTGTCACCTGCCGCAGGGCGGCACCAATGGGAAATCGCACGGTCGCGACGGGCTGTTCGCCCCGGCCTGGGCGGGCGCGGCCGCGGCCGGTGTGCCCTTCCCGCACACGCTCGGCGCGACCGCCGGCGGCTTCGTGCCGACTTCGGCGGGCGAGACGATGGCGGAGGCACGCGCGGCGGTGAGCTGCGCCACTGACACCCCGCCGTGCCTGCAGATGCAGCCGACCATGGACGTGCTCTACACCGACGTGTGGGACGACCCGGCGCAGGTACCGGCCGCCAACCTCGGCACGCCGATCGACTACAGCTACATCAGCCCGACGCAGCCGATCCAGAACCCGACCAGCGCGCTGTGCGAGACCACCTGGGCCTCGAACTGCCTCACCATCATCAACTACCCCAAGCACATCCAGCCGTTGTGGGACGCGGCGCGCCCGGTCATGGTGAACGGTGCGACGGTGAACGAGACCTGCTCGCAGGCCGGCTGCCACAATTCGACGCCCTCCGGCACCACGCCGGTGCCCGCGGCGAACCTCGATCTGACCAGCACCGCCTCGAACACCGTCCCGCAGGAATTCATCTCCTACGTGCAGCTGCTGTTCCCCCACAACACAGTTATCATGGGTCAGCCCGGGCCGTCGGTCGGTCCCTTCATGAACGCGGGCAGCGCCAACGGCGCACAGTCCGCGCAGTTCTTCGCGACGTTCGGGCCCAACGGCCAGCATGCGGGCTGGATGACGCCGGACGAGCTTCGTCTGCTGTCGGAATGGCTGGATATTGGCGCACAGTACTTCAACAACCCGTTCGATCCAGCCGTTCCGGTCAACTGAGCACTGCGCTCCGCCGGGCCGCCGCGCTTCCCGCGCAGGCGTTGCCGCCGCCGTGGTGCTGACGTGGCTGCTGGCGCCGGCCGCGGCCGGCGCGCGCGAGTACCTGCAGCTGTTCGTCACGCAGCCGTACCTGGAGCTGCATACCGGCCCCGGCCGCGGCTACCCGGTGTTCCACGTCGTGCCGCGCGATGAGAGCATCGACGTACTGTTCCGCCGCACCGACTGGTTCAAGGTGCGCACCGGGCGCGGCGTCGAGGGCTGGGCCTCGCAGCACGACATGCAGCAGCTCACTCTCGCCGACGGCTCGCCCTTCAGATTCGACGTCGGCGATCGCGCCGGCTTCACCTCGCACCGCTACGAGATGGGTATGTTCGCCGGTGCCTACGGCGGCGCCAACCTGATCTCCGCCTACTATTCCGTGTCGCTCAACTCGCAGATGGCGATCGAGGCCGCCGTCGGCCAGTTCCTCGGCCGCTACTCCAACGGTGAGACCGGCGATCTCGGCCTGACGCACGTGATCCTGCCCGAGTCGCGCTGGTCGCCGTTCCTGATGCTGGGCATCGGCACGGTGCATACCGAGCCCAAGGCGACCCTCGTACAGCCCACCGACCGCAGCGAGCCGACCGCGTACGTCGGCGGCGGCATCCGCTTCTACCTCACGCGGCGCTTCTTCCTGCGCGCCGAATACAAGGCCCATTACATCTTCACGACGCGCAACCAGAACGAGGAAGCAGACGAATGGAAAGCGGGATTCGCGTTCTTCTTCTGATCGCCGCGCTCGCCGCGCTCGAGGGCTGCGCCTCGGTGCGCAACTGGTACCAGCAGCGCCACGCGGCCGGCACCTCGGGCAACCCGCCGGCCAGCGCGCAGAACTCCGCCCCCGCCGACGACCAGACGACCGAAGGTGCTCCGCCGCGGGTGATCGAGCCGCAGGTCGAGCGGCGCCAGGTGAAGGTGCCCGGCATCCACAGCTCGAACATCGAGCTCGGCGTGGACTACGGTGCCCTGTCCATCGAGGACTTCGGCGTCAATCCGGTCTACGGCATCACCGCCGCCTATCACATCACCGAGGACTTCTTCTTCCAGGCGGAAGCCGGCCGCTCCCACGGCGGACTCACGAGCTACGAGGTCCTGAGCGGCAGCGCCCCGCTGCTTACCGGGTCTGAGAGGCGCTTCACGTATTACGATCTGTCGCTGGGCTACAACTTCCTGCCGGGCGAGGCCTTCATCGGTCGGGGCGTCGCCATGACGAGCGCCTTCTATCTGCTCGGCGGCATCGGCTCCACCGATTTCGCCGGCGATACGAAGTTCACGGTGAACTTTGGTGCCGGCTACCGCATCGTGCCCAGAGACTGGCTCGCGTTCCACGTCACGGTCGAGGACCGCGTGTTTCAGTCGAGCATACTGGGCTACACCAAACTCACCAACAACATCGAGGCGCGCATTGGCACGACCGTCTTCTTCTAGTCATGAGGAACGCATCATGAAGAACCGAATTCCGGCGCTGCTCGCCGCGCTGAGCATCGCGTTGCCGGCGCTCGCCGACCCCACCGGCCAGCCGGCCCCGCAGTTCACGCTGGGCGCGCGCAGCGGTCACGACGTCAGCCTGGCGCAGTACAAGGGCGACGTCGTGATGCTGAACTTCTGGGCGAGCTGGTGCGGGCCGTGCCGCCAGGAGATGCCGTTGCTCGAAAGCATCTACGAGAAGTACAACAAGCTCGGCTTCGTGCTCCTCGGGGTGAACGTCGAGCCCGACTCGAACGCCGCGAACGACTGGCTGAAGGCGACACCCGTGAGCTTTCCGATTCTTTATGATAAAGAGAGCAAGGTGAGCAGGCTGTACGATGTCGAGGGTATGCCGAGCACGGTGATCATCGATCGCGCCGGCCGGGTGCGCATGCTGCACCGGGGCTACAAGCCCGGCGACGAGAACGAGTACCTCGACAGTATCCGGGCGCTGGTGCGCGAGTAGGCAACGCATATGGGCCGTCGATCCGAGCGCGCGCGTGCCCCCGCCCTGCAGGCGGCGCTGTGGCTCGCCGCTGTGACACTGCTGCTCGCGGGCTGCACCCCGGTGCAGCCGTGGGTGAAGCCGTACGAGCGCGAGCACCTCGCCGATCCCATCATGTCCCTGAGCCGCAACTCCGTCTCGGCCACCTACCTCGACCACATGTTCGAGACGCGCGAGGGCTCCCACGGTGCGACCGGCGCGGTCGGCGGCGGCTGCGGATGCAACTGACGGCGTGCGGGGGGGCGCGCGTGACGGGGGCGGCGCCCGGCGGCGCGCACCGGCCCGCGCTGTCGCCCTTCACGCGCACGCTGCTGGCGCTGTGCATCAGCGCCGGTCCGGCGTTGAGCGGCGTGTTGCCCGAGGACGAGGCGGACGTCATGTACCACTCGTACTCGGGCGGTGGCATCACCGTCGAGGGGCCCTCGGTCCTGATCCGCAAGAAGGTCGGCGACAGCCTGTCGTTCACCGGCAATTACTACGAGGACATGATCTCGAGCGCCTCGATCGACGTGCGGCTGTCGGCGAGCCCCTACCACGAGATCCGCAAGCAGAAGAGCATCGGCGCCGAATATCTGCACGGCAAGACCACCTACAGCGTCGGCTACATCAACAGCGTCGAGCCGGACTACAGGGCCGACACGACCTACTACTCGGTCAGCCAGGACATGTTCGGCGACCTCACCACGGTGACGCTCGGCTACAAGCGCGCCTGGGACCGCATCTACCGCGACATCTGCAACGCGCCGCACCCGGACGGCACCTATTGTCCCGACATCATCAACGACCCGACGTTCCACCAGCAGGCCGATCACCGCGGCTATACCTTCGGCGTCAGCCAGATCATCACGCGTAACATGCTCCTCGACCTCAACTACGAGATCGATACCGACCAGGGCTATCTCGCCAACCCCTACCGCGAGATCCGCTACCTGTCCCCGGGCGGCCTGGGATTCACGCTCGCGCCCCAGGTGTACCCCAACACGCGCACCAGCAATGCCGCCTCCGTGCTGGTGAAGTACTACCTGCCGTGGCGCGCCGCGCTCACCGCGCAGTACCGCTACTACCACGACACCTGGGCGGTGGTCGGCGACACCTTCGAGCTCGGCTATACGCTGCCGGTGTGGCACCGCTGGGTGTTCGACACCAACCTGCGCTACTACACGCAGAGCCACGCCAGCTTCTTCAGTGACCTGTTCCCGCGCGCCGACTACCAGAACTACGAGGCACGCGACCGCGAGCTGGCCGCCTTCGAGAGCTACACTGCGGGCTTCGGCGCGTCGTACGAGTTCGACATCCCGAAGGTGCCGTGGATCCACAAGAGCAGCGCCAGCCTGCGTGTCGATCGCATGTTCATCGACTACAGCGACTACCGTAACGCTCTGCTCGCGGGTGTCTACGGCGCGGGCAACGAGCCGCTCTATCATCTCGATGCGACCATCTTCGAGGCATTCGTCTCGGTGTGGTTCTGAGCGGCCGCAGGAGCTGAACAGCGGCTGAACGCCGGACCGCGCGAGCAGCGCCCGCCTGCGCCGCGCTTTACCGACGCGACTGCGCTAAGCTGCACAGCCGGGCCGCGCCCCGCCTGTCGGTACGCGGCGACGGGCCCGTGAAAATGGAGGGGATATCATCCATGCGCATCCGCACTACCCTGTTTACAGCGCTCGCCGGATTGGTGCTCGCCACCGCCGCGGCCGGCGCACACGCCCAGGCGCGCGAGGAAGCGCGCCTGCTGACGGCGAGCCAGGTCCTCAGGGACTTCCGTGGCTCGCGCGACGAGGCGATTCCGGACCGGCTGCTCGAGCGCGCCTACGGCATCGCCGTCATTCCCGACATGGACAAGATCGCCTGGTTCTTCGGTGGCCGCCGCGGTCACGGCGTGCTGATCGTGCGTGACCGGAGCGGCCGCTTCACCAGCCCGATGTTCATCACCATGACGGGCGGCAGCTTCGGGCTGCAGTTCGGCGTGCAGGCGACGGACGTCGTGCTGGTATTCACCACGCCGAAGGGCGTCGAGGGCATCAACGGCGGCAAGGTCACCCTCGGCGCGGACGCCTCGGTCGCCGCCGGACCGGTCGGGCGGCAGGCATCGGCCGCCACGGATGCCGGCTTCAAGGCGGAGGTCTACTCCTACTCGCGCAGCCGCGGCGCCTTCGTCGGCGTCGCCCTCGACGGCTCGGCCATCACCATCGACGACTCCGCGAACGCGGACTTCTATCACAAGCCCGGAGTGCCGGCTGCGGACATCATGTCGGGCGCGGTGCGCAGCGACGACCAGTCGGCGCAGCGCTTCCTGGCGGCGGTCTCCACCAGTACCGGCACCGAGCGCCAGGCGTCGGCGGCGCCGACCGGCGCTGCGGCCCCGGCTGCGACGACCACCCCGGCGCACCCGGCGCAGACGTTCCCGCTCGCCGACCCGCATCCGGGCAGCGAGCCGAAGTAGCCGGCCAGCCGCGGCAGCGCGGCTCAGGTCGCGGGGGTCACCATCGGGCCGCCGGCCGCGGCCGGCGGTGGCGCGAGCTTGCGGCGGAATTCCCGCTGCAGCAGCGCGAGGCTCGTGAGTGCCTGCAGCGTGACGCTCGCCACCGACAGATACCAGACCTCATTGAGCGTGAAGTGCGGCAGCGTGGAGAGAAGCAGCACGGGCAGCACGAAGGTGAGCAGGCGCGAAGCCGAGCTGAGGAGTGACGGCACGGTGTTGCCGAGCGCCTGGAACACGCCCGAGCACGTGAACACCAACCCGGTGGCGATGAAGTTCCAGGAGATGATGCGGAGATATGGCACGCCGACCGCGAGCACGTCGGGCTGGCGGCTGAAGGCCTCGACGAACCATTCCGACCGTACCTGGCAGAGCAGCGTGATCGCCAGCATCAGCACGGAGCCCAGGAGCGCGGCGGCCCGGAACGTCTGGCGCACGCGCTCGAAGTGCCGCGCGCCGAAATTCTGACCCGCAACCGGCGCGGCGGCGAACGCGAGTGCCATCACCGGCAGGAACAGCGCCTGCATGACCCGTCCGCCGATCCCGAAGCCCGCCTGGGCACCGGGCCCGAAGCCGCGGATGATCCAGTAGATGAAGCCGACGATCAGGAACATCATGAAAAACTCGCCCCCGGCGGGCAGACCGACGCCGAGGATACGGCGGATGACGTCGGCGCGCGGTCGCCACAGGCCGGGGTGCAGCTGCACGTAGTGCTCGAGGCGCGCAAAGTAGATCCACAGCAGCACCACGCCGAAAGCGACCGCGATGCTGCTTGCGAGCCCCGCGCCCGCCGCACCCAGCGGGTGGTGAGTCCCCCAGCCGGCAATCAGCACCGGCGCAAGGATCGTGTTCACGATCACCGTCAGCATCTGCACCATCATGGTCGGCTTCACGATGCCAGTGCCGCGCAGCGCCGAGCCGAGCGCAACCAGCGCGAACTGCAGCGCGAGCCCCGGCGTGTACGCGTACAGGTAGGCCGTGCCGGCCGCGGCAGCCGCATGATCGGCTGCCATGAGACGCACGTAGGCGCCGCTGAACAGCAGCCCCGCGAGCAGCGTCAACACCCCGCAGATCGCCGACAGCACGACCGACTGGTTGAAGATCAGGTTGGCCCCGGCCTGGTCCTTGCGCCCCACCGCCTGCGCGACCAGCGCCACGGTACCGACCCCCAGCATCTGGGTGAGGGCCAGCATCACGAACATCACGGTGCCGGCAGTGCTGACGCCGGCGATCACGGCATCACCGAGGTGGGCGACGAAGTACAGGTCGACGAGGTAGTACAGCGTCTGGAACAACATGCCGATCGCGATCGGCGCTGCCATGACGATCAGCTGCCGGACGATCGGCCCTTCGGTGAGATCCCGCATACGCATACCCCCCAGGACATTGTGCCATGCGTGAACCGGAGGCAGGTCGCACTTTGGGGAGATAGGCTTCCCGGCCCGAATCGGGCACAGTGGGTCTTAAGCAAAGGAGACTCCGCGCTTTGAATCAATCGGCCCAGGCCGTGCGCGCCGCCGGCAGCGCCGGGCGCACCGTCGTCAGCGTCCTCGCGGCCATCAGCTTCTGTCATCTGCTGAACGACATGATGCAGTCGCTCCTGCCGGCGCTCTACCCGATGCTGAAGAGCTCGTACCGGCTGAGCTTCGGCCAGATCGGACTTCTCACCTTCACTTTCCAGTTCACCGCCTCGCTCCTGCAGCCGCTCATCGGCGCATTCGCCGACCGCCGCCCGCTGCCCTACTCGCTCGCCATCGGCATGGGCTTCACGCTCGCCGGCCTGCTGCTGCTCGCGTTCGCGCCCACCTTCGGCCTGCTGCTCATAGCCGCGGCGCTCGTCGGTACCGGTTCCTCGGTATTCCACCCCGAGTCCTCGCGCGTCGCGCGCATGGCCTCCGGCGGCAAGCACGGGCTGGCGCAGTCGATATTCCAGGTGGGCGGCAATTTCGGCTCCGCGGCCGGTCCGCTGCTGGCGGCCTTCATCGTGCTGCCTTTCGGGCAGTCGAGCGTGGCGTGGTTCTCCCTGGTCGCGCTGCTCGGCATGTTCGTGCTGTTCAACGTCGGCCACTGGTACAAGACGCACGGCGTGATGCGGTTGCAGCACGCCACCGGTCATGCGACCGTGGCTCATCCGCCGCGGCACGTACGGATCGCGCTCATCGTGCTGCTGCTGCTCATCTTCTCCAAGTTTTTCTACCTCGCGAGCATCAGCAGCTACTACACGTTCTATCTGATCGAGACCTTCCACGTATCGGTGCGCAGTGCGCAGCTGCACCTGTTCGTCTTCCTCGCCTCCGCCGCGGTCGGCGGCATGATCGGCGGACCGCTGGGCGACCGCTTCGGCAGCAAATACATCATCTGGGTGTCGATCCTCGGGGTGCTGCCCTTCACGCTGCTGTTGCCGCACGCGAGCCTCTTCTGGACCGGCGTGCTCACGGTGCCGATCGGGATGATCCTCGCCTCCGCATTCCCCGCGATCGTGGTCTACGCGCAGGACCTGCTGCCCGGGCGCACCGGCACGGTGGCGGGGCTGTTCTTCGGGCTGGCCTTCGGTATGGGCAGCGTCGGCGCGGCAGTCCTTGGCAAGCTCGCCGACACCGCCGGTGTCCCCTTCATCTACCAGATGTGCGCCTTCCTGCCGCTCATCGGACTGCTCACGGTGCTGCTGCCGAACGTGCATCACCAGGCGCGGCGCGCAGGCGCCTGAGGCAGCTGCCGTGGCCGGCAAGAGGAGGCAGCGGGAACTGACCGACCCGGTGTTCGCCGAACCCGAGCCGACGCCCGATCCGACCCTGTTTCGCGTACGGCACCTGTCCGATGCCCCGGCCTACAAGGAGATCGACGAGCTCAACCGCGAGCACAAGATCGCGCCGCTGCCGTTTCCATCACCGCGCGGCGTGCCGGAGCCGCGCCTCACGCTCACCCAGGTGCTCGGCGGCGACGGCGCCACCGCCAGCGCGATCACCAGGCGCGGCCAGCTGGTGTTCCACGCCACCGGCGACTGCGGCAGCACGCGCGGGCCGGCCACCCAGAGCCTGGTGACCGACAAGATGGTCGGGGACTTCCAGGAGAGCACGCCGGCCGAGGTGCCGCAGTTTGCCCTGCTGCTCGGTGACATCGTCTACAGCTTTGGCGAAGCGCAGTACTACTACGACCAGTTCTACGAGCCCTACCGCAACTATCCCGCGCCGGTGCTCGCGCTCGCCGGCAACCACGACGGCATGGTCTCGCCGCTCGCGCACGCGGCGAGCCTGGGCGCCTACCTGCGCAACTTCTGCGCCACCGGCTTCGTGGTCACCCCGGATGCCGGCGGCCTGTCACGCACCGCGCAGATCCAGCCCGGCGTGTTCTTCACCTTCGAGGCGCCGTTCGCGCGCATCCTCGCGCTCTACAGCAACACGCTCGAGGACCCGGGGGTGATCGCCGACCGCGGCATCGGCGACTCGCAGGAGACCTACCTGCGCACGGCCCTGGCGCGCGTCAAGCGCGAGGGCTACTCGGGCGCGCTCCTCATCGCTCACCATCATCCCGCCTACAGCGCCGGTGCGCGCGGCTGGAGCGCTGCCATGCAGGCGCAGATCGACCGCATCTGCTCCGCGGCCTCCGTCTGGCCCCACGCGGTGCTCTGCGGGCACGCGCACAATTACCAGCGCTTCACCCGCACGCGTCCCGGCGGTCAGGAAATCCCCTACCTGGTCTGCGGCAACGGCGGCCACAACCTCGTGCCGCTGGTGAAGGCAGGCTCCCCACCGCTGCGCGCGCCGCAGGTGATCCAGGCAGCGGGCCCGGGCACCGACCGGATCGTGCTCGAGAACTACGACTGCCTGCACTACGGCTACCTGCGCCTGACGGTGAGCGCGGCGCAGCTGCGCATCGAGTACCACCCGGCGAGCGACGGCGGCGTCGCCAAGACTCCCGACGACTCGGTCACGGTCGACCTGCGCAGCCGCACGCTCGCCCATTACGCCGCGCGTGATCTCGGCTGGCCGGCGGCGGCGCGCGCCATCCGCCGCAGCCGCAAGCGGCGCGGCTAGCCGGTCAGGAAGCGCTCGAGCTCCGCTCCGCTCATGAGGGTGTCGAGGTAGCCGAAGGTCCCCGACTCCTGCACCTCGCGCGCCGCGGCGCGCAATCCCGTGATCGCCGCGCGATACAGCGAAGTCGAGAGGCTGATGCGGCGCACGCCGGCGGCGGCGAGCTCCGCGACGCTGAAGGAGCGCCCGCGGATCCCCACCATGAAGTTGACGGGCCTGGCGAGCGCACTGCAGACGGTGCGGACTGCGGCGAGATCCGGCAGGCCGGGCGCGAACAGCACGTCCGCACCGGCGCCCTCGAAGGCCTGGAGCCTGCGCACCGTGTCATCGAGATCCGCCCGGTCATGCACAAAGTTCTCGGCACGCGCCGTGAGCGTGAACGGAAACGGCAGCGCCCGTGCTGCCGCCACCGCCGCGGACACCCGCTCGACGGCCTGCGCAAAGCCGTAGATCGGCGCCCGCTCATTGCCGCTCGCATCCTCGATCGAGCCGCCGACCAGCCCGGCCGCGGCCGCCAGGCGGATGGTTTCGGCGACCACCGCGGGCTCATCGCCGAAGCCCTGCTCGAGATCGGCGGACACCGGCCGGTCGGTCGCCGCGACGATCGTGCGCGCGTGTGCGAGTGCCTGCTCGCGCGTGATGCCGCCGTCGACCGCCCCATAGGTCGCCGCGCACGCGCCGCTCGAGGTAGCGAGTGCGCTGAAGCCCATGCCTGCCATGAGGCAGGCTGAAGCGCCGTCCCAGACGTTCGGAATCACGAACGTCCCGCTCGCGTGCAGGGCGCGGAAGCGTGCTCCACGGTCGTGTTGGCTCTGCATGGGCTCATTCTCCATGGAGCGTCACCTGAGAGCGAGCTCCACGTTCACTTTGTCGCCGCTGTCGGGCTTCGGCGGCGCATTGACGATGAACACGCGCCCGGGATCGATCTGTCCGCCGTCGAGCAGCACCTGCTGAATGTTCTGGGCACGCTGCTTGCCGAGCGCCTCGAGATCGCCGGGCTGCGGCTGCAGGTGCGCGACGAGCGCCGCGTCGAGCGCGGTGACCGCCGCATCGTAGGACGGCGTCTCGCCGCGCTTCGCGCCCTCGACGTCGAGCGCCGCCGGCGGCAGCGGCGCCTGTTTGCCGAGATCCGCGTGAAACTGCTCCACCAGCAGCCTGAAGTGCTGTTGCGGATCGGCGAGCGCCGCCTCGCCTGCCGTGTCGGGATGCTTCTTCCCCTCGCGCGTCCCGGCCACGCGCGCCAGCAGCTCCTGCTGCAGGCGCGCCTGCGCCAGCTGCGCCCCGTCGACGGCCTTCGATGAGACCATCGGCACATCGAGCTTCAGCTGCGGGCGCTGCTCGAGCGCCTTGGCGAGTCCCGCGAGCTGATCCTGCGCCGGCTTGTCGAGCGCGGCACTGCCGGCGGAGAACTCGACGATGTTCATGTGCTCGCCGTGGCCGACCAGATGGCCGAGCAGCGCAAAGGGCGCGGTGGCGGCCTTGACGATCACGTTGGCCAGCGCCTTCCACACCAGCGGCCAGATGCTGAAGTGCGGATCGTCGAGACTGCCGGTCATCGGCAGGTTCAGGTCGATGACGCCGTTGCGATCCTTGAGGAGCGCCACCGCGATCTTCAGCGGCAGATGCACGGCGTCGGGGCTGTCGACGCGGTCGCCGAGCTCGAGCTGGTCGATGACGAAGTGCTGTGCGGCGTTCAGCTTGCGCTGATCGATCTTGTAGGAGACATCGAGCGTCAGCTTGCCCTTGTTGATGCGGTAGCCGGCGAAGTGACCGGAGTACGGGTTGACGATGGTCAGGTCGAGATCCTTCACGCCCATGGTGATGTCGGTATAGAGCGCCGCCGACAGCAGGTTGACGTCGCCGGAGATACTGACCGGCGAATAGCGCTCGACGCTGCCTTTGAGCTGCACCGTGGCGCGCGACGCAGGATTCGACGACAGTCCCTTGATGGTGCCGTTCAGGGCCTGCATGTTGAGCGTGAAGCTCGGCTTGATCCACAGGTCGGTGTAGTTCGCGGCACCGTTCGCCACGCGCACGGCGCCGATGGCAACGGGAAATGGAGTCAGAGGCGCTGCCGGCGCGGCGGGCGCTGCCGGGGCTGCTGCCCGCTTCCTGCCGTTCGCTGGCGGAGGGGATTTCGGGCCCTGCGGCGGGCTCGCGGCGCGCGCGCCCGGGGTGCCCGGCGGTGTGAGGATTTCCTTGATGTTGGTCGTCTGGTTCGCCTCGACGATCATGCGCACATAGGGCTCGACCGTCGTGACGCTGCCGATGCGCAGACCGAGGGGCTGCGAGCGGAAGTCCAGGTCCGCGAGGCGCAGCTCCTTCCACTTGATGAAGTCCAGTTTGAGCGCGTTGTCGACCGTGCTGAGGTTGCGGATCACGGTATTGCCGCGCGCATCGAGCGAGCCGTCCGCGTGGCGCTCGACGTCGAATTTCAGCCCGAGCTCGCCCGCGCGCAGCGTCATGGCGGTGTAGTGCGTGAGGTAGGGCTGCAGCGCCGGCAGCGGCAGATGCGCGGCCTCGATGTGCGCCGTGAGGGCGTCGGTCGCGGGCGTGATCCGCGCTTTGGCGGCGAGCTTGCCCGCAGAGTTGACGACCGCATCGAGCGTCACATCCAGCGTATCGCCGGGCGAGGTGCTGAAGCCTGCGACGTGCAGATCGAGCGGCTCGACGACCAGAGTCGCTGCGGGCCTCACCCGCCGGTCCTCGGCCGAGATCCTCAGGCCCTCGATCCCGATGTCGGGAGCCGAGATCGTCCACGCCGACTTCGGATCGTCCCGGGTCGCAGGATCCGTGGCGCCGGTGCTCGCAGCGCCAGGGGCGGCGGGCGTGATCAGGTCGAGCAGGTTGAGTCGGCCCTGCTCACTCATCCACGCCTGGATGTCCCCGCCCGAGAGCTGCACTTTGGCCACCTCGACCCGGCGCGCCGCCATGTCGAGCCGCGTCCCCGCGACGTCGATGCGCTTCAATGCCACGTAGTCCGCGTTTCCCGAGCGTGGCTTTATCCTGAGGTCCGTCACCGTCGTGTCGTGCACGTCGACCTCGAGCGCCAGCGGACCGGCGCCGGAGCCGAGCCGGTAATCTCCCTTGAGGCCGATCATGCCCGAGTCGATCTCGAACGGCAGGCTGGCGCGCAGGTAGGTCCAGAGCGTCCGCGCCCGCAGATCGGCGATCTCGAACTGCCCACGCGAGCTGAGCGGCGCCAGCTGCACCGTGCCGCTCCAGAGCAGGCGCTCGCCCGCTGAGGACGCCGCACTCAACGCATAGTCGTTGCCGGTGCGGCCGGTGGTGCTGAAGTCCCGGAGCTCGAAGGCGATGGGCTTGAGCTCCGCACGAAAGGGCGTCGGGTGCGTGCGGTCCTCGAACGTCGTCGTGCCGCCGACCACCGCGAGGTGGTGAATGATGAGGCGCATGGGGGCGGAGGGTTTCTGCGGCGTCGGCGCGGGCGGAAAGCCCTTGCCGAGATCGGCGAGGTTGAGCGCCCCGTCGGGGCGCACCACGACGCGCGCGTACGGCTGCTCGAGGACAATCTCCCTGAAGTCCGCCGCCAGGTGCCAGAGGCTCGCGGGCGCGACCCCGACATGCAGCCGGTCGAAGGCGAGCAGGCGCTGGCCGTCGGCATCCGGCAGCGACAGGCCGGTGATATCGAGGTTGAGGCTGAAGGGATTGAAGTGGATCGCGCCGACGCTGAGCGTGCGTCCATAGTGCGTGCGCACGAAATCGACGGCCGCCCGCCGCGCGAAGTACGGCACGGCCAGAAAGCCGGCAGCCGCGTACGCGCCGACGAGCACGACGACGACCCCGGCTGCAATGATGTAGCGTCGGTAGCGGCCCACGAACGACGTCCCTTTGTTCTTGTACGGCTATCGTAGAACATACACGCGGGTGTCACCATGCGCGACAGCACTGCCGAGGACCTCGAGTCGTGACCGGAGCATCTGAGCCAGTTGGAACGCTCGACGTAGCGCTCGCGCATGCCACGCGGCTGCTGGCCAGGGACCCGCGCCTGGCCGCCGAGCAGGCGCTCGAGGTCCTGAAGGTGACTCCGGGGCACCCGCGCGCGCGGTTGATCCTGGGCGCCGCCCGGCGTATCGCCGGACAGACTCAGGCCGCGCTCGAGCTGCTGGCACCGCTGGCGCGCGAGCAGCCGGAGGCTGCGCCGGTGCACCTGGAGCTGGGGGCCGCGCTCGGTGAGGCGGGCCGCGCGGACGAGGCGGTCGCCTCGTTAAGATGCGCGCTGCTCCTGAAGCCCGATTCGCCGGATGGGTGGCGGCTGCTGGCCGACCAGCTCGACGTGCAGGGCGATGCCGGCGGCGCCGACGAGGCGCGGGCGCGCTACCTCGAGGCCGCCGCAGCCAAGGATCCGCGCCTGCGGGAGCCGGCCGCCGCTTTGGTCCGAAATGACCTGCCGCGCGCCGAGGCGCAACTGCGTACCCATCTCGAGCGACACCCGACCGACGTGGCGGCGCTGCGCATGCTGGCGGAGATCGCGGCGCGTCTGCGGCGCTACCCGGATGCGCAGGAGCTTCTCGAGCGCTGTCTCGGCCTCGCGCCGAGCTTCGATGCGGCTCGCCACAACTACGCCATTGTGCTCAACCGCCAGGGCAAGGCAGATCAGGCGCTGCCGGAGGTGGAGCGTCTGCTCGCGAAGGAGCCCCGCAATCCAGGCTATCGCAACCTGCACGCCGCCGTGCTGGCCAATCTCGGTGACTACCACGGCTCCATCCGCATTTACGAGGCGGTGCTCAAGGAGTTCCCGCAGCAGCCGAAAGTGTGGATGAGTTACGGGAACTCGTTGAAGACGGCCGGCCGGGCGGATGACAGCATCGCGGCTTATCGACGTGCGATCAGCATGGAGCCCACCCTCGGCGAGGCGTGGTGGAGCCTCGCCAACCTCAAGACCTTTCGTTTCTCGGACGCCGATATGAGCGCGCTGCGCGCGGCGCTCGCGCGTGAGACCCTCGCCGACGAGGATCGATGGCACTTCGAGTTTGCGCTCGCCAAGGCCCTTGAGGACGCGGCGCACTGGGAGGAGTCCTTCGTGCACTACGCGCGCGGCAACGCCCTGCGCCGGCAGCGGCACCTCTACAGCGCCGACGACAACTCACGTTTCGTGCGTCGCTCGCAGGAGCTCTTTACCGCGGAGTTCTTCGCCGCACGCACCGGCTGCGGGGTTCCAGCCGGGGATCCGATCTTCGTCGTCGGCCTGCCGCGCTCGGGTTCGACCCTCATCGAGCAGATCCTGGCGAGCCACTCCCGGGTCGAGGGGACCATGGAACTGCCCGATATCCCGCTGATCGCCCGCGAACTCGCCGGGCGCGACGCCACCGACGCGACCGGCGGCTTTCTTTCGGCGGTGGCCGCCTTGACGCCGGCCCGGCTGCGCGAGCTCGGCGAGCGTTACCTCGCCCGCACCCGGACGGTGCGCAGGACCGATGCCCCCTTCTTCATCGATAAGATGCCGAACAACTGCCTCTATGTCGGACTCATTCAACTGATCCTGCCGAACGCCCGCATCATCGACGCCCGGCGTCATCCGCTCGGCTGCTGCTTCTCCTGCTTCAAGCAGCACTTCGTGCGCGGCCAGAGCTTCACTTACGGCCTCGGGGACCTCGGGCATTACTATCAGGACTACGTCGGACTCATGGCGCATTTCGATGCAGTGCTGCCGGGGCGCGTGCATCGGGTGTTCTACGAGCGGCTGATCGACGACACCGAGGGGGAGGTCCGACGGCTGCTCGAGCATTGCGGACTGCCGTTCGAGGACCGGTGCCTGCGGTTCTACGAGAACGAGCGCGCCGTGCGCACCGCGAGCTCCGAGCAGGTCCGCCAGCCCATCTTCCGCGAGGGACTTGAACAGTGGCGACACTTCGAGCCGTGGCTCGATCCGCTCAAGGCGGCGCTGGGGCCGGTCCTGACGGCATATCCGGCAGTCCCCGCCGGGCTCTGAAGCTCGATCCGCTTCTTGAAAATCGATTCGCTTCAAGTAGGCTTGGCAGCCAGAGCTGCGCGCGTACCACAAGCGGCATATCAGGGGGAGTTCAGGCAATGACACGTAGTCGACGGCGCAAATTGGCGCGAACCCAGGCCCGCGGACGCGGATCGTTCCTGCGCAGCGGGATTCCTGTTGCATCAGCGCTACTGGCGGCAGTGCCGGTGGCCTATGCCCAGCAGGCGGGCACTGCGGCGCAGCCATCGGCAGGAACCAGCACGACCGGTCTGCAGGAGGTCGTCGTCACCGCGCAGAAGCGCGTCGAAAATCTGCAGACCGTCCCCATCAGCATCCAGGTACTCGACAGCGAGAAGCTCGACCAGCTGGGTATCGTCAGCCTCGACGACTACGTGAAGTACGCCGCGAGTGTCGAGGCTCAGCGCTCGGTGGGCTCCAGCGAGGGTGGTAACGCCGAGCCCGGCAGCTCGCACACGTTCATCCGCGGCGTGGTGAGCGGCGGCGACGGCAATCACTCCGGCTCGCAGCCGACCGTGGGGACCTACCTCGACGAGATCCCGGTGACCACCATCGACGGCACCGTGGATATGCATATGTATGACATGCAGCGGGTCGAGATCCTGGAAGGACCGCAGGGCACGCTGTTCGGCGCAAGCTCGGAGTCCGGCACCATCCGCCTCATCACCAACAAGCCCGATCCGACGCAGTTCCTGGCCGGCTACGACGTGAAAGGCGAGAAGGTGCAGGACGGCGGCAGCGGCTATGAGGCCGAAGGCTTCGTCAACATCCCGCTTGCGTCCTGGGCGGCGGTACGCCTCGTGGGCTGGATCGAGCAGGATCCCGGTTACATCAACAACGTCCAGGGCACGGACGCGAACGCCTGCATCGTCAATGGCGTGCGCACCTTCCCGACCTGGGCGGGTCAGCCGGCCGGCACCTGGAGCCTCGGCACCGGCCAGGGCACGACCGCACCGTGCCCCACTCCCACCACGATCGGCGCCGGCTCGATCACCAACGCTCCGTGGGCGTCGAACGACTACAACACCGCGATCTACCGCGGCGGCCGTGCGGCGCTCAAGTTGGACCTCAACGACAACTGGACGGTGACTCCCGGCATCGTTGCGCAGGATCTGACCACCAGGGGCTTCTTCGGCTACGACCCGGCCGTGGGCGATCTCGACATAGCGCACTTTGGCCCGGAGAGCACCACCGACTCCTGGTACCTCACCAGCCTGACGGTGGAGGGTAAGGTCAACGGCTTCGATATCGTGGATGCCGTCGGCTACTTCAAGCGCACCTCGCACACGATCGCCGACTACAGCGACTACTCGGAGTTCTACGACCGGTCGTACGGCTCGGGAGCGTGCTGGCTTGGCAACGCTCCGAAGGGATCGGGCACCCCGACCGCGTGCGTCGGCCCCGGGAGCCCGATCATGCCGCAGGAGTTCGTGATCGGCGGCGGCGACTTCGAGAAATGGAGCAACGAGTTTCGCATCAGTACGCCGGCGGACAAGCCCGTGAGGGCGACGTTCGGCGTCTTCGTCGAGCGCCAGCTGCACAACATCTGGCAGGACTACACCATGCCGGGCTACGACCCGGTCAGCATCTTCGGCGGGAACGGCGGCGGTGCGAGCCCCAATTGCTGCGGGTTCGCCGATTACTTTTCGATTCCCAACTTCGGCAATACGATCTGGCTTACCGACGAACAGCGCGTCGACCGCGACAAGGCAGCGTTCATCCAGGCGACCTGGGACATCACCCAGCAGTGGTCGCTCACCGGCGGCTACCGCTACTACCACTACGACAACTCGCTGCAGGGCTTCTTCGGGTATTCAGCGAACTATTTCGGTAATGGCTGCTTCTCCGGAGCCGCCGGGCTCCCCAGTACGCAGTTCGCACCCTGCACCGACCTCAATAGCGAGGTCAGCGCCTCCGGCAGCGTCCCCAAGGCCACGCTGACCTACAAGGCCACTCCCGACGCGTTGGTGTACTTCACCTACTCGAAGGGCTTCCGACCCGGTGGCGTCGACCGCGTGAGCCTTGCGCCGGGACAGCCCGTCCCGACCTACGCGCCCGACTATCTGCAGAACTACGAGCTCGGCTGGAAAACTCAGTCGGCGGATCATCGGCTGCGTTACAACGGGGCGCTGTTCTGGGAGAACTGGAACAACTTCCAGTTCTCCTTCCTGGTGCCTCCCAGCATCACCGCCATCGCCAACGGCGGCAATGCCGTCATCAAGGGCTGGGAGAACGACCTCCAGTGGCTGCCGACCGACAACCTGATGTTGAGCCTCAACGCAACCCTGCTCGACGGCTACCTCACGCAGAATTACTGCGGCGTGATTGGCGTGACCAGCTGTCCGGCGGCAAAGATGTACTTCGCTTTTGATTTCCCCGGAGCCGTCAAGGACCCGGGAGGCGAATACATGTGGGTCGGCCCGCAGGCGCCCGCCGGGACCAATCTGCCGACCGCGCCGAAATTCAAGGGCAACATCGTGGCCCGCTATACCTTTGCGCCGACCAACAACTGGTCGCCGTACTGGCAGGCGGCGTACGTCTACCAGAGCCAGACGTCGTCCACGCTGATCGTGCCCGAGTCGAACGTTATCGGCATGCAGCCGGCGTATGGGATGCTCGATATGACGGCCGGCGCCCAGAATGGCAAGTCCACCGTACAGTTTTTCGTCACCAATGTGACCAACAAGCTCGCGCAGCTGTCGCGCTTCAACGCGACCAATCCGCAGGTGGACAATCAGGTGTACATCGCGCCGGCGCAGCCGCGAACCTTCGGGATCGAGATCTCGCAGAAGTTCTGAACGCCCCGCCCCCGGCCGTCAGGCCGGGAGCGGCTCGATCAGGCTCGCGTCGTTCGGCAGCTTCGGGCTGTTGACGCGGCGGCTCACCTGCCAGGCGGTGAGCCCCTGGTCCGGCCAGGACTTCAGCAGCGCCAGCGCCTGCGCGTGCTCGCCGCCGAGCCAAGCGGCGTAGTCGGCGGGAGCGAGAATCGCCGGCATGCGCTCCTTCGCGTTGTGCACCTCGGCGAGCAGGCGATTCGCGGGCACCGTGATGAGCGTGCACGAGAACACGTACGAGCCGTCAGGCCGCCGCGTGCGATCCCAGAGTCCCGCTACTCCCAACACCTCGTCGTCGACGAGACGCACGAAGTACTGATCGCGGGACCCGTCGGTGTTCACGTGCGGCTCGTAGAAGCCGCCCATGGGAAAAATACAGCGCTGCCTGCGTTCCCAGGCGTCGCGGTAGGCGGGCGCCGTCTCGACGCGCTCGACGGTCGCGTTGATAGTCGAGGCCTTGAGGGGCACGCCGCGCGCCCACCACGGGATCAGCCCCCAGCGCATCATCGTCGCCTCGCGCTCGCCGGAGGCGAGCGCCGCGACCGGCACCTGCTCGGTCGGCAGCACGCGATAGCTCAGCGGGTAGTCCCAGCGCGAGCGCTGAATGCCCAGTGCACGCTCGGCCTTCGCCGCCTGGGCCAGGATGTATTTACCGCACACGGACTTATGAAGCAGGCGGCACTTTAAAACAGTATCGCCTGCACTCTAGCACTGGATGGACGCGCGGCGCGCGCGTTGCTCACACTAGGAATCATGCTGCCGTGGAGCTCGATCGAGCGGCTGCGCGATCACTTCGGCGACTACGTCGTCGTCGCGACGTGCCGCAGCTGCCGGCACTCGCGCGAGCTGACGCCGGCGTTTCTCGCGCGCCATTGCCGCGCCGGCTGGGACGAGCCGCTGGCGAGGATCATCGCGAGATTCCGCTGCCGTTGCGGCAAAAAGCAGGTCGACGTGCAGGTGGGGTTCAACCGCAAGCCGCGCGGCTGGGTGAAGAATCCCTCGTGAGACCTAATGCGCGCGCGCGACGGGGCGGGGCGCCCCGGCCGCCGCGGCGGCGGCCCTCGGCCCCCAGAAATTACGCTCCACGATGTCGTAAAGCGCGGCTGTGAAGCGCTCCCCCTCGGATTGGGTCATGTGCGACCACTCCGGGAGGTAGTAGCCCTGCAGCTGCGGGTAATCCTCGAAATGGATGCCCGGCGCACCGGTGGCCGCGAGCAGTGCGTCCCAGGTCTTCGCGCGTGGGAACAGCCGGTTCTCGTACGCCAGGTACTCACCCGCACTCGGCATGCGCACGAACAGTACCTCGACGCCGCGGGCCCGTAATCTGGCGACCACCCGGGCGGCACGCGCGATCTGCTCGCCGATCGTCTTCTTCAGCTCATCCGGCGGCGGATCCCCCGATGGCGCGAAACCCTCCCGCCAGATGCTGCGTGCCAGCTCGCGGTATTGCGCGTCGCTCGCCACCTTGCTCCACAGATGCGAGTTGCGGTCCGCTTCGCTGTCGGCGAGCTTGCGCACCTCGGTGAACCAGTGCTTGCCGGAGCGCTTCGGCCACGGCTGTCGCGCCAGCACCGTCTCCAGTGCGTAGTCCGGGTCGTCGAATGCCAGGTACGGCTCGACCAGGTGCATCGACAGCCATTGACCGACGCGCTGCGACGGCGATTCCTTGCGCGTGTACGTTGGCGCGCCGCCGCGGTACTCATAGCCCGAGAAGAAAATGTCCGGTGCCACTCCGACCAGGACGCGGCCGGTGAAGTGCGGATCGGCGGCGAGGTCCTCCAGGGCCGGGAGCGGCGAAGTACCCTCGAAAGACAGCTGAATCGGGCGCTTGCCGCCGAGTCGCTCCCACACCGGCAACTGCAGGTCGAAAAACACGCGCGACGCTCCGAGCAGCACTGTCGCATCGCCCTCGCCTGCGTCGATGCGGCGGCGCTGGATCGCCCACAGGCCGAAGGTGTTCTTGATGCTGGGCGTGACGCCGAAGCCACGCCAGTACGCTTCCCACCCGGCGAGCAGCAGTGCCAGCAGCACCACCGTGCCGAAGAGGATCCTGCCCCAGGGCTGCTCGGGCACCGGCCGCACCGGCACCGGCTGCGCAACTCCGGGACGGTCGGACGCGGTCTGCCGCGCGTAGCGATCGCGCACCGCCGTCCCGTCAGGGGCGCGTTCGCGAGCCGCACCCGCAGCCACCCGGCCGAGGGTGTCAGAACTGGAAATAGATGAAGGCATTGCCTTCCCCCTGGGCAATGATGATGGCGAAGGCAAGCAGCGCCCAGATGGCGCACACGAGGATCGCGGGCGCGCGCGCGATCACGGACTCGAGCGTGCGCGCGCGCATCAGCCAGTGGGTCAGCACCAGGCCGCCGACGATGGTGACGACCGCCATCAGGCTGAACCAGTCGAGGATCGGCTTGACGGTGCCGTTCTGCCCGGCCATGCCGCGCAGCACCACCCAGGCCTTGCCGAAGGTCTTGGCGCGGAAGAACACCCAGGTCACATTGACCAGCGTGTAGGTGAGGAGTCCCAGCGCCACGAACACGACCGGTCCCGGACGGTAGCCGGCGAAGCGCGCCCGCAAGGCGCGCTCGACGCCGAGATACAGTCCGTGCAGGCCGCCCCAGGCGACGAACGTCCAGTTCGCGCCGTGCCACAGTCCCCCGAGGAGCATCGTGGCCATGAGTGCCGCGTAGGTGCGGCGGGGCCCATGGCGATTGCCGCCGAGCGGGATATAGAGGTAGTCGCGCAGCCACGAGGAGAGCGTGATGTGCCAGCGCCGCCAGAAGTCCGTGAAGCCGACCGCCGCGTAAGGAAAGCGGAAGTTATCGGGCATTGCGAAGCCCAGACACAGCGCCGCCCCGATCGCCGTCGTCGAGTAGCCGGCGAAGTCGCAGAAGATCTGGCCGCTGAAGGCGAGTGTTCCGGCCCAGGCGTCCAGCGCTCCCGGGATCTTGCTGCCGTCGTAGACGCGCTCGGCAATGTGTGCGAGGAAGCTGTCGGCCAGCACCACCTTGTTGAACAGCCCGAGAGTCATGAGCGCGAGCCCGAAGCGCAGCTGCGATGCGCTCGCCCGGCGCGGCTGCGCGAACTGCGGCACCAGCTCGGTGGGACGCATGATCGGGCCGGACACCAGGTGCGGAAAGAAAGTGACGAACAGCGCGTAATCGAGCAGGTTCTGCGCCGGCAATGCGCGCCGCAGGTACACGTCGAGCGTGTACGACATGGTGGCGAACGTGTAGAAGGAGATGCCGACCGGCAGCACGATGTCGTAGTGCGCGGGGTGATAGGCAATGCCGATCGCCGCCATGAGCGCCGTGAAGTTATCGAGCATGAACTGCCCGTACTTGAAGAATCCCAGCATGCCGAGATTGGCGATCACCGAAGCCGCCATCCAGGCGTGGCGCGCCCCCTCGCGGCGCGCCTTCACGAGCCCCTGCGCGGCGTACCAGTCGACCACGGTCGAGATCCACAGCAGGATCACGAACGGCGGGTTCCACGCCGAGTAGAACAGGTAGCTCGCGATCAGCAGGTTGATTTTTTTCGTCGTCCAGGAGAGCGGCAGCGAGTGCATGCCGAGCACGCACGCAAAGAACACCACGAAGGTGAGCGAGTTGAAGACCATACCTGGGCGCTGTCCGCCGGATGACGGATGCGCAGTTACCCCCCGAGCGCCCTTTACGGGCTCTTGTTCATCATCAGAATGTCATGATGCGGGTGCGTCGGGGCCCGGCGCAAGTGCCCGGCGCAGCCGCGCCGGGCACCGAGCCGCTGCGGCTCAGGCGGCGTGATCGCCGGCCGGTTTCTTCATCGCGGCCTGCGCGCGCCGCTCGAGCTCGTCGGGGGCAACGTCCTCGACGTGCGTCGCGACCGTCCAGACATGCCCGAACGGATCCTCGAGAGTCCCGGAGCGATCGCCGTAGAACTGATTGGTCACCGGGCGCAGTGATTTGCCGCCCGCCTTGATGGCGCGCGCAAATACCGTATCGACGTTCTCGAGGTAGATCATCAGTCCGACGCTCGAGCCGCCGAGCGAGCGCGGGCTCTTGCAGGTCGTGGTGGGCTGCGTGTCGGCGAGCATCACCACGGAGTCGCCGATCCTGATCTCGGAGTGCGCGATGCGGCCCTTGGCGTCGGGCATGCGAAACAACTCGGTGGCACCGAACACATCCTTGTAGAACCCGATGGCATCGGCTGCGCCTTCCACCATCAGGTATGGGGTCACGCTGTGATAGCCGGCGGGAATGGCTTTTACGCTCATGACTTGGGCCCTCCGTTTGTTGGGTGCACAGCTTAACTCCGCTCGTGTGGCAGGTTAATGACCCATAGAGCCGCGCCCTGCTCATCCAGCAGCGTCCCGGGCTCGACACTGGATAGGGCGCTACCTAAAGCGATAGCGGATCAGATAAATCAGCGCGAGCAGCGCGAGATAAGGGATGCCGAAGACCAGCGTCATGCGAAACGGCGTCGTGAACGCCGTGGTCACGAGAATCGCCGCCATGAGCGCGGCTCCCGCAAGCGTCGTCACGGGGAAGCCCGCCATCCGAAAGCGCAGCGGCGCGCCCGCGGCGCGGCTCCAGGCGCGCCGGAAGCGGTAATGCGTCACGAAGATCATCATCCAGGTGAACATGGCGCCGAACGCCGAGATCGCCAGCATCAGGATGAACGACGACTGCGGCGCGATCACGCTCAGCACCACCGCCAGCGCGACGCCGATCGAGGAAAGCAGCAGCGAGTAGAGCGGTACGCCGCGACGGCTCAGCTCGCCGAAGCCGCGCGGCGCGTACCCCGCGCGTGCCAGGCTGAACATCATGCGCGTCGTGATGTAGAGCTGGCTGTTCATGGCCGAGAGCGCCGCGACCAGGATGACGAAGTTGAAGATGCCGGCGGCGGCCGGCACCCGCAGCGCACGCATCACCTTGACGAACGGGCTCTCGTCGATGCCGGCGAGCGTCCAGGGGACGATGGCCAGGATCAGGGCCAGGGTCAGCAGGTAGAACAGGATCAGCCGCAGCACGGTCGAGCGGAACGCGCGGACCACGGCGACCTCTGGCCGCGCGGCCTCACCGGCCGCGACCGCGATCATCTCGATGCTGAGATAGCTGAAGATCGCGACGATGACGGCAACCCATGCGCCCCACAGCCCCTTGGGAAAGAATCCGCCGCCGAGCAGGTAGTTGTGGAAGCCGGGAGCGCTGTCGCCGGCGCCGCCCCCGGCCACGCCGAGGAGCGGCGCTCGCCAGATGATGTAGGCCGCGAGTGCGATGAACAGCACGATAGCGGTGACCTTGATCGCCGAGAACCAGTACTCGACCGCGCCGAACACCTCGACGCTCACCGCATTGATGCCGATGAGGAGCGCGGAGAACGCCGCGATCCACAACCAGCCGGGCGGCGTCGGGAACCAGAAATGCATGTACACCGCCACCGCGGTGACCTCGGTGCCGACCGCGAGCACGATGCTGGTCCAATAGGCGTAGCGCACCAGGAAGCCGGCCAGCGGGCCGATGTAGTACTCGGCGTAGGCGCCGAAGGAGCCCGAGGTCGGGTGCGCAACGGTCATCTCCGCCAGGCAACCCATGAGGAGCAGCGCGATCACCGCTCCGATGGCGTAGCTCACCAGCACCGCGGGCCCGGCGAGGCTGATGGCGAAGCCGCTGCCGAGGAAGAGCCCGGTGCCGATGGCGCCGCCGATGGCGATCATGGCGATGCGGCCCGCGCCGAGCGTGCGGCGCAGGCCCTGCTCGCGGCGCACAATGGCGGCAAAGCCCGTTTCGCTCTGACTCAAGATAGACTCACGCCTGCGACAGGTTTCGGCGGGAGTGCAACATGAGCAAACAGGCAAATCAGCGGCTGCGCGCGGCGCCGGTAGTCCTCGGCGCGCTGCTGTGGGCGGGCGGCGCAGCCGCGGACCCTGCCGCGCTCGCCGCCCTCAGCTCCCAGGACGCCGCCGGCGGACTGCATGCGGCGCTCTCGCAAGGCATCGACACCGCGGTCGCGCAGCTCGGCAAGCCGGGCGGATTCCTCAACGACCCGAAGGTGGCGATCCCGTTGCCGCCCGCGCTCGAGAAGGCCGACCGCGCGATGCGCATGATCGGCATGAGCGGCGAGACGGACAACCTGCACGCTACGATGAATCATGCGGCGGAGAATGCCGTGGCGCAGGCGAAGCCGGTCTTCAGGCAGGCGCTGCACAACATGACCCTGTCGGACGCCAAGGCCATCCTCACCGGCGGCGATACTGCCGGCACCGAGTACTTCCGTCGCACCACCAGCGCGCAGCTCACGCAGAGGTTTCGCCCGATCGTGGCGAGCGCGACTGCGAAGCTGCGGCTCGCCGACGAGTACAACCGGGTGGCCGGCAAGGCGGTGCAGTTCGGGCTGATGGATTCGAAGGATGCCAATCTCGACGACTACGTGACCGCGAAGGCACTCGACGGGCTCTTCAGCCGCATGGCCGACGAAGAGCGAGCGATCCGCAAGAACCCGCTCGGGCAGGCCAGCTCGCTCATCCGGAAGGTGTTCGGTTCGCTGTAGCGAGCCAGGCATCGGCTGCGCGCACCAGCAGCACCTGCTCGGCGCGCTTGGCGCGCGCCGTCTCCATGCCGCGCTCGACGTTGACCGACATCTCGGCGGGCACGCGCGAGCGCACCCAGGCTTCGAGCTTCTCGGGCGCCACCGCGTTCCAGTAGATCTCGGGGACCTGCTGCGCCGTGATGAGCGGTGCGTACTTGGGATTGGTGGAGAGCAGAAGATCCGCGTTCGTGGTGAACGTCGCCCAGGAGAGCTCCGGATGCTGATCAGCCAGGGCAACCACCAGGCGCAGTCGGGTGAGCGCGTCCTGCGGCGGGATCTCCGGCGATAGCGCGATCTGCGCGGCGCGCTCGGCGAGCCGCGCGTCGCCGACCCGCATCAGCGCCAGAAAGTCGCGCCGCCGCGCGCTGTCGTCTTTCTCGTTCCTGGCGATCGCATGCAGCTGATCGAAGGTAGCGGCATCGGCGCCGCGGGCGACGATGTCGAGCACGAGCTCCTGGTCGTCCGGCGCGATCGCCTTGCGGTCGGCGACGAAGGCCGTGAAACGGCTGAGCGCCTCGCGCTGCACCTGCGGGTCGCCCCACGCGCCGAGGTCGCCGAGCAGCGCGCGGCGAAGCTCCTGCACGTCGGGGCCCTCGCCGGGCCGAGGATCCCAGCCGAGGCGATCGGCAACCGGCTTGACGACCGAGCGTGCGAAGGCAGCGAAGGCGGCATGCCCCGTGCTGCCGCGCTCGTCTTTCTCGATCGCGCCGAGGGCCGCGGCGATCTGCTGCCAGGCGCGCGAGTCCATATCGGCGCCCATCGCGCCGGCGAGCGCCAGATAGGCGCGCAGTTCCTGCTCGCCGTTCGTCACCAGAGCCCAGGTATCGTCGAGCAGCGCGATCCGGTCGGTGTCCGGCACCGTGCCGAATGCACGCGTGTCGATGGCGAGCGTCGCGGCATCGTACTGGACGCGATAGAACCCGATCGCATCGGCGTTGACGCTCAGCGTCTCGTCGCAGCGGCCGGCCGGTGCCTCCTGCCCGTTACGGGTCAGAAGCACGGCGCGCGGTGCGCCGGGACCTGCGCGTATGCGCAGCGGCACCCGCCAGCGGGCAGCGGCGGCATCGCTACCGCTCAGCAGGAAGCGCTGCTCGGACAGCGTCAGCGTGCGCGCGCCGCTCGCCGCACAGTGCGCGCTGACCGTGACGAGAGGGAACCCCGCCTGCTCGGTCCAGTCGCGCGCCAGTGCACCGACATCCTGGCCGCTCGCCGCGCTGAGTGCGCTCCAGAGATCCGCCGCGGTGGCGTTGGAGTATGCCCTGGCACGGATATAGCGGCGGATGCCGTCGCGGAACACATCCGGCCCGAGGTACGCCTCGAGCATGCGCAGCACCGCCTCACCCTTGTCATAGGTGATCTCGTCGAAGGCGTTGGCCGCCTGCAGCTCATCGGCCACGTGCTGCTCGATCGGGTGGGAGGACGCACGCGCGTCGCCGCGCATCGCGCGCTCCTTGCCCGCGTCCTGCTGCTCCCGCCATTTCCAGCCCGGATTGCGCTCGTTGGTTTCCTTCGCTCCGCGCCACGAAGCGAAGCTCTCGTTCAGCCACAGGTCGTCCCACCACCCCATGGTGACTAGATCGCCGTTCCACTGGTGCGCCATCTCGTGCGCCTGCACCGCGTAGACGGTCTCAAGGTCGGCGAGCGTGCTCGAGGGTCCGTACAGCAGCAGCTGATCGTTGTAGGTAATCGCGCCCCAATTCTCCATCGCGCCCGAGAAACCGCCGGGCACCGCGATCGAGTCGAGCTTGGGGAGCGGAAAGGGATAGTCGAAATACGCGTTGTAGTCGGCGAGGATCTGGCGCGCGTTGGCGAGCGCCACCGCGCCGTCCGACTCGCGGCCGCGCATCGCCCAGATGCCGAGCGCGGTTTCGCCCACCCGGCCGCTCACCGCGGCCAAGTCCCCGCCGGTGAACTCAATCAGGTAGGACGGCATCTTCGGCGTGCGCTGGAAGGTCGTGGTCGCGAGCGCGCCTTTGACCACCCGCCCGGCGACCGGCATGTTCGAGATCGTGGCCCACGCGGCCGGCACGGTCATGGTGAGCGCAAACGTCGCACGAAACGCCGGCTCGTCCCAGCAGGGGAACATGCGCCGTGCATCGGTGCTCTCCATTTTCGTGGACAGGAGGACCGAGCGCACGCCCTCGGGGTTGAGATACGGCTGCAGAAACATGCCGTGCGGCTGCGTTTCGAGCTTGCCCGTATAGGAAAAAGTCAGTGTGTGCGTGCCCGCCGGCGCCTCGGCCGCGAGTCTCACGGTGGTCAGCTGCCGTGCATCGTCGGACGCCGTCGCGGCGACGGGCGCGCCGTCGAGGCGGACGTCGGCGAGGCGCTCGTTCAGCGAGTTGAAGACCATCGCGGATGTCGCGGCGCGAAAGCGCAGCGTCACCGACTCGGTGCCGGCGATCGTCTTCGCCTCCAGGTCCGGTGTCACGGCGACCGTATAGTCGAGCGGTACGACGCTCTTCGGCAGCCGCCCCGGGGCGGCATCGAAGGAGAACGGCGCGGCGGCGCGGGCCGCGGGCACCGCCACGGCGAGCGTGCATAACATGGCGGCCAGGCGCGGTGCTGTCAGGCCGATCATGCGTTCTCCTTGAGCCGTCAGTAATTGGCCGCGGCGCGCACGGCGCTCGCTGGCTTGTCGAGGTCGGCAAGCAGCTCCGGACCGACGATCGCCAGCGGCGTCGTGCCGTAGCTCAGCAACCGGTCGTGAAAGTCGAGCAGCGACCCCTTGCCGGCCATGCGGCGCAGGTAGTCGGCCAGCAGGTTCTCGATCTGCAGCCGTCCAACCGAGTAGGCGATCACATACCCGGGCCGGGTGGCGATGCCGGCCACCGCCGCCTCGGCCTGTTGCCGGGTGAAGCCGGTCTCGGCGGCAAAAAACTCCACGGCGTGATCGTAGGTCCACTCACCGCTCGCCACCTTCGGATCGACGATCGCACGCGCGCCGCGCACCCGCTCCCAGCGGGCGGTGAACAGGCGGCCGTCGAGGTCGTCGCCGAACAGCCCGAGGCGCACGAACATCTCCTCGCCGTAGAACGCCCAGCCTTCGGCAAACACACCGCTGAACTCCGTCCTGCGAACGAAATCCGGATGGCGCCGCGCGATCGACAGCTGCATGAAATGCCCCGGCAGGGCCTCGTGGGCGGCGGTGGAGAGGATCCGGTCGCGATCGAAGTCCTCGTTCATATCGAGACGTGCCGCGGCCTCCGCGAGCGACTTCGGCGGCGTGATGTAGTAGTAGCCGGTCGTGGAGCTGTCGAACAGGCGCGGCGGATTCATCGAGGCGCCGGGAGAGACCGGCTGCAGGAAAGCCGGCGTCTCCACGATCTGCATGGTGCCGAGCCAGGACGGGATCGTGACCACCTGCTCGTCCGTCACGAAGCTGCGCAGCTGCGCGATGCGTTCGCGGTAGTAGCCGACGAGGGCCGTGCCTCCCGGCGCCAGACCGCCGCCGCTCGGGGCGCCCAGCGCCACGCCACGGCGCCGCGCGAGATCCTGCAGCCAGGCCTCCTCCGCCCAGCCGTGTGCCAGCTCGTCGTTGCCGATGCGCTCGACGTCCGCCGCATCGAAGGGCAGCAGCTGCTCGTCCTTCAGCATGTGATCGTAGGCTGCGCGTCCCATGACGTAGTTCTCGGGCCAGACGCTCGCGTGCGCGTCGATGTACTCCTTCACCTGCGCGATGGAGGTGAGCGCGGCATCGCGCGCCTTGACGAAGCGCGCGTAGTCCGCGCTCTTCTCGCCCAGCTGCTCGCGCGCTGCGCCGCTGAGCGCGCCGCTCAGGAAATCGGGCGCGCCGGCCAGCTGGCGCGCGCCGACCACGCCGAACAGATGGCAGGGCATGGTCACGAGGCGCGCGGCGGCCGTGACGTACGCGGGCGCACCGGCGAGCCGGGCCGCGATGTCGGCCCACGCGCGCCTGAGAGCGGCTGCCGTGGCGCCCTCCTGGCCCACGACCGGCAAGTGCTGGAACTGCACGAACACTGCCCGCACGATGCTGTTGGCGGGGTGGCTGTAGTCCTTGCGATCCGCCTGGTAGACCAGCAGCTCATCCAGGCTCGCGGTGAGTCGTGCCTGCAGCAGTGTGGCGTCGTCCCGGTCGACGAGCGAGGTGTGCACATCGAACCCGGCGATGATCGAGCCGAGCCGGCTCTGCCACTGCTGCAGGCGGGCGACCTGCGCCGCGCGGAACGCCTCGCTGGGCTTCTCCAGCTCGCCGTCGTGGCCCGGCAGGCCGAGAAAGGTCGCGGTCATCGGGTACGTCCGCGCGGTCGTGTAGAGCATGTCCTGCGCCAGGCTTTCGAGCGCCCGGTGCGCGGACTGCTGCGGCTGCGCGCCGGCGCAGTGCATCGCGAGCACGCCCGCGCACAGCCCGAGGACACGCAAACTGCTCATAAACCCCCCTTCTGTTGGAAGCGCAGCGTACACCATGGTCGCGGGCATGTGCGGCTCGGGACGCCGCAGCCGCCCGGCGCTTCAGCGTGCTACGCTCTGGATCGATCACCAGGGAGCAGCCGTGCTCGACATCTTGCGCTCGCTCAGCCGCGCGCAACTACACGCCTACGCAGCAGCCCTCGGCGGCTGGTCGCTGGACGCCTTCGACTTCTTCGTCTTCATCTTCTGCCTGGGGGCGATCAGCACCGAGTTCCACACCGACGTCAAAGCCGTCAGCGAAGGCATTTTCCTCACGCTCGCCTTCCGCCCGGTGGGCGCGCTCGTATTCGGCTGGCTGGCGGAGAAGTACGGCCGACGCCCGATCCTGATGCTGAACGTGCTCAGCTACTCCGCGCTGCAGCTCGCCACCGCATTCGCGCCCGATCTCAGGACGCTGCTCGTGCTGCGCGCCGTGTTCGGCTTCGCGATGGGCGGCGAGTGGGGTGTGGGTGCGGCGCTCGCGCTCGAGACGCTACCGGCGCGCAACCGCGGCTTTTTCTCGGGGCTCCTGCAGGAAGGCTACGTGATCGGCTACCTGTTTGCCTCCGTCGTCTTTGCCTACCTGTTCGTGCACGTCGGCTGGCGTGGCATGTTCATCGTGAGCTCGGCGTCCGCGCTGCTGGTGCTCTACATCCGCTTCGGGGTAGAGGAATCCCCGGCCTGGGTCGCGGGCGCGGCGCCGCGGCGCGCCTCCGCCGCGGCACTGTGGCGCGTGGCGCGCGAGCATTTCCCGATGCTCGTCTACCTGGTTGCGCTGATGGCGTGCTTCAACGCCTTCTCGCACGGCTCGCAGGACCTGTATCCGACCTTCCTGCAGAAGCAACACGGCTTCTCGCCGCGGCAGACCGGCAACATCGCCATCGTCATGAACGTGGGCGCGCTCATCGGCGGCATCTGCTTCGGCGCGCTCTCCGAGCGCATTGGCCGCCGGCGTGCAATCGTGCTGTCTGCGCTACTCTCGCTGCCCATGATTCCCCTCTGGGCCTACTCCCACACCGCGGTGATGTTCGCGGTCGGCGCCTTCCTTATGCAGTTCATGGTGCAGGGCGCCTGGGGCATCGTGCCAGCGCACCTCAACGAGCTCTCACCGCCGGCGGTGCGCGCGGTTCTGCCGGGCTTCGCCTATCAGCTCGGTAACCTCGCCATGTCGCGCATGGGGCCGTTCCAGTCCGGCATCGCCGAGGCCCACCACAACGACTACGCGCATATCCTCGCCTGGACGCTCGCCGTGGTTGCGGTCGCGCTGATCGTCGTCACCGCGCTCGGACGCGAAGCGCAGGCGGCGGAGCTCAAAGTCTCGAGCTAGAGGGATCTCGCGCCAGCGGGGCGTGAGACTAGCGGCCGCCGGCGGGCGCGCTCCTCGCGCCCTCGCCCTTCAGGTACTTGTCGAACCACTCCACCGTGCGGCGCATAGCGTCGATCTGGTTCTCGCGCTTGACAAAGCCATGGCCCTCGTCGGGGTAGTAGTGCGCCGCCACGGTCTTGCCGTCATGCGTGAGAGCTGCGACCACCTGCTGCGCCTCCTCCTTCGGCACTCGCGGATCATTAGCGCCCTGCAGCACCAGGAGCGGTGCCCTCACGTCGTGGATGTAGGTCAGGGGTGAGGCCGCCTGATAGACACTGCGGTCCTTGACCGGATCGCCGAGCAGGCTCTTCTCGTACTGCTGTAGCTGCGGATCCTCATGCTCGAGCATCGTCATCCAGTTGATGATGCCGAACAGCTCGACGGCGGCCGCCCATACCTGCGGCGTGCGGCCGATCGCCATGAGCGTCATGAACCCGCCGTAGGAGCCGCCGGTAATGCCGATCTTCTTCGGGTCGACGTAGCCGGTCGCCTCGAGGAACTTCGCGGCATAGACCTCGTCCTTCAGATCGCCTCCGCCCAGGTCCTGGTGGTTGGCGCGCTGGAATGCCATGCCGTAGCCGGTGGAGCCGCGGACGTTGGGGGCGATGCAGATGTAACCGTGCGACACGAGCGCCGCGATCCTCGGACTCCAACGGTCATCCGTCTGTCCGGTCGGACCACCGTGCGGCAGAACCAGCGCCGGGTTCGCGCCGTCGCGCCGGAGGTTGAATGGCACCCAGAGCAGCGCACTGATGGTCTGGCCGTCGAAGCTCTTGTAGTGCACCACCCGGGAGTCGGGCATCGGCGCGGAGGCGAGGCTCGCCACCGCGGAGTACGACAGGCGTCGCAGCCCCCCGCTCCGGATGTCGTAGATCCAGTAGTCCCCCGGGGTCACCGAGCTCTCGTGCAGGATGAGCAGCCGGTCGCCGGCGGGCGCGTAGCTGTCGGGGACGCCTGGAAACGCATCGACGCCGGGTCCGACCGGAATCTTGCGCGCGTGCAGCGTGGCAGCGTCGACAAGGTAGGCGTCGACCTCGCCGTCCGCGTTGAGCAGGTACGTGAACGAGCGACCGTCCGGAGAATAGTCCGCGGACCGCGCCTCCCAGCGCGTATCGGTCACCCAGGTGCGCCTGCCGCTCGCAACATCGAGCAGTGCGACATTGAAGAAGCCGCCCTTCTCGTTGGAAGTAATCAGCAGCGTCCGCCCGTCGGGCGACAGCGCGGAGGCCTGCACGACCTGCTGGCCGGAATGTGCGGTGAGATTCCTGGTCTTGCCGCTGGCCACATCGACCGCGTACGCGTCGGCGTCGGTGAAGCTGATGTCGTAGCGGTCGGCGTACAGCGTGCGGCCGTCCGGGCTCCACGCCACCACGCTCCAGGAACGGTCGGCGGAGGGCTCGTGGGTCAGGTAACGGACCTTGCGGGTTCTGAAATCGAGCAGCGCCAGGTCGTAGGACCTCGCCGCGCGGGCCTTGATGTTGAATGCGATCGTCTTGCCGTCAGGCGACCAGAGCGGCGATTCCTCGCGCACCTCGGGTGTGGCCGTGAGGTTGACGGTCTGCGCGCCGTCGCTCGAGACCGCAAAGATGTCCCACAGCTCGTTGCCGCCGTAGTCCTGCTGATAGGCGATCCACTTGCCGTCGGGCGACCAGACGGCATGCATCTGCCGCTCGTTCGACTGCGACAGCTGCACCGGCCAGCCACCGGAGGCGTCGACCTTCCACAGGTTATCCCGGCCGGTCAGGTTGGTCGTGAAGACGATCTGCCTGCCGTCCGGTGACCAGGCGGCGTCACTGACGCTGCGTGTGTAGTACAGGTCCTCGATCGGAATGGCATGCGCACCGGCATTGCCCGGCGAGCCGATAGCGCGCGGGTCGGTGATCAGCCGGTCCTCGGGACCGCGGCTCTGCGCAAGCACCGACGCCGCGGACAGCAGCATCAGGCCACCACTCAGTGCCGCTGGCGTGACCTTTCTCATCCCTGACTCCGGGGCCCGAGCAGACCCCGCAGCATGGCGAGCTCCACCGTGATGGCCGTGTGCAGCGCCGGATCGACGTCCGGAGCGAACAGTGGCGAGTGATTCGACGGCAGGGGGACGCCACTTGCCTGCGAGGCGGCGTATTTCTGCGGATCCGCCCCGCCGAGCGACAGGTAGAAGCCCGGAATGCCCTGCTCGACGAACGCCGAGAAATCCTCCGACGCGGTGATCGGCTCCCCGGTGACGACGTTACCCGTCCCCAGCGCCGCCTCGAGCGCCGGCCGCAGTCGCGCGGTGAGCGCCGGGTCGTTGTAGACCGCATCCGTGCTCTCGTAGTGCTCGATGGACGGCGGCCGCGGAGCCCCTGCGGCCTGCGCTTGCGCGTCGGCGATCCGCGTGATCGCGGCCAGCACCTGGTGGCGCAGCTGCGGCTTGTAGGTGCGCACGGTGAGTCCTAGCTCGGCCTCGTCCGGAATGATGTTGTTCTTGGTACCGGCGCGGATGTACCCGACGGTGACGACGGCGAACTCGCCCGGCTTCACCTCCCGCGACACGATCGTCTGCAGCGCGAGGATCGTGCGCGCGGCGATCACGATCGGATCCACCGTGGTGTGCGGCGCCGAGCCGTGGCCGCCGCGCCCGAAGATCGTGATGCGCAGCGAGTCGGCGTTGCTCGAGTACTCCCCGGTGACGACGCCGACCTTGCCGGCCGGCAGCCCGTTGCCTACGTGCAGCGCGAGCACGTAGTCGGGACGCGGAAAGCGCTTGAAAAGCCCGTCGCGCACCATGCCGGCGGCACCACTGATGGTCTCCTCGGCCGGCTGCCCGATCAACATGAGGGTGCCGTGCCAGGAGTCGCGGCTGCGCGCCATGATGCCGGCGGTGGCCACCAGTGCGCTCATGTGCAGATCGTGTCCACACATGTGTCCGACCGGGACGTCGTGCCCGGCATCGTCCGTGGCGTGCACCTTGCTTGCGTAGGGAAGCCCGGTTTTCTCCTCCACCGGCAGCGCATCGAGCTCGGTGCGCAGCATGACCGTGGGCCCGGAGCCGTTACTGAGAATCGCGACGACGCCGGTGCCCCCGACGTGCTCGGTCACGGCAAAGCCCAGCCCGCGCAACCGCTCAGCCAGGAGCGACGCCGTGCGGGTTTCGTGGCCGGAAAGCTCGGGATGCTCGTGGATGTCGACGTAGAGGGAATAGGCCGACGGATACGCCCGGCTCACCTCCGCGGGAGTGGCGGCCGCCGCCACGGTGCTCGCGAGCGCGCCGAGCATCACCGCGCCGAGAATGCCGAAATCAGGCCGCAACGGATTTCCTGTCGTTCTCAGTGCGACCTCTCATGGCTCACGGCCAATATCCACTTTCCACCGCACGGAGTCCAGACATCAGCCCGGCGCCCAAGCGCCGCGAGACTCCTTCACCGGCTGGACCGCTCGAGCGCCGTAACCAGATCGCTCACTGAATCCAGCACGAGATCCGCACCCGCCGAGCGCAGCGTGCGGCGCGCCCCCTCGAGGCGCGCCGCACGCTCTGCGGGCGGCAGCGCCTCAAGAGCCTCGAGCGACAGCCCGAGAGCGTTGCCCGATGCCACCCCGACCGTGAAGGCGCCCGCCGCACGTCCCTCGGCAATGCCGGCTTCGGCATCGTCGACCTTGACCACGCGGTTGAGCGGCCACACGCCGAGCTCCGCGCAGGCCTTGTAGATCATGAGCGGTGTCGGCCGGCCGGCCGGCGTCTCCCCGGAGCACACGAGGTGCTCGGGACGGTAGCCCTGCTCGGCCGCCCGCGCGAGCACCGGCGCCATCATCTCGCGGGTGTAGCCGGTCGAGGAGGCCACGCGCAAGCCGGCGGCGCGCAGCCGTTGGAAGGTCTCGAGCGCGCCGCGGATCAGCGTCGCGGCGCGGCCCGCGTGCTCGCGCATCAGCGGCTCGAGGCGCTCCATGAGCAACCCGATGTCGCGGTCGTCGGCGGCGCGCCCGTGGGCGGACTCCCAGGCCGCGGCGACGGCTGGATAGGAGAGGAGACTGCGTACGTGATCGAGCTTCGCCTTGCCCATGTCGCGGCGGATGGTTGCCTCGTCCAGACGCACGCCCTGCTCGCCAAAGGCCGCGCCGAGCGCGTCGACGGGCGCCATGCACCCGAAATCGACCATCGTGCCGGCCCAGTCGAAGATCACCAGATCAAAACGGTCCCTGAGGCTCATGTCACCGCACCTCGATCCAACAGACTGCCGATCACTTCCTCGCCGATCGCAAACCCGGTCGAGGCACCCGCACCGCAGGTGACGATGACGAGGCGCACGCGAGGCTCGGGGGCGTCGAGCAGCAACTCGCGGTCCCCGGCCGAGGCGTACGTCCCGATCCAACGCTCGAGGACCGCCGGCGGCTCGATCCCGAGAGCCGCGCGGAACTCCTCGAGAATGAGCGCGTCCACGAGCTGCGAGCTGAACGGATCGGGCGTCGGCGCATAGTGATGACTGTCGCCGACGACCAGGCTGCCGTCGGCGCTTTGCACCACGATCAGATGGATGCCGTGGCGCAGGTGCTCCGGTTGCTCGCGCACCAGACGCGCCTTGAGCGGCGCCGCAGCCTGGAGCTCTGCATACCCCGCGTAGCGCCCGAGCCCCAGGTCCGACATCAGGGCCGCCGGCAGCAGCACGCCCGGCGAGGCCAGGCGCAGCATCTGCAGCTTGCAGCGGGTCAGGGCGTAGCCGGCGAGCCGCTCGGCGTAGAGGCCATGCAAATCATCGCCGGGACATACCGCGGCGTAGTCGGCGTGCAGATCGCCGCGCGAGGTCCGCAGATCGGGCATGGCGACGTCGAGCACGCGGGTATTACGCAGGATCGTGACGCCGTGCGCCTGCTCGAGCCAGGCAGCCAGCCGCGGTATCGCCGTGCGCGACTCGACCCGCAGCTCGATCGTGCTCTCGAGCACCGCCTCCAGCGTTGCCGGAGCCAGTGCCGGCCAGCGCCGGCGGGCCTCGGCGGGGCTCAGCAGGCGGCACCCCTCGGCCATCTCCGTGTCGAGGAAGGCCTCGAGCACAGCGACCGACTCGGGTCGCCGCACCAGCATCCACAGGCCGCTCTGTTCCACCGCAATCCCGGCTGCCGCGGACACCTCGCGCCACACCTCGCGGCTGCGCCGGGCCCGCTGCCACATCCGGCCGCGCTGCTGGCCGGTCACGGTGATGAAGCCGAAATTTCGCACCGAGGCGCCGTTTGCCTGCGCGTCCGCGTCCACCAGCACGACGCGCATGCCGCGGCGCGCGCCGGCCAGCGCGGTCGCCAGCCCGATGATTCCGGCGCCGACCACGGCGAGGTCGAAACGCCCTGCGGCATGCACTCGCCCGTCGCATGATCCCGCCACCACGCCCTCCAACAGCGGCAATCCGCATTGGGCGGAGTCGCGCTGCCATGAGCATTATCGCAAGAGTGCAGCCCCGGTTGGGTCCCGCCTGCCGTCACCACCCTGTCACATCATCGTGGTCGATTTGCCGACCGCCGGATGGCGCGCATAAGCTTGCCGTCATGGAGCTCGCGATCGCGATCGCAGCCAATGTCGTGCTCGGCGTCCTGCTGCTCGGGCTGTTCCTGTGGCGGGGGACGACCGACGGCGCCCGCCTCGCCGGAGCCGCCGAGGCTCTGCGTCTCTTCCGCGCGCATTTTCCGGACGCCGTGGTCGAGACGGCCACGCTGGCGGGCGATGCACGCGGCGCGCTCATCGCGCTGCGGCACGACCCGGCGATCGGTCTCATCCAGCGTCACGGGCGTCGCTGGAACGTCCGCGCACTCGAGGCGGAGGATCTACGGTCGGTCGCGTTCGTGCGCGGCAACACGCTCAGACTCGAGCTCGCCGACTTCGCGTGGCCCCGTGTCGACCTGTGCCTCGAGGACGCGCAGGAGCGCGGCCGCTGGCGGGCGCGCTTCGCCGACCTGACCGCGGTGCGCGACACACGCAGGCTGCTGGTGGCGCCCCATGCCTGATCCGAGCTGGCTGCGCATGGTGATGCTGGCGCAGCTCGTGGTGCTGCTGCTGATCCCGCTCGAGATGCTGCTCGCCTCGCGCTCCTGGATCCGTGCCGAGTACGACGCCCACGACACGCTCGCGAACGTTGCCGTCAGCATCGGCAGCATCTTTTTCTGGGGTACGCTCAGCTGGATCCTGCTGGGCGCGGTGGCCGTGGCTTACCGCCACCGCCTCGCGGACGTGCCGTTCGTGTGGTGGAGCTTGCTGCTCGCGTTCCTCGGCGAGGACCTGCGCTATTACTGGTGGCACCGCATCAGTCACCGCTCGCGCTGGTTCTGGGCCTCGCACGTCGTGCACCATTCGAGCCAGCACTTCAACCTGTCGACGAACCTGCGTCAGAGCTGGACCTCGCAGTTCAGCGGCCTCATCCTCATGAGCGTGCCACTCGCGTACCTGGGCTTCAACCCGGTGCTCACCGGGCTCGCGTTCTCGGTCAATCTCCTCTACCAGTTCTGGATCCACACCGAGGCTGTCGGGCGAATGCCGCGCTGGTTCGAGTGGCTGCTCAACACCCCCTCGCACCATCGCGTGCATCATGCGAGCAACGCGCGCTATCTCGATGCCAACTACGCCGGCGTGCTCATGATCTGGGACCGGATGTTCGGCAGCTTCGTGCCGGAGCAGGACGCGGAGCCGGTTCGTTATGGGCTCGTCAGGAACCTCGCCACCTTCAATCCGCTGCGTATTGCGCTGCACGAGTATGCCGGCATCCTGCGCGATCTGCTGCGCCCGGGGCTCGGCCTGCGCGCGCGCCTCGGTTACCTGTTCGCACCGCCGGGCTGGCGCCATGACGGTCGCGGCGGCACCACCGCGGACTTGCGCGCGGCGGCAGCCGCACGCGGTGCTGTCCTGGCGGGGCTGCGCACGCCCGGGCTCGAGCCGACCTGAATTGAACTGTTAGCCCAACAGGGGGTCGAAGGGTTGGCAGGAACAGGCCGATCAATCATCGGCGTTCATGGAGGAAGTTATGACTCGTACGTTCACAGCCTCGCTGGCGCTGGCGGCCCTCACGCTGGGCGGTGCGCCGCTCGCACAGGCGCAGAACCCGGCTCCCGATCTCGACTGCCGGCTGAGCTTCTCGCTGACCGGTTGGTCGGCGGTGTACTCACAGGCCAAGGGGACGGGCACGGTGACCTGCAACAACGGCAGCACGCTGCCGGTAGTGATCTCGGCGAAGGGCGGCGGAATCACTGCCGGCCGCTCGCGCATCGACCAGGGCAGCGGCAGGTTCAGCGAAGTGCATCGGATCGACGACGTGCTCGGTCGCTATGCCGTGGGCGAGGTGCACGCCGGCGTGGTGCATTCCGCCACGGCGCAAGTCCTGACCAAGGGCCCCGTGTCGCTCGCGCTCGCGGGCGCCGGTGGGGGCATCGACCTCGGCGTGACCGTCGGCGAATTCACGCTGAAGTCCGCCGGGTAGACAGCGGCTCGTGGGGAGACCGAGGGATGCAGGGAGGCATCCCCCGGCCGGGCGTCTGCTCATGATGCGCCGGCCGCGGGCGGCCGCGGCCGTGATCGCGCTGCTCGGCGCTTCGGTGCTGCTGCCGGGCTGCGCCACGCTGCGCAGCCACTACACCAAGAACCCCTCGAGCGCACTGCCGCCGCAGTTCGATACCGCGACCGCGCGCTACGTGCAGGCGGAGCTCGGGCAGCACCCGGGCAAGTCCGGTTTCCGGCTGCTGCTGAGCAGCACCGACGCGCTGATGAGCCGGATCTGGCTCATCGACCACGCCCGTCATTCGCTCGACCTGCAGTACTTCATCTTCCAGAACGACGCCACCGGCAGGCTGGTGGCGCAGCACCTGCTCACCGCGGCAGACCGCGGCGTGCGCGTGCGGCTGCTGCTGGATGACATTGCGCTCAAGCACGAGGAGCGGCTGCTGGATGCTCTCGACGCGGATCCGCACATCCAGGTGCGGTTGTTTAATCCGTTTCGCACCCGCAATCCCTCGATGCTGTCGAAGATCGTGCAGCTCGCGCTCGAAGGCCGGCGGCTCAACCGCCGCATGCACAACAAGTCCTTCATCGTCGACGGCCTGGTCGCCGTGATCGGCGGGCGCAACATCGGCGATCCGTACTTCGATGCCGGCAGCGACAACAATTTCCGCGATCTGGACCTCATCACCATCGGCCCGGTCGTCGGCGAGGCGGCCCACGCGTTCGATGAGTACTGGAACAGCGATGCGGCCTACCCGCTGGATGCCTACCCCAGCGCGCACAACCCGCGTGCGGAGCTGTCGCAGCTGCGGCCGGAGCTGCGCGGCGACGTACGGGCGTTCGCTCAGTCGGACTACGCCAAGGCCGTGCTCGAGGAGCTTCCCAACGGCGCCACGGGCGCGCGTCCCGGCAGCTGGCTGTGGGGCGACGGGACGCTGCTCGCCGATCAGCCGCAGAAGATCGAGACCTCCGGCGACGATCCGGCGCTGCGCATCGGGCCGCAGATCAGGCAGATGGTGCAGGGAGCGCAACGTGAGCTGCTGCTGATCTCGCCTTACTTCATACCCAGCGGGCACGGCACGCGCTTCCTCACCGGTCTCGCCGCCCGCGGCGTTGCGGTCAAGGTGCTTACCAACTCACTGGCCTCGACCGATGAGCCGGCGGCGGAAGCGGGCTATTCCCACCACCGCCGCGCGCTGCTCGAGGGCGGCGTGCAGCTCTACGAGCTGCGCCCGGTACGCGGCGCGAAGCAGCGGGCCACTGCGGCCGGAACGTCCGCGGGTGTCAGCCTGCACGCCAAGGCGATAGTCGTCGACCAGCACTTCGTGTTCGTCGGCTCGATGAACCTCGATCCCCGCTCGAAGCTCCTCAATACCGAGATGGGAGTGCGGGTCGACAGCCCGGAGCTGGCGCAGGAGGTGGCGCGCTTCTTCGAGCGGGGTGCGGCTCCGGCCAGTGCCTTTCACGTGCAACTCGGTGAGCCGCCGGGCGCCGCCGGCTCGGGCAAGCGCATGTTCTGGACCTGGGACGCGCACGGCGTGCTGGTGACGGCCGGGCACGATCCGGGGGTGCGCGGCTCGCGCTGGCTCGAGTTCGAAGCGCTGCGACTACTGCCGATCGAGGGGTTGCTTTAGGCGCGCCGACGCGCACACGAACAGCTGCGCCGGCGGGAAGTTGCGCCGCTCGAAGTTGCGGCGCACATCGCCGAAGGTCCGCTGCAGCATGGGCAGAGCCCGGGCGGTGAACTGGTAGACGAGAAATGCTCCACCCGGCTCGAGCGCCGCGCGGCTCCTGACCGCGATGTCGGTACGCACCGGATCCGGCATGCTGCCGAGCGGGATGCCGGAGATGATGTAGCGCGGCGCCGGGAGTCCGAGCCGCGTCAGAACCGGCTGCACCTCCGCGGCCGAGCCGTGCACGACGTGCAGGCGCCGGTCGGGCAGTGTCCGTCGCAGGAAACGCACGAAGTCCTGATTCGTCTCGATGGCCACGAGCTGCGCATCGCCGCGCATGCGGCGCAGGATCTCCCCCGTGAACGTGCCGACGCCCGGTCCGTACTCGACGAGCACGCGGGCGCGCTCCCAGTCGACCGGCTCGAGCACCTGGTTCACGAGGAAGCGCGAGCTCGGGATGATCGAGCCGAGCATGTTCGGATGGCGCAGAAAGTTGCTGGCGAACAGCAGCGTCTCGCTGAGCTGGTTGAGCGGCGATCGGGCGTTTTCAAGCATGACGGGCTCCTGGGTCAGCTGGCAACGTGGGCTCGACGGTCACGGCGGCGCCCGGGTCCACAGCGCGCTCATCTTCCACAGCGACTCCTGCAGCCCGACGTCGTTCGCGAGCGGGGCGGCGGCCTGCGGCTGCTGGTACTCGTCGAAGTAGCGGCCGGTGGTGCCGGCGACACCCGGGTCGAGCGCGAGGTAGGTAGTGGTGCGCGCGCCGCGCTCGGCGTCGAACATGACGCGCGTGAGCAGCGGCTTGACGACACGCAGCCACCGCGGCAGCAGATTCGTCGCGACGACGCCGGGGTGCAGGCAGTTGACGCTGATGCCGCTGCCGGACAGGCGGCGCGCGAGCGCGAACGTGTGCATGACGTTGGCGAGCTTCGACTGGGCGTAGGCGGCGACGGCCCGGTAGCGTGCACGCGGATCTGTGACCGTGGCGAAGTCGAGCCGGCCGCGGTAGTGAACGCGCGAGGCCACGGTGACGATGCGTGCAGCCTTATCCAGGTGGTCCGCGAGCAATGCGGTGAGGAGAAAGGGACCGAGGTGGTTGGTCGCGAACGTGAGCTCGAAGCCGTCGACCGAAGTGCGGCGTCGAGCGCTCGCCATGCCGGCGTTGTTGACGAGCAGTCCGAGCGGCGGATAGTCGCGACGCAGGGCGGCGGCGGCCTCGCGCACCGAGGCGAGCGAGGCGAGATCGCAGTGCGCGACCTCGACCCTGGCACGCGGCACCTGCCGCGCGATCTCATCGCGCACCGCGTCGGCGGCCGTCAGGTCGCGGCACAGCATGACGACGGTCTTGCCGGCGCGCGCCAGCTCACGGCTGGTCACGCGGCCGATGCCGTGGGTGGTGCCGGTGATGACCGCGACGTCGCTCACCGCCCGGTACCCGCCAGACTCAGCAGCGGCTGGCCCATGCGGATCACCCCTCCCCGGGCCAGCCCGGGGGACAACACGATGCCCGGTGGCGCGAACGCGATCATGGTTGAGCCGTGCTGGAACCAGCCCATCTCCTCGCCCTTGCGCAGCGTCGCGCCGCAGGGAATGGTGTTAGGTCCCCGGTACTTCAGATGCAGCAGCACGTCCGCGCAGTGCAGCCGTATGCTCGCCACCAGGATCGCCGCGACCGGCACGAGCGTGATGAGGCTCCCGGAGCTGCTCAGCCGGCAGCGGATGATGGCGCGCTCGTTCTTGCAGAAAAGGTTCTCGACCCTTTGCAGCGCGATCGGATTGACGTTCCAGGTGTCCCCGGAGACGTAGGTCACCTGCTCCACGCGGCAGTCGTAGGGTGCGTGGAAGCGGTGATACATGCCGGAGGTGAGGCGCAGCGTCACGAACGAGCCGTTGAGGTAATTGCTCACCAGCTCGTCATCGCCCAGAAGATCCATGAGCGTGTAAGGGAACCCCTTGGCTTGCAGCACCGATCCTTCGCTCACCTGACCCATTGCACCGACGATGCCATCGCAGGGGCTCACGACGATGTCCGGATCCGGGTCGATGCGGCGTGCCCCGTCCTTGAGCTGCCGGGTGAAGAACTCCTGCAGGCTCCGAAAGCGGGTGTTGCGCGCGTCGCTCAGATCGAGCTCCGTGAACACCCCCCAGATCGCAAGGCAGACCCGGCAGAGCCAGGGCTGCTCGAGGCGGCTCAACCACCCCATGAACAGGGTCAGCCAGCGGCGCGGCAGTCGATTGGTCAGGAGGAAATTCAGTTGCTCCTGCTGGGTGACCCGGGAGATAGCCTTGCGGACTGTCATCGCATTGTCACGGGACTGAAATAGGTTGCGAGCCACCCATGCTGCCGTGGTACATCGCGCTCGCTCTGGCCGCACTGCTGGTACTGCGGAGCGTCTGGCGGCGGCTGCTGCTGTCGCGCGCCAAACACCCCTCGCTCGCCGGGCACACGCGCCTCGCGCGGCGCGTTGCGCGCCTCATTCCCTACTACGAATACGACGACAGGCGGTTCTTCAGCGCAGACGATGCGCCCGCGGAAGTGGCCGCTGCACGGCGGGCCGGATTCATGCAGCTCGCGCAGCTGTACGCGCAGCGCTTCGCGAAAGGCGCGGCTCTCACCCGCGAGGTGGGGCGCGCGGTGTCGGACCTGCAGTTCACGGCGCGCTACCGGGTGCCCTTTCAGTTCAGCCGCATCGTGCGCCAGTATCTCCAGGCTGGCGTGTTCCTCGAGTCCTCCGCGGGTGTAACCGTCGCCGACGTCGACGGCAATCGGCTCTTCGACCTGAGCGGCTCGTACGGAGTGAACCTCTTCGGCTACGACTTCTACAAGGAGTGCATCGAGCGCGGCGCCGCAAGCGTGCGCGCGCTCGGGCCGGTGCTCGGCGCCTACCATCCGCTGCTGGCCGACAACGTCCGGCGGCTGCGGGAGATCTCGGGACTCGACGAGGTGTCGTTCCACATGTCGGGTACCGAGGCGGTGATGCAGGCGGTGCGCCTCGCGCGCTATCACACGCGCCGCCGCTACCTGGTGCGCTTCGCGGGGGCGTATCACGGCTGGTGGGGCGATGTGCAGCCCGGCGCGGGCAACCCCCTGCCCCCCGATGCCACCTACACGCTCAAGGACATGAATGCGGCGTCGCTCAGGGTGCTGCGCACGCGCCGGGATATCGCCTGCGTGCTGGTGAATCCCGTGCAGGCGATGCACCCTAATGCGAGCGCGCCGGCCGATTCGGGCCTGATCGCCAGCCGACGCAGCGCCCAATTCGACCGCGCGGCCTACACCGCGTGGCTCGAGCAACTGCGCGCGGTGTGCTCCGAGCGGCGGATCATTCTCATCTTCGATGAAGTATTCGCCGGCTTTCGTCTCGCTGCGGGAGGCGCGCAGGAATACTTCGGCGTACGCGCGGATCTCGTGACCTACGGCAAGAGCCTCGGCGGCGGACTGCCGGTGGGGGTCGTCTGCGGGCGCCGCGATCTCATGAGGCGCTACGACGAGCAGCACCCGGCGGATGTGTGCTTCGCGCGCGGCACGTTCAACTCGCATCCCTACGTGATGGGCGCAATGCACGAGTTCCTGAGTCGCCTGGAGAGTGAGCCGATCCGCACGCTCTACCGCGACCTCGATGCGGTGTGGGAGCGCCGTGCGGCCGAGCTCAACGCGCGGCTGCAGCGAGCGGAGCTCCCGATTCAAGTGGCGCATCTCTCGTCCATCTGGACCTTCAACTACCTCAGACCTTCGCGCTACCACTGGATGTTGCAGTATTACCTGCGGGCGCAGGGCCTGTCGCTCAGCTGGATCGGCACCGCGCGGCTCATCTTCAGCCTCAACTATAGCGACGCCGACTTCGCCGCGGTCGCAGACCGGGTGGTGGCGGCGGCCGAGGCCATGCGGCGCGATGGCTGGTGGTGGCCGGGTACGAGGCTCACCAATAAGGCGATCCGCCGGCGCGTCCTGCGTGAGCTGCTTCAGGCCTGGTGGACGACGTCCTCCATCGGGTCGAGCAGCTCCCCGCGCAGCAGATGCAGCGGTGCCCGGCAGTAGAGTTTGACGTCGTGGAACGGGTCGGTGAGGATCTTCGTGAACCACACGGCACCCGTCAACACGCTCTGCTGCAGGCACAGCTGCAGCGTGCGGAAGAGCAGCGCCCCGAGGCCGAGCACCAGCCACACCTGACAGAGGTGGCGCAGGAAGTCGGCAGGGCCGCGCGCGCTGCGAAAGATGCCGAACAGCGTCGGCTCGAGCCAGAGAGCCGCGGGTAAGGCGGCCCAGATCGACAGCAGCACGACCTTGCGCCGGAGGTTGTAGCCGACCTTGATGTCTTCCTTGTGCGCGTGCGTGGTCTGGTTGACCTCGTCATAAGCCTTGGACTCGAAGACGAAGTGGCCCAGCTGACGCGTCACCATCGCGACCAGCCAGCCGATGAGCGCGGCGGCAGCCGGGTTGGTGAAAATGAAGACATAGGCCGTGAGGAAGCTGAGCGCACTCACCAGGTGCAGGGTCTGGTTGATCCGGCTGTGGTGGTAGTAACGATGATCGTCCCAGCGCTGTTTCCTGAGTTCGGCAAGAAAAATGTGCATTCGCTCCTCCACTCGCTGCGGCAGCGCGGCTGCGCCTGCCGTGAAGGAATTATATGAAGAGTGTTAAGAACACATGACAAGTCGCTGTTTGAATGATTATTTTTTGAAGCACTCCCGGCCTCTCGTTTAACGCCACTGTCATGGTCTGCGGGGAGGATGCCCGCCGGGCATGAGAATCATGATCGTGACAGACGCCTGGTTTCCGCAAACCAACGGCGTCGTTAATACACTGGCACAGACCACCGGATGGCTCGTCAGGTTCGGCCATGAGCTGATGATCGCCGCGCCGCGCGACTTCCGTACCCTGCCCTGCCCGAGCTATCCGGAGATCCGCGTGGCCGTGAGACCGATGGCGACACTCGCCCGCAAGCTGCAATCCTTCCGGCCACAGGCATTGCACATCGCCACGGAGGGCCCGATCGGTCTCGCCGCGCGACGCTATTGCCTCAGGCACGGCTGGCGCTTCACGACCTCCTATCACACGCAGTTTCCGCAGTACCTCAAGTCGCGCTGGCCGATACCGCTGTGGCTCTCGTATGCGGTGCTGCGCCGCTTTCACGCCGCTGCGCAACACTGCATGGTGAGCACGCCGTCTGTGGAGAACGAGCTCTACTTGCGCGGCTTCCGCAATCTGGTGCGCTGGCGGCGCGGCGTGGACACGGAATTGTTCCGGCCGCGGAGCAAAGAGTTCCTGCAGCTGCCGCGGCCGATCGCCGCTTATGTCGGACGCCTCGCGGTCGAGAAGAATGTGGGTGCGTTCCTCAGGATGCCGTGGCGCGGCTCGAAGATCGTGATCGGGGACGGGCCCGAGCGCGAGCGCCTCGCGACTCAGTACCCCGCGGCCGTGTACGCCGGCTTTCGTTACGGCGAGGATCTCGCAGCGCACCTCGCCGCGGCCGACGTGCTGGTTTTCCCGAGCCTCACCGATACCTTCGGCCTGGTGAATCTCGAGGCGATGGCCTGCGGCGTGCCAGTGGCGGCGTTCCCCATCACCGGTCCGATCGATGTCGTCGAGGACGGCGTAACCGGCGCGCTCGATACGGATCTCGGCAAAGCGGCGCAGCGGGCGCTGGCGCTCGATCCGCGCGCCTGCCGTGCTCGGGCTTTGCAGTCGAGCTGGGCGGCGTGCACGCGCGAGTTCGAAGCCAATCTGACCGCCTGCCGTCCGGGACCGCTGCCGTGGAGCGCCGCGGAGCGCCCGGCCATTGAGCGCGCCGCCTGAGTCACCCGCCGATCACGCCTGGGTGAACTCGTATGCGGTCGCCCGGTGGCATACGCTGCTGCGTGCGATCGCCGCGCTGAACGCAGCTCTCTGGTCGCTGGCCGCCGTCGCGGTCGCACGCCAGCACGCGATCGGCAGCGCCAGCTATCTGCAGCTGCTGCTGTCCGCCCTATACGTCGCAGGTTGCGCATTCCGTTCGGCGCTGCCGGTATTCGATATCCCGCGCCTCGTACTGGTCGACTCCCGACTGTCGAGCGTTCTCATCGGCCGGTCGGTCGCAACCGTGGCGGAGTTGTGCTTCGCCGCCCAGTGGGCCCTGATACTGCACCGCACCGCGCTGCTGAGCGGCAGCTCGGTCGTGCACGCGGCTTCGCTGGCGGTGCTACCGCTGATCGCGGTCGCTGAAGGGTGCTCGTGGCATGCCGTGCTGACCACCGGGCAGCGCGGTCACGTCGTCGAGAACTCGATCTGGGGACTGGCCGCCGCGCTCGCGGTTGCCGGCATGCTGGCGATCGGGCCGCATCGGCTTGCGGCGCTCTATCCGCCAATGGTCCTCTGGTGCCTCGGGGGTGCCGCCTATGTCGCGTTCATATTCGGCTTCGATGTGCCGATGTACTGGTCGCGATGGCGTGCCGACCAGGCGAGCGGACGCCGCTACCTGAGCATCGCCGGCGGTTTCGTCGAAGTCCGACGGCGCGGGACCGTGTCCTGCCGTTGGCAGGACTGGAAGAACGAGATGCCGTGGATGTCGCTCTATTTCACCTTCGGAGTGTGGTGCAGTATCTCGCTGGTCTACGCATCGCTGGCCCTTGGCGGCTGAATCCGCAGAATCAAAGCGCACTCCGCATCCCTCCAGGTTAGTTCGTGTTGCGCGCCCGCCAGATCATGACAAAAAACAGGAGCGCTCCCAGCACCAATCCGAGCGAGCCGATGATTGTCGGCAGTTCCGGCCCACCGCTCAGTGTGAAGTAGAGGCCGACCAGCGTGATGGGTGTGGCTAATACAAATAGCCAGAACTGAAGCAAAGCAAGACGCGAAGCTTTCATGGCGGGCCATTGCCGATATACCAGTCCGAATATCGAATGGCAGGCGAACCCCACGAGGTTGACATGGGCATGGAGCGGCATGAATTGAAAGTTGTGGCTGGCACCCATGACGATTCCGAGGATCATGCCGATCACCAACCACAATGCGCCAATGACAAGGTAGCTCGAATCGACGGTTTTCATTCGTTTAGCCCCCGATTGGTTCGTAACTAGCGCGGCGGCGGCGGCGCGGCAATGGTCATGCCGTGTTTTCGGAAGATCTCGACCATCCTGGCTGTGTCCGGCGGGCCGCCGCCGGCCGCATTGACGACGGCGCTCGCTTCCCGGAAGTAGGCCGGCCCCATGATGGCCGGGGTCACGATCGACAGCTGCTTCGCATCCTCGGTACCGAAGTTGTCGAACCTGTGGACGGCGCCGCGCGGGATGCATACGGCTTGCCCGGGCCCGACGGCGATCGCCTTGCCGTCGATCGTCCAGGTGAGCGTACCCGCGATACCGTACAGCGTCTCCTCGTAGGCGTCGTTCTTGTGAGCCGGGGCCGCCAGCTTCTGCCCAGCCGGTACGGTAACTTCGAAGACCGAAACGCTGCCGTTCGTATCCTCGCCCGCCAGCAGAAAGCGAATACCGAGCGGGCCGATCCTGAAGGTCTCTTCCGATGGATTTATGGCCGTCTGCTTTGCCATGAGGTGCTTACTTTTAGTAAACTGAGTGTACTTTACAAAAGTACATGGCGTTTACTATAGATGTCAAGTCTCGATCTTCCAAAGAATCCTCTGATCGGTGCTCTGCTGCGAGTACCGGCTCAAGCCATCCATCGGCGCATCATTGCAGGGCTGCACCGCGCCGGCTTTCGGGATCTGCGTTTGCCCCACATGGGGGTGCTGCAATATCCCGGCCCTGACGGCTCGCGGCCCGGCGAGCTTGCGGAGCGCGCCGGAATGAGCAAGCAAGCCATGAATCAGCTCCTTCACAGCCTGGAGCGGCTCGGCTATCTCTCCCGTCGCGATGTCAAGGGCGACCAGCGGGCACGACTCGTGCAGTTCACTGCGCGCGGACGTGCCGCTTGGGCCAAGGCCCACGAGATTCTGGCCGAGATCGAAGCGGAGTGGCGAACCACCCTGGGTGAAAAAGACTTCAGGCGCCTGAAGGCATTGCTGCGCAAGGTGTGGGTGTCGGACCTCGTTCCGTAAACTACTACGCCTTCTCCCCCGCCTGTAATCCCGCAGAATCAAAGCGCACTCCGCATCCCTCCAGCCCGCAGTAGCCCTCCGGGTTCTTCGCGAGGTACTGCTGGTGATAGTCGGCGCTGAAGCTGTAAATCCCACGGACGCCACTGAGTTACGTCAGCTCGCACCAATGCTCAGTCGACTTCCGGTAGACGTCGCCACCGTTCCACCGGTAGACCAGCACGACCTCAAACTGGCTGCAAGCTGCCGTCTGCGCTGTGAGGATGTGGGCTGATCCGTGCCGCCTGTTTGCTGACCTTCTCCTTGGCCATTTCCAGGTCGAAGTGTCCCTGTAAATTAATCCAATAGCCATCGGATGTGCCGAAATACGCTGAGAGCAGCACCGCCATTTCCGGCGAGATCGACCGCTTCTCGCGCACGATGTCGTTCACGCGAGGCAGCGGAACGCTCAGGGCCTTAGCAAGTGCATACGCACTTAGGCCTATAGGCTCCATGAACTCCTCTCGGAGAATCTTGCCCGGGTGAGTAAGCTTGATCTTTCGCGCTGCCATAACCCTATCCCCGCCTAGTGATAATCGACGATCTCGACGCCAAAGGCGTGACCGTCACGCCACTTGAAACAGATCCGCCACTGCTTGTTGATCCGAATGCTGTACTCGCCCTTTCGATCACCCTTTAGAGCCTCGAGCTGATTCGAGCTCGGAATCGAAAGGTCCTTCAGGTCTCCAGCCGCATTCAGCTGCTGCAACTTCATCAGTGCCCGCTCTTGAATGTCACGAGGAATACGCTTGGAGTACTCGCGACCCCACACCTTGTCGGCTTCCTTGCCACGAAAGGATTTGATCACGCGCTAATAGTAACGTGATACGTTAGTAACGTAAAGCGTTACCAAAGGAAAACGGATGACCGACAGAGCCACTGGTACTTGCGTCGCTTGAAGGCCGCGACGTCGCTGGAGTCGAGTTCAAAAACTCCGTATCCCGAACGGGCTTCGACGCGAACCGGCGATGCCACGCGGACTTCCTGCTGGAACCATCGGTGTAGCTTCGACTACGCCTTCTCCCCCGCCTGTAATCCCGCAGAATCAAAGCGCACTCCGCATCCCTCCAGCCCGCAGTAGCCCTCCGGGTTCTTCGCGAGGTACTGCTGGTGATACTCCTCGGCGTAGAAGAACGGCGGCGCATCGCGGATCTCGGTGGTGATCCTGCCCCGTCCGGCTGCGTTGAGACTTTCCTGGTAGGCCTGCAGGGACGCCGTGGCAGCGGCGCGCTGCTCGGCACTCAAGCTGTAGATCACGGAGCGGTACTGAGTGCCGATGTCATTCCCCTGGCGCATGCCCTGGGTGGGGTCGTGCGACTCCCAGAATGCCTTCAGCAGCTCGCGGTAGCTGATCCGGCGCGGGTCGAAGATCACGCGCACCACCTCGGCATGCCCGGTGTCCCCGGTGCACACTTCCTCGTAGGTCGGATTCGGCGTGAAGCCGCCCGCGTAACCGACCGCCGTTGAGTACACCCCCGGCAACTCCCAGAAGAGTCGCTCGGCGCCCCAGAAGCAACCCATCCCGAACACGGCTTCCTGCATGCCCGCCGGAAACGGCGCGGTGATACGGTGGCCGTTGACGAAATGAACATCGGGAACGCGCAGCGGCGTGCTGTGTCCGGGAAGCGCCTGTTCCCGGGTGGGCATCGTCTGTTTCCTGGCCATGAGCTGCCTCCTACGGGTGCTAAGCTTGCAAACCCATGGGTATCAGTCAACCGCAGAATCTCACCACCCCGCCGATCGAGCGGCTGCGGCCGTACGGCGTGCGCGTCAGCCTGCCGCCGGGGGATCCGTTCCGCAAGCTCCTCGGGCCTGAGTGGCACCGGCAGCACTGGTACGCGACGCCGGAGGAACGCGACACGGCGCTGGCGGATATGAGCCGGCGGCACGAGTACTCGCGGGCCGGCGACAAGCCCTCCCTGGTGTTCCAGAAGATCGAGAAGCTCGCCGAGAGCCGCGGCCTCTAGTATCCGGCTCGCGATCGGGCGTCCTGCCGCGACGCTCGCTGCGGCGGCGGGGCACATCCCTGTGCCCAATCAGAACGTCCGCCCGAGGAACAGGTAGAACGCCTCGTTGCCGTGCTGATCGAAGCCGGTGGCGAGGTAAAGGGGCCCGAGCAGCGTGTCGAGGCCGAGAAACACGCTCGCGTCCTTCTGTGTGTTGCCGAAGCTCGCTTCGCTCCGGCTCTGCCAGACGTTGCCCAGCTCGAGAGACATGCCGAGATACGTCGGCACGTCGAGGTAGCCGAGACCGCCACGGCCGATCTGCCGGTAGTAGAGCGCACGCACGATGCCGAAATCGGGCCCGAGAAGCGAGTCGGCGCGCAGGCCCGACAGGTTGAGAAAGCCCCCGAGCGGGAACAGCAGGTTGATGTCCGTGATGTGCGACTGCAGCGTCATGCCGCCCGCGGCGGACAATGACAGCGTGTTGCGCCCGAACGAGTAGGCGCCGAGGTAGCTCATGGTGACCTGGTCGGAGGTCTGGGCGATGCCGGCCGCATCGCGGTTGCCGCTCCATTGCAGCGTGGTTTGCTGACCGCTGTGCGGGAAGTTGACGTCGTCGAGCCGGTCGTAGGTGAAGCGTACGAAATAGTCCTGCAGATCGAACGGCGTGTGATCCGGCACCGGCAGACTCGGATCCGACGGATCGCCGATCTCGAGCACGTAGTGGCCCTGCTCGCGCTGCACGCCGGTGCGCAGCTCCCCCCAGTTGCCGAACTGGTAGCCGAAGTCGGAGCCGTAGTTGAAGCTGTGGATGCGGTACTCGGCCTCGAGATTCTGGGAATCGCCCTGGACGATGAACAGGTCGCGTGCCTCATCCGAGATATGCGGCATGACGAACCAGCCCGAGAACTGCGCCAGCGGCAGAAACAGCTCGGTCGACACCAGCGACGTGGTGCCGCCCTGCACGTCAGTGACCCACTCGCCGGCGTTGCGCGTGATGTCCGACATCACGAAGCGCATCGCCGCGTCGTAGAGCGCGTTCCCCTGGAAGTCGTCCTGCAGGCTCAGGCCGAAGCGCAGGTAGTTGGGCCCCATGGAGCTCGGCCGCGCGTCGATCGACAGGCCGTAGTAGCTCTCCTGGCCGACGACCTGATAGTCGAGCGTGTCGAGACCCCCCTGGCCGTAGAGTGCGGTCACGCGCCGCGCGATCGCGTCCGGGTCGAGCGGCTTGCCGGTCATGTCGGCAAACAGCTTGCCGAGCGCATCGGAGTACTGCTGCGAACCGCTCTCGGCCTGGACGAACCGGATCACCGGCGGCGGCCGCCGCAGCTCGTCGCGGTGCGCTTCGTAGCGCTGCATCTGCGCGTCGCTGACGGCGAGCTGCCTGAGCTGCACGGCATCGGCCCGCGCCGCAGCCTCGCCGGCGCCGATGACGCGGCCGACTGCGCCAAAGTCGTACGACGAAGCGTCACCGAGCGGCGGTGCGATCAGTATGTCCCTGGGGCCGAGCGTGGCGAGCTGCTGCTCGCCGTTGCGCCGGATCAGGATCGCGAGCATCTGGTTGGTGATGCTGCTCACATCGCCGAGCTTCTTGCGCCCGAGAAGCGGTGCGGCGACATCGACCACGATGAGGATGTCGACGCCCATGCGGCGCGCGATGTCCACCGGTATGTCGTCGGCGATGCCGCCGTCGACCAGCAGGTGTCCCTGCCGCTCCACCGGCGCGAAGATGCCGGGGGCCGACATGCTGGCGCGCATGGCGCTCGTCAGGTCGCCCGAGCTCATCACCACCGGCTCGCCGGATTCGAGATCGGTGGCCACGGCGCGGAACGGTATCGGCAGGTCGTCGAAGTTGGTGATACGCACCACCGGCAGCGTCAGCCGCCGTAGCATCTCGTTGAGGCGCTGCCCCTCGATCAGTCCCCTCGGCAGCACGATCTTGCCGCCGCGCACGCCGAGAGGAAACTTCACCAGGAAGCTCTGATCCTCCTGCTTGCGGCGCAGCGTCAGGTCCTCGCGCGGCGGCCGGTCGTGAAACGCGTCCTGCCAGTTGAGCGAGGTCATGATCTTCTCGATCTCGCGCGCCGACAGCCCGCTCGCATACAGCCCGCCCACCACCGCACCCATGCTGGTGCCGGCAATGGCATCGATCGGCACGCGCATCTCTTCGAGCACCTTCAGCACGCCGACGTGCGCGACGCCGCGGGCGCCGCCGCCCGAGAGCACGAGCCCGATACGCGGGCGGTGCACGTCCGGCTCGTCGGCAGCAGGCTGCGGAGGCGGCGGCGCAGCCACGGCTGCCGCGACCGCCAGGCAGGCAACTGCGAGAAGTAACCCGGGTGCCGCGTGCCGCGGCACGGCCGCCCGTACTGAGCTCACGCGGCGAAGAATACCAGCATGCGCCCGGCCGCGCGCCGCTACCCTCGCCTCCGGTGCGCGGCCTCGCGGATAATGCCTGCATGACTCGTGTCCCGTGCAGGAGCGCAGCGCGCGCCCGGCGCCTGCCCGTGTCGGCGGCTGCGCTGGTCGCGGCGTTCGCCGTGCACGGCGCGTGCGCGCAGTCGCCCGCCGCGAGCGACTGGGGGTACTACGGCGGCGACATGTTCGGCCAGCGCTTCTCGAGCCTCGACCAGATCAACCGCGGCAATGTCAGGCAGCTGGCGGTCGCCTGGACCTACCGCACCGGCGAGCGCGGCGCGCACTTCGCCCGCGCCGACCGCCTGACCTTCGAGGCGACGCCGGTGCTCGCCTACGGCCGGCTGTATCTCGAGACTGCCACCAACATCGTGATCGCGCTCGACCCGCAGAGCGGTCAGGAGCGCTGGCGCTTCGATCCGCAGGTCGACCGCACGCGCCGCTACAGCGACAGCGCCGCGCGCGGCGTGAGCCTGTGGCAGTCGGCCGACCCGCGGGCGAGCGGCGCGTGCACACGGCGCGTCTTCACCGGCACGCTGGACGCGCGGCTGCTGGCGCTCGATGCCGACGACGGCCGGCCGTGTGAGGATTTCGGCGCCGGCGGCGCCGTGGACCTGACGCAGGGAGTGCGGATCCGCGACCGCGAGGAATACCTGGTGACCTCCCCGCCCGCGATCTACGGCAACGTCGTGATCGTCGGCTCCTCGATCGGCGACAACCGCGCTGCCGCTGTCGAGCGCGGCGTCATCCGCGGATTCGATGCGCGCAGCGGCACCCTGCTCTGGTCGTTCGACCCGGTGCCGGACTCCCCGACACATCCGGCCGCGCGTGAGTGGAACCCGGCGCAGGCGGCCGGCACGGGCGCTGCTAACGCCTGGGGCGTCATGTCGGTGGACCAGGAGCACGGCCTGGTGCTGGTGCCGACGGGCTCGGCGAGCCCGGATTTCTACGGCGGCACGCGCCTCGGCAGCAACCGCTTCGCCGACTCGCTGCTGGCGCTCGATGCCACGAGCGGGCGTCTCGTATGGGCGCAGCAGCTGGTACACCACGACCTTTGGGATTTCGACCTGTCCGCCGAGCCGGTGCTCGGCGACATCGAGGTGCAGGGCGTGCCGGTGCCGGCGGTCATTCAGGCCACCAAGACCGGCATGCTGTACGTGTTCGAGCGCACGCACGGGCAGCCGCTGTTTCCCATCGAGGAGCGTGCCGTGCCGGCCAGCCACGTGCCCGGCGAGCAGGCCGCGCCGACGCAGCCGTTCTCCACCCTGCCCGCGCTCGTCTCGCCGCGGCCGATCGAGCCGCGCGACGCCTGGGGGATCACCTTCTGGGACCGCGCCAAGTGCCGCGCCCTGATCGAGTCGCTCCGCAACGACGGAATCTTCACGCCGCCGGACACTCGCGGCACGCTGCTCTCGCCGGGCTATATCGGCGGGGTGGACTGGGGCGGGATCGCCTTCGATGAGCCGCACCAGCGCGTGATCGCCGCGGTCAACAATCTGCCGATGGTCGTGACGCTGATCCCGCGCAGTGGCTTCGATGCCGCGCGGCACTCGGGACAGTTTCCGCGCTCGGACTTCGCTCCCCAGGCGGGCACACCCTACGGCATGCGTCGCGAGCCGCTGCTGTCGCCGTGGGGACTGCCGTGCACGCCGCCGCCCTGGGGCACGCTGGTGAGCGTCGACCTGCGCCACAACCGCATCGTCTGGCAGGTGCCGCTCGGTTCCACCGAGGGCTTCACGCCCTGGTTCCTGCCGGTGCGCGATTTCGGCATGCCTAACATGGGCGGTCCCATCGCCACCGCCGGCGACCTGGTATTCGTCGGCGCAGCCGTGGACAGCTACCTGCGCGCCTTCGACCTCGAGACCGGGCGCGAGCTGTGGAAATACAGGTTGCCGGCCGGCGGCCAGGCGACTCCCATGACCTACCGTGCAGGTCCCGACCACCGCCAGTACCTCCTCATCAGTGCCGGCGGCCACGGTCCGCTCGGCACGCCGCGCGGCGATTACGTCGTGGCGTTCGCACTGCCGCGACCGGCGCAGGCTGCGGCCGCTACGGCCGGGGCGCGCTAGCAGTCACCGCGGAGAACCGAATGCTGCTGCTCGTTCTGCCGTACATCGTCCAGATACTGCTGATCGTTCATGTCATCAGGACCGGGCGCAATCAGCTCTGGATCTGGGTGCTGCTGTTCGTGCCGGCGGGGCTCGGGGCACTGGCGTACCTCGCGGTGGAGATCGTGCCGGAGCTGTTGCGCGGCCGTGCCGCGCGGCGTACCGCCCGCGGCGTGCGCCGCGCGATGGATCCGACCGCGGACCTGCGCCGCTACGAGAGCGAGGTGCGGGTCGCGGGCAACGTCGCGAGCCGCCAGCGCTACGCCGAGGAGCTCATGCGCCACGGCCGCTGCGCCGAGGCCATCGCGCAGTACCGGGAAGCGCTCACCGGGCTCTACGAGCACGACCCTAACCTCATGCTGGGACTCGCGCAGGCGCAGTTCGCGGGCGGCGACGCGCCGGGCGCGCGCACCACTCTCGATGCCCTGATCCGCTACAACCCGGATTTCCGCTCGCCGGCCGGGCACCTGCTGTACGCGCGCGCCCTCGAGGGCGAGGGCAACGCCGAGAAGGCACTGGAGGAATACCGCGTGCTGGCCCCCTCCTACCCCGGGGCCGAGGCCTCGGTGCGCTACGCGCAGCTGCTCGCAGCGCGCGGGCAGCGCGAGGCGGCGCAGAAGGTGGCACGCGAGCTGCTCGAGCAGGCGCGCATCGCGCCCGGCCACTACCGCCGGGCGCAGCGCGAGTGGCTGGAGGCGGCGCGGCGGTTGTTATGAATGGCTACCTGCGGCGGCCGGCGCAGCCGTGCGCCCAGGCGCGACTTTCGCGGCCTGCGCCTCTGCCGAGTGGCAGCTGCTGCGTGATGCAGTGGATGTTGCCGCCGCCGAGCAGCACCTCGCGCGCCGGCACGCCCGTGATGCGCCGGCCGGGGAACAGCCGCTTGAGGCGCCGCGCGGCCGGCCGGTCGGTGCGCTCGTCCAGCAGCGGCATGACGATGCCGCCGTTCGCGATGTAGAAATTGACGTAGCTGGCGGCGAGCCGCTCGCCCGCGGCGCGCCGCTTCGTGCCGGCGCGGCGCGCGATGCCGGCCGCCTCGCGCGCACTCAGGGCGAGGGGCCCCGGCATCGGCAGCTTGACGAGCTCGAGGCGCCGGCCACGGGCATCGCGCGCATCACGGAGGCGCTGCCAGGCATCGAGTGAAATGGCGTACTGCGGGTCGCGCCGCCGTTCGGTCCACGTGAGACAGACGACGCCCGGGCGCGCGAAGCAGGCGAGGTTGTCGATATGACCGTCGGTCTCATCGTTGAACACACCCTTGCCGAGCCAGATGATCGTGCTCACGCCGAGGTACTCGCGCAGCCGCCGCTCGATGTCGGCGCGCGCCAGGTGCGGATTGCGGTTGGGATTGAGCAGGCACTCCTCGGTGACCAGCGCCGTACCCTGGCCGTCGACGTGGATCGCGCCGCCCTCGTTTACGAGCGGCGCGCGGTAGCGCCCGAGTCCCTCGAGATCGAGCACCCGGCGCGCAACGCGCTCGTCCCGGTCCCAGGGGAAATACAGGCCGCCGGCGAGGCCGCCCCAGGCGTTGAAGTGCCAGTCGACCCCGCGCACCCGCCCGCGCCGATCCACCACGCAGGTCGGGCCGACATCGCGCATCCAGCAGTCGTCATGCGCCAGCGCCACCACGTGCACGCCCGCCGGCAGCAGTGCGCGCGCGCGCTTAAGCTGCGCCCGCGATACGCCGATCGTGACCGGCTCGAACTGCGCGATCGCCGCTGCCACTCCTGCGAAGGCCAGCTGCGCAGGCCGCGCCGCCTCGCGCCAGTTGTCGGGCCGCTCCGGCCAGAGCATCCAGCAGCCGGCGTGCGGCTCGAACTCGCCGGGCATGCGGAAGCCGTCCGCGGCCGGCGTGCTCGCCAGTGCGCGGCTCATCGGCGCAGGTGGCTGTGCTTGAAGCCGTAGAAGACGTAGATCGACATGCCGAGCACCGTCCAGATCACCAGCCGGATCCAGGTGCCGTTGGACAGCGCCAGCGTCATCCCCAGGCACACCACGGTGCCGAGCACGCAGGTGAACGGTGCCCACGGCACGCGGAACGGACGGTAGACATCCGGACGGGTACGCCGCAGCACCAGTACTCCGATACACACCACGGCGAACGCCAGCAGGATGCCGATGGAGATCAGGTCGGCGAGCAGGTCGAGCGGAAACACTCCGGCAATCAGTGCGGCGAACACACCGGTGATCACCGTCGCGACGTGCGGCGTCTTGAAGCGCGGATGGCAGCGGCTCATGAACGGCGGCAGCAGTCCGTCGTCGGCCATCGACAGGAGGATCCGCGGCTGCCCGAGGAGTGAGGTCAGAATGACGGACGTCATGCCGGCGATGATCCCCGCCTTCGCGAACCAGCCGAGCCAGTGCAGCTGCGGATGTGCATCGAGCATGACGGCAACCGGTGCGTCGGCGTCGAGCTTGTGGAACGGCACGAGTCCGGTCATCACCGACGACATCGCCACATACAGCACCGCCGAGATCACCAGCGCCCCGAGAATCCCCAAAGGCAGGTCGCGCTGCGGGTTGCGCGCCTCGAGCGCCGCGGTCGAGGCGGTGTCGAAGCCGACATAGGAGAAGAAGATGATAGCGGCACCCTGCAGCACTCCGCTCCAGCCGAAGTGACCGAAGCTGCCGGTATTCGGCGGCACATACGGGTGCCAGTTGCCCGGATCGATGTACCTGAGCCCTGCGACCACGATGACCACGATGATGCCGACCTTGAGCGTCACCATGAACGTGTTGGCACTGGCGGACTCGCGCATGCCGACGTACAGCAGCACAGTGCAGGCCGCGACGATCAGCATCGCCGGCACGTTGATGATGGCGCCGGTCCCGATGATGTGATCGTGTGCGTCGAGCGCCAGCGGCGCGTTCACCAGGAGCGCCGGCAGGTGAATGTGCGCATCCGCGAGCAGGTTCGCGACGTAGGCGGACCAGCTCACCGCCACCGCGGATGCGGAGATCGCGTATTCCAGCAGCAGGTTCCAGCCGATGAACCACGCCACCGCCTCGCCGAGCGTCGCGTAGGTGTAACTGTAGGCGCTGCCCGGCACCGGCAGGAATGCCGCGAACTCCGAGTAGCACAGCGCCGCGAGTCCGCTGCCGAACGCGGCGATCAGCAGCGACAGCGTAATCGCCGGCCCGGACTGGTGGGCCGCGACCGTGCCGGTGAGGACGAAGATCCCGGTGCCGATGGTGGCGCCGAGGCCGATCGCCGTCAGCGCGCGCGCGCTCAGCACCTGCTTGAGTCGATTCTTGCCGGCGGGCGCCGGATCGATGGGCCGTACGGCCATCAGCTCGCGCAGCAGCGTCGGCTTCGCCGCGGGTGCGCGCCCACTCTTATTAATGGCGTCCTTATTAATAACGTCGGACATACGCCCTTTCACGTAATGACCCCCGGCGTACGCCGCGCGCGCCAGTCTCTCATATGGCACCCTCGCGGGCACAGTGCACCGCGGCCCGGGTGCCCCCCTGTGCTAGCATGGCCCGCCCGCGGAGCGCGCAGCCGCGAGCCAAGGAGAGAGCCGATGTCAGCCGTCCCGAGTCCGAGACCGACGCCACCCGCCGCAGGCGCACGTATCGGCATCCACAACGGTCAGCTCGCGGTGCCGGACAATCCGGTCATCCCGTTCATCGAGGGCGACGGCACCGGACCTGACATATGGCGGGCGAGCGTGCGCGTGATGGACGCCGCGGTGGCGAAAGCGTACGGCGGCCGGCGCCACATCCATTGGCTGGAGGTGTACGCGGGTGAGAAATCCAACCGCCTCTTCAACACCTGGCTGCCCGAGGAGACGGTCGCGGCGTGCCGCGAGTACCTGGTGTCCATCAAGGGGCCGCTCACCACGCCGGTCGGCGGTGGCATCCGCTCGCTGAACGTCGCGCTGCGGCAGATGCTCGACCTGTACGTGTGCTTGCGCCCGGTGCGCTGGTTCAAGGGCGTGCCGTCGCCGGTGCGCCACCCCGAGAAGGTCGACATGGTGATCTTCCGCGAGAACACCGAGGACATCTACACCGGGATCGAGTTCGAGGCCGGCAGCGCCGACAACCGCAGGTTCCTCGATCTGTTCCGCGAGGCGTTCCCGAAGGCCTACGCCAGGATCCGCTTTCCGGACAGCTCCGGCATCGGCATCAAGCCGGTATCGCGGGAAGGCTCGGAACGGCTGATCCGCGCTGCGCTCGGTTATGCGATCGCCAACCGGCGCAAGAGCCTGACGCTCGTGCACAAGGGCAACATCCAGAAATTCACGGAGGGCGCGTTCCGCAACTGGGGCTATGCGCTCGCCGAGGCCGAGTTCGGCGCCCAGACCTACACCTGGGAGCAATGGGAGCGCACCCGCGCCGCGCGCGGCGAGCAGGCCGCGAACGCCGAGATGGACGCGGCGAAGAAAGCCGGGCGCATCATCGTCAAGGACGCGATCGCCGACATCACGCTGCAGCAGGTGCTGACTCGTCCCGATGAGTTCGACGTCATAGCCACCACCAACCTGAACGGCGACTATCTCTCTGATGCGCTCGCGGCCCAGGTGGGCGGCATCGGCATCGCCCCTGGCGGCAACATCAACTACCTGACCGGGCACGCGGTGTTCGAGGCGACTCACGGCACGGCGCCGAAGTACGCCAACCTCGACAAAGTGAATCCCGGCTCGCTGATTCTCTCGGGCGAGATGATGTTCCGTTATCTCGGCTGGGCGGAGCCGGCGGACGCGATCATCGGCGCCATGGACCGGACCATCGGCCAGAAGATCGTCACCTACGACTTTGCGCGCCTCATGGAAGGCGCCCGCGAGGTCTCGACCAGCGCGTTCGCCGACGCGCTGATCCGCAACCTGTAAGCGCCGCCGGACGCGGCTGCGGCAGTGGCAGGCTACTCCGGCACGCCGCTCGCGAAGAAGCTCGGCATCCGTGCGGGGGCGCGGCTATTCCTGCACGCGCCGCCGGCGAATTACGCGAAGCTGGTCGCGCCGCTCCCCGCCGGCGTGCGGACCGTGCCGCACCTCGATGCCGACACCGACCTCGCCCATCTGTTCGCGAGCCGCCGTGCCGAGCTGCGCGCGATGCTCGGGCGGTTGCGCCGGGCGATGCGCGACGACGCCGTCATCTGGCTGAGCTGGCCGAAGCGCGCCTCGGGAGTCGCGACCGACATCACTGAGGACGTGGTGCGCGAGCTGGCGCTGCCGCTGCGCCTGGTCGACATCAAGGTGTGCGCGGTGGACGACACCTGGTCAGGGCTGAAGCTGGTGGTGAGGAAGGCGGCGCGCGCCGTGCCCGGGCGCAAAAGGCACGCATGAGCGCGCCGCCCGACACGATCCTCGACTGGGCGCGCAAGGTGCAGGCGATCGCGCACAACGGGCTCGCCTTCGCGCGCGACCCCTTCGACCGCGAGCGCTACCAGCAGCTCGTGGAGCTGGTGGCCGCCATCCTGGCGCAGGAACTGTCGATGCCGCTCGCCGGCGTGCGCGCCTTCTGGGAGACGGAAGCCGGCTACGTCACTCCCAAGCTGGACGCGCGCGGCGCGGTGTTCCGCGGCGACACGGTGCTGCTGGTGCGCGAGCGCAGCGACGGCCACTGGACGCTGCCCGGCGGTTGGGTGGATCTGAACGAAGCGCCCTCGGAGGCGGTGGCGCGCGAGATCCGCGAGGAGTCCGGCTTCGAGGCGCGCGCCGTCAAGCTCGCCGCGCTCGTCGACAAGCGGCGCCACCCGCATCCGCCCGGCGTGCACCACATCTACAAGCTGTTCTTCCTGTGCGAGCTCACCGGCGGCGCTGCCCGGGTCAGCGACGAGACCGACGCCGTGGACTTCTTTCAGCTGCGCGCCCTGCCGCCGCTGTCGCTCGGCAGGGTGCTGCCGGCGCAGATCGAGCGTCTATACGAGCACCGGCTCGATCCTGGCATGCCAACCGATTTCGATTGATGCAGGACTGTGCCCGCCATATCGTCACCGCGTTCGCCAACTACAACGCGGAGTTTCGTGCCATCACGCGCCGCGCGCCGCTGCGCTTCGACGCGCGTGACTGGAAGGGCAGCCAGCGCGATGCCGTCGAACGCATCGAGCTGTACGACCGCTTCGTGAACCAGACGATCGCGGAGCTGCGCACGCTGCTCGGTGCGGCGGCGCTCGACCGCGGGATGTGGCGCGAGCTGCGCGCGGAATTCGCCGCCCAGATCGCCGGGCTCGCCGACCCCGAGTTCAACAAGACCTTCTTCAGCTCGATCAGCCGCCGCCTGTTCGGCACCGTGGGCGTGGCCCCGGACATCGAGTTCGTCGCCACCGACCTCGATCCGCTCGCGGCGGCGCGCTCCGGCGTGCTCACCAACCCCTACGTGAACCACGGCTCACTGTCGCTGCTGTTCGAGGACCTGCTCGGGGACTTGCGCTTCCGCACGCGCTGGCAGGACCTCGACCGCAGTATCGCGCACGTTACGCAGGAGGTGAGCGCCCAGCTGCGCGGCCGCGAGGGGCAGCGGTCGGTGCAGCGGGTGGACCTGATCCGCCCGGTCTTCTACCAGATGTCGCGCGCCTACCTCGTCGGGCGCATCGTCGGGCCCGGGCTGCTGCTGCCGCTGGTCATAGCCCTGAAGAACGGCGACGGCGGTGTGCTGGTGGATGCAGTAATGCTCGCCCAGGCGGACGTCAGCATCGTATTCAGCTTCACGCGCTCGTACTTTCACGCCGACCTCGAGCGGGTCGCCGAGGCGGTCGTGTTCCTGAAATCGCTCATGCCGCGCAAGCCGGTGAGCGAGCTGTTCACGGTGCTCGGCCGCGCCCGGCAGGGCAAGACCGAGCGCTATCGCGAGCTGATGCGCAACCTCGCGTCCACCACCGACGAGTTCGTGCATGCGCCCGGTGAGCGCGGCCTGGTGATGGTGTGTTTCACGCTGCCCTCCAGCGACGTGGTCTTCAAGGTGATCCGCGACCGCTTCGCCTACCCCAAGACCGTGCTGCGCGAGGACGTGCTGGCCAAGTACCGCATGGTGTTCATCCACGACCGCGCCGGGCGGCTGGTGGACGCGCAGGAGTTCCGCCGCCTGCGCTTTCCGCGCGCGCGCTTCGCGCCGGGGGTGCTCGAGGAGCTGACGCGCGAGACCGCGCAGACCGTACGCGCCGACGGCGCGGACCTGGTGTTCGATCACCTGTACATCGAGCGGCGCATGACGCCGCTCAACCTGTACCTGCGCGCGGCGTCCGCGCCGGATGCCGAGCGCGCGGTGCTCGACTACGGCCAGTGCATCCGCGACCTGGCCTATACCGACATCTTCCCGGGCGACCTGCTGCTGAAGAACTTCGGCGTGACGCGTAACGGCCGGGTGATCTTCTACGATTACGACGAGCTGTGCCGCGTCACGGACTGCAGCTTCCGCGATCTCCCGCCGGCGACCCACCCGGAGGACGAGATGCGCGGCGAGGCCTGGTTCTACGTCGGTGAGAACGACGTATTCCCGGAAACCTTCCTCAACTTCCTCGGCTTCGACGACGCGCAGCGCGCCGCACTGTTGCGCGTGCACGCGGAGATTCTCACGGCGGCGTTCTGGCGCGGCGTGCAGCAGCGGCTGCGCGACGGCGAGGTGCTCGAAGTGCTGCCCTACCACCCGCATCGGGTGCGCGTGGCGAGCGGCGCCTGAGGGCTCAGGCGCCGGAGGAGATCAGCGCCTGCACCTCGAGCGCGAAGCTGCCGCGCGCGGCGGCCGGCGCGCGGCAGTCGAGCGGCGGGCTCACGACCTGCACCGGCAGCGCGACGAGCAGACTCGCGTTCACCTGCTCGAGCAGCTCGCAGTCCGCCTCAGTCAGATGCTTCAGCGTTCCGGGAGCGAGGCGCACGCGCCGGCTGACGGCCGCGGCGTCCGCGTAGCGGGCCTGCGCCGCCGTCAGCGCCACCGGCAGCTCGAGCTGGATCTGTACCTGCGGGGAGCGCGTGGATACCGCCGATGTGTTCGTGCACTGGTAAGGCAGGATCTTCAGGGTCATCGGCCGCGCGCCGATCGCGAGCAGCAGGTCGTGGAAGCGGTACCAGAGGTCGTCGCAGGTGTAGTTGTGGGGCAGGTCGCGCAAAACGACCAGCAGGTTGAACGAGCGCCACTGCGCCGGGCCGGCCACGCCCGCGCCGCCGGCGGCAGCCCCCAGCGCCGGCAGCGCCGAGGCGAGCAGCGCCAGCCAACGGCGGGTCATCGCACCTGCAGGTGCCCGGGCGTCGTCCCGTCGGCCGGCGCACGCGCACGCGACGGCCGGGGATCGGCTCCGGCCGTCAGATCGGTAAGGATGCGGTTCACTCCGTCCCAGTTCACGAGCTCGTCGAGGAACGTGCTGACATAGGCGGCGCGGCGATTCTGGTGATCCAGGTAATAGGCGTGCTCCCAGAGATCGAGGGCGAGCAGCGCCGTATCGCCGCGCACCAGTGGCGTGCCGGCATTGCCGGTGGTCACGATCTGCACTTCCCCGGCGCGCCACACCAGCCACAGCCAGCCGCTGCCGAAATGCTCATGAGCCGCACTCTTGAACTCGCGCACGAAGCCTTCATAGCTGCCGAACTGCCGGCGTAGCAGGTCGGCGACCGGCCCATGGGCCGCGCCGCCGCCGTGCGGTCGCATCGAGCGCCAGAACATGTTGTGGTTCCATACCTCCGCGGCATAGCGGTACACGCCGTGCTGCGCCGGGTTACGTTCGGTTACACGGATCAGCTCATCGAGCGGCAGCTCCTCGAGGGGGCTGCCGCGCAGGATCGCGCACAGGCGGTCGAAGCACACGCGCTGGTGACGCAGGAAGTGGAACACCACCGTGTCACGCGACATGGCAGGCTCCAGATCTGAAAAATTGTAGGGAATTACCGGAGACTCGATGTTCATGCGGCGTCCTTCCTGCACGTACGTGTCCGATCCGGATGGATGGTTGGTAACCTGACTCTTACAGACCGCGGAGAGTAGCGCGCAGTTCCGCGTTAATCTGCAGGTAGCAACCGGCGTATGCGCCGGCGCGCGCGGTTCTTACGCTCATCGCCGGGTTGCTGCGGCGCTGACGGCCCGAGGCTGCTGCGCGGCCAGGTTAGCGCCGAGAAAGGCCTCGATGCTGCGGTAGAGCGTCAGGCGCATCTCGGGGCGCTTCAGGCTGTGCTCGCCGCGCTTGATGAGCACCAGCTCGTACGGCACGTCGTTCCTCGCGAGCGCCCGCGCCATGTCCTTGCTCTCGTGCACCAGCACGGTGTAGTCGTCCAAGCCGTGCACCAGCAGCACCGGCACGTGGATGCGGTCGGCGTGCCGGACCGGGGACTCGGCCGCGAGTGTCGCCTGATCCGTGCCCATGGAGTCGCTCGCGGCCGCCTGGCCGCCGTAGAAGCGCGCGTCGTCGAGTGCCAGCTGCGCCATGTCGGACACCCCGGCGATGCTGACCGCGCAGCGGTAGAGATCTGGCTCCTTTTCGACGCCGATGAGCGCCGCGTAGCCGCCGTAGCTCCAGCCGACGATGGCGAGACGGGCCGGGTCGGCGATCCCTGCGGAGATCAGCCAGCGCGCGCCGGCGGTGACGTCCTCGTGCATGACCGTGCCCCACGCCTGGTGGCCGGCTTCTTCCCAGGCCTGACCGTAGCCGGTCGAGCCCCGGAAGTTCAGTTGCAGCACCGCATAGCCGCGATTCGCGAGCATCTGCACCAGCGGATCGTAGTCCCAGCTGTCACGCGCGTACGGTCCGCCGTGCGGCAGCACCACCGCGGGAATCCTGGTTCCGGGCACGGTGCCGAGCGGCACAGTGAGATAGCCCGGGATGCCGATGCCGCCCTCTCCCGGCACGACGACAGACTTCATGGGTGCGAGCTGCGCGGAATCGATCGAGTTCAGCCTTCCGATGGGCAGCACCTCGTGAGTGGTGAGATCGACCAGGTGAAAGCGTGCCGGCAGCACGTCGGCGTACGACACCGCGATCAGCCGCCTGCCGTCGCGAGAGGCGGAGATGACGGCGTGAAAGGCGCCGGGGAGCGTGCGCTCCAGCAACCCATCGACGCGCTGCGCTTCCGGATCGATGTACTCGGCGTGCGGCCGGTCGGTCTCGTAATAGAAGCCGGCGACGTGCCGGTCGGACGGCCACTCGATGATGCCGTTCACATCCACGTCCGGACGTGAGAACGCCAGCTGCATATCGCCGTGCCCCTCGAGGTCCATCTGCCAGACCGCCAGCCGCCCCTGATAGGGGGCGAGCACGAACAGCTCGCCGGGATGCTTTCCGAAGAGCAGCGGGTCGAAGCGCGAGCGGTCGAAACGCGGGAACTGCTCGAGCGTGCGCCAGGGCGCATTCTCGCCATTGCGCGCGATGTAGACGGCCGAGTCACCGCGAAAGCCGTAGCCGAAGCGCACCAGCCCCGCGCTGTCCACGGTCCAATCCATCACCGGCGGGTGGGCGGGCACCACGAGCCGCACGTCGCCGCTGTAGACATCCAGCCGATAGACCGAGGGAAACACCGTGCCCCTCTCGGTGAGCTCGATGAGCACGTGCCGCGGGTCGTCCGGCAGCCAATGCACGATGCGGTCCTGGAATTGCAGGCCGACCCCGGAATTGCCGGCGCCGACACCGTCGGCGAACAGCACCCGAAGGCCGCTGCCGTCGGCATTGACGGCCAGGAGACGGGACGCCGGGAAGGGCTGCCCGGGGTACCCGTAGGCCACTCCCTCCAGGTGACACAGCAGCCGCTCGTCGTTCTTGAACTCGCAGTGGCTGACGTCGTAGGTGCCGCTGTAGACACGCAGGATCGGCCGCTCGGCTCCGGTGCGCAGGTCGCGCACGATGACGCCCGGCGCCCCCCCGAGCGTGCCCAGGTAGACCAGCAGGTTGCCGTCCGGAGACAGGTGCGGCGACTGCATCTGCGGGTAGGCGGCAAATTCCTCGAGCGGAATCAGCGCCGCGGCGGCGCAGGCCGCCGGCGCGCGGGCGCCGAGGGCGACCGCGGCACCCAGCAGCAGCGCGAGTACGCGCGGCACCTCAGGCCCCGGCGGCGCCGAGCGCCCGGCTCACGTCCTGTGCGAGATCGTCCGCATCCTCGAGCCCGATAGACAGCCGTATCGTGCCCGCGGCGATCCCTGAAAGGCGCTGCTGCTCCGCGTTCAGCTCGCGGCCGCCCATCATCTGTGGCGTGACGACCAGAGACTCGCTGGAGCCGAGGCTCGCGGCGAGGGCGAACAGCTCGAGCGCGTCGGCGAAGCGGCGGGCGGCGGCTTCGCCGCCGTGCAGGTCGAAGCTGACGATGCCGCCGAAGTCGCGCATCTGGCGGGCGGCGAGCGCGTGCTGCGGGTGCGTCGGCAGGCCTGGGTAGTGCACGCGGGCGACCGCCGGGTGCGCGGCGAGCTGCTGCGCGAGGCGCATGGCGCTCGCGCACTGCGCCTGGTAGCGCAGGAAATAGGTCTTCAGCCCGCGCAGGATCAGGAACGCGGCGTGCGGGTCGAGCGTGCCGCCGAGTGCGCCGAAGTCGTTGCGCATGGGGCGCAGCAGCTCGCTGCGCCCGATCACCGCGCCGCCCATGACGTCGCCCGCCCCGGAGGCGAACTTGGTGAGGCTGTGCAGGTAGAGATCCACCTCGTATTCGCCGTGCTGGTGAAAGCCGGCGAAGGTGTTGTCCATGACGGCGAGTGCGCCGGCGGTGTGCGCCAGCCGCGTGAGCGCGGCGATGTCGGCGATGCGGGTGATGGGATTCGTCGGACTCTCGAAGATCACCAGCCGCGTCGGTACGGCAAGCGCACGCTCGACTCCCGCCAGGTCCTCGATCGACAGCATCGTATGGGTGACACCGAAGCGCCCGAGGAGGCGCCGGATCAGGTAGCGCGTCGGATTGTAGGTCTCGACGAAACACAGCACGTGATCGCCCTGGCGCGTGAGCGCGAGCAGCGTCTGGGAAATGGCGCCCACCCCCGAGGCGGTGACCAGGCAGTCATCGCGCCCCTGCAGCTCCGCGAGCAGCAGCTCGAGCTGGCGGTTGGTCGGATTCGAGGCGCGCGTGTAGAAGAATCCCGGGCGCTCGCCGCGCAGGTAGCGCTCGGTGTCGGCGAGCGTGTCGAACTCGAATTTGACGGTCTGGTAAATCGGGGCCACCACCGGATGGTTGCCGGGCGGCAGCTCGACGGCCGGTGGATGGTTGACTCGGGTGGGCTTCTTCATGGGCCTCGCGGTGAAGTTTTACGACTGGAGCGTAAACCGGTCCGCATCCAGGTGCGCCGGAAATTTCTCGCGGAAGGCGCGCAGCCGTGCGACATCGAGCGTCACGGTCGCCAGGGCACGCTCGGCGCCCAGCTCCGCGAGCGGCTGGCCGAGATAATCGAGCGCCGCACTCCCCCCGGCATAGTCCACGCCCGCGCCGTCGGGACCGACGCGGTTGACCCCGGCGACGTAGGCCTGGTTCTCGATGGCGCGCGCCCGCAGCAGCTGAGTCCACGCGTAGCCGCGCGCCGCCGGCCAGTTCGCCACGTACACCAGCAGCTCGTAATCGAGCTCCGGCCGGCGGCGGCTGAAGACCGGGAAGCGCAGGTCGTAGCACACTAAAGGGCAGATACTAAACCCCCGCCATTTGAGGATGACCGCCGAGCTGCCCGGCGTGAAATGCTCGTGCTCGCGCCCCATTCGAAACAGGTGCCGCTTGTCGTAGTGGCGCAGCTCGCCGTCGGGCGTGGCCCACAGCAGCCGGTTGTAAAAGCCCCCGGCCGCGGCGGTGATCACGCTGGCGGTGACGGCGGCATCGAGCCTCGCGGCACGCTCGAGCAGCCAGTCGCAGGTCTCACCCGCCGCGGGCTCGCCGCAGCGCTCGACATCCATGCTGAAGCCGGTAGTGAAAGTCTCCGGCAACACGATGAGATCGGTGCGGCCGGCGAAGGGCTCGAGCAGCCGCGCGAAGTAGGCGCGGTTGGCCGCCGGGTCGTGCCAGACGAGCGGCTGCTGGACCAGCGTCACCGAGAAGTCCGACATGCGCCCTACTCCTGCTATAGGCGGGCCGCGAAGGCGTTGAGACGCACAGCCGCTGCGTCGAGCGTGGCGTCGCGCTTGGCGACGCACAGGCGCAGGAAAGTCAGCGCCGTGGGCCCGGCGTAGAACGGCGACAGCGGAATGCTCGCCACCCCCGCCTCCGTCAGCAGCCGCTCGGCGAACTCGAGGTCGCCGGCGTTGCTGAGCTCGCCGAAGTCGAGCAGCTGGAAATAGGTGCCCTGGGCCGGCGGCAGGCGGAAGCCGGAAGGCTCGAGCGCCGCGCGCAACCGGTCGCGCTTGGCCTGGAAGAAGCCGGCGAGCTCGCGCCCGCAATCGGGCCGCGCGGTGAGGTACGCCGCGATCGCGTGCTGCAGCGGGTGCGCAATGCTAAAGGTGTTGAACTGGTGCACCTTGCGCAGCTCCGCAGTGAGTGCCGCCGGGGCCACGCAGTAGCCGACCCGCAGCCCCGTGGCGTGCAGCGTCTTGCCGAAGGAGAACACGGCGAAGCTGCGCGGCGCGAGCTCGGCGTGGGTCAGCACCGAGTGGTGGCGGCAGCCGTCGAACACCACGTGCTCGTACACCTCGTCCGACAGGACCAGGATGTCGCGCGCGCGGATTGAGGCCGCGAGCTCGTCGAGGTCCGCAGCCGTCGCCGCCGTGCACGCCGGGTTGTGCGGACTGTTGAACAGCACCAGTCGCGTGCGCTCGTTCACCGCCGCGCGCACCCGCTCCCAGTCGTAGCGGAATCCGGGCTGCGTGAGCGGCAGACGCACACAGCGGCCGCCCGCGAGCCGCACGGCCGGCTCGTAGGAATCGTAGGCGGGGTCGAATGCGATCACCTCGTCGCCCGCGCCGACCGCGGCCTGGATGGCCGAGTAGATCGCTTCCGTCGCTCCCTGGGTCACGGTGATCTCGGCCTGCGGATCGAGGCTGACACCGTAGCTGGCCTCGAGCTTCGCTGCGATCGCCGCGCGCAGCGCCGGCAGTCCCTCCATGGGCGCGTACTGGTTGTGACCGGCGCGCATCGCCGCCGCGACGTACGCGGTGAGCTCGGGATCGATGTCGTAATCGGGAAATCCCTGCCCGAGGTTGAGCGCCCCCAGCTCGCGCGCACGGCGCGACATGACGGTGAAGATCGTCGTGCCGACCTCGGGTAGCTTGCTCGTGCGCACGTGCGTGGCCTGCCTCCGTCAGGTTTGCGCCCCCGGGCCGGCGCTCAGCCGTCGCTTTCCGCAGCGGCGAGCGCGGCGCCGACCACGCCGGCCTGCCCGGCGAAATGCGCCGGCCGCAGCTGTGCCTCCGAGCGCAGCAGCGGCGCGAACTCCGCGTAGCGCTCGCTGACGGCGCCGCCGAGGATGAACAGGTCCGGCCAGAAGAGCTCATGCAGGCGCTTCAGGTACTCGTTGACCCGCGCGATCCATGCGGGAAAGTCGAGCCGCTCGGCCGTGCGCACGTGGGCCGAGGCCCATTTCTCCGCGTCCATGCCGCGCAGCTCCATGTGCCCGAGCTCGGTGTTCGGGAACAGCTTGCCGTCGGCGAACAGCGCGGTGCCGATCCCGGTGCCGAACGTCACCATGATGGCGACGCCCGAGCTGCCGCGCCCGGCACCCCAGCGCATCTCGGCGATTCCGGCGGCGTCCGCGTCGTTGAGAAACAGCGCCGGGCGGCCGAGGGCGGCCGCCGCCAGCGCCGCGCCGTCGGTGCCGATCCAGGCGTGATCGACGTTGGCCGCGGTGCGTGCGGTGCCCTGCTTGATGACGCTCGGGAAGGCGATGCCCGCACTGCCGCTCGCCCCGGGCAGCCGCCCGGCGAGCGAAGCGATCACCGGCATCAGGGCTGGCGGCGTCGAAGGCTGCGGAGTCGGCGCGGAGATCAGGCCGCCGGTGAGTCGGCCGGCGTCGACGTCGACCAGTCCCGCCTTGATCGACGATCCGCCGACATCGATTCCGAGAATTTGCCGTGTCATCGGGATTCGCTCACAGGTTGGCGGCCGCGGCGAGCTGCTCGTCGCGCTCGCGCCGGCGCTGTTGGTAACGCAGCCACACCGTCGAGAGCGCGATGCCGGTCGCGACGATCAGCACCAGGATGGTAGCGAGAGCGTTCACGTCCGGCGTCACGCCGAAGCGTACCTTGGAGAAAATCACCATCGGCAGGGTGCTCGAGCCCGGGCCGGCGACGAACTGCGTGATCACCAGGTCGTCCCACGACAGGGTGAAGGCCAGCAGCCACCCCGAGGCGACCGCCGGCAGGATGAGCGGCAGCGTGACGCGCAGGAACACCTTGGCCGGCCGGGCGCCCAGGTCCATCGCCGCTTCCTCCAGCGACTCGTCGAATCCGGTAAGACGCGACTGTACCACCACGGTCACGTAGGCCATGCAGAAGGTGATGTGCGCGAGCGCGATGGTGACCGCCCCGACACCCCTGGGCCAGCCGATCAGCTGCTCCATGGCGACGAACAGCAGCAGCAGCGACAGACCCGTGATCACCTCCGGCATGACGATCGGGGCCGTGGTCATGCCGGCGAGCAGCAGCCGTCCGCGGAACCGGCCGAAGCGCGCCAGCGCGATACCGGCGAGCGTGCCGAGCACCACCGAGCAGCTCGCGGCGGTGAGCGCAATGCGGATCGAGAGCCACGCGGCATCGAGTATCTGCCCGTTGTGCAGCAGCGTGCCGTACCACTTGAGCGTCGGGGAGTGCACCGAGTCCCACACCGTGACCAGGCGCGAGTTGTTGAACGAGAACACGATCATCGAGATGATCGGCACGTACAGGAACACGAGCCCGAGAACGAGCGCGAGGCGCGCGAACAGCCGGCGGGATTTCACTCGGAAGCGAGCCCGCGCCGCTGGAGGCGCTGCAGCAGCAGGATCGGCACGACCAGCAGCGCGAGGATCACGATCGCGACCGCGCTCGCCACCGGCCAGTCGCGATTCTCGAAGAACTCGTCCGACAGCACCCGGCCGATCATCAGCTGGTCCGGGCGGCCGAGAAGCGTCGGGATGACGTACTCGCCGACCGCAGGAATGAACACCAGGAGCGACCCGGCGAAGATCCCGGGGAGCGACTGCGGCAGCGTGATGGCGAGGAACGCACGCCACGGGCGGGCGCCGAGGTCGGCGGCCGCTTCGAGCAGCGTCAGGTCGTGCTTCTCGAGGTTGGCGTACAGCGGCAGGATCATGAACGGCAGGTACGAGTACACGATGCCGATGTAGACGGCGAAGTCGGTCTGCAGCAGCACCAGCGGCTGGCGGATCACGCCCAGGTAAAGCAGTACGTCGTTGATGACGCCGTTGTTGTTGAGCAGACCGATCCACGCGTAGACGCGCAGCAGGAAGCTGGTCCAGAACGGCAGCACGATCAGCATCAGCAGCATCGGCCGCGTGGTGGGGCCGGCGCGCGCGATCGCGTAGGCCATGGGATACCCTAAGCCTAAGCAGCACAGCGTCGAGACCGCCGCGACCTTGAGCGAGTACAGGTACGAGCTCACGTACAGTGCATCGGTGAACAGGAACTGGTAAGCGTCCCAGTGCAGCTCGAGGTGCGGTGCGCCGTGGTGCCAGCTGATGAGCGGGGTATACGGCGGAATCGCCAGCCGCACGTCGGCGAACGAGATACGGAACACGATCACGAAGGGAATGAGGAACAGCACCAGGAGCCACAGGATCGGCAGCCCCGCAACCAGTCGCCGCCCGGCGCGTGCACTCAGGCGCACGACTGCGCTACTCCGTCAGCACCACGGGGCTCGAGCCGTGCCAGGAAAGCCAGACGCTCTCCTCGCGTGCCAGCGCACGCTCGGCAGCGCGGCTGATGTTCGGCAAGGTCACGCGCAGCATCCGCCCGGAAGCGATCTGCACCAGGTAGATCGACATGTCGCCCATGTAGGCGATCTCGCGCACCGTGCCGCCTACGACGTTCTCGGCCGCGCCGGCCGGCGGCGGCTGGCGGGCGATGGCGATCCGTTCCGGGCGGATCGCGGTCCAGACGGTGGCGCCGGCGGCGATGCCCACGCAGCGCTCGGCGCGCAGCGTGCAGCCGAGCTCGGCGGACTCGATGCAAACGCCCATTGCGCCGGTGGCGTCCCGCACCCGTCCCTCGAAGAGGTTGACCGAGCCGATGAAATCCGCCACGAAGCGCGTCGCCGGCGCCTCGTAGATGTCCGCCGGGCTGCCGACCTGGACGATACGGCCGTGGTTCATGACGCCGAGCCGAGTGCCGAGCGTCATGGCCTCCTCCTGGTCGTGGGTGACCACGACAAAGGTGACCTGCAGGCGCTGCTGGATGTTCAGCAGCTCGAACTGGGTGTGCTCGCGCAGCTTCCTATCGAGGGCGGCGAGCGGCTCGTCGAGCAGCAGGAGCTTCGGCCGCTTGACCAGCGCGCGCGCCAGCGCCACGCGCTGGCGCTGGCCGCCTGAGAGTTGGTGCGGCTTGCGCGTGCCGAAGCCGCTCATCTTCACGAGCTCGAGGATCTCGCCCACCTTGCGGCGGATCGACTCGCGGCTCTCGCGCTCCTGCTCGAGCCCGAAGGCGACGTTCTTCTCCACGCTCATGTGCGGGAACAGCGCGTACGACTGGAACATCATGTTGACCGGCCGCTCGTACGGCGGGATCGCGCTCATGTCGGCTCCATCGATGCGGATGCTGCCGGCGCTCGGGCGCTCGAACCCGGCGAGCATGCGCAGCAGTGTGGTCTTGCCGGAGCCCGAACCGCCGAGCAGGCAGAAGATCTCGCCGCGGCGGATGTCGAGTGACACGGAATCGACCGCGGTGAAGTCGCCGAACTTCTTGGTGACGCCGACGAGACTCACGTAGGCGCTGGCCGGGTCGGCTGGGTCGGATGCGTGGTTCACAGGCTCACTTGCCGGTCTTGAAGTGGGTCCACATGCGGGTCAGCAGCCGCTGGTAGGCCGCCGGCCGGGCGCGCTCCGGTACCAGCCGGGCGCGCACCGCCGGCGGCGGGTACACCCCCGGGTCGTTCACCACGGCGGGGTCGAGCGGCTGGATCGAGGGCAGCACGGCGTTCGCGTACTTGATCAGGTTCGAGTTGCGCGCGGCGATGTCCGGGCGCAGCAGGAAATTGATGAACAGATGGGCGTTGCGCACGTGCGGAGCATCGGCCGGGATCGCCAGCACATCATAGTTGCTGATCGCGCCCTCGCGCGGAATCGAGTAGGCGATGTCGACGCCCTTGCCCGCTTCCCGGGCGCGGTCGTGCGCCTGCTTGACGTCCCCCGACCAGCCCATCACCAGACAGACGTCGTCGTTGGCGAGATTGTCGATGTAGCGTGAGGCGTCGATGTAGCGCAGGTACGGGCGGACCGAATGCAGCACTTGCTCGGCGGCCTTCAGGTCCTCGGGCGAGTCGCTGTTGGGGTTCCTGCCGAGCAGCAGCAGCACGGTGGCCACGACCTCCGAGGGCGCATCCAGCACCGACACGCCGCAATCGGCGAATTTCGAGACCACCGCGGGATCGAACAGCATGTGCCAGCTGTCGACGGGCGCGTCGGGCATGCGGGCACGGATCTGCGCGACGTTGTAACCGATACCGGAGGTGATCCACATGAAGTCGACGCTGTACTGGTTGCCGGGATCGTACAGCGCCGTGGCGCGCGCCACCTGCGGATCGACGTTCTTCAGGTTCGGGATCAGCGCCTTGTCGAGCTTCTGATAGATCTCGGCCTGGATCTGGCGCTCGAGGAACGAGCCCGAGGGCGCCACAATGTCGTAGTTGGTGTGGCCGGTCAGGAGCTTGGTCTCGAGAATCTCGTTGGAGTCGAATACGTCGTAGTTGACGTGGATGCCGTACTGCTTCTCGAAATCGCTGATCACCGTCGGCTGGATGTAGTCGGACCAGTTGTAGACGTTGAGGACCTTCTCGGACTCCGAGGCCGGCGGGCCGTAGGCGGCCGGCCCGGAGCAGCCCGCGCAGAACGCGAGCAGCACCCCCAGGACGCCACTCACACGCACGAATCGGGGGACGATTGCCACGCAGTCTTTTTGTACGGTCCAAGCGGCCGGCCTGCGGAAAACGCCGCAGGCGTTTTCCGCCAATTAAACATTAAGCAACAGATGCTCGCGCTCCCAGGAGCTGATCACCTGCAGGAACACCTCGTACTCGGCCTGCTTGACGATGGTGAAGGCCTCGATAAACGGCTCGCCGAGCAGCTTCACCAGCGGCTCGGAGGCGCGCAGCTCACGCAGTGCCTCATCGAGTGAGCGTGGCAGGCCGAAGGGCAGGTCGTGGGCGCTGCCGACGATCGGATCGGACGGCTGGATGCCCTCGACCATGCCGAGATAGCCGCAGGCGAGCGAGGCGGCGATCGCGATGTAGGGGTTGGCATCCGCGCCGCCGACGCGATTCTCAACGCGGCGCGCCTGGGCGTCGGACATCGGCACGCGCAGTCCCGCGGTGCGGTTGTCGTAGCCCCAGTGAACATTGATCGGCGCCGACAGGTAGCGCGTCAGGCGCCGGTAGGAATTCACGTTGGCGCAGAACAGCGCCATGGCGGCCGGCATGTACTTCTGCAGGCCGCCGATGTGGTGGAAGAACAGCGCCGAGGGCGTGCCGTCCGGATTGCTGAAGATGTTCTTGCGGGTCTTCACGTCCACCACGCTCTGGTGGATGTGCATCGCGCTGCCGGGCTCCTTGGCGTGCGGCTTCGCCATGAAGGTGGCGTATATCTTGTGGCGCAGCGCCGCCTCGCGCGCGGTGCGCTTGAAGAGAAACACCTGGTCGGCGAGATCCATGGGCGCACCGTGGATCAGGTTGATCTCCATCTGCGCCGGGCCGTCCTCGTGGATCAGGGTGTCGATCTCGATGTCCTGGTCCTCGCAGAACTGATAGATGTCGTCGAACAGTGGATCGAACTCGTTGACGGCCGCGATGCTGTAGGACTGCCGTCCGGGCTCGGAGCGTCCCGAGCGGCCCACCGGTGGGCGCAGCGGGTAGTCGGCGTCCTTGTTCTGCTCCACCAGGTAGAACTCGAGCTCCGGCGCCACGATCGGGTCCCAGCCGCGCTGCGTATACAGCTCGATGATGTGGCGCAGCACGTGGCGCGGCGCCATCGACACGCGGCGGCCGTCGGCATAGAAGCAGTCGTGGATGACTTGCGCGGTGGGCTCGGCGGCCCACGGCACGCGCCGCACCGTCCTCTGGTCGGCCTTGAGCACGATGTCGATCTCCGCCGGGCTCATGGCCTCGCCGGTCTCGGGCGGATAGTCGCCGGTCACGGTCTGCAGGAACACGCTCTCCGGTAGACGCATACCGCCGTCCTCGGCGAATTTCTCCGCCGGCATGATCTTGCCGCGCGCTATGCCGGCCATGTCGGGAATGATGGCCTCCACCTCGGAAATGCCGTGATCGCGGAAGAACTGCCGGATCTCGCTCACCATGGGTCTGCGCTTTTCATTCTGCTCGGGCACGTTCCACCTCAGCCTGTGTGCTTCGATTCGGCGCGCTCGCGGCTCGAGCGTCCGAAGGCGGCAAACAGCGCGCGCGAGAACGGGTCGCTCATGGCCTGCCACTCGGGATGCCATTGCACGGCAACCGCGAAGCGCTGCGCCGCCGGCACGCGGAACGCCTCGATCACCCCGTCGGGCGCGCGCGCCTCGATTGCGAGCTCCCGGCCGAGGCGGTCGATGCCCTGGCTGTGGAGCGAATTGACCTCGATGCGCTCGTGGCCGCCGGCGAGCGTGCGCAGCAGCCCGCCGGGCTCGAGCCTCACCTCGTGCGCCGGGCCGTACTGCACCTCGAGGGGCTGGCTCTCGTCGTCGCGGTGATCGAGGTTGCCGGGCACCTCGTGCAGCTTCTGGTGCAGCGTGCCGCCGAAGGCCACGTTCATCTCCTGGAAACCGCGGCAGATGCCGAGCACCGGCACCCCGGCGGCGACCGCCTTGCGGATCATCGGCAACGTCGTCGCATCGCGCGCCGGGTCGTGCAGCGTCCCGGGTACACTCGGCGCCCCCGCGTAGTGATGCGGCTCGACGTTGGAGGGACTGCCGCTGAACAGCAGCCCGTCGAGCCGTTCGAGCAGCTCGCCGAATGCGAGCTCCTCGGCGAGCGCCGGGATCAGCACCGGGGCCGCGTCCGCAGCCTCGAGCACCGCCCGGGCATACTTCTCCCCCACCATATGAAACGGGTGCGCGCCGACCATGCGCCGGTCGGCGGGAATGCCAATGAGCGGGCGGGCGGATGCCATGCGGGCTGTGTGCCGGCGGCTGTCTAATATCTTAAACAAACGCCGCCGGCGGAACCTCCGAAACAGTGCCTATTAGACCACAGGCCGCGGGCGGAAACCTCTGGTTGCCAAGCCCGAGGGAACTGCGGTAGAGGCCGCAGAACGGCCTTCTTTGGGGCGTGCGCGGCTATCCCCGGAATTTGCCGCGCCCGGGGTTCCCCCGCTATCCTGCCCACCCGCGCCGCGCGGGTCGTCAACATATCCTAAACACGCGGGAGTTCCTCCGATGGGCCCCCTGCCCTACGTCCGCTCCTACTACGCCGCCTCGGCGCATCCGGCACCGTCCCGGCCTGCGCTCGCGGGCACGCTCGAGTGCGACGTGTGTGTCGTCGGGGGCGGGATCGCCGGATGCTCGGCGGCGCTGCATCTTGCAGAGCGCGGCTTCAGCGTGGTGCTCCTCGAGCAGCAGCGCATCGGCTGGGGCGCCTCCGGACGCAGCGGCGCGCAGGCGATCTTCGGCGTCGCCGCAGGCCAGGCGAAGCTCAGGCGACTGCTGGGCGCGGACGGCGCGCGCGCGGTCTGGGACGTGTCGGTGGAGGGCCTGACGCTGATGCGCGAGTTGATCCGGCGTTTCTCGGTCGACTGCGACTGGGTCGGCGGCTATATGCTCGCGGCGATCAAGGAGCGGCACGAGCGCGAGCTGCACGAGGAGCTGGCCGAGCTGCGGGAAGTCTACGGCTACCCGAGCGTGCGCTACGTCGCGCGTGAGGAGCTGCGCGGCCTGCTCGCGACCGGGCGCTACCGCGGCGCGCTCTATGATACCAACAGCGGCCACCTGCAGCCGCTCAACTACACGCTGGGGCTGGCGGCTGCGGCCGAGGGCCTCGGCGTGCGCATCTTCGAAGACAGCCGCGCGCGCCCGTTCCTTGCGGACGGCGCGCGCGGCGTGCGCGTGCCGACGGCGGACGGCGAGGTGCGCGCGCGGCACCTGGTGCTCTGCGGCAATGTCTATCTGGGCGACACGGCAGCCGAGCTCGCCGCGAAGATCATGGCGGTCGCGACTTACATCGTCGCGACCGAGCCGCTCGGCGAGGCGCGCGCGCGCGGGCTGATCGCCGACAACGCCGCCGTGTCGGACATGAACTGGGTGCTCGACTACTTCCGCCGCTCCGCCGATCACCGCCTGCTGTTCGGCGGGCGCGTGAACTACTCGGGGCTGCGCTCCTTCGACGCGCCCGCGGCGACGCGCGCGCGCATGCTCGGCGTGTTTCCGCAACTGCGCGACGTGCGCATCGACTACGCCTGGGGAGGCGATGTCGACATTACGATGAATCGCGCGCCGCACTTCGGCCGGCTGGCGCCCAACGTGTATTTCCTGCAGGGATTCTCCGGACACGGCATCGCGCTCACCGGCATCGCCGGCAAGCTCATCGCCGAGGCGATCGCCGGCACCGCGGGGCGCTTCGATGTGTTTGCGCGCATTCCGCACCGCAACTTTCCCGGCGGCGCAGCGCTGCGCCGGCCGGCGCTGGTGCTGGCGATGCTCTATTACCGCCTCAAGGACCTCTTGTAGCAGGAGATCACTGCGTGCATCACGCCGCCGTCTTCTACCACCGCGCGCTCGCCCTGCTGTGGGGCGCCTGGGCGCTCTACTGGCTGATCTCGGCGGTGGGAACCAAGCGCACGCTGCGGCGCGAATCGCTCGTGAAGCGCCTCGGCTACGTCCTGCCGCTGCTCATCGCTGCCGTGCTGATCGGCGCACGCGGAGCACCGTGGGCCGCGTGGCTGTCCATGCGCCTGTGGCCGCATTCCCCTGTGCCGCCGCGCATCGGCCTGGACCTCGTGCTGGCGGGCCTCGCCTTCAGCGTCTGGGCGCGCGTGCATCTCGGGCGCAACTGGAGCGGCATCGTCACGGTGAAAGAGCAACACGAGCTGATCCGCACCGGGCCGTATGCCCTGGTCCGCCATCCGATCTATACGGGAATCATCACCGCCGCGCTCGGGACTGCCGTCGTCTCGGCCACCGTGCGCGCGGCGATCGGTGTGCTGATCATCGCCGCAGCGCTCGTGGTGAAGTTGCGCGTCGAGGAGCGCTTCATGCGCGAGACCTTCGCAGATCAGTACGCGCGCTACTGCGAGGAGGTCCCGGCGCTGGTGCCCTTCACAAAGTTTCGGCGATCTGCACCGCGTTGAGCGCCGCGCCCTTCAACAGCTGATCGCCCGAGACGAACAGCGCGATCGAGCGTCCCTGCGGGTCGCTGACGTCCTGGCGGATGCGGCCGACCAGGATCGCGTCCTCGCCCGAGGCATCCTGCGGCATCGGAAAGTAGTTGCGCTCCGCATCGTCCACCAGCCTGACGCCGGGCGCCGAAGCGATGAGCGCACGCACCTCGGGCGCGGAGATCGGACGCTCGCACTCGAAGGTAATCGCGACCGAATGCGCGCGCAGCACCGGGACGCGCACGCAGGTCGCGGAGATGCGCAGCTCGGCGTCAGCGAAGATCTTGCGGGTCTCCTGCGCGACCTTGGTCTCCTCCTCGTTATAGCCGCTGACGGGGTCGATACGGGTGTTGTGGCAGAAGACATTGAAGGCGTAGCGGTGCGGCAGGACTTTCGGCTCGAAGGCCCGTCCCTCGAGATAGGCACGCGTCGACTCGACGAGCTCGTGCATCGCGGCAGCGCCGGCGCCGGAAGCGGCCTGGTAGGTCGCGATGATCAGGCGGCGAATGCGGTTGACGCGATGGACCGGCCAGAGCGGCGTGATCGAGATGACCGCCGTGCAGTTGGGATTGGCGATGATGCCGCGGTGTCCGCGCAGCGCTTCGCCGTTGATCTCCGGCACCACCAGCGGCACCGCCGGGTCCATGCGAAACGCGGAGGAGTTGTCGATGACCGTCGCACCGGCGCGTACCGCGAGCGGGGCGAAGCGCTTCGAGACGGAGCTCCCGGCGGAGAACAACGCGAGGTTCACACCGCGAAAGCTGTCCTCGGTGAGCTCGCGCACCGCGAGCGGCTGGCCGCGATAGGCGAGCGTCTTGCCGGCCGAGCGTGCCGAGGCGTAGAGGCGCAGCTCCGCGAGCGGAAAGCGCCGCGTCTCGAGACAGCGGATCAGCTCGATCCCAACGGCGCCCGTGGCTCCCACGATGGCCACCACGGGTGCGGTGGCGGCCGAACTCTGCGGACCCATGTGTTTGAAGACTCCCTTCAGTGGCCGGATGCACGCCCGTGGACGCCTTCAGTCCACGGCTCCTGCGAGGTTCCTACCTGAGCACGCCGCGGCTGTAAAGCCGCACGGGCCATCCGGCCCAACTCCGCGGCAGCCTCGACGTGCAACAAACTGGTTGCATGTCCGCCAGGGGCCGTCTAATATGCAACCTATTAGTTGCTGATAGCGCGGAGACCACGGCCATGGCGGAACGGACCCCGGATACTGCACAGCGCATCGTGAAGCGTATCGAGCTCAAGGCCGCGCCCGGGCGCGTCTGGCGCGCGCTCACCGACTACCGCGAGTTCGGAGAGTGGTTCCGCGTGAAGCTCGACCGGCCGTTCGTCGTCGGCGAGCTGGCGCGCGGCTGGATCACGCATCCCGGCTACGAGCACGTCAAGTGGGAGGCGCTCGTGGAGAGGATGGAGCACGAGCGGCTCCTTGCCTTCACCTGGCCACATGCCCGCTCGCACGACAAGGCGCACTACTCCCCCGATTACAGCGGCGCGCCGCGCACCCTGGTGGAATTCACCCTGGAGAGGACGCCCGCGGGCACGTTGCTCACCGTCACCGAGTCCGGCTTCGAGCGGCTGCCGCCCGAGTGGTGCCACGAGGCGCTGCTCCGCAACGAGCACGGCTGGAACGAGCAGATGAAGAACATCGAGCGCCATGTCGCGGTCCCGGACTGACGTGGCCGCCGGGAGGCGGCGGCAGCAGGCTGCGGCGTTCGCGGCTCTCGGCGACGAGACCCGGCTGTCGCTGGTCGCGGCGCTCTCGGGCGCCAGTGCCCGCTCGATCGCCGAGCTGGCCGGCGGCGCGAAAATCACGCGCCAGGCGATTACCAAGCATCTGCGGGTGCTGGAGAGCGCCGGCATCGTGCGCTGCGCACGCCGCGGGCGCGAGAGCCGCTTCGAGCTCGATCCGGCGCCGATGCGCGAGCTTGAGGAGTACCTCGGGCGCGTGTCGGCGCAGTGGGACCTGGCGCTGGCGCGGCTCAAAGCGCTGGTGGAACAACCCGAGAGAGCCGGTTAGTCGCCCGCCGCTAGCCGGCCGGCGACAGCGACTGCTCCTGGTGCATCTCCTCGAGGATGCCGCGGCGGAAAGTCGGCGTCGACGCCAGCCGCATGCCGCTACGGAGCGTGAACTCGAAGCTGCCGCCGCCCAGCCGCTCGGCGAAGGCCACGCGGTGCAGGTTGACCAGCAGCGAGCGCGTGATGCGCACGAAGCCGCTGGGGGCGAGCGCGGCCGCGAGGTTTTTGAGCGTGTTGCGCGCGACGTAGCGATCCTCGCCGGCGCGGATCGAGACGTAGTTGCCGTCCGCCTGGATGTAATCGATCAGCTCCACCTCGATAAAGAACAGGCGCCGCCCCTTCTCACCCACGAGTCGCAGTGGTGCGCTGCCCGGCGGGTGTCGCTCGGCATGGAGCCGCTCGCGCGCGCGGCCGATGGCGCTGCGGAAGCGCCAGGCGTCGATCGGCCGGGTCAGATAATCGACGGCGTTGGCCTCGAAGGCGCGCGCCGCGCCATCGGGCGCCGCGGCGACCAGAATCGCGAGCGGTTCACAGGCCGGACCGACGGCGCGCAGCACGTCAAAGCCGCACATATCCGCCAGGTTGACCTCCAGCAGCATGAGGTTCGGGCGGTGCACACGCGCCGCCTCGATCGCCGCGGCGCCCGAGTCCGCCTGTGCCACGACCTCGAGGTCGGGCTGCTGCCGGCACAGGCGTGCCAGCTGAGTCCGGGTCAGGGGGTCGTCTTCGACGATCAGCAGGCGCATCCGTAACCCTCGCCCATCGGGGGTGACTGTGCGCGCCCTGCAGGCCGGATGCTTCGTCAGACGACAAACTATGCCACGGAGCCACTCTGCCGCCGGCTGTGCGCCGCGGCCTCCTCGAAAGTCCACGTCACGGTACGGGCCCGGACCATTCCGGAGTGCGCGCTGCCACGCAGGTGGGGCACGCGCCAGAACAGAGCGCTGCCGCGCCGTACGAGGTGGCCGCGAACATGATGAAGGCGCGGGCCTCGTCGGCCGCACGCCTGGCCCGAACGGCCGTAGCCCAGGTACTCGGGCGGCAGCGGCGCGCACGCCTCGATGTAATCGAGCAGCGGAGCCCTGCCTGACCTGAACCGCGACCGGTTCAGGCGCTCGGCGGATTCACGGCGGCACGGCAGGCCGCTGCGGGAGACGAGCAGCAGCAGAAATACCAGCAGGAGGGGAATGTCGAGCGCAATCGTCCCCAGCACGTGCCTCCTGAGCGCCGCGTGCTCTACGGGCGAGAGCCGCCCGCGGGCGTAGTAGTCGGACCAGGTTCGCTCGTAACCGAAGCGAAAGCACCTCGCCAGCAGGTCATCGCCCTGACGTGCCCCGTCATACACGCAGATGAGCGAGTCACCCCCCCGGTCCGGCGGCTCGGGGTCCTCGCCCGCCGGCGTGTCGAAATCAAAGTGGGCCTCCATGCTGCTTGCGAGTACCCCGCTGTCGCTGCCGTCGGTCCAGAACGTCCGGATGGAGCCGCGGCGTCCATCGGGAGACGACCGGATGAGCGCGCCGCGGCGCCCACCGCCGTCCTCGTTCCCGATCAGCTGCGAGAACCCACAGCGCTCGAGGGCATCGTGCCACGGCGCATTGCACCACTCGAGCCAGAGCACTTCGGCCGGCACGTGCAGCAGGTCTGCACACGCCAGGTGTCGGGCCCCGCGCGAGAAGGCAATGTCGGTACACAGTCGCGTCAGATCGTCGCTCAGCACGTACCGCAGTGGACAACCGGCGACCTGCATGGCGCAGCTCGCCGCCCCACTCAGAGCGACGACACCGCCTGTCGCGGGATCCTGAACCGCGAGCACGCTGCGACACTGAGCTGCACGATCGGCAAGTCTCACGCCCCCGAACGTATCAACGCCGATTCACCGCCGATTGAGTTTGTGACGAGGGGTTCTTTCCCAGGGACGACGGCGTCTGCGCGTGTTGCCAAATCCAAACGGGGGGCTTTGCGGCGTTCGCGCGGCAGACCGACGGCCGCGCAGCCCGGATGCTGCCCCGCCAGCCGCGATTCCTCTTGACCCGCAAGTCAGCCACTCGTCCCTGTGACAGCGGCATTCGTCACTGCGCAGGACGTGTTGCTCACATTTTTTATTCGCGCCCGAATTGTTGCCACTAATCTCTGCGCCCCAGCGACGGGGGCGCTGCTCTGTGGTGAGCAGGCAACGGCGAAGAACCGGTGACAGGGCGATGCACAAACCCGAATTCATCCAGAGGAATCCACACATGGCGAAGAGTCGCAGCTTGCAACAGGCGGTGCGGTTCGCGCTCGCGGCCGTCACGGCCGCAGCCGGGGTCTCCGCGGTTCATGGCCAGGAAGCAACGGCGCAGGCGCAGGCGCAGGAAAACCAGCCTGCCGCCGCTCCGCTGCAGGAGGTCGTGGTCACCGGATCACGCCTGTTGAACCCGAACGCGACCTCGATCAGCCCGATCACGACGATCTCGGCGGTCGACGTGCAGACCACGGGTCTGACACGCGTTGAGGACATTCTCAACAACCTGCCGATGGTCTTCGCCGGCATGAACTCGACCACCTCCAACGGCAACGACGGCACCGCGTCAGTGGACCTGCGCGGACTTGGCAATCAACGTACCCTGACCCTGGTCGACGGCCTGCGCCTGGGTCCGGGCTCGGGACTCGGCGGTCGCAACTTCTCGGACATCAACCAGATCCCGGCCGCGCTGATCGAGCGCGTCGACATCCTCACCGGCGGCGCTTCTTCCGTGTACGGCGCGGACGCGGTAGCCGGTGTCGTGAACTTCGTGCTCAACACGCACTTCGAAGGCGTCCGGGTCGATGCCGGTTATCACTTCAACGAGCACAACCAGAACAATCCGGACGGCGTGCAGCAGGTTGTGAGTGACTCGGGCTTTCCGCTGCCCTCCAGCAGCGTCGACACCGCCTTCGGCAAGAACGCCTCGATTCTTGCGGGCTCGAACTTCAACGACAACAAGGGCAACGTCACCGCCTACATCACCTACGACAACCAGGGCGCGGCGCTGCAGAGCAAGTACGACTACAGCGCCTGCACACTCGCGGCCGCCACGGCCTCGACCCTCACCTGCGGCGGCTCGGGCACCTCTGCCAAGAACGGCGCGGGCGGTGAGTTTCTCGGCTACTCCGCCAAGGGCGTGAAGTTCCTCGACAACACCGTCGACGGACTGACGAACGTCTTCCGTCCCTTCCAGGCGAGCGATGAGTTCAACTACGGACCGCTGAACTACTACCAGACGCCGAACGAGCGCTGGACGGCGGGGTCGTTCCTCAACTACGACATCAACTCGCACGTGACGTTCTACAGCAGCGTCATGTTCATGCGGAACTCGATTGAGGCGCAGGTCGCCCCGAGCGGTGACTTCGGCAACCCGTCGTTCATCCCTTGCGCCGATCCGCTGCTGAACGCCTCCGAGAAGGCGGTGGTCTGCAGCGCGGCGAACCAGGCGCTGCAGGGCAATCCGACCGAGAATTTCAACGGGGTGAACTACCCGGGCCTCAACCTCTACGTCCTGCGGCGTAACGTCGAGGGCGGCAATCGTGTGGCGAGCTTCCTCACCGACTCGGCGCGCGAAGTGGCCGGCCTCAAGGGCGACATCACGGATGCCTGGACCTTCAACGTCTCTGCGCAGCACAGCTCGGTGGACACCACCCAGCAGAATCTGAATTTCTTCGCCAATGCGAACATCCAGCAGTCGCTGAACGTGCTGCCGAGCTCTACTGGCCCGGTGTGCGGCGGTCCGAACAACCCGCTCGGCGTCGGTCCGCTGGTCACTCCGGGGACGGCGTTCTCGCCGAACTCGGCTTGCGTACCGTACAACATCTGGACCTCCGGAGGCGTCACGCCGGCGCAGCTCGCCTACCTCTCGATCCCGGAACAGGCGCAAGCGACCGTCGCCGAGTACGACTCGACGGGTTCGGTCACGGGCGATCTCGGCAAGTACGGCTTGAAGAGCCCGATGGCCGACGACGGCCTGCAGCTCAACATCGGTGCCGAGTGGCGCGAGGACGCGACGGCCTTCCTGCCGGACTACGTCTCGCAGCAGGGCCTGGCGGCAGGCGGCGGCGGCGCGACACCCCCGGTTCAGGGCGAGTTCTCGGTGGCTGAAGCCTTCACCGAGGCGCGACTGCCGATTGCACAGCACCAGCCATTGGCCGAGGACCTCTCGCTCGAGGCCGGCTACCGCTATTCGCACTACAGCGAGGGGTTCACCACCAACACCTACAAGATAGGCTTCGAGTGGGCGCCGACGCAGGACGCGCGCTTCCGTGCGAGCTTCAACCGCGCCGTCCGCGCCCCGAACATCGGCGAGCTGTACACCCCGCAGGCGGTGGGACTCGACGGCTCGGTCGATCCGTGCGCGGCGGGGCTGGCCGCGGGTTCGACTACCGTGCTCACCAACGGCACGACCCTCGCGCAGTGCGAGCGTTCCGGAGTGACACAACCTGAGTTCGGCCACATCAATCCGAACCCGGCCAACCAGTACAACGGCTTACTCGGCGGCAATCCCAACCTCAAGCCCGAGGGCGCCGACACCTACACGGTTGGCATCGTGCTGACGCCCCGGGTGGTGCCGAACCTGCAGTTGTCGTTCGACTACTACCACATCGATATCAAGAATGTCATCGGGGCGATCGGTGGCAACACCATCATCCTCGACTGCATAGACTCGGGGCAGTTCTGCAACGATGTGCACCGTGACCCCGCCAACGGCTCGCTGTGGCTCAACCCGGCCGGCTTCATCGTCGATACCGCCGTGAACGAGGGCGAGCTGCAGACCCAGGGTGTGGACGTCAAGGGCAGCTACCGGGTGCCGCTGCCGACACTCGGGTCGGTGCTCTTCGGGCTCGAGGGCACGTACCTCAAAGATCTCATCACCACGCCGGTCGCCGGCGGGGACGGCTTTGACTGCGAGGGGCTCTTCGGTGCCACTTGCGGTGGCGGCAACCCGACCTGGCGCAGCGTCCTGAACATCACCTGGTCGACGCCCTGGGATGCCCTCGACATCAACCTGCGCTGGCGGTACTTCGGCTCCGACGAGTCCGAGGAGCTCAGCTCGAGCCCGTTCCTCAAGGGATCGCCGTACCTGCCGCTCTCGCATATCTCGGCGTACAACTACTTCGACCTGACCACGACCTTCAACCTCTACAAGAACGTCAGGCTCGAGCTGGGTGTCAACAACATCATGGACAAGGATCCGCCGCTCGTCATCGGCGGCGACTGCACGACCAGCAGCCCGGCCGGCGCGAACTGCAACGGCAACACCTTCCCGGGCGTCTACGACGCACTCGGTCGGTATCTGTTCGCGCACATCTCGGCGGAGTTCTGACGCTCCGACTCAGCTGATCTACATGACCTGAAACCGCGGCGGGCCTCAAGAGCCCGCCGCTTCCTTTTGCGCTACCCCTCACGCCGGCAGCCGCACCTCGAAGCAGCGATGAATGCGCGGGTTGCGCTCGAAGTCTCTCGGCAACGTCACCGCCGAGACGTCGCGAATGTCGTAGCGCGCCCCGAGCGCCGCATCGAGGCGGAAGCGCTGCGCATTGGTCGAGAACACGATCAGGCCGCCGGGAGTGAGCAGCCGTGCGCAGTCCTCGATGAGCCCGGCGTGGTCCCGAGCGACGTCGAGCACCCCGGCCATGCGCTTGGAGTTCGAGAAGGTCGGCGGGGCCAGGAATACGAGCTCGAAGCGCGCTCCGTCGCGTGCGGCCTGCCTCAGCCACTCGCGACAATCGGCCTGCGCGCAGGTATGCGCCGTGGTATCGAAGCCGTTCAACGCCAGGTTATGCCGCGCCCACTCGAGGTAGGTCCGCGACAGGTCCACGGCGACGCTGGACACAGCCCCGCCCGCAGCTGCATAGACGCTGGCGGCACCGGTATAGGCAAACAGGTTGAGGAAGCGCGCGCCGCGCGCCGCTTGCCGCAGGCGCGCACGCGTGATGCGCTGGTCGAGGAACAGCCCGCTATCGAGGTAGGCGCCGAGGTTGACGCGGAACTTCAAGCCACCCTCGGTGACTACCAGGAACTGTCCGCGCTCATCGAGCTTGTGGTACTGCTCGCCGCGCGGCGTCCGCCGGCGTGTGCGCACGCGGATGCGCGGTGGGGGCACGCCCGTCACTTCCGGCAGGCTGGCCAGCACTTCCCCGCGCCGGCGCCTCGCAGCCTCGGGCTCGATATCGGCGGGCGCCGCATACTCCTGCACGTAGAGCCAGGCTTCCTCGGGCGCGAGGCTCTGATAGAGGTCGATGGCGAAGGCGTACTCCGGCATGTCGGCGTCGTACACCCGGTAGCAGGAGACTCGCTCGCGCTGCGCCCAGCTGCGCAGTCGCTTGAGATTCTTAGTGAGGCGGTTGGCGAACATGTGCGCGCCGGGCGTGTCCTTCAGGTGCATAACACCCCGCCCGAGCGAGCCGGGCTCCCGCACGCTCCCCGGCTCGACCCTGATGCGCAGCAGCCGGCACTCGATGCCGCCGTTCCACAAGTTGTGAGTGCGGTGGGCGCGCAGCCCGAGCTCCGTGCCGAACCCCGGTGAGCCGGTGAGCACCGCTGCCTGCCAGCCACCGAAGCGCTGCCGCAGCACCTCGCCGAGCTCGCGATGCACGGCGCGCGCGGCGTCGCGGTCGCCGAGGCGCACGCCGTAGGGCGGGTTGGTGCAAAGCAGACCCGGCGGTCCTGTCGCAGCATCGCCAAGCGGCGCCGCGGCGGCGAGCGGCGCGATCTCGAAGCGCACTGCCGAGGCCACTCCCGCGCGCGCGGCGTTGTCGCGCGCGACACCGATCGCGTGCCCGTCGCGGTCCGCGCCGCGCACCGTGACGGTGGTCGGCTCGCCGGCACGGGCGCGCGCCAGTGCCTCACGCCGCAGCCGCTCCCAGAGCCCCGCATCGTGGCCGCGCCAACCGAGGAAACCGAAGTACTCGCGCGTCAGGCCGGGGGCGCGGCCGGCGGCGATGAGCGCCGCCTCGATGGGCAGCGTCCCCGAGCCGCAGAGCGGATCGAGGAACTCGGCACCCTGCGCCGCAAGCTCCTCCCAGCCGGCGCGCAGCAGTACTCCGGCCGCGACGTTCTCCTTGAGCGGCGCCTCCCCCGCGGCACCGCGATAGCCGCGCCTGTGCAGGCTGTCGCCCGACAGATCGAGGGCGACGGTGAGGTGCGTGCCGTGGGCGTGGGCGTGCACCCGCACGTCCGGGCGCTCGGGTGCCACGTCGGGGCGTGCGCCGGTGGCCTGGCGCATCGCGTCCACGATGCCGTCCTTGAGCTTCAGCGCGCCGTAGTGTGTGTGGGTGATGGACGGGTGCCGCCCGCTGAAGTCGCAGGCGAGCGTCGCGCCGGCGGCAAGCTGCGCCGGCCAGTCGATGCGCTGCACGGCCGCGTGCAGCTCGTCGGCGTCGCGTGCCTCGAACTCCGCCAGGGTAAGAAACACCCGGTTGGCAATCCGCGACCACAGGCAGGCGCGATAGGCGCACTCCAGCGTGCCGCTGAAGGCGACGCCGGCCGCCCGTTCGCGCACCTCCAGGGCACCGCAGGCAGCGAGCTCGCGGGCGAGAAGATCGCCAAGCCCGCGCGGGCCGCTGGCAAGAAACCGATGGACTAGTGGTTCGGCGCCCGTGCGCGGGCCCTCACGAGAGATCCACCCACGTCGTTTTGAGCTCGGTGTACTTCTCGAGCGCGTGCAGCGACTTGTCGCGCCCGATGCCGGACTGCTTGTAGCCGCCGAACGGCACGGTCAGATCATCGGCGTCGTAACAGTTGACGTACACCGTACCCGCGCGCAGCGCACGGGCGACGCGGTGTGCCGTGGTCACATCGCGGGTCCACACGGCGGCGGCGAGCCCGTAGATCACGTCGTTGGCGATGCCGATCGCCTCCTCCACGCTCTTGAAGGTGATGGTCGACAGGACGGGCCCGAAGATCTCTTCGCGCGCGATGCTCATGCCCGGCTGCACGGCCTCGAACACCGTCGGCTCGATGAAGTAGCCGCCGCTCTCCTCGCGGACGCGGCGTCCGCCGAAGCGAACATTCGCGCCGTCGCGCCGCCCGGAGTCGATGTAGCCCAGCACGCGCTTCATCTGAGTTTCATCGACGATCGCCCCGAGACGCGTGGCGGGATCGAGCGGATCGCCGGGCTGGAGCTTGCGGCTGATCGCCTGCACCTTCTCGAGCAGCGCGTCGCGGATGTTCTCCTGCACCAGCAGCCGCGAGCCGGCCGAGCACATCTCACCCTGGTTGAAGAAGATGGCGAAGGCCGCGGCCTTGGCCGCGCGGTCGAGGTCCGGGTAATCCGCCAGCACGATGTTCGGGGACTTGCCGCCGCATTCGAGCGACACACGCTTGAGGTTCGACTGGCCGGCGTACTGCATGACCTGGCGGCCGGTAGCGGTCGAGCCGGTGAAGGCGATGCAATCGACGTCCATGTGCAACGCCAGCGCCTTGCCGGCGGTCGGACCCAGGCCCGGCACGACGTTGAAAACCCCCGGCGGGATGCCCGCCTCGACCGCCAGATCCACCACCTTGAGCGCGGTGAGCGGCGACTTCTCGGACGGCTTGAGCACCAGCGAATTACCGCTCGCGAGGATCGGCGCAAATTTCCACGCCGCCATGAGCAACGGAAAATTCCAGGGCACGATCGCGCCGACGACACCCATGGGCTCGCGCGTGATGAGCGCGAGCGCGCCGGGACCGGTGGGCGCCACCTGATCGTAGACCTTGTCGATCGCCTCCGCGTACCAGCGCACGCAGCGCGCCGCCCCCGGAATGTCGACCTTCAGGCTGTCGGTGATCGGCTTGCCCATGTCGAGGGTCTCGAGCAGCGCGAGCTCCTCACCCTGCTTTACGATCAGGTCGGCGAACCGCAGCAGCACCCGCTTGCGCTCGGCCGGCGCGAGATTCGCCCAGGCGCCGTCGGTGAAGGCGGCGCGCGCCGACTTGACCGCGCGATTGACGTCCTCCTCGTCGCAGGCGGCGACCCGCGCCAGCAACTTCCCGGTGGCCGGGTTGATGGAATCGAAGGTTGCGCCCGAGGCGGCGTCGACGTAGCGGCCGCCGATGTAGGCCTGGGTGCGGAAGTTGAGCGAACGGGCGCGCTCATGCCAGGAGACGGGAGTGGGTTTGGCGTTCATGACTGGTTTCAGAAAGTCGCCGGCGTGCAGGCGCTGATGATCTCACACGCCTCGCGCCCGACGTTGCGGAAGCGATGCGGCAGCTGGCTCGAGAAATAATAAGCCTCGCCGGGCCCGAGCACGCGGCTCGCGCCACCGATGGTGAGCTCGATGCGCCCGCGGATGACCACCCCGGCCTCCTCGCCGCGGTGCGCCAGCATCTCCTCGCCGGTGGCCGCGCCCGCGGCATAGCACTCGTGAAGCAGCGTCAGCTGCCGTCCGGGGCGCTGCGCGGCGACCAGCCGGAGCGACACCTGCGCGTTGCCGAGCTCGACCAGCTCGTCGGCACCGAAGAACGCCTGCGGAGCCGCGCTCAGGTCGAGGGTAAAGAATTCGGCGAGCGACATCGGCACGCCGTCGAGCACTTTCTTCAGCGAGCTGATCGAGGGGCTCACGCGGTTCTGCTCGATGAGGGAAATCAGCCCGTTGGTCACTCCGGCGCGGCGCGCGAGCTCACGCTGCGAGAGGCCGAAGGTGGTGCGGACACTGCGCAACCGCGCGCCGACGTCGATGCTCATGCGTTTAGGATTTTAGACAATGAGGGCGGAAAATATCCTCCCGGTAGTCCAATCTGTCCACTTTCCTTATCATCGAACGTCTACCCCCGTCCTGCCAATGAGCCCGCCCATGGCCACCGCGAAAGAGCACTTGAGCCGATCCGAGCTGGAAGCGTACTGGCTGCCGTTCACCCCCAACCGCAACTTCAAATCGAACCCGAGGCTCCTCGAGCGCGCGGAAGGCATGTACTACTGGAGCGCGGACGGGCGGCAGATTCTCGACGGCGTGGCGGGGCTGTGGTGCGTGAACGCCGGACACGCTCGCCGCGAGATCACGGATGCGGTGGCCGCGCAGCTCCAGACCATGGACTACGCGCCGCCCTTCCAGATGGGCCACACGGGGGCCTTCCGCCTCGCCAACGAGCTGGTGAGGATCGGACCCGCCGGCCTCGATCATGTGTTTTTTACCAACTCGGGCTCGGAGTCGGTCGACACGGCCCTCAAGATCGCGCTCGCTTATCACCGCGTGCGCGGCGAGGGCACGCGCACCCGCCTGATCGGCCGCGAGCGCGCCTACCACGGCGTGGGTTTCGGCGGCATCTCGGTCGGGGGCATTACGCCAAACCGGCGCATGTGGTCAGGGGCACTCCTGCCGGGCGTTGCGCACCTGCGGCACACGCACGACCCGGCACGCAACGCCTTCACGCGCGGGCAGCCCCGCCACGGGGCCGAGCTCGCCGATGAGCTCGAGCGGCTGGTGGCGCTGCACGATGCCTCGACCATCGCCGCTGTGATCGTCGAGCCGATCGCGGGCTCCGCCGGGGTGCTGATCCCGCCGCGCGGCTATCTCGAGCGGCTGCGCGAGATCTGCGACCGTCACGGCATCCTGCTGATCTTCGATGAGGTCATCACCGGCTTCGGCCGCACCGGCGCACCGTTCGCCGCGCAGGAGTTCGGCGTGACTCCGGACCTGATGACGCTCGCGAAGGGACTGACGAACGGCTGCGCGCCGATGGGCGCGGTGCTGGTCAGCGGTCCGGTCCACGACGCCTTCATGCAGGGGTCCGACGGTATCGAGCTGTTCCACGGCTACACCTACTCGGCGCATCCGGTGGCGTGCGCCGCGGCGCTGGCGAGCCTCGGTATCTACGAGCGCGAGGGCCTGCTCACCCGGGCGCGGACGCTCGCGCCGCACTGGGAGCAGGCCGCGCACTCGCTCCGCGGGCAGCCCCACGTGCGGGACGTGCGCAACTACGGGCTGATCGCGGCGGTGGAGCTCGCGCCGATCGCGGGGAAGCCCGGGAGCCGCGGCTTCGACGTGTACCTGAAGTGTTTCGAGCGCGGCGTGCTGGTGCGCCAGACCGCGGACATCATCGCGCTGTCACCGCCGCTCACCATCGAGCCGGCTCAGATCGACCGGCTGTTCGAGACGCTGAGCGCGGTGCTGAACGGCTGAGCGCCCCGGCGGCCCTCGTCGGCTCGGCGAGGCTCGGCCTGGTGGACTTAGCGTGGCTCGTGGCGATGGCGATGACGCAATGTCGAAAGCACGGTCCAGGCGAGCAGTGCCAGCACGATGATGCTGCCGATCAGCAGCTCCATCTCCGACAGGCTCAGGCCCGAACTCCTCGCGGCAACCACGGTTACGGTCGGCATGACGGCCCTCCAGGTCCCGACACGGGACTGCGACATTCAAAGAGGAGAGTTCCACCCGCAGCGCGGGTATTGAAGCAGCGCGTCGCGGATCTGCGACGGGCGTCAACCACTGCGGGTGTTATGTCAGGCCGGCTCGAGTCAGGAGTGCGATTCGAAGATCGCGTAGATCTTGCTGCAGTCCTCCAGCACTTCCCAGGTGCCGGAGAATCCCGCCGGCACGACGAACGCGTCGCCGCTTGCGAAGGTGCTGCGCTCGCCGCTGTCGCTCGTGATGACGACGCGTCCGGCGGTCATCACGCACAGCTCGTTCTCCGTATAGCGCACGCGCCATTTGCCGCGCGTCGCGGCCCAGCGGCCGGCGAAGAACTGTTGCGTCCCGTCACTGTAGGCGTTCCACACCCTGAGCTCCGGCTGGCCGGAGATGAGCCGGTCGGCCGCCGGCTCTGAGACTTCCGGATCGAGAGGAGCGTCCAGTCGTACGATTTGAGTGCCCATGAGCGCGCCACAAAGGTGATCGTGCCAGGAAATTCTAGCGCGCCGGAGCGCCGCGGGCGCCCCTTCCCGCGGCGCGACCGGCACGGGCGCGCTGACCACCCAGCTAACCACCGGAGCCGCCGCTGCCCGGCACGGGGTGTGCCGACTCGCTCACCGCGACCGGCTGGGGCGCCGGCAGCACCAGCCGCACGGTCACCCGGCGCTCGAGCGCGAAATCGTCCGCATCGCCGCTAGCGGGCGCCGCGGCGGCGCCGCGCGCCTCGATGACCAGGCGGTCAGGCCGCAGCCCCGCGCAGCCGAGCACCGTGGCCACTGCCTGCGCGCGGCGCTGCGACAACGCCAGGTTGTAGGCGCTGGCGCCGCGCGGATCGGCGTAACCGACAAGGTACACCTTGACGCCGGGCATGCTCGCGGCCAGCGCGCCGAGCTTGAGCAGCGGCGTCACCGCCGCCGCCCGGATCGCACTGTCGTCGGTGCGGAAGTTGACATCCATGCCGACCTCGTCGGTCGCCGAGAGTGACTGCTCGAGCTGGGTGGCGTGCGTCTCGACCCGCTCGAGCGAGTCACTGAGCCGCGCGACATCGCCGCGCAGGCGCGTGCGCTCGGCCTCGCTGCGGCCGAGATTCCCGGCGAGAGTCCCGGATGTCTGCACCTGCCGGTGCCAGGTGTCGCCGAGCCATGCGCCCGCGGCGGCGCCGATGATGGCGCCCGGCGGACCGCCGGCCGCGGCACCGACCGCCAGCCCGGTTGCCACGCCGATGTTGGCCTGGCGGGATGCGCTGTCGGTCTGCTGCGGATCATCGTCCGCCCAAGCCGGCAGCGCAGCGACGCACGCCGCGACGCCAAGCCCGAGCACGCAACTGCGGTATCTCGATATCAGGGGGTTCATGGTGGAGTCCTCCAGCTTTGCCGCACGGGGAACCGTTTGCCGCATGAGGCACATTGCAGCGCGCGCAGCGGTCTTTCCGGTGATGCAAACGCGGCAGCTGCGGGATGGTTTGTGGCAGAACATGGCGGCACGCCGCGATCGCATATACTGGCGGCCCCGCCATTCCCGAAAACGCACATGAGCAAGTTCGCGAAGCGCCGGACCGCCGCGGCCCGGATGTCGGCCTGCGTTCTCGGCGTGCTCGGCGCCTGCGTGGCGGCGGCGCCGATGGCGCGTGCCGCCGCGACCGACCAGGAGGGCGTGCTGCGTGCCACGCTCGCCAATGGTCTGCGCGTCGTCATCGTGCGCAACACGCTCGCTCCGGTCGTCTCCACCGCGGTCAACTACCTGGTGGGGTCGGATGAGGCCCCGGCGGGCTTCCCCGGCACGGCGCACGCCCAGGAGCACATGATGTTCCGCGGCAGCCCGGGCCTGAGCGCCGACCAGCTCGCCGACATCGGCGGCGTGCTCGGCGGCGACTTCAACGCCGACACGCGCGAGGAGCTCACCCAGTACCTCTTCACGGTGCCGGCGGAGGATCTGGACCTCGCGCTGCACATCGAGGCACTGCGCATGCGCGCGGTGCTCGATACCCCGCAGGGATGGAGCGAGGAGCGCGGCGCGATCGAGCAGGAGGTGGCGCAGGACCTGTCCGAGCCGGGTTACGTGCTGTACGAGAAGCTGCGCGCGCGCATGTTCGCCGGCACCCCGTACGCGCACGACGCACTCGGCACGCGCCCGTCGTTCGACAAGACGACCGCGGACATGCTGCGGAACTTCCACAACGTCTGGTATGCGCCGAACAACGCCATTCTGGTGATCAGCGGCGACGTCGATCCGCAGCAGGCGCTCACCGAGGTGCGGCTGCTGTTCGACGAGGTGCCCTGGAAACGGCTGCCGGAGAAGCCGCCGGTGCGGCTGCGGCAGGTGGCATCGGCCTCCTTCACCGTGGCGACCGACCAGCCGGGCGGCACGCTCATGATCGCAACCCGCACGCCCGGCCCGCGCGATGCGGACTTCCCGGCGCTGGAGGTGCTGGCCGACGTGCTCAGCAACCGGCGCTTCGATCTCTACGGGCTGGTGCCCGAGGGCAAGGCGACCGGAGCGGAGTTCGCGCTCGATCCGCTGCCCGAGGCCGGGCTCGCCTATGCCGTGGCGACCTTTACCGCCGGCAGCGACCCGAAGGTGCTCGAGAGCGAGGTGCGCGCGATTCTCGCGCGTGTCGCCCGCGACGGCGTGCCCGCCGAGCTCGTCGAGGCGGCGAAGCTCCAGGAGCGCAGCGATGCGCAGCTGCAGCGCAACTCCATATCCGAGCTCGCCTCGGTGTGGTCCGACGCGCTCGCCCTCTACGGGCTCAACTCACCCGACGACGATCTGGCGCGCATCGAGCGCGTCACCGTCGCGGATGTGAACCGCGTGGCGCGCAAGTACCTCGATCTCGACCACGCGGTGACCGGAGTGATGCTGCCGCGCGGCTCGGGCCGGCCGGTACCCGGGCGCGGCGGCTTCGGCGGCCAGGAATCGATCTCGCTCGGCGAAGCCCACCCCACGAGTCTCCCCTCGTGGGCGCAGCGGGCGCTCGAGCGCCTCACCGTGCCGCCTTCGACGCTGCATCCGACACTCACAATGCTGCCGAACGGGCTGACCCTCATCGTGCAGCCCGAGGACGTCAGCGACACGGTCGGTGTCTTCGGCCACATCAGGAATCGCCCGGAGACCGAGGAGCCGCCTGGCGAGGAAGGCGTGAGCCAGGTGCTCGAGCGACTGCTGCCCTTTGGCACCGAGCACCTCGACCGGCTGGCGTTCCAACAGGCGCTCGATGCCATCGGCGCGCGCGAGCACGCCGGAACCGACTTCGAAGTGCAATCGCTCGCCGGGAATTTCGACCGCGCCATCGAGCTGCTCGCCGACAACGAGCTGCACCCGGCGCTGCCGCCGGGGCCGTTCGAGATCGTGCGCACCCAGCTCGCGCAGGGGGTCGCCGCCCGCAACACCAGTCCCGGATTCCTCACCCGGCGTTCGCTGAGCGCCGCGCTGTTCCCGGCCGACGACCCGAGCCTGCGCATGGCGACCCCGCAGACGGTGCAAGCCCTGACTCCCGGCGCGGTGCGTGCTTACTACTCGCGGGTGTTCCGCCCCGACCTCACCACCATCGTGATCATCGGCAAGATCACGCCCGAAGCGGCGCGGGCCGCCGTCGACAAGTACTTCGGGCCCTGGCGGGCGACCGGGCCCGCCCCGCCCACCGAGCTGCCGCCCGTGCCCGCCAACCGCCCGGGCAACATCGCCGTTCCCGACTCGAGCCGCGTGCAGGACCGGGTGACGCTCGCGCAAACACTGGCGCTCACGCGCACCGACCCGGATTACTATCCGTTGACGCTCGGCGACGCGGTGCTCGGCGGGAGCTTCTACGCGACGCGCCTGTCGGTGGACCTGCGCAAGAACTCCGGACTCGTGTACGGGGTGGAGTCGGCGCTGCAGTCGGGCAAAACGCGCAGCGTCTACTTCATCGAGTACGCCAGCGATCCCGGCAATGTCGGCAAGGCCGCGGCCATGGCGGCGCGGGAGGTGGCCAACATGCAGGCGACTCCCGTCGGCGCCGACGAGTTGACGCGCGTCAAGGCCTGCCTGCTGCGGCAGCTGCCGCTCGCGGAAGCCGGGGTCACGGAGATCGCCCGCGGCATGCTCGCGCGCAGCGACTTAGGACTGCCGCTCGATGAGCCGACGCTCGCCGCGCGCCGCTACATCGCGCTGGACGCGGCGGCCGTGCAGGCGGCGTTCCGCAAGTGGATGCGGCCTCAGGACCTGGTGCGTGTGAGCGAAGGGCCACCGCCGCAGTAACACGAAGAAGGCGGGTACTTCTCTCCCCATCGGGGGATGGTGCCTTGACCGTCCGGACGGTACGGTTGCGCGCCCCAGGAAAAGCCGCGCATGTACTTTCGCCAACCCATTCCCCTGCGCCCAGCGCGCGAGCGGCTGCTCGATGCGGCCGAGCGACTCGTTGCCGAGATGGGTGCCGCGCACCTGACACTCGATGGCGTGGCAAAGTTCGCCGGCGTCAGCAAGGGCGGGCTCTTGTATCACTTTCCCTCCAAGGACTCGCTGCTCGAAGGAATGTTGACGCGGCACCTGGGCGAGGTGGATGCGCGCGTCGCGACGCGGGTCGCGGCACACGGCGGCAAGCCGTCCCGCACCGAGCTGTTCCGCGAGCGCGTCCGCGCGCTCCTCGAGCTGCAGCCCGAGCGTCCGGCGGTGGGCGCCGCGGTGATCGCGGCCTCGGCGGACAATCCGGCCCTGATGGCGGGCTGCCGCACCGCCTATCGCGAGCTGCTCGATGAGTTCGGCAAGCTCCCCGGCGGCTTCGAGCGCGCGGCGCTGGTGCTGCTCGCGGCCCAGGGCCTGCTGTTCGCGGAGTTGCTGCACCTGTCCCCCTACACGCCCGAAGAGCGCGCGCGACTGGTCACCGCGCTTCTCAGGGCGGTCGACCAGTGCGGGAAGCCCTCATGAAATCAAACGCGCTGACTGCCTGCGCGACTTTCGCGCTCACCGTGCTCGCGGGTTGCGCCGTGGGCCCCAGTTTCAAGAGCCCGGCGCCGCCCGCGACCGGGCACTACACGCGCGCCCCCGAGCCGCTCGCCACCGTGGCCGCCCCGGGGCGCAGCGGCGGCGCACAGACTTTGTCCACCGAGCGCGACATCCCCGCCGACTGGTGGATGCTGTTTCACTCCAAGCCGCTCGATGACCTGATGCGCGCGGCGCTCGCCGACAGCCCGACCGTGCAGGCCGCGAGCGCAACGCTCATGAGTGCCGCGCTCAACTACAAGGCGCAGCGCGGCGCGCTGCTCTTGCCGGGATTCAATGGACAGCTGCAGGCCGAGCGCGAGCGCGAGCCGGGCGCCGTGATCGGCGACCCGCAGATTCCCGCTTTCATCTTCAATATCTTCGACGCCTCGGTCAACGTGAGCTACCGCCTCGACCTGTTCGGCGCCTCGCGCCGTCAGCTCGAGGCCCTGCGCGCGCAGACCGCCTACGAGCGCTGGGAGCTCGAGGCCGCGCGCCTCACACTGGCCGACAACGTCGTGACCACCGCGGTGAACATCGCCTCGCTCCACGCCCAGATCAGCGCGCTCACCGACATCATCGCGAGCGAGCGTGACCAGCTGAAGGTGGTGCAGCGGCAATTCGACGTCGGCGGCGCCTCGCGCTCCGACCTGCTCGCGCAGCAGACCCAGGTCGCCCAGAACGAGGCCCAGCTCCCCGGGCTCGAGAAGCAGCTCTACCAGGCGCAGCATCGCCTCGCGGTGCTCGCCGGGCGCACGCCCGACGATGCGACGCTGCCGGATTTCACGCTCGATGAGCTGACGCTGCCGGCGGAGCTGCCGCTCACCGTGCCCGCGAAGCTCGTGCGCCAGCGGCCGGACGTGCAGGCGGCCGAAGCGCTGCTGCACGAGTCGACGGCGCAGCTCGGAGTCGCGACCGCCAACATGTACCCGCAGCTGAACCTCACCGGCTCGATCGGCTCGGAGACGATCAACGCGAGCGATCTGTTCGGCGCCAACTCCGCCGCCTGGAACATCGGCGGGTCGCTCCTGCAGCCGCTGTTTCAGGGCGGCGAGCTGTTGAACCTCAAGCGCGCCGCGCGCGCCAACCTCGATGCCGCCACCGCCCAGTACCGCGAGGCGGTACTGGCGGCGCTGCAGGACGTGGCCGACACGCTGCGCGCGCTCGAGACGGATGCGCGCACGCTGCAGGCTGATTCGACCACCGAGACGGACGCCGAGGAGACTTTGAAGATGACACGCCTGCAGTACAAGGTGGGCGGCGTCAGCTACCTGGCGCTCCTCAACGCCGAGCGCGATTTCCAGCAGGCGCGCCAGGCGCGGGTGCAGGCGGAGGCCGCGCGCTTTGCGGATACCGCGGCGCTGTTCCAGGCACTGGGAGGCGGATGGTGGAACCGGGAGAATACGAAGGAGATCGTCCGTGAATAGTCCGTTTGAGACCACAGAGCCCGGGAAGAGACCGCCGCTGCGGCGCCGCGTGATCATTGCGGTCGTGGCGGTGCTCGTGCTGTTCGCGATCATTGCCGGCATCAAGACTCTCTCGATCATGAGCATGATCGCGCAGGCGAAGCGCAATGCCTCGCCGGCCCAGACGGTCACGGCCACGACCGCCCACTACTCGGACTGGCAGCCGGAGGTCACGGCGGTCGCGAGCGTGCGCGCCGTACACGGCGTCAACATCACGACCGAAGTCGCGGGGCTGGTGCGCAGCATCGAGTTCCGCTCCGGGGACGACGCGAAATCGGGGCAGCTGCTGGTGCAGCTGAACGCCGACACCGACGTCGCGACACTGCACTCCCTCGAGGCCGCCGCCGACCTCTCCGCCACGGTGTACGAGCGCGACAAGGAGCAGTACGCGGCGCAGGCCATCAGCCAGGCGCAGCTGGATGCGGATGCCGCCGACCTCAAGAACAAGCGCGCGGCCGCAGCCTCGCAGGCCGCGACCGTGGCGAAGAAGTCGCTGCGCGCGCCGTTCGCCGGGCGCCTCGGCATCACCACCGTGATGCCGGGCCAGTACCTCAACACCGGCGACAAGGTGGTGAGCCTCTCCTCGCTCGACCCGGTATACGTCGACTTCAACCTGCCGCAGGAGCAGCTCGCGGTGGTACACACCGGCCTGACGGTGCGGGTCTCGAGTGACGCCTTCCCCAAGGACGCCTTCACCGGCAAGATCACTGCCATCGATCCGGCGATCGACCCGACCAGCCGCAACTTCATGGCCGAGGCGACTGTCGACAACCCGCAGCACCTGCTGATGCCGGGCATGTTCGCCAAGGTCGCGGTGCTGGCCGGTGCGCAGCAGCACTACCTGACCCTGCCGCAGACGGCGATCACCTACAACCCGTACGGCTCGACCGTGTTCCTCGCCGTCAAGGACGCGAGTGGCAAGCTGACCGCGCAGCAGACCTTCGTGACGACCGGGCCCACGCGCGGCGACCAGGTCGCGGTTCTTACCGGCCTCAAGGAGGGAGATCAAGTCGTGACCACCGGTCAGCTGAAGCTCAAGAACGGGTCGCCGCTCGATATCAGCACCGCGGCCGAGCCCGCCGATGCCCCCAACCCCACGCCGCAGGAGCACTGAAGGGGCCGCAATGAAGTTCACCGATCTCTTCATCGAGCGGCCGGTCCTCTCGATTGTCGTCAGCCTCCTGATCCTGGTGCTCGGCGCGCGCGCGATCTTCGGGCTGCCGGTCAGCCAGTTCCCGCAGACCGAGAACGCCGTCGTGACCATCAGCACGGCCTACTACGGTGCCGACGCCGCCACCATCGCCGGGTTCATCACTCAACCGCTCGAGGCGGCGATCGCCCAGGCGCAGGGTATCGACTACCTGTCCTCCTCGAGCATCACCGGCTCATCGGTGATCACCGCGACGCTGCGCCTGAACTACGACTCGAGCCGGGCGATGACCGAGATCAACACCCAGGTCAGCTCGGTGCGCAATCAGCTGCCGCCGCAGGCGCAGCAGCCGGTGATCTCGGTGGCGGTCGGCCAGACGATCGACTCGATGTACCTCGGCTACTTCAGCGACACCATCCCCGCCAACAGCGTGACCGACTACCTGATCCGCGTGGTGCAGCCGAAGCTGGAATCCATCGAGGGGGTACAGCAGGCCGAGGTGCTCGGCGCGCGGCAGTTCGCGCTGCGCGCCTGGCTCGACCCCACGCGCATGGCCGCGCACGGCGTCGCCGCCGACGACGTCTACAACGCGCTCGCCGCCAATAACTACCTCACCGCGGTCGGCCAGTCCAAGGGCCAGATGGTGTCGATAAACCTGGCGGCGAACACCGACGTGCACTCGCTCGATGAGTTCCGCCGCCTGGTGGTGAAGAAGCAGGGCGACGCGCTGGTGCGGCTCGAGGACGTCGCCAACGTCGTGCTCGGCGCCGAGAACTACGATTTCAACGTCGCCTTCAGCGGCCAGCGCTCGGTGTTCATCGGCATCAAGGTCGCGCCCAAGGCCAACCTGCTCGATGTGACCGAGAAGGTGCGCGCAGCACTCCCGGACATCGCTTCGCAGCTGCCGCAAGGCGTCACCCAGAAGATCGCCTACGACGCCACCAAGTTCATCGTCAGCTCCATCCACGAGGTGATCAAGACGCTGATCGAGGCGCTGATCATCGTCACGGTGGTGATCTTCCTGTTCCTCGGCGCACCTCGCGCGGTGGTGATCCCGGTGGTCGCCATGCCGCTGTCGCTGGTGGGCGCGTTTTTCATCATGGCGGCGCTCGGCTACTCGATCAATCTGCTGACGCTGCTCGCGCTGGTGCTTGCCATCGGGCTCGTGGTCGACGACGCCATCATCGTCGTCGAGAACGTCGACCGGCATCTGAAAGAAGGTGTCACGCCGATGAACGCGGCGCTGCAGGCGGCGCGCGAGCTCGGCGGTCCGATCATCGCCATGACCATCGTGCTGGTGGCGGCGTACATCCCGATCGGCTTCCAGGGCGGGCTCACCGGCGCGCTGTTCACGCAGTTCGCCTTCACGCTCGCCGGCGCCGTCACGATCTCGGGCGTGATCGCGCTCACCCTCTCGCCGATGATGTGCTCGCGTGTGTTCACCGCCGAGCAGGAGGAGGGGCGCTTCACGCATTTCCTCGACCGCACCTTCGGGCGCCTGCGCGACGGCTACCGGCGGCTGCTCGCCAACCTGCTCGGCACCTGGCAGGTGGTGGTGCTGTTCGGCGTGCTGCTGCTGCCGGGACTGGTGTTGCTGTTCCTGACTGCGAAATCCGAGCTCGCGCCGTCCGAGGACCAGGGCGTGGTGCTCGAGCAGACCATCGGACCGCCGAATGCCACGCTGATGCAGATGCAGAACTATGCCGACATGGAGTTCAACATCTCGCGCAAGCTCCCCGAGTACCAGCAGATGTTCCAGCTCACCGGCGCGCCGTCCGTGAACCAGGGGTTCGGTGGCGTGCTGCTCACGCCGTGGGAGGACCGCACGCGCGGTGCCATGGCGATCCAGCAGCTGCTGCAGCAGGAGTGGAACAAGGTGCCGGGTGCGCGCGTCGCGGCCTTCCAGTTCCCGGCGCTGCCCGGCTCGCAGGGCTTTCCGATCCAGTTCGTCATCACCACGACCGAGCCGATCCAGAACCTCAACGAGGTCGCCAAGCAGGTGATCGACAAGGCCAAGGCGAGCGGCATGTTCTATTTCATCGACGTGGACCTGAAGCTCGACCAGCCGCAGTCGACGCTCACCGTCGACCGCGACATGGTGAGCGACCTGGGCCTCACGCAGCAGGGCGTCGGCAGCGCGCTCACGGCAGCGCTCGGCGGCGGCTACGTCAATTACTTCGCCATCTCCGGCCGTTCCTACAAGGTGATTCCGCAGGTGCTGCAGGTCGACCGCCTCAATCCCGACCAGGTGCTCAATTACTACGTGCACGATGCCAACGGCGGACTGATCCCGGCGCGCACCGTGGCGACGCTGAAGACCTCGGTCGTGCCGGAGGTGATCAGCCACTTCCAGCAGCTCAATTCCGCGACCCTGGGGGGAGTGGCCGGCGTCAGCGAGGCGGATGCGCTCAAGTTCCTGCGCAACACGCTCAAGCAGGTCGCCCCGACCGGGTACAACGCCGACTACTCGGGCGAGTCACGGCAGTTCATGCTGGGCTCGGGCAGCTTCGCCGTGACGCTGTTCTTCGCGCTGATCATCGTGTATCTGGCGCTCGCGGCGCAGTTCGAGAGCTTCCGCGATCCGGCGGTCATCCTGGTGTCGGTGCCGATGGCGCTCTTTGGCGCGATGATCTTCATCAACCTCGGGGTCCACGGGCTGTCGCTCAACATCTACACGCAGGTTGGACTCGTGACGCTGCTGGGTCTGGTCAGCAAGCACGGCATCCTGATCGTGCAGTTCGCCAACGAGCTGCAGCGCAGCGGGCACTCCAAGCTCTATGCGATCGAGGAAGCCGCCGCGGTCCGGCTGCGGCCGATCCTCATGACCACCGCGGCCATGTGCTTCGGCGTGGTGCCGCTGGTGATAGCCTCCGGTGCTGGCGCCGCCGGACGGCAGAACATGGGCACGGTATTGCTCACCGGGCTCGCGATCGGCACGCTGTTCACGCTGTTCGTCGTGCCGGCGGTCTACCTGTTCATCGGCGCGGATCACGGCCACGAGGGCCGCGCCGCGACCGACACGCAGCTGCCGCCGCCGGCACCGGCCGCCCACGGATGAGGAGAGCCGCCATGATCGATCTGCATTTCTGGCCCACACCCAACGGACTGAAGATCAAGCTGTTCCTGGAGGAGACCGGCCTGCCCTACCGGCCGGTGCTCGTCGACATCGGCAAGGGTGAGCAGTTCCGGCCGGAGTTCCTGGCCCTCTCGCCCAACAACCGCATCCCCGCGATCGTCGACCACGAGCCTGCCGGGGGCGGCGCGCCGCTCTCGCTGTTCGAGTCGGGCGCGATCCTGCTGTACCTGGCCGAGAAGACCGGCAGGTTCCTGCCCAGGGATGTGCGCGGCCGCGCGCTTACTCTCGAATGGCTCTTCTGGCAGGTGGGGGGCCTGGGTCCCATGGCGGGACAGAACGGACACTTCACCCGCTATGCGCCCGAGAAGATCCCTTACGCGATCGAGCGCTATATCAAGGAGACCAACCGGCTGTACGGCGTGCTCGACCGCCAGCTTGCCCGGGGCGGCTACATCGCCGGCGACTACTCAATCGCCGACATGGCGTGCTATCCGTGGATCGTGCCGCACGAAGCGCACGGCCAGCGGCTCGAGGATTTCCCGCAGCTCAAGCGCTGGTTCGACACGATCCACGACCGCCCCGCGACGCTGCGCACCTACGCCGACGTCGCGCCGTCGTATCAGCGGCCGATCACCGACGAGGCGCGCAAGGTGCTCTTCGGCCAGACGGCCACCTCGCATCGCAACTGACCCTGTCGCGGCAGCCGCCCCCGCCGCATGAGCCCGCGCGCACTGACGCTCACGGTTGGCGACGGCGTTGAGGTGTCGGCCCTGCTGACGCTGCCTGAGGGCGCGCGGGCCTGCTACGTGCTGGCACACGGCGCGGGCGCCGGCATGCTGCACCGCTCGCTCGAAGCCATCGCCCTCGAGCTCGCGCCGCTCGGCATCGCCACCTTACGCTTTCAGTTCCCGTACATGGAGCGCGGCACACGCCGGCCAGATCCTCCACACGTGTGTCAGACCAGCGTGCGTGCCGCGGTGGCGGAGGCGGCGCGGCTCGCTCCGGGGCTGCCGCTCTTTGCCGGCGGCCGCTCGTTCGGCGGCCGCATGACCTCCCAGGCCCAGGCGAGCGAACCGCTGCCGGGCGTGCGCGGCCTCATCTTCCTCGGCTTCCCGCTGCATCCGGCCGGCAGCCCTGCCGACACTCGCGCCGCGCACCTCGCCGAGGTGCACATCCCGATGTTGTTCCTGCAGGGCACGCGCGATGCACTCGCGGATGCCAGGCTCCTCAGCGGCGTAACTGCGCGTCTCGGCGCGCGTGCCACCTTAAGCTGGCTCGAGGACGCCGATCACTCCTGGCACGTGCCGGCACGCAGCCCCCGCACCGAGGCTGAGGTCCGCGCTGGCGCGCTGCACACACTCGCCGGCTGGGTCGACTCGCTGATCTGAAGGGCGGCGCGCGGACATCCCGCGGTAACATGCAACGTCGTGCCCAAGCGCTCTCTCGATCGTTACGCCGCCAAGCGCAGCTTCACGCGCACGCCCGAGCCGCCGGCGCGCGCCGCGCCGGCGCGCCGCGGCCCGTTGCTGTTCGTCGTGCAGAAGCACGCGGCACGGCAGCTGCATTACGACTTCAGGCTCGAGCTCGACGGCGTGCTCAAGTCCTGGGCGGTGCCCAAAGGACCTTCGCTCGATCCCGACGACAAGCGCATGGCCGTCGAGGTGGAGGACCACCCGTTCGACTACGCCTCGTTCGAGGGCGTGATCCCGCCGAAGCAGTACGGGGCCGGGAGCGTCATCGTGTGGGACTGCGGCGTGTACTCCCCGGACGAGGGCCGGCAGTACTCGTTCGCCGATCGCACGGCCGCCGAGGCGCGCGTGCGCGCCGAGCTCGCCGCCGGCAAGCTCAGCTTCGCGCTCGGCGGCGAGAAGCTCAAGGGCTCGTTCACGCTGGTGCGGACCCGCACCGCCCACCAATGGCTCCTGATCAAGCACCGCGATCGCTTCGCACAGCCGAACGACGTGCTGGCGCAAAGCGCATCGGTACTCTCGGGGCTCACGGTCGACGAGGTGACCCCGGACCACGTTCCCGCGCGCCGCGCCGCCGCCGAGCTCGCGCCGAGCGGCCCCCTGGAGGCGATGCCGGCGCGGCTCGAGCCGATGCTGGCCGAAGCGGGCGAGACGCCGCCCAAGTCCGACCCGCGCTGGCGCTACGAGCCGAAGCTCGATGGCTATCGCGTCATCGCCTCGGTGCACGGGCCCGGGGTGCGCCTGCGCTCGCGCCGCGGCCTCGACCTGACGGCCCTCTTCCCCGAGCTCGTCGCCGACCTCGCCGCCCAGCCGGCCAGTGAGATGGTCCTCGACGGTGAGATCGTGGCGCTCGATGCCGCCGGACGGCCGTCTTTCAACGCACTGCAGAACCGCGCGCAGCTGAAGAGCGCTGCGGAGATCGCCGCGGCGCAGCGCGACGCCCCGGTGGTGCTGGTGTGCTTCGACCTGCTGCATGTCGCCGGAGTGAACCTGCGCGCCGCACCCTACGCCGACCGGCGCCGCTACCTCGCGCAATGCCTGATGCCGGCGCCGCACCTGCAGCGGGTGCACGTCGCTGAGGATGCCGGGCAGCTGTACGCCGCAGCACTGCAGTCAGGCTTCGAAGGAATAGTCGGCAAGCGCAGCGACAGCCCGTACCTGGCGGGCAAGCGCTCGGGCGCGTGGCTCAAATTCAAGGCCGCGCAGAGTGCCGAGTTCGTGATCGGCGGATACACCCGCGGCAAGGGGGCGCGCGAGCCCTTGGGCGCGCTGTTGCTCGGTTACTGGCAGGGCCGCAAGCTCAGGTTTGCGGGCCACGTGGGCTCCGGCCTCGACGATGCGGCAATCGCCGCGCTCCTCAAGCGCACCGCCGGGCTCGTGCGCCGCAGCTCACCCTTCGACGTCAAGCCCCCGCTCCATCGGCCCACGACCTGGCTCGATCCCAAGCTGGTTGCCGAAGTCAGCTTCACCGAGTGGACTCCGGCCGGCGCGCTGCGCGCGCCGGTGTTCGTGAGAGTGCGCGAGGACGTGGCGGCCGCGGGCATAGCTAAGCCTGATCCGGGCGCACCGCGTGCCGCACCGCCGCCGCCGGCAGCCGACCCGCGCGATGAGATCGGCGCGGTCCTCGAGCAGCTCGCGAACCCCGCCAACCGCCTCGATCTCGAGGTCGGAGGCGCGCGCATCCGGCTCACCAACCTCGAACGCGTCTACTGGCCGGCCGGGCGCAGCGCACGCTCAGCCGCCGTCACCAAGCGCGACCTGCTGCGTTATCTGGCGTCGGTGTCGCCCGCCATGCTGCCGCACCTCAGGGATCGCCCGCTGACCATGATCCGCATGCCGGAGGGGATCGGCGGCGAGCGCTTCTTCCAGAAGCACTGGGCGCAGGAGCGGCCGGAGTTTGTCGAGACCATCACGGTGTTCTCCGAGCACAGGGACGAGCAGCACGGCTACCTGCTCGCCAACAATCTCCCGACACTGCTGTGGCTCGGACAGGTCGGCACGCTCGAGTTTCACGTCTGGCATTCGCGCGCCACCCCAGGTCCCGACGCCCCGGACGCAGGCACCGACTACTCGAGCTCGCTCGAAGCGCTCGAGGCCTCGGTGCTGAACTTCCCCGACTACCTGGTGTTCGACATCGATCCCTACATCTACTCCGGCAGGGAGCCCAAGGGAGCCGAGCCTGAGCTCAACCGCCAGGGCTTCGCCACGGGCCGGCGCGTCGCCTTCTGGCTGCGTGATCTGCTCCGGGAGATGTCGCTCGAGGCGTGCGTCAAGACCTCCGGCAAGACCGGGCTGCACCTGTTCGTGCCGATCGAACGCACCGTAAACTTCGATGCCGCGCGCCACATCTGCGAGACGGTCGGCCGCCACGTCATGCGCGAGCATCCGAAAGACATCACCATGGAGTGGGCGGTCGAGAAGCGCACCGGCAAGATCTTCATCGACTACAACATGAACGTGCGCGGCAAGACCCTCAACGTCGCCTACTCCCCGCGCGGGGTTCCCGGTGCACCGGTCTCCATGCCGCTCACCTGGGAGGAGCTCGAGGCGGCCGAGCCCATGGACTTTACAATCAAGGACGTACCCGCCCGGTTGGAAAAGAACGGTGACCGGTGGCATGATGTACTCGAGGCAAAACAGAGCCTTACGAAGGCTTTTGGTACCAACCGTGAGAAGTAGCGCTCGGGGACCGGGCGCCGGCCTCTCACCATAGAGAGCAAGTCATGGCCGCACGCTCCATAGGATCACTGACGGTGTCGTTCGGACTGGTCGCGATCCCGGTGAAACTCTACACCGCGACCCAGACCGGCAACGCCGTCTCCTTCAACCTGCTTCACAAGACGTGCGGCTCGCGCCTCAAGCAGCAGTACCTGTGCCAGAAGGAAGGCGTCGTGGTCGAGCGCGACGACATGGTCAAGGGCTACGAGTTCGCCAAGGATCAGTACGTGCGCTTCACGCCCGAGGAGATCAAGGCGCTGGAGGAGGTCGGCACGCATTCGGTGGAGATCTCCGAGTTCGTGCCGATCGAGTCGGTCGATCCCGTCTACTACGACAAGACCTATTACCTCGCTCCCGACAAGGGCGCGGGCAAGCCTTACGCGCTGCTCACCGAAGCGCTGAAGCAGGCCGGGCGTTGCGGCGTGGGTCGCTGGGCGGCGCGCGGCAAGGGCTATCTCGTCATTCTGCGTCCGATCGGCGATGTGCTCGCCATGCAGCAGCTCCACTACGCCGCCGACGTGCGGCGCGCCGACGAGGTCGAGGTGCCCAAGACCGAGGTGAAGCCCGCGGAACTGAAGCTCGCGCAGCAGCTCATCGATCAGCAGACGGCCGAGAAGTTCGATGCGGCCGCCTACAAGGACGAGGTGCGCGCGCGGCTCGAGACCGAGATCCAGAAGAAGGTCGAAGGCAAGGAGATCTCGGTGTCCGAGGCTGCCCCCGAGGGCGAAGGCAAGGTGATCGATCTGATGGAAGCGCTGCGCGCGAGTCTCGCGAAGGGCGAGAGGGCGCGCACCCAGGTGAGCGGTCTCGGGCCGCGCAAGGCGCCCAAGCGCGTCGAAGAGCCCCTCAAGGCGCGGCGCAAGGCGACTCGGCGCTGAGCGCGCCGGGCGCCGCGTAGCTTCCGGGTCGGGCATGCCTTCCTACAGCGTGCGGGACGTCGAGCGCGTCCTGCATCTGTCCGCCGCCACCACGCGCGGCCTGATACGCGCCGGCTTCGTGAGTCCGACCCGCGGCGCAAAGCGCGAGTACCGCTTCTCGTTTCAGGACCTGATCGTGCTGCGCACTGCGCGTGCACTCATCCAGGCCAACGTGCCGCGCCAGCGCATCCGGCGCTCGCTCGAGAGCCTCAAGCGCGAGCTGCCCGAATCGATGCCGCTCTCAGGGCTCGCCATCTGCGCGGTCGGCGATCGTGTCGTGGTGCGCGAGGGCGACAACCACCGCCAGGCCGACAGCGGCCAGTACCTGCTGGGACTCGATGTCAGCGTGGAGAACGGCGTGCTGCGGATGGTCGAGCATCCGCGCGGTGCGGCGCCCGCGCCCGCGCCGTCACCGACAGGGCCGCACGACTGGTTCGCCGAAGGACTGGCGCTCGAGGCGGCCGACCCCAAAGCGGCGCTCGAGGCCTACCGCCGCGCCGCGGAGGCCGATCCCGACCACACCGCGGCGTGGATCAACTTGGGCAGGCTCCTGCACGAGCAGGGCGCGACGCTCGAGGCGGAGACCGTCTACCGGCGCGCGCTCGAGCAGGTCGGGCCCGACCCGCTGCTCCTCTTCAATCAGGGCGTGCTGCTCGAGGATCTCGGCCGAACCCAGGCCGCGCTCACCGCGTATCAGAATGCCGTCGCCGAAGACCCGAGCCTCGCCGACGGCCACTACAACCTCGCGCGCCTGTATGAGTCCCTCGGCGAGCCGCAGCACGCGATCCGGCATCTCGGCCAGTACCGCCGCCTGATGGGAAGCGAGGGGCGCTGAGGCGCCCGAGTCGAGGGCGCCGCTCGTCATGCAGCTCTGGGTCGGAACCTCCGGCTACAACTACCCGGAGTGGAAGGGCAGCTTCTATCCCGAGAAGCTGCCGGCGGCGAAGATGCTGCCCTACTACGCGCAGGCGTTCGCGACCGTCGAGATCAACTACACGTTCTACCGCATGCCCAACCGCAAGACTCTCGCGGGCTGGGATCGCGAGACGCCTGCGGGGTTTCGCCTGACGCTCAAGGCGCCGAAGCGCATCACCCACATCGCGAAACTGCGCGATTGCGCGGAGCTGCTGACCTACTTCCTCGAGACCGCCGCGACGCTCGGACCGAAGCTCGGCGCGATCCTCTTCCAGCTGCCGCCCTACTTCCGCAAGGATCTCGCGGCGCTCGACGGCTTCCTCGGCGGCCTGCCGCCCGGCACCTGCGCCGCGTTCGAGTTCCGGCACGCCTCGTGGATGGATGCGGAAGTTTTCGCGCGCCTCAGGGAACGCAATCTCGCGCTGTGCGTCGCCGACAGCGAGAAGTTCTCCACGCCGGTGGAGATCACCGCCGACTACGGCTACTTCCGCCTGCGCGACGAAGGCTATACGCCCGCGGATCTGGTGCGCTGGGCGGCGGCGATCCGCGCCGCGACCGCGCACTGCCGCGAGGCCTTCGTGTATTTCAAGCACGAAGAGGCCGGCAAGGGGCCGCAGTTCGCGCGGCTGCTGCTGGAGGCGTTCGGCGGCGGCCAGCCGGCCGCGGGCATCGCCTGAAGCCGCTCTACTGCGGCTGCTTGCCGAAGCGGTAGCTCAGACGCATGCCGTAGGTGCGCGGCTGGTTGGTGGTCATGCGCAGGTCGAAGTTGCCGGTGTTGGTATAGATGATCGCGTTCTTGTCCGTGAGGTTCGTGACATAGAGCTCCGCCAGCCATTGGCCGCCCACGGGGTTCAGGCCGAGCCGCAGGTTCTGGATGCTGTACTCGGGCTGCAGCATGCGCGGGAAGCCGTTCGAACCGGCGACGTGCAGGTCGTCGTACATGTCTCCCTTGTGCGCAATGTCCCACTGCCAGTAGCCATTCAGCGCGTTGCTCAGCGGGTGCTCGTAGCGCAGATTGCCGCTCCAGTTAAAGTACGGCACGTACGGCAGCCGTTCACCGACCTCCGCCTCGAAAGTCTCGTACTGACTCGAGATCAGGTGCGAGTCGGTATAACTGACGGAGCCCTGGAACGACCAGTTCTCGTTCACCTTGTAGTCGACGTTCGACTCGGCGCCGTAAATGCGCGCCTCGCCGACGTTGGCGTAGAAGCTGGCCGACGGGCAGATGTTGACGTCGTAGATGATCGTCTGCAGGCTCTTCCAGTCCATCAGGTAGGTTGCGCCGTTCCATAGGAGCCGGTTGTTCAGCCAGGTGGTCTTCCAGCCGAGCTCGTAATTGTTGAGCGTGTCGGGGATGTACTGCGCGGGCACCCCGTTCGCGTAGCAGCCCTGCGGATCGCCGGAATTCGCGCCGCCGTCGCGGAACCCCTGCGCCCAGTCGGCGTACACCATCGCAGTACCCGTGAGCTTGTAGTTCACGCCGAGCTTGCTGTCCCACTTGTGCGAGGAGCCCTCCGACAGGGACGGGGTGACCGGGTCGTAGGCGAACTGCCCGTAGGGATCCCAGTACTTGAAGTCGGAGTGGAAGTGCACCTCGCCCGCCTCGACGTTGAGCTTGCTCGTGATGTCGTAGCTGATGTTCGCGAACTCGGTCGTCTGCAGGTAGTCCGAGCGCGAGTTGTACGCGTACCACTGCCCCGGCGGGAGCGACGAGCCGGTGGTGCCGTAGTAGGCGTTCTCGTACTGAAACGCGGCGCCGCCGGTCTGCAACCCGGGCATGAAGTAGGTGCTGCCGGAGTTCTTGTCGCGGGTCTTCTCCCAGTACGTTCCGACCAGCCAGTGAAAGCGCCCGCCCGGCTTCGACACCAGCCGCAGCTCGTCCGACCAGCGCTCGGGGTTCGTGTGGTACTCGTAGTACTGCAGCGGGACCTTGCAGCCGCTGTAGGGGCCGGTGCCGTACACGGGGTCGTTCTGGCAGGTGAAGCCCTCCTGCGCGCCGCCGAGGTAGTTCTGCATGTACTGCGAGTACTCGTCCCAGCGGCGGGTCGGGAGCGACCAGTAGGTGCTCGCGAATACGAGATCGGCGATGCCGACGTCGCCGTCGAGGTGAAACTGCGCGATCTTGTCCTCGTTGCTGAGCGCCTGCGGACCGAAGCGCTCGACCGTGTCCGGCGCGAGCGTCGGGTCCTCGTCCCAGGCGCCGTCGGAGGACATGCGCTGATAATCGTAGCTGAAGAGCGCATTCCACTTGTCGTTGAGCACCCACTTGAGCGCCGCGCGCATGCCTTCCTGGTGCTCGCGGTTGTAGCCGTCGCGCGCCCACTCGGCATTGTTCGAGACCGTGCCGTTCACCCAGGTACGCGTCGTGAGCTGGTTGGTGATGAAGCCGCCGTTCGAGGCGCTGAAGGCGGAGGCGCGGAAGCCGAGCGTGCCCTCGATCAGCGGAATGTTGACGAATCCCTCGTAGGTCCAGTTCTCCTGAGCGTCCTGGATCTTCCCGCCGTCGAAATCCGCGCCGCCGCTGAACGCATTCACATCCGGCTTGTTGGTGATGTAGCGGACTGCACCGGCCATGGAGCTGGCGCCGAAGGTCGTGCCCTGCGGGCCGTTCAGCACCTCGATGCGCTCGATGTCGTAGAGGTGCAGGTCGGGCTCCGTCCCGAACCAGCTGAGCGAGCTGTCGTCGAGGAAGAAGCCGGTCGCGGACGTGTTGGCGTAGTTCGGGTTGCTGCCGTCGGACACGCCGCGCATAAAGAAGGTCTGAGTGCCGGGACCGATGCTGATGAAGGAGATCGAAGGGATCTTGCTCGCGTAGTCCTCGAACTGCACGATGCTGAGGTTGTTAAGATCCTTCTGCGTCAGCACATCGATGCTGAGCGGAACGTCCTGCAGGTTCTCCGCGCGCTTGCGCGCCGTGACCACGACCTCCTGCAGTCCGCCGGAACTCTCCGCGGCAGCGGCCGCTGGATCCGCGCCGCCGCCCGCGGCCGTGTCGGCGTACACGCCCGGCGCGGCGCCGGCCAGGGCCGCCGCGACTGCCAGACCGATCCTGGAGGCAGCGCTGCGCGTACGGCCTAAGCCGGCTCGCAGCGCGCGACGACCCGGCGAGTGGCGGTGTCCTGAACGCATCACTTCCCCCCTGACTGATGCTTCTCGGTGGTCGCACCGGCGGCAACCGGCTTTATCATCCTTCGAGCCCGCGTCCTAGTCAAACGATCGTTCAATAGCGGGCGGCGGCGGCGGCCGCCTTAAATCTGCGCGAAGCGCGCCAGGCACTCCTCCCCGAGCGCGCGGCGCAGCGGCTCGAGCTCCCGCTCGAAGTGTCGCCAGTACCCGACTCCGGTGGTGTAGATCGGCCGGCGTACCTGCTCGGCGCTCGGGGTTCGTACCGCGCGCGCGGTTTCGTGGAAGGCGAGGCAGGCGGGCTCGAACGCCAGCCGGCAATGCTCGAGCAGGCGGCGGATGCTCGTTTCCGGATCGCGCACCAGCTCCTCGTACTGCAGGTGCAGGACCTTGCCGGGCAGCACCCCGTCCCAATGGTCCATCAGCGACAGGTAGGAGCGATAGTACCGGCCCAGGTGCTCGAGATCGTAGCTGAAGGTCTGACCGGCGGCGAAGTGCTGCCGGAAGGTGCTGAAGCAGGCATCCATGGGATGGCGCCGGGCATCGATGACGGTGGCGTTCGGCAGCATCGCGTGGATCAGTCCGACGTGGCTGAAATTGTTGGGCAGCTTGTCGGTGAAGCGCGCGCGCCCGCGCCGCAGCGGCGCGACTTCGGCGAGGTAGCGGCTGCCGAGGGCGGCGAACTGCGCAGCGGGCACCGCGCCCAGGGCCTCGGGGTAGCCGTCGTGGTCGGCCGCCAGATCCTCGAGCTCACGCACGAGGTTGACGATGTTCGGCAGCTCCATGGTGCCATCGACCTGAGAATGGCTGGCGAGGATCTGCTCGATGAGGGTCGAGCCCGAGCGCGGCAGGCCGACGATGAAAATGGGCGCATCCGCCGCATCGCCGCCGCCGGCGTGGCCGGCAAAGAACGCCGCGCTGAAGAAGGCGCGGATGCGCGTCGTGCGCCGCTCGAAGTGCTCGATGTCGAAGGGCGCATCCTGGCGGCGCAGTGCGTTGCCCTGCGCGTACCAGGTGAAGGCCTGCGGGTGCTGCCCGCGCTGCTCGCAGGCTTTGCCGAGCGCAAAACAGAGCTGCGCGTCCGCAGGGCGGAGCGGCGCCCCGCGTCCCTCGCCAGCGAGCAGCCGCTCCATGGCGGCGACCTCGGCTTCGCCGAAGACATAATTCTTCAGGTCCGCAAGACTCCACCAGGCCTCGCCGTTGCCCGGCTCGGCGGCCAGCACCTCCTTGTAGGAGGCTTCGCTCTCGGCGCGCCGCCCGAGCGACTTCTGCACGTGGCCGATCGACATCACGAGCCGCGCGTCGCGGGGCAGGTACTGCTGCGCGCGCTGGTAGGCCTCCAGCGCCTCCTCCTGGCGCAGCAGACGCATGGCCACACCTGCGAGCGCCACCCAGGTCTGCGGGCTTTGTGGCTCGATCTTCACCAGGTAACGCACGGCGCTGTCGGCTTGCGCGAGCTGGCCGAGCGCCATCAGTGCCGGCGCGAGTCCCCGGTAGGCGAGCGGTAGGTGCTCGGACTGCCTGAGCGCATGACGCAGCAGCCGCTCGGCATCGAGCGGGCGATCGGCCGCGAGCGACACCGCTGCCAGCCCGCAGAGCGCGGCCACGTGGCTCGCGTCGCGCTGCAGGATCTCACGGAACAGCTCCTCGGACCGGCGACGCTCATCGCCCACGAGTGCGGCGGTGGCCTCCTCGATGCGCTGGCGCTCGGGGTCGGTCAGGCGCGCGCGCTCGAAGGCGAGGCGCGCGTCGTCGTACTGACCGAGGTCGACCAGCACGTCGCCGTAGGCGAGCCACGCACGATGGTGATGGGGAAGGCTCGCGAGGACGCGTCGTACCTCGCTGCGCGCCTCGGCGGCGCGCCCCGCGCGCCGGTAGGCGCGCGCCAGATCGATTCGCGGCTCGGCGAACTCCGGTGCCCGCTGCAGCGCCTGCTCGAGCACGCCAACGCTCTCGGCGAGCAGCGACTGATCGAGAAGCGCCACGCCGAGCAGCCACAGGCAATTCACCTCGCCCGGCGACTGCGCCTCGAGCGCACGCAGCCACTTCTCCGCGGTCGCCGCCTGCCCGGCGCGCAGCGCCGCGTGGGCACGGCGGCGGCTCTCCTCGAATGCGTCGGGTGCGTTCGGCGCGCTCACTCAGTGCGAGTTCGAAGCCACTGCGAGACGGACGCCGAACGCGATGAAGACTCCCGCGGTGATTCGGTCGAGCGTCTTCATCACGGCGGGCCGCCGCAGCCACCCGACGAGGGGGCGAGTCGCGGCGATCAGACAGATGAACCAGATCAGACCGAGCAGAGCGTGAATCGCGCCGAGCAACACGGTGTACGCGGCGACCGGCACATTGTTCGGAATGAACTGCGGCAGGAAAGACACGTAGAAGATCCCAACCTTCGGGTTGAGCAGATTGGTCAAAGCGCCGCGGGCAAAGGCACTGCCGCCGCGCGCCTGGCCCTCGAGCCCATCGACAAAGCGAGTGCGCGGATTCCACAGCAACCGGGCGCCGACGTAGAACAGGTATGCGGCTCCCACCCAGCGCAAAACGGTGTAGGCCAGTTGCGAAGCGGCCAATAAGGCTCCCAGTCCGGCGGCGACCACGGCTGCCCAGATGAGGCAACCGGTGACGATGCCCAGCCCCGACCGGAGTGCCCTGCGGGGTCCTTCGGCGGTCGCGGTTCTGACGACCAGCGCCGTATCGAGTCCCGGCGTGATCGTCAGCAGGGTTGCCGCTGCCGTGTATGCGATCAATGAAACCAGAATGGAGTGCATCGCGTGGCTCTCCGCGCGGGTCCAGCCCGGCGCCACAGCATTGACCGTCACGCCTTTCGCTGCAAGCCGGGACAGTCTACGCTTGCACGGCGCGCACCGAAGCCGCGCCCTCTGACAACAATACCCATGCGACACCTGCCGCTGACTCTTCTCGCCCTTTGCACCGGGCTCATCGCCGCGACGGCCGCCTCAGCCCGTCCGCTCGAGCCCGGGGACTGGTACCGCTTCCAGGCGGTGTCGGGTCTCCAGGTCGCGCGCGACGGCGCGACGGTCGCCTACCTCGTGACCCGCTACGACGAGGCGACGGATGAAAGCCGCAGCGACCTGTGGGTGGCCGACTGGGCGGGCAAGGAGAGTCTGCAGCTGACCCGCGGCGAAAGCGTCAGCGACCCGCGCTTCAGTCCCGACGGCCATTACCTGAGCTTCCTCAGCGCGCGTCCCGCGGGCAGTGGCACGCGGCTGTGGCTGCTCGACCGCCGCGGCGGTGAGCCGCGGGCGCTCGGTCGCTGCGGCGGCGAGATCGTGGGCTACGAGTGGTCGCCCGACGCGCGGAAGATTGCAGTCGTCGCGCAAGGCGCCGACGATACCGACGAAGGCGGGGATAAAACGGCTGACAAAAGCGCTAATAAATCTCCGCGCCCCCTGGTCCTCGATGCCTTCCAGTTCAAGGAGGACAAGGAGGGCTACCTCACCGCGGAATCGCGCTCGCATCTCTACCTCCTCGACGTCGCGAGCGGCGCCTGCACGCCCCTCAGCGCGGATCCGCAGCGCAGCGATTCCCGGCCGGCCTTCTCGCCGGATGGCGCCCGGATTGCCTACGTCAGCAACGCGGTCGGCGAGCCCTACGTGCCGGGTGTCGATGAGATCGAGGTGGTGGACACGACGGCGGGGGCGAAGCCCCGCAAACTCTTCTCGACCTGGTCGCCGAACCACCAGCAGCTCGAGTGGAGTCCCGATGGCCGGCTGATCGCCTTTCTGCAGGGCGACGAGCTCAAATACAACGCCTACTTCCTGGACGCCCTGGCGGTGGCGGATACAAGCTCCGGAAAAGTGCGGCCGCTCACCGCCAGTCTCGATCGCGCGGTCGTGTCGCCGCGATTCAGCTCCGACGGCGGCTCCATCCTGTTCGCCGTCGAGGACGACGGCTACCAGTACCCGGCGCAGGTGTCGCTCGCGAGCGGCGCGATCGAGAAGCTGGGGACTGCGATGGTGGTGACCGGGCTCGCCACCGCCGCCGGCCACACGGCAGTGCTCGCATCGAGCGATCGCTCGCCGGTCGAGGTCTACGCACTCGAGAGCGGACGGCTGCGCGCACTCAGTGCACACAACCAGGCGCTTTTCGCGAGCCTCGAGCTCGGTGCGGTCGAGGACATTGCATTTCGCGACCGCGACGGCACCGAGATCCACGGTCAGCTGGTCAGGCCGCCGGGCTTCGTGACCGGCCGGCGCTATCCGACGATCCTCTGGATCCACGGCGGACCCAACGGCCAGGACGACCACTCCATCGAGCTCGAGGGTTACAGCCCGCAGCTCGAGCGGCAGCTGTTCGCGACCCACGGCTATGCGGTCCTCGCCGTCAACTACCGCGGCAGCGCCGGCCGCGGCACGGCCTTCGCGCGCAGCATTTTCGCCGACTGGGGCGACAAGGAGGTGCAGGACCTGCTCGCGGGCGTCGACTACGCGGTCGCCTTGGGCGTCGCCGACCCGGCGCACCTCGGCATCGGCGGCTGGAGTTACGGTGGAATCCTCACCGACTATTCGATCGCCAGCACGACGCGCTTCAAGGCGGCGATCGCCGGAGCCGGCAGCGGCAACCAGCTCTCGATGTACGGCTCGGACGAGTACGTGGTGCAGTACAACGCCGAGCTGGGACCGCCGTGGAAGAGCACCGCGCTCTGGCTCAAAGTCTCCTACCCGTTCTTCCACGCCGACCGCATCCGGACCCCGACTCTCTTCCTCGGCGGCGACAAGGACTTCAACGTGCCGCTCGCCGGCGGCGAGCAGATGTACCAGGCGCTGCGCACGCTCGGCGTGCCCGCCGAGCTCATCGTCTACCCCGGCGAGTTTCACGTGCTGACGCGCCCGAGCTTCCTCATCGACCGCTGGCGGCGTTACCTCGAATGGATGAACCGCTACGTCAAAGGAGAGCCTCGAGCCGCTGGTACACCGCCCGCGCCGCACTGAGCCGGGCGTAGCATGATGACAGCGAGCCCGACGCTGCCCGCTGCGGCACCCGAGAGCCGCACGGTGCTGCACAGCTGGTGTGTCCCGGCCGACTGGGACGCGCCGACTGTGGTCGCATCCGCCGGCGCGCGCCTTGTCACGGCCGACGGCCGCTCGATCCTCGACATGAGCAGCCTCTCCGAGTGCAGCAACCTCGGACATCAGCACCCACGCGTGGTCGCTGCCATCCGCGCCCAGGCGCAGGAGCTGTGCTTCGTCACCAGCGCCTGGGGCGCGGCGCCGCGCGCCCGCCTTGCGGCGCTGCTGCTCGAGCAGGCGGGGTTTCCCGGCGGGCGCGTGTTCTTCACTCTGGGGGGCGCGGACGCCAACGAGCACGCCGTCAAGTTCGTGCGCCAGGCGGCCGCCAAGCCGCGCGGCTGGGTGATCACCCGCGAGCGCTCCTATCACGGGGCGAGCTATGCCGCGATGGCGCTCTCCGCGGATGCGCGCACCGCCGGGCAGAGCGATGCGGCGGCGTTTCGCGTGCTGCACGTACCCGCGCCTTATTCCTACCGCTGTCCCTTCGGCACGACGAGCGCCGCAGCCTGCGGCGAGGCCGCAGCGGGGCACGTGGCGGCAGTGATCCGCGAGCACGGCGCCGCTGAGGTCGCAGCCGTGATGATGGAGCCCGACGCCGGCACCAACGGTATCGTCGCGCCCGCGAGCTTCTGGCCCGCGCTGCGTGCGCACACGCGCGCCGCAGGCGTCTACCTGATCGCCGACGAGGTGATGAGCGCCTTCGGCCGCTGCGGCGAGTGGTTCGCCTGGCAGCGCTATGGCGCGGATGCCGGGCCGGACCTCATGACGCTCGCCAAGGGCCTGACGGGCGCGCACCTGCCGCTCGGCGCCGTCGTGGTGTCGGAAGCGGTGGCGCGCGCGCTCGAGGGACAGATGCTGCTCACCGGCCTCACCTACTGCGGCCATCCGCTGTGCTGCGCGGCCGGGGTGGCCGCGCTCGAGGCCTACCGGGACGAAGGTCTGATCGAGCGCTCGCGCGCGCTCGGAGGCGAGATGCTTCGGCGGGTGCAGCGCATGCAGTCGCGTCACGCACCGATCGGGGAGGTGCGCGGCGGTCACGGCATGTTCGTCGTCATCGAGCTGGTGCGCGAGCGCACGACGCGCGAGCCGCTCGCGCCCTGGCCGCAGATGCACGCAGCACTGCGCCAGCTGCTCGCGAGCGCGCTGGCGCAGGGAGTCTCCTTCGCCGCGCGCGGCAACCTGCTGCTGCTCGCGCCGCCGCTCACCATCGCCGAAAGCGAGCTCGCCGATGCGCTCGACCTCCTCGATCGGCTCCTCGGCGAGCTCGCCGTCACTCTGGCGGGAGAAGATGCTCATGGCCTTTAAGCTCACCTACGCCACGATGTTCAACCCGCCCGAGGAGCTGCACGCGCGGTTCGACGCGGCGATGCGACGGGTGCGCGAGCGGCTCGGCGCGCACCATCTGTTGCACGTCGCGGGCAACGACGCCAAAGCCGCGCGGGTTACGCAGAAATTGAATCCCGCCGACCAGTCGCAGGTGCTCGGGGAGTTCGCCGCGGCCAGCCTTGCTGATGCCGGGGAGGCTCTGCGCAGCGCGCACGCAGCGTGGCCCGCCTGGAAGGCGCTGCCCGCGTCCGAACGCGCCCGGCTGCTGCGCCGTGTGGGGAACCTGCTCGAGGAGCGCGTCTACGAGATCGCCGCAAGCCTCACCCTCGAGGTCGGCAAGAACCGCATGGAAGCGCTCGGCGAAGCCCAGGAAGCGGCCGATTTCTTCTACGGCTACTGCGACGACTTCGAGCGCCACGAGGGCTATGCGCGTGCGCTGCCCAACGATCCGCTGGCCAGCCACGTCTCGCGCAACCGCAGCGTCCTCAAGCCCTACGGCGCGTGGGTCGTGATCACGCCGTTCAACTTTCCCATCGCGCTCGCGGCCGGACCCGTGGCTGCCGCACTCATCACCGGCAACACGGTGGTGCTGAAGGGCGCGACCGCGACGCCCTGGGCGGGACGGCTGCTGGCCGACTGCATCCGGGACGCGCAGCTCCCGCCCGGGGTGTTCAACTACCTGAGCGGCTCGAGCGCTGAGATCGGCGACGTGCTGGTCGATCACCCGCTCACCGCCGGGATCACCTTCACGGGCTCCTACGAAGTCGGCCGGCAGATCGCGCAGAAACTCCAGGGCGGCCGCTACCCGCGCCCCTGCATCGCCGAGATGGGCGGCAAGAACGCCTGCATCGTCACGGCGCGGGCGGACCTGACGCGCGCCGCGGCGGGAATCGTCCGCTCCGCCTTCGGCATGGGAGGCCAGAAGTGCTCGGCCCTGTCGCGACTCTACGTCCGCGACGAGGTGGCCGACCCGCTCGTCGAGATGCTGCTCGGAGAGATCGCGGCGCTCACCATCGGCGATCCCGCGCAACGCGAGACCTGGCTGGGACCGCTCGCGACCCGCTCCGGCTACGAGGACTACCTGCGCTACGCCGCCATGCTGCGTGAGTCCGGCGCGCGCATCCTCGCCGGCGGCGAGCAGCTGCGCGAGGCGCCCCTCGCGCGCGGCTTTTTCGTACGGCCGACGCTCGCCGAGGCGCCGCCCGATCACGCGCTCTGGCAGCACGAGATGTTCCTGCCCATCCTGATGCTGCAGCGCGTTTCGTCCAACGAGGAAGCCATGCGGCTCGCGAACGCATCGTCGCTCGGACTCACGGCCGGCTTTTATGGCGCGAGCGACGAGATCCCGTGGTTCCAGGAGCACATCGAAGCCGGCGTGACCTATGCCAACCGGCCGCAGGGCGCGACCACCGGCGCGTGGCCCGGTTACCAGCCCTTCGGCGGCTGGAAGGGCTCGGGCACGACGGGCAAAGCGATCGCCTCCTTCTATTATCTGCCGCAGTACCTGCGCGAGCAGTCGCAGACCGTGGTCGAGTAACTGCGCCGTGCAGCTGCTGCCCCTGCCGGAGGCGATCGCGACGCACGTGAGCGACGGTGACAGCGTCGCGCTCGAGGGTTTCACGCACCTGATCCCGTTCGCCGCCGGCCATGAGCTGATCCGCCAGGGACGGCGCAACCTGCACCTGATCCGCATGACGCCCGATCTCGTCTACGACCAGCTGATCGGCATGGGGTGCGCGGCGCGACTGACCTTCTCGTGGGGCGGCAACCCCGGAGTCGGGTCGCTCCACCGCCTGCGCGATGCGGTTGAGCACGGCTGGCCGCAGCCGCTCGCACTGTCGGAGCTCACCCATGCGCAGATGGCGGTCGCCTACCAGGCGGGCGCGAGCGGACTGCCCTGCGGGGTGATGCGCCACTATGCCGACACCGACCTCGCCCGCACGGGCGGGGCTGCCGTGAAGGCACTCGCCTGCCCGTTCACCGGCGGCCGGCTCGCCGCGGTAGCGGCCATCAATCCGGACGTCACCATCCTGCACGCGCAGCAGATCGATGCGCGCGGCAGCGTGCTCATCCGCGGCATCACCGGCGCCGCACGTGAGGCGGCGCTCGCGGCGCGCCGCCTGCTGGTCACCGTCGAGGAGCAGGTCGCAACGCTCGCCGCCGACATGAACTCGGTGATATTGCCGTCCTGGACGGTGACCGCTGCGAGCATCGTGCCGGGAGGGGCCTGGCCGTCGTATGCCCAGGGTTGCTATCCGCGGGACAACGCCTTTTACAGCGCGTGGGACGCAATCGCGCGCGACCGCGCGGCGTTCAGCGCCTGGATGCAGCGCTACGTGCTCGGCGTGCCCGACCACGCAGCGCTCCTGCAGCTACTGGGGGTCGCCGCGTGAAACCCCCGCATTACACGCGCGAGGAGATCATGACCGTGACCGCCGCGCGGCAGCTCGCCAACGGTGCGGTGTGCTTCGTCGGGATCGGCCTGCCGAGCGCGGCCTGCAACCTCGCGCGCCTGACGCACGCGCCGGACCTGGTGCTCATCTACGAATCGGGTACGGTTGGAACGCGTCCGGTCGTGCTGCCGCTGTCGATCGGCGACGGCGAGCTGGCCGAGACCGCGACCTGCATCGTGCCCCTGCCCGAAGTGTTCGCTCACTACCTGCAACGCGGGCGCGTGGACGTCGGATTCCTCGGTGCGGCGCAGATCGATCGCTTCGGCAATCTCAACAGCACCGTCATCGGCGAGTACGCGCACCCGGCGGTGCGCCTGCCGGGTGCGGGCGGCGCGCCCGAGATCGCAACCCATGCGCGCGAGATCCTCATCGTGATGAAGCAGACCGCGCGCAGCTTCGTGCCGGCGCTCGACTTCCGTACTTCGTGCGGCTACCTCACAGGTTCCGGCGCACGGCGGGCGCGCGGCTTCCCCGGGAAAGGCCCCCGTGCCGTGATCACGGACTTCGGGGTGCTGCGGCCGAATCCAGACACCGAGGAGCTCGAGCTCGCAGCGCTCTACCCGGGCGTCGGCGTCGAGTCCGCGCGGGCGGCCACCGGCTGGCCGCTCAGGGTCGCGGACACGGTCGAGACGCTGCCGGACCCGGACCCGGATGAGCTCACGGTGCTGCGCGATCTCGAGGCCCGCACCCGTGCCGCGCACGACCGTGCGGTTCGCATTACCCTGCCCGCGACGCATCCGAGGAGCTGACATGCGCTCACCTCACATTCGCACCGAGTTGCCCGGTCCGCGGGCGCGCGCGCTCATCGCACGCGACCACCCGGTTACGACCCCGTCCTACCCGCGCGACTACCCGTTCGTGATGGCACGGGGGCGCGGTGCGGAGGTCTGGGACGTCGACGGCAACCGCTACCTCGATTTCATGGCCGGGATCGGCGTGGCGAGCACCGGTCACGCTCATCCGCAGGTAGTGCAGGCCATCAAGGATGCCGCCGACGATTTTCTGCACATCTCGTCGGACTACTGGCACGAGCGCATGACGCAGGTGGCCGAGAAAATCAACGCGCTCGATCCGATGCGCGAGCCGGTGCAGGTGCTCATCTGCCAGAGTGGCACCGAGTCGGTCGAAGGCGCGCTCAAGCTCGCGCGTTACGTGACGGGGCGTCCCCGCTTCATCGGCTTTCTGGGCGGATTCCATGGCCGCACCATGGGCTCGCTCGCCTTCACTTCGAGCAAGTACACCCAGCAGGCGGGCTTCTTTCCCACCATGCCGGGAGTGACTCACGTCCCCTACCCCAATCCCTACCGGCCGCTGCTCGCGGGCTCCGACCAGGGCAAGGCGGTCCTCGACTACATCGAGAACGTGCTGTTCCAGAGCAATGTGCCGGCCGCCGAGGTCGCCGCGATCGTGGTCGAGCCCATCCAGGGCGAGGGCGGGTACCTGGTTCCGCCCGACAGCTTCCTGCCGGGGCTGCGCGCGCTGTGCGACCGGCACGGGATCCTGCTCATCTTCGACGAGGTGCAGTGCGGTATCGGCCGCAGCGGCCGGATGTTCGCGAGCCAACACTGGGGAGTGGCGCCCGACATCATGACCCTCGCCAAGGGTCTGGCCTCGGGTCTGCCGATGGGCCTGGTCGTGGCACGCCGCGCGCTCATGGAGAAATGGAAGCGCGGCGCTCACGGCAACACCTTCGGCGGCAACCCCTTGTGCTGCGCGGCGGCGCTCGCCACGCTCGAGCTCATCGAGCGCGAATATGCGGCCAATGCCGCCGTAGTCGGCACCTACTTCATCGAGCGGCTGCGCGAGCTCCAGCAGCGCTTCGAGTGCATCGGCGAGGTGCGCGGCAAGGGACTCATGATCGGCATGGAGCTGGTGACCGACCGCGCGAGCCGCGCCCCGGCACGCGCGTTGTGCGAGGCGGTGCTGACGCGCGCTTTCCACAATGGGCTGCTGCTGCTCTCATGCGGCATGAGCACGGTGCGTTTCATCCCGCCCCTCATGATCACGCGCGCTCACGTGGATGAGGCGATGGGGCTGCTCGAGACCGCGCTCACTGAAGCGCTGGCGATGAGTTAGGCGCCCGCACCGTGCGCACCGCGATTGCCGGCGAAACCCGCGCCCTCGGACTCCTCATGACCACGGCGCTGGTCGTGGGCAACACCATCGGCATGGGCATCTTCATGCTGCCGGCCTCGCTCGCCCCGTACGGCCTGAATGCCGTTCCTGCCTGGGTGATCACGACGGTGGGAAGCATCTTCATCGCCTGGGTGTTTGCGGGGCTGGCGCGCGCCTTCCCGGACGATGATGGACCGATCGCGTACGCGGGCCGTGCATTCGGCGGCGGCGTCGCCTTCGCCCTCATGTGGTGCTACTGGATATCCACCTGGGTGACCAATGCGGTACTGGCGACCGGCGTGGTCGGCTACCTGTCGATGTTCTTCCCCGTCCTCGGCGTCAATCACTGGCTCGCGGCGGCGACGGCGTTGTCGCTCCTGTGGCTGTTCGTGCTGGTCAACCTGCGCGGCGTGCGTACCGCCGGCGGCGTGCAGGTGCTGAGCAGTGCGCTGAAAGTGCTGCCGCTGATCGGCATCATCGTGCTGGGCCTCTGGGCACTGCTCGCGCCCCATGCGCAGGCTGCGATACACGTGCCGTCGACACCCCTGTCACTCTCCGGAGTGACCGCCGCTTCCGCGCTGGCGCTCTACGCGATGCTGGGCGTGGAGAGCGCAGCGCTCCCGGCTGGCCGGGTACGGGATCCGGGACGGACGATACCGCGCGCCACCTTCATCGGTACCCTCCTGGTCGCGCTCATCTCCTTGTGCGCATCGCTGGTACCGATACTGCTCATCCCACAGGCGGAGCTCGCCGTCTCCAATGCGCCGTTCGCGGATGTCTTCGCCCGCATTCTCGGCTCGGCCTCCGGGAAGGTGCTGGCGGCATTCGTGATCGTAAGCGGCCTGGGCTGCCTCAACGGCTGGACGCTGATTCTCGGCGAGATCACCGTGAGCTTTGCGCGGCACGGGGCCTTTCCGCAGGCGCTCGGCAGGGTGAACTCACACGGGGCGCCGACGCTCGCCTTCGTCGTCACGGGCCTCCTCGCCAGCCTCATGATGGTCAGCAGTTACAACGACTCAATGGCGGGCGCCTTTACCTTCCTCAGTGTCGTGGTCACCGCCTCCAACCTGCCGCTGTATCTCGGCTGTGCGCTGGCGGTGCTGGTGCTGTGGCGGCGCGGGAAGATTCCGCAGCCCGGCGCGCGTGAGCTGCGCTGGATAGCGGCCGCGGCCATCGCGACGATCTATTGCGTGTGGGTGTCGATCGGCTTCGGCGGCAAGTCGCTCCTCTGGGCGCTGGCACTGTGCCTGGTTGGGGTGCCGGTGTACTGGTGGTACGCCATGCGCCGCGATGCGATTGCCGCCCGCGCCTGAGGACCGCAGCCCGGAGAACCTCATGTCGCGTCCGCTGATCGCTCTCTTCGCCCTGATACTGCTCACGTCCCTCGCGGGTCACGCGAGCGGCGACCCGCAGGCGACCCAGCCGCGCGCCCGCGATCTCGGCGTGCCCTTCGACGGGACGCCCGGGCCCCTCAATGCGATCACCGACGTCGCAGGCGTGCTGGTCGGTCAAACGACGCTCATCGAGGGCGAAGGCAAGCTCGTGGTGGGCAAGGGCCCGATCCGCACCGGGGTCACGGCCGTGCTGCCGCGCGGTGCCGCCTCCATGCAGCAATTCTCCTTCGCGGGCTGGTATGCGCAGAACGGCAACGGCGAGATGACCGGTACGACCTGGGTCGAAGAGTCGGGCTTCCTCGAAGGGCCGGTGATGATCACCAACACCCACAGCGTGGGCGTGGTGCGCGACGCGGTGATCGCCTGGCGCGTCGCGCACGGACCGGCGGATGCCACCGACTCCTGGTGGTCGCTCCCGGTGGTCGCCGAGACCTGGGACGGCTGGCTCAACGACATCAACGGCTTTCATGTGAAACCCGAGCACGTCTTTCATGCGCTCGATACCGCCCGTTCAGGGCCGGTCGAGGAGGGCGCGGTGGGCGGCGGCACCGGCATGGTGTGCAACGGCTTCAAGGGCGGAATCGGTACGTCATCGCGCAAGCTTCCGGACAAAGAGGGCGGCTACGTGCTCGGAGTGCTGGTCCAGTGCAACTACGGGACACGGCAGAACCTGCGCATCGCCGGCATCCCGGTCGGCCGCGAGATCCAAAGCGAAGACCCGTACGCGTGGGTGCCGTCGGATGTCGCCGAGCGCGGCTCGATCATCGTCGTGGTGGCTACCGACGCACCTCTCCTGCCGCACCAGCTCAAGCGCATCGCGCGGCGCGTCTCGCTCGGCCTGGGGCGCGACGGCAGCATCGCCGGCAACGGCTCGGGCGACATCTTCATCGCCTTCTCGACCGCGAACCCCCATGCCAGCGATGTCGATCACGTCGTCGATCTGAAGATGGTGCCCAACGACAAGATGGACCCGCTGTTCGCCGCGACGGTGCAAGCCACCGAGGAAGCCGTCGTCAACGCCATGGTGGCGGCCCGGGATATGACGGGCATCGACGGACACCACGTGCGCGCGTTGCCGCACGAGGAGCTGCGCGCGGTGCTCGCCCGGTATCACCGCCTCACGAACTGAACGGCCCGCGCCGGGTCCGGGCCGCTCCCGGTCCTGTCGATCAGGGCCGCGCCAGGATCGCGCGCCAGTTGATGATGGCGTTCCACAACATGCGCTGGTCGCCGCGATTGAGGTCGCGGTGCAGCGGGTTGAAGTTGAAGGCAACCACGCGTCCGCGGCCCGAAGGCAGATTGAGGATGGCCGGATGTCCGATGAGATTCTCCTCGCCCCACGCCTGCCCGCTCACGACGAAGGGCGCGCCTTCGCGGTCGCCCCACTCGAGCACGACGCCGCTCTTGTCCACCGGCCCGTCGAGACAGGTCGTGCAGTACGCCATGCGCAGCCAGCGCCGCGGAGTCGCGTACACGGGAAAGTTCTGGCGGAACACCCAGGTGCGGGCCGGGTAACCGTAGGCGATCGGGCTATCGGGCTGGTCGAAGGTCACGCGCACGTGCGAGCCCGGCGTTCTCGCCGCCGATGACAGCCCGGCCGCCGCGGAGGCCGCACCGCCGCCCTGCGCGCTGCGCGGCACACCGCCCGACTCGCGCCGCACGCCGCGCACGATGCCGGCCTCGAGCGCCAGCATAGAGCCGCTGCCGAGCGTGATGAGAAGTCCTCCCGAGTCGACGAACTTCTGCAGCTCGGCGAGCCCTTCAAAGCCGATACCACCGGTGATGTCGTCGGACTCGGCGGGTGTGCCGAAGGCGGGAGTCTCCTTCGTCTTCTTGTACGGCATGGGGCCCCAGGCCTTGGGGATACCCTGGATCTGCTCGGCGAGCTCGAGATCGACGTGGCCGTAGACCAGCACGTCGTACTTGTCGCGCAGCTTGCCGGCGCGGATGTCCTCGTCGCGAACGTACACGTAAGGAATGTGACGCTGATCGAGCGAGTAACGCTCCCAGCCGATCGTGTCGGTGTCCGCCCACGGCACCCAGATCCCGAGACGCGGCACCGGCGCTTCGTGCCTTGCAACCTCGGGCACCGCGCCGGCGCTCGCGAAGTCGAGCCCGAGCGATTTCGCAGTGTCACGCACGGCGGCGGCGAGACCCGGCGCGGACGGCAATATCCAGGACCCCGCGGGATACTCCGCGCCGTCGAGCGTGAACGCTCGCTCGGCGATCGCAACCTTGAAGCGCGAGAGCCGGTAGCGCGCTTCGAGCAGTTCCTCCTGACCGGTGTCCTTGAGGATGTACACCGGACCGTCGCCCGCGATCTCACCTTGCGGATGCGGCGCCTGGGTGAGCAGCGTCAGCGGCAGGTCGCGTACCCGCGCGTCCGCCGTCGGGATCGCCAACAGGTGATAGTTGGCCGGCAGCTCCCAGGAAATGTCGTCGTAGGCCTCGCCGGCATCCTTCGGATAGTCCTGGGGAGTGAGGAGATCCACGGCATAGTCGCGGTACGGCTGATCGAGCCGCACGACATAGGTGCCGGCCGGGAATTGTCCCTCCTTCAAGGTGATGTCCGCGGTCGCGCGCTGCACCTCGATTCCCTGGGCCAGCAACCGCGCGACCATCTGCGCCACGCGGGTCGGATCGCCTTGGCTCCCCGGAATGATGAAGCCGAAGGGCGCCGTGTCGATGCCGCGACGGTAGGAGTGCAGTCCCTTGAGGTAATAGTTGCGCAGCAGCGTCTTCCACTGCTGCGCCGTGTCGTCGAGCGCCGCGAGGAGCCCGGTCTCGTTGTAGTTGACGTTGTCGCGCGCCGACCAGAGAAAGCTTCCCTGCGGGGGCGGCGGCGACGGCCGGTACCACTCGACGGTGTCGTCCTGCCCGGGCTGCTTGGGGACCATGGTCTCGGCGCTGCCGTTGCCGAAGGTCTCATAGCCGCGCCCGTCGGCGTTGTGGTTGGTCGCGATCGAGTCCAGGTAGAGATGCGCGAAGTCATCGCCGAAATTCCAGGTCCACACCCCCGGCATTCCCAGCCCGGTGAGCGCCTGCACCTCGTGGAAGCTGAGCTCGAGCCGCTCCGCGTAGCTGAGCGGATCGACGTGCTGGTTGATCGGCCCGGTGCCGTTCCACGTCACGAGCAGCGCCACGCTCTCGTGCAGGTCGTGGATCACCTGCGGATGCCAGCCGAAGAACATGCGGAACACGGCCTTGGTGGTCTCGTGAACCTGCTGGTGCGCGTCGCGGTTGATGTCCACGTAGGCGTACTTCGACCAGTAGGGCGGCGCCTGCCGCGGCAGGGTGTCGAGGTCGGTCTTGCCCTTGAGATAGCGGTAGAACCACTCGACCTGCTTGTCGCGTCCGTCGGGATTGGAGACCGGATTGATCAGCACCACCACCCGCTCGCGAATGCGACGGATCATCGGCTGCTCGGAGACGGCGAGCCGGTAGGCCAGCTCCAGCACCGACTCGGTCGAGCCGGTCTCGTCGGAGTGCAAAGCTGCGTTGATGTAATAGATCGGGCGCGCCTCACCGATGAGGCGCTCGGCGGCCTGCGCGTCGGTGCGACGCGGGTCGGCGAGCGCGGCGGTGGCGGCCTTGAGGCGCTCGAGGTCGCGGATGCCCTGCTCGTCGGCGATGGCGAGCAGCATGATGTCGCGGCCTTCCTCGGAGCGGCCGATGGTGAAGAGGCGCACGCGCGGGGAGGACGCGGCGAGCGCCCGGCAGTAGGCGTAGGCCTGCGCGGAGTCGACCAGCTCGCCCGGTGCACCCGGAATGCGGTGCAGGAAGGCGCGCGGCGAGGTCGCGGTGGGTGAAGCCGGCAGATACGCCACCCACGGCGACAGGAAGCGCGACTCGGTGGTGGCGCGCGCGATTTCCTCCACCGAGCCCGGCTCCGGAGTGTCGGGAGCGAACGCCTGCTGCGCCTGAAGCAGCTGCGGGCCGAAAGCGATGAAGGACAGCAGTACGAACGGCTCGATGCGCATGGACCCCCCTACCTAAGCGACGCGCGGCCCAGCCGCGGCGGCGAGACCGAAGCATACCGGCGCGGTGTGCCGCCCGGCCACTGTTGAACATACGCTCAACTGCGCGCAGACTCGTGCCCCCCATGGCGCGCAATCCGCGGTACGACTTGCTGTTCGAGCCCGTAAGAATCGGCCCGGTAACCGCCCGCAACCGCTTCTACGCCGTGCCGCACGCCGCCGGCATGACCAACTCCATGCCGCACATGCGCGCCGCGTTCCGCGGCACTAAGGCCGAGGGCGGCTGGGGGGTGGTGTGCAGCGGCTACGTCTCGATCCATCCGAGCTCGGACGATGCGCCGCTCCCCTACGCGACGCTCTGGGACGACGACGACGTGCGCGCGCACGCCCTCATGACGGACGCGGTGCACGCCCACGGCGCGCTCGCCGGCATCGAGCTGTGGCACGGCGGCGGCTCGGTCATGAACCGCGCCAGCCGGCTGCCGACCCTGTCGCCGTCCGGCACTTCGTGGATGGCGACCCACGTCAACTTCATGGGCAACCAGCGGCCGCGCCTCATGGATCTGGATGACATCCGCGCGCTCCTCGGCTGGCAGCGCCAAGCGGCGCGCCGCGCGCGCAGCGCCGGCTTCGACATCGTGTACGTCTACGCCGGCATGGGTTACCTGCCGTACGAGTTCCTGCTGCCCGAATGGAATCAGCGTCGCGACGCCTACGGCGGCAGCGTACCAAACCGCGTGCGCATCGTGCGCGAGCTCCTCGAGGTGACGCTGGATGCGGTCGGCGGCAAGTGCGCCGTGGCACTGCGCATCAGCCTCGAGGAGCTGCGCGCGCGGCCGAGCGAGGTCGCGCCGTCCGAGGCGCACGAGATCGTAGGGCTGCTCGCCGACCTGCCGGATCTGTGGGACGTGAAGCTCGATTCCTCGCCGACCGACTGCCCGCCGTCGCGCTTCGCTTCCGAAGGCAGCCACGAGCCGCACATCGACTTCGTCAAGCGGCTCACGTCGAAGCCCGTGGTCGGCGTCGGCCGCTTCACCTCCCCCGACACCATGGTCGGCCAGATCCGCCGCGGCGTGCTCGACCTGATCGGTGCCGCGCGCCCCTCGATCGCCGACCCTTTCCTGCCGGCGAAGATCGACGCAGGCCGCGAGCAGGACATTCGCGAGTGCATCGGCTGCAACATCTGCATCTCGAGCTGGCACGACAGCGTGCCGGTACGCTGCACCCAGAACCCGACCATCGGCGAGGAGTGGCGCCGCGACTGGCATCCGGAGCTCATTCCCCCGGCCGGCAGCCCGGCCTCGGTGCTCATCGTCGGCGCAGGCCCCGCCGGACTCGAGTGTGCGCTGTCGCTCGGACGCCGCGGCTACGAAGTCACCGTGGCCGAGGCGGCCGACGAGATCGGCGGGCGCCTCTGCTTCGAGACGCGCCTGCCGGGACTCGCGGCGTGGGGACGCGTGCTCGACTGGCGCCGCGGCCAGATCGAGCGGCTCGGCAACGTCAGCATCTATCGCGGCAACTTCCTGTCGGCGGACGAGGTCATCGAGCTCGGCAACACCCACGTGGTCATCGCCACGGGCGCGCGCTGGTCGCGGATGCTGTACTCGCCGCTCGAGATCCCCGTCGGGCGGCTCGAGGGCCCCGGGGTCCTCACCCCCGACGACGTCGCCGCCGGGGCGCGCATCTCGGGACCCGTGGTCGTCTACGACTTCGACAATTACTACATGGGGAGCGTTATCGCCGAGCATCTCGCCGGCAGCGGCCATAAAGTGAGCTACGTAACGCCCGCCGGACATGCCTCGGCGTGGAGCCTCATGAGCAACGAGCAGCCGCAGGTGCACCGCGCACTCGATGCGGCGGGCATCACGCTCCACACCCTGACGCGCGTCACCGCCTTCGAGCACGGCGTGCTGACGCTCGCCAACCTGTTCACGCAGGCGGAGCGCCGCTGCGAGTGCGGCACGCTGGTGATCGTCGGCGCGCGCTTCGCGAACGATTCGTTGTACTCCGAGCTCAGTACGCATGCCGTCGAGCTCGAGCGCGCCGGAATCCGCTCGGTCACCCGTATCGGCGATGCGCTCGCACCCGGAGCGATCGTGCACGCCGTCTACGCCGGCCATCGCTATGCACGCGAGCTCGACGCCGGCCCGCAGGCGCTGCCCTTCCGGCGCGACCAGCCGCTCGCGAGGCTCGCGTGAGCGCGCGTACGCCGCCGCGCGTAGCGGGACTCGAGCCGACGCTGCCATCGGACTGGTATACGTCCGAGCGCGTGTTCGCGGTGGAGAAGGAGCGCATCTTCAGCCACGAGTGGCTGTGCGTCGCGCGCGCGGAGGAGCTGGCGCGGCCCGGCGACTCGAGGGTGCTCGAGGTCGCCGGCGAGAGTGTGCTCCTGCTGCGCAACCGCGAGGGCCGTCTGCGCGCCTTCTACAACGTGTGCCGGCACCGCGGCACGCGCCTGTGCCGCGATCCCGCGGCGCCGCCGCCGCCGGCACCGCTCCCCGGCGGCATCGCCGCCGGCCGCATCACCTGCCCCTATCACCAGTGGACCTACGATTTCGACGGGCGCCTGATTGCAGCGCCCCACCTGGCCGGCGAGCCGCAATTCGACAAGGAGCTCTTCAGCCTCCATCCGGTGGGGGTCGAGAGCTGGGGCGGTTTCGTGTTCCTCAACCTGACGCCGTCCACGGCGGCGCCCCTCGCGCAGCAGCTCGGCGGCGCACCTGAGCGCACCGCGCGCTATCCGCTCGCCGAGCTGCGGATCGGTCACACGATCCGCTACCAGGTGGCGGCCAACTGGAAAGCGCTCTGCGAGAACTACAACGAGTGCTACCACTGCGCGGGTGTCCATCCGGAGCTGTGCGAGGTCGTGCCGGCGTTCCGCGAGCGCGGCGGCGCGGGGCTCGACTGGGCGCGCGGCATCCCGCACCGCCCCGGGGCCTATACCTTCACGACCTCGGGCACGACGCGCCGGCGCGCATTCCCGGCGCTCAACGAAGACGAGCGCCTGCGGCACAAGGGCGAGCTCATCTACCCCAACCTCTTCCTGAGTCTCGCCTGCGATCACGCCGCGGTCTTCATCCTCGAGCCGCGCGCCGCCGCGCGCACCGACATCGTGTGCCACTTCCTCTTCGAGCCGTTCGAGATCGCCAAGGCCGATTTCGATCCCCACGATACGGCCGGGTTCTGGGACCTGGTCAACCGCCAGGACTGGGGGATCTGCGAGGCGGTCCAGCAGGGCATGGCCTCGCGCGTGCACGAGCACGGCTACTACGCACCCATGGAAGACTGCAGTCTCGACATCCGTCGCTACGTCCTGGACCGGATCGGCGACGCGGTCGAGGCGCCGTGACGGGAGTTGAGGCTGCGATGGCGCTGCGCGCGCCGCCGCGCGTGCGGGTGCGCTGGAAGATTTTCCTCTTCCTGTTCGTGTTCGGTTTCATGGCCTACCTGCAGCAGCGCAGCATTCCGGTGGCCAGCTACCAGATGATGCCGCAGCTGCATCTCTCGCAGATGCAGATCGGCTGGCTCATGCAGGCCCTGCTCGTCGGCTACACGGTGATGCAGTTCCCCGGCGGCGTGCTCGGGCAGCGGCTGGGCGCCCGCCTCATGTTCATCCTCATCGGGCTGATCGGGCTCGCCGCGACCCTCGCGACCGCACTCGCGCCGCTCGCGGCCGCCGGAACCGGGCTGTTCGTCGCGCTGCTCGCGATGCAGCTGCTCCTCGGCGCGTCCCAGGGGCCGATCTTCCCGGTGTCCGCCGGGGTGTTCGAGACCTGGTTCACCCCCGGCAGATGGCCGCTGGTACAGGGCCTGCAGAGCATGGGGCTGCAGCTCGGCGCTGCCCTGACGCCGCCGCTCATCGCCTGGCTCATGTACGCCTTCGACTGGCAGCGGGCGGTTGCCTGGAGCTCGCTCCCGGCGTTCGCGCTTGTCGCGCTGTGGGCGTGGTACGGGCGCAATACGCCGGCCGAGCACCCGGCGGTGGGGCCGGCCGAGCTCGCCGAGCTCGGCGCGCACTCGGCGGCGCGCGTCGACTCCAGGATCTCGTGGGCCCGCGTGTGGGCGCTGATGCGCAATCGCGACGTGCTGCTCCTGACCGCCTCCTACACGTGCATGAACTACGTGTTCTACCTGGTGGCGAACTGGTGCTTCCTTTATCTCGTGCAGGTGCGGCACTTCACGCTGCTCGAGAGCGGCTGGCTCGCCAGCGCGCCGCCGCTGGCGGCTGCGATCGCGGCCGGTGTCGGAGGGGCACTCGCCAGCTCCTTCGGGCTGCGCTACGGGGTGTGCGTGGGTCTGCGGATCGTGCCGCTGGTGTCGCTGCCGGCCGCAGCGCTCCTCCAGTTCGTCGCGGTGGACGCCGCCAATGCCTATGTCGCGGTGGCGGCGCTCGCGCTGTGTTTCGCGGCGGTCGAGCTCAACGAAGGGTCCTACTGGGCCGCGATCATGCACGTCGGGCGCGCCGATTCGATGGCGGCGTCGGGACTCCTCAATACCGGCGGCAACGCCGGCGGGCTGATCGCGACTCCGGTCGTCGCCTACCTGTCGGGCCACAATCAGTGGACGCTGGCCTTCCTCATCGGCGCGGCGTTCGCGGTCGCGAGTGCCGCCGCGTGGCTGGTGGTGGATCCGACCCGCGGCGCCGCGGCGGACTGAAACCGAAGACGGGCGGGCGCGCCTCAGGGGGCGGGCGCATCCGCAACCACCGCGCGGTTGTCGAGTTTCCCGTGCACGGCGGCGCGCGCCGGACTCACTCCTTCCGGCCAGGCGACCTCGAGCGCCCCGCCTCCCTCGGGGGTCTGCAATCTCAGGTGAGCCTGCACCAGGCCCGTCCGGCCCGGCCATTCGGCATCTCCCGACACGGCGACGTCGTCCGTCCACCGCACGTCCCGCAGCGTGAGCTTGAGGCCTGCACCCGCGGCCTCGGTCGCGACAGATCCGCCGCGCAATCCCACCCCGTTTCCAGGACCGTTCTCGATCGCGCGCGCGATGACATCCGCGACGGTGAAGAGCGCCGCACTGACCTCAGAGAGCCCGGCGGCGTCGGCCTGGTTGCCCGCGAGCGCCTTCGCCGGCGTCAGCTCGCGCGCCATACGCGCGAAGCGCGGCACGAGGCGAACCGGGGGCACCTGAGCCGCGCAGGCGGTATCGCCGCCTTCGAGGCTGTCGAAGAAACGCCGCACCAGCACCGCGCCGCACTCGCTGCGTGCGTGCGGCAGCGCATTGACGTGAAAGCTGTTGGCGAAGACGACATGGAGAGCGCGCGGAAAGCGCACCGCGGCGGCCGCGCCGTCGGCGACCGTCGTCATGTTGTCGAGCTCGCCCGACAGCACCAGCACCGGCACGTCAGGATAGCGCGCACCGGCGGGCACGAGCGGCGCTGCCGGCGGCCCCTGCGCGATCACCGGCCAGTCGACGCACTCGTCGATGAAGGTGTAGTCGAGCGGCATGCCGCGGTACTCGGCGAAGGTGAACGGCGCATACATGTGCGGCGCGGCGCGCTCGCGCGCGGCGATCAGGCGGTCGCGCTCGGCGCGCCGCGCTGCGGGCGGGAGCTGCATGTTGAAGATCTGCGGCGAGTCCTGGCAGAACGTCGCGGCCGCGAGCCCGGAGCTGAATTTCTGCGGCGAGCGGGTGGGATCGCGCGAGTCGACGCCGTCCAGGGTCTCCGCCATCAGGCGCAGGAGCGGCGGCCGATCGCCGGCCACGAAGGCGCGCGCCGCGGCGTCCAGCTCGCGCACCGAGGAGTACGCCGGCGAGCCGCCGTACATGAGGATCGCGAGCGTGGTGGCGTTGGCGGTGAAAGTCGCAGGGCGGCCGTCATCGTCGCGCACCCGTGCCGTGAACGGCTGCTTGCGCAGCAGCCCGAGCGCCGGGGCGATGTGCTCGAGCGAGGTGCCGCCGATGCCGGCGCACGCCGGCGCGCGCTGGCAGGCCAGGTCGAACTTCTCGCGGGTGGCCGGCGCGTAGTGCGGGAACCAGCCGTAGTCGGGACCGTCGAGCGGGTAAGCGCCGTCGAGCACGAGCGCGCGGAGCCGGTCCGGATGCCGCAGCGCAAAAGTCTGCGCGAAGAATGTCCCGTAGGAATCACCGTACAGCGCGACGCGGCCGATCGCGAGCGCATCGAGCACCGCGGCGAGATCGTCGGCGGCGAGGCCGGTGCCGTAGAGGGGCGCGCTGCGCCCGAGCGAGCGGCCGCAGGCACCGATGTTGGCTTCGGTGAGCTGCGGGGCGTTCTGCAGCTCCCGGCAGTCGACCGCGCCCGAGCGTCCGGTCCCGCGGTTGTCCATGATGAGCACGTCGTAGCGCGCGCGCAGCGGCGCGAACAGTGCGAGGTACTCATCGCGCGACCCGGTCGCCGGATAGCCGGGGCCGCCCTCGGTGGCGACCAGCGTGCCCGCCGCGGCACCTGGGGCCGAGTGCGGGTAGTACTCGAAGTAGATGCTCAGGCTCCCGGGCACGGCGCCGCCAGGATCGAGCGGGCGCACCAGCGTCCCGCACCAGGGTGCCGGCGTCTGGCAGCGGTGCAGCGTCACGTGCCCTACTCGCAGCGCGCCTCGGGCGGACGCGGGCGCCTCCGCAGCGCCGGCCCCGGCCAGTGTGGCTGCGAGGGTCCCCGCGAGGCTCACGAGCGCGCTGGCGAGGCGCAAACGGGCCGCCCGGCGGCCGCCGGAGCCCGCGGGCGGCGTGCGCTGCTGCACGCGTGACGATTCATCTGTCATGCTTGTCCACCACAACGACAACGGCGCGCTCGCGCCGGGAAAGCGGGGGAGTTCCATGTCAACCGTGCTACGAGGTTCCGGGTGGCTGCTTCTGCTGGCGCTTGGCGCACTCCAGCAGGGGCCGGTGCGTGCTGCGGCCGCCGAGCCCGCCCACGCGCTGCGCACGCGCAACGTCGTACTCATCGTCAGCGACGGGCTGCGCTGGCAGGAGATCTTCACCGGCGCCGACCCGACCCTGCTCAACGAGGAGAACGGCGGTATCTGGGACGATAAGGACAAGTTGCGCCGGGAGTTCTGGCGAGACGACCCGAACGAGCGCCGCAAGGCATTGTTCCCGTTCCTGTGGAGCACGGTGGCCCAGCACGGCCAGATCTTCGGCAACCAGTTGAAAGGCAGCATCGCCCGCGTCACCAACGGATTGGCGTTCTCCTACCCCGGATACAACGAGATGCTGACCGGCCACCCCGATCCGCGCATCGATTCCAACGACTTCGGTCCCAATCCCAACGTCTCGGTCTTCGAGTGGCTGAACAGTCTGCCCGATCTGCACGGGCGCGTCAGCGTGTACGCGACCTGGGAGACCTTCAAGGACATCTTCAACGTGCGCCGCAGCGGCCTGCCGCTGCAGGTCGGATGGGATCTCCCCTATCGCGGTAAGCCCGATGCGTGGCAGACGCTCATCAACCGCCTCTACCAGACGACGACGCGCCTCGACGACGAGGACGTCTACGACGCGTTCCTGCAGGTGCCGCTGCTCGACGCGTTCAGCCACAGTGAGCCGCGGGTGCTGTTCGTCGGCTATGGCGAGACCGACAACTGGGCGCACGCCGGCCGCTACGACCTGGTGCTGCACGCGGCCAACACGTTCGACCTGTTCGTCAATGAGCTGTGGAACAGGCTGCAGCGGCTGCCGGACTATCGCGACCAGACCACGTTCATCATCACCACCGATCACGGCCGCGGCAGCGGACCCGTCGAGTGGAAGGAACACGGCGTCGAGGAGAAGGGCTCGGAGAACATCTGGATCGCCGTGCTGGGACCGGACACGCCGGCCCTGGGTGAGCGCAGCCACACCGCGGAGATACACCAGGCGCAGATCGCGGCGACCGTCGCGGCGTTCCTCGGCAAGGACTACCGGCAGGCGGTGCCCGAGGCCGCGGCGCCGATCCCGGGCGTTATCGGGGCGGGTCCCTAGCCCCATGCATCCAAAAGGTGCCTCGGCCGCATCTATACGGACACAGGCGTCACACGACTGACGTCGAGGAGCCCCTATGGAGCACATCGGACCCTTTCACGTCGCCATCGCGGTATTCATTTTCTGTGCCATCGCCACCGTGGCGGGCGTAGTCGGTGACTACAAGAAGCGCCAGGCGGCCATGGGGCCACTGCGCGCCGCCGTCGAGCGCGGGCAGCCGATCGATCCGGCGGTGATCGAGCGTCTCATGGCGCCCGAGCGGCACGAGGGCATCAATCCGGTCAGCCTCAGGGTCGCCAGCATCATCGTGATAGCCGCCGGCATCGGCGTCGTGATCTTCTCCCTCTTCCTCAGCCAGCTCGCCGGCATTGCCGTGATGTACCCCGTGATGGGTATCGGCGTTCTGTGCGTCTGCGTGGGGGTCGGCCTGATGGTCGCGGCGCGCAGCGTCGAGCGTCATCGCGAGCGCGACCGCGGGCGCGAAGCCACCGGGCCTCAGGAAGCCACGCTTCAGGGGACGCCCGGGCGCTGAGCACGTGGCCACGCCGCTGCCTCGCGCCGTGCTCGGCGAGGCCGCGGAGGCGGCCGTGGTCGCGCTCGCGATGGGCGGCGATCGCGCGGCCTTTGGCGAGCTCGTTCGGCGACGCCAGAGCTGGCTGCGCAATCTCCTGCGGCGCCTGTGTCGCGACCCCGCGCTCGCCGACGATCTCGCCCAACAGGTGTTTCTCCAGGCGTGGCGCTCGCTGCCCGCACTCCACTCGGTGACCGCTTTCGGTCCCTGGCTGCGCCGGCTCGCGGTGAATGCGTGGCTCGCGCACCGGCGCACCGCCCGCCCCGGCAGCGTGCCGCTCGATCCCGACGAGCCGGACCATGCGGCTGCGTTCGTGCCCGCCTCCAGCGAGCGGCTCGACCTCGATCGCGCGCTCGCGCAGCTGTCGCCCGCCGAGCGCCTGTGCATCGTGCTCGCCTACAGCGAAGGCATGAGTCACGGCGAGATCAGCGCCGCCACCGCCCTGCCGCTCGGCACCGTCAAGTCACATGTCCGGCGAGGCGCAGAGCGCCTGCGCGGGCTGCTGCACGCCTACAATTCCTTCGAGGAGCAGACCCATGTCGGATCCGCTTGACGCGCAGCTGTTGCGCTGTTTCTCGGTCAGCCACCGGCCGCTCGAGGACGCACAGTTCGTGGCCCGGGTCATGTCCGAGCTCGAGGCCGCCAGTGGCCGTGGCTGGAGTGAGCGGGTGCGCGGCGCCGTGCGCACGCTCGGCAACGGTCTCGCCGCCGGCATCGCAGCGCCGCTGCGGCTGCGCTACGCAGGGCTCGGGGTACTCGCTGTGGCCGCGGTCACGCTCTGGAGCATGCTGCAGAGCAGCTGAGCACGCAGCCGGGCGGCACGTAGAACCGCACGGTTATTTCCCGCTACATACTTTGTGTCAGCAAGCGGGCAGGTCCGCGCGCTGCACCACCAGGGGAAATAACATGAAAGCACGTTTCGTGAGGCCGCAGGCACGCGGCCTGCTATGGCTCACTCTGTCGGGTCTCTGTGCTGCGGGTGCGGCGTTTGCGGCCGATCCGCGACCGGTGCTGCCGCCGCTCAAGACCATCAGCCTGGTCTCATCCACCGTGCCCGGGAACGGCGATGTGAATCCGTACGGCGTGGCGCAGGTGAAGTACACGATAGGCAACCTGCGGGCCGGGCACATCCTGGTCAGCAACTTCAATAACTTCCGTAACCTGCAGGGCACCGGCAGCACGATCGTCGACATCGGCCCCAGCGGTGGAATGAGCGTGTTCGCCGCGCTCAGTCCCAGGGAACTGCCGGGCGCCTGCCCGGGAGGGCTGGGACTCACGACGGCATTGGTGGTGCTCGATCAGGGCTGGGTGATCGTCGGGAGCCTGCCGACGTCGGATGGCACCTCGGCGACCATGCAGGCGGGCTGCCTGATCGTGCTCGACAGCATGGGTAAGCCCGTCGAGACCTGGTTCGGCTCGCTGATCAACGGCCCGTGGGACATGACGGCCTTCGAAGACGAGCACGGAGCGAAGCTGTTCGTCACCAACGTGCTCAACGGCACCGTCGCCGCCAACGGCGCGGTCGTGAAAGCAGGCACCGTGACCCGGCTCGATCTGGCACTGCAGGGATCCGCCAAGCCGGCGCTGCAATCCATTACCGTGATCGCCGCCGGCTTCCCGCAGCGCAGCGATCCGTCCGCGCTCGTCATCGGTCCGACCGGCGTGGCGCTGCATGCCGCGTGCGACGACGGTTACGGCTGCGAACACGACGACGCGCTGCTCTATGTCGCCGACTCGCTCGACAATCGCATCGCGGTCATCGATCACCCGCTCGGCCGCACCACCTCCGCCGGCACCGGACGCACGCTGTCGGCGGGCGGCAGCCTCAATGTGCCACTGGGACTCATCGCCACCCCCGGGGGCGACCTGCTGACCGTCAACGGCGGCAACGGCTACATCATCGAGATCACGCCCGCGGGCGAGCAGCGGGCGAAGGAGTTGCTCGACAACACCGGCTCGCCTCCGGGCGCCGGGGCGCTGTTCGGGCTCGCCTATGACCCCGAGCGCGGCATCTACTTCGTGGATGACGACGAGAACGTGCTGAACCTGCTGCACTGACCGGAGCCGATCCCCGGCCGCGCACGCGGCCGGGGCGGACGGGTCAGACGTTCCAGATGTCGGCGAACACGCGCGCGAAGTTCGCGCCGATCACCTTCTCGGCCACGGTTGGCGGGTAGCCGCGCTTCAGCAGCTGATCGCAGACGATCTCGATGCGCCGCGGGGTATTCATGCCCTCGACGTACGTCGGTCGGTCCTCTTCCGGCGCCGCCAGGCCGGACCGCTGCCGCTCCTCCTCCGACTTGGCAAACTCCGCCATGCCCTTGGCGCTGGTGTCGAACGGCGCGATGCCGACATCGCTGCCGATGCCGACATGCTCTTCGCCCACCACCTTGAGCGCATGCTCCATGTGCTCCATGTAATCCTCGACCGTAGGCTGCCGGGGCGAGGCGGTCAGGTACGGCAGATCGAAGATGCCGACGACCCCGCCGCGAGCGGCGAGCGCACGCAGCTGCTCGTCGGTCTTGTTGCGCGGGTGCGCGTGGACGGCGGCGCAGCCGGCGTGCGTCATCACCGGCGGCTTGGAGGAGAGCGCCAGCGCGTCAGTCGTGGTCTGCGGATTGGCGTGACTCAGGTCGACCGCGATCCCGAGCCGGTTCATCTCGCCGACCGCCTGGCGCCCGAGAGCCGTGAGGCCACCGCCATCGGGTTCCATGACCCCGGCCGCGAACGGCGACTTGCGGTTGTAGGACAGCTGCATGACCCGCACACCAAGATTGCGGAACAGCTCGAGCGATTCCACGCGTCCCTGCAGCATATCGACGCTCTCGAAGGACAGAATGACCCCGAGCTTTCCCTCGCGCTTGGCGCGCATCATGTCGTCGGCGACGCGCACCTGGGTGAAATAGGCCGGGTGCACCTCGAAGAGCTGCTGCACCTGGGCGATCTCGGCAACGGTGTGCTCGAAGTCGCTGTTGATGCCGCCGAGCGAGAGCTTGACGACGTTGATGCCGCTCGAGCGCACGATGTCCAGGTCCGACTGCGGCAGGGGGAGTTTGCCGTCTTCCCACGGCGGGGCGGAGTTGCAATCGAGGATCAGCGCGTCCTCATACAGCTTCTTCGCGCGCGGCGCGATTTCGGGCGCCTGTGCCACGCCTGCCCGCGGCGCGAGCGCCGCAGCCACCGCGGCTGCGGCCGCGGCCAAGGAAAACTCCCGACGATTCACCGGCACCCCCTCGATCGATTCGACCTCATCTGGCGGCGGATGTCTTCACGGCGACGCCCTGCACCTCGAAGTGCGCGCCACGCACAAGATGTGCCACGCCGATGAAGGCGCGCGCCGGGTGATGCTGGTGGAAGTAGCCGGCGTAGACGGCGTTGAACGTGTCGTAGAGGCCAAGGTCGGTACAGTACACCGTGACCGAGACAAAATCGTCCATGGAAAAGCCGGCGCGCGCGAGCGTCGCTTTGACCGCGTCCATCACCAGGCGCGCCTCGGCCCCGGGACTCGCCGCGGCGTTGCCGGTCTTCGGATCGATGCCGATGTGTCCGGCGACGTACAGCGTGTTACCGGTGCGCACCGCGTCGCTGAAGGGCAGCGCCTGGCTTGCGGGCGGGAACTCATGCTCGTAATAGCTGCGGTCCGCAGAGCCGGGCGCGCCGAGCGCCAGCGGCGCCGCCGCGGCCAGCGCGAGCGCACTCAGCAGCAGACACCCCGAGGATAATTTCTGACCGATCGATCCGACCACCGTGAGCCCCCTCGCGCCGACAGGTCCTGGATGGACCGTTATTGTATGCAGCGAAGTCCCGGGGAGTCGAACAGATCGACGACGCACTCGGCCCCTTCGAGCGCGAGGAGCGCGCGCTTGATCGGGAGACCGCCGCCGAATCCGGTAAGCGAGCCGTCCGCACCGATGACGCGGTGACACGGAACGATGATCGGCAGCGGGTTGGCGCCGTTGGCAAGTCCCACGGCCCGCGCCCCGGTCGCAGACCCCAGGCGGCGCGCCAGCTCGCCGTAAGAGAGCGTCTCACCGTAGGGAATGGCGCGCAGTGCCTGCCAGACGGACAGCTGGAACGGCGTGCCGCGGGGTGCGAGCGGCACGCTGAACACGCGCCGCTCGCCCGCGAAATACTCCTCGAGCTCGCGCACGACGCCGGCAAAAGGCGCGGCGTCGCGGCGCCACCCGGGCGCCGGCTGGCGCGGACGGCGACCCGACTGGAAATACACGTTCGTCAGCGCGGTCGCATCCCCTGCGAGCAGCAGTGCACCGACCGGGCTCTTGACCTGGTGCCAGTACGTGACGGGCATGCTTGGCACTCTACGCGAGCGCCGCGACGGCGGGGGCCGCGGCCGTCGCACGCCGGACACGCGTGACCGGCGCGCGCGCGGTGAGCTCGGCGGCCGCCTGCCAGAGGTGCACGGTTGCGTAGCCGCGCCACGGCCGCCAGGCCTGCGAACGCTGCTCCAGCTGCTGCGCGGTGAGAGGCGCTGCGCCTCGCGCGGCCATCCTGCGCAGGACCCAGTCGCCGTGAGGCATCGCGTCAGGCTCGCCGAGCGAGCGCAGCGCCACATATTGCGCGGTCCACGGGCCCACGCCGGGAAGCCGCGCGAGCGCCGCAGCCACGTCCCCGGGCGCGGCGCTGAAATCCACGCGCCCCTCGAGCACCGCGCGCGCGAGCGCCCTGAGAGCGGCGACGCGCGTCCCGGTAATGCCGAGGCCTTCGAGGTGGGCGCGAGCCAGCGCGGCCGGTGTCGGAAAGAGATGCGTCAGCCCCTCGATACCGTCCTGGATCTCCTCCCCGGTGCGTGCCACCACCCGCTCGACCAGCGTGCGACCGGCGGCCAGGCTCACCTGCTGCCCGAGGATCGCCCGCACTGCGCACTCGAACGCATCCCAGGCGCCCGGAATGCGCAAGCCCGGTCGCCGCGCGAAGAGCGGCCCCATGAGCTCGTCGGCGGCGAGCTCCACGCCGATGCGCGTCGGGTCGCCCGCCAGGTCGAATACGCGCCGCGCTGCCGAGGACAGCTGCAACAGCGCCGTCGCCGGCGCACCGGCGACGCGCAGCTCGAGCGCATGCTCACCCGGTAGCGCGCGTACGGCGACCAGTGCGTGACCGCCGGGGCAGGCGAGCGTGCGCGCGTAACCGCTGGCATCGACGCGCTCGAGTCCGCCGATGGCGCGCGCGGCGAGAAACCCGCGCATGTGCTCCCAGTCGTACGGTGGCCGGTAGGCGAGGCGCAGGATCACCTGGTCGGCGGCGGCGGCACCCGCGCGCCGTCCGGCTTTGCGCAGCTCGCGCGGCGCGCGGCGATAGGTGGCACGGAACGCGTCGTTGAAGCGGCGCGAGCTGCGGAAACCCGCCGCCATGGCGATCTGCGTGATCGGCAGGTCGGTGGCCTCGAGCAGGCACACCGCGAAATGCAGCCGCCGCGTCTGTGCGACGGCGATCGGGGAAGCGCCGACGTGCCGGCGGAAGAGGCGCACCAGGTGGCGCGGTCCGATACCTAAGCGCGTGGCGAGCGCTTCGACCGAGTCCTCGTCCAGCGCGCCGTCATCGATCAGGCGCAGCGCCCGGCGCACGACCGCGGCCGTCCCGAGCCATGCCGGCGTGCCGGGCGCCGCTTCCGGCCGGCAGCGCAGGCAGGGACGGAATCCGGCTGCCTCCGCGGCAGCGGTGCTGCCGAAGAAGCGCACGTTGACGCGCTTCGCCCAGCGCGACGGGCAGATCGGCCGGCAATAAATGCCGGTCGAGGTCACGGCGATGAAGAACTTCCCGTCAAAGCGCGGATCGCGACTGATGCGCGCGCGGTTGAGCGCCTCCGGATCGAGTCCCGCGATGGTCTCCATAGGCGGCCACCATACCCGCACCCGGCGCCCCGAAGTAGCCGTTTTCGGACCTGGCGGGCGCATCGGCTTTCAGGCGGCCTTCGCCATGGCGCGCGCATACGCCGGGCGCTCGACGATGCGCTTTACATAGGCCTCGATCACCGGAGATTTCGGCAGCAGCGGACTCTTGGCGAAGAGCGCGAAGCTGGTGCCGAAGAGCACGTCCACCGCGCAGAAGCGCTCGCCGAGCATGTAGGGTGAGCCGGAGAGCTTCTCGATGACGACCGGCATCATCTCCTCCACCGCAACCCATCCGCCGGTGCCCCGCGGCACGGTGACGTTCATGAACTTGCAGAGGAACGCCGGCTCCATCACGCCGCTGTAGTAGGCCAGCCAGGAGAGATACGCGCCGCGCTCGGGCTCGCCGGCGAGCGGCCCGAGCCGGTTCTGCGGAAAGCGGTCCGTCAGGTAGAGCGCGATCGCCGACGATTCGAACACGATGACACCCTCGTCGGAGATCGCCGGCACCTTGCCGTGCGGATGCGGGTTGGCGGGATCGACCGCGCCGCCGTCGCGGGTGCGCGTCGTGACGAGCTTGAGCGTGTAGGGTGCCGCAAGCTCCTCGAGCAGGAACACGAAGCGCGTCGAGCGGGTGTTCGGTCGATGATAGAGCGTGATCATGGGGGCCCCGTTCAGGGAGGCGAGAGGAGCGAGCATACTACGCGCCGATGTCCACGCGCCGCACACGCCGCATGCCACGCACGCGCAGCCGCGGCGTGGCCTACAGCTCACCGCCCTGCTATCTGCACGAGACGGAGTCCGGCGCGACCGCCGCGCCTGCGCACGGCGTTCAGATCAAGCGTATCTACGAGGAGCGCGACGCCGCCGACGGTTATCGCGCGCTGGTCGATCGGCTCTGGCCGCGCGGTATCTCCAAGGCGCGTGCTGCGCTCGATGCCTGGCTGGTCGAGCTCGCGCCGAGCACCCAGCTGCGGCAGTGGTTCGGGCACGACGCCGCGCGCTTCGCGGAATTCGCGCGTCGCTACCACGCTGAGTTGCGGGCGCGGCGCAAGATCCTCGATGAGCTGCGCGTGCGCGCCGCGCACCAGCGCGTAACACTCCTCTACGCGGCGCACGATCCGCGCATCAATCACGCCGCGGTGCTGCGCGACGTGCTGGTCAAAGCCAAACGGGCCGCCTCCTGACACTGATTTCTTAACGAACCCTGAACGGTTCGCAGGCGGTCCCAGGGTGTCAGCCGCAGGGTACAGCGCGCGTTTCCTTCCAGCAGGTGAGCCTATATAGAACGAGTCGGGCCATGCGTAACATTGTCAAACTGCTGATCGCTCTCGGCTTTGCCGTAGCGTTGTCGGGCTGCGTGGTCGTCCCGGTTGGACCCCGCCCGTACGTGGGCGTGGGCGTAGTCGCCCCGGCGCCGGTGGTCGTCGTACACGGCTACTACCGCTGATCGATCGGCTAATATCGGGTCCCGGCAGGCGCCGCTCTGGCGCGCCTGCCGAGAGACCCGATGCGACACACCTCCGCTTTATTGCTTCTTCTGGTCGCACTCGCGCCGACGGCGCACGTGCAGGCGGCCGTCAGTATCATGACCGGCCCCACCCCGATCCCCAGCGGCGCGGCGCACAGTGCCGGCGACCTGACCGTCGTCAACGAGAAGCTGGCCTTCGCGCTCGCGGTGAACTCGCCGGTTCCCTACGGGGTGCCGCGCGGGGCGATCGTGGATGTGGCGCCGGTGAGCGCCGGGCGCATCGGGCGCGACTGCGTGGTGTTCGCCGACTTCATCCCGAACAACTGGTCGGCGTGGCCCAACACCTACCAGCACGTCGACATCCTCGAGCGCGGCCCCAAGCGGGTCACCATCCGCACGGTACGCGACTGGGGCAGAGTCACGCTCACCACGCTCTACACGCTCGAAGCAGGCTCCGACCACATCGTGATGCGCGCCACGATGAAGAACGACGGGCCGGCGGCGCTCACGGGACTGCTGTCCGGCTTCACTCTCTGGCCGCGGGGAGGCTTCTTCTTCCCTGTGCCGGGGCTCGCGGGCGTCACGGAGGGCAAGGCCGAGGGGGCGCTCTCCGACCGGGCGGTCGCTTACGACGCCGACTCCGCGGTGACGCTGCATGCGCCCTACCTCGATCACATCGGCTCGGGCTCGCGTGACCTGTTCAGCCTGACCGCGCTCAAGCCGGGCGAGAGCCGCAGCTTCGACGCCTGGCTGCAGGTCGGAGCCAGCGGTGACCTGGCACCGGTACTGGCCGCCGAGATCGCGCGGCACCATCTGCCCGCCGCGCACCTGCACGGGCTCGTGAAGAGCCGCGGCGGTGCGGCGATTGCCGGGCCCGTGGTGGTGCTCGAGAAGCAGGGCAAGCCCTACGCCTGGGTGCTCGGCCACGACGGGCAGTACCAGGTGACGCTGCCCGCGGGCGACTACACCGTGTACGCGACGGCGCGCGACTACGCGCGCAGCGCGGCATCCTCCGTGCATCTCGCCGCGGGCGCCGACGAGGCGCGCGACTTCACTTCCCTCGAGTCCCCTGCGCGCCTCGACTTCTCGGTCACCGACTCGCGCGACGGGCGGCCGCTCGATGCGCGCATCGTGATCAGCGAGGGCGAGAAGCCGGTAGTGGAGTTCCTCGGCCGCCGGACTTTCTTCACCGAGCTCGCACCGAAGGGAAAGCTCAGCACGCCGATCGCCCCCGGCGACTACCTGTTCACCGTGTCCGCGGGCGGCGGCTTCCTCGCGGCGCCCGGGGAGGTGCGCGTCCACGTTCCCGCGGGCGGCACGGCACGCGCCCAGGCCGCCATCACGCCGCTCTTCGACCCGCCCGCGCGCGGCTGGTACTCGGCGGACCTGCATCATCACGCCGACCAGGCGGAAGCGGTCACGCCGCCGGAGTACCTGGCGCGCTCGCAGCTCGCCGCCGGCCTCGATTTCCTCTTTGTCAGCGACCACGACTCGACGGTGAACCACGTGCCGCTCGAGAAGATCGCCGAGCTGCGGCACGTGCCCTTCATTCCCGGGATCGAGCTCTCGCCGTCCTGGGGCCACTTCAATGCGTGGCCGCTGCGTCTCGGCGCGAAGCTCGCCATCGACACGAGCACCGCCAGCGTCGATCAGATCCTCGCCGAAGGCCGGCGCCTGGGCGCCAGCGTCATGCAGGTCAATCACCCGTTCATCCCCTACGGCTATTTCGCGAGCCTCACTGCGGGCGTCGCGCCCGGCGCCTTCAATGCGCACTTCGATCTCATCGAGATCAACGCCACGGTGCCCGAGGACGATGTCAAGGTGCTGAACGCGCTCTGGGCATTCTGGAACGCGGGCGACCGCTACTATCTGGCCGGCGGCACGGACGTCCACGACGTCTGGAACGACGAGTCGGGCCGCGTCCGCGCTTTCGCGCACCTCGACGGAACGCCAACCCCGGCGGCCTTCGCGGACGCACTCAAAGCCGGTCACGGCTATGTGAGCCACGGCCCGCTGATCTTCCCCACGGTGATGTTCGGCACGGACCTCGAGGTCCGTCCGCAAGAGCCTTTCACGCTCGGCTTCGACCTCGCCTCCGTCGCCGGGGTGAGCCGTGTCGATCTCATCAGCAACGCGGCCGTGGTGGTGCGGCGGGCCTTTGCTGACGCGCCGCATGAGACGCACGTGGATTTTCTGCTCATTGCGCAGCGCCGCACCTGGTATGCGCTCGTGGTCGAGGATGCGAAGGGACGCAAGGCCTACAGCGACCCGATCTGGGTGGATCCGGCCGTTTATCCGCCGCACTAGCTGAAGCGGTCATTACAGAGTCAAATGCCGCGGCTACAATAGCCCGCGACAAGAACAGCGCATCGACCCGGAGAGGCGCGCCTGGCACTGCGTTCCGCACAAGTCCGCACCATCCTGCTGCTGTTCTGCGGTTACGCGGCCTGCTATTACTGCCGCGCCGACCTCTCGGTGGCAACGCCGCTCATCGCCGACGAGCTCGGCAGGCACGGCATCAGCCACGCCGAAGCCCTGGTGCACATCGGCACCCTGAGCTCTCTCGGAGTGCTCGCCTACGCCTTCGGGAAACTGTTCCTGACGGGGCTCGGCGATTACTGGGGCGGGCGGCGCAACTTCCTCATCGGGGTGGGCGGGGCGACGCTCTTCACGCTGGTGTTCGCCGGCGGCGGCGCGCTGCCGCTCTTCACGCTCGCCTGGATCGGCAACCGCCTCACCCAGTCGATCGGCTGGGCGGGGCTCATCAAGGTCTCTTCCAAGTGGTTCAACTACTCCTCGTACGGCTCGATCATCGCCATCCTCAGCCTCAGCTATCTCGTCGGCGATGCCCTGGCCCGGCAGCAGATGGGAATGCTGATCGCACACGGCTTCGGCTGGCGCACACTGTTCGTGTTCGCGGCCGTCGTCGCTGCCGCCACGCTGATCGCCAACCTGCTGTGGCTGCGCGAGTCGCGTACCGAGCAGGGTCATCCGCCGGCCGAGCCTAACCCGCTGAATCTGTTCGCCGCCACCGAGGCGCCGCCCGCAGGGGTGGCGGCGCTCCTGCTGCCGCTCATGCGCAGTCGCGCGTTTCTCGTCGTTTGCCTGCTGTCCTTCGCCTGCACGATAATCCGCGAGGCGTTCAACAACTGGACGCCCGCCTACCTCCACTATTACCTCGACTTCAGCGTGAGTGGTGCCGCGAGCATGAGCGCGATCTTTCCGGGCGTCGGCGCGGTCTCGGTGCTGATCGCCGGCTGGGTCAGCGACCGGCTGGGACTGAACGGGCGCGCGCTCATCCTGTTTCTCGGACTCGGCGCCGCGGCGCTGGCACTCGCGGCGCTGACCGCGGTGCCGCCCGGCCACGGAACGTCCGTCCTCGGCGTGGTGCTGATCGGTGTCGTGGCGCTGTGCCTGCTCGGGCCCTACTCCTACCTCGGCGGTGCCTTCGCGCTGGACTTCGGCGGCAAGCAGGCGAGCGCCGCCTCCTCCGGCATCATCGACGGCCTGGGCTATCTCGGCGGCGTGCTCGCCGGCGACAGCGTGGCGAGGCTCTCGGAAACATTCGGCTGGCGCGGCGTGTTCGCAGCGCTGGGCGTGGTGAGCCTGGCCGCGGCGCTCTGCGGTGCGTATCTGTTCGCGCTGAATGCCAGAGCCGCCACCGAGCGCGCGGGCGCGCCAGTGAGCTCGCATGGCTGACGGTGATCTGCCCGCGGTGCGGCGCGTGTCGGCGACGCCCGAGATGCTCCGCGTCGAGTGGTCGAGCGGTGCGGTGAGCGAGTTTCCGAGCCTCTGGCTGCGCGACAACCTGCGCGAGGACCGCGACCCGCGCAACGGACAGCGGCTGGTCGATGTGACCGATCTGCCCGAGGATCCGAGGATTCGCGCGGCGCACAGCGCCAACGGCAGCGTTCTCATCGAGTGGCAGAGTGAGGCGCGGCCCGCGGCCTTCGACCTGGCCTGGCTCGCGGCCCGGGCGGCGGGCGTCGTCGCCGAGCGCCCGGAGCTCAGGCGGCGGTTGTGGCTCGAGGGCTCGGAGCTCGTGGCCGAGCGCGACTTCGCCTCACTGGCGCTGCCCGCGGCGCGGACCGACACAGAAGCGCGGCTCGCATGGCTGACGCGGCTGCTGCAGGACGGGATCGCGTTCCTCACCGGCGTGCCGTGCGAGGAGCACGCGGTCCTCGGTGCCATGACTCTCGTCGGCCAGGTCGCCGAGACCAACTACGGGCTGGTGTTCGACGTACGCTCGGTGCCGCAGCCCGCGAATCTCGCCTACTCGGACTTGGGTTTAGGCCTGCACACCGACAATCCCTACCGCGAGCCGGTGCCGGGTTTCCAGGCCCTGCACGCACTCATCATCTCACCCGACGGCGGCGACAGCCTGTTCGCCGACGGCTGCGCGCTCGCGGAGCATCTGCGAGCCACGGCGCCGGAGGCCTTCGCGCGGCTCACCGCGACCTCCGTGCCGTTCCACTATCGTGCGGCGAATGCGGAGCTCTACGCCGAGCGGCCGCTGATCCAGCTCGACTCGCAGGGCGTCGTCACCGCGGTGCATTACAACAATCGCTCGATCGCTCCGCTCGCATTGCCGGCGAGCGAGGTGCCGGCGTTCTATGCCGCATACCGGCGCTTCGCGTCGCTCCTGCGCGAGCCGCGGTTTCAGCTGCGCCTGAAGCTCGCTCCCGGCGAGTTGGTGGTATTCGACAACCAGCGCACGCTCCATGGCCGCACCGCCTTCACCTCGGCGCGGCACCCGCGCCACCTGCAGGGCTGTTACCTGACGCGCGACAGCGTCTACAGCGTCACCGGTCTGCTGCGGCGCGAGCTCGCCGCGACGCGCGCATGAGCGTCGCCGCCGAGATCCTCGCGATCTACACCGCGCGCGGCGCGGGCGCCTACTTCGGCGAGCGCGTCACGATCGCCGAGCACTCGCTCCAGACCGCCTGGTTCGCGCGCCAGGCAGGAGCCCCGGGGCCGCTCGTGGTCGCCGCGCTCCTGCACGACATCGGCCATCTGCTCGAGGCGGTGCCGGAGCGACTCGAGGACTGGACGACCGATGCGCGCCACGAGGAAATCGGCGCGCTGTGGCTCGCCGGGCGCTTCGGGCCGGAGATCTCCGAGCCGGCGCGCCTGCACGTGCCCGCCAAGCGCTACCTGTGCGCGACCGATGCTCAGTACTTCGCGCGCCTGAGCCCCGCCTCGGTCCACACCTTGAAGCTGCAGGGCGGCCCGATGTCGCCCGCCGAGGTCGCGCGGTTCGAGAGTGAGCCCTTCTTCAGGGATGCGGTGCGCGTGCGACACTGCGACGATCAGGGGAAAGTCGCGGGACTCAAGATCCCGCCACTCGATGAGTACGTATCTCTGCTCGAGCACCACGAATTCCACGGAGTGACGCGATGAAAACCCCGCCCGGAATCCTCGGCCTGCGGGTCGCGCTCTGCCTGTGCGTGGCGGTCGGCGTGGCCGCCCTCACCGGTGCGCAGGAGCCGGCGAAGGATGGAGCGGCGAAGGACGGCCTGTACTTTCCGTCGGCGGTGACCCAGACGGAAGCCGACGAGTACACGAGCTACGAGCTGCTCGCTCCCGGGACGGCGAGCTTCAGGATCCGCTACGAGGTCACTGCCACCACCGCCGGCGCGCGCTACTTCTACAACCCGATTCGCAAGGGCAGCGTCGCGAGCGACGAGAGCGTTCACGACGCGATGCTCGGCACGGCGCTGCACTTCGAGGTCGTCAGCGGCACGGAAGCGCACAAGGACCCGCTGATGCCGGACGCGGACCCCGACACCGAGTACATCAAGGTGACGCTCGCCCGGCCGGTGCCGGAGCACGGCCAGGCCCGGCTTCTGATCCTCAAGACCTACAAGGACGCCAAGAGCTATTACCTGGATCACAAAATTCTGGTGTTCGACCGGCCCCTCGGCGTGCCGCGCAACAAGATCGTGCTGCCGCCGGCCTACGAGGTCGTCGGACTCACGGTACCGTCGCAGATCCGCACCGAGCCCGACGGAAGGATCGCCGTGAGCTTCCTGCACGCGGGCGCCGGGGCGGCGCCGCTCGTCATTCGCGCCGCCGCAGACGCGCAGACCGGGGCGGCGGCGCAACCCAGGCCGCCGACCCGGCAGCGCAGCTGGGAATCTCCCTACCAGGGAGGCACGGAGGAGGAAAGGCTCGCCGAGCGAGCGCACCAGGACCGTGACATCGTTTATTTTCTGCAGCAGCCGGAAAGCCACGCGTTCAGTCTGTATCACGACTACACCGAGAGTCGGGCGGGCGTGAACGGCTACGCCAACGTCGTGCGCGAGGGCAGCGTCGCGAGCCATCCCGCGGCGATGATTCTCGACACCGGACAGCACCTCAAGGTGCAGGAGATGACGGGCGCCGAGCTCGCCGCCTCAGGTCTCAACGTCGGCGAAGAGGTTCCCCCGCAGGCGCACGTGGTCGTCATTCCGTTTGCGCCGGTACAGGCGGGTCAGAGCGTGCGGCTGCGCATCTCCGAGACCTACACCGCACCGGTCAGCTACCGGCTCGAGGGGGACGACCTGGTATTCGACCGCAGCTTCGGCCGGCCGCGCAACGCGGTGGTACTGCCGTCCGGCTGGTACTGCACCTTCAGTGCGGCTCCCGCCACGGTGAGTCAGCTCCCCGACGGTCGCGTGCGACTCGACTACTGGGACGACCGGCCCGAAGCGGTCGACGTGCTGCTCAAGGCGCGACGGCGCGTGGCTGCGCCTTAGAGGCTCGAGTGCGGCGCCTTCAGCCAGGACTCCGCCAGCCGCACCCACATCGACCCGCCGACCGGAATCAGCGCGTCGTTGAAGTCATAGCTCGCGTTGTGGAGCATGCAGGGGCCGCCGCCGTGGCCCTCGCTGCGGTGAGTCCCGTCGCCGTTACCGATCAGGAAGTAGCAGCCGGGCTTCTCCATGAGGAAGTAGCTGAAGTCCTCGGCTCCCATCGTCGGCTCGAAGTCCCGGACGTTCTCGTCCCCGGCGAGAGAGCCGAGCAGCCCGCGGACAAACTCGGTCTCGCGCGCGTGATTGATGGTCGGCGGGTAGTTGCGCCGGAAGCTGAACTCGCAGGACGCATCAAAGGCCTGACAGGTGGACTCGGCGATGCGGCGCATGCGCTGCTCGATCATGTCGAGGACTTCTACGGTGAATGTCCGCACGGTGCCCTGCAGCTCGCAGGTGTCGGGCACGACGTTGTTCGCTTCCCCGGCCCTGATGATCGTGACCGAGATGACGCCGGGGTCGATCGGCCGCTTGTTGCGCGAGATGATCGTCTGGAACGCCTGCACCATCTGGCAGGCCACCGGCACGGGATCGATGCCGTTGTGCGGCATGGCCGCGTGCGCGCCCTTGCCGCGGATCGTGATCCGGAAATCGTTGGCGGAGGCGAACACGGGTCCCGCGCGCAGCGCAAACTGACCGACCGCCAGCCCCGGCCAGTTGTGCACGCCGAAGATCGCCTGCATCGGAAAGCGCTCCAACAGGCCGTCGCGGATCATCGCGCGCGCGCCCCCGCCGCCCTCCTCCGCCGGCTGGAACACGAGATACACCGTGCCGTCGAAATCACGGCGCTGCGCCAGGTATTTCGCGGCCGCGAGCAGCATCGTCGTGTGGCCGTCGTGGCCGCAGGCGTGCATCCGGCCGCGATGGACGCTCGCGTGGGCAAAGGTGTTGCGCTCGGTCACCGGCAGCGCGTCGATGTCCGCGCGCAGGCCGACGGCGCGGGGGCTGCTGCCGTGGCGAACGACGCCGACTACGCCGGTCTTGCCGAGGCCGCGGTGCACGGGGATCCCCCAGCCCTCGAGCGTGGCGGCGATCAGATCGGAGGTGCGCTGCTCCTCGTAGCCGAGCTCGGGATGCGCGTGCAGGTCGCGCCTCAGGGTCTCAAGCGCCGCGGACTGCTCGCGAATCGGCTCGATCAGCTTCATGGCTTCAGCTCCTCGAAGGTACGGCGGACGGGCCTGGCGGCGTTGCGGGCCTGACCAGGCTCACCGTCACGGCAATCAGGAAGTTGAGACACAATGCCACGAAGCCGGCGTTGAGACCAAACACCGGGTCGTGGTGCGTGAGCATGAGCAGGACCGCAGTACAAATCCCGACCCCGACGCCGGCGAACACCCCGGCCGTGGTCGCGCGCGGCCAGAAGATTCCGAGAACGACGCCGGGGAAGAACTGCGACACACCCGCATAGCCGACGAGCAGCAGCGACACCAGCGTCGTCGAGCCCGACACCGCGAGCGCGAGGCTCACAAGTCCGAGCACCACGACCATGGCGCGCGCCAGCCGGGCCACCTGATCGTCGCTCATCGCGGGGGCAAAGAGGGGACGGAACAGGTTCTTGGCGAACAGCGTCGAGGCGGTCAGGATGAAGATCGCGGCCGGTACCATCGCGGTCAGTGCGCCGGCGCCGCCGACGATGCCGAGGAACCAGGGCGGGAAGCTCTGCCGCACCACCTGGAGCATCGCCAGATCGCCGTCGGACAGTCCCGGCACGATCAGCACCGCGGCAAAGCCCGCGAAGAAGATGAACACCAGCGTCAGCGTGTAAAGCGGCATCACCACGGCATTGCGGCGCAGCGCATCGGCGCTGCGGGCGGTGAAGGCGGCCGCGAACGAATGCGGCCACATGTAGAAACCGAGCGCGGTGAGGAGCACGGTCGAGACATACCACGCGTGGCCGAGACTCACCGTTGCGCCCGGCATGGTGAGGTGGCGCGGGTGGGCGTGTGCCAGGGCGGTGAACATGGCGCCGATGCCGCCGAAGTGGATGAGCGGGACACCGATACCGATGGCGATCGCCGCGAGCAGCATCAACGCGTCCTTCACGACGCTCACCCACGCCACGGCCCGTATCCCGCCCGTGAACACGAAGGCCACGAGCAGCAGCACCGCGACCGCCATCGCGGGTGTGCGGCCGATCGCGCCGAAGCTCGCGACCTGGACGATGATCCCGACCCCCTTGAGCTGCAGGTCGATGTACGGGATGAAGGAGCCGATGCCGACGAGACAGACGAGCCCGGCGAGATAGCGGTTGCCGTAGCGGATACCGAAGAAATCCGACTGCGTCTGCATGCCGTGCCGGCGGCCGGCCTCCCAGATCTCCGGCAGGATGAAGAACGACACGACGTAGGCGAGCGTTATGAAGGCGAGCACGTAGAGCGTCGGGCCGCCGCGGGAATACGCCCAGCCGCTCGCCCCGAGGAACGAGAAGGTGGTGTACACCTCCCCGGAGGTGAGGAGGAAGACCAGCACCACGCCGAAGCCGCGCCCGCCGACCGTCCATTCCTCGAGATCCATCCGCCGGTTCGCGGTCCCGAGAAAGCCGATCGCCGTGCCGACGGCAACGATGACGAGGATCCCGGCGAGACTGACGGCGGTTGCGCTCACGGGCGCGGCTCGTCCCGCCGCTCGCGCGCGCGCTCGAGGCGATAGGCGATCGCAAGACAGAGGCTGCTCAGCACGATCCAGGCGGTGAGCCAGAAAAGGTTGAACGGCAGACCGAGCAGCATCGGGTCGATGCGGTCCCAGAGCGGCACCGTGAAGCACATCGCCACGAACGGGATCAGGGCGAGACCTAAGGCGCCGGCGGACGGCATGCGGTGAGGCATGGGCAGCGCTCCTCTAGCTCCGGGGCACCAGGTCCTGCGAGGCGTGCGCCGCCATCCAGCCCGCGTGCGCGATCAGCGCCTCGTCCTCCTCGGGGCGGCCGATCGCCTGTACCGCGAGCGGCAGCCCGTGCGGCCCGAGTCCCACCGGGAATGAGAGACAGGGCACGTGCAGCGCGGTCCACGCGCGACTGAAGATCGGATCGCCGGTGGACTCGCGGCCCGGCGCCTCGCCCGGAGCGGCCGGCGTCAGTAACACGTCGACGCCGCGCATCACGCGCGCGAGCTCGGCGCGTGCGCTACCGAGGAGCTGGCGCGCCTCCTCCAGCCGGGCATCACTCACCTTCGCCCCGGGCACGAGCAGCCGCTCGCGCATCTCGGCTCCGATCCGCTCGCCGTGCTCGCGCAGCTCGCGCGCGAAGGCCCGCGCCGCCTCCCCGGCAAAGATCAGCTCCTGCGCCGCGATCACCTCGGCGAAGATTGCGGGCAGCTCGAGCTCACCGACGAGAGCGCCGGCGCCGCGAAGTCTCGCCGCCGAGCGCTCGAGCGCCTGCTGCATGGCGGGCTCGGCCCTCCCGCTCCAGGGCGCGCGCGCGACGGCGATCGCGGGCGGCGCCGCGGCGCGCGCCGCCGGCCCAACGCCCGGACGCGCATTCAACACCGAGTGAATCAGCGCGACATCCTCCATCCGCCGCACGAAGAAGCCGAGAGTGTCGAGCGAGGGCGCGAGCGGCATGACGCCGTCGCGCGCGTAGCGAGAGTAGCTCGGCTTGAAGCCGATCACGCCGTTGAATGCGGCGGGACGAATGATCGAGCCGGCGGTCTGCGTGCCTAAGGCCACCGCCACGTGAGCGTCGGCGACCGCGGCGGCCGAGCCGCTCGATGAACCGCCGGGCGTGCGGCCCGGATCGTAAGCGTTGCGCGTGCGGCTCGGCGGGTAGTTGGCGAACTCGCAGGTGACCGTCTTACCGACGACGATCGCCCCCGCTGCCTTGAGCAGCGTCACGCAGCGGGCGTCGCGCTGCGGGCGATGCCCGCGGTAGATCGGCGAGCCGTACCCGGTGGGGAAATCCGCCGTATCGATGATGTCCTTGATGCCGACGGCGAGTCCGTGCAGCACGCCGGTCGCAGCACCCGTGGCGAGCGCGGCATCGCGCTCGCGCGCCAGCGCGAGCGCCGCATCGTGGGGCAGCAGAGCCTCCCAGGCCTGAAGCTCTCCATCCCGCGCGGCGATGCGGGCGGTGCACTCACCGATCAGCTGCGTGCAGCTCGCGCGGCCGGCGCGCAGTCGCTCGAGCGACTCGAGCGCGCCGAGGCGCGCAAACGCGCCCCCGATCGCCGCCGCCGGCCGAGCTCCGCTCATCGCCCTACCTCCAGACCGAAACCGTCACATGCCTTCAGGCATTATGCGGGCGGCGGGCCCGGAGCTTCCACGGGCCCTGAGGTCGGGGGATCGATTGAGCGCAGATCCGGGAACCGCGGTTCTCGCCAAAGTGCGCCGGCAGCTGGTGGTGTTCCTCGGCGCGCTCTACTTCGCCGCGTTCATCGACCGCGTCAACGTCGGTTTCGCGGCACAACAGATGCACCGGGATCTCGGGTTCTCGGCGGCCGTGTATGGCTTCGGCGCCGGCATCTTCTTCATCGGCTACTGCCTGTTCGAGATTCCGAGCAACCTGATCCTGCACCGCGTCGGCGCCCGGCGCTGGATCGGACGGATCATGATCAGCTGGGCGCTGCTCGCCGGCGCCATGGCGTTCGTCAAGGGCGCGACCGGCTTCTACACCCTGCGCTTCGTGCTCGGGGTGGCCGAGGCGGGCTTCTTCCCAGGTGTCATCTACTACCTGACCTACTGGGTGCCGGCGGCCGAGCGCGCCCGCCTCGTCGGCACCTTCATGATCGCGATTCCCGTCTCGACGGCCCTCGCGGGTCCGGTCTCGGCCGCGATCCTCGGGCTCGATGGGCGCCTCGGGCTCGCTGGGTGGCAGTGGCTGTTCCTGACCGAGACGGTGCCCTCGTTTCTCTTAGGGGTCGTCACGCTCAGGACCCTTCCCGACACCCCCGCCGATGCGCGCTGGCTGACCGCCGAAGAGCGCCACTGGCTCGCGGCGCGGCTTGCGGTCGACCCGGAGCGCGAGCGCGCGCCGCGGGCGAGCAGCGTGGTCGGGGCGCTGCTCCATCCGCCCATGCTGGCCCTGAGCCTGTGCTACTTCGGTGCCGACCTCGGGCTCTACGGCATCATCCTCTGGATCCCGCAGATCTTCGCGAGCGCCGGAGTGCCGGCCGGGGCGGTCGGCTACGTGGTCGCCGTGCCGTACGCGATCGCCGCTGCCGGCATGGTGTACTGGTGCCGGCGCTCGGATCGCTTACGCGAGCGCGTCGGGCACATCGCCTGCGCCTCGCTGGTCGGCTTCACGGGGATCGCGGTGAGTGCGGCGCTGCGCGACTCACCGGTCCTCTCCGTAGTGGCGGTCACGATCGGCGCCACCGGGACGCTCGCGATGCTGCCGATCTTCTGGACACTGCCGGCCAGCCTCGTGCGCGGCGCACCGGCCGCCGGCGCCATCGCACTCATCAATGCCATCGGCAACATCGGCGGCTTCGTCGGCCCGTTCGCGGTCGGCTGGATCCGCGATGCGACCGGCAGTTTTACCTGGGGACTGATCGTCGTGGCCGCCGGCATTCTCCTCACCGGGGTGGTCGCGCTCCTGGTCGGCCACGACGCGCGCGCCGAATACGGCGATGACGCGTCGAGACAACCGGCTCCTCGCCCGGACAGTGCATAATCGCGACCCCGCTCCTTGAGCCCAAGTGCGCCGCATGGACATCGATCCGGACAAGATCGCCTACACGCCCTCGACCGGCGTGCGGCGCGTGCACGAGACCCGCCTCGTCGCGGCGACGCCCTCGAGCCTCGAGGGCTATGGGCTGCTGGTGGACGATCCGAAGAGCTTCCCGATCGAGATCGTGCCGTGGCCGGCCCAGGGGCGCCGCCCGATCGACAAGAACACCGGCAACCAGGGGGGCGTGACCGAGGGACTGTTCGAGTTCTGCTGGCGCGGCGAGGTTCTCTACGCGCGCAACAACGCCGTCGGCGACAGCTATCTCTTCGGCTGGAGCAACTGGCCGGAGGAAGCCGCCACCGTCCGCCCCGACAAGGCCCGCGAGCGCGTCCTCATGTGGCGCGCCAACTACCATCCGGACGGCGGTCAGCTCTTCTACCCACTCAAGGGGCACAGCTTCGTCGTGCCGCTCGCGCGGCCGGGCGACGACGTGACTCCCGAGTCCTTCGTGAGCTTCTGGTGCGATGGCAGTCGCGCGCTCTACCTGCATCCGAACATCTGGCACGGCGCGATCGTGCCGCACGCCGACGAGGCGGAGTTCCTCGATCGCCAGGGCCGGGTGCACGCGCGCGTCTCGGTCAACTTCGTCACCGAGTTCGGCTGCTACCTCGGCGCCTCGCTCCGCCGGCCATGAATGGGTACGCACCTATGACATTGGATCTCGAGTTTGTACGCCGGCAGTTCCCGGCCTTTGCCGAGACCTCCCTCGCCCGCCAGGGGTTCTTTGAGAACGCCGGGGGCTCGTACGCCTGCGGTCCGGTCATCAGCCGCCTCGGCGAGTACTACCGGCGGCTGAAGGTCCAGCCCTACTACCCCTTCCCGGCCTCGACTGAAGCGGGCGAGTGGATGGACGCCGCCCGCATGCGCCTCGCCGAGTATCTCGGCGTCTCGCCGCGCGAGGTGCAGTTCGGCCCCTCGACGTCGCAGAACACCTACGTGCTGGCGCGCGCTTTCCGCAGCTTTCTGAAGCCCGGTGACGAGGTCATCGTCACCGACCAGGACCACGAAGCCAACAGCGGCTGCTGGCGGCGGCTCGCCGCCGACGGTATCGTCGTCAGGGAATGGCCGGTGGACCCGGAGAGCGGGCGCCTCGATGAGTCACAGCTCGATACGCTCCTCAACGAGCGCACGCGAGTGCTCGCCTTCCCCCATGCCTCGAACGTCGTCGCGCACATCAATCCGGTCGCACGCATCACAGCCCGCGCGCGCGAGGCCGGCGTCATCACGGTGGTCGACGGCGTCGCCTGGGCCCCCCACGGCCTGCCGGACGTACCGTCTCTCGGGGCCGATGTGTATCTGTTCTCGCTCTACAAGACCTACGGTCCGCATCAGGGACTGATGGTGGTGCGCGACGAGTTGCTGCAGCGTGCGGCCAACGAAGGGCACTATTTCAACGCCGCCGAGCCGACCAAGCGTCTCGTGCCCGCGGGTCCCGATCACGCCCAGGTCGCCGCGGCACGCGGCATCGCCGAATACTTCGACGCGCTGGACGCCCACCACCTGCCGGCGGGAACGGCTACCAGGCCCGACCCCAGGGCACGCGCCGAGCGCGTGCGCCGCGCGCTGCGCGGCGCGGAGGTGCCGCTGCTCTCGACACTGCTCGAGTACCTGGCGCAGCGCCGCGACCTGCGGCTGCTTGGCCCCGCGGTCGCGGCGGAGCGCGCGGCCACCGTGGCCTTCGTGCCGCAGTCGGTCGAGCCGGTGGAGGTGGTCACGCGCCTGGCTGAGCGCGGCTTCATGGCCGGTTACGGCAACTTCTATGCCGTGCGGCTGTTCAATGCGCTGCGCGTCGATCCCGAGCGGGGCGCCGTGCGCGTGTCCCTGGTCCACTACACCTCAGCGGCCGAGGTCGCAGGCCTCATCGACGCGCTCGACGGGGTTCTCGCGCGCTGAGCCGCGCCGGGGCTCACCCGGTGCTACCCTACCGGCAGGCATCACACCGGGAGTCTGTTCGATGCGAGTCCTGGCATTTGTCCTCGCTGTTGCCGGCGCAGTCCTCGCCAGCACGGTATCAATCGCCGAGCCGGCGATGACCGCCGGCGACCTGCAGCAACTCTGCGCCGGCACCGATCATGTCAGCGTCAACGCCTGCCGCATCTACATCCTCGGCGTGACGCAGGGCATCACGGTCGGCATGAGCATGGCGGCCGGCAAGAGCCACACCGCCCGTCCGTGCGTGCCACCGGGAGTCTCGGCGGAGGAGCTCGAGCAGAAGGTGAAGGTGAAGCTCGATCAGCGCCTGTCGGCCAACCCGGCCGACAAGGACCTCGACGCCGCGGGATTCATCGGCACGACGCTCACCGCGACGTTCCACTGTCCGAAGGCTGCACCGTAGCGTAGGCACCGCTCTCGCAGGATCGCGCTGCGAGGTGAGCTCACGCGATGGCCACTGCATCCGACAGGGCGCCGGGCCCCACCTGGCTCAGGGACTTCTTTCCCGGCTATTTTGCCCTCGTGATGGGCACCGGCATCGTCGCCGTCGCAGCGCGGCTGCTCGGCTATGCACTCGTGTCGTGGGTGCTCTTTGCGATCGCGCTCGTCTCATACGCCGTGCTCTGGATCGTGCTGCTCGCGCGCCTCGCCCGCTTCCCGCGGATCGTCGCCCGAGAATTCGCCAATCATGAGCGCGGGCCGGCGTTCCTCACCATAGTCGCGGCGAACGGCGTCCTCGGCAGTCAGTTCGACGCCTTCCACGTTCTGACGGGCCTGCTGCCGGCGCTCCTCTGGTTCAGCGTCGGCCTGTGGGCGGTGCTGGTCTACGGGTTCCTGAGCGCGGTCACCGTCGGCATCACCAAGCCCGATCTCGAGCACGGCCTGAACGGCGCGTGGCTGCTGCTCGTGGTGGCTACCGAGGCGCTCGCGCTGCTCGCCTCGCTCGTGGCGCAGAGCGCAGGCTCACCGCCGCCGCTGGTGTTCGCGGCACTCGCGTTCTATCTGCTCGGCGCGATGCTGTACGTGCTGCTCGCGGCGCTCATTTTCTTCCGCTGGGTCTTCCGCCCCATGTACCCGGCCGAAATGGGCGCTTCGTGGTGGATCAATATGGGAGCCGTCGCGATCGCGACCCTCGCCGGCGCACAGCTGATGGAGCTGCCGCAGGTGCCCCCGGGCCTGGCGCCGCTTTTGAGCTTCGTGCCGCCCTTCACCGTGCTGCTCTGGGCGACGGCAACCTTCTGGATTCCGCTGCTGGTGATTCTCTTCATCTGGAAGGAGATGCAGCGCGGGCCGCATGGCTACGATCCGGGCCTCTGGTCGGCGGTGTTCCCGCTCGGCATGTACGTCGTGGCGACCCACGACTACGCCGCAGCGGCGGGGCTGCCCTTTCTCGAGCCGATCCCGCGGACGCTCTTCTGGATCGCGCTGCTCGTGTGGATCCTGACCTTCATCGGCATGTGGGTGCAGCTGCTGCGGCGGCATCCACGAGAGCTCTGACCCGCGGGCGGTGCAGCGGGGCGCGCACCCGCTGCAGCCGCCCGCCCGGGCGAAACGCCTACTTCGCCCGGCTCAAAGTGACCTCGCCGACCGCAACGCCGAGATCGACGCCGTGTCCTCTTCCGGCGAGCGCCAGCGAGACCGTGCCCTTGGTGAGCACCTCAGCCTCGGCTGACTTGACGACGCCTGCCTGCGCGCCGCCCTGCGCGTAGCGGCCGAGCACTTCCGACGGCCGATGCACGTCGCTGAACGTGCCGTGGCCGTCATCGATCTGCCACTTGCCGGCGGTCAGGCCGCCGCCTTTGGCGCGGATCAGCACCGGGAAGCTGCTGCCGTCGGCACACGTAACAACACCCTTGCCGTGAGCGCTCTGATAGATGGCGGACCAGCCCTCGAGTGTGAAGGTCATCCTGCACCTCAGGTCCGCACCGGACGCCGGCGCCTGCGTCTGGTCCGCCGCCGGCGGCGGCTGGTCCTGCGCCTGCGCGGTCAGGGCGGCGGCGCTCATCACAGTCGCCGCCATCAGCCCGAGAGATACGAGTCGTGTGGGTCTCATGTGCGTTCCTCCAAAACGATCAGTGACAGTGCTCGTCCTGGTCGTGGCACGTCACCCACGCATGTTCGTGGTACCAGCGGTGGTGGTTGCTGTCGTAGTAGCCCTCGCGTGGCTCGACGACGCACCCGGGCACGACCAGGGCCAGCCCGAGAACTAATAGAATTGCCTGAGCAAGCGATCTGGATATCGTCATAGATCCTCCTGACACCGAAACTCCCTCACCCTAACCTCAGCGTTCACAGTATCCCAGCCTCCCGTCACCGGCCGTCCGGCCGTTGCCGGGAGCTACTGTGGGCGAACGCTGACAAAGGTCGGCCCGAGACACGCTAAAGTCAGTTATGCGCCGCCGCCGTGCGTGTTTCTGTCCGAGCTCATGAACGCTGCATGAACGAGCCACTTCGCAGAGTGCGTGTCTGGGACACATCGACACGGCTGTTCCACTGGGCCGTCGTGATACTCGTGGTCGCCGCCTACGTGACCTTCCAGCTCAACTGGATGGACTGGCACGCGCGCTGCGGGTATGCGCTGTTGGCCGCAGTGCTGTTCCGCATCCTGTGGGGACTCTTCGGCAGCGAGACGGCGCGCTTCACTCGCTTTCTCGCGGCGCCGCGTGCGGCGGTGCACCATCTGTCGCGTCTGCTGCATCGCGAGCCCGACGGCCAGGCCGGGCACAATGCCGCCGGCGGCTGGATGGTGTTGGTGCTCCTGCTCCTGCTGCTCCTGGAGGCCTTGAGCGGACTCTACGTCGGCAACGATGTGGCGGACGAGGGACCGTTGAGCGGGGTGACGCCTGCGGCGGTCGCCAACGCGATCACCGCGCTCCACTCGATGGTCTGGGACGTGCTGCTCGCGGCCGTGGCGTTGCATCTGCTCGCGATACTCATCTACGCGGGCGCCAAGGGACACAATCTCCTGTGGCCGATGATCACCGGCTGGAAGCGGCTGCCGCCCGAGGTGCCGCCCCCGCGCATGGCCAGCCCGTGGCGCGCGGCAGTCCTGCTAGGCTGCAGCGCGCTCGCTACGGCCGTACTCGCGAGATATCTCTAGCCCGAACAATTCGCGACTGAGCGCGAAGTAGAGAAAAGCAAAGGCCCCTTCTGTGATAGAAAGTGCTTTACCACAAGCGTTTCCGTCACATCAGAGGCCTTTACTTGAGCGACGATACCACACGACAGTCTGTCCTGTTTCCTGAATTGTTTTCCAAGCCACTCGCGGCGCGGTTCGATGAGCTGCACGGCAGCTCGGACGGCGGGGCGATCCTGCTGAAGGGCTGCGATGCGACGCTGGGGTTGAGTGAGCGCTTGGCGCAATGCCTGGTGGATCGACGGCAGGAGGGCAAGGTCGAGCACACGGTGCGCGATCTGCTGCGGCAGCGACTCTTTGGGATTGCCTGCGGTTACGCGGATGGGAATGATGCCGCGCGGCTGGGGAGCGATCCGATCCACAAGCTCCTCATCGATCGCGACGCGATAACGGGGGCGGTGCTGGCCTCGCAGCCGACGCTCTCGCGCTTTGAGAACGCCGCGCGGCGGGCGGATCTGTATCGGATGGGGGAAGCGCTCGCCGCGTGCGTGATCGAGCGGCATCGCCGGCGGCTCGGTCGGCGCTGCAAGCACCTCACGATCGATCTGGACCCGACCGATGACCCGACCCACGGGACGCAGCAGCTGAGCTTCTTCAACGGTCACTACGACAGCTGGTGCTACCTGCCGGTGGCCGGCTTCGTGACCTTCAACCATGAGCCCGAGCAGTACCTGCTGTCTTACGTGCTGCGGCCCGGCAATGCGCCGGCCACCCGCGGGGCGATCGGGATCCTGCGCCGGCTGCTCGAGCGCTTGCGCGCCGCGTTCCCCCGTGCACGGGTGCTGGTGCGGCTCGATGGCGGCTTTGCCGCAGGCGTGATCTTTGACTTTCTGGAGACCGAAGGGTGTGACTACGTGGTCGCGATGGCTAAAAACCAGCGCCTGGCGCGCCGCGCCGCCCGCCTCATGGGCACGGCCCGGCGGCTCTCCCGGCGAGCCGGTCGAACCGCTCATGTCTACGGTCAGACCCACTACGCGGCACGGCGCTGGAGCCGAAAGCGCCGGGTGATCATCAAGGCCGAGGTCACGCGTCATCCGGGACGGGAGCCGAAGATGAATCCGCGCTTCGTCGTCACCAATCTCAAAGGCTCGCCCCGGCGGCTCTACGAGAAGGTCTACTGCGCCCGCGCCCACATCGAGAACAGGATAAAGGAGCTGCACCACGGGCTTGAGATCGATCGCACCAGCTGCCCGCGCTTCCTCGCCAACCAGTTGCGGGTGCTCTTGACCGCCGCCGCCTATGTGCTCATGCAGGAGCTGCGCCGCCGCGCGGCCGGCACGGGACTGGCGCGCGCCCAGGTGTCGACCTTGCGCGAGCGGCTGCTGAAACTCGGCGCCCGCGTCGAGCGCTCGGTACGCCGCATCGTCGTGCATCTGCCGCGCACCGCAGCCTACCAACACGAGTGGCGTCGCATCGCGCTCGCTGTCGGTGCGGTGCCCGCGTAGCGCGCTCGCCACGAATCTCACACTGTCGGACTGACTGCAGCGATCGCTGAGGCCTCGGCGCGCTCGTGAACAGCTCCTGGCAGCGCTTGTCGCGCCACTCATCGACCCCGCGTCCATCCGCACACCACTACCTGTTGTATATTGCCGCTCAAATGCTTACTCGGCTGCCATCCACTCGAAAATGGCCGCGTTCATGAATAGGCCGGGCTAGGCCGGATTTCTCTAGTCGTGCGTCAGCGCCTGGGCCGGCGGCACGACCTGGCCGCGGATCTCGCCGCCCGGGTTAGCCTTGGTGTGCAGGTTGACGTACCACTGGCCGGCTGCGAACTGCTTCGCCTGATCGGGAGTCAGCGTGGCGTGTCCGCGAATCGGGCTCTCGACAGGGCCGCCCTTCTTGGCCAGCCAGACCTGGACGTCCGCGTTCTTGCCTTGGTCGGCAGGGCCATGGAAATGCGCCATGGTCACCGGTCCCGACAGCCCCTCGTAGGTGATGGTCCAGTGGACCACCCGCGTCGCCGGATCGTAAGTGATCTTGGCCGTCCCCTTACCGGAGGTATCCACCGGCGGAACCTGCTCCGCGCCCGAGAGCGTCACTTCGAACGACTCCGTGGCCGCCAAAGACGGCGCGGCCCAGAGGGCCAGGCCCGGCAGGCAAACCAACATGAGAATGAGTCGGCGTGACATCGCAGTCTTCATCGCTCCACTCCTTAGAATTCAGAATTGGATTGTTACTTCCCTGAGATCGCGATCATAACGCCAAACATAACGGCAAAATGACGTCTCAAAAAACCAACCACAAAAAAACCTCACCGGCCTGCCTGGCCGATGAGGTCTTAGGAGCCACCGCAACGCCGATCGGGAGTCAAAGCGTGGTGGCAAAGCGCAGAGAGGTCATTTAATCCCTCACGACCCACGTGCACCGGGAACTGACGCACAGTTGTTGGCCCCTTCAGAAATCCTTTCACTTCGGCTCGCCCGCAGGAATCCCCTGCCGCGCGAGCGGCGCAGCCCGGGCGCGTCAGCGCGAGTCCGCGCGGCCTGTCAGCCCAGTCCTACGCCAGGTGGATTCGCGGCACGCGAATGGCCCAGCTCGAGCTCGACCTGCGTGCGCTTACTTCAGCAGCCGATTGGTGCCGTCGACGCTGCCAGAATCTGCCCGAATCGCGCCACCGGACGGTCCGGATGGACTCGCACACTGCTTCCTGTCGGCTAAAGGAATGAGGAGTCCGGGCGCATGTTTCCCATCGATCTGAGGATCTGGCTGAACCACTTCGAATATCACGCCGGGCATCCGCGCGCGGTCCCGCCGGGTCTCCCCGATCAGCTGACCGCCGGGGAACGGCAACGGATCGCCCGCTCGATCGCGACCTTTCAGCTCGGCGAGGAATCCGAAGGCGGCACGCTGCTCAAGGCGGCGGAGCGCTGCGCAGCCGAGCGCGCCGTGCCGGCGCTGGTTCGGATCACGGAGCTCTTCATCTGCGAGGAGCAGCATCACGCTGCGCTCCTCAGAGGCTTCATGCAGTACCACGGCATTGCCTTGAGGAGCCGCGACTGGACCGATCGCGTCTTTCGCCGCGTCCGGCGGCTCGCAGGCCTCGAGCTCTACCTCCACGTGCTGATCACCGCGGAGCTCATCGGCATTGTGTACTACCGCGCGCTCGAGGCGGCGACGGGCTGCAAGCGCCTGCAGGTGCTCTGCCGCATGCTGGTCAACGACGAGCGTGCCCACGTCGGCTACGAGTCCCACCTGCTGCTCGCGCTCAAGGCCGATCGGCCGCCACTTCTCCAGGCGCTGGTGCGCTTCGCGCATCGGGGTTTCTTCGCCTGCACCGCGACCGTGGTGTGGCTGACGCACCGCCCGGTGCTGCGCCACGCGGGCTACACCGTGCGGAGCTTCCTCAAGGTGTGCTTCGCCCAGTACGCCTTTTATCTCGAGCCGGTGACGCCGAGGTGGCGCTCGAAGAACCTGACCACCACCTGATACACCTGTCGCGACTCCGGCAGGTCCGGATCCATCAGGAACGCATGCCACATGCCGTCCCAGACGTGCAGCTCCGCGTCCACGCCGGCGGCGGCGAGCGCCGCCTGGGAGGCGAAGAGCGAGCTCACGGTGAAATCGCGCGAGCCGGCGATGAGGAGCGTCGGCGGAAAGTGCGCGAGGAGCTCCGGTGAGTTGATCGGAAACACCAGCGGGTCGTGGGGAGAAGCGCCTCTGAAGTAGGGGTTGCTCACCAGGGAGCTGTCGCTGTCGACACCGGGAGACGGCCGCTCGCCGACCAAGAGCGGGCCGGTGTGGGCGGCATCGCCCCCGGGCCGAGCGATTGATCCGCAGAAAGTGCCGATCGCCCCCGGCATCGGGAGCTTGTCCTTCGCGAACCAGGCGACCGACTCAGCCGCGAGCATCCCGCCCGCCGAGCAGCCATAGATGCCGATGTCCCCGGCACGATGGTCCTTCAGCAGCTCGCGATAGACCGCCGCGACGTCCTCGCTCGCCGCGGGAAAGTGGTATTCCGGCGCCTCGCGGTACGCGACCGTGATGACGGTGATCCGGCCGACGCCTGCGATCGGGATCGACTCGGTGAGCGCGCCGTTCCCCTCCCCCCAGATGAAGCCACCACCGTGCAGGTTGATGAGCACGCGGCCGCGGTTCTCCGGCGCGATCCCGGCCCTGGGCGTGATGATCCGCGTGCGCACGCCACCGATCACGCGTGGCTCGATATTCACCGGCCAGAGCACCTCGTCGCGTGCGACGAACGGGGCGTTCTTGTGCTCGTCGTTCTCGCGCCGTGTACGGAAATCGGGCGGCGCGGACTCGCGAGCTCCGGCCGGATGGGAGAAGAGCGCGATGAATTTCTCCCGCGCCTCCGCACTCATGAATCTGGACGCCGGTATCTCGACCGGCGGGAGATGCGCAACTCCCTGGGCATCGACCTGGGAGCTCGGGCCGGGCTCGGGCGTGACGGCGGGCGATGCGGCGAGCGCGCCTGCCACCGTCCCAAGCAGCAGTAGCGGCCACGACCCCCTTGCCGCAACCGAGGCGCGCGATGCCTTCTGAGTGAGCATGAGCGGATCCCTCCGACAAGAGCCAGTCGCATATTGCCATGCAGCCGGGCGCAACGCGCGGCATGACGCGGCGCGCCGGCGGCGCTACGCTGCCCGCCCGCCGCATTGATTCGGAGAAACCCGTGAGCTCGAATGGATCCAGGTGGAGCCGTCGTGATCTGCTCGAGGCGTCGGCCTCCCTCGCACTCGGACTGTCGCTGAAGAGCGCGGCCACGCGTGCCGAGGCTGCCGCGCATCCTCAGCCCGCGCCGCAGCCGGGCGGCGACGGCGCACCGCGACCGAACCTCATTCTCTTCGTGCCGGATGAGCTGCGGGCGGATGCCCTCGCCTGCTACGGCAACCCCGTGACGCGCACTCCGCATTTCGACACCCTCGCGCGGAGCGGTACGCGCTTTGCGAGCTGTCACGTGCAGTTTCCGGTGTGCGGCGCTTCGCGCTGCAGCCTCATGACCGGCTGGCCGACCAGCGTGCGCGGCCATCGCAGCCTCTACTACTTCCTGCAGCCGAACGAGCCGAACATGCTCCGTGACCTGCGCGAGGCGGGTTACGACGTCTACCTCTTCGGCAAGAACGACGTGCTGGCGCCGGAGAGCTTCGCCAGCAGCGTCACGCAGTGGCGCGACCCGAGAAGTCCCGTCAAGGAGTTTGCCGCGATCAGCCGCCCGCAGCGTCCAACCACGATGCTGCTGCCGGCGACCGGAGAGCGGCGCGGCACCGGCGACTACGCCGCCGTGCAACTCGCGATCGAGGTGCTGGAGCGGCGCAGCGCCGAGCGGCCGTTCTGCATCTTTCTCGCCCTCTTCGAGCCGCATCCGCCCTACACGATTCCCGCGGACTTCTACAATCTCTACCGCCCCGCCGACGTGCCTGCGCCGGTGCCGCCGGGGCTGCCCGGACGACCGAGCTTCCACGCGGCGCTGCGAGACTACGCGGGGCTCACTCACGTGTCGGAAGCCGAGCTCCGACAGGTACGGGCCGTCTACTACGGGCAGGTCACTTACTCCGACTGGCTGCTCGGTGAGCTGCTCGAGGCGCTCGAGCGCACCGGCCGTGCGCGCGATACGGCGCTCGTCGTCTGCTCCGATCACGGCGACTACACCGGCGACTACGGGCTGGTCGAGAAATGGCCGTCGGGGCTCGAGGACTGCCTGACCCATGTGCCCCTCATCGCGCGCATCCCCGGGGGGAGCGCCGGCCACCTCGCCCCCGAGCTCGTCGAGCTCTTCGACGTCATGCCGACCTGCCTCGAGCTCGCCGGCACGCACGCGACACACACGAACTTCGCGCGCAGTCTCCTTCCGCAGCTGCACGGCGGCCCGGGCGATCCGGCACGCGCCGCCTTCACGGAAGGCGGCTACAACACCTACGAACCGCAGGCGTTCGAGCCCATCATCGGCGGCCTCTATGAGCCCAAGACGCGCCTGCAGAACGAGCAGCCGCAGACCGTGACCCGCTGCGCCGCGGTGCGCACCGACCGCTACAAGTACATTGCGAGGCCCAACGGCCAGAGCGAGCTGTACGATTGCGCCAGCGATCCTCGCGAGGAGCTCAATCTCTTCGGCGACGCCTCGGTGCGCGAGACCCAGGCGGCGCTGCAGGTCCGCCTCATGAACTGGTACATCGACACTTCAGGGGTCGCGCCTGCGAAGCGCGACCCGCGCGGTGCGCCGGTCCTCGACCGTCCCGCGACGCTCGAGCACGTGGCGCCGCTCGCGACTCTGCTCGATCATTGAGGCACTTCGGGCATTGAAGCACTGACCGACAACTGACCAGGGAGCCGACACGATGCGTTCGAGATCAGCGTTTTTCCTTTCGACAGCGGCGGTTCTGACGCTCGCGGCAGCGTTGGCGGCGGCGCCGGCTGTCGCCGCGAGCGCGACGCAGGTGCGCGATGCCGTGCGTCACTGGCGGCAAGCGCACGAGCACGCGATCGTCGCCGACTACGTGACCTTCCTTTCGATGCCCGATGTCGCGACCAATGTCCCCGACGTCGAGAGAAATGCCGCGTACCTCGAGCAGCAGCTCAAGGCGCGGGGATTCACCACGCGGCTGCTCCTGGCTGCGCCCGGCACGCCGCCCTCGGTGTTCGCCGAGATGCGGGTTCCGGGCGCGCGGCGCACGGTGATCTACTACGCTCATTACGACGGCCAGCCGGTCGGCCAGCAGGGCTGGATCACGAAGCCGTTCGAGCCCTCGATGCGCACAGCGCTCCCCGAGGCGCAGCCCGTCGACTGGCAGCATGCGCCAGGTCCGCTCAACCCGGACTGGCGGCTCTTCGCCCGCGCCGCCGGCGACGACAAGGTCAGCATCCAGGCGATGCTGTCGGCACTCGATGCGCTGCATGCCGCCGGCATCAAGCCGAGCGTCAACATCAAGCTCCTCTACGAGGGCGAGGAGGAGCAGGGCTCACCGCACCTCACGGCGCTGGTCGCCAGGAGCCTCGGGCTTTTGAAGGGCGACCTCCTCATCATGGGCGACGGCCCGATGCATCAGACGGGTAAGCAGCTGGTCAACTTCGGCAACCGCGGCATCGCGAGCCTGACCCTCACTGTCTACGGGCCGTTGCGGCCGCTGCACGACGGGCACTACGGGAGCTGGGCGCCGAGTCCCACCGTCATGATCGCGCGGCTCATCGCGAGCCTGCGCAATGACGACGGCCGGATCCTCATCCCCCACTTTTACGACGACGTGACTCCCGCGACGCCCGCGGACCTGGCCGCGCTCGCCGCCATGCCGCCGGTGGAGGATGAGCTCAGGCGCTCGCTCGGCCTCGGGCGCACGATCGGGCCGCCGCGTCTCGCCAACGGCTACCTCGAGCCCACGCTCAACGTGCGCGCAATCCACGGGGGCGACTCCGGACCATCGGCTGCGAATGCCATCGCCACTCACGCCGATGCCTCGCTCGACTTCCGCCTGGCGCCGGGTGAGACGCCCGAGCACACGAAGGAGCTGCTCGAGTCCTACCTCACGCAGCAGGGATGGTTCATCGTGCGCAGCGACCCCGACCGGGAGACCCGGCTGTCGCATCCCCGGATCGTGCGGATCGACTGGGAGGCAGGCTCGATCGCGGTCAAGACGCCGCTCGATCTCCCGGCCTGCAAAGCGGTCGTGGCTTCGATCGGGCGCACGGTCGGCTATCCGCCGATCGAGCTGCCGATCGTCGGCGCGAGCTCCGGCATGGCCGACGTCGTCGGTCAGCTCCACGTCCCCATGGTCGGCGTCAGCATTGCCAACTACGACGACAATCAGCACGCGCAGAACGAGAACCTGCGCCTCGGGAACCTGTGGGACGGCATCGAGGTTTACGCGGGGCTGGTGGCGGACCTGAACTGGTAGCCGGCCGCCCCGGCTCAGGGGCGCCGCTTCAGCTGCGGCAACAGCATCGGAGTGCGCGCGCGGTACGCGCGGTAGGCGTCGCCGAAGAAGCCCACGAGATCGCGCTCCTCGAGTGGTATCGCGAGCAGCATGTATCCGGTCGTGGCAACGGCGAACAGCAGGTGGCCGAGCGTCATCCGCGGCGTAGCCCAGAAGGCCAGCAGAAACCCGAGATAGATGGGATGGCGGACGTGCCGGTACAGCGAGCCGGTCTCGAGCCCGAGCGGCGCATAGGGCCGGCGCAGCGCATGCAGCCCGACCTGGCGCAGTCCGAAGAGGTCGGCGTGGCTCGCGATGAAGGTGCTAAGGAGTACCGTCAGCCACCCGAGCGCCGACAGCGCGAGCAGTGCCCAGCGACCCGCGGGACTGCCGACCTGCCACACGACCCCGGTCATCGGCCGCCACTGCCAGAAAAGCAGGATGAGGCACGCGCTCGCAAACAGCACATAGGTGCTGCGCTCGACGGGCCGAGGCACGAGGCGCGTCCACGCACGCTTGAACCCCTGACGGGCCATGACGCTGTGCTGCACGGCGAACAACCCGAGCAGCGCCGCATCGATTACCAGGGCACTCCACGAGAACACGCCGCCGCCCGAGTCGAGCGACTTCGGCACGAGGACGTTGCCGACGAAGCCCACCGCGTAGAGGAACGTGGCAAGAAACACGATGTACGCGCCCACGCCATAAAGAAGTGCAGTCATTCTGGCCATGGAAAATCTCCTTCGGGTCAGGCAAAGCCATCCGCGAGCGAGGCGGCCACGACGACGAACTCACCCGGAATCCGGTAACGCCCGCCGTGCCGCCAGCCCGCGATGGCATCCAGATAACGTCGCCGCACGCGCGCGCGCACCGCCTCATCGAAGCGCGACCACGCGAGGGCCACAGGCCCGCCGACCAGCGCCGCGTCGCAGGCGGCAGCCTCGTCGGCGAAGTCCAGGGTCGCCGTGATCCGAGACTGTTGCCGGACCTCGAGTCCGGACTCCACACACAGTCGTGCGAGCGCATCGCCCCGCCCCAGCCGGAAGAACAGCGGACACACGTCGCTATCCACCTCGGCATCGATGATCGGGAACACGGCCGACCATCCACAGCGCGAGCGCTCGCCCCACACCGCCAGCACCATGCGACCGCCCGGGCGCAGCATGCGGCGCATCTCGCGCGCGGCGCGCTGCGGATGCGGTACATACATGAGGCCGAGGGCACACAGAGCGACATCGAAGCTGCCTTCGGCCAGACCGAGCTGCTCGGCATCCATGCGCTCGAAGCGCACGTTGGCGACGCGCCGCTCCCTCGCAGCCAGCCGCGCTGCATCGATCATGCGACCGGACAGGTCGACGCCGACGGCTTCCCCGGGCGCGACCCTGGCAGCGATGCTGAGGGTGACCTCGCCCGTGCCGCAGGCCACATCCAACACGCGCTCTCCCGGCAGGAGCCCGGCGCAAGCCACGAGAGCGGTGTGCACGGGCGCGAGTGGCGCGTGCCATAGCGGTTCGTAGGCGCAGGCGGCCAGATCCCAGCCGTAGCGCTGTATGCGTCTCTGTACTCTCGGATCCATGTTGGCGGATGCGGCGGGCTCCCTTGCCGGCGCATGAGACAGCCGGGAGGCAAGCGGCGTCCTGCCCGCTGGTCGCGGATTCCTGTCCCGGCGTCCGGCGGAGCCGCATGCGCCAGCGCGCTCGCTTGGCGCCACGGGCCGGCGGAGTCCAGAATGCGGCGATGACGGCTAAGTCTATTGCGAAGGCGATCGGGCGCGTGCGGGAGATCATCGGCCGGCGCCCCGGTGCCGGCATTCACGCGGATCATCCTGCAACCGCCACCTGGGAACAGGGCTTGCGCGTCGTGACGCGCCACGAGTGCGGGCTCGAAATGGCCACCGACCTGCCCGCCGAGCTCGGCGGCGCCGGCGGCCTGCCCACGCCCGGCTGGCTGCTGCGGGCAGGCCTGGCGGCCTGCGCGGCCACGCGCATCGCCATGGAAGCCGCCACCGAAGGGCTCGTCCTCGAGGAGCTCGCGGTGTCGGCTTCCAGTACGTCCGATGCGCGCGGCCTGTGGGCGATGGCCGGCGAGAGCGGTCAGGCGGTCAGCGCCGCACCGACCGGAGTGCATCTGAAAGTGCGGGTCCGCGCTGCGGGGGTCTCGCGTGAGCGACTCGAGGCTCTGATCGCCGACAGCTGTCGCTGCTCGCCGGTCACCGCCGCTCTCGTGAACGCGGTGCCCGTGGCTCTCGAGACCGACTCGGGCGGCTGATGGACGCGCTGTCGGAGACTTTGCGTGTGGTGCGCCTGGTGGGCGCGATTTTCATCCGTGGCCGATTCAGCGCACCGTGGTGCTATCAGTCGCCGCGCGCCGACGCCGCAGCTGCGCTCCTCGAGCCCGGCGCGGAAAGGGTGGTGATCTTCCATCTGATCACCGAGGGCGAGTGCTTCGTGGAGATCGAAGGACAGCCACCGGAGCTGCTGCGCGCCGGGGACGCGGTGCTCTTCCCACAGGGACACGCGCATCGCATGTGCTCCGAGCCCGGAATTGCGCCGGCGAAAGGAGCGCGGCTGGCGGATGTGCTGTCGCGGCGGCCGCGCACGCTCGTCTACGGAGGCGGCGGTGCCATCACGCGGCTGGTGTGCGGCTACATGGCCTGCGATGGCCGCCTCGCCGACATGCTGCTCGGCGGGTTGCCGCCGGTATTGCGGGTCGGCTTGCGCGGCTCGAATGCCGGTGTATGGCTCGAGGCCTCGGTGCGTTACGCGCTGGCGGAAGCCCGCTCACCCCGGCCCGGCGGTGCCGGAGTGCTGGCAAAACTGGCCGAGGTGCTGTTCATCGAAGTGCTGCGTCTCTACATGAACGAGCAGAGCGCCGGCCGCTCCGGATGGCTCGCTGCAGTTCGCGACCGGATCGTGGGCGCCGCGCTGACGCAGTTGCACACGCGCCCGGCGGACGAGTGGACACTGGAGAAACTCGCCCGCGCGTCGGGCACTTCCAGATCGGTGCTCGCCGAGCGCTTCCAGCAGCTCGTCGGCACCACACCGATGGCTTACCTCACGCAGTGGCGGCTGCTGCTCGCCTCCAACCTCCTGTGCCGAAGCAGTGCGCCGCTGACGCGCATCGCCGAAGATGTCGGTTATCGGACCGACACCGCTTTCATCCGCGCGTTCCGGCGTGAGTACGGTCTGCCTCCGGCCGCCTGGCGCCGCCGGCAGTCGACGCGCTCTCGCCTCTCGAGTGCATAGCGGGCCGGGGACGGAGCGCGCAATGCGGGGACGCACGCCGCCTTAGAGTTCAATGAGGCGCCTGGGTGGCGAGAGCCGTCGCGCCCTCGGGCGGCGGCATCCGCGCGAGCAGCGCCCGGACCTGCCGCGCAAAGGCCTGGCTGTCAAGAAACGGGAACTGCGTACTCCCGCGAAGGGCACTCAGCTGGTGCATGAGAAGGTCCGGCGCCGGCGGGCCGCCGGGACCCCATTGCGCGTCGGGCCCATAGAGCAGCCAGACGTCCCACGCATATACCGGCTGGCCGCCATTCTCGAGCCCGACGGCGCTGGACAGGAGCTTCCCGAAAGTACCGCTCTTATTCCAGTAGTGATGTGCGTTGGGATTCTGAATGAGCTGCGCGGCTTCGACGACGTCGTGTTCGCTCGCGACGTGCAAGCCCGGAATATGCCGCGCAACCCCGAGCACGGGCTCGTGAACGACGAAGATCTGCAGCCGCGGATCGGCGGTGCCCCTCAACAGGTCACGATTCATGTCATCGAGCCCGCGAAGACACTCCGGGCAGATGGGATCGACGACAAAGAGAAGCCGGACCGTGCCCCGCTCGCGGTTGAAGTCGGCGCGCAGCTGACTTGCCTGATCGTCGAGCACCGTGTAGGACGCGGTTGGGCCGTGCGCTACGGGGCTTTGGGCCAACGCGACGGTGGCGAGTCCGACGACCAGCACCGCCGCCGCCCAGACGAACCCGCGGAGCCTGAGGCGGTTCGCAGGATTGCACGCGCCGTCGCTACAGACCGGCGGCGGCCGATAGGCCCACCAGAACGCTACGGCGAGCAGCGCCGCGGCCCCGATCAGCGCATAAGGCAATAGAAAGGAGAGCCGCGCGAGTGCCACGGCACCGCTCACGCCGAGGAGCGCCACGGCCCACGGCAGGCCGCAGCAAGCCCCGACGGTGGCCGCGAAGGCGCCCAAGCCCAGCGCTCCGCCCGTCGTGCCGATGACCCGGGCCCCATCACTCATCGCTGCCTCCAGCTGAGAAGCTGCTGTGCCTCTTCACCGGGCAGCCTAGGATAAGCTCCGTACCCCGGTACGGAGTCAAGCGATGTCGCGCCCCTACACGATCGCACGCCTCGCAGCATTCGGCGGCGTGCACGTCGAGACCGTGCGCTACTACCAGCGGCTGCGGCTGATGCCGGAGCCGCCGAGGCCGGCCGGCGGCATCCGTCGCTACACGGAAGAAGACGCGGCTCGCCTGCGCTTCATCAAACGTGCGCAGACGATGGGATTCACGCTCGCCGAGATCAGGAGTCTGCTGGCTCTCGAGCAGCGCCGCTCGTGCCGCGCAACCCGCGAGCTCGCGGCCACGAAGCTCGAGGTCGTCGACGCGCGCATCGGCGAGCTGCGCCGGCTGCGCAGGGAGCTTGCAGACCTCATTGCCGCCTGCGATGCGAACACCCAGGACAGCAAGTGTCCGCTCATTCACCGGCTCGCCATGCCAGCCACGAGAGGCCTTTAGCGGCGTTAGTGCGACTGAGTAGTCGTCGGGTGAACGTCACCGGGCATCAGCCGCTGCAGATCGCCGCTGATCTTTTCGTGTCCCTGCTCGAGGGTCATATCGACGTCGATCGATAAGGCGGCCGGGTGCGTTTCGGCGTGCGCGACCGCGGGCACGGGCACCATCTCGAGCGCTTCACGCCAGGCTTTGTCGATTTCATGGCCGGCATCGATCAGAGGCCGCCTGACGTAGGAGCCGGTGGTCGGGTCGCTGCGCCCGACCGTTGGAACCGAGGTGATCTGCAGGGCGCCGCTCGCGGGAGTCGAGCATGCGGCCGGCGAGAAAGGCGGTCGGCGCATCGTTGTCGCGAACGTCGGGCTTGATCAGCCTGACGGCCGCATCGCAACTCTGGTGGCGAACGTCCGTCACGATCGGGTTCTTCGCGAGCTGCGGGCTCCAGGCATAAAGCGCGCCGCCGAGCGCGAGCGTGGACAACAACACGCAGCGTCCCACGGCTATCGCGACTGCACGACATCCCATGCGCCTGCTCCCTACACCGTTATCCGACGGCGGCCTGCGTCCCAGACGGCGGCGCTTTTGTGAAAGTAGGAGTAGTTGGCCATGTGACAGGCAATCGAGGTGTTGTTTCCAAAGACTGCATCCTCTACCAACGGCTGCCGGGTCTTCACGGACTCGAAGAAATTCCACAAATGGTCGTTGAGCTCGCTGTAATTGGGCCGAAGGACGTAGGTTTCATCCTCAATCGGCTTGGCGGCTCCCGGCTTCGGGTCGTTCTTTTCGTGCCATGATTTCTCATAGGCATCCCGTGTCTTCTTTGGGTAGCTCGTGTCGTAATAACAGGGTGCCTCGTCCTGGCCGTCCTGCCGCGTCACCGTCATCTGCTCACCGTCAGCACGGATTTCTATGATCCCTCGCGTGCCGAGGAAGCGGGTGACTTCTTCCCGACGAGTGCATTGTGTCATCAGAACGGCAACGCGCAGGTTCGGATAATCGTAGAGTGTGCTCATCACGTCGGGGAATTCGCGTCCGTCCTTCCAGTAGAAAAGGCCGCCCGAACTTTGAGCCCGTTCCGGCGGCGCCTGCACGCTCATACAATAGTGGATGCCCGTGAGAGCATGAACGAAGAGATCTCCCGCCATACCTTCGCCGTAGTCCTTGAAAGCGCGCCAGCGCGCGAAACGGATCGGATCAAAGGGTCGCTGGGGCGCATCCCCGAGCCACGTTTTCCAGTCGAAGTTTTCCGGCGAGAGGTCGCTCGGAGGCAGATACACCCACGCGCCGCACGGCGAATTCCGTCCCAGGACTACTTCGGCAGAGTTGACCTCGCCGATGGTGCCTTGCGCGATCAACTCCCTGGCTTTCGCGAAGGTGATGGAGCTCTGCCGCTGGCTACCAACCTGAATGATGCGGTTATTTCGCCGCGCCGCCTCGATCATCTCGAATCCCTCCTCCACCTGGTGCGTCATCGGCTTCTCGCAGTAGACGTCCTTGCCGGCGTTGCAGGCGTCCACGACGATTTGCTTATGCCAGTGGTCGGGGACGGCAACGACCACGCAATCGATCTCCTTGCTGTCGAGCAGGTCCCGGTAGCGACGCGTCGTGGCTACCGTCTTGCCCGTCGCTGCGCTGATGATCTGGTTGGCGAGCGTATGGCGGTCGTCATGAAGATCACACGCAGCCACACAGTCCACGCCGGCCAGACGCACCGAGGCATCCAAAACGCCGGAGCCTCTCATCCCGATGCCGATCATGCCGAAGCGGACTCGGTGGCTCGCGGAGACCGTCTGCATCGCCGCGTCCGCTCGGCGGGGCTCCAGGAAGTAAGGCGCAGCCGCCAGCGCGATACCGGCTCCCGTCGAACACCGGATGAATTCACGGCGAGAGATTTCGTCCTTAGCCATAGGGATCTCCTGCCAGCTATTGCGCGGGCGTAATGACGATATTGCGAAATGCCACCCGTCCGTCTTCAGTGCCCTGGAGGTAGATGGGCCCCGGCGAATCTTCCCTGGTATCAATCGCACCGCCGGTAACCCCGGGAATCTCGCGGCGGTCGATGACCGTCCGGCCGTCGTGGATTACCGTGACCGTCCGCCCGACCAGCGTGATGTCGTAGCTTTGCCAGACGTTCGGCGTGCGCGGGGCTGCGGGCTCCGGAGCGATGAATCCGTACACCGCACCCATGCGGCGGTTCGGCGGCTCCTGCGCCGCGTTGGTCTCGATTTGCACCTCGTAGCGGCCGCGCAGGTAGACACCGCTGTTGGCCATGGGCCCGCAATTGAACTCGACATGCAACCTGAAGTCACGAAACCTGGAAGTCGTCACAATTTCAGAGCCGCGACCCTGCTTGACGAGCGTGCCGTTTTCGACGCTCCAGACGCTCGCCTGAGTCGGATCGGCGAACGTCCAGCCGGCAAGGTCCTTGCCGTCGAACAACCGGATGGGTTCGCCCCATCCCGGCGTGCCCTTGCGTGCGAGGGATGGCGCTCTACGGCCAGTCCACGCCCATGAAGCGCCGTCGAGCGTTGTCGCAGTCCCCGCGAGCTCGCCGCGGGCGATCCTGCCATTGAACCGCGTCCCCTCGGGGAAGCCTTCGCCCGTGGGCACGGAGAACTCAATCTCCCCGTCTTTGACTTGAATCTCCCCCGTCGGGGTCGCGTGGCCCCAAAGTCCGACCATCAAACCTTGCAGCCGACCCTTGTCCTCCGACAACTCGATCCACGACGGCCGCTCCTGGGTCGGAGTCTTTATGGTCAAGTCCCAGCGCCCGGGGTACGACGCGCTCGAAACTGATGCATTCAATGCGGGACTCGCCTGAGCGTTGACCTCTTGTGGGCCCACCCAGACGCGCAGTGACACCACGATTACGAGAACAATACTCAGATTTCTTGTGCTTTTTCTCATCGCTATTCCCTCCGGCTAAACATGGCAGGAGCTCCGACCGGCTATGCGGGCGAGACCCTGGACCGACGCGCCACCCAGACGAAAAGCGGCACCGCCGCCAGCTCCGCGATGACACAGAAGGCAATGGCCGCACCGATCGACCGGTCGTAGAGGAGTCCGATCGCAGCGCTCCCCAGGAACCAGAATATGCCGTAGCCGGCCGTAAAGAGGCCGAAGGCGGAGGCGCGGCGCTCCGGTCGCACCATGTGCGATACCGCGGCCGGAATGATCGACTCATGCACGCCCATGCCGAGCCCCCAGAGGGCCGCGCCGGCCAACGCGAGCCCGAAACCGCCGAGAAACACGAGCGGCGCAAAGGCGGCCGAGAGGATCGTCAGCACGATCAGCACCTGGAATCCGAAGCGGTCGAAGAGCCGTCCGAAGACGAGCGACCCGCCGCCGCTCACCGCCATCGCCACCGAGTAGAAGATCGCAGCCCCGGAACCCGAGAGCACCCGCTCGCGCGTCAGGTGATAGGCGATGAGCGGATAGTCGACGAAGCCCGCGGCGACCAGCGCCGCGCCCGCGAGATATACCCAATAGGTCGCCGGCAGGCCGCGGGCGTGCACGTCAGGGGGCGCGGACTCGAGATCCTGCGGGCGCGGATAAAGGACGCGCGCCAGCAGCAGGAACCCGATCGTGATCACGGCCGGGACCAGGAGAAGCGCAAAGGCTTGGGTGTAGTTCCCTTGATGAGCCAGCACCGCGGCGACCAGCAGGGGCCCTAAGAGCGCGCCGCACTGATCGAACCCCTCGTGGAGGCCAAAGACCCAGCCGTAGCCGACGTGCTTGCCCGCATGAGAGAGCATCACATCGCGCGGCGGATTGCGGATGGCCCTGCCGGCGCGCTCGAGAACGATAAGCGCCGCGGCGGCCGGCCAAGTGTGCGTGAGCGCCAGCGCCGGCACCGCCGTCATCTGCACCACGTAGCCGAAGATCGTGATGGGCCAGAACTGGCGCGTCAGATCGGCGAGACGACCCGAGAGGAGTCTCAGGGCATAGCCGGCCAGCTCGCCGAAGCCGGTGACCACCGCGATGACGGTCGCGCTCGCGGCCAGCGAGCCGAGATAGGGCCCGAGAATGCTGCGCGAGCCCTCGTACGCGAAGTCCGCGAAGAAGCTCAACACCCCGATCAGCAGCACGAAGCGCAGGGCCGTGCGCCGCGCGGCGGCGGCGGTGAGGCCGTCCCCGGCACCGTGGGGACTACGCCGCAAATCCACCTCGCAGCGCATAAAGAATGAGCCAGGGCTCGATCAATAGATCGATCCCGGCGTGGGCGACAACGACGGGCAACAGGCTGCGGCGGCTCATCACGTAAACGACCGCAAACAACACCCCGAGTACGAAGGTGGTACCCACCGAGCCCACGAGCGCAGCCATGCTCACGTGACCGGTCAGGCCACCCCAGCCAGCGTGAGCCAGGCCGAAGAGCAGTCCGGAGAGCAGAATCTGCCCAACGACAGGCAATCCGGCATCGCGCGACTGCGTCATCAGAAAGCCGCGAAAGATCGTCTCCTCGCAGACCCCGGCCGAGAGTCCCGCGGCCAGCGCAGTGATGACCCGAAACAGCGACCAGTCGGAAAGATACGGCGCGTTGCGCAGGGGACCTGCGAGCGTGAGACCCGCGTACAGAATGAGCAACACGATCGCGGCCAGCCACCCGCGCCAAGGTGCAGCACCGCGCCAGCCAATGGACTCAAGTGTCTGGCCGCGCAGGCGCAGGATCAGGTACACGATCAGGAACATTGCCCAGAGCAGCAACACGCTCATCGAGAGCGTGAGAGCCGCCCGTTGCCGAACGCCTTGCAGATGCAGGTACCCATGCAGGAAACCACCGAGGAAATGAGTCCCCGCACCGGCGGCGCAATAAAGAAGAATGAACACGACAAGCGCCGATACCGCGTTCAGGCGTGGGTTCTTCATGCGCCACGATTGTAGCGGTCGCCCGGGAAGGCGCCGAGGTTCGCCAGTTCCCGTGCCGCGCCGCAGCGCGGACCGTCTCGTTTGGGTTACTGTACCGCTCCGGCCTCCGCTGCATAGCGTAACGCTTCGACGTCCCGTGCCCTCGGCTGGCCTCAGCGGGCGCCCCGGTTTCCGTCGGGTTGTGTCAGGCTAAAAGATCGGCCGACACCCATATAACAAGAGGTTTCAATGGACCGCCGCACCATGATGATCGCCACCGCCTTCGCCGCAGTCGCTTCCGCGGCGCGCGCACTGCCACAGGACACCGACAGCTCGAGGCGGCTCAACGCGCTGTTCGACCAGTTCATGAAGGAGAATCTGGATATTTCGCCTCTTTTCGTCACGAGCCTCGGTATGGATACCGGGGCACGCACACGGCAAAAGAGCCAGATCGACGACGGCTCCGAAGCAGGAATCCAGCGGCAGAAGGCACTGGTGGCGAGTCAGCTCGAGCGGCTCCGGGCTTTTGACCGCGCCAGCCTGCGTGCATCCGATGCGATCAGTTACGACGTGGTCATGTACGGCCTGCGCACCAACGATGAGGCCAACCGGACATTCAGTTACGGCCCCGGCGGGGCCGGCCAGCCCTATGTGCTCTGCCAGCTCAACGGCAGCTACCAGCAGCTACCCTCGTTTCTTGATAATCAGCACACCATCGAGACGAAGGCGGATGCGGATGCGTACATCGCGCGCCTCGCAGGTTTTGCGACCTTGCTCGATCAGGAGGTCGAGGTCGCGCGCCACGACACGGGCCTGGGGGTTGCGCCACCTGACTTCTCGCTCGCGAAGACGCTGACGCAGATGCAGGCCCTGCGAGCGCCGCCGGCCGAGGAGTCCCCGCTCACCACCTCGGTCGTGCGCCGTGCCAAAGAAAAGAACATTCCGGGCGATTACGCCCAGCAGGCAAGTCGCCTCGTGCAGGGCCGGATTTACCCCGCGCTCGAACGCCAGATCGCCGTAGTCACCGAGATGCAAAAGAAGGCAACGCACGATGCCGGCGTGTGGCGGCTGCCCGACGGTGAAGCCTACTACGCCGCATCGCTCGCCATCTGGGCAACCACGGGCAAAAAGCCCGCAGAGATTCATCAGTTGGGACTCGAGCTGGTCAAGGACCACGCGGCGCGCATCGATACGCTGATGCGAAAAATCGGCATGACGCAGGGCACCGTGGGCGAACGGCTGCGCGCGATGTTCAAGGACCCGAGATTCCTCTACGCCAACACGGACGCTGCGAAGGAAACCCTGCTCGCGGATCTCAACGCGCGCGTGCAACGGGTGCGGGCCAAGTTGCCGCGCTATTTCGGCACCCTGCCGAAGGCCAATGTCGAGATCAAGCGTGTGCCCAAGGAGATCGAAGCCGGCGCGCCCGGTGGCTATTACAACAATGCCTCTCTCGACGGCAAACGTCCCGGCATCTATTGGATCAACCTGCGCGATACCACCGAGCAGCCCAAGTGGATGCTGCCGACCCTCACTTATCACGAGAGCATCCCCGGACACCATCTGCAGCTGTCCATTCAGCAGGAGGCAAACCTGCCCCTGATCCGCAAGGTGTCGTTCTACAGCGCATATATCGAGGGGTGGGCGCTGTACGCCGAGCAGCTGGCCGCCGAGATGGGCGAGTATCACGATGATCCTCCCGGCCACATCGGACAGCTGCACGACTCGATGTTCCGCGCGGTGCGTTTAGTGGTTGATACGGGTCTGCACAGCCAGAGATGGACCCGGGAAAAGGCGGTGCAGTACTTCGCAGACACGCTCGGCGATCCCGAAACCGCTGTCGTGACCGAGGTCGAGCGCTACTGCGTGTGGCCGGGGCAAGCGTGCACCTACATGCTGGGCAAGCTCACGTTCCTGTCGCAGCGCGAGCGCGCGCAGCAGGCGCTTGGCACCAGGTACGACATACGTAAATTCCACGATGCAATGTTGCTGCCGGGCGCGGTGCCGCTTGATCTGCTCGAACGCGTATATGCGTGAGATTTTTTCGGTCTAACGACCCCATTCCGGTGCGCTGCCGACCGCCCCGCAGATGCACGGGCGGACTCCCCATGATCGAAATGAGACAATGGGGTTAGGACCTCGTTTTCCACATTCAAGGGCGGCCTCGAGACACGCCCGGGTGAGGGGGCATTGAGCGATTCCATCGAACATGTGTTCGTCCTGATGCTCGAGAACCGATCTTTCGATCACTTCTTTGCCTACTCCGGGATCCCCGGGCTCCAGGGCGTGAACACCTCGATGACGAACCCCGGAAAGACGGCGGGCTCGGTCGTGCCGATGAGCGATACCACCCCGGACCGTCTGTGGTCGGACCCGGGACACGAGTTCGAGGACGTCGACTGGCAGATGTATCACGCACCGCGGGTCGCCGGCCCCCGTCCGGTTACGATGCAGGGGTTCGCCGACAAGGACTGGCCGGAGGCCATGGCGTGCGCCAAGCCTGCGCTCATCCCCGTGCTCGCGCACCTCGCGCACGAGTTCCTGGTCTGCGATCAGTGGTTCTCCCCGATGCCAGGGCCGACCTGGCCGAATCGCTTCTTCGTTCACGCGGCCTCGTCCGGAGGGCTCGCGAACAGTCCCTCGAATCCCGCCCTGATCAAGGCAATGACCAGGCGCAAGCTCGGCTTCTCGTTCGAGCACGGCACCATCTATCAGGCGCTCGAGAATGCCGGCTGCACCTGGCGGATTTACCACGGCGATCTCTTTCCGCAGGTCTGTGCCATCAACACGATGCCCTCGGTGTTCGTCGCCAGCCCGGACAGATTCCGCAGCAACAAGGACCTTGCGGGCGATATAAGCGGTGGCGACGTCGCGAACTACACCTTCATCGAACCCGACTACGGAATACTGACCAACTTCTGGACAAGCGATTGCCAGCATCCTCCGGGCAAGATCAGCGCCGGGGAGCAGCTGGTCCACGATGTCGCCGCCGCAGTAATGGGCAATCCCGCCGTCTGGGAGAAGTCCATGCTCGTCATCGTCTACGACGAGCATGGGGGCTTTTACGATCAGTGGCACCCGCCCGACTGCGTACCGCCGGGCGATGCACCGCTCAACATCGACAAGACGAAGCATCCGCCGAACCCGAATCCGGCCTTCGACTTCCGGCGCTTCGGACCGCGCGTGCCCGCCGTGGTGGTCTCTCCCTGGGTGCTGCCGGGTTCGGTGTCGCACACGACCTATGACCACGCATCCATCATCCGTAGTGTCTTTGAGCTCTTCGGGCTGCCCGGAAACCTCACAGCACGGGATGCCGCAGGCACCTCAAACTCACTGCTTCCATTCCTCAAGGGACCCCTGCGCACCGAAACGCCTGCGGCGCTCCCGGATGCAAACGACCTCGACTCGATCCCTCCACCGCCGGCACAGCCGGGAGCTCCGGCTCCGCCCTCCCTGCATGGCTTCGCTCGCATCGCGGCTCAGATCGACCATGCGCTCAACAACTATCGATCCGGGATGCAACCCGAAGAGCTCGAGGCCGCCGTCGGCACGCTGGACACCGTGCCGAACCTGCCCGACCTTCCGACCACGGACGATCCGGACGAGGCTCGCGACTACATCCGCAAGGTGGGTGAGCGCGTCGAGGTGCACCGCCGGCGACAGCTTGCGGGACAGAGCCCCTGATCCGACGCCGGATCCGTGTACCGACCCAGAACGCCAGGGGCGCCTCAAGATCGCCCCGAGAGCAAACGGAACGAGCGAACATGGGGGGATGCCAGACGGTGCAAATTCTCGTCGCCGATGACGAACCCGCAATCGTGGCGGCCGTCCGCGTGTGTCTCGAGGCGGCCGGGTTCGAGCCGTTGTTGCCTTCTCGTAATTTACGTACCAAAAGTGCCGCCAAGGAGGGGCCGGTATCGAGAAGCTGGCTCAGACTAATCTTTACGGTACTGCCACCGCGTTACGATTGCGCCAGCCAGCGGAGCGCACGCGGATCATCCAAAATATCATCAAGCCCAAGGGCAGAAACTGCGGCAGGAAGAAACTTGTCGGCACGTGATAAGGGCCGGGCAAAAGCCGCGCAAATCCGTTCGTGAAGCCCGAACCAAAGGCCAGCGTGAGCCCGAGGCACATGCGCCACAAATGTCGCGATATACGCGGCGAGCCTGAGAGCCCACCGGCGAAGGCAACCCTGGCATCGCCGATCACCGCGAGCGCAAGCACGGTCGTTAACGCGTAAATTGCGATGAGAACCGGGCCCTTGAAAGGCACCGCGCTCGTAAACAAGGGAGGCAAGCCAACTGCTAACTGAAACGTCAGAATAGCAAAGGGTGCACAAAGACAGAGGGCGACTACGAAGGCGAACCTTTCGAAGATTCCGGAGGCGCCCTCTCTTCGGCGGACAGTCATCCAGGCAGTTACCACCAGGTACAAGGCAAACGTGCCGATGAACACATTTGTGATCTGGTCGGGGACTGCAAACCCAAGATAAATGGCGAACACCGCCATAACCACCGTGGAAGCAACAAAGACGGTTCCGGCCTTGCGGTGTAGATACCCTCCCTTGCGCGCGAATGCGGCTATAGTCCCAGAAACAAGGCCGACCGCGCCCCCAGCAATATGAATAACCAGGGCGACTACGGTCATACCGTGAAGCAACAGACTGTGTGCTGATTGACCGTCCATGAACGACTTCGCGCGACGTCCCGGGGATTCTATCTCGATGGTGCGCTGATTCCGCAGTCTGGTTTGCGGCGGACATTCCAGTGAGCAAAACGAGGCGTCAGGCCACGATCGCCGCGCCCGTGTGTCAACCGGCGTCGACGAGGAAGCGAGCCCGCTCTGATCGTTTGCAGAGGCAGATTGCTGAATGAGCTCGAGGATGTTCCACCAGCGCGGCAGTCAACGCCGGTGCTGCACTGAACGAATCACGGCCGCCTGCTCGCGGGTCGGCCTTATCTTTGCTTCGACCGATGCGCAGTGCCGCTCGTGTTACTTGTGTTGGGCTGGCCGAGGATTTCCCTCGTGAGCTTGCGCGCGGGAATACGTGTCCTTGACAGTTCTGTAGCAGCTGCAGGCAGCTGCTACGAGCCCACCTTGGTCGAGGATCCTGATGGTGCCGCGCCGGTAGGAGATGACCTCGCGGTCCCGCAGGGCGCACATTGCCACGCTGATGCCCACTCGCCGCACGCCCAGCATGAGCGCAAGAAATTCCTGCGGAATGCGAAACTCGTTGGAGCTGACGCGATCGCGGGTCATCAACAACCAACGGGCTAGGCGCTGGTTGATATGGTGGAAGCGGTTGCACGCCGCGGTCTGCGCGATCTGGATCATGAGCAAGTGGGTAAACAGGAACACCTCTCTCTTCAACGCTGCGCTGGTGCTGAAATGGCGGCGAAAGTCTACTGTCGTCATCCGCATCGCTGTGCCTTCGCCTTGTACCACCGCCCGAAAAGGCGAGACAGCGACCCCCAGCGCCATAGGGACGCCGATCATGCCCTCAGAACCGATGAGTCCGACTTCCGCAGCCTTGCCCTCATCCACGGTAGTCAGCATTGAGACGAAGCAGTCGTTGGGAAAATACACCTCTCGAATCTGAGACTGGGATTCATAGAGAATCTCCCCGAAGGCCAGCTTGACCGGTTCCAGCACGGGAAGCAGTCCCAGGTAATCCTTGCGTGGCAACGCAGCAAGCAGGTGGTTCGGATCCGAAGCTTGTCTTGCGCGAACCAATTAAGAACTCCCCAGCGTGCCCGTGTGTGCAACTCCTTCGGGGAGCCATTCTTCGAGCTTCGGCGGATTCCGGACGTGGTCCGGTCGAAGGCTACTGTGCGAATTGGCCAGTATAATTTAGTGCAGGAAAAACAAGCAATTATGTTCTCCTCCGAACAGACTTGTTCCCTATCGAACACAGGTGTCCTCGGAATTTCAGCTACACTCTGGGCATTGAATATCGCCGTGGTTGACCAGCGTGAGGCTCTCCATGCCCGGCTCCCACGATCCGCAGCAAAATCACCTGCTCGCTGCGCTATCACCCGCCGAGCGCGAACGGATCTACCCGCACCTGCGGCTGGTTCCGCTGCCGCTCGGCAAAGTCTTGTACGAGTCCGGCGATGCCCTGCGCCACGTTTACTTTCCGACCGACTCCATCGTATCCCTGTTGTACGTTCTGGCCGATGGCGCGTCAGCGGAAATCTCGGTGGTTGGCAATGAAGGCCTGATTGGCATCGCGCTGTTCATGGGCGGTGAAACGACCCCGAGTCGGGCGATCGTGCAGAGCGCCGGGCACGCTTATCGGCTGATCGGACAGCAGCTCAAGGACGAGTTCCATCGCAATGGGGAGCTGCAACTTCTGCTGCTGCGCTACACGCAGGCCCTGATCACGCAGATGGCGCAGACTGCAGTGTGCAATCGTCATCACTCGGTGGACCAACAGCTGTGTCGCTGGCTGCTGCTCTCTCTTGATCGGCTGTCAGCCAACCAGTTAACCATGACGCAGGAACTGATCGCCGACATGCTCGGCGTCCGCCGTGAAGGTGTCACCGAAGCCGCTGGCAAGTTGCAGAAACTTGGCGTGATCGAATACAGCCGCGGCAGGATCACGGTCCTGGACCGGCCGAAACTCGAGAAGCTGTGTTGCGAATGTTATGCCGTGGTTAAGAAGGAGAGCGATCGTCTCCTGCCGAGTCAGGCGCTTCAGTGAGCGGTGGAAAGAAGGGACTCTGGTCTACTCCCGATAGCGCGCGAGCGCATCGCCCAGTACGTCTCGCAGCGGACTGCCTCGATGAAATTGACTTCACCGATCGCGACCTGCTCGATCAGGTCTAACCGCCCGGGTCGATCAACGCGATCCGCGAGCTCTCCTGGATGCGGTCGAAGAGGATCGCGGTACCATCGCGTGACAGGTCGAAGTCGCGGATGACGACGTCCGGCGGCAGCTCGGTGAGCTGCCGTTCCGCTCCGGTGCTAAGGTCCACGAGCCAGAAGTTCTTGTGCCCCACATCGCCGCGGAGCACCACTATCGAGCGAGCGTCAGGACTGAAGGCTAAACGGCGGGCCCGCCGCGGCGGGTCCAAATCGTGACCAGCGAGCCGTCGGCTGAGAAGCCGAGCGTTCGTATCGAGGGATTGACGAGCTCGCTGCGGCTACCACGGGTCAGGTTGCGGTAGCTGCCGCTGCCGATCCGGGTCAGCCATGCGTCTATCTGTCCGTCGTGGTCTGCAAGGAAAGCCACCCATCGGCCGTCCCGCGAGATCTCCGCCGCCTGCTCGATGCCCGGCCAATCGGTGAGACCCGTGAACGTGGCATTCGCGAGCGGATTGCGCCATGGCTGCGCCGGCGGGTAACCCAACCTGAGTCCGGTGTAGGCGAGTAGCAGGGCGGCGGCGATGATGGCGGCCCACCCGAAGCGGCGCCTGGTCCTGCTCGTGAGGCGGGTTGGCTCCACGGCAGACTCGGCCGCCGTCGCGGGCGCCGGCGCTCGCGACGGACAGATGCAGGTCAAATCGAGTGCCTCATGCGCAGGTCGCCTGCGGGCGCTGCGTCTGGTTGACCTACAACTTGATTTTATTGGTCAACCGCGAGTTCTGATATGGAACGACCGGTCAAGGAGTGGGTGATCGGTCGTCTTCATGATTCTTGAAGGATCAAGCGCAAGCAGACAGCGGCCGCGGCGGCGATGTGCGACGGTTGATCACTCTGATATTCGTGGATCGAGTGTGAGCACTCGCCATCATGGTCGTGATCCGTCGGGAGCTGCCTTGCGACTAGAGGCGCGGGTTCGGCCCGGAGGCTACCGCATAGAACTCGTCGAGGGTTCTCCTTTACCGCGTGCCACCACAGCCGCTGTCTGCTTGCGCTTTTCACCTTCTACATTCCTGGATGGGGTCTTCGGTTCAGGCGGCCTGGCGCAGCGCAAGGTTGGCTTCCCGTTCCACGTGCACGCCGATCGCCCAGATGAAGCCCAGCAGCTCGCGCCCCACGGCGGTGATGGTCTGCTGCTTGTTCTTGCCACGACCCATGAGTCGCACGTAGCGCTGATGCAGTCGTTGCTGAGCCTTCCAGGCGAGGGCGGTTACGGCCGCACTGCTGTGGCGCTGCCGGGCGGCGAGCGCCTGGCCCACCGCCGGGCGGTGCCGGTAAGCCCAGGCCGCTTCCACCACGATGCGCCGCAGATGGGCGTTGCCCGCTTTGCTGATCGGCCCGCGGCGGATGCGTGGGCCGCTGGAGTGCTCACGACGAGACCGCCCCGGAGTAGCCCATCAGCTGGCGCGGGTGCGCAAAGCGCGACAGCTCCCCCACCTCGGCCATGATCGACACGGCGCTGATCTGGGCGATGCCGCGCAGGCTCTGCAGCGCCTCGATCACCGCGCGCATCTTCACCGGCAGTCGTCTCGATCGAGGCATCGATCGAACGCTCGAGCCGCACGATGCGTTCGGCGGCATGCTCGACCTCGTGCAGATAGTCACCGAGGGTGAGTTCCTGGGCGTGCGTGCTCGAAGCGCACGTGAGCCTTGATCCAGTTCAGGTACTTCTCGCTCCACGGGCGTGCTGCCCTCGGGGGCGCGTCGTCCGTGGCGCAGCAGAAACTTGCTCAAACGGTGACGAGCGCGCAGCTGATCGCGCTTGGCCGCCAGCCGCGCGCGCACCAGATCCCGCAGCGCCTCATGCGCCGCATCCGGCACCCACACGGGAGTGAGCTCTCCAGCGCGGTAGTTGCGGGCAAGCTTCTCGGCATCGCGCCGATCGGTCTTGACCCGATCGCCGGCTTTCACCGGCACCAAGCGTCGGGGCGACCACCTCGCACTTCACCCCCAGCTCCGCCAGCTGCCAGTACAGCACGTACCCCGTCGGGCCCGCCTCGTAGCACACCCGCAGTTGCTCAGGGTTGCCGAGCTTGCGGATCAGTCGCCCAACGACTCTCAGCGCGATTGGGAATAATCCCGAGGCTGCGCACCTCGCCGCTCGACTCCGCCACCGCCACGGCAATCGTCTCCGCATGGACATCAAGCCCCACAAATCGTACGTTCTTCATCGCCGGCTCCCATTTGTATGCGGCTCTGCGCCGCGGGTCTTACCCGATCCAAAGCGTAATCCGCGCTTTGCAAATCGGGAGCCGGTCGTTCCATTCTGACTAGCGCTATTGTGTATCTCGTTTTGGACTAAATATAGTGATTAGTCTATATTGTGATACATGCCGGCCAAGCAACCGCCCTTCTACCCGACCCAAAAGCGCATCCTCGCGGCGCTCGGTGAGCGCCTGAGGCTTGCGCGCCTGCGCCGCAAACTCACGATCGACATTACCTGTCAGCGTGCCGGTATCTCGCGCATGACGCTCTTTCGGGCCGAAGCTGGAAGTCCCGCGATCGCACTCGGAACCCTCCTGCGGGTTCTCTCAGTCCTCGGACTCGGAGGCGACCTTGACCTCATCGCAGGCGATGACAAGGCAGGCCGACTCCTTCAGGACCAAGCCCTCCCGGTACGAAGGCGCCGCGGCGCGCGCGCATCAGGACCTCAGAACACAAAGGGCAGGCGCCGTGACGGATGAAGTGGAAGTCTGGCTGGATGCCGACTTTCTCGAGCGAACGCGCGTCGGCACCCTCTCTCACGATCGCGGAACACTGCGCTTCGTCTATGAGACAGCCTGGCTCCAGAATCCTCAGGCCTTCGCGCTCGACCCCGATCTCTCCTTGGGCGAAGGGACCTACTTCCCGAACGCCGAAGCCGGCAACTTCCGCGTCTTTGCCGACTCCGCTCCCGATCGCTGGGGTCAAACCCTCATGAAGCGCCGTGAAGCCCTCGCCGCAAAGGATGAGGGCCGTAGGCCCAGGACACTCTATGCCTGGGACTTTCTCTTAGGCGTCGAGGATGTAAGCCGCCAGGGCGCACTGCGCTACCGTCGCCCTGGCGAGGAGGCCTTTCTCGCGCACGATACCTTGACCGTGCCGCCGGTCGCGAATCTTAGGGAGCTCGAGGTCGTGGCACGCGAGATCAGCGCGAAGCGCATCGACGATCTCACAGCACTGCGACGGTGGCTGAAAGTCCTGGTGGCCCCCGGGGCGTCGCTCGGCGGTGCTCGCCCGAAGGCGAGCTTCACCGAAACCAATGGAAGCTTATGGATCGCGAAGTTTCCCGCGCACGATGACACGCGCGATGTAGGAGCCTGGGAGGCACTCGCGCAGCAGCTGGCCGCCCGCGTCGGAATCGAGGTGCCGCAGTCTGAGCTGCGCCGCTTCAGCGGCGAGTACCATACCTTCTGCGTACGCCGCTTCGATCGTTCGTCCGACTCCCGGCGCTTCTACGCGTCCGCGATGGCCCTGCTGCGCCGGGATCAGAGCGAGGGCACGAGTTACTTGGACCTTGCGGAGTTTGTACAGTCGCGCGGAGCCAAGGATCACATCGATTCCGATCTCGAGCAGCTCTTCCGGCGAGTGGCGTTCAACGTCGCGATCGGCAACCGCGATGATCACTTAAGGAACCATGGGTTTCTTCTCACACCCACGGGGTGGCGGCTCGCCCCCGCCTTCGATCTGAATCCGAACATAGATCGCGCCGATCACGTCCTGAACATCGACGAGTCGGACAACCGTCCGAGTCTTGCTACCGTCATCGAGACCGCCGAGTGGTATGTCGAATCAAAGGACCGCGGTCGGGCGATCGTCGCGGAAGTCCTGAACGAGACGCGACACTGGCGACGTGCGGCGCAGGCTCTCAGGATCGCTCGTGCCGACATCGACCTGACTGCGACGGCGCTTGCAGAGTTGGATGCTCATGACTAGCCCGTCGGGGTCAGGGTTCGAACCGAGGCGAATGGAGCGGTCGCATCCCCACTTCGGGGACCTGCCGGCCAGCTGCTGCCGCAACTAGTGCGTGGGCTCTGGGGAACCGCAGGCTAGGCAGCCCTCAGGCGCCGGCACCTGAACGGGCTTCACGGATGCTGGACATAGAAACCGGCAGGATCCAGCTACCGAAGGTGCCGGAGCCGGTGATGGCTGCACGACGAGGTTTGGTTGAGGACCTGCTCGATCTGGGCACGCGATTCTCTTGGAAGACGTGCCTCGCCGCAGCGCTCGCGTCCGCAGTGCTGCTTCAAGGCTTGGCGCAGCTCCTCATCACCCCAACGCCGCCTGCAGGACTGACGGGCGTCGGTGGCTTCGCCGCCCGCAATCTCGCTGGCATGATACTGCGCCTCCTGGGAATCGTAGTTCCCTTAGCGTTGCTAATGGCCGCACTGATCTCGGCCTTACGTCGCTCTCAGGCGGCGTCATTACATCAGCGGGCTCAGACAGGTGGCATCGACGAAATCCGCCGCCTGTCCTGGTCGCAGTTCGAGCGGCTCATCGGGGAGGCCTTCCGACGACAAGGATATGAGGCCCAAGAGACGGGCCGTCGATCCGGCGATGGAGGCGTCGATCTTGTTTTGGCGAGGAACCGGCGCACTTACCTTGTGCAGTGCAAGCACTGGCGAGCTCAAAGTGTCGGGGTCACGGTTGTTCGAGAGCTCAACGGCGTGATCGCCGCGCGAGCCACCGCTGGCGGGTTCATCGTCACGTCGGGCTCATTTACTGCAGAGGCCCGGGCCTTCGGGGCCAGCTGCTCAGTCGAACTTATCGACGGTCAGCAGCTTGAGGAGATGCTCGAGAAATCCGAAGCCGGTCAAATAGCCGGCGTTGTTATGGCTTCCTGTCCGAAATGCGGCTCCACAATGATGCGGCGCGTAGCGAAAAAGGGTTCGCGCGCCGGCAAGGAGTTCTGGGGATGCAGTCGTTATCCAGCGTGCCGAGGGCCCATCCAGATCTAGCCCGCCGACCCGTTGGGGCACCCTGCACCGCTGTCTCGCAAATATTGCCAACCGCGGCAACCACGGTGGACTATTGATCTCATGCGCTACTGGTGGGTCAACCAAAATCAGACCTACCGCCAGGAGATCGACGGCGGCTACCTCTGGTCACCGAAGCGCAAAACCAACGATCAACGGAACCCCTTCTACGAGTCGATGCGAGAAGTCGCGCCCGGGGACATCATCCTCTCCTTCTTCGATACCCGCATAGCGGCAATCGGCATCGCCCGTTCGTATTGTTACGAAAGTCCCAAGCCGACGGAGTTTGGGAGTGCAGGCTCGTATTGGGAGGCAATCGGATGGAAGGTTGACGTGACCTTTCGCGAGCTCGCGAACCGGATTAGACCGAAAGAACATATCGCTGAACTACGCAGCTTACTACCGGAGAAATATGCTCCGTTGCGCCCCAGCGGCGATGGCTTACAGAGTGTGTACCTGACCGCCGTCGGCGCGGGGTTTACTGCGGTTATCTTTCGACTGATCGGCAGCGAAGCCCACCAAATATCCGAAGTCGGAGCCAATGTGCAGCGTGCCGAGCGCCTCAGCCCGTCCCCCGAGCCAACGCTCGAAGAATGGGAGCGTCGGGTAGAGGCTGCAATTCGGAACGATCGCCTGCTGGCTGAAACCGAGCGTGAGGCCCTGGTCCTGTCTCGGCGAGGCCAGGGGGTGTTCCGCACTAATGTTCAGCTCATCGAGCGCGCCTGCCGTGTGACCAAAGTCGAGCGTCGTGAGCACTTGATCGCAAGTCACGTTAAACCATGGCGCGATAGCTCGAACGATGAACGGCTAAATGGGGAGAACGGTCTGCTACTGACACCCACTATCGACCACCTGTTCGACAAGGGTTTCATCTCGTTCGAGAAGGGCGGCGAGCTCATCGTGTCGCCGGTAGCAGATCCCATTTCTTTGCGACGCATGGGCATTCCTACCCGCTCAACTATCAACGTTGGCGCATTCTCTGAAGGCCAACGGCGGTTCCTTGAATATCACCGCGACAACGTGCTTCGTATGTCGCGCCGGCGAGACGGATAGCGTCAACTGCGACGAACTCGGAACTCTCTTGAGCAGCGCCAACTTAGCGGCGAAGTCCCGCGAATCTCGCGCGCGCTCGGTGCTGCATGTGCTCGGAGGATAGCGTAACTGTGTGAATGGAAAGGGAGGGACTCGAACCCTCGACCCCGGCATTATGAGCGCGGTTGTTGGCTCAAGGTAATCTGTAACTTGCCAAGGGGCGCCCGTTGCAATTTGGCACCACGAAGCACAACTGAGCACAACCGAGTCCCGCAAGACTCCCGCACGCTGCCTCATGGCCCGGCAGTCGCCCGCAGCGCAGCCCCCTACTCGCGCTCATTTAGAAAGTCCGCCATTACGTGATAGAGCTGCGTCCGCTCAGCCTCGTACTGAATCGTATGACTCCCGCGCCCAATCACGACAAGTCGTCGTTGCGGCGCCTGCCGTAATGACTTCAATAGCCACTGCGCGCCTTGGAAAGTAGCGATTGCGTCGAATTCGCCCATCACTATTAAGTAAGCGTCCGGTCTTGGCCGCGTAGCCCTTTGAGCTTGTGATGCCGATGATTGCGTATTCCGCTGATTGTGACCGGCGATTCCGCCCGAAGGTGACCGGGCATTCCGCCGCATCGGCGCTGAGTGAGTTTCTTACTCCGGTTGGTCACGATCAGTCAACGTTTCGGCTTCTTTCCGGATCTTCGATCTTTCGCTTTGCGGGGAACCCGTAGGGCAGTCTGCCCGCCCGAAGGGCGGGCAGAAGCTCTCCACGATCGTTTGCGGTCGGAGCCGAGGGAAGACATTGACGCGCGACACCACTGCTCATCGGGCAGTCGCCGTTGTGGTTTTCCTGACCTCGGCGGCGTAACGCTTGCGTATGGACTCCTTCTCCTGCAGGTGGATCTGGTGCGCGCGGTGCACCAAGCGGTCCAAGATCGCATCGGCCAAAGTCGGATCGTTCAGGTACTCGTGCCAGTGCTCGATCGGTAGCTGGCTCGTGACGATCGTGGCGCGGCTGCCGACCCGATCATCGAGGAGTTCGAGCAGATCGTTGCGCTCGCGTGGTCCGAGGGGCGAGATCGCGAAGTCGTCGATCACGAGCACGTTGATCTTGGCGAGGGCAGCGAGGCGCTTGCGGAAGCTCCCGTCGGCGTGGCAGAGATTGAGCTCCTCGAACAGCCGTGGTGCGCGCGCGTACCAGGCGCTCAAGCCCGCGCGACACGCCTGATGCGCGAGCGCGCAGGCCAGGTACGTCTTGCCGCTGCCGGTTGCCCCGTGGATCAAGAGGTTCTGATTTGAGCGGATCCACTCGCAGGAGGACAGGCTCGCCAGCTGCGCTCGGTCGAGTCCGGCGCGCGAGCGGAAGTCGACGTCCTCGATGACCGCATCGCGTTCCTTGAACTGGGCAAGCTTCAAGAGCCGCCCCAGACGGCGATTCTCCCGTTGCAGCACTTCGCGCTCGAGTAGCAGCGCCACGCGTTCTTCGAAGGCCAGCTGTTGCAGGGCGCTGTTGGCCATCTGCTCGCTCAGGGCGAGCGCCATGCCGTGCAGCTTCAAGCGGTTCAGTGTATCGAGGGTGGGTTGGATGAGCATGGGTCATCGTCTCCTTCGGGGCTCGACGGGGTCGCCGTCGTGGTGAGGGTGGAACGGAAGTACTCCGCCCCGCGCACGTTGCGATGCGAGTGCGCGGCGGTTGGTGCGGCGCTCTCGGCCGCGGGGAACAGGTCCGGGTGCTGGTCGAGCTTGGCCTCGAGGATCGCGAGGATGCGCTTGCGCGTGGGCGAGCCCATGGCCAGCGCTCGGCGGCACGCGGCCTCCAGGCGCTCCTCGCCGTAGGTCTTGGCGAGGTTCAACAGACCCAGGCACGCACGGTAACCCTGCTCCGGGTGCGGACGATTCTCGAGCTGCCACGCGACGACCGCGCGCGTGCCCGCACCGATCTTCTGCCCCCAGTTCAAGAGTCGCCCGGGCGTCCACTCCAGATGCCGACGGTGCGACTCGGGCATGTGTTCGCCGAGCGTGGTGTGTTTGCCGGGAACGTAGGAGCGCACGTGCGCAGCGATCCGTCGGCTCTTGAAGAAGCACTCGAGCGTGGTGGCGGTCAAGCGCACGTGGATCTCCTGGCGCACGAGGGCATGCGGCACGCTGTAGTAGTGGTGCTCGACCTCGACGTGATAATCGACGCCGGCGCGCGCCTTGCGCCACTCGGCGTACTCGTAGCGCCGTTCGGGCAAGGGCTTCATGGCGGGACGATCGATCGCCTCGAACACACTGGCACGACAGCCGGGCAGCTTCTTGAACGGGCGACGATTGAGGACGAGGAGCAGTTCGGCGATGGCCGTGTTGAGCTCGGTGAGCGAGAAGAACTGCCGATTGCGCAGCCGCGCGAGGATCCACCTCTGCACCACGAGCACGCTCATCTCTACGGCGGCCTTGTCCCGTGCCCGATAGGGACGCGCCGGCAAAATCGCCGTGCCGTAATGACGCGCCAGGTCCTCGTAGGTAGAGGTCGCCTCCGGCTCGTAGCGACAGGCCTTCTTGATGGCGCTCTTGAGGTTATCCGGAACCCACAGAGCCGGTACCGCCCCCAGGTACTCCAGGGTGCGGATGTGCGAGGCGATCCAGTCCGGCAGACTCTGCGTCCAGGTGGCCTCCGCGTAGGTGTACTTGGATGCGCCCATCACGGCGACGAAGATCTCGGCCGCACGGATCTCGCCCGTGCCCGCCTCGATCACCGCCACGGTGTCGCCGCTGTAGTCGATGAAGAGCTTCTCGCCCGCGCGATGCACCTGACGCATCGAGCGCGCCAAGTGGTCGCGGAAGCGGTGGTAATGCAGGCAGAACTGGCTGTAGCGGTACGCTCGCGCGCCGTGAGCGCCGTGGTACTCCTCCCACAACAGCTGCAGCGTCACACCCCGGCGCTTCAGTTCCTGATGGATGTAGGGGAAGTCGGGCTGCGCGTATTGTTCCAGTGGCGCGGCCGTGCGGAACAGCAGCGCTTCGAGCTGCCCGTCATCCAGCTCCTCGCGCAGCGGCCAGCTGAGACCCTGCTGGATCGCCCGACGCACGTACTTGCTGACGGCGCCCTTGGACACCCCGGTCGTGGCGGCGATCCACTCGTGGCTAAACTTCGCCTCGAACTTGAGACGCAGAACCTCTTTGATCTTGCGCATGGCACTCCGTTTGGCTGACATCGAGCTCCCCTCGGGTAAAACCGGGCAGCTTGCCAGCGAACTTCAGTTCCAGCGCAGATCCGACGGTCCATTCCGGGCCAACGTGACCGCTCCTTCCGGCATCGTGACCATCGATTCCGGCCTCGGCCGAAAATCGGTCACCTTCGAGCAGAATCGGCGGTCACGTTCGGCCGGAACGGCCGGTCACGTTCGAACGGAATCAGTGGTCACATTGGCGCGGAATACGCAGATGATGTGCTAAGTGGGCACATGCAGGTGTCCACGTAGGACTTAGGTGGACACCTGCGCAGCACAGAGGGCCGAGATCGATTCGCTGGGGCGCCGTACCGGGCCTCGCCGTCAGCACACGATCGAAGAGAAGCTCCGGATTGTGCAGGAGTCGCACGTCAAGGGCGCCTCCGTCGCAACGGTCGCCCGCCGCCATGATGTGAACCCGAACCAGGTGTTCGCCTGGCGACAGCTGCACCGGCGTGGACTGCTGGATCCGAACGCTGCGCCGGGGAGCCCGTCGATGCTGCCGGTGAAGGTCAGTACTCCCACGGTGCTGCCGACCGAGCGAGTCGCACCGGCAGAACCGAGTAAGCGGGGTCGGCCCAAGGGTTCTTCCAGGCTCATCGAGATCAAGCTCAGTAACGGTCACAGCATTGTGTTGCACGGGCGGATAGATGCCGCAGCCCTCTCACGAGTGATCGACTTGTTGGTGCAGCGATGATTGCACTGCCTGCGGGCGTCAAGGTGTGGCTTGCAGCCGGCGCCACCGACATGCGCAACGGCTTCGATGGACTCGCCGCCCTCGTGCAGACGCAGCTCGCCGAGGATCCCTTCTCCGGGCAGCTGTTTGTCTTTCGGGGCAAAGCCGGTGATCGGGTGAAGATCCTGTGGTGGAGCGGGGATGGGCTGTGTCTGTTTGCCAAGCGGCTCGAGCGCGGTCGTTTTGTGTGGCCGCAGGCGACGCACGGGGTGGTGAGTTTGAGTGCGGCGCAGCTGTCGATGTTGCTCGAAGGGATCGATTGGCGGCGCGTTGAGCGCACGTACGAGCCGCGGCTCGCGGTGTAGAAAGGCCTATTTTTATAGTGTTTTATGCTGCAGGCGCTGAGCGCACGCGGTATAATGGCGCATGCCTGAAGCGGCAGATCTGCCGAATGACGTCGAAGCCTTAAAGAGCATTGTCCTCGAGCACAGCACAGCGCGGCGCTTGCCGAGCGAAGCGCCGCACTCGAAGCCGCCGAAGCGCGCCTTATCTCCCAAAAGCTCGAGCTCGAGAAGCTGCGCTTTGAGATCGCATGCCTGAAGCGCATGAAGTACGGCCGTTCCTCCGAGCAGCTCGATGCCAAGATCGCGCAGATGCAGCTCACCCTCGAGGACCTCGAGGCCAGTCTCGCCGCGATCCCCGAGCCGCTGCGGCCGGTACCGAAAGAACCTGCGGCGAAGCCGGCGCGACACCCGCTCCCGGCGCATCTGCCGCGCGAGGACGTGGTTCACGAGACGGCCTGCAGCTGTCCGGACTGTGGCGGAGCGTTACGCCGCCTCGGGGAGGATGTGAGCGAGATGCTCGAGTACGTGCCTGCACGCTACCAGGTGATCCGCCACGTGAGGCCTAAGTTCTCCTGTGCCAAGTGCCAGAAGATCGTGCAGGCGAGCGCGCCGAGCCGGCCGATCGCGCGCGGACTCGCCGGTCCCGGCTTCCTCGCGCATGTGCTGGTCTCGAAGTACGCCGACCATCTGCCGCTCTATCGGCAGAGCCAGATCTACGCACGGGAAGGGCTGCAGCTGGATCGCTCGACGCTTGCCGACTGGGTGGGTGCAGCGAGCGAGTTGCTCGCTCCGTTGGTCGAATGCCTCGGTCGCTATGTGCTCGGCGCACAGAAGATCCATGGCGATGACACCCCGATGCCGGTGCTTTGCCCCGGTCGCGGCACCACCAAGCAGGGGCGGCTGTGGACGTATGTGCGCGATGAGCGCCCCGCCGGCAGCAGTGAACCTGCTGCGGTGCTGTTCCGTTACTCCCCGGATCGCAAGGGTGAGCGGCCCCAAGGACATCTGAGCTCATTTACCGGAGTGCTGCAGGCGGATGCCTATGCCGGGTTCGATCGCCTCTATGGCCAGCGGATCCAGGAAGCGGCTTGCTGGGCGCATGTGCGCAGGAAGTTCTACGAGATCCACGTGGCGCACGTGGCGCATGCCTTCCCGATCGCCGCCGAAGCACTCGATCGCATCGGCCGGCTCTACGGGGTCGAGACGGAGGTCCGTGGCAAGCCACCGGATGAGCGGCGCGCTGTACGCCAGGCACGTGCGGGACCCGAGCTCGAGGCCTTGCACGCCTGGTTGCGCGCGACGGTCACGGCGTTATCGAAAAAGAGCGAGCTCGCCGTGGCAATCCGTTACGCGCTCTCGCGCTGGACGGCCCTCACACGCTACCGCGATGACGGTCGGCTCGAGATCGATAACAATGCCGCCGAACGCGCACTGCGCGCCGTCGCCCTGGGCCGCAAGAACTGGCTCTTTGCCGGATCCGATGACGGTGGAGCGCGCGCCGCGGCCATCTACACTCTCCTCGGCACTGCGAAACTCAACGACTTGGATCCGGAAGGCTATCTGCGTTACCTGCTCGAGCGTATCGCCGAACATCCCATCAACCGCATCGAGGAACTGCTGCCTTGGAACGTCGCCAAGCAGCTCCCCTCACTACGACTCGCCGCTTGAAGCTGTCAATGCGGCCAAGACCGGACGCTTACCGTGCCTCGGAGCCGATGCACGATTTGGTAAGCCCTTTTTATGCTCCGCGAAGGCCCGCAGGTGCTCAACCGTGAGGTGCCCGTAGCGCTTCACCATTTCATAGGACTTCCAGCCGCCGAGCTCCTGCAGGATGTGGGGAGGCGTGCCACCCTGGATGTGCCAACTCGCCCAGGTATGGCGGAAGTCGTGCCAGCGCAGCCAGGGGACGCCTGCGCGGCGCGCGGCCGCCTTGAAGATCGCGCCATTGGCATCCGACAGCGGGAGCTCGCCCCCGCCCGGCGCTCGCTTGAAGGTGAAGACGTAGCTGTCGTGCTTTCCTTGCTGCTCCTTCAGGATCCGCAGCGCTCTCACGGATAGTGGAATGGCAATCGTCTCCCCACCCTTCGCGCGCGCAGCGGGGACGATCAGCAGCTTTCGGCGCACATCGACCTGTGGCCAGGTGAGTCCGGTGGCGTTTCGCATCCGGAGCCCCGTTTCGAGACTGAACTCCGCGAGCACTTTGAGGTGCGGCCAGGGGGCGAGCTCTTTAAGTAGCGCTGTTGCCTGAGCTGGTGTGAGAAATCGCGGCTCTGGTTCTCAGATCCTAACTGTCTCGATGAGCGGGGCAGTCCCAGAGCTCTGCCGCTGGGCGGTGCGGGATTGTCCATCGAAGCGCTCGCCCGGCAGGTCGATTCCGAGCTCGATGTGCGGGAGGTTCTCCGGTTCCTGATCCGGGGAGGTGCGGTAAAGCGCGTCGGTCGACTCTATGTGCCTCGCGATCGAGTGACCATCCATCGCGGCCGCGAGAGCATGACGCCCTTTCTGCGGGGACTCTTCGGGCTCCTGAAGACGCTCGAGTACAACAGCCGCCGGGGTCGGTCGGCGCGGGGGCGGCTCGAGCTCTACTCACGCAACCCTCGCTTTCCGGCGAGCGCTATCGAGGCATTCGACAAGCGCATCCGGCACCTCGCGCATCCTGTCCTGGTTCAGATCGACGCGGATATGCATCAGCGTGAGCGCGCCCGCAGGAAGGGCGAGCGCACGGTCCGGATGGGTGTGGGGATCTACCGATTCGAGGAAGATGCTCCGCCTCGCAGCGTCTCGAGAGCGCGGCGAAAGGGTCCGAGGCGCGGAAGGACATGAAGCGGATTCCGAAGAGCTACGGACGCCGCCGGAGTGTGCCGCGCCCCGCACCCTCGGCCCTCGAGAGCCAAGCCCGTGCGGCGACGCGGAGCTTCGTTCGCGTGCTGGCTCGCTGCGGATGCGCGCCGCGCGATCTGGAACA